>JASDSY010000001.1:0-7421 GCA_041441465.1 Candidatus Wallbacteria bacterium
GAATTTATTCTATCATTAACAGCTTGTAATTCCCTGATTCATAAGGGATTGAAACGTATCAGAACCCTGTACTTTAGCACCTTTAACCGGCTCCAGCTTGTAATTCCCTGATTCATAAGGGATTGAAACTTTCAGTAATTTCATTTTCGAACATAGGAAGTATATTTCAGCTTGTAATTCCCTGATTCATAAGGGATTGAAACTATTGGCATTCAACAAAAGAGTCGAGCAAGGCGTAGTGCAGCTTGTAATTCCCTGATTCATAAGGGATTGAAACTATTAACTTATTAAAATATGAATCCGTATTATTTAAACCTACAGCTTGTAATTCCCTGATTCATAAGGGATTGAAACTTTCAGTAATTTCATTTTCGAACATAGGAAGTATATTTCAGCTTGTAATTCCCTGATTCATAAGGGATTGAAACTATTGGCATTCAACAAAAGAGTCGAGCAAGGCGTAGTGCAGCTTGTAATTCCCTGATTCATAAGGGATTGAAACTAATGAAGGACTTCATGTTATCCCTGAATTCTTGAGATTCAGCTTGTAATTCCCTGATTCATAAGGGATTGAAACTTATCAATCAAAGTATGCCATAGTTACGATTATATTTTGTGCTAAAAAAACAAAAAAAGATCGGTTTGTATTTTTACAGACCGGTCTTTTTTATTTTATATTGTAATTTTATTAGTAGTTTTCAAAGATTAATCATAAAAACAATACATAAAGTTGCAGGAAAGATAATAAAATTATATAAAAAGGCGGTTGATATATGTTAAACATTTTATTAAACCCAACCGTAAAAATTTTAAAAATAAAAATTGTACATTCACAGTCTAACAAATTAATAAATATTATATATACCTTAAACAATATAAATTATGAGGCATTTTTCAAAGCAAAGTAAATTTTTTAATAAGAAAGAGGCGAAACATATGTCTGAATTAATTTTTAATTCACTTAATGAAAAAATTCGCAATTATATAGCAAATAATCTTAAATGGCCAAATTTTACTGAAATACAAAAAATGACAATTCCACATATAAACGCAGGTAAGGATTGTCTTATAATATCGCCCACCGGCTCAGGCAAAACCGAAGCCGCCTTTATCCCAATTTTAAATAAAATTTTAAATAAAAAAACTAATGGTAGATTATCACTTGAATGTATTTATATCGCACCACTTCGAACACTCATAAACGATATGTCGATAAGGCTTAAAAAATGGTGTGAAAGCACCGGGTTGACAATTAATTCCTGGCACTCTGATATATGTTCGTTTTCAAAGAATAAATTTATCAATAATCCTTCAAATATACTTCTTATAACGCCAGAATCCATTGAAAGCATATTATTCAATAAATCAGATGACATAAAAAAAAAAATATTTTCCGAGATTAAATTTATAGTGGTAGATGAAATACATGCTTTTCATAAAAATAATCGAGGTAAACAGTTATCATCGCTTATAAAAAGAATAGAAAAATACTCCGCCATTAAACCTCAAAAAATAGGTATTTCAGCTACAATAGAAGGACCACATCGAATAATGGAATGGTTCTCATCAGAAAACAAAGAGAAACAACAAATAATTCAAGAAAATAAAAATAGAAACATTAAAATACTTATCAAAAAAGGCACTTTTAGCCTTATAAACCAGACAATACTTCGAAATCAAGACAAAAAAATTCTGATATTTGCTTCTTCAAGAAAGAATTGCGAAATAATTATAATGAAATTAAAACAATTAAGATTGAATATGGGATTATTTATTCATCATTCTTCACTAAGCAAAGAAATACGTGAAGAAGCCGAAACTAATTTTAAAAATAATAAAGCTGCAGTAATGATAAGTTCCGGAACCTTCGAACTTGGAATTGATATAGGCGATATAGATTTTATTATACATTATGGTGAATTTAAAGGCTCGGCCCAGGCTAGACAAAGAATCGGCCGAGCCGGCCGGCGACAAAACACTTCCAAATGTCTTAACATTGTAGAAGAAAACACGCAGCTGATAATTTCACTTGCAGTAACGAATCTTATAAATAATGGTAAAATTGAAAAACAATATAATATTAATAAACCATATGATATCTACCTTCATCAGATTCTTGCAATAATTTCAGAGAAATCTAAAATATCACCTGAAATTCTTTATAAAACACTTTCATCCGCCAAGGAATTCGCCCAAATAACTCTGGACGAATATAACGAAATAATAGCTCATCTGAATAAAAACTTTTTTATTGAAATTCTGAACGGATATCTTTATCAAGGAAAAGATTTTGAAAAAGAATTTGGCGGCGCTAATTTTAAAAATTTTTATGCAGTTTTTGAAACTCAACTTGAGTTTAAGGTGGAATCAAACTTAAAAATCATAGGAACTCTTGATTATAGCTATGTGATGACACATATCACTCCGGGTGAAAAATTTACAATAAGCGGTCATACATATGTCGCCATTTCTCTTGACTATAAAAGATATTTAATTAAAGCACGGCCTGTAAAGTCTGCACAAATTCCACAATGGTATTCGCAAACGAATTCTTATGAATACGAAACAATAAACGAAGCATATAAAATAATTTGCTCAAATATAACAACCGAAGAAGAAAATAAACTAATGAATTCCTTGGATGATCATTTGAAAAATTACTACATCGATTTTTCCGAAAAATCAAAAAAATTAAATCTGTCCTGCCAGAATATTTATATTGACTCAGAATTAACAAACAATGAAATAAACATTATCACATTCGCCGGAATAAATGTAAATAATGTCTTAAAAATAATACTCGAAAATCTTATCAATAAAGTTAAAATTTCTATTACTCCATTTATAATAACAATTAGTTTCGAATCACAGTCAGAAAACTTAAATGCAAATTGCGAAAATATAAAAAATATTCTTCAAAAAACTGTAAATTTCATAAAAAATAGTGATTCAGATATTTTTGTAAGACTGATTGAAAATTCATATCCTAAAATATTTCTGAAAAATAAATTCGCCGGATATCTTCCAGAAAAACTTCACAAAAAACTATACCTTCAAAAATTTTTTGACTTAGAAACAACCGTAGAATTTTTAAGCACCCGAGACATCAAAATCACTAACTCAAATGAAATAAAAAAATATATAATTAAAAATTTTATTTAAAATTAAAATACTTATTTTTAAATATTTTTAGAAAAATAATCATAAAATTAATATAAAAAATCGAAAAAACAGGAGGTAAAAAATGAAAAATTTAGAAAAAAAACATGATGGATTATTAACCGCAAACGAAAGATATGATTTTACCAATAGCATCATCCATTGCGGAGCGATCACCGAAATAAATAATACATCACATAACAACAAAAACCTGGAAGAAGCTTTAACCGAAAAGCAGGCCGCTACACATTTTAACGATGAAGAAATAAATTGCCATATACACAAAATCACGCCGCAATACCTTCAAAAAGAATTAGAGGCAAAAATTATAAGCGCTGGGTCTCCGCAAGCAAGAACAATTAAAAATATTAAAAAAGGAGATTTAATATTATTTTTAACTGCACTGCCATCTTATGAAAAAACTTCAGGTCCTTCAAAAAAATTAATGTTTGTAGCGTCGGCTGAAGTAGATAATATTTTCGATTCACAGCAACATTATATCGGATACGATTTATCGCCGATAAAAATAAATATTAAAAACATAAAATACTTTAACTGTCCTATCAACGGTGATGAATATGTAAAAATATATTCGTTCAAAAATAAAAATATAATTTCTCAAAACGCCTTCCTGCCTGACCTTAAAAATATTGAACCATCGGCAATAATTGAAACAGAGCCCGTTTTATTCAATCATTACGCCTCCGAAGATTCGACAGTGCCAAATACTGAAAATATAACAATCTCAGATTTAATAAAAACAGAATACAAAAAAATCGCAAGATATGATTTTTTACTGTTAACTTCGAATTATCAAGAACAATCAACAATAATGCCGGAATATTTAACAAAAGTGATAGAAACCTCAGCGTTCGAACCAAAAATAAGCGAACCAACACAAAAATATTCTAAAAATGAAATGATCGATATATTCAAAATATCATTAAATATGTATAAAGCGGTCAGAATTAAAGAAACTCAAATCTTAATTAACGATTTCCTAATTTTCGTAAAAAACGTCTTTGATTCCGCAGGCATTTATAAAACAATCGAGCAAATAAAAGACTCATATTCAAAACTTGCCATAAATCTTAAATTCGACCATATCCATACTCGCGAAACATCTAAAAGTTTTCCAGTAGTCGACAAATTCGGTAAAGAAGTGCGATTCGGCTATATAAGACTAAAGTCAGACAATAAATAATAATATTCAAACTTAACGAAAAATAAAATGATCAGGAGGAAACACAATGGAAAATAATTTAACATCAAAAAAAAATATCATAACCGAAACAGCAAGTTTAATTAACGATTTCAATTTTCAAATTAATGATTGCGCCATACCGGCAGTTGAAATAGCCTATGAACAAGATAAAATAAAAAATACCATTTCCAAAATCGACGCAAAATTATTGATTAAAACTTTAAAAACCGGAACGAATCCAGATTGCCGCCTTGTAGGAAAATTATACGTAGGAACATCACCGGTATTATCGACAATTCAGGATGAAATCGATTGTGTAAGCTACGGCAGTTCATCGGCAAGATTTATATGCGGCGAATACGGAACAGGTAAGACATTCAATTTAAAACTATGCGGCGCCGCAGCGCTTGAAAAAAACATGGCGATTTCACACGTAATATTGGATAAAGACAGAGCAATGCAAAAAATACATGAAATTTATACGGAAATTGTTAAAAATCTTAAAACTGAGGATTGCAAATCATTTTTAGAAATGCTTGATAAATGGATCGAAAAGTTAGTAGCAACAGCAAAAACCGGATCAATAGTCGCAAATAATTATAAAGAATACTTAATTCAGTCATTAAGAATGAATTTAAAAAATATAGAAGAAACTTCCGGTGCATTCGCCATCGCTTTAGCAAATTACATACAGGCCAAAATAAACGGCAATAATGAATATTTAACTCACGCTATAGCCTGGATATCCGGCGAACATAACTTAAATGCGACTGCCAAAAGAAATCTCGGAATAAGAGGCGAAGTCGACAAAACAAACGGATTAAGTTTTCTAAAAGGACTTTTAAAACTCATAAAATTAATGGGTTACTCCGGAACACTTATATTATTTGACGAATGCGAACATACAAGACAGATAACAAGAACTAATTCAAGAAACGGCGCTTATCAAAACATAAGAGAAATAGTTGATTTAAGCGCGGATAACTCATTCGAATCAACTTTGTTCATATTTGCGGGAAATTCCGAATGGTATAACGATGCAGACCGCGGAATACAGAGCTACCAGGCATTAAATGACAGAATTAGCAGCCGTATGAAAGGCAAATATAAAAATAACCGCACTCCGATTATAACACTTCAAAATATAGACCCTGCTGGTCTCGAAATTTTAATGGAAAGAATATGCTCAATTTACGATACTGCTTTTAATTATAATGCAATGAAAAAAATAAAACCTGTAATGAGCCAGTTAATAGAATTTTACAGAGAATCAAACGGCTTAACCGGCGGAAGAGTCCATCCGAGAACATTTGTAAAAACATTCGTAGAACTTCTTGAAATACTTGAACAAAACCCTGAAATAAAAGACGCAACAGAAATAATCGAAATTTTCAGCGATCACGCCGAAGAGAGCGATAATCAATTCAATGAAAACGAAAAATTTGAAGAAGAATTCTAAAAATATTGTCTACTTTAGGTTCGAACACAGCGACACTATTATTATCCACGAAATAAGCTGTTTATTCTTAGCTTACGATGTGTTCGCGCCTTGAAAATTTTAACTTAAATTTTTTCATTATCTATAATCGTCAATTAGTATGCTTTTATCAAAATTTTATACTGCTAAAACCAAATAATCCGCTTTTAGAAAGGAGCAATGATATGTTCCTTGTCATTTTCTTTTTAATCTTATTCTCGCCTGTTATTTTCGAATTGGCAATTCTGCTTTTAATTTGTACGGTATATCTTATACCGGTAATGATTATAACCGGCATTCTAACGCTAATAATCAGTGCTTTATTTTAATCATAAAAAGGAGGCCAAATATTATGACATTAAGCGTAAGCGAACATGCGCTCAAAAGAATGAAACAGCGGGGGATTACGGCTGACGCCGTAAAAAAAACCATTATTTACGGCTGGCAAAGGGAATACGAAGGAATGCTGATATATAATTTAACTCATAATATCGCGGGAAAAATATATAAAAGAGAAAATATCGACATCATGCGATACGAAAATATGAAAGTGATCGTAAATGGTGAAAATTGCATTATAACAGCATACAGGCAAAATGAAAAAATAATGCATTAAGAACCTTGGCCAGCAAAAAAGGAGGAAATGAAATGTCATAAAGATTCAAAGATTAACCTAATTTTAAATTTAGTGTACTTGATTATTTTGGTGGAATTTTTATAAAAATAATAAAGGAGAATTGTTTAATGTTCAAAAATCAATTTATAAAAAAACTATGCGCCTTATCAGCGATGTTTTTGATGTCATTTTCACTTACGGCATGCGGCGACAGCGGCGGTTCTTCATCAGGCGGAGCAAGCATTTATAATGACGCTCCGATTATGACAATAGAAGGCAAAGCAGGAAATCTTGCATCGCCGGCGTTGAAAAGCGCTAATGCCTCACTGGTAAAAGCCTCAACTATAACGGCAATAAAAACTATTGAAATAATTGACGAAATAAATTCGTCCAAAACCATACCAGGCGCCATAGCGCAAATTGGTACAGGCGGCGATAATTTTACAATAACAATACCCTGCTTAAATGATACGCAGTCAAGATTCGCAACCATAGTAGCTAAGGACGCCAAAGGAATAGCCGTTTATAAAAATATAATTGGAAAAATACCCAAAACGTCTGAAGTAAAAAAATCATTCAAAATAAGCGGCATAAAACTTAACGATGAAACCACGGCACGAACTGTTTTAATATGCGCTGAAAAAAATAATATCCCCAATGACTCGCCATGTTTTGAAGATATCGATCTCAGCAACAATGCGGTTACAAAATTTGAATATAGCTGTTCGCAAAAAATAAATAATTACGCCGCTAAAATTCAGGCCATTAAAAATGCCGTAAACTCAATTAATGCGGTTAATAGCAATATTGAAACAAATGATTTGCAGATTTCAATTGATGACATTGAAAAAATTTTTAACAGCATCATAAAAATAACTAAAGCTTATTCAAATAATGACGCAAAAATCAAAAATATTTTTAATGAAAAACCCGAAATTCAATTTAATGGCAGTTTAATAAACGAC
>JASDSY010000001.1:7431-243266 GCA_041441465.1 Candidatus Wallbacteria bacterium
GCTGTAGAACGAAATATAATCACCGCTCTCTGTCTTTGCCTTAAGGAAGAAACCCCTAATTTAAATTTAATGGATTTTTAACACACGACTCTACCGAGGAAAAAACCATAACGGAAATCATTAAAAATTTAAAAACCGACGTTAAAGAATCCGTCAAAAAACCTATATTTACGCCGGCCGGAGGAAGTTATAACTCAATTATAAGCATATTTATAAGGACTGAAACACCAGATGCTAAAATATACGTAGCTTATGATGAAAGCAATTATTTCTCAGAATATCTGCCAGAATATCCAATTGAAATGTTATATAGCGGAAAAATCAAGGCATATGCTTCAAAGGACGGAATGATGAACTCCGAAACAATCGTAGAAAATTATGTTATTAATCCTCAATCCCAAACATTTTCTTTAGCCGCAGTAAAAGGAAACTGGTCGGGCGGATTCACTGTATATACGACGCCGCAGCAATATGGAAATCTGAACATTACCGCTGACGAATCAGGAAATATAAACGGCATAATATACAATAATGGAGCACAATCTCCATTATCAGGCACAATTGATAATTCAGGAAAAACTAATTTAAGTTACAAATATACTGACGATCCAATAAGCGGAACAATAAACGGCACTCTCAAAATACTCGAAAATGGGAAAGCTATTTTAAATTTTGATAATTCAATAGGAGAAAACCTATTTAAAGGCCAGGCAACCATTTTTAAAAGTTATAACTGGAAACAGATTTGCACAAATTTATATAATAATTATAGCAATAATCTTCAATCATCTCCAAGCGAAACGATTTCTTACAAAAATAAATTATGGAACGCAACAATAGAGTCAAACGGACAATTTGCAATTTATAATTCAATAAATGGAATAAAATGGCAAAGAGTAAATCAAATAAGCTGCGCCCAAACAAATGATACAATGAAAACATCGTTTTCGTTTTTTACATTCAATAATAGAATGTGGATAATAACATTCGGCAGTATTTACAGCTCAAACGACGGAACGACCTGGATACAACATACCAGCAACGCAGAATTCGGCGAAAGATACGGCTTCGCCTGCTGTGAATTTAACGGTAAATTATGGCTTACAGGCGGAGTTATCCTCGGCAACGAATATTTAGACCAGCGTATTTATCAACGGGATTCATGGTATTCGTCAGACGGAATTAAATGGATAAAAGCTGCTGAAAAAGCCGAGTACAATAAAATATTCAGCCATTACATGGTAAATTTCCAAAATAAATTATGGATCGTAGGCACAAGTTCAGCTGCAAATCAAAATGGAACAGAACTTGAAAAATCAATATGGAGTTCATCCGACGGAATTAAATGGAATAAAGTCCAGAGCAATATAAATTTTAATGCTATTATAGTTACCGGCTGCACCGTATATAACGGCAAAATACACATCCTTATGAAAGAAAATCCGGCCTCGGGAAACATTAATTCACAAGCTGCCAGACATTACGTTTCAGCTGACGGCTATAATTGGTCATTAGCGCCTGCCAATTCAATCCCCGGTAATTTCGAAAACATACTTGAATTTAATAATTCTTTATATTGCGTTGACCGCTGGCCCAATAGTTTTATGCCACAGATATCGGTATATAAGTTCGAATAAAATATAATCCATTCCTTACCGCGCCTTTTATTCCATAAAAATAAAGGGCGCGTGTACAAATATTCAATAATAAAAAATAAACGAATAACTATTCATAACATGAATAAAATTTCATTAAAATACCATGTTAACAAATTTATTTACATATGCTATTATCAAAAACAATTATAAAATTCAAAGTTTTTATAATATTTCCCCAAAATTTATATCAAAATTTATTGAAATTTTAAAATTTTATTGTTATAATGAGGCAATTCTGCTCTTAATAATGACTTATTGAAAATTATATAAAATGAGGTGTGCCAATGGCAATACTATTTACATTTGATTTTGCGAGCAAGCAAAAGTATATTTTTGCAACCAATGCTTTGCGTGAAATCATAGGCGCTTCCGAAATATTGGATAAACTTAACTCACAGTTTAAAAATGAATTCGGTAATGACGTTAAGTATTCAGGCGGCGGCAACGGCCTTGCCGTTTTTCAAACCCAGGAAAAAGTCGATCAGGCAATTTCATTTCTTCAGAAAAACTGTTCATCATATGGCTTAACCTTCTCTTATGCGACTTTAGAAGCCGAAAAACTTACCCATGAATCCCACGAAAAACTAAAATCAATGTTAATCAATTCAAAAAAAAGCGGCATTTTACCATACTTTGAACCGCTGTTGCCGCACGGCGCAATATGCCAATCATGCGGACGCCGCAATTCAACTAAAAATCCACATAATACTGAAGAACGTTTATGCAATATATGCCGGCAAAAACAGGAAAATGCCAAAAACGCCCACGCCGATATAATTGAAGCGATGCAAAAACTAAACCCGGAAATTCATGGCGGCCCTGAAAAATGGTTTCTTATGAATACCGACGAAATAAAAGAATATAACTCGGAAAACAAGCTTTATGGAATTTTCGCAGTAGTAAAAATGGACGGCAATTCATTAGGGAAAAAAATAAGAACATTCTTAGAAGCTGATCCTAAAAATATTGAAAAATTCAGCGACATTTCCAACGGCATAAACGAAGCTTCAAAACAGGCAATAGCCAATGCGTGCTGCCATCATTTCAAAGAATATATCATGAAAAATAAAAAAATGCCATTTCGTCCCATAATTATAGGCGGCGACGATATAGCTTTTTTAATAGACCCTTCAATAGCATTTGAATTTACAAAAACTGTTTCAGATGAATTCACAAAAAACACCAAAAAATTGGATACCAGCTCGATAACAATATCGGCTGGAATTGCGTTTACCCATTCATCGTTTCCATTATCAAAATCAATCGAACTAGCAGAAGAATTATTGTCAAATTCCAAAAAATACGGCGTTATGGTCAATAAAGAGAATCCGCCGGCTATGATAGATTATCAGGTACTCTATGGAAGCCTGAATGATAATATAACGGAAATTCGCGACCGTGAATATACAATTTACGACGGAAATAATAAAATAACCAGATTATGGCAAAAACCTTATCTGCTTTCTGACGACAGCAATTCAAATAAAATCGAAAATATAACAAATCTTGCCAGTGCTTCCCAAAAAATTGGAAAAATTTTAAAAAGAAGTAAAATAAAACGCTTGAAAGATGTTTTTAATCATGAACAATCATCCTTACAGGAACTTTTGATGCAGCTCAGAACAAATGTTCCGGCGAATGAAAGCAAAACCTACTCGTCCCGGGAACAATTCGACATCCTGATTCATTGGGCGGAATGCAATTTCAAATTTTATAACGAGCAGAGCAAAAATGAGGAAAAGCACGAAGGTATATTAGATCTTGTAGAAGTTTATGATATACTTGGAGGAAAAGAATGAAGATATTAATAAAAACATTAACGGATTTACATATAGGAAGCGGTAAAACCGATGGAATAATAGATAATGACATAATACTTAATGAAAGTAATCAGCCGTTCATACCCGCAAGCACTTTTAAAGGCGTATTAAAAGAATCATGCCTTGAAATCGCCGAATTAATAGGATTAAAATTATGCGACGGCGAACATAATCAAAATGAAGGCAAAAAATTATGCGGCATATCTTTTGAAAAACCTTACGGTGATTTTCCATGCCTGCTCTGTCTTTTATTTGGTTCATATAATAACGAAGGCGCGTTAAGAATAACCGACGGCCTGCTTAACGCTAAATCTTCAACCGCAAAATTCACTGTAACCGGCCATAACAAAATTGATTCACGGACCGGCGCGGCTTCTGAAAACGCCCTTTTTATAATGAAACACGTTGCATCAGGAGCTGAATTTGAACTTGAAATGACATATAACGACATTCCGTCTGAATTAAAAGAATTAGCTGAAAATTTGCTTACGTTAGGGCTTCTGAACCTTCACAGAATAGGCGGCAGGCGCAGAAAAGGAAAAGGCGATATAGCGCTCGAATTTAAAGGCAAATCGAATTATAAAACTTCCGAAGTAAAAGCTATAATATGTAATCTAAAAAAATATCCGGTAATTTCAATTACCAGCAATAAAGTTTCCAAACAAAATATTTCGTTAACGCCGGAAAATTATGAATCGCATATTTTGGTGGAATTAACATTCAAAACTAAAAATTCTATGACTGTAAATGACAATCAGATTTCTGGCAACCACTATGAAACACTTGATTATATTCCGGCAAGCAATGTATCAGGCTTATTTTTCAGTAAATTTTTCCAGCAAATGAATGATAGTTCATTATTTCAAGGTCTGTTTGCTAATAACCTCATTTCCTTTTCAAATCTTTTTTATTCCGATGATAACGGGCAGGCGCTGCCGTGGCCAAAATCCCTTCTTACCTGCGACAAGTCAAGAGGAACCAAAGGCCATTCAACTTTTCTGGGATTCAATAAAGAAAAATCGGTATGTGAATATTGCGAAGCCGCGATGTCTTCCAAAGGCAAAAGCTATTGCAATTTTAAACAGGACGGCGACGTGTTAAATTTAAATATAGTTGGAGCTCCGTCAAAAAGAATAAGATTAAGAAACAATATCGACCGTTCGACTCAGACAACAAAAGACAGCGGCATTTACACTTATCAGGAAATTTCTGAAAATCAAATTTTTAAAGGCATATTGCGTTTTAAATCAAAAGAAATATTTAATTTGTGGCAAAAAGTTATTTTCAACGGCTCAAAAGAAACACAGGTATCATTCGGCCGTGGAAGAAGCCGCGGACTTGGACTGGGAATATTATCATATAAGATAGTTAACATTAACGAAACTTATTTTAACGATGAAATAAAAAATAGAATCGAAAAATCAAAAGGCATTATCCCGCTAATGTTTTTAACCGAAGCAATTTTAGTTGATGAATATTTGCAGTTTACAAAAACAATTTCCAGGGATTACTTTTCAAAATATAATGAAAATTTAAATTTTGAGTTTGATAGCGATAATTCATTTATCACTTATAAGCTCAGATACGGCTTTAATTCTAAAAAAGGCCTGCCAGCATTTCCGGATATCGCTATCGAACCCGGGTCCGTGATTGTCTTAAAATTTCCTGATTTTGAACAGAATAAAAACAAAGTTATCGAATTTTTAAAACAAATCGAAACCAACGGAGTCGGTGAACGGCAAAGTGAAGGATTTGGCCAGATAATTACGGCGCCTTTTCTAACAAATACCGTTATTAAAATTTTAGATAAGCGTCATGACAAGGACATGTCCAAATATAAAAAAACTTTAAATATATATGACCCGGATGAAATCGAACTTATAAAAACACTTGATGATTTTATTAAGAAAAATAGCTGGGGAATCCGTTCAATTCCTTCATCGAGTTCGTTAAAAGCAATGTGTAAATATAAAAATGTTTCAGATGAAATATTAAAAACGAGCCAAAAATCAACCCAAAAGGGAAAATGGGAAACAATAATCACTGATCCGACAAACAATGGTCAAAAAAGTTTCATAGATTTTATGAATGACCACATTATCAATAAGTATAAAGAAAACACAAAAATAGCAAAATCAATTTTAATTTTTTCAAAATTGCTCAATAAATCCAGAAAGAAAGTTAATTGATAGGTTTGATCAGGTTTAATACTGGTATCTAAATAAAATTTTAAAATGGCAGGGAAAAATATGAAAAAATTTGATTATAGGATTAATTTTAAAGGAACATTAGTCTTTTTAACAAGTTATTTCAGCGCTTCGACCAAAATAGACGCTGAAACCGATACGCCTCTCTTAAAATCAGGAAATGATATGGTTATGCTGTCAGGAAGCACGATAACCGGCAAAATAAAGAACATGCTCGAAAAAATAATACCTATAGAATTATTGGAAGATATTTTTGGCAGTCAAAAAAAATCATCGAGGTTAACAATAAATGATTCATTGCAAAAAATTTCATCGGCAATAAGACATGGCGTAGTTATAAATCGCGACACGCTTGCCGCTCAGAATGGGCTTCTCTATGATCGCGAACTGACTCCGCCATACGCCAGATTTCCTTTATCAATGCAACTTTGTTCATCGCAGGAAAAATTAACAAAAGACTTAAAAGTAATGCAATTAATAAAACAAGCGCTCGAAAATTGCTTTATAAATTTTGGCGGCGGTTCAACACGCGGATGCGGTTTTGTAAAACTTGAATCATCATCCATCGAAACTTTCAAATTATCCGACAACGATGAGTTAGCGGCATATTTAGCCAATGAACCGGCTGTAAAAAAACACACGGCCGAAAATAATAAAACCAATGAAATTTATAGCGATACCGGCAATTATTTCACCGCCATGATACACTATACATTAAAATTCGACGAAGGCGTAATAACTGCAGGTGAAGAACAGCCTCAAACATTAAGCGAGAAAGGTTCAAAAGAAGAGGCAGACCTTTTTCCATATTTTATGACTACTGATGAAAAAGATGAATATTACATTATTCCTGGTTCATCAATAAAAGGCGTTTTAAGGAACAAAGCCGAAGATATATATAGACATAAAAAACTTTCAACAAAAATATGCGCTCCGGGCAATGCCGGCGGTTTTTGCAATGACGAATATAAAAACAGCAATGCCCCTGAAAATCTTTGCGAATGCTGTAAATTATTCGGTGCAAACGGTTATGCGTCAAAAGTACTTTTCAGCGATTTAATCTCAACAAAAAAAGTTAAAGACGATACTATACAAAAAATGGAACATGTCGCAATTGACCGGTTTACAGGCGGCAGTATCGAATCGGCGAAATTTGACGAAACAGTTATTCAAAACAGCGAATTTCACGGAATGATAACTGTCAATACCGACAAATTAGAACATTTTAATATACTCGCTCATCTGGCGCTTGAAATGGCTGACGGAAAAATAAGAATAGGCCATTCCACCAGAAAAGGATTTGGAAAGGCAATGCCGCGCATTGATTCTGTTTCATTAATGGCTTACAATAAAAACGACAATGCAGTAATAAAAGAATTAATGCTTGATGAAAACATTAAAATCATTCCAGCCGCTGAATTTATAAGTAAAATAAAAAAATTAAGAACTGAAATCGAAAATAAATGGGAGGTTTCGGGCAAATGAATGAAAATTGGAATTTAACTAAACTTAATGATATAAAAGAGATAAAAGCCGATAAAAATTTTGCGTTTTACTGGGAAACCTTATCGGAACAGTTTCTTCAGCAATATAACGAATCAAAATTCAATGAATTAAAAGAAGATATCAATAAAGCATATATTTTTTCAAAAGATTTATGTTATCAACTTAGAAAAAGGGCAGGGAAGTTAATCGCAGTTTTGATATCCGCTCAAAGCAATTCAAATGTTAATAAAAAAACAATCAAAAAAATCAGCGAAAGAAACATAGAATTAGCAGGTAAAATTGTCAAAGGAACAAATAAAATTTACGAGGCTCGTATCGCTAAAATCGGAGATAGAATAGAAAACGGCTTTGTAACGAATATAAAATTGGTTAATTTTGTAAGCGCCGAATATTCGAACATTTCATTTCCTTTTATAAACGAGAGGGGAGAATAAAAAATGGAGATCAAAAATTTAGATAAAATGGCAAAAAAATTGGGAATCGAAACCAGCCCCAAATCTGCCATTCCAAACAAACCTTCACCAAACAAAGGTAGCGGCAATTCCAGGCCTAATAATTACAATAGCAATAATATAAACAACAGACCGGCAAATAATAATTTTAGCGCTAACGCCAATGCTAATGCCGGTGCCGTAAAATTTACCAATCCATATAATTTCGCCGAGACGTCAGATATAGAGGTTCGCAGTAAAATAAGGCCGCATACGGACCACGAAGGCATGATTTCGGGCCGTATAACCTGTGAGTTGAAAACGCTTACACCGATGGCGGCCGGCGGAAATATTACAGAGCAACCATATGATAAAGGTCCTCAAAATAAAAAATTCAAACATTTAAACCATTTTAAATATAACGGCAACCTGGCAATCCCGGCTGCAACATTAAAAGGCATGACTCGAAACGTTTTTGAAACAGTAACCAATTCCTGCATGATGCATTACGACGAAACAAATTTCGAAGGTTACAGAACTACTCAAGGCGCAAGTTCTGAAATAGAAGTCGGCATAGTTATCGAACTGCCGACAGCCGATTCGGAAGGCAGAGTACAACTTTGCGATAAATATCTTGTAATTGAAGAAATATTAAAACAAAATAATATTATTTCAACCAAATTTAAAACTGAAAAAGTTTATGTAGCAGTTGATAAAAAAAGAAAAAGAGTCGTATCTATTTCAAAATCATCAAACAATTCAATGGAAGAGGCTTATTTATACACATCAGGCAAAATGACAACACCAAGGATGGGGCCTATTTTAGAAAGTGATCTGAATAATGAAATATTGGATAAATTAAAAAATACGAATCAACTAACTGTTTATTATGATCGCCGTAAACTTAATCCAGGTGAAAAAAATAATCCTTCCAGCCCGAATTTCATAATAAATATATCAACCAGGCCAAGTTACTTATATAGCGGAACATTAAAAAAAGAAAATGACTATAGAAGCAATCAAATCGTGTACAATTTATATTCGAACAAAAAATCTGTAGTCGGAGTGCCGTTAAAAGGCCAATACGTTACGTTAAACGATTTCGAAGTAAAAAAATATATGCACGTATTCAGGCATGGCGAACGAGCTGGTTGCGGCGAATTAAAGCTAAAAAAAGGGGATTTGATTTTCTTTAAAGTGGAAAATGACAGCGTAAAAAATATTATCAGAGCCTCTTTAGGACGAATTGCCTTCGAAAAAAGCATTTCCGAAATATTAACAAATTCTGAAGTGCCATGTTATATATATAATTTCAAGAAAAAACTTCACGACATGGAACAGATAATTTGCCCGGCATGCCAGGTTTTTGGATATACTGAAGACTCAAGACAAACCAAAAATAACAAAAAAACTTTTGCTTTTGCCGGAAGAGTTTTCTTTTCGCACGCCATAAATACCTCTAAAAACCAAACAAGTTGGGAAATACTTAAAACTGCAGGTGCGCCTCATCCGTCAACAACCTTTTTTTATATAAAGACTAAAGATGAAAAATTATCAGCAACAAAAACAACCAGAAACGGCCCGGTTGAAGCAATGCCAGATATTAACTCATCTGCGCGTATAAGAGGGCGCAAATTTTATGTTAAACATCAAAACGTTTCTGAAAAAAATTATAAGGGCATATTGACCGAAAATTCAGATAGACAAAATACGATTATTGAATTAATAAAAGAGCCGGCGACATTCAAATTTACGATTGACTTCGAAAAATTAACTGGATATGAACTTGGCGCACTTTTATATTCGCTGCAATTGGACAAAGAAATGTGTCATTCAATAGGCCACGCCAAACCATTCGGCCTCGGTGATTGCCTTATAACTATAGGAAAGCTGGAAATTGACACGCCTGCAAGGTATGAAACTCTCGACACGAGCAAATGGACTGAAACGATAAACGATTATCAAAAATATATCGACAGTTTCCAATCCCAACGGATCGAATTAGAAAATACCGGGAAAAATAAAGTCAATAGTTTCAATGAAATCGCCGGAATAAAATCGCTTAAATCAATACGTAACATTAACGGAACTTCGGAAGTTAAATATCCAGAAGAAAGAAAAGGCAACAATGACCCTAAAGGATTTCAATGGTTTGTAGAACATGCCAACTATAACCATACAGGAAGAGACTTTACTCCACAGCCTTTGCCACTGGCTAAAGACATAAAAACAAAAAAATTAAACCATCGTTAATATGATCAGAAATTACTAAAAATCAATTTATTAAAACCGGCGTTTATGATATAATAACGCCGGTTTTAAATAACAGGGCAGGTAAATATATGTTAAAAAAATTTTATAAATATCTTGAAAACTTCACTTTAGCGCGCATTAAATTTGAGTTGGCGGCAATAGACGCAATAAAATTTAATGATTTTACCGGTTCAGCGTTAAGAGGAATTTTCGGACGAGCATTAAAGCTTATCGCCTGCGGAGACATTAATAATGACTGCCAGAGCTGTATCCATGCCGAAACATGTTGTTATCAGTACTC
The DNA here is from genome assembly GCA_041441465.1 of Candidatus Wallbacteria bacterium. Lineage (GTDB taxonomy): Bacteria > Muiribacteriota > UBA9980 > UBA9980 > UBA9980 > JASDSY01. The sequence continues at coordinate 17,608 of JASDSY010000001.1, forward strand.
CTTTGAGACTAAACGAGTTCTTAACAGTGAAATCATGAAAAAATACCCCAATGTACCGCACCCGTTTGTAATAATACCGCCTACCGGAAATACGATAATAAAGCCGAATGACCTATTTAAGTTAGAAATGGTATTAATCGGCAATGGCATTAATTATATAAGCCATTATATACAAGCAATTATAAAAATGGGCGAACTGGGAATCGGAAGTAAATTTAGCAAATTTCTTTTAGAAAAAGCGTATTCAATAAGCTATGGAGGCAGACAAAAAAATATATACAGCTATGGCTCAGAAGATTTATCTCACGGCATTTATATGATAAATTTCAAAGAAAAAATAATAAATGAATCGGCTAAAATTCAAAAATTTGAAAATTTAAAAATAAATTACATAACTCCGACTCGAATTCAATATAATGAAAGCATAGCACAAAAAATTGATTTCCATATCTTAGTCCGAAACACATTAAGAAGGTTAACGCATTTAAATTATTTTCATATCAATAACGAAACACCGGATAATATCAATTTTAAAGATATAATTAGTGATTCAGAAAGTATAAAAACAATAAATTTTAATTTCAAGCAGTTTAACGTAACAAGATTTTCTTCAAGACAGGACCGTAAACATGATTTTAACGGTATTACCGGCGCTGCTACCTATCGGGGCGAAAAGTTATACGAATTTTATCCATTAATTAAATTATGCGAATATGTTAATGTTGGCAAAAGCACAAGTTTCGGAATGGGTTCCATCGCGCTAGAGCATGTGCAATAGTATTTAAACAAGTTTCAAAAATAAAAAATATAATAATAACTTATTCATTTATTTTGAACTTTAAAAGGAGTGTAATAATGCCAATTGAAAAAGAGCGAAAATTCAAATTAAAAAAGCTCCCTGAAAATATCGATACAGTTAAATGCGATAAAATCGAACAATATTATTTAATGCCGGATGAAAACGAAAAGCAGGAAGGTTATGAAAGCAAACGGATACGGCTAAAAAATGGAATAAAAGCGACTTTAACTTTAAAATCCGCAGGCTTAAAAGAACGCCGTGAAATAGAAAAAGAAATTAGCATTAACGAATATGAAAAATTGAAAAAAGAAGCGAAAAAGCATATAAGCAAAATAAGATATCTATGGCATTATAATGATTTTAATGTAGAAATCGATATCTTTAATAATATCGACCTGGTAATGGCTGAAGTCGAATCAGAAGCCGCAGATAATTTTAAAGCGCCTGAAGACTGGATAGAAGTAACTAATGACAAGCTATACCAAAATAATAACTTGGCACGGCCGATTAATTTTCATAATAATAACGGAGAATGCAATGAATAATACCGAATTGACAGCTCAACATTCGAATATTTCAAATGAGACGCCTAAAAGCGCAATGATTTGCCTTGCGGGCGATATTCCTCAAGTTATAACCGAATCAATACAGGCACTTATGTATTATAAAAATGAAATTCCGGATAATTTATATATCCTTGTCACATCGGGCGCAAAAACTAATGTGAAAAATTTAGAAAATGAAATTAACAAATATTTTACTGACTTAAAAATTAATAAAAAAAATATCAAAGGAATACGAGTAGAGGAGATTCAGCTTAAAGATGAAGAAACAGGTTCAATAATCGAAGACATTAAAACTGAAAACCATATTCAAATACTCGAAAAATATATAAATAAAACCATAGAAACAATAAAAAGCCAAAATATAAATAAAATATATTATTGTGTCGCTTCGGGGCGAAAGGTTATAGCCTCGGTGTTAGGCTATTTTGTTCAACTTTACGGTACTGAAAATGATTTAATGTTTCAAGTACAATTAAATTATTCAGACGAGCTCAAAGAAAAACAAAAAAATAAATACTGGCATCCCAAAGAAGCGTTAACGCTTGTAGAAATACCATTTTACAGGACAAATCAACCTGTCCTTTACAAAATTTTAAATTATATAACAGACAACAAATTAAAACAATCATTCTTAAATTTCTATAACTCTATAGTATCACCGGCAGTTTCAAAACTTCTTTACGGTTTTAACATTTACGATCATTTCGTTGACCACGGATTAAATCATTCATTAAACATATTAAAAATACTGGTTGATTTATTAAATCCTGACAATAAAAATGAGATTTCATTAACTTGCGAAGAAGTTTATATTCTGGCTTGCGCAATTATGCTTCACGACATAGGAATGTGCGGCAATAAAGGAAATAAGCGTTCAGAACCGGGGATAGTCAGAAAATATCATGGTTTGATATCTTACGAGCTCTTAAACCCAGAAGCTGAAAAAGAACAAAATAAAGATTCTAAAAAACATTCATCAAATAGAAACATTCACGACACAATAACTGAAGACGGCAAAAATATCGAATTAAAACACCGTTTAAAAGAAATATCCCTCTTATGCAAATATCACCAGCAAAGTTCACGAATGCGCGGCAAACCACAATTTGACAACAATTTAAAAGAAGAAACCGGCACGCTGGAATATGACATAAAAACCATATTAGAAATCAATAACGATTTTGAATGCAATCACAGAACTTATAAATTAGCCGCTTTGCTCCGAGTTCTTGATTCATTTGACGTTCAACAATCACGATTATTTAACGTCGAGGTAATGAAAAAACAAATTGATAAAAATGATCAGAATAAGGAAAATCTAAAACAAATAATATGGCAGGTCTTTAGAAGCATTATAGAAAAATTAAATGTTTCTTCGGAAAATCTTAACCAAACATATGAAAATTATTTTGATAATCATTTTGACGATTTTTTGGAATATGTAAATGAGTTAAATAATGAGATTAAAAAAAGCTGCGACCAAGGTTCTAAAAATAAAATAGACAGTCAAAACCTGGAAAAATTAATCGAACAATATAAGGAAATTGATATTCAGGAACCACAGCATTATCAAAAACATCTTTCAATAAAATCAGTAATATTAAAAAATAAAAAAGTGATATTAAAACCCGACCTTGAAAGTGAAGAAAAAAGAATTTTTACAAGGATAGCTCAGCGTGAAATAAAAAATGAAATATCAAAACTATACGATATTTTTAAAAAAAATAAAATTAATTTCTACGATGTTATTATCGAAGGATATCCGGGCCATGAATATGAAAAAAAAATTCAAATAGATAATATCAAACGCTTCGAAGAAATAAAGCAAGAGCTGACAAAATGTAAAAACGGTGATTTTATTTTTACGCAATTAAGCCAAAAAGTATCAGAAAACGGATTTCAGTTAAAAAAAATAGATAGTTCAACCACCGTAACAAACTGCGACCATTATTATGATGCTTCGGATAATGAACATCCGCTTGGAATTCTTTACGAAGAAGGAAGCCGCATTCGCCTGCGCGAAACTTCGGCTATTGACAATGAAAAAAGAATCGAGAATACAGAAAAAAGAATATGCTTTAAATCATCGAAAAATGAAAGTGAAAAATATGGAAACATCGAAATCGAACCTATATTTTACGATGATAATGTTCCTGAAAAATTATCTTCTGAGTTATTAAAAAAGTATTTTGACCTTGAATTATTAAAAAAATATTTTGACCTTGAATACTCAAAAAAGTGTAAAATAGAGGTTAAACGCCAGCTTATAATAATAAAAATGGAATCTAAAAACAACAAAGACAGATTATGGGCTTATGAAGTTGAAGTCGCGCTCGATGAAATAACTTTTTTTGACGCTCAAAATAATAAACGCGGTGTTGATTTTGAACTTGAAATAGAAAACACTCTTGCAACAAAAGAAATTTGCGATAATATTTACGAATTTATAATTGATAGATTTAAAGCTTATAATTTAAAAGAAATAAGCAAAAATAATTCAAACAAGTATAAAAAATGTATTTCTATAATAAATAACTCTTTAAAATAATTAAAAAAATCTTCCACATTAAGTAAAAAAAGGCTATGCTTATTAATTTTATTAATAAGCATAGCCTTTTTGCTTTAATAAAATAATAAACTGACTTTTTCAGTTTATTCGAAATTAATTTCATAAATATCAGAAAAAAGTTTTTTATCAAACTTATTTTCCAGAGTCTTAGATGTTTTTCGTTCATATTCATCATGATCATCAATAAAAAAATACCTGATATAAAGTTTATTAGACTGCATATCAAAATAATAGACAAATCTTGTAAGACGATTACCGCCGCTGGTTTTGGCGATTATATAATCGCCGTCATAATTTTGCCATGAATGAATGGATAAGTTTCTAAACTGCGGATCAAAAAGTTTTATAACATTGTTTTCAAATATATTAATTGTTAATTTATCGCTTGACTCAAGTTGTTTCTTTAATTCATTCGTAATATTGACAATACCGGTTTTCTTTTTAAAATTTTCCCATAATAAAAGGCCAAAAGCTGAAAGTTCATAAGTCTGTTTTTCAACTTCAATTAAAAGCGAACTAATTATAAAATTTTTAATATCTTCATTCGGTACATATTTACGGATATCCGAGGATTTAATTTGAATTTCACGGTCTATGAATTTCAAAAATTCAATATTGTTAATTATTATATCAAAATCTAATCTGAAAGGAAGCGGTGGAATGGTGAGCAATTCGCCGGACCGTTCAAAAATATATTTATTATCAATTCCAAAAGTCATAGCAATAATAGTAAGATAAGGCGCTATCGACTTAAATCCTGAAGTCGAATTTATAATGAAGCGCCGTTCATCTTTTAAGTTTTTATTATCAACTACTTTGATTATTTCTTCCATTAAATTTTTTATGCCATATTTTTTAAATTGTATTCCGCTATAAACATTGAGCTGTTTAATTTTTGTTATTTCACATTCATAATTAAGTTTTTTATGCCAATATTCCTGAAGCAAGCTGGCGCATAGTTCACCATCAAGAGTATCCGTGTAAAAAAAATGAATTTTATCAGAACTATGTTCGATTATCTTCGACAAGCTCGTCATTTCCGCCGAAATGTTTTTATAATCCATATCGGACATTTCACTTAAAAATCGCCTGGCAATAGATTTAGTTTTATTGTATAATTCCATAATACTGGAATCATTTTGCGCCATTACAATATCTTTTCCTTCGACTGATTTTAAAAATCGCTTTATTATTTCAGTATCATCAATAACTTTATTTTTGCTTTCAATATGTTTAATAAGCGATATACCAACTATAGTTATAATATATTGAGTCTTTTGTATCAAATTTTATCACTTCCTTTATATTTTATTTTAAGGATCTATAAACTGAATTTTTAGGATTGCCGTTCATTCGTTCAAGAGCAATTATTCCTTTTTTTCTCATAGTGCTCAAAATTCGCTCGCTTATATATTTAGCGCTTAGTCCTAATTTTGCAGCAATTTCATTTTTACTCAAAGCTTTTCCACTACATAATTTCAATATTTTTTTCTCAATAAATTTCCTAACTCCAGTATTTATTTTTAATGAACTATCCAGTGGTTTTATTTTCTTTTTGTTTATCGCCGACAAAATTTCATTATCCTTTTTTTTGTTTTTCATAACCATATCATCATCAATTAACGCTGAAATTTTACCGCCGGTTTTATTTTCTAATTTCAAAATGCCAGAATCGCAATATAATAATTCATTGCTTTTTTTTATTTTTTCCGGCAGGTGCCTCATTTTTATTATCCTTGAATTCTCATAGACGGAGTTCGAAACCGCCTCACGCAGAACAAGTTCCAATTCTCTGAAATTCCCAGGATAATCATATCCCAAAAGCTTGCCAAGCGCGTCCGGCAATATTCCGCATATTGCATAATTGAACATATATTCATCATCATCGGCTATCAACTCATAATCTTGATTTTTTAAAAATTCTAACTTATGCTTATCTTCAACCTTAACAAGCGGATTGATTTCGGGGTTCTGCATTACATAATCAATTAGAATCTTTAAGTCTTCCCTACGTTTTCGAAGCGGCAATATTTCAAGTTTAAATTTAAAACGATGATAAAGATCCTCCCGAAAATTACCGAAAGAATTTTTTTCGTTTTTTCTGTCTTCGTCATTCAAATCATTTTTCGGATCGATCGCCTCATTTGTGGCCGCCACTACAAAATTTGGAATATATAACGCATTTCCAGAATATCCGAGCGGACTGATTTCATAATTTTGAAGATATATCAGCAATTTAGCTTGGCATTGCGGCAGAAGCTGTCCCACTTCATCCAAAAACATAATATTTCCAATAGAATTTAAAACTATGCCAGTTTTTCTGGATACATCGGTAGCTGATTTATCCAGACAACCAAAAAATGCCGAATCAAAAAGTTCTGCCGTATAATTTGAACAATTCAATCCTTTGACATCCATTGGCTTTTTAAAAGAACACATTTTATTTAAAAACTCTTTTATCCAATCGACCACAAGAGACTTACCAGTACCTGTTTCGCCCTTAATCAATATTGAAAAACCATTCCATATTTTATTTTTCCTGGTAAAATATTCAGGCACTTTAAAATTTTTATCCTCCATGTCCCGAAGTAATTTTACCTGGCTATTTTCTTTATAGCATTCATTTTTTCCTAATTCTAATTTCATGGTTTCGAACAATTTGCTCATATTTAACTTTATAAGCTCATTTCTCAGGCGCAGTAATTCATAACGATTTTTCCCGATAAAAAGCGAAGAAAATTTATTTTTGCGATAAAATTCATTTAATTCTTTTACAGAAGTAATTTCGATTTTACACTCTGAACCGATTTTGAAAATGTTCTCACTATTTTCAAGATTATCAAGATAATTTTTTATTAATTCAACCAATTTTTCATTTTTAGCAGGATCAATTATTTCGTCTATCTGAAACAATCCGTAAAATTTGGGATAATTAGCGTCTATAACCTGTTCTTCAAGCATTTTAATTTTAAACTCGCTGACCGCGAATATCACAGGCGGAAAATTTTGCATCGACTTATATTTTTTATCAATAATTTTATAAAATTTTTCAAGTATCGCATTATCTGCATTTGAAATATCATAAATAATAAAACCAATATCATGATCTTTAAGTGCGTCTGAAAAATCGCCGTCAAATTTTTTAAATAAACACATTGAATCAGGAAAATTATTTTTCTGAAATACTTCAAAACATCTAATATTATTAACATTAGATGAAATAACAGCCGCATATTTCTGTTCTTTCTTTTCAGGCTCTGAGACTTTTAAAGATTTCTTTGATTTTATAGATTCACATAGAATTTCCACTTCTTCACTTGCCAGGCTATTTTTTTTTCTTAATTCCGGCGTTGCCTCAAATTGGCTGTTTATGTTTATTTTATTATTTTTTCCTGTTGCACTTATATCGGCTGCTTTTCTTACATCGATTATTTCGGACTGTCTTTTAAAGCCATTAATAATATATTCATCATACCTTTCAGAGTTCATTTCCGCCAACCCATAAACTTCGCCAGCAATTCTGATCGAGTTATTTCTTCCGCTGCGAGCGTTAATTTGATAATCTGGATACCTCGAATTAAAAAAATCGAGTAACGCCGAATTCTTCAATTTATCAGGCAAATAATGATTAATTTCGCTCCATACAGACCTTAAAATAACCGCCATGGCAAATTTTGAAAGAACAATATTCCCTTCATCAGAGCTATCAAAAAAATCGGAAACATCATAATAATAACCATTAATTTTAATTCGATAACGGTTCACAATGTTTGAAAAAATACCCGGATCTATTTTAGATTCTTCAGAAAAATTATTTTGAGTCAAAGGTTTTAATTTAAAAAAGCGATCAAAGTCAGAACCCATTTTTATAAAATCAGAAAATCTTATTTTGAATTCTTCAGAAAAATTTTCGAAAATTTTATTTATTTCCAAATTTTCAGATTTTTTTATAAAAATAATTTTAATTTCTTGGTCAATATAATATAATTCAAGCGCAATTTCTTTATTTTCACTTTTTATTAATTCGCCGTAATCATTAAAAATTTCGTAATTGGATTCATTGCTATATATTTCACTATTCTTATAATTAAACAACTCTTCGAAAAATTCACCATCGTCAACATAAGTATCTTCAATGCCAGGCATAGAATCTTTAAAGTTATCATCTTTAATTTCATTTCCATCGCTTTTAGCTATAAACGGATCTTCAGAAAGCTTAATTTTATCAATAATTTCAATAATCGGAATAATTTTGTTTATTTCATAATTAGCAATTTGAATTTTATTTTTGGGAATTTGCTTCATCGCCATTTGAAACTTTCTCCTTCCATAATTTATGTCAATCGCCTAAAGCGCATTATAAAACGTTATTATAATATTTTTATATGGTCGAGAATAAAATTTTCGATTTTTCAGAACATTCATCCGCAGTATACTCCATTTCAGTAATATTGTTTTTAATCATATCCCATAGCTGATTTTTAGTTTGAACGGCGAGACCCGAATATGAAATTCTTGCTAAAAAATCTCTTTCTTCACGGCAGCCTGCATTCAAATTGGAATATTTTACAACTAATTGGCCTTTATTATCAAAACCGAGCATCGCTTTTAAAAGCAAATCAAAATTAACAACGCTTAATTTTTGTCCTACCACATAATTTTTATAAACGGCACTTAAGATTTCATAAAATGACAATTCTACATTTGTTTTTAATTTTTTATCATTTTTAACTTTTGAGAATGCCTGTTTTAACGAATCGACAGCATTTCCAAATGTATCTTTTTTGTAAATACCACCGCCATGAAACATTTTCATGGCAAGTTGCGTTCCGCGTTCACCGATAGTCTGGCCAGTAACAATACCTGCTCTAAAACCAATTTCAGGCAATTTCCCTCTTGTTATATCATATCCATAACATTTGGAGCAAATTCCTTTTTTAGAATCACACTTAAGCGGACTTCTAACGATAATTTTTTCGCCGTTTTTTATATCTTCGATACACTTACTTATAGATACAGAATTTTCATATTTATCAGCCAATAAATCAGGTACAATTATTTTATCATTTTTAGTAAAACGATACAGTAAAAAGTACTTAATAAAATTATATAATTCAGTTCCTTTTTCATAATTTCCATTGATAATTTCACTGACTTTTCCGCCAAAAATCTTACGAATTTCTTCATTGCCAATATTTAAAAATCGAGAAGTTTTACAGTCATATTCAGTAATTTTAAAGTCGTAAAGTGCTTCGACAAGTGTCCTTGTGAAATGCCCGCATACAGGCGTAAGTAATTTTTTTTGACCCAGTCCGCAACGTGCGCCATGAGCTGAAATAAAATATTCGTAAACACTATGCCCCTGCAATAAGCTTGTTTTAACTTCGCTAACTGAAGATAGCGGCGGGAAATCACGCCTAATTGACTGCATTTGCCCTCGTGTTTTTATCAATTGCATTATCTGCTCTTCGTTACCACGCGATCCGGAATTTATAAGCAAAGCGACTCCATTATCAATTAACTCAGGTAATTTAATAAAATTTTTAAAGCTTTTTTTGGCGCTATCAAATAATAGATTTTTACCCGAAAGATATTTTTGATATTTATCGCTTAATTCAATAAGATCACCAATCCCAAACGAAACACCTTTTAAAGTTGCAGCCTCGAGTGACATATTTTTTAATAAATCGACGCTTTCCAGAACTTTACTGTAAAAACAATCTCTTTGATATATATCATCTCGTCCAAATATTTCTTTTACAAGTCTTATCAATATCGAATTTATTATATTTAGAGGTTTCGGTAATTCTTTAGAACCAGTAACTTTACTCAACTCATCAATATCTTTGTATCTGCCTTCAGAAGAATCATTTATAACCGCATTTATAAAATGTTTTTCATTGCCATACTTAAACATATCAAATAATTCAAGCAATTTATTTTTATAAAAATAATTATCAAATTTCAAAAGCAAATGATCGCCAAGTTGAAAATCCTGTTCATAATGTAAAAGCGTCTTTCCCGAAGCAAAAGAATGCATTAGATTATTATATATCCCCAATTTTTTTTTTATTTCAGCCTGTATTGATTTACCATCAAAATAATACAGCGCACCGGTATCGCCGTCAAAATCAGCTCCAAGTCCTTCACAAACCAGAGGATGAAGTTTTATTACATTTTCATCGCAAACTTTAGCTACTCTATATGCTTGCATACTAAAACGATGTAAAGAGGGCTGCCTGTTAAATATTATATATTCTTGATTCTCTTTTAACCAATTATTTATATATTCAATCTGGCTTTTAAGGCTTCTTCTTCTACCCTGTTTGGGCATGACTTTTTTAAAAAATTTAACGGCAAATTTATAAGAAATTATAATTTCTCCCAATTTAAGTTCAGGCTCAGGAACAATTACTGCTCGGCCTGAAAAATCTATTCTGCGTCCCAACATTTTATTTCTTAAAAGTCCATCTTTTGTCGCTAATATAGAAAGAATGCCTTTGCTATCAACATCATCGCTAAAAAATAACTTTCTTATTTCATCATAAATGTTATTTTTCCCTTCATTGACCTTAGTAATTATCTTTTCATACTGTTTATTCAAAAAATTTTGAAATTTTAAAATTTTGAAGTTTTCACCTTTTTTATCTTTTCCTAATTCAATAAGAGCATTTTTTACGCAATCTTCCATCCTTAAAATAACAGGAGGAACAAGTAAAAATTCCATCCCGCAATTATCAATTAATTCAAAAGCCTTTTTTATGTCATTTGGTAAAAGTTTTTCTTCAAGAGCTTCAAAAATTTCTTTAAGTTTTTTTTGGCTGCCGCGATTTTCCCAGAATTCTTTATCGTTTTTTAACAGATGATAATCGGAAACATTTGTTTTCAATATGTTATCTATATCATTAACCCATCTTGATATACCTTCGCCACTTGCATTTTTGACTATAGACTTTAATGTATTAGCTAAATTATCTGCCAATATAGGATTTATAATAACAGAATTAAATTTAATAAAACCGAACCTATGATAAAGCGAATTACCATTTTTCTTATAATCAAACCCTTTATAATATTCCTGTGAAATTAGTTCTTTTTGTATTTTTTTAGCATTCGTATAATTGATTGTCTCATTTTTATTTTTTAATAAAAAATTAACAGCGCAATAATAATTATCTTCAAAATTCTTCGGATCGATCTGACCACATATAACATCATGATCGACAATCATCAATTTTTTGAGTTGTTCAAAATTTTTGACTAAAGACAATCCGTAACTGAAATTTTTACCATCATTATTCATTCGTATGAAAATACCAAGAGCTTTAAACCAGGCAGTCATTGCATGACTTACCGCTATTTCCTGGCAACAATTATTTTTTCGCCTTTCACCGTCATTTTTATATTTTGATTGTGAATATCTTTCAAGCGCTTCGTTCAAAGTTTTATCAGCTTCAAGCGCCAGAAGGCACCAGATTTCCATTTCACCAAGACGCTGACCGCCGCCGAATTTTTTTCCTTTTAAAGGTTGCTGATAAGATATATTATAGCCGCCTTCGCTTCTGGCATGAACTTTATCTTCCGAAAGATGGTTAAGTTTAAAAAAGTATTGATAGCCTGTTATAACAGGTTTTTCAAAAAACAATTCAGAATGTTTTGAATCTTTATAAAGCTTTACTTTAAGTTTATTGTCATACTCAAATCGCGAATTTATTTCTTTATTATCCAATACTTTTTTTATGAATTTTTCAAAATTATCAGTCGAATCTATTATTTGGCGCACAAATGATTGAGTATTAAAAGGATTGCCAATCGATATTTTTTCTGAATTATTTTTCTGAGCTTCAAAAAATCCAAATTTTACTAAAGGTGAAAATTGCGTTTCAAAAATTTGACCAAGGTTCATTCGTGAGATAACGCCATTAGGATTTAAAATAACGTCAACACATGTGCCATCTTTTAGCTTCGGCATCTCATCAGCAGGTAATATTTTAGTTATAACGCCTTTATTCCCGAATCTGCCCATGAGTTTATCGCCGACTTCAACTGGCCTTTCCTGTAAAAAAAATATTCCCAATTCATAGATATTTTCACCAATTATGTTATTAATTTCAATCAACTCAACGTTTACTACTTTCCCATAATACAAATCACAAAAATATTCATCGCCTGTATCAGAAGAATATTTTTTTTCATTAGTAACCGCTATTTCGTTTTTTTCTTCTCCGGCAGGTTCGTGATATAAAATAACCGGTCCTTCATTTTTAGATATTTCTTTATACAAATAATTTTCTTTAATATACGAGCAGATTTTTTCAAGATCTTTTAACTTTATTTCGCCGCTTTTTTTATATCGTTTTTTAAACTTAATAATATGACTTGAAGTAAGAATATTCTCATCGACAAGTTTTTGTGATACGACAATTCCATCCTCAAAGTTATAACCTTTGAAAGGCGAATAGGCAACAAGCAAATTTCTTCCACATAATGGAGTCATAATTTCGTCAAAATTATAACAAGATGATGTAGCAACCGGCTCTCCTTCATTTATAACGTCGCCTTTGAAAACGCGTGGAATAAAGCCGGTAAATGTATGAGCTGAATTCATATAAAATTCAGGAATGTTTTCAACCCAAACGCTTTTATTTTTTTGACGATCGATGATATTAATTTTTAATTTTTCGTTTATTCGCTGAATATCATTAATAGTACCGCTAATTGGAGCTTTTTTTACCGAATAGGCATCATGACTGAATATCTGCTTTTCAAAACCGCTTTCAATAATAGGTTTTTCCGAATTAATTAAAGGTACCGCTGATTTCATATTTTTAGCGCCCATAAGAGCACGTGCAGCATCAGTATTTTGTATAAAAGGTATCATCAACGTCGAATAACTGAACAATGACTCATCAGTTTTCAGGGCATAACAACATTCTGAACTTTTTTTCCATTCAATAAAAGTTTTTTCATAGCCCATGGACGTAAATATTTGATTTATAGCGAAGTCATTTTCATGGCCGGTTTTAAGCAATAACATATTATAATCAAACAATACTTTGTTTAAAGTTGTTTTTAGATACTTTTTTAAGAATTCAGATTCTTCGGTCTCATAATCAACATAGCCATTTTTAGTATTGGCAAGCACTTGAAGGTTTTTTACGGAAATTTCAGAGTCAAAGGTCAAATGACCGGTCAGACCTAATTTTTGTGATTCTGGCGTTTCTATAGGACAAAAACGACCTATCGTCGAAACATTATTGTCTCTTAAAATTTTAGGAAGAAAAGCTGCGCTTTCAGTTTTATACGCACGCGACGAATCAGCCGCAATAAAGCTATATTTACGTTGATGAGCCACCTGAGCAAGAGGATTTGTCGTATCGATGAGTTCAAATGCCGAAGTCATAAAAATCTTATTTTTTATTCTGAATGATTTTTCCCATAATATTTCAAACAAATTTGAAATATTATCAATATTATTATCTTTTTTTGCTTTTTCAAAAAATATATCCAGCCTGTCCTGCCAATTTTTTAATGAATAAGAATAAAAAGCTTCATTTACCGATACTGCATCATACTCTGAAAGCAAACCTTGAAGATGATATTTTAAATATTCTTCAAATGCCGAAAAGGGGTTCAGCTTATTTTCATCTTCATTTTTATAATATTTAATATAATTTTCAAAAGTATTAATAAAACATTTTTCAATTTTTTTCAGATCAGTTTTATTAATAAACTGGTCAGATTCTTTTTTTGATATATTAAAAATTTTATTTAATAAATTTTTTAAATGATCAGACAATTTAAAATTAATGTTTATATCAGCACCTGAAATAATTTTATAGTGATTTTGAGCTTCATCCGTCAATAAATCTATATCATACCACTTTTCTAATTTTTCTTCATAATTAAATAAAGTATCATCAACTGACTCTTCAAAAATTTTTTCGTTCTGATCATTATTTGATTCTGTTAGTATGTCATGAATATCCGCTTTATATTTAGCAGCCAGAAGGCCTTTTTCGTCAAGCCGCCAAAAAAGTTTTCGAACGTCGATATCAAAATTAATAGTAATATGAGGGCCAATTTGAGGGATAATTTTAAAAGAAAAAAATTGCTTGTTTCTTTGTTTGGCGCTTTTAGTATTATTAAAATCTAATCCAGCCGCATTAAAATTGCAATCAATAAATTTCAAGGATGGTTTTCTTAAAAGTCTTAAAACAGGAGTGTAATAATTTTTCCATGAATCCTGTTTAGAAACAAAAAGACCGCTTTCAATATTGATAGCAGGATAATTGGCACTAAGGCATAAATCTTTAATTTTGTCTTTGTAACTTAATGAAATTAAAATTTGAAAAGTTATATCGTTTGAATCAGAAAAATTTGGAAGTTTTATTATGGGATTTTCATTTTTTAATTTAATTTTTATTCCGCAAATGTTATTTTCACAATCATTAAATATTTTTAATGCTTCACTGATAAGATTTTTAAGAGTATAGCAATTTGAAGAATCAATATCACAAAAATCATTAAAAGATTTAACGTGATGTTTAAACACGTTAGAATTTATAAAATTCATAAAATGAACCATCCCTTTTTGTTTTTATTTTTTATTTTATCACAATCACAATAAATATACAAATATTTATTTCATTTTTATATATTAAAATTCCTTTATTTACAATAATAATAAAAAAATAATCTTTTTTTTGATGCAATTATAAAAATAACACTCCATGTAACTAAAATTTATTATCCGCTAAATTCCCAAAAACAAAAATATCTATTTGCACTTTCTTGACAAATTTTTGCAAATATAATAAACTCACGATATAAAAATCATTATGAAAGCAGGGATTTAAAACATGAAAAGACGATTTAAATCATGTAAATTTATAATTTTAGCCATGGCGCTAATTTTCGTCCTGGCCGGCGGCGGACAGGCTGGCGCGAAACAAGATTTCGGGACGCCTTATGATATTTACAGCAGCGCTCCGGAAAAGCCTGCCGGCAGTATCGTAGAACTTCTTGGCAGGTACGAAAATATAAAAAATAATAAAGACTCGTTTTTATTGCTCGAGGACATGGGCACCGTTGAAATCGTATATGACAAAAATAATGAAACAGGCAAAAATATAATAAAATTAACGGAATCATGCCGCAGCGGAAATTTAATTGCAAGGTTTGAGTATGAATGCACAACTGGAAAAGAGACAGTTGAATTTATAAAATCAGACAAATATGAAAAATTTTATTGCGTTCTTCATGGAAACATATACAGACAGGTTATTTACGGCGGGGAAAACGGCGGCACATACAAAATAAAACCGCTCAAATCGATAAATGAATTAAGAAAAACGGCGTTTTCGGTAAAACCGCCGCGCGAAGCTGACGCTACAGCCGAATGCGATCTTGTTAACTTGCGTAAAATCGGCGGAAATATGAAATTCGATATAAGATACGCGACGGACAATAACTTTATGGGCGAAAAATTTTATGAATCGCAGGGCGCATATCTTCAAAGGCCGGCAGCTTACAGCCTTTTATATACAGTAAATTCGCTCGCGCGTTACGGACTCGGAATTATAGTTTATGACGCTTACAGGCCATGGTATGTTACGAAAATGTTTTATGACGCCACGCCGGACGCTCAGAAAAATTTTGTCGCAGACCCGTCGAAAGGGTCGCGCCATAACCGCGGAACCGCTGTCGACATCGGATTATACGATTTAAAAACCGGCCGACTCATAGATATGGGAAGCGGCTACGATGAATTCAGCGAAAGGGCCTCTCCAAAATTTCAGGGCGCCACTTCATATTCGCGCTGGCACAGGAAACTTATCGAATATTATATGGGGAAAGCCGGCTTTACCGTTTACGAAGACGAATGGTGGCACTTCGATTATAAGTTGAATGTAGTTAAATATCCGCTTATAAATAAAACATTCGAACAAATAAATAAGAAAAAATAACCGGCGCAAATGACAATTCAGGCGAATATATTATTAAAAAACGTAATGAAAATGATAAAAAAGAAGAAACAAAAATGAAAATACTAATTGCGCCAGACTCATTCAAAGGCACATTGACCTCAAAACAGGCAGGCAAAATAATCGCTAAAGCCGCGAATAAAATTTTAGGCAAATGCGAAATAAGAATCTTACAGATTGCCGACGGCGGCGAGGGTACGCTGGATGCCGTTTCTGAGTCATTGTGCGGCCGTATGAAATATATCAGGGTAAAAAGTATTAAAAATCCGTTATTAAAAGACATCACGGCCCGTTATGGAATTATCGGCGAAGAAACAGCTTTTATAGAAATGGCTGCTGCATCAGGGTTGACATTAATTCCATATAAAAACGGCAACGCTATGAACACTAGTTCATACGGGACCGGGCAGCTGATCGCCGATGCGCTGAAAAAAGGATGTCGGAAAATATACGTGGCAATAGGCGGCAGCGCCACCAATGACGGCGGTATTGGGATGATGAGCGCGCTCGGAGTCAAATTTCTGGATGAAAGCAATAAGGTTTTGCAACCGATAGGCCGGAACCTCATAAAAATAAGGGAAATCGATATAACCGGCCTTGATCCGCTGGTAAAGAAAGCTGATTTTATTGGATTATGCGATGTAACTAACCCGTTAACCGGCCCGAACGGCGCTACGTTTATCTTCGGGCCTCAAAAGGGCGCGAACGGCAAATATAAATTGGAATTAGAAAAAGGTATGGTTAATTACGCGAATCTCTTAAATAAAATGTTTAAAGTTAACATTGATTCGATAAAAGGATCGGGCGCCGCTGGCGGATTAGGCGCGGCGCTGGTGACATTCTTGAACGCCGAATTAAAATCGGGAATCGAAACAATATTTAAGATTATTGAATTTGAGGGATTGTTGAAAAAAGCCGATCTTGTAGTTACAGGCGAAGGAAAGATAGACTCTCAATCAGCGAACGGGAAGGTGCTTGCCGGCATAGGAAGAATCGCTAAAAAGCATAGCATTCCGGTTCTCGCGCTTGCCGGAAGCCTCAGCGCAGGCCATGAAAAACTCTACAAGATTGGCATTACGGCAATGGAAAGCGCAGTATGCGAAATTATCCCGGAAGATCGGATCATGAAAAACGCTGCCATTTTTTTACAAAAGGCTGCCGAACGGGCCTTTACAATGTTAAAAACAGGCAATGAATTGAAATTTTAAAATTACTTATAGAAAAATCAAAATAGAAGCCGAAAATATAAGTGAAAAAATTTCAGGATACTGACGGAAAAAATCCGATTTTAAATCACACAGAAAGACGGGATGATAAAATGACAGACAAAATATGCGAAGAAATACTTAATATGGAAAAAAAACTTCTTCAATCCGCCGTAAGGAGCAATCCTGAGGAATTGTCAAAAATTCTTTCAGATGATTTCACCGAATTCTGCTCGTCAGGAAAAATTTATAAATACCGGCGCGGCGATACGTTCTCGCATCCGGATTCACCGGAAATAAATTATAAAATTTCGGACTTCAACTTAAAAAAATTATCAATTGATACTTATCTTGCGTTTTACACGATCGAGCTTTCAACTCATAACAGCCTGTGGTCAAAAAAATCCAATAGAAGTTCCATCTGGCACGAGTCTCCGAAAGAAGGGCTTAAACTCGTTTTTCACCAGGGAACTTCGGCGCAGTTTTAATCATAATTTTAGTTTTTAGTTTATTAAATTTCCAATATTTCAATTCAACATATCCAATTTTAATAAAGTGGAATTATTTATTAAACTACACGCTATTGCCATTTCTTATTGGCAGCTTATTTTGGCGCCGCAATCAACCGCCGGAGTAATATTCAAAAAATTAAATGGAGAGTGCGAATGCTTTTATCTTTAAGGGAATTTTTTATTAAAGAGCGGGTAGGATTATTAAAATTAACGGATGTATATGATATTTTCGATCCGGCTGAAAATAAGCGTATCGGCGTCATGAAAGACGAGCCGCCGGCGATCTTTAAATATCTGCGGCTTATAATGGCCAAACCATCTCTGCCTACGACAATCAATATTTATGAAGACGAAACGCAAGCTCCGATATTTTCAATACAAAAATCCTTCACATTTATAAGAACGAAAATATCGATAGTTGACGGCAAAGGCGCCGGCATCGGATATTTCATGAGTAAAATTTTCACTATAGGCGGCGGCTTTACGGTACACGATAATGCCGGCAACCAGATAGCAGACGTATCAGGCGACTGGATAAGCTGGAATTTTACGATAAGAAGCATGTCCGGCGAAGAACTTGGCGTAGTCACAAAAAAATGGGCCGGCATCGGAAAAGAGTTATTTACAACTGCAGATAATTATATGGTCTCATTAAATCAGGAATGCGATAACCAGCCGGCCTTAAAAATATTATTATTGGCGGCAGCTCTTGCAATCGACACCGTTTATAAAGAAAATAACGACTGATCGCGCCTCACATAAATATTTGAACAATTTCAATAAAATCAAAAAATTTCAATCTTTAATATGTAACTTTTTCGGCAGGCGGCGCCTGCTAATACGGACTTCAAAGTATTTATCAACTTCGTTTCGCATAAGCACATGCGCGAGCATTTGCTTATGCGATTTTTGAATTTGTGCAAAGCAAGGGGTTTGCCGCGCTTTGCACAAATAAAAACGAAAAATAATAAAAAATCTTTAAAATAAAATCAAAGAGTGTAAAGATTAAAAAGCAGCAGGATGGGTGGGGGATTATAAAGGGGGCGGTAAGGAATAATTCCTTGGCGCCCCCTTATCTATAAAACCAAAACATCTAAAAATAAGCCCGGATAAGTCAGAATAGATTACCCATAATGACAATTATTATAAAAAAATAAACTTTTTTATATCCGGGACATTATATAATTTTGAATGTTAAAAAATACAAATTTATTAATGTCAATTTTTGATGGACATTTAGGAAAGCGCGGAGCCGTGATGGCAAGAGCGCCTGAGAATAAGCGCCGGAAAGTCGCAATGACTTTCCAAATGCGGTCTCACAAAAATGACATCACAAATATTTTAACCGAGTAGAATTAAGTACGACAAAAAGCGAAGACAGCATCATTGCGAAAGCGGCAAGCATTGGATTTAATTTGCCGGCCATCGCAAGCGGTATTAAAATAACATTATAAAAAAAGGCCCAGAAGAAATTTTGCATTATGATTCCATTCATTTTGGCCCCGAGAGCAAGGGCGGTATTGACATTTTTCATGCCGCCGGAGGTCAAAATTATAGAAGCTGCGGTTTTAGCGATTGACGCGGCATTCGACATGGCAATGGAAATATCGGCACGCGCGAGGCTTAACGCATCGTTAACGCCGTCGCCGATCATAGCGACACGGCCGCCGAATTTCAGTTTAAGCTCGTCGATAAGCGCTGATTTTTCATCGGGCTTCACCTCGCAGCGCACATTTTCACGCTCGATGCCGACCTCGCCGGCAATTCTGAATGCTGATTCATGAAAATCTCCCGTGGCCAGATAGACGGCGATTTTCTTTTTCTTGAGATTATCTATGGCATCTTTTACGCCCGAAGACAATTTTTCGTCAAGTACAGCATAAAGCGCCGGGCGGCCGTTAATCGAGGCATAAAAAGACATTCCGCCATGGCTTTTAACAATTTTCTTCAGTTCATCAGAGACATTATTTAGCGAAGCGTTTCCGATAGTTACTTCGAACCCGCGGCATAAGGCTGAAATGCCCATACCGCCATGGGTTTTATAATTTGAAACTTCATAGTAATTATCGATATTAATGCTGCGGCAATAGTCAGTCAATGCCTGAGCGACAGGATGTACAGAATAGCGTTCGACGGAACATATTATCCTTAATAATTCATTGTTATCAATAATATTAATTTTCTGGGCGCCGCAAGCATCATTAACCGAGTCATAAGGTTTTTGGCAGGCTGCCGATTCGCCGGACATTTTAGCAGCCGTTATTTTTTCAGAAGATTCAGAAATTTCCACTGCGTTTTTTAAAGCATTTTCAGTAGTATTAATATCAACGCCAATCTTTGCAGTATCAGATTCAGCGGCATCCGTGCCGGTACTGCCAGTCAAACCGGCGGAGCGATTATTGGCATAAATTTTATTATATTTTTCAGAAGGCAAGCCGATATTCAGAAATTCGATTTCCCTGATTTCAAGCTTGTTCTCGGTTAGTGTTCCGGTTTTATCGAATACGATGGCTTTAAGCGAGCTTATTTTATTAAGCGAATCAGGATCGGTAAAGAGGATTCCTGATTTAGCGCCGGTATTTGCTCCGAACAGAAAGGCGACAGGCAGGGCAAGGCCGAGAGCGCAGGGGCAGGCGATAGCGATAACTGAGATAGCGTTAATAATCGAATGTTCAAGAGAATTTTTTAAGTATAAATGAATAAACAGGGTTATCATTGCGAGTGTAAAAACTGAAGGGACGAAATAGGCGGAAATTTTATCGGCTGTTTTCTGGATTGCCGCTTTTTTAGAAAGTGCCTGATTTAGAAGTTTTTCGATCTCGTTTATGTATGAATTAAGGCCTTCCGAAAGCGATTTTATTTCTAAAATAGCGTCATAATTCTGGGCGCCGGCCCACACTTTAAGGCCGGGCTTAATGAATACAGGCGCGCTTTCACCGGTAATAGCCGAATTTTCAATGAATCCCTCGCCTGATATTACCTCGCCGTCGACCGGAATTTTCTGGTGCGGCTTTACGATAATCATGTCGCCGATTTTAACCTGTTTTATGCCGATTTCGGTTTCGCCTGCGCCTGATTTTACGACGCATTTCGCGGGCATTCCTTCTATAATTCCTGTTATATTTCCGCGCGCGCCGGTTCTGATCCTTTCCTCGATAAATTTGCCTATAAGAATTATCGCGATTATCGAGGCGGCCGAATCGAAATAAACATCATGGCTGTGCCTGAAAAAATACAAATAAAGGCTCAGGAAAAAAGACGCGAGCGAACTTGCCGAAACCAGGGCATCCATGGTAAGAGGAAGGCGCCTGTATATCGTCACAAAAGCCTTTTTATGAAAATCAAGGCCTGAATAAAAAAGAACGGGAAGCGACAGCAGAGCCATAATAATTCCAGAATATGGCAACTCGCAGAAAAACATATTAAGGATAAAAACAGGAAGCGCGAATACGGCGGCCGTTATCATTTTTAACTTTGCCCTGCTAAGATTTTGGATGTGCGCATCCGAAATGCTTTTGGATATTTCATTGCTGCTTGATTTATCCTGAATCAGTTCGTTAGATTCAGAAGCGGCTCCGTATTGACCGTCAGCCGTAGAATTGAGCCCGGAACGATCTGAATTTTCGGCATTCGAATTACCTGAAATATTTTTTATCGACGCGTTAAATCCGAGTTCAGAAATCATATCAAGCATTTCTGAGGGTTTAACGGCTGACGGGTCATATTCGATACGGCCATATCCGGTGGCAAAATTAACTACAACAGAATTAACGCCATCATTCGATTTAAGATAAGATTCTATGGAATTAGAGCAGTTAACGCAGGACATTCCGGTAATATCAAGCTCGATAACAGAATTTTTAGAATTTGGCACAGTATCGCCGAGTAAAATATCGTTTTTATTTTCAGGCATACTATTTTCCTTTCAATAAATTAAGATTTCCAAAACACTAAACAATGTGATAAGCGATGCAGGATATATTATTCAATAACTTAATTGACCGTATTTAACTTTAATAACAGGCATCGGAGCATACAGGCAGTTTCTTTTTTCGGCTCTGCAATTCTATAAAAAAATTGATTTTTCAGGTAGTATCATAATAAATTTAGCATTAATTTGAATTATTATCAAGAAAAATATAAAAACTGTTAACCCGACAAATTTATAACCGAAGTTCCCGAACATTGCTTGACAAAATACGTTTTAAAAATTATAATAATAGCCCAAACTAAAAAATAAAAAAGAAAGAAAAAACATGACATCTACTATAAATATAAGACCGCGTTCGCCTTATAAAGTGGCGATAATCGTCAATCAATATTCCAGCGGCGGCAGTTACAAGCCGCTTATAGCCGAAGAATTCTATAACCAGATCAACAAGTTCCAGCTCGACACAGGACATAACATGGCGATTTCCTTCAGCCGCACCAGGACGCACATTGCCAAAGCGGTAACATCGCTGCAGCGGGAAGGGTGCAACATGTTTATAATATGCGGCGGCGACGGCACGATAAACGACGTCATTCAAAATCTGAACGAAGGCAATGTCATCATTCCGATACCAGCCGGTAATGCCAATGATTTTGCGCGAAGGGTGAATATCTTTCACTGGCGTGACACTATACAGGCCGTTAAAAACATATTAAACGGCAGCGTCAATTTAATAGGAGTGGACATCGGCGAAGTATGCTTCAAAAACAAAGCCGGCGAGAATTTAAGCCGGAAATTCATAAATAACTGCGGAATAGGCGTCACCGCAGATACAGTAAAGCGCGTCGACGGGCAGGTAAGCAAGGATTATATAAAAGCGGGCTTTTTCAGCCTTATGCTCGCCAAAGCTTTCGGATTCACCTTTTATTCTAAAATAAAAAAGCAAAATATTTACTTAAAGACTATAGGTCTTGAAATACTGCTATGCGACAGGGTCGGCAGGCGGGCAAATTTCGCGCCGTACAAGCACCAGAATGATGAAAGCCTCCATTTTCTATTGTTCAAAAAGCTCCCTTTTCTGAAAAAATTAGCGCTGATGGCATTATTAAATCAGGGCGCCATACTGGTCAAGTCAAAATTGGTCGAATATTTTCATAACTACCCTGAAATCTCCGAGACCAATTCTCTGGGCCTTACGACTGAAGGCTTAAAGGAACTCTGGACAATGTTTCACGAGCCGACGCTTATGCATACCGACGGCAACCTCGTGCCGGAGTTCAACGAAACAGCTCAGACAGACTGCAAAATAAAATTACTGCCGAAGTATTTCAAGTCCATAGCGCCGTGCTAAAACTATTATTAACCGCCGGAAATATCATTTAAGTCGCAACAAATGGTTTTATCATTAAAAATGGAAAAGACAAAGCGGATTTCCGGCCCGGCTAAAGCGGCTTTTATACTATAATAAGCGTTTAAAATAAAGTATAATCGGATATTAACGTTTAAGGCAATAAAATGACAGAAAACAACGATAAAATTCCTGCCGGCCAGACGATAATAGAGCCGGCGGACGATATGAATTTAAGTTCATCAAATACCGGGCGCAGCGAAGGGCAGGCAGTATTATCTAACGGCACTGTCATCGAAAAAAACGGACACGCGCCGGGCCGAATTATTCACGGCATGAACGTTAATTCAGAAGAAGAAAGCGCGGACAATAATTTAATTGCCGGAAAATATGAGA
Organism: Candidatus Wallbacteria bacterium; assembly: GCA_041441465.1. Lineage (GTDB taxonomy): Bacteria > Muiribacteriota > UBA9980 > UBA9980 > UBA9980 > JASDSY01. Next base: position 40,921 of record JASDSY010000001.1, read on the forward strand.
TTATCGAACAATTAAGGGTCGCTTCGGCCGAGGCCGATATTTTTACAGTCAAAGACCGCAACGGCGTCAATTTCATTTTAAAGCATTACAGGTACGGCATCGAGCCCAAAGAGGAAATAATAAAGCATTTGATGACGCTTGCGCCCGACCAGGTGATAAAAATAATTGAGTTCGGCCAGACGCAGGACGGGCGTTTTTACGAGATACAGGAATACGCGGAATACGGCTCGCTGGATATTTATCTAAAGGAACACCCCGAGCCTGATTCTGATTTTATAAGCCACTTCATAAAAGAAATGCTCGGCTGCCTTGTCGAAATACATTCCAAAAACATAATACACCGCGATATAAAACCGTCAAATATCCTAATAAGATCGCTTAATCCGCCGGATTTCGTCCTGACCGATTTTGGAATTTCATCTATATCGCAATTATCATTGCATCAGACAAGCCTGAGCGCAACGATTCTTTACTCATCGCCAGAATCGATAACCGGCGTCGTATCAAAAGCTACCGATTACTGGGCGCTCGGCCTTATAATATTGGAAATGCTCACCGGACAAAACCCTTATTCCGAAATGAACGAACGTGCCGTATTATATACGCTTGCCACCAAGCAGGTGCCCGGAGTCGAAAACATCGGCGGCGAATTCGCGCCGGCGGTACGCGGACTGCTGACGAGAGATGTGCGGCGGCGCTGGCAGGCCTTAGAACTTGAAAGGTTCACGGCCGGCGAAAAAAATATCGACGTTTATTTCGAAAGCGGCGACGGCGAAAATAAAATCGAAGAAAATAACGGACGCGTAAAAAAAATAAGGCCTTATAATTTTAACGGCAAAAACTTTATATCATTAGCAGAATTGCTTGCCGAAATGTCGCAAAACTGGGAAAAGGCAATTTCGGAATTCTCTTCAGGCCGCCTCAAGGATTTTATCGGCAAGGAGCTGCTCGATCAGGCCACATTCAAATTGATAGAATCGGCAATGCTCGAAAATAACGATGACGTCAATTTGAAATTTTTTAATTTTTTATGCAGCGCAGCGGAAAACAGCGGAATTATTTTCATGGGAAAAAGCGCTGAAATAAACAATCTCGAGCAAATATCGCTCAGGATAATTTCAAGCAAGCCGGAACACGGCGATTATGAGTTTATGGCCGCATTATTAAATAATGATTTGATAAGAAAATATTACGAACGCAAAAATCTAATGACTGAATATGAAAGCAAATACGGGCCGATATTTAAAACGGCGGAAAAGGCGGCAGGCGAATTTTTTCATAATAAACGCGAAGCCGGCCAGGCAAAAGCATCGGCAGCCGGGAGCGCTTTTTCGGCGGCTATTCCCGCCGCGGCAAATAATAAAGGCATTAACGCCGCGGGCATTCCAGAAAGCGGCGAAGCTTTAACCTCTGAAACTAAAGGCAATACAAACGATAGCCGCAATGAAACCGAAATCAAGGCAAGGCTTCTTGCCGCATCGGTACTCATACACAGAAATTTCGAATATAAAAAAAGGCTCATATCCTCGATCCGCAATACTTTTGAAAACTGTCTGATTATAAGCGCGGCTGTGCCCTTCAAAACGATAACCGCGATGCGCGAACGCGCCAGAAAATTATATGGCAGCGTTGATTTCTCAGCGAAGGACGCAGTGATTTTTTCTATTTTAAGCGGCGATTATTACATAACCGAGGAAAGCGCCTATGAGTTTTACCAGAAGGTAAAAATACGCCATGAAAATATTATCGAAGAAATGCCCGATTATAAAGAGTATTCAGGATTGATGTGGGATTTTTGCAAAGACATATCGAAAGTGAATTTTGAATTCAGCATCAATTTTTACAATAACCTACTCACGTATAATCAGCTTATAGATAAATTCCTGTCAGACAAAAAAAAGGGGATTTTGAAAAAAGACAGCGAGATACTTGAAAATATGCCAAAGCCTATAATATATGAAGTGCCGCTGCTCTCTTTTTTCGGCTTCACGCTGCTCACTTCTTTAAGGCCGTACTCTACCGCAGGACTGATCCTCGCGTATACGCTTTATAAGACATTATCAGGCGAAACGCATGAGCGGAAATATTTATTTTATAAGCTGCTTTCAACAGCTTATTCAACGGCGCTCGGAGGCTTCTTAACGCATATCCTCTTTTTTTCGCCGGAAATGTCCGCATACCGTTTTATATGCGCGATAACCTGCGGTGCAGTCTTTTATTTCACGGCAAATTATTATTTTAACCCTTATTATCACGCAGTCAACGGGCCGGCAAATCCCGGCGGTCATAATGAATATGGCTATACCGGCATATCAGCGCACCGAAACGAAAATATGAATAATAATTCATCAAGCGGATTATTTAAATTCGGAAGTTTCATAATTAATTTGATCATGCTTTTGACTATAATGTCAATAATACTTATACCGGCAGGGATTTTATTCAAGTCGCTGCAAATTTCCGGCTCGTATTACGGCCTGAACGTAGAATTAATAGGGTTCGTGCTTTTATGCCTTGCGGCGTTAAGGACGCTCATAAGAAACACAAATATCGAAATAAAACTTTTAGGCGATTCTTTCAATCAGCATAAAATTTTTAATCTTATGCTGAGCGTTATTGTGTGCGGCATTTTATGCATAGGCGTCATCGAGCCGATTGTAGTTTTCAACGGCCGTGTTTTTTATGATATAAACGATTATTATTTTGCCTGGAACGACCAGATGATGACATTAAAAATGATGTTTATCGCAGCGCTCGAAGGCGCCGCTGCCGCTGCCGCGACATCGGTCGTTTACAGGTATTTAAGCAGTTTTTATGGAAAAAGATAACGAAAAAAAAATACCGGCATACGGAAACATTCCGACATCGCTTGATGCCGGAGTTAACGGCGGCGCCACTTCGATAGAAGCTGGCGGCAATGAAACGCGCATTGAAGCGAGCGGCGCTGTTCGAATAAAAGCTTACGAAAATGCGGCTTTTCCAAATATAAAGAAAAACGCCGGCTATGTTTCAGAAAAGCTGAAAAAAATCATTTTCGCCGAAAAATACAAAATATTAGAGCCGCTGAAAGTATTTTCGGCTGAAGCTGACCTGTTTATAGCTTCGGACAGCGAAAACAAAAAATACATATTAAAATATTACCGTTTCAATATAGAACCAAAGCTTGAGATAATTAAGACGCTGCAATCTATTTCGGCCGGGGCGGTAATAAAAATCATAGCGTACGGAAAAAGCGAAGAAGGGCGTTTTTACGAAATTCAGGAGCATGCTGAGCACGGTTCGCTGGCTGATTTCATTAAAAACCGTGAAAACCTGACGCCGGAATTCATAAAGGAATTCATAAAAGAACTCAACGAATGCCTGTACGGCATACATTCGCAAAATATAATCCACCGCGATATCAAGCCGGCAAATATCCTAATCAAAACCCTGAAGCCTCTCGACCTGGTACTGACAGATTTCGGCATTTCATCCATATCCGACGCCACGCTGCATCAAACGAATTTAAGCCGGACTATAACATATTCGGCTCCTGAATCGATAACCGGCCTTGTCTCGAAAGCGACTGATTATTGGGCATTCGGCCTCATACTTTTAGAAATGGCGATTGGGCGCCATCCGTATGACGGAATGGACGACCGCGCCGTAATGTTTTCGATAGCGACAAAGAACGTTCCCTATGCCGAAACCATCAACAATGAATTTGTCGATATAATTCAGGGGCTCCTGACCCGCGACGACAAAAAAAGATGGCAGCATGCCGAAGTATGCCAATTTATAGCCGAAGAGAGGCCGAAAGTCTATTTCGAAAAGATATCGGACGATGTTTTGAATATGCGTTCAAAACGAAAACCGTATTATTTTAACGAAATGGAATATTATGATTTTAAGCCGATGGCATTTCAACTGGCATGCAGGTGGGACGAAGCGCTCGAGGAACTAATCAGCGGGCGCATAAAAAAATGGGCATGCAGCGAGTTAAACGACGAGCCGAACACGCTGGCTATGATTGACTGCCTTTTAAACGACAGACAGCTCGACGGCGACGAAAAATTATTCGAGTTCATATACAGGTGCAACCCTGAACTTGAAATGATTTATAAAAATACGGTAATTGACCATAATTACGTTAAGACTCTGGCGGTAAAAATTTTTAAAAATCAGGCTGATAATCAGGAAAAGAAAATTTTCGAGGAAATATTTAAACGCAATTTGATATTTAAGTATCATTTCATAACCGATACGGAAAATTATTACGAGAAGGAATATAAAAGCGTATGCGACAGCTGCGCGCATTTCAGCACGCCGGAAGCGTATGCCAGAGTTATCTTGCTGAGCTATTTCGCCGAATACAAGAAAGCGATAACGCAAAAAATCATAAACCTTTATAACAATAACATAATATTAAGAGCGCCGGACGGATATCAAAGCATCAAACAGGCTGAGGATGACATAGAAAAACTCGCGCAGGGCAAGGACATCGCCTGTCACCGCCTGATTTGCCTCGCGGAAATCCCCGGAGAATATTATATTTCCACTGAAGAATTCCGCGGCCATTACGCCGACGTATTTCAAAAATTCAAGAATAATTACAAAAAAAGCGCATTCACCGATACTCTTAAAAATTCTATCGTAAAAAACAAGCTCAGCGGAATCGACTGGAATTTTTTCCTGGATTTCATAGACGGCAAACTCTATCCGTCGCTGGAATCATATCGAAAAATCAAGACGCTTGACGCGGCCATGGAAAAAATACTCGAAGCGGCCGAACGCAAAGGCGAAAAATACGGAGCCGGCCAGCTCGAGGCGCCTTCGTCATTCACGCCATTCGCACGCGCGTCAGAAAAGTATATGACCATAGAAAAGCCGCAATGGATTAAGTTAATAACCGAAGATGCACCATTCGCAATAATCTGCGGAATAATATTCGCTCTCGCCGCGATACCGACGCTCAACCTGTGGATAATAATTATGGCTTATTTGATTGGATTTTCAATCGGCAACAGGTTCGCCTTCAATTTAATGATCGAACGTTCATATTTCAAAAAAACTCCCAACGGCATTTTAGACGAGACTATAAAACGCGCCAACGAGATAACCATAATGGCATATATATTCGGCGGCGCCGCCGGAATTATTTTATTCCTGATAGCCGGAAACGACAATTACTTTGCGATACCTTTCGCAGCCGCTATACTTACATATCCGGCCGGATATTTCGCGGCGAGATTTTTTATAGATTACATATGCGACAATGTTAAAGGCGCCAAAAACGAATCAAAGTTTAATATCGAACCATACACCGATATTTTTTACAAAACATTCAAATATATGACATGGATTAACGGGGCAGCCGCCATATTGACAATAATTTTATTCACGATATATTCCTGGGACAACTCATATGTCTTAACCAGCTTCTGGACATACGCGTTTGTATGGGGCGGGCTTGGCATATTTCTGTCGCTGGCCCTTAATTCTTACGCCGGCGCCTTTATCAGCAAATACCTCTACGCTAATACAAACGGCGAAATCTGAAAATATATTCCCAATTTTTTAATATATTTACTCCTTTAAAGACAGGTAACGAATATGCCGTGCAGCGCGGTTCATAATATGAACATTGCGTGCTAACACATTGACACCAGGTTACTTTTATTATATAATAATGAGCATATTTTTTAAGAAAGCGTGATTTTAATGAGCGGTCCCAAAGCCATAGCGGTTATGCCGGCGATCGGCTTACCGGCAGTTCCGGTGTTAGCGGTAGGCGGAGCGGTAGTAATTTCAGCGATACTGATTTCAGGCGTCGTTTCGCAAAATTTTTCGATGAATCTAAAAAAGAAAATAAAAGCCAGGACAAAGGATAAAATTAGCGATGCGGAAGCGTTTCTCGACGACCTGAAGCGCCGCGGCTTTAAAAATACTAATCAATTCGCGTGCGCAGTCGAAAATTTACGGCGTCTTACTGATAAATACAGAAAAATCGAGGAACAGGCCTTTGAATCCCAGGACACATCATGCCTTACAAATTTACTGAACGAAATAGACAATATAAATGAGCTTGTTTCCAGGGAAAAGCAATCATTCATATCGGGAATTTTCGGGGTTAGAAGCGAGATTTTGCAAAAAAAGGCCGAAATAGAAAATAAAAAAAACATTCTTCTGTCAGATGATTTTTATTTAAAACTCGGAATAAAACCCGAGCATTTCAAAAAACTCCAGGAAGTCGCCAAGAACTTAATAGCGCGAACGATCATACCTGAAATCCCTGAATTTAATGTAGAAAATATAAAAGCCGAAGCGTTAAATTCCGTCAAATTTTTATTAAGCGAGGCGGACGCCCGGCTTCTGGCGGTTATGGAAAAAATGCGCCGCCAGGCTGCCGAATTCGACGAACAATCAGCGCGGGACGTCATTTCACACATTAAAACATCGCCTCTAAAAACCGTCGAAGATATCGTAAAAGAGAAAAATCTTGCCATAAAACCGGATTCAAAAGAAATCAGCACATTAAAAAAACTTGCCGATCTTATGTCGGAGGTTGCCTTCCTGAAAAAATTCGATGAATATTCAACGTTAGAAAAGAAATACGACGCCGTCAGGTTTGAAGAAAACCGGTCCAAACGCGCTATGCTGTATGACGACCTGGTGCTTTATTGCGATAACCTTATAAAACTCGAAAGGAAAAATCAGGTTTTAATCCGCGATGCCGCGTCGATTAAAATCCAGCTGCAATGCTTTAATACAAAAAACGCTTTAAATTTAATCCCTGAAATTGATAAATTCATTGAAAAACCCGACGGGAAAAAATTCGAAATTTTGAAAACACTCGCGGCCGAAGCGTTAAAAAAAGACATTGAAAATGAAAATCACAAATCCTGCGGCCAGTCTATAAAGGAAGCTTTCCATGAATTAGGCTATGAAACCAGCGAAGATTTTGAAACGATACTCATACAAAATCAAAAAGCGCAGATTAAAAAGCCGTCAATGAAAAATTATCATGTGGAAGTGGTATCGAATTCGTCAAACAGCCTGTTACAGGTGGAAGTAGTCCGGGAAGTTGAAAATGAGAAAGAGCTTAGCGAATCTTCGCCGTCTCAAAATATAAGGGATGTCGAAGTCGAACGCGAATTTTGCGGCGATTATTACAAATTAATTGAAAAACTTGAAAAAGACGGTATCGCGATCAATGAAAAGATGCACAAAAAACCCGGCGAAGTGAAGGTAAAAAAAGTAATCAACAGGGATATACATAAAAAACGCGACAATCAAAATGAACGAATCAATAAAAAAGAAAGAAAATAATCAAATAAATTCCTTTAAATTTTGATAATACAGGATTATTATGGTATAATTTTGGTACTAATTAAAAACTTAACCAGGAGCAATGATAAATGAATTTCAATAAAATAATAGGCATAAACACCAAAATGAGCGCAAGCGTAAAGCCGGCCATAACATATTCAAACGGCGGCGAATGGCAAAACATAACTTTTTTTGAATTCGAGGCCATTGTCAACGAAACTCAGGATTTTTTATTGAAATTCGGGATAAAAAAGCGCGACAGAATAATTATTCTCGGTGAAAATCACGCAAAATGGCTGCCTATATTCATAGGAATAGCGAATTACGGCGCAATCGCCGTTCCAATCGACGCGCAAGTTTCAGGCGCAAGGCTTTTAAATATTTTGAACGACTGCAAACCGAAGCTTATAATCACATCGAAACAGTGCGAAGAGAAGGTAATTTTAAATTTCAACGATATAAGTTTCGACTCCGCGCTGGTAAATTTTTATTTTGACCTGATTCAGGCGCGCGGGAATATACAGAGCGTATTTAACAAGCCGGAGCCGCCCGTATCAAACGACCCTGCGCTTATCATTTACACGTCCGGCACAACCGGAGCGCCGAAAGGCATTACGCACAGCCACTATTCGGTAATGTCGGCATGCGAGCAGTCTTCGGTAGTCGGCGATATTACAGAGAAAGACACTATGATGACGCTGCTGCCGTACACTCATGCCTTCGGACTTATCGCGTCGGGGCTGCTGCCTTATTATATGGGAATAACCAACGTACTGGCAGGCGTTTTAAATCCGATCGAAATTTTAACTATAGTCAATAATTTCAACGTCAATAATATATGCATAGTTCCAAGAATAGCTGAAATTTTCGCAAACATACTGAGCCAGATGGCCAGAAAGCTTCCGGGAATAAAACTTACCATCGGCGGCGCTAACTGCCCTGCCGGAGTAATAAAAATATTAAAGAGCCTCGGCATGATAGTCGGGTTCGGTTACGGAATGACTGAAATATGCGGCCCCGTTTGCGTTTCATACGACGGTCCGGCAGGTTCGGTAGGAAAAGCAGTTCCTCCGATAATGATGAAAATTGACAGGCCTAACAAAGACGGAATAGGCGAACTATTGATCTATTCGCCGGCCAATACGGTAGGAATATTCGGCAGGCCGGAACTCAACAAATTTTTATGGTCGGACGGCAATTTCATAAAAACCGGAGATATGGCTAAAATTGACCATGACGGATATATTTATATCATGGGCAGGTCAAAAGACGTCATAGTAACTTCGGGCGGAATGAACGTTTATCCGGACGAACTTGAAAACAGGATCGGCAGCGTAGTCTATCTGAAAGAATTCTGCATAGTCGGAATCGAAAAGGACAACCTCGAGCAGCCTGTATTAATTTACAGGGTTAACGAGGAGTTTTTCGCTAAAAACGCGATAGCTAATTTTAATGAATTTGTAGAGGAAAAAATCAAAGCCGTTTGCGCCGACTGGCCTGACTGGGAAAAAATAAGCCAGTTCGTCGAACTTAAAGAACCGTTTCCGAGAAGCTACAGCTATAAAATACAACGGAACAGCCTTATCGAAATAATAAAATACAAAGCTGAATTTGAAAAAGCGCAAAAAGAAAGCTCCACTCCGGGCCTCGAAAAAGAAATAGAAGTCATATTCGATAAAATAAGGCCTATAGTATCAAATTTATTAAATATTCCAGAAAACGAATTTTCTATTTATAAGCCGCTGGCTAAATTCAACAAACTGGATTCACTCGGCAAAATGTCGATGCTCGCCTATCTCCAGCATAAATTTTCGCTGGAAGTAAGCGAATTGTCACGCGATGACTTCAACACTTTCCATTCGCTGATTAAAACGCTGTTAAAAACAAATTCGGCGGCCAAATTTCTTCATAATGAAATAGACGTTAATGTAGAACCGGGAACTGCAAAAGAGTTTCCGGGCGCGGCCGACATGCAGGCGGCCGCACTGCCGCTCGATTATTCAAAAACCGGCATCGAAAAGCGCCAGGAATTTTTGGAATCAAAAACCGGCGCCGATCTCAGCGTAATAAAATCATTCGACTATTCCGGCTCTGAAAAACTCCAGGGCAACATCGAAAATATGTTCGGCTACTGCCAGATCCCCGTCGGAATGGCCGGTCCGTTAAAGGTAAACGGAAAATACGCGAACGATAATTTTTACATACCGCTCGCAACGACCGAAGGCGCGCTTGTCGCTTCGATTTCGCGCGGTGCTAACGCGATAACCGCGGCAGGCGGGGCCGACACCTTAATTCTGGCCGACAGTGTATGCCGCACGCCTATATTTTTATTTGAAAACTTAAAAGATATGGCGGATTTTTCGGAGTGGCTGAAATCAAATTTTGAAAAAATAAAAACTGCGGCTGAATCGACCACAAGGCACGGAAAGTTACTTGAAATTTCTCAGTATCCTGTAGGCTCGAAACTGTGCCTGCGTTTTTCATACTTTTGCGGCGACGCATCGGGGCAGAACATGTCGACGATCGCGACGCACAAAGCGCTTGAATTTATTAAACAGGAATATAAAGGGAATATCTCTGATTATTTTTTAGAATGCAACCTGTCGGGGGACAAAAAGGTCAACGCTATCAATTTCACGCAAAACCGCGGAAAAAAAGTGACCGCCGAAGTGACATTATGTGAAGAAATCCTTAAGAACATTCTCAATACCACTGCCGAAAGAATGCATAAAGTATATGAAGTTTCAGTCATAGGTATGCAGCAGGCGCATAGTTACGGCTTACAGGCGCATTATTCGAACGCATTTACAGCGCTTTATATAGCATGCGGCCAGGACCCGGCATGCGCGGCGGAATCGGCCTGCGGAATTACCAACATTGAAAAGACGGGCTCAGGAATAAAAATCAGCGTAACACTCCCGGGCATCATGGTCGGAACTGTCGGAGGCGGAACCAAATTACCTACTCAAAAGGCGTGTCTTGAAATTTTAAAATGTGCCGGCGAAGGCGGAGCTTTAAAGCTCGCTGAAATTACGGCCGCCGCAGTCTTAGCGGGCGAAATTTCGCTGATAGCGGCTATGGCCTCGGACGAATTTACGAGCGCGCATTCAAATTACGGAAGAAACGCCGGCGCGCGCAGTTAAAAAAATTAGGACTGAAAGGTCATTATATGAAAATAGTCATAGTAACATCGCAGGCAAATTATGTAAAAGATAATTATCTGCAGCTTATAGACCGGATAACAGCACCTGAAAATCTTCCGGCCGGAGTCGAAATAGCCGGAGTTATTTTCATAAAAACCGTCAATTTAAAAATATTCCTGAAAGCCGCCGCGCTGCTTACAATCGGCGCGCCTGACACCGGCGGAACGCTTTTAAACAATATGCTCGATTCGCTTTTTTTCGATAAGCGCAAGGAAATATTAAAAAAGCGGAATATTCCGTATTTTCTTTATTCAACAATCAATTCGAAAGAAGCTATCGATACGCTCGCCGGAATCAAGCCTGATTTGATAATAAACGTCAGGACGCGCGATATTTATAAAAAAGAGGCGCTAGCGCTGCCGGCGATCGGCTGCATAAACGTGCACCACGGCATTCTGCCGGATAACCGCGGAACCATGTGCGATTTATGGGCATGGGTAGAAGGCCGGCCGGTCGGTTTTTCGATTCATCAGATGAACGAAAAAATAGACGACGGAAATATAATAACGGTTAAGACAGTTAGCACGGAAGGCGTAAAAAGCTATATCGAAATACCAATGCGTTCAAGTCTTATAGAGGCCGATGCGATACTGGAAACCATAAAAAAAATTAATGAAACAGGAAAAATAGAGGGGTTTCCAAATAAAACCGAAAATAAAAAACATACCAGAAATCCTGATGTTTCTAAAATCAAAGAATTGAGAAAAAGAGGTTTCTATTTATGAGTTTCTCAGAAAAAACAATTAAATTAAAAAATTTTGAAAAAGAATTATTTTACCGCGAATACGGCGAAGGCAAACCGGTATTGATGCTGCACGGCAACCCGGGTAACGGCCTTGATTTTGACGCGGTGGCGGAAGAATTTGTAAAAAACGGATTCAGATGCATAGTTCCTGACAGGCCGGGCCACGCCAAAAATCTTTCATTGCCGAATTTCGTAAATGATAAAAATACCGCGATTGCTACTTATAATGAACTTATCGATACTTTATGCGAGGGCAGGGCCTATATAGTCGGCTATTCGCTGGGCAGTTACTATGCCTTGAAGATAGCTACGCTGTATCCAAAAAAAATCAACGGCATCGGGGTAATAACACCGCTTATTTTTTCAAAAGATACCGACAAAGCCTCGCAAATACCTAAAATTGCGAAATTACCGGTCATCGATAAAATTTTGAAAAAAATATTTCCAATGCTCGCCGGAAAAAAATTGAAAGATCATTTTGAAAAGGTATATATACCGCAAATTTTAGACGAAGAAAAAAAGAAAAAGCTTATGGATGAATTCTGCAGCCTCGAATCCATAGTATCCGTAACAATAGACAAAAATGAATTTATAGAAGCGCCGATAGAGTCCGCAAAGCTAAAAAAACTCGAAATACCCTGCGCCGCAATTGGAGCGAAACTTGACGCGGTAGTAAACAGCACAGGCGAAGCCGACAAGTTGAAGATCATCATGCGCGACAACGCTTATAACGAATCGATAAACGACGCCGGTCACGCCGCGATTTTCACGCATGCCCAGCAAATATCGAAAATCATAATAAATTTCTGGAAAAAATTTGAAGAAACAAAAAAATCAGAAAATACGACGGAGGAGGCAAAAAATGCTTAAACTCAACGAGTTGAAAAATAAGGTGTTCGGTTTTTATGACGAGGCGACAGCCCATAATAATGTCGTTTCGTTCCTCAAAAGGAACGCCGATTCCAAGGGAACAGGCACAGCGCTTTACTGGCCGGATCCTTTCGCCAAAAATGACTGGGCTGAAAATAAGATAATCGAAAACATCGCTCACAAAAATGTTACATTCGGAAAATTTTATGAATTGATTACCCGTACTGCGCAGGGATTAATAAACGCCGGAGTAAAACACGGCGATTGCGTTATATTGTTCTTGCCTATGTCGCTCGAACTTTACCAGACAATGTCAGCCATCATGATGATAGGCGCGAGAGCGGTATTTTTGGATTCATGGGCGCGCCGCGGCCAGCTCGGGGTAAGCGCCAAGGTTGTCAATCCGACGACGATGATAAGTTTTGAACAGGCGTTCGCCCTCTGCGCGGACGTTCCTGAGTTAAACGAAATCCCTATAAAAATAGTAGTCGGCCCGCATAAAGGCCAATACAAATCATCGCTCGAAGAGCTGCAGAAATCGGAACCGCTTTCAAAAACCGCAAGCGTAACAGGCGAAGAAACTGCGCTTGTGACATTTACGACAGGCAGTTCGGGCGTGCCTAAAGGCGCAAACCGCACACATCAATTTCTCGCGGCGCAGCATCTCGCTCTCGACGAATGCATTCCATATAACGACGACGATATTGATTTGCCAGCATTTCCGATATTTTCGCTCAATAACATAGCCGCCGGCGTAAGCACTGTAATTCCTATAACCGATATCGGCCGTCCTTCCGAAAAAGACTCGCTGATGCTCGTTTCGCAGATGAAAACATGCAAAGTGACATGCGCTACACTTTCGCCTTCGATGGTGGCGAATATGGCGAAATTCTGCGATGAATTCGGCATTACGCTCCCTAAAATCCGGCGCGTAATTACCGGCGGCGCGCCGATAAGCAACGACACTCTGGCGTTATTCAGAAAATGCGTACCGAACGCTAAAATCTGGGTGCTTTACGGCTCGACCGAAGTCGAACCGATCGCGCATATCGAAGTCAATGACATATTAAACCCGAAACACGGAGTGGTATCCGATGAAGGCGTAAACGTCGGCCATTTCGCCGAAGGGCTTGAATATAAACTTTTAAAAATCAATAAAAATCCTATTAAACTCAAAAACGACAGCTGGGACGGCCTGACTGTCGGCGAAAACGAAGTCGGCGAGCTTATAGTCGCCGGGCTTCACGTCTGCAAGTCATATTATAACAACGAAGACGCCGTAGCGAAAACCAAAATCATAGAATCCGACGGCAAAGTCTGGCACCGTACCGGCGATCTCGCGCGAATCGATAAGTTCGGAAACGTATGGCTTGTCGGCCGCGTCCATAACGCGATTTCAAGAAACGGCCAGCTTTTGTTCCCGGTAAAAGTCGAAATACTTCTTAAACGCCACAAATCAGTAAAACAATCGGCATATCTTGGCATGCCGGACGATAAAATGGGCGAAAAAGCTTACGCTCTGGTCAGCCTTATAGATAACTGCGAACAATCAAAAGAAGAAGTAGTAAAAGAAATAAGCGAAATGCTCAAAAAAGAAAATATACCATTCGACTATGCAGGCGTAATGCCGGAAATACCTATGGATCCAAGACACCACAGCAAAGTTGAATATGACGTTTTAAGGGAAAAAATTAATTTCTAAAGACGATTTTTCATATTAAGATTTTAAAAAAAGGGCTGCCGATCAATAAAATTGGCGCCCTTTTTTATTTTTATATTTTAACACGTTGCTATTTATTTAACCCGACCGGACCGGTTTCATAATCCAACTCGAGCAGATCATTTACATACCATTTTGAATAAGCTATTCCGTTAAGGCCTTTTTCAGGGCTCGCGCTCTTTACGTTAGCGATATATCCGCCGTCGGCCAGGACCGGAAGGATCCCCAATCCTGAACATTTATTCAGAGATTCGCCGCGGTAGAACGGATCGTCATAAAGTGTTCTTAAAAATCTTGGATTCGGCTGCCGTTTGATAAGGTCCGCCAATTTCGCCGGTCCGGTGCCGTAAACCGATTTATATTTAAGAATCGCTTTTTTATAACTTTTCAAAACATACAAAAGCTCGGCCTCGCGATTTTGCTTTATAGAGGCGGAATATAACGGCGCCGCTCCACCGGCTGCCACTGCAAAAGCAAAAACTATGGCCATAAGCCATATAACCGATGAAAACGCCTTATTTGATTTTTTAAGTTTAACTTCTACCATTATAATTACTCTGCATCACATTTTTCTTGTTTTGGCATAATATCGTCAAAAAATTATAAGAGCATTCCTGGCCTTAGCATTTGCAAAAATGTTTAAAATCAGTACATTTCGATGATGTTTTAAAAATAAAGCAATAAAATAAACTGCAATTTTAATAATTCGAGTATAGTTTCCCCTCAAAATCGGTTCCGGAAGCGGCGCTTTTAACGTCATAAACATCGTCCGCGCCGTTTTTCGAATGTACGATTTTCCAATTACGCTGGCCGGTGACAGGATCTGACGGTATAGACCGCAAAAATTTCTTTTCAACGAGTTCTTCAAGCTTTTCAGGATATTTCGAATTCACGGCATAATATTTATCGATGCATTCGCGCATAACATAAAGGTCTTTTTTCAGGGCGCCGTCGCGGCTTTTTTTTATGTAACTGACGCCCATCGGATATGAAATGGCACATAATATTCCAATAATTGAAACTACAATGCTCATTTCTATGAAATTAAATCCTTTATAACTAGATTTTTTTATTCTTTCAAACACTGTATCGCGTCCTTATAATTATTTAATTTTCGAAATTTTTAGATATAGTTTCGCAGATTAATCGGGTGAAAAAATCGGATTATTATTAAAAAAATAAATTCACGGCAAATAGATAATTTTAGTATTACCACTTGGAGACTTCGCTGCCGTCTATAGCCTCGTAATCGCTTCGGCTTTTCAAGTCATATAAATTATCTCCGTTCGTTTCGCCATCGAAGACAAGAGTGACTGAATCCGGCTCATCGGTAGAGGAAATAAGCCTGAAGTCGGATTTTCCCGTGAAAGGGTCGACAGGCATTTGGCGAAGGTATCTTTTTTGAACTAATTCTTCAAGATTTTTAGGATATTTTTTAGGTTCCTGAGCATCAGGCATAATTTTATGAGATGTTTCATAATACCTGTCAACGGCATTACGGACACTGCGTAAAACCGCTTTGAGTTCAAACTCCTTTTCGAGCCTGACTGTATTTTCGCAGAGCGATAGGGCTGAAACGGCGATTATGGACATAACACACATAGCAATCATTATCTCAATAAGCGTAAGGCCGTTCCGCGAGGAAACGGCAACCGCGTTAAATTTGAAACAATTATGCGCATTTTTTTTAAAATCCGCTTCATATATTTTTTTAAGACAATCAATAAAAATCTTTTTCAGATAAAATTCCGTCCTAATAACCGATTACAAATATTTTCTAAGAGCGCGGCCCGGGGAACTGATATGGCAACTGCGGAAAAAGCTTCAAAGCCTGTGTTATATTTTCAATAATAATCTGTATTCGATCAAAAAGTTTATAACAAGGGTTATGAACGCCGCGAAGAGCAAATAATGCGCCTGCTCCGAATAAAGCGTCATACGGCTGACCACTATATCGCTCTTTTCGAGATTGTTTATTATTTCATAAATTTCCTTAAGCTTTTTTTCATCGGTCGCTCTGAAATAACGCCCGTCGGTCATATAAGCGATTTCCTGCAGCAGTTTTTCGTCAATTTTAGGTATAACAAGGCTGCCGTCATTATTTCTTAGGTAAAACTTCTGACCGCCGCGCGTCACCGGTATCGGCGCGCCTTCGACTGATCCTATCCCGATAGTATATATTTTGATTCCCTTATCACGGGCGATTTTTGCCGCCGCGAGCGGATCTATAGTGCCGGAATTATTTTCGCCGTCAGTAAGGAGGATTATGACTTTCGACTTTGATTTTTCGTCCTTAAACTTATTAATGCAATTGGCGATTGCGTCGCCTATCGCAGTTCCGTCGATAGGCATATCGCCAACCTTTATTTTGTTGACCTGATCGCTGATAATGCCGTAATCGACTGTCAGCGGGCATAAGACAAGCGCGCGGCCCGCGAAAATAACCATGCCGACCCTGTGGTCAGTTATTTTTTTTATGAAATCGGCCGTAAGTTCGCGCGCGGCGGTCATACGGTCCGGTTTCAAGTCCTCGGCCGACATAGAACCTGACACGTCAAGAGAAATAAACACATCGATGCCGCGGCGTTTTATTTCATCCTTACCCTCGCCGAATTGCGGCCTGGCAATTGCCAGGATAACCAGCGTAAGCGCTACAGCCTTTAAAATCAAGGGCAATCCCGAAAGGTAATTTCTGAAACTGCGCCTGTAAACTTTTTTCAGTAAGGCGAAATTAGAATAGCCGACGCCGCTTTGCTTCCGGCGGCTATCCATGTAAATGCGCCATATAACAAGGATTACAGGCACGATTATTAAAAATAAAAGCGAAGGATATTTGAATACTGTCATTTTAAATTATTATTCCCATTCTTTTTAACGAATTCAAAAACTTTTTTATAAATTTCAAGCGCCATATTCCTGTCCGGAATGTACCGCGCAAATTTAACGAGATCGCACTCATTTAGGATATCTTCGATTTCAAGACAGTACGAACTCCTTACCGAAGCCTTTTTCAAAGCCGGCATAATTTCAGAAATATCAAGATCGACACAATTAAACTCAAGCAGCCCGCCTATATAATTTCTGAATATTCTGGAAACTCCCATATACCAGAGCTTTATTTCGCCTTTTTCAAGAAGGCCGGACTGTTGGAGTTTTTCAAGCTCGCTGACTGCGATATCAAAAGGCGGCGGCGCCGGCGGCTTAATTTCTTCAAAAACGGCCTTATCTTCGGGTGCTTTTTTTGCAAGCTGGCGCCATATAATATAAATCAGTGCGGCCGCAAATAAAGAAGCTGCTATATAAGGCCAGGCGCTTTTATATTCGATGTTCATATTCATAAGCGGCTTGATATCGCGAAGCTGCGTCTCGCTGGTAGCGTCAAACTTCTTAACGTTCGAGCCGGATATAGCGGCATTTTCCGACGTCTCATTTCCTGCGGCCGTATTAACTTGTCTCAATTCATTTTCATTCGTTCCAGGCATAAAATCCACGCTTATTTTTTTAACTTTGCTTCGTCGGTAGACGCATTACTGAATGCTTCTTCATAAAATGTAACTTTCATTTCCGCGAGTTTTTTTATCACGTAACTCTGAATCTCAGCCTCGGTTTTTTGAGAAAGCAAACTCTGGCGGATTTTTTCTTTAACACTTTCAAGCGGCAATTGCTGGCCTTTCTGAATTTCAGCGATTTTAAGCACAAGATAACCGCCGTCCATTTTTTTGAATATTTTTTTTACGATATCGCCGTGTTTTGCGGCGCTAATTTCGGCGGTTCCTTCAGAAAAATCGCAGTTAAGTTCCGCCGAAAGCTTTTGGATATCGTAAAGCCCAGTCGCTTTAGGAGAATGCGCGGCGAATTTTCCGCTTCCGCCATCTGAAATCAATTCATTTGCCGCCGTTTCATCGTTTAAGGACACATAATCGAATTTATATAAATCAGGCGTACGCATTTCATTCTTATGCCCCTCGTAATATAAGCTTACCGCAAGGTCGTCAACTGTCACCTTAGTCACAACATCATCATTTAATAATTTCTGGAGCATAAGCTGAGTTTTGAATTTATCGGTTTTTTTCAATATCTCCGGATCGCTGTCGAATCTTTTGGAAGCCGCAGTTCTTTTAAGCACTTTCTGGGCCACGACTTCTTTTAAAAGCTTTATCCGGCTGTCGCGGTCTTTAGCGAAGTTAGCCGCCATGCCTTCGTAGAGCACATCAACTTCGCGTGCAAAATCCGTCATTGTAATAATCTCGTCGCCTATTTTAGCTACCGTTATTGAGTTTTCAGCGGTCGTACCTGCCCGGGCGCCAGACTGTAAACCTTTTTTATTTTTATCCTCTAGCGCGGCCATTTCAGTCATCGCCTCAAAACGGCGCCCAAGTTTCTCCTTGCATTCAAGTATCTTTCTTTCTGCATCTATCTTGAATTTAGTTTCAGGATATTCGTAAAGCAATCTCAAATAAACAGCCATAGCATTTTCGTATTCCATAAGGTTTTCAAGATAAATATCAGCAAGATAGAGAAGCGTGGACTCGCGTTCAGAAGGCGCGATCAAATTCTCGGCGAGATGTTTTTTTAATAACTCGGCGGCATCCTTATATAATTTTTGAGAAACAAGAACACCAGCGAACTTACGCGAATCAATAACTTTCGCTTCCTGCTTAACATCGAACATTGACGAATAGTATAGATTCAATGAGCAAAAGCCGAGAATGAAAATCAAAAGCGCCGAAATAAAAAACGCAAATTTATTATTCAAAACAAATCCTCCGTATATATGCAAAATTTTAATTTAATTAAATTCATTTGAAATTAACCGCACGTTCGCGCTTTTTAAAAAACGTAATCAGCGGTTTCTGAATCGGGTATTTTGTCGAAAGATCGATAAAATCGATATTAGTTTTCTTAAATAAAATTTCACGGTCTTTTTTTAATTTAAAGTATAATTTTTTATATTCGTCAACTAATTTTTTATTTGACGTATCGACTGTAAATGATTCGCCGGTTTCGAGGTCGTATAAGTCGATAAGGCCGGCGTCATAGGGTAAGACATCTAATTCGTCATTCAACGTTATAGCAATGATATCATGACGGTGGTTCGTTACGGACAGCATTTTCTCGAGTTTCCGGTTTTCGTCGATAAAATCGGATACCAGAAATGCCACTGTCTTATGCTTGATTATTCGGTTAAAAAACGAAAGGCAGCCGTAAATATCAGTTTTTGAAGATACCGGCTCAAATAGAAGCACCTCGCGCAAAATTCTTAAGGCATGTGTTTTCCCTTTTTTCGGCGGTATGAATTTTTCTATTTTATCGGAAAACATTAAAAGCCCGACCTGATCGTTATTCGACACGGCGGAAAGCGCGATTGTCGCCGCGAATTCAGCGGCAAGCTCCCTTTTATTCTGACCGGTCGACCCGAAAATAGACGAGCGCGAAACATCCATCAAAATCATAATTACCATTTCGCGTTCTTCGCGGTAAATCTTAACGTAAGGCCGGCGCATCCTGGCGGTTACCTTCCAGTCGATGCTTCTGTAATCGTCGCCGCGTTCATATTTGCGTATGCCCTCGAATTCAAGTCCGCGCCCTTTGAAGACGGATTTGAAGTTACCGGCGAAAAGCGTATCGACGGTTTTTTTGCTTCTTATTTCAACTGTCCTGATTTGTTTTATAAGCTCTTTCGGTATCACAAAACGCTCCATCAATTAAATAACGGCTATTTTCCAGTTTCAAAAATTAATGTCATAATTCCCGCGTTTATGGTATTTCGATATTATCGAATATTGTTTTTATGATGTCATCCGAGGTGAGATTTTCGGCTTCAGCCTCATAAGTCGGAATGATCCTGTGCCTCAAGACGTCATAACCGACGGCTTTAATATCCTCCGGAGTGACATATCCGCGGCGTTTCAAAAACGCGCTGGCCCGCGCCGCGACTACAAGGTAAAGCGAAGCGCGCGGCGAAGCGCCGAATCTTATAAAGTCTTTGATATTCGCCATGCCGTATTTTTCAGGATTTCTGGTGGCATTGACAATATTTACCACATAGTTAATTATATTTTCGTCGACATATATTTTATCGATAAGCTTGCGCGCCTCGAGCAGTTCCGCCGGCGTAGTGACCGGCTCCAGGACGATATTTTCCTTTATATTTTTATCTATCGCCATTTTTTTTATTATTTCTTTTTCATCGCTGACAGCGGGATACCCGACAACGACCTTGAGCATGAACCTGTCGACCTGCGCCTCGGAAAGCTGGTAAGTTCCTTCGGTTTCGATAGGATTCTGCGTCGCCATCACAAGAAAAGGCTCGGAAAGTTTGTATGTTTCTTTTTCAATCGTAACCTGGCGTTCTTCCATACACTCAAGCAGCGCACTCTGAACTTTGGCAGGGGCGCGGTTAATTTCGTCGGCAAGTAGGAAATTTGTAAAAATAGGCCCTTTTGATGTTTCAAATTCCCCTGATTTCTGGTTATAGATTTTAGTGCCTACAAGGTCCGCCGGAAGCAGGTCCGGCGTGAATTGAATTCTCGCGAAATTAGTGTGAATAAGCGACGAGAGAGTTTTTATGGCAAGCGTTTTCGCAAGACCGGGCACGCCTTCTAAAAGTATGTGGCCGTTTGAAAAAAAGCTGATTAATAAAGATTCTACAAGATGGTCCTGGCCGACAATAACGCGCCTGATCTGCGTCATTATCTTTTCGGTAAGGGCGCTTTTACTCTTTACCTCGTCCTGAACCGCCTTAATGTCACTATTCATCTAAACACCTCTTCTGAAATTATTATATGTTTTCTCAATTTCCTGTCTCAAATAACCAATTTCACTTTCAGTCGGCTGGTAACGCGCGTAATTTACCATATCACAAATTTCAAGGGCCGACTGGAGATTCGATACTGTCGCCGGATTGACACGCTTCAATTCAAGTTTGGCTATAAATTCAGGAGTCGTCAGGTCAGTCAGTTTTTCGCCGGCCATATTTTCAAAAATAATTTTGAAAAACCTTGAACATTCAGAACATCCGGCCCTGTAATCGCCTTTTTTCAGGCTGCCCATCGAAATATTGAAAATATCATCGACGCTTACCGCCGGTTTTGACGCCCGGCCATCCAATGAACGGACCGGTTCGGAATCTTTCTTCATGTCCGCGCCGCTTTGAAATTCATTTTTCTTGAATGAAAATACCGGATTTTTTTCAGTTCCCGCAGCACCGGCAGCATTAGATGCGCCGTTATTTATTTGAAGTTTTCCTGAATTCATATTCATCTGATTGCGTATTTTTTCAGCTAAATAAGCTTTCCGTTTGCTCTGCCAGGCAATAAACCAGACTGACAAAAATATCAAAAATATGATTATCGTTATCACAAAAAGATACCCTGAAAGTCCTTCTGAATTATCGCCGCTACCTGCGTCCGCCGAAGGTTTCGCATCGGTTTTGGCATCCGCCGCGGAATCAGGCGCCGGTTCGCTTTTCTTTTCCTCGCTGACCTCGATAATTATAGGCTGGGTTTTAGCGATAACAGTCTTACCTGACGCATCGGCATATTCAATCGAAAATTCTCCGATCGTCAATTTGCCTTTCTTAACCGGATAAATTGAATATATGTAACTCATCTGAACGCTTTGAATTCCGTTAATAATACTTATCTGACTTGAAGTCCTGGTGCCCTGAATTTGAAAACCTTCAAAATCAGGGATTTTAGGTTCAAGATTTCCGCCGCGCCCGTCGGAACTAACAGTTATAGTTAAAATTATTTCCTCGCCCAGCGACGCGTTTGTTTTATCCGCGGCAGCCTTTATCTTTATTTCAGCGGCATATGACGCGCCGGCGGCAGGAATAAAATCATACCAGCCGGATGTTTCGATTTTCACGAACGGCGGCAGCATAATCAATAGCGACAGCGCAAAAACAAGAAAAAGCGAGCGGCAATTAAAAGTCTTTTCAAAATATTTTTTTAATATTAAATTGATCATACGCATAACCTCAACATTCAATCCTGAGTTCCTTTTTTATTTTATTTTTTTGAAATTAAAGACATAAAATAAAACCGTTTACCCATAAAACGCAAACAATGGATAAACATCATTTTCATTCATTAAAGAAAAGCACGTTTAACCTTTAAAAAAAGCATTAAGTTATTTAAATTATTTTTTAATATACCACATTTTTTTTTTAGTTGTCAATAGCAATATTAACGTGACAAGTTAAAATTAAGTTAATTTTCAGTTAAATAAAAAAATATGAATAAAATGCTATAAAATTCTTTAAATTTATGTTATAGTAAAACATTATACCAATTCATAAATAAAATGCTTTTATTTTAAGGAGGAAGTCAGATGAGCAATTGCTGTTCAAATACCAAATACTCTGAAAGGAAAAATGCGGTAACTTTCAAAGGAAATCCGCTTACGCTGATAGGCTGTGAAATAAAACCCGGCATGAAAGCGCCTGATTTTGAAGTATTAACTAACGATCTTGCACCGGTAAAACTTTCAAATTATGATGGAAAAATAAAAGTGATTTCTGTCGTTCCTTCGCTCGATACGCCTGTATGCGATATGCAGACGCGCAAATTTAATCAGGAAGCAGTAAATTTTTCAAAGGACGTTATCGTTCTCACAATATCGATGGACCTGCCGTTCGCTCAAAAACGCTGGTGCGGCGCCGCGGGAGTGAGCAATGTAATAACGCTTTCAGATCATAAGGAAGGCTCGTTCGGCAAAGCGTTCGGCGTTTACATAGCTGAATTAAGGCTTTTAAGCCGTTCAGTTTTCATACTCGACAAAAATAACGAAGTAAAATATGCCGAATACCTGAATGAAGTAACAAACGAGCCGGATTACGCCAGAGCGATCGAGGCATTAAAAAAAATCAATTAATCAGGCAAGTTTGAGTGAAAAATTCAAAAGCAGCCCGCCAATTAAGGCAAGCGTTGCAAATGAAATAAAGTAACCGTAAATCCCGTTCACCGGAATGTTATCACGTTCCGGTGAATCTTTTTTATAATGAATGCTGATTTCATCGCCTGCCTTGCTAAAACTCAACATGAGAGAGTTAACGGTGCCGGTTATGATTTTACCTGAGTTATCCCTGAATTCGTAATCGACATAATTATTAAATTGACTCACATATATATGATTTCCCGGCACAAACGAACCCTGCACTTTTTTTATTGTCCCGGCCGCCCGTTCGTTATAAGATGTCATTATTTTAAAAACCCAATAAAATGAATACGCCGCATAGCATAAAAATAACGCCGAAACAATCAACCCTATTGTCTTATTGGGCCTGGGATCCTGATTTTGCATAATAAAAACCTCTTCTGTTGATTTTTAAAATATAATTATACGCTTTGAAATATCATTTTAAAAACTTTTTAACATAACGGTATTTTTTTATTTTTTTGCGCGCTTAGCGAAATTTAAAACATGTCGGTTTAATTTAACGAGACTGATTTCAGAAACATAAGGAACAAAACCGCAGCGTTTGATTTTATCATAAAGGCGCCTGACTGACCTGTAATTAGAATTTGCGGCATAATCGGTGACAAATATCTGAACATTATAATCCTTTTTTAATTTTTGAAGTCTTTTTACGCGTTTATCGCTATATTTCGCGTCACAACGTTCATATTTCCGGGACCGGAAATTATAGGTGCAAAAAAGGCTCTCGACATTAAAGGCATTGACATAATTTCCTATCTCATCAGCGTGTTCCTCGAAGTTATTAGCCATTAAACCTAATTTCGGATTCACTTCCCTTATTTTCCTTATTATTTCACAAACAGCCGGCGTGCCGTTTTTGTAAAAGCCGAAAAAGCCGTCATTAATTACTAAAGGCGAATCGAGCGTATCGAGAAAAATTCCGTCATAGCCGCCGGCCGCGAGCGCCGGTACAGCTTCGTTAAGAATGTAATTGCGCCATGACTCCGAATCGGCATCTATATAAAATGAACCCGGCCAATTCGGATTTTCCTTTACGATAATTCCGCCGGCATTAAATTTTTCATATTCAGGGGCGGCTTTGTTTATTTCGCCAAGGCTGAGATACGCGAACACCTCGGTATTTTTACAATGAAGTTCCGGAATATCTACCTTCGCTTTAGGATCAACAATTATTAAATCAAAATGAGACATTTTTTTAGTGTCAATTTCGGCGCCATAAAAAATCGCGTATGAATTATAGTTTTTCGCAGCAGCGCCTGCCGGCATCACAAACAGTATCAGAAAAACTATTAACGCCATATTACCTGCGGCGCTAATAATTACCAGCCTTGACATTTGCAAGATTTTTTCTGATGCTGCTCCCAAAAAGATTGACTCAATCCGGCTCAAATCTAACTCCCTTATTTATTTTAAAAACTATGAATTATATAATTATATCAGATAGGCCGGCAACTTTCCATAACAAAATAAATTTAGCTGAATAAAATAACTCGCGAAAAAAATCAAATTTAGATTTTTATTTTTTTGACGATATTAAGAAAAGGGTATTATTATATAAAATGTTAAAAACCGGAGTCTTGTAAATGAAATTTTTGAAGATATTTTTAGTTTTAATATTTATTTTGTATATGGTGTTCAGTCCCGGAAAAATCGACCATTTAAAATTAGGAGATAAATATCTTCTCGAGGGGAAAGTGTCATTCGCGCGTGAAGAATACAATAAAGCCCTTAACTACGGCGCGCCCGCGGAAGTCGTAGCCGAGCGGCTGAAAAAAATCGATTTCATGAATAAGGAAGACCAGGTACATCTCAATGCGGCGTATGAGTTCGATAAAATGGGCGAAATAGAGTCGGCGGTCGCACAGTATAGAACCGCTCTTAAAATCAATCCCGACAATATAAAAGCGCTGCAAAACATGATGAACGATCTTTTTAAATTGGGAAAAAACGACGAAGGCCTTGAAATAATAAATAAACTGACGGCGCTCGGAGTTGAAAACGCAGAGATTCATTATTGTTCTGCGCTTTACGAGTACCGCCGCAGCGGTTATGACGCCGCCGGCGACAAGTTAAAAAAATGCTTCA
This sequence comes from Candidatus Wallbacteria bacterium, assembly GCA_041441465.1. Classification (GTDB taxonomy): domain Bacteria; phylum Muiribacteriota; class UBA9980; order UBA9980; family UBA9980; genus JASDSY01. Next base: position 65,795 of record JASDSY010000001.1, read on the forward strand.
TGCATAACCCAAAGCATATCCAGGGTGCCGAACTTTTAAAATTAATCGGCAAGAAAAAGAAGGAAATGGAACTAAAGAAAAAATATATAGCGCAGGAATTATTTTTAAACGGCGTAAGGCATCTTAAAAACCGAGAATATAAAATGGCGGCTCTTGAATTCCAGGATTCTCTGGCGAACAATATGCCGGAAGAAAAAGGCACAATTCCGAACGAAACGCTTAACAAAAAGATACCTGTCATGGAAGAGTACACAAAAGCCGCCATATATTTCAATCTGGCGCTTGCGTGCGAAATGAAAGGCAGCTACGACGATGCGACGGCCGCGCTCGAGAAAATAAACGACAATGTAGCTGAAATGGCGGCCGTCTACTATAAAATATACGAAAACCAGAAAAAAGCTAATAATGAAAAAGAAGCATACACGGCACTTTTAAAAGTCGAAAAACTCGATCCTGATTTTTACGACATATATTCGCGGCTGGGTTTTATGGCAAAAAAACTGGGCTTATACGAAGAAGCCATATCATATTTCAAGAAAGCAACAACCGTCGACTCACAAAACCCTTTAAATTATTATAACCTGGCGATCATGTATAAAAAAATCGGTAAAAACCTCGAATCAATTGATATTTTTGAAAAAACACTGTCCGTAACTTCAAATGACTCGAATTTAAGGTTTTTAATACTCGAACAGCTTAATCTTATAAAATCTCAAGTCCAGGCGCAGAGCGCGTTATCAGAAAAAAAAGGCGAAACAAACATCAAAAAATAATATTTTTAGCAATTTTTAAATAATTAAGGGTTTGTAATAAAATGAGAATCATAATCAATAATAATAATAAAATAATATTTACATTTTTCTTATTTTGTGCTATTTTTTTCTTATCATCATTCTTTCTTACCGGCTGTTTTACCTCTGAAAAGAGCGACGGCACAGAGGCGTATTATTCGCTCAAATCAGACTGCCCGCAATGCGGCGGCCTTAAATCGGTAAAAAGCGAAAACGGCACCCTTATAAAATGCAAATATTGCGACGGCAACGGCTTTATTTACCTGACGCCGCAGGGAACGTATAAACAGCAATAAAGCAGCCTTATAGAAATAATATCATTTTTAGCAATTTTCAGATTGTTTTTTTAATGAAACTTTACTATAATTCAACCGTAAATGTTAAATTATGAATATAAAATTTGATTTACAGCCGTTTGAATAACGGCTAAATTTTGGAGGTATTGTGAATGGCACTTTTTTTAAAAAATAAACGTGAAAAAAAGCAGCCTGCCCAATTTATGCGTAATTCTTTAATGCTGGCGGCCGCGGCTGGGATTATATCACTTTTTCCAGTCGATAATGCCTCGATAAATAACCAGACACCTGGTTTAAAAATTCTCGAAATATTAAAATGCTGCCCGGCTTACGCACAGCAAACAGCCTGTCCTTCATGCGGTTATGAAAACCTGCCTGGAGCCAAAAAGTGCGCGAATTGCAATGCCGCTCTTGGCGCAAGCGTAAAAACCGATGTACCGGCGCCGCAATCTCCGGCTAAACCCGCCGGACCCGTAAAACCTGCCGGCCCTGCCAAACCAGTCGTAATAGGGCCGAAGCCGCCTCAAAAACCGCTGGTCACGACCCCTGTCGTAAAAAAGAACCAATATACTTATTTTGACACTGGAAATGAATATTTCGCCAAGAAACAATATGTTAAAGCGAAAGAAGAATTTAAGGCAGCGTATGAAATGGACCCGACGATGCTGCCGGCGCTCTTGAAACTTGGAATAAGCTACTATAAAGCTAACTACTTCGAGGATTCGGCGCGGGTGCTTGACGAATATATAAAAAAAGACCCCAAACAGGCCGAAGCATATTACTATATGTCGCAAATAAACAGGTATAATAACGAGGAATCTAAAGAACTGCAGAATTTGAAAAAAGCGGTTTCCCTGAATCCGAACTATGCCATCGCGCTTAATAACATAGCAATACACAGTATAAGGAACCGTTCATACGAAGAAGCCATAACCAATCTTCAGAAAGCGGTCGCCGCAAACCCTGAATATTATATAGCTTACGTCAATCTGGCCGGTGCGTACATATATAAAGGCATGCTTGACGAAGCGCAGCAGGCTTTAGAAACCGCACTGAAGATAAACCCTGATTATTACCTCATTTATTATAACATGGGCGTTATTTACAGCACTAAAAATAAAATCGAGGATGCGATAAATCAATTTGAAAATGCGTTAAAAGCTAATCCGGACCACGCAGATTCAATCGCGAATAAAGCATCGATGCTAAACAGGCTCAGCCGTTTTAAAGAGGCCGCGGAATTATTAAAGCAGGGCCTCGTTAAAAATTCTAAGTCCGCGGCGCTGCACCTGAATCTTGCTATATGCTATGATAAACTTGGCATGACCGAAGAATCGACAAACGAGAATAACACTGCGAATAAATTAGTGCCCGGCTATAACATTACGGCTTGTCCGCACGGGATAATACTCGGCGCGATAACATGTTATGATTATGAAGATACCGAGCAGGTAAAGAACAAGGAACCAAAGTTGAAATTATCGCTCACTACCGTTGTTAATGTTCTGGACAAAAAAATAGACCAGAAACTTGACCAGCTCGGCACCGCCAAGAACGATACGCAAAGCGCCGAAATTTTACCTGAAGCTGCGTTCAAAAAAGGCGATGAATTATTCAAACAAAACAAATTTAACGAAGCTATGGATGAATTTAAAAAAGCGGTTTCAGCTAAAAAAGATTATTACGAAGCTTATGAAAAATTAGCTTACTGTTTCGGCGCTATCGGCAAATACGATGACGCTACCGAATTTTTAAACAAAGTTATCGCTTTGAAAGCGGATTATGCCGGCGCATACATAAGTTTAAGCAGGATATTACTGACGCGCGGCGATAATGCGAAAGCGCTTGAAAATATTCAAAAAGCCCTGGAAAAGGACCCTAAAAACCCGGAAGCTCATTATTTAGCCGGTATCATATATAAAATCCAGGGTAAAAACAAGCAGGCGGCAGACAGTTTCAAACAATACCTCGACCTGGCAAAAGACTCCGCGCGCCGTGAAATAGTCGAAAAAACAATTGAAACCCTGAAATAATCTGATAATAAATACTTAAAACCATAATGAAAGTGTGAGTTAAAAATGTTTGATTTTTTTAAAATAATCTGCGTCATAAAAAGCGGCGGCGATCTTGCGAGCGGAGTAGCGGCGAGCTTATTTAAAGCCGGCTTCACGGTCATTATGCTCGAAATTGAAAATCCGATGGCAGTGCGCCGGACGGTAGCGTTTTCAAGCGCCATAAGCGAGGGTTTTATCGAAATAGAGGGCGTTATGGGAAAAAAAACCGAGCTTAATGAGATCATCCACAGGGTAGGAAATGAAAAATTTGATTTCATCCCGGTCATAACCGACGAAAAATGGCAGACAATAGGCCGCATAAGGCCGTTTGCCACTATCGACGCAATCGTCAATAAACAGAACCACGGCACCAAAATAGACGAGGCGCCTTTCGTAATAGCGCTCGGACCCGGTTTTACAGCTAAAAAAGACTGCCACGCGGTAATCGAAACCAACCGCGGCCATAACCTCGGCCGGATCATCTATGAAGGAACGGCTGAAACAAATACCGGAAGGCCGGGCGATATAGCGGGTTATACTTATGAACGCGTGGTCAGAACGGACGTTGCCGGCATATTCAGGACCGAATATAAAATAGGCGATAAAATAAAAAAAGGCGACCTGTTCGGACATGTGAGCTTAAAACCGTTTAAAGCTCAAATTGACGGTGTCGTAAGAGGGATTTTGCCGGACAGGACTATAGTAAAATATTATACCAAGCTCGGCGATATCGATCCGCGAAATGACGCATGCTATTGCTATACCATTTCGGATAAATCGCGGGCCATCGGACGGGCGGTACTGGAAGCGATCTTAATCAGACTCAAAACTTATGCTCCTGCCGGGTTATAAAAAGCTGAGTTAATAATTAATTCGATTTTTTGATCTGTGTTAAAAAATAAGAATTCAACCACGTTAAAACAAAAATCCGATATAAAAGTATCGGATTTTTTGTTAGTTATTCAAGTTTAACGCTTGAAAAAAATATTTAGCAGCAAGCTGTTCAAATAAAAAATCAAAGAAAAATGCAATTAAGATTTTAACTCATTTAAATATTTTTAAAAATAAAAACTGATCTAATTAAAAGAAACGGGTAATACAGGTTCCGATAACGTCGGTTTTCGGCCTGCCGGCAATGCCGCCGTGCTCAGGCAATATTTCATTAACGCTTTTAGGCGTTCTAAGCGGAGTAATTATTTTAAATTTCGAAACCGCATTTTTACCTTTTTGAGTTTCATAATCGATGTAGTTTTCTTTTTGCAGCGTGATTATTACTTTATGAAGAGTCTGACGCGTCAAGCCCGTAATTTCGGCCAATTCTTCTATTTTAAAATAAAAAAACACGCCGGCTTTTTCGTTCTCGAAACAATCTATCTCGATAAGCTTTTTCAATACGACCCATGTGGCAAGGCCGTATTTCTGGCTTAAATGCATCGGCAGGCCGCTGTACTCGATCCAGCGCGGACAGCGGTTGCAGTTTTCAGAAGTTTTGCTTTCCCACGTATCATTTATTTTTTCAGACAGATTATCGGAACGGTTAAGGTAATTAATTATGCTTTCATAAGGGACCTTCCAGAGTTTTTCGGACGCTTTTATGCCGAATATTTCCCCGTTCCTCAATTTTCTTCTGAAAACCTCCTCATTTATGCCAATTTTCATGGCGGCTTCACGCACGCTCAATAATACCTGGCCCGGCTGTTTTTCATTTTTCTTAACATGAAGTTCCGGATTTTTTTTCAATGAACTTAAGTTCATTTTATTTTTTTTCACATGTTTTTTATCATCATGTTTTTTATTAAATTTAATCATATTATTTATTTCCTTTTTATTAATTTCATTGTCAGATAATCACTCAACGATACTCCGTTAGAATCGTCAATTTTAATTAATTGAATAAATATCCGCCTTAAGGCAGCTTATGCAAATATCGCCGCCGTTTGGCCGGCCTTCATTCGCGACATTTTCCGCAAGGTGGCCGGCTTCCCTGCATTTCGAACAAATCCCCCATCTTTTTTTACCAGTGCCGCGTCCCTTGAAAGACTCGTTCATTTTAACGGGCATGACGCTTATTATTTTATCCGCCTTCAATATAGCTTCGAACCATATATCATATTCGTCAAGATCATGCGGATCAACTGTTTTAGTAAAATACTTATGCAAGGTTCCCGAATAGACCGCCAGTTTTTTAAAATCAACGAATACCCTTATACCGTCAAGCGTTTGAGAATCAAAAAAAGTGATGGCATACTTTCCGTAATCGTAAACTTTTAATGTGCCGTTCTGGCGGTTGCATAAAGTGACTTTTTCAGCGACATCGACAAGGCATGAAAAAGTTTCGCTGACGCATTTCAAGTGAGGCCTGTCCCAGAAAGGAAACCTGGCCTGAGCAGTTTCGATCATCCTGAGCGCAAGAGGCATAAGCGGCGAATGAAATTTACGCGCCCCGAAAATATGCCTTAAAATTATAAGTTTGACCGCTTTTAATTTCAGTGAAATCACAGAACCTAAGTTTTTTGCGTAGTTTTTCAAAATATTGCACCAATACGCGAAAAACTCACGATATATGCATTTAACGCATTGCATAAAGATTACCTCTTTTAAATACTAATAAAATGTGTCATCCTATTTTTTTAAGTAATATAATTTTACATTTGAATTATATCACTTCAAAGTTTTCTTTGTCAAACTGTAATTTAAAATTAACTTAAGTTTGGCGCGTTAAAAATGTTTGTAAATAAGTTTTTTTGAAATTAATAAAATTTTATTTTTAGCATTTGAGGTTCATATCAATCGTAAATATGTTATTAAAAAACATGAATTAATGTAATTAAGGTTTTTCAACTATACATTTTAATTATTAATTAATTTTTTAAGCAAAATTAAATTTGACTTATTTAAATAAAATAAGTATAATCATTTTATCATTCAATAAAGTCATAAATAAAAGCCGCAGGAGGAATTAAAAATTTGAAAATCGGTTCTTTATTAAAAAAATTAAGATTAAAAAATAATTATACTCTCAATGATGTAGCGAAAAAGCTTAATATTACCGCAAGCCTGCTTTCACAGGTAGAAAACGGCAAAATATCGCCGTCTTTGAAATCTCTTGAGACACTTGCAGAATTTTATGATATAAATTTATCTGAATTTTTCAAGCAAATTAAACAAAAAGATTATATAGTGGTAAAAATTAATGAAGCCGAACGTATAATCGCCAAGAGCGGAAGTGTCGTTACTCTTCTTGCTTCAAAACTCGAAAATAACGTCATTGAAACATACTCGATCGAATTAAAACCTGAAATAAGCCTGCAAATCAAACAAATCAGCGAAAAAATTAACGGCGAGCGCTTCATTTATGTCATATCAGGAAGGCTCGATGTTATTATCGAAGAAAAAAAATGTCACCAGCTTTTTTCCGAAGACAGCATAAATTTCAAATCACATGTTGCCTGTGAAGTTAAAAATAATTCCAATGAAGACGTAAAATTTTTGATATCGGGTTTTATTCCATTATTTTAGAATCGCAAGGATGTAAGAATGTTCGAATTGTTAAGCAGTGCCTTTAATATAATAATTAAAGAAATCAGTTATTTTTCATATAGCGCCAGTGTCATTCTCTCAACTCATATACTTGCAAGCCTGTCCCTTATTCTCTGTCTTGGCATTTTTTCACAATGGCTTGCCTGGCGTTTTTATCTTCCATCGATATTGATTTTATTAATTACCGGCTGTCTGGCCGGGCCGGTTTTCGGCATTATCAAACCTGACGAAATATTTGGAAATATGCTTCTGCCAGCCGTTTCGATTTCAGTTGCCATTATTTTATTCGAAGGCGGTTTAAATTTAAATTCGAAAGAGCTCAAGCATATCGGCAGAGCGGTAAGAAACCTTATTACTGCCGGCGCCCTCGTTTCCTGGATAATTATTACAGCCGGCGCATATTATATATTAAAACTTTCACTCGCATTATCAGCGCTTTTAGGAACAATTCTCATAGTTACCGGCCCGACGGTTATTATGCCGCTATTAAGGCATATAAAGCCTTCCGCTAAAGTAGGCTCAATATTAAAATGGGAAGGTATCGTTATAGATCCTATCGGCGCCATTTTTGCGGTACTTGTTTTTAAAGCTATTATTATAGGCACTTTTCAAAGCGCAATGAGCGTAATATTGATAAAGTTACTTAAAATAATATTAACCGGAGTCATTTTTGGGTACTCAGGCGCAAAATTTATCGTATATACATTTAAAAATTTTATTATTCCTGATTATCTTCAAGTCTCGGTTTCACTTGCCACTGTAGTAGGATTATTCACGTTATCAAATACCTTAAATGAAGAATCGGGACTGCTGACTGTCACAATAATGGGAATCGTTATCGCCAGCCAGGAAAATTTTCATTTCAAGCATATCCTTGAATTTAAAGAAAATTTAAGAGTATTGCTCATTTCATGCCTGTTTATAGTTCTTGCTGCGCGTTTAAATTATTCAGACCTGACAAATCTTGATATAAAATCGCTGCTTTTTATTCTATTTATTATTTTAGTGGCAAGACCAGCAACTGTATTTATTTCAAATATGAATAACGACATTAATTTAAACGAGAAAATATTTATTTCATTTATGGCGCCACGCGGAATTATTGCGGCTTCAGTAGCTTCAATATTTTCGCAAAGACTTACAGAGGCGGGTTATTCAGAAGCTAAATCGATAGTTCCAATAACATTTGCAGTTATTATAGGAACGGTATTGTTTTACGGCCTGTTATCGCCTGTCATCGCTTCATTTTTGAAAATCGCCAATCCTGATCCGCAGGGCACTCTTATAGTCGGAGCGAACAAAATAAGCAGGCATATAGCCAAAATATTAGTCCAACATGAATGTCAGGTGCTTCTTTCCGACACCAATCAGGTAAATATAGCCACCGCGATTAAAGAAGGATTTTCTGTCCATCACGGAAGCATACTTTCAAGCGATATACTTGAATCTGTCCAATTAAATGAATTTTGCAGACTCATAGCATTAACATCGAACGACGAATTAAATTCATTCGCGGCAATTCGCTTCGCTGACATATTCGGAAGAAATCAAGTATTTCAATTAAACCCGCATTCAGAAGCAAATATCGTAAAACACTTAACGGGGCGAACACTTTTCGGAACAGATTATAATTATACGCATTTGTCTGACATGATTGAAAATGGCGCCCAGATCGTAAAAAAAGAGATAACAAGCAATGTTAGTCCTGATGAATTGATATGCAAAGAAGATAATTCAATTAATTTATTTTTAGTGACACCCAAAAAAAGAGTTTTTTTTATGACAGGCGATATTAAAAATGACTTAGAATTATTAAAACCGGGATGTTTTCTTTATGTTCTAGTAAATAAAACCCGATCTTAATAAATTAAATTTATTAAAAACAACATAAAATATAAGCTAAGTTCAAAATCATTCAAAATTAGTATTAATTTTGAAATTGTAATCAGCTAATATTAAAATACCTGTTTTAACTAAAATTATATACTCATGTTATTTTCATTTAACTTCTTTTTTCTTTAATTATGAAAAAATTTTGACAGCAAGCTTTTTTCTCTGGGAGCAAGCTGAACTTTTACATCATCAATATCTTCACCAATACTTACATCTATCGATTCTGATTTTTTTAGCAGCAGCACCTGCGAAGGATAAATGCTTCTGTGCCCGCTCATAAAAAAACTAACAACACAAGCTACAGCCGCATAGGGCGCGATCGTCGGGCCGAATATTTCCATAGCCATAAGACTGGCAGCTATTGGAGTATTTGCTGCTCCTGCAAGCAGGGCGACAAAACCTATCGCTGAAAAAGTAGCAATATCAAGTGCCATTAATTTTGCAAAAAGCATTCCTGAAGTGGCTCCAATAAAAAATATAGGAGTCACAACTCCGCCGCTTCCGCCAAAACTAAGCGTAATGGAGGTAAATACGATTTTAAGAAAAAAGGCATACCATACTATAGAACCATTAGCAAGATAAGAATAAATAATATTGGGATTAAATCCCATATATTCAAATGCATACCACATATTTTTTTCTCGCGGAAGGCAAGAATCTATAGTTTCAATACCAAGCCCCAGAAATTGGTCGGAAAAAATAAATGTAAGTCCGATCAACATCATTCCGCCAAGTATCGCTTTATAAGGTTTTGACAATTTGATTTTAGAAGACAATTTTTCAAATAAACCCATTATTTCAATAAAAATAATCGAACATATTCCAAAAAAAATTCCGGCAAGAACTACCTTAAGAAAAAAGACCTCGCTGAACACCGGGACAAAGCTTACCGTATGTTTTGAATAACCTATCCCAAGAAATTCAGCTACCTGATAACTTGTAACTCCGGAAATGAACGAAGGCAGAAGTACATCATATATCATATTACCTACAAAAAGAACTTCGACGCCAAAAATCGCGCCTGCAAGAGGAGTACCGAATACCGATGAAAATCCGGCGCTGATACCACAAATAACTAGCTTGCGCCGATCACGGCTGTCAAACTTAAAAAGATTAGAAAAATAAGAGGCGAGGCTTGCTCCTATCTGAGCACAAGGTCCTTCTTTTCCGGCGGAACCTCCGCACGTAATAGTTATTATCGTAGCGATAAGTTTTATCGGTACAACCATTATGTCTATATTACTGTCCTTTTTGTGAATTGCCTCTATAACTTTTTCAGTTCCGTGTCCTTCCGCTTCAGGAGCAAAATATTTTACAAGAAGAACGCTTACAAGAAATGCAAGCGGCATCAGAAGAAAGTAATTTGGGAATTCTTCCCTGAAAGATATACTCCAGTTCAATATTTTTAAAAATATAGTTGACGCAGCTCCAACAATAGCACCTATTATCGTAGATAACAGAACCCATTTTAATATACTGAAAAATAATATAGTTTCTTCAGCAATTTTCTTCCTTATTAACATATAAAAATTTGCCTCTAATTCTTTCTAATAAATTTCTGAGATAAATAGCACTAAAATATATCGATATTATTATTTATTTCAATCAATGAAAATTCCTCAAGTAATTTGTTAACTTCTATAAAACTTGGAAGATAATATCTGGCACTTGATTTTTCAACTCCGACTTTTACCGAATAAACAGTTTCCGGAAGCGCCCTGAAAAGTTCTTCATCGGTAACGTCGTCTCCTACCGAAAGTATAAAATCTGGTTTATTTTCAACAATAAAATGCATGCCGCCTACTTCTTTGCTTATACCAGAACATCTTATTTCAAGGGCCTTTTTACATGTAAGTATTTGAAGTTCTTTATTAGCCGTAAACTGGATCAAATCATCTTGCAGTTCGTGCAATCTTAAAGCACTAAGTTCCGGATCGGATTTGCGATAATGAAATACAACAGCAAATTCTTTTTCTTCCATAAATGAACCTGGCAATCTGTCAACACATCTCTCAATAATTTGCATTATCTGAATTTTCCAATCATTTTTCAACGGTTTAAGAGTATGCCATTCATGGTTTTTTTTATATAACCACGCACCATGTTCCGCTACCATACTAATTTCTAAATTCCCAAACCACTTTTCAAGAGTTGCCTTATCACGCCCGCTGATTATAACAACATCATTTCCGGGTATCGAGGAAAGTTTTTTTAAAATTTCCAAAAGTTTTAATCCAGGCCGGGCTTTCTCAGGCCTATCAGCAAAAGGAACCAGAGTTCCATCATAATCAAGCAGCAAAAGACGTTTTTTTGCATTTTTATATTTTTCGAGCATATCTTTTTTTATATTGCTATTTATAAGCTTGGTTTCAAGTTTATACCGTTCAACTCTTATTTTCAAAAGTTTTTTTATAAAGTCTTCCGCCCATCTAGTTATGTCATAACGTTTAAGCCGCTTTTGCATTTCACGATTACGCCTTATTTGCTCCTCTTCTGGTAATTCCAGAGCCTCTTTTATCGCAGTCGACAATTCATCTATATCATTGGGATTAACCATGATAGCTTCCCCCAATTCTCTTGCAGCACCTGTAGTTTCACTTAAAACAAGTACTCCGCGGCCATCCGTTTTAGAGGCGACAAATTCCTTCGCTACAAGGTTCATTCCGTCCCTGAGAGGAGTCACAAGAATTACATCACTTAAGGAATACACCGCAGCTAATGCTTCAAAAGAATAGGACCTAAATTGATAAATCAAAGGCGTCCAGTTGACACTTCCAAATTTTCCATTTATTTTTCCGGCCATTTCATCGATTTGCCTTTTCATAACCTGGTATTGGTCAACACCGGTACGAGACGGCACTATTAACGATAAAAATGCCACACGGTCGTGCCATTGCGGATAACGTTCAAGAAAAAGTTCATATCCTTTCAATCTATTTATGATACCTTTAGTATAATCAAGCCGATCAACTGAAAGTATTATTTTCTTTTCTCCGAACGCTTTTTTAAACTCACTGATTTCTTTTTGCACATCATTTTTTTGAGATGCACAGTTAAATTTTTCAAAATCAATTCCTATCGGAAAAGTATCAGCCATCACCGTGTGACTTTCACTTGTGATTGCCCCGAGATCATGTTCGATACCCAACATTCTAAGAACACACCTTAAAAAATATTGAGTATAATCATGTGTATGAAAACCAACCAGATCAGCTCCTAAAAGCCCTTCAAGAATAGTATTTCTCCACTCTCGCGGGAGAAGTCTGAAAATTTCAAAAGAAGGAAATGGAATATGATGAAAATAGCCTATCGCAAGATTGGGCTTTTTTTTCCTGAGCATGGCCGGCAAAAGCATCAATTGATAATCATGAATCCAAATTATATCGTCAGGCTTTACAATTTCGATTATCGCATTGCAAAACATTTCATTTACACTTACATATTGCTTCCATTGCTCTGCAGAATAATTGGTAAACATCGGGAAATAATGAAATAAAGGCCATATCGTCTTATTGCAAAAACCCAAATAAAATTTATCCATAATCTTTTCCGAAAGAAAAACAGGATAACTTTTATATTTCGATAACAAAACAGAACTAACTTCAGCTTTTTTGGCTGAACTTATAGCGCAACCCGGCCAGCCGATCCAAAGATATTCAGAAATTTCAAAATTACGATTTTTCATAGTATCAAGATATGATGATAAACCGGTCGCAAGCCCGCCGGAGCTTGGCTTATAATTTATTTTTCCTTCTTTTTCCTCAACTGTTACATTAAGCCTGTTCGAAACAACTATAAGTCTCATAAGTTCCTCCTTACACCATTCCGTCTATATCAAATTTATTTTATAAGACGGAACAAATAATAGCCATATGGCCCTGGTGTTAAAAAATAAGGCAAATTGCCAATTTTAGGAAAAGCAGTTTCTCCCGTCATTTCTATAGGTGTAAGATCTTTGTAATTTTCAAGTTCGAGTTCAACCGGCTGCGGTGTATTAGCAAGATTGAAAACACAAAGTGCTTTTTCAGCACCTAATTCTCTTACCAAAACAAGAATTTTTTTATTTTTAGGATAAATGAACGATAATTTGCCTGCCCCAAACAACATTCCTTCTTGCATTGACTTTCTTAGTTTTATCATAGATTTCACAAAGTTTAAGAAAGAATTTTGATTTTTTTGCTGTGATTCTACATTTACTGCGTTATAATTATATTCAGGGTCTGTAATAACCGGCGCGTAAAGACGTGAAGGGATACATTCTGAAAAGCCAGCGTTTTTACCATCGCTCCATTGCATCGGCGTTCTGACACCGTTTCTATCACCAAGATAAATATTATCCCCCATGCCGATTTCATCACCATAGTATATTACAGGCGTACCCGGCAGTACAAAAAGAAGCGCATTCAATAATTCAATTTTGCGCCGGTCATTTTCCATAAGCGGCGCTAATCTTCTTCTTATACCCATATTGATTTTCATTTGTTCATCGCCGGCATATTCACGATACATATAATCCCGTTCTTCGTCAGTACACATCTCAAGCGTAAGTTCATCATGATTCCTTAAAAATATTGCCCATTGGCAATTTTCCGGTATTTCAGGAGTTCGCTTAATTATATCAATTATTGGTCCATGGTGCTGCTGCTTAAGTGCCATAAATATTCTCGGCATCAATGGAAAATTAAACGCCATATGAAATTCATCGCCGTTCCCAAAATAATTAACAAGATCTTGGGCCCACTGGTTAGCTTCGGCAAGTATTATTTTATCACGATATCTTTCATCTATAAATTGCCTTAATTCTTTTATATATTCATGCGTTTCAGGTAAATTTTCACAGCTCGTCCCTTCTTTTTCGAAAAGATAAGGTACCGCATCAACCCTAAAACCATCTACTCCTAAATCAAACCAGAATTTTATTATATTTTTCATCTCTTCGCGTACTTCAGGATTTTCAAAATTAAGATCAGGCTGATGATAGTAAAATCTGTGCCAATAATAAGATTTACACTCATTACACCAGCTCCAATTAGATTTTTCGAAATCAGTAAAAATTATTCTTGCATTGGAATATTTTGTTGTCTCATCTGACCAAACGTAATAATTATGATACCGCGAAGCCTTACCTTTACATGCTTCAATAAACCAAGGATGGCGGTCAGAAGTATGGTTAATCACAAGTTCAAGAAGCACCTTGATATTTCTTCTGTGAGCCGCATCAAGAAATACCACAAAATCTTTCAAATTTCCATAGTCCGGGTTTATGCCGTAATAATCCATTATGTCATATCCGTCATCGCGTGCCGGCGACGGATATGTCGGAAGCAGCCATATACAATCAATTCCAAGTTCTTTTAAATAATCAAGCTTCTCTGTCAACCCTCCAAAATCGCCTTTGCCGTCTCCGCTCGAATCTTTAAATGCTTTAACGTGAAGTTCATAAAAAACAGCTTTTTTATACCATGCTTTACTCATAAAAATTCCTTCCTTATTTTAACTTCCAGAAATTTACATTCTGAATGACTTCACAATTATAAAAACATTATCTTTATTTCATTAATGCTTACATGACGGAAATTTATCAAAAAGCAACGCAATTAAAAGTTTTTATGTAAAAAATATTACTTAATACAGTTCTGTTTCGTATTTATTAATTTTTAAGAATTTAATCGCATCTTATAAATAATTATGTTCACTATAAAAAATTTATATTCTAAACTAATAAATAAATTTTAAATTTTAAATTTATTCATATTATTAAATACAATATTCATTGGTATTTTTATATAAAATGTGGTTCCCTCGCCTGATACACTTTCAAAAGAAATGCTTCCCATGTGCTTTTCAATTATTTTTTTTATTATTGAAAGACCAACGCCGGTCCCTTCACATAATGGTAATTCACGAGTTCTAAAAAACGGAGTAAATATTTTAGGGTGATAATCTTTAGAAATTCCAATACCTGTATCTGAAAATATAAATATATGTTCCTTATTACCTTTTGCATACGAAATTGAAATTTCTCTGCGCTCGCTGTCACCAATATATTTCACCGAATTTGATATAAGATTGCTTAATACCCGGTTTATACTTTCCAAATCTGCCTCAATTTCAGGAATATCATCCGCCACAATTACTTTTATATTTTTGTTTTTAATTAAATTTTCCTGCAATTTAAGATTCATATCGATAATTTCTTTCATATTTATTTTTTCTATTTTCAATGCTGCATTATTTGCTTGGCTTAGAGCCAAAATATCTGTTATAAGATCATCCATTTTTTTAGCCGCATTAATTTCCATATTAAGATAATCCCATAAAGATTTATTATTCATGTCCGCATCGATTTTAGCAAGTTCCCGTTTTGATAATTCTAAAAATCCGCGCAATCCAGCCAGAGGGGTTTTTAAATCATGAGATACAGTATGTGCATACGCTTCCAATTCATTATTTTGAGAATTAAGCATTAAATTTTTTTTAGTCATTTCATTAATAAGATCCCTATTATCAAGATACACTCCGGCACTGCCAGCCAATTCGACAATGCATCTAATACGTTCTTCAGAAAATTGCCGTATGTTCTCTTTAAAATAAAAGCTTATTATATATTTAAAATCATCTTCCCTAATAATAGGACAAGCTAAAAAAGTCTTGACCTGATATCGTTTTAAATAATTAATAAAATTTTCTTTAGAAACTGTAACAGGCTCCTTAGCCGAATTAAAATTCTCAATCATTTCTTCAATGTTATACAAAACAAATTCATTTGCTATATTAGTATTTTCAAGAAAAAATTTGAAATCATGAAATAATTGCATATCATTTTCCGTCACTTCATTCTCCTGTGTCACATATGTGCTTATCATTTCATATTCAACTTTTTTAAGACCGGCATCATGTTTTTTTTTAAAAAGCCTTACAGCATGAGCTCCAAGACCCTGCGAAATAATATATATAAGTTCTTCAATTGCCGCAGAATCATATTTTTTATTAAAAAGACTTATAAGATCATTTTTTATTTTTTCTATTGTAAGTTTAAGGTCCATTTTTTTAAATTTATCAGAAAAACGAACTAGTATAATATAAGTTATTATTATTGATAATGTTGTCAATATGGCAAATAAAAAAAACAACTTATATTTTAATGTTTCAAAGAAAAATCCCGTATTTTTAAAATTTTCAAGCACATTATAGTATTCAAGTTTTAAAGACTCGTTAATAGAATCTTGCAATTGAGAGCCTTTTCTTTGAAAATCCTTAGCAATTTCCTGAATATCTTCACTTGAAGATAATCGATTCATTTTTAAAGATATTAACTCATCGCTGATTTTTTTTAATTCACTGAGATAATATAGTATTTTTTTTACATTTTCTTCTTTCTGTATGCTTATACTGTGGTTTCCAAAAAGTATTACTTCTTCACTTATTACTTTGTATGTGTCCAAAATCTGTTTCATATTATTGTCAATACTCTTTTGCGATTTTAACTCAATAATGAAATTTCCCAATTCACGCAATTCAATAACATTTTTCATTGCCGCTTCCAAAAAAAATAATGACTGAGAACATTTCTTTTCCATAAAAGAATTTTTATCGCTTATTTTTTCTATTTCGCCGAAACCAATCGTTCCAAATAATATAAACATAAATATAACAATTATTAAATTAATTATAAGTTTATATTCTTTTTTCATAAAAGCCCCTTTAACTCCAACCCTATATTTAATTATAACTTAAAAAAAAATAAAAAGTCAATCAAAATTAATTATTACTTAATTTTTTAACAATATAAAAAAACAAGAACTATAAGTTATATTCCTACCAATTTAATAATTTCCTGATGATTTTAATTTGAAAATCTAAAAAAATGTTTTTATCTTTACTTTTTTATTTTTTGTGGTAAAATAGCAGTGATTTTTCTTCGACCCTTAATTCTAAAGCTAATGCCATGAATAAAAGGGCGCAGAGCTTGTTAAGCCGCAGGGTAGCCGCGGAAACGCAGCCGCCTCCCGTATTTGGAAAGGAGAAAACAAATTAAATGCATCCGCATGTTTCATCTTATTTTACGTTCGCGTTTCCAGTTTGCAATTTAATAACGTTAAAATTCTCCTTTTTTATAATGGTTTAGCAATCTGCCAGGATAGTTAAAACATATTTTTAATATGGCAAATATATATCAAAAAAAAGAAAGGGGTAGTTTTAATGTTAGGTCATTTTCAAATACCAAAACCTCAAAACGAAAAAATTTATGATTACTCGAAAGGTACTAAAGAAGCAAACGCTCTTAAAGCTGAATTAAAAAGATTGAGCTCGGAAACAATTGAAATTCCGCTCTTCATTAACGGTAAAGAAGTATTCACCGGCAGCACCGGAGAATTCACTTCGCCGCACAATCATTCGCTTAAACTCGCTAAATATCATAAAGCCTCGAAAGAACATGTACAGCAGGCGATCGACTCAGCGATGGCCGCGAAAAAAGAATGGGAAAATTACACTTACCACGAAAGGGCGAGCATATTTTTGCGCGCTGCCGAACTTTTAGCCGGCCCTTACCGCGCTACATTAAATGCCGCAACAATGCTCGGCCAGAGCAAAACCGCATATCAGGCGGAAATTGATTCCGCATGCGAAGCGATAGATTTTCTGCGCTTTAATTCATATTTCATGTCTAAAATTTATGAAAACCAGCCAAATTCATCGGCCGGTATCTGGAATTACATGGAATACAGGCCGCTTGACGGTTTCGTATTCGCCGTAACTCCGTTTAATTTTACCGCAATTGCCTTAAATCTTATAACATCCGTAATGCTTATGGGAAACACGGTGGTATGGAAACCGGCAATGTCCGCTTTATACTCCGCACATTTCATTGTACAGCTGCTGAAAAAAGCCGGCCTGCCCGACGGCGTATTAAATATGCTCCAGGGCCCCGGTTCAGTAATCGGACCTATGGTCATAACCGATCCTAATCTCGCCGGAATCCACTTTACAGGCAGCACCGACGTATTTAACGGCATGTACAAATCGATCGGCGAAAATATCGCAAAATACAGATGCTATCCGCGCCTTGTAGGCGAAACTGGCGGCAAAGACTTTATATTCGCGCACTCAAGCGCCGACGTGAAAGCTTTAAAAGCCGCTATGGTAAGGGGCTCATATGAATATCAGGGCCAGAAATGCTCGGCCGCTTCAAGAGCTTATATACCAAAGTCAGTATGGAACGCTATGAAAGACGATCTTATCAAAGATATAAAAGCCATAAAAATGGGAGATCCTGAAGATTTTTCAAACTTCATGAGCGCGGTCATCGATAACAGCTCATTCGAAAATATAAAAAAATACATAGATTACGCGGCAAATTCAAACGAGGCGCAAATTTTAGCCGGCGGCGGATGCGACAAATCGAAAGGCTACTTCGTCGAGCCTACGCTTATTTTAACGACAAATCCGATGTTCAAGACAATGCATGAGGAAATCTTCGGGCCTGTAATGACGGTTTACGTATATGACGACGCTGATTACGAGAAAACCCTCGACTTATGCGTCAATACATCGGTATATGCGCTTACCGGATCGATATTCGCCGACAGCCGTCAGGCGATAAAAACCGCTTTCGAAAAACTCCGCCACAGCGCCGGAAATTTTTATATCAACGACAAACCTACAGGCGCAGTCGTCGGACAGCAGCCTTTCGGCGGCAGCATGAAATCAGGCACTAACGATAAAGCAGGCTCGTATCTTAATCTTATAAGATGGGTTTCGCCGCGCGCTATAAAAGAAACGTTATGCCCGTCTTCGGAAATCATCTATGATTATATGAAAACACACGACAATAAATAATCGGCTTTCATAAATTAAAAAGCGGAAATATGAATTTAAAATCATGTTTCCGCTTTTTTTATAAAATTTCACATAAAATTTGAAAATTCCGGAAAAATATTTATTTTACTTTTTTGTTTTACATCGATCTGATCGCCTTATTCATCTATATTTACAATCACATTTAGGATTAATATTTACGGCCGTTTTATCACTTTTTTAGATGACTTGAATTTTCAAATTCCAATTTTAGATTAGTTAAATATATTGAAATTTCAATAATATTAATCATAACTCACTGACTGCCTCTCTAACTTTTATTAATAATTTTTGACATGACCGATTTTACGTGTTATAATAAAAAAGTAGCAAAAAATATTATTCGAAAGTAATTCAAAAAAAGCGCGAGGAAATAATGAAATCTAAAATCATTTTAACGGGCGAATGCAAATGCGGAAAAACAACGCTTATGAATAAGGTTTTAAATTCGGCTGTCGCATCGAATAAGTTAACCTTAACCGATGTTTACGGCTATAAGACCATTCCTGTCATAGAGAATAACGATCTCACCGCGTTCGACATCGAAACTTTTCATGGAGTAAGAGCGCGAATCGCCTCAATTAATAAGATTTCAGAATTCAAATTCAAAAGGTTCTATGTGAACATAAATTCATTCAATTACGTAATCCAGGCGGAACTTGAAGCGGGCATTAAAAATAATGCCAAATTAATAGTTATGGACGAAATAGGCCTGATGGAAAAATTCTCGCCTGATTATATTAAGTCCATATTAAACTTATTCAATTACGATATACCGATATTCGGAGTATTAAAATTAATCGAAGGCGATGATTTCCTCGACGCCATAAAATTCCATAAAAACGTCGATTTATGTGAAATAAATTTAATGAACCGCGATTGGATATATGAAAAAATTTATAATAAAGTAGAGAATTTATTATAATTAAAATTGGCTTTTTTCATAATCGAATTTAAAAATGATAAAATATATTAAAAACAATAAGAAATTTCAATAAAAATAAGTTAAAGTGCGATTTCATTTATATTTTGTTTTTTTATTTCATATAACAAACTGAACAAACGATCATTAACAAAATTTTTAATAAAATTCCGTAATATTATTACTATGAAGGTGAAAAATGAATAATATAAAAAAAAACCTGCTATCAAAATCGTTTATGAATAAGTTTATTTATATAATCTTATTTGCCGTCTGTTTATTTGCCGCTGATATTTCAAATGCCGCCGGTCTTAATCCCAGCCCCGCCGATCAATCGCCAAAGGGCGTCAATGCTCCTAAAATAGCGGCGATATTTCCGCAGGCACTGGCTTTGATTTATCTTTTTGAAGCGCAGGGGCAATTATGCGCATTTCCATTGCAAACTCTCAAGATAGAAGACAAGAAAAGTTTTTTTTACGACATTATGACGCCTTACAAGGCTTCCATTAAAGATACAGGCACAAATAATAAACCTAATATCGAAACAATAATGTCGATAAAACCGGATTTTGCAATTATTGCCGATGTAAAAAACCCTATCGAGGAAAACCTCGCGAAAATCAACTGTAATGTTTTCAAATTCGCGGGCAACTTCGCCGGCATTGAAAGATGGCTGAAAGATGTTTCTGATTTCGGCGTCTTATGCGGCAAATCAGAAAAAGCCCAAAAATACGCCAATTATTTCAAGGAAAAAATAAACATAGTTTCAGAAAAATTAAAAAACATCAAACTACATGACAAAAAGAAAGTCATTTACTTAATGTACATTAACGGCAAAATAATATCACGCGGCGCGCGCATAAATTTCGGAATTGAAATTTTGAAATTATTTAAGGAATTCGTTACCGTACTAAACGCTGAAAACGACATAAATAGCCGCGATCTTCCAGTTTCGGCGGAAGAATTAATAAACCTCGACCCGGATTACATATTTATCGATAAAGTTGACCATTCATCAAACGAAACTATAATTTTGAAAGAAGATTTCTGGAAAAAACTAAAAGCATATAATGACAAAAAAATATATATAATTCCTTACGACGATCCGGCCTGCTCGATAACATGCTGGTATTTTAACCTATGCGCGCCGCTCGGTGTCCTGTGGACCGCAAAAGTTTTATTCCCTGCGGAATTTTCCGATGTAGACCTTAACGCTTTATCAGTCGATTTTCACAAAACATTTTTAAATATCGACATCTCAAAATATAAAACAGTCAATACAAATTTTATGAGGACAGTCAATCAATGAATTTTTTCTCTAAAAGCTCCGCTAAAAAACTTTTTTTAATATCCGCGGCTTTTATCTGCCTGATTTTGCTTATGGCATTTTCACTTTTTATCGGCCGCTACCACGTAAATTTCGGCGAAATTTATGACGCATACCGCCAGGGCGCGCTTTCGACAAATGTCAAAGATTTTTTCGTAATTTACGAATTGAGGACGCCGCGGATTTTAATGGCAGCCCTTACCGGTGCGGCGCTTTCATGCGGCGGCGTCGCCGTTCAATCGGTATTTAAAAACCCGATAGTAAGCCCGTTCGTGATAGGCATATCGGCCGGCGCGTCGCTCGGCGCAGCTATCGGCATAGTAATTTTTAACGGCAGCCGCGCCGCTATCGAAACTCTATCGTTCATCCTGGCGTCATTTGCCGCGTTCCTCGCTTATACCGCGTCGGGCTGCGGCAGAAACACTTTGATGTTCCTTCTTCTCGGGACAGCGGTATCCTCATTTTTCAACGCCATAATCGGCATTTTGCAATATTTCGCCGACCCCGAAAACCAGCTGCCGGCACTTACATTCTGGATGCTCGGCGGGTTCGATTCGATTTCATTCAAGTCGCTTGCATTCGCGGCGCCAGTTTCATTAATATGCCTTGCGGTTTTATACACGCAATCACATAAAATGAATATCATGACGCTCGGCGATACCGAAGCCGCTTCGCTTGGCGTTAACGTGAATTACGCAAAGTTTGTCATAATGTCATTATGTATATTGATGGTTTCCTCATGCACATCAAAAACCGGAGTAATCGGATGGATAGGACTTACCGTACCGCATATTTCAAGAATCATTCTGGGCCCCGATAACCGCTTCGTGTTCCCGCTTTCCGCAATCCTGGGCGCAGTATTTCTTGTCGTTTCAGACAACATCGCACGCACCATAACAGCCGGCGAGCTGCCGGTCGGAATTGTCACATCCCTTATCGGAGCACCTGTATTTACAGCGATAATTATGATCTCGCGCAAATCAGGCTGGGGCGGTGAAAGATAATATGTCAAATAAATTTACAATAAAAGCCGAGGCCGTATATTTTTCGTATAAACCAATACTCAGGGACGCGCCAGTAAAAGTACTCGATAATGCCAGCATAACATTTCAGCCGGGCAATTCATACGCGATAATCGGGCCGAACGGCGCCGGTAAAACCACGTTTTTGAAACTTATATGCGGATTCCTCGAACCGGCAGGCGGTAAAATCATCCTCGATGAAATGGACTTAAATTCACTCAGCCGCCCTGAAATAGCCAGATTCATTTCCTACGTCCCGCAGGAGCACCATCCGACATTCGATTTTACAGTCCGCGAAATGCTTATGATGGGACGATCGCCGCACCTTAATTTCATCGGCCTGACCTCAAAAAAAGACAATATCATGCTTAAAGATATAAGCCATAAACTCGAGCTGACTGAATTTTTAGAAAAACCTTACACGATATTAAGCGGCGGCGAAAGGCGGCGCGTATTGCTCGGCCGCGCGCTCATGCAGGATACCCCGGCGCTCGTGCTCGACGAACCGGACTCGAACCTCGATATACGCCACCAGCATAATTTTTTGAAAATAGTTTACGAATTGTCGAAATCCAACAATAAAATATGCATCTTTACAATCCATAACCCCGAACTCGCTTATTACTACTCACATCAGACGTTAATAATAAGCCGCTCAAACAAAATGTTCATGCACGGGCCTACCCCGGAAATACTAACCGCAACTAATCTTCACACCGCCTATAACTTCGACTTCAAGCAGTGCGATTTCTATAAAAATCTGAAATAAAATTCATAACGTCATTTTTTAAAATCACGTTTGCAAATTACTGATAAATTTATTTTACAATTATTACATGACCACATTCTAAAAACTATAATGTTTTTTATCAGCTTATTTTTAATAGTTTTTTATTTTTAGATAAGGGGGCGGCTAAGGAATTATTCCTTACCGCCCCCTTTATAATCCCCCACCCATCCTGCTACTTTTTATATTTTTACGGCTTCTACTTTATATACATTTTAATTTTTATATTTTAATTTCGGCAAAGCACAGGCTCCGCCTGCCGAGGAAAAAGAAATGCATTCATGCCATTGGAGCTTTCATGTTCGTAAGGCAAAATGCTTCTCAAAAAGTTGACATTATATAAAATATTATTTCCACGGCGGGCCTCCGCGCCCGCTCGATGAATTATCTCGCACATCCATATCGCGGCCGGTAAAAAAAGATAAAATATTGCTTCAATAAATGAGGCCGCGATTGTCATATTTTCGCAAAGTAAGCGGCCGCGGACCGTGCTTTGCGAAAATTAAAAACCACAAAATAAAAGAAAACGACAGTATCACCAAAAACAAAGGTAGATGCAGCAGGATTAAAAAAGGGGCACGGGGGAAATCAAAGGGTATCACCCTTTGTTGTCCCCCGCACTCTTAATATATTAATTTACCTGTATTTTACTTTATTTTATTGAAATTATTTTCAAAATAATGTAAAATCAAAGTTCAAATATTTCGAAATTCCTTCGTTAAAAATAATGAAATATAATGAACAAAGTAATCGATAAAATTCTCAATATAATTTTAATCAGATTATTTATAACAAAAAACAGGATATATCATGAAAAAATTAATAAATGACTGTATTGATTATATAATACGTCACCTTGATGAAAATATAACTGCCAAAGATATCGCGAATGAATTTAATTATTCGGAATTTTATTTTAACAGGGTTTTCAAATCGGAGACAGGTGAAAGTTTATACGCATTTATAAAACGCTTAAAAATGGAACAAAGCGCTATAGATATCAAAATAAAAAACAATAAATCCATTACCGATATAGGCCTCGATTATGGATATAGTTCATCAAATTATAGTTCCGCATTTAGAAAACACCATGATGTTTCACCTGCTAAATTTCGCAAATCAGCTAATAAAATATCCGTACTAAATCCTTTTGCACCAAATAAATTGGATTCTTTCGAATCTTTTGACCATTACGCTTCCAAAATTCAAATTCGAATTTTGGAAGATATTACAGTCATTTATGAAAAAACTATTGGCAATTACTATGAACTGAAAGAAAAATGGTTTCGATTTATGGAAACATACAAAGAATTTATAAAAACCAATACGTTAATGATCGAAAGATTTTACGATGATCCTTTAGTGTCCTCTTCGAATTGCTGCATATGCGACTTATGCATGACAGTAAATAAAGATTGCCAATTAGAAAATATAACGGCGATTAAAGGCGGAAAATTTGCCGTATATAGATTCGAGGGTAAAATAGAGGATATATTCTGCGCAGTTCAGGGAGTTTTCAGTATATGGCTGCCTCAAAGTAAATACGAAATGACTGAAAAATACGGTCTTAATATTTACCATAATATCGATAATGCAAATAGCGAAGTTGTAATGGATTTATGTATTCCAATCAAATAGAGCAAGAATTCAGAAGTAATATTATAAATTTTATTATATAATGCAAATCCATTACAAGGAGATGGATTGAAAAAATATCTCCGTAATAAAAATAATTTTTATCGGAGGCTGATATTATGTACGATATTAGAAAAATTCAGGAACAAGTTTTATTCGAAGCTGTAAAAAAACATGACAATGCCGAAAACGCAAAAGAAATCGTCTACGGAATTAATGATTCTGCTAAGAGCGAAGATAACGCTCAATGGGTTAAATCTTCCATGCAAAGATTAGAAGGCAAATTTAGTAACGAACAGATAAAACATATAAGAATAGATTGTCAATGCGGTTATGCAATGGATGAAAAGCTGGCGCTTTTAAAAGAATTAATGGCTGCTTCATCAAATTTATCCGAATTCGCAAATTCAGATAAAGCCCGAGCCGCAGGATTATTTTTTGAAGACGGAACTCTTTATCTGCAATTCAAATTCTGTCCGTGTCCAATGCTCGCCGAGGTAAATAAATTGCCCACTATGGCCTGGTGTCAGTGCACTACCGGATACAGCAAGGTTCTTTTTGAAAAAGCTTTCGGCTGTGAAGTGAGTGTGGAATTATTAAAAAGCATAAAAATCGGAGACGACATTTGCCTTATGAAAATTATTCCTCATAATTTAATCTGGAAGTAATAGAATAATCTTAATTCTTTTATAAAATGAATCTCTTATATTTTAACTCATATAGTCATAAAATAACTTTTTAAAACATAGAATATTACTTCAGAAAGCAGTAACAGCTTTCTGAAGTTTGTTATTCTAAGCGTCAGATATCTCACTATACCACCTGTCATACCAAATAAAATAGGAAATATTTTAAGCACTTATTTAAATTTGATGTTTATTCTAAAAATAACATTTATTTGACTTATTATAATAATTTTGATATATTGCTGACGTATAGCTTTTAATCTCTTCAGGATTAATTTTAATATGAGTTTATTAGAAAAATCTATTGAAAATTTGGCTGCAGCCAAATTATTTGTCAGTCAAAAAAATTATTTTAATGTAACGGCAAGTCGGTTATATTATTCGATTTTTCAACGTATAATATATTACCTTAAATCTGCCGCTAATTTTGATTTCTCAAAATTTCAGAATAATAACTCAAATAAGAATATAAAAAAACACGATTACCTTCCTCATGGTTCTATACGAAAAGCTATAAGTTACTATTTATGCAGTTTAAAATGTGATTTTAAAGATATTAATTTTTTAATTAAAATTGACAGCATATATAAATTAAGACATTCTGCCGATTATAAAGATAATATGCTTAAATATAACGAAATAAAAGAAAATCTTGAATATACTGAAAAAATTATTGAAATTTTAGATAAACATTGCGGAAATACGGTGAATAAAAATGAATGAAATTATCAATGAAATCAAAAATATTATTTTTACAAAGTTTCCATTTTTAAATATTTCTGTCGAAAAAATCGAAGAAACAAATGAATTTTTCATTTTAATTGATGATAAGAATACTTATAATAGCGATAGTTTTTTAACTCTGATAACTGAAATCAATATGAGCTTTTTATGGCCTAAAAATATTGACAACATATATTTTTCATATGAATCGGAAACTACTAATAATGTAATCAGCTTCACCAGCAGTATCAAAAACGATTTGAACTATTCATTTAACCAGAGTGATATTACCATTTGTCCGGACGTCCCATATAATTACAATAAAATACCGGAGGCCGCATAATGAATATAAACAATCAACCTGGAATTTTATTTAAAAATATTATTTTAACAAAACTAAATTTTTCAAGATCGGCTGAGCATATTGAAAATCCTGATTTAGCAGTTGATTTTACAGCAGCTAAAAAAATAGAAAATAATGTTTTAATGTTTGAATTAAGCTCAAAAATTTTTGAAAAAAACAAAAAAGACGCATTTGAATTATCATGCAGCATGGTAGGGTATTTTTCAACAGATGAAGAAAACCCAAATATGTCCCTTGAAAAGTTTTCCGAATATAACGCTCCCGCTCTTATGCTGCCTTATATCCGCGAAGTTGTCGCCAACACTACATTAAGAAGCGGATTAAAACCGGTTATATTACCGCCGTTTAACATTGTGGCATTAATCAATAAAAATAAACAGAATGAACAAAATATAGAAAAATAGTAATAAATACTATCAAAATAGAGATAAAAACATGCAGGAAAGCTCAAAAAAATTATTAAACTCATTAGTCGAAAAACAAGAAAAATTAAAGCGATCTTATCTTTCATTTAGAGATAGTTTTAATTCCAATAACACAAAACAAAAAGAAGATGCACTAAATGATTTCATTAATTCCTTAAAAGCCGTAAGAGAATTATTAGCAATTTCAGATGTTCCGATATGGCTCAGCTCTTTTATTTCAGTTTCTGAAAGATATAAGCAAACAAATAATATAAACACTTTTCGTGATTTAGAGCGAATCACAATTAATCTTAGCAATCAATTACAAAATCATAATTGGGGTTTATCTTTTTCTGTTGAATCATCAGTTGACTTCGAGCAAATATATAACGAATATAGTAAACAATCCAAAATTGACGAATTATTTGAACAAATTATCAGCATTTTACAAAAAATAATTACCGATGAGTTAATAGATAGTAAAAAACTTGAAGATTCTCTTAATAATCTTATTAAAATCATAATAAAAAATAAAGGAAAATCATGTTATTCCGATGAAACTATTATTCATTTTATCGTTATGTTTTTAAAAAATATTGCCTCGGAATTTATATCGCAAATCTCTATAATTGGTCCTATAATAACTGCTATTAAAAATACTTTATTTGAATTAGCTCAGGAAATTCAAAATGTTAAAGAAAACGTATGCAAAAAAATCGAAGAACAATCTAAATTAAAGAATTTCTCCATTCAAAGCCAGGATATAAAATTAAGTATTGAAAGTATCCCCGATAGCATTGGAAACCATATTGATATAAAAAGTTAAAAATAAACAAGGAAATTTTAATGTCAAAGTGTCATTTCAATAAAATAATAATAATTGAGTCACTTGATAATAATAAAACTGCTATAGATTTACATGAACAATTAAATTTTTTTTTAACCGAAAAACAAAATATTATTTTAGAAAAAATAATCTCAGTTGATTCAAAAAAACAATTTTTTCAAGAACTTGAAAAAATTAAAATAATTTGTAAAAATAATATTTTGTTTAAACCTGTTATTCATTTTGAGCTACACGGTAATAAAGAAGGAATGGTTTGTAAAAATAATGAACAAATAGCTTTTTATGAATTAATAAATAAATTAAGAGAAATAAACATTTTAACTAAAAACAATTTAATTGTTACTACAGGAGTCTGCTTCAGTAATTTTTTATTCAATCATGTTATGATTGATGAACCTGCACCATTTTGGACTTTGTTAGGTAGCCTTGAAGAAGTATATGAGCAAGAAATCCAAGAAGTGATACCAAATTTTTTTTATAAAATCATTAATAATCAATCTTTTAGTACTATACAAAAATATCTTAAAACTACAAAATCAAAATACCAGTTAATCACATCAGAAGGCTTTTTTTTAAAATTAATAAAAGCATATTTTAATAATCACTGTAACATTACAACTCCTGAAACTATAAAGAGAATTAATAAATTTGAATATTCAAATTTATTTCAACCAAATAAATTAAATTTAAATATATTAAATGAAAATCATAGAAAAAATTTTTATGAATGCCGTTCATATGATTTTTTCATGAAACAGTTCTCTAATTGTAAAAAAAGATTTTCTAAATATGACTATAATTGGTTTATAAAAAACATTAACTAAATAGTTCTTTACTTTATTATTCATTCATAACGCATTTTTTTTTTATAGTCATTTTTCAAAGCTTCAATGTCAATATTAATTTTTGGTAATTCATCTAAATCATGATTAATATCTACATCATAAAAAATAAAGCCTCCTATTTTTTTGACATCCACTTTATTAAATAATTCAATATCAGGCATGATAAAATTAAGTTTTTTAACATCAACATTATGCAATAATCTAACAAAATTAATTACATTATTAATTGAAATAGATAACAATTCGATTTTATTTACATAATGACTTACATCCCAATTAAAATTCATTCGCCTTAAGTGAAATACTTTTTTAGATGAATTTTTTAAATATTCAACTCTATACACAGTTGAGCCATATTTACTTCCGCCCAAATTAATTAATTTATCTGCCGATTCACCAATTTTTAAATAATGACCGCCATGAACAATACGAAACCCATGTTTTATATTGTTATATTCTTCATTAAACCTTTGGTTTAAAAAATCTTTAGCAATTTTTGCCCAAAAGTTACCCGTTTTTTCTATAATCAATTTTCCTTGTTCACTATCATTACATTTAAAATGATTTATTAGTTTTGAAATAGAATGCCAGTTATTTCCTACATCAACTTTATAATAATCAAATTTTTGTTTATTTTCAATTCTTTCAACAAGATTTTTTAAATGACCTATCTCATATTTTTGTAACCATGGTAAAATAAAAGTTGGGGCTTGTAAAGTCGCAAAGAGTAATGCAAAAAAAGTTTCAAGAGATTGACTATAAAGAGTTCTTATCAATGTTGCTTTATAATGAGTTAATTCCTTATTTTCATCTGTTTCCAAACCATTAGCTATATACTTAACAATATCAGCAAAATAACTCGTCTTGATTTGATTGATAAAATCATAATTTCTTTCAAGCACTTCATCACCAACGATGGCATAAGGCTCATTATCGATATAAAAAGTAAAATACTTAATTTCTTTCATAGCTTGAATTCCTTAATTTAAACACAAATTCTAATTAAAAATTGCTCTAAACTCATCATCCGACAGGCCATACGCTTTATTGACAAGATTATCAATATCACGGTCTATGGCGGCAGATTCATTTTTTAAGAAGCTTATTTTTCCGCGCTCCGAATCAAATATTTCTTTTAAGCTATATTCCTCAATTCCCTGTATTGTGACTTTCTGCTTTTTTAATTCTTTTAAAAATTCACTAAATTCCAGCGAATAAAATTCTTCGAGTTTGCCTGATATTTTTTGAGGTTTATACTTATCTTTGATATAATTCAAAAACTTCTTTGTTATATCAATAATTTCTTTATTCAATTCAAGTGTTCTGTCAACCTTTTCCGATATAGTCTTTTCGGTTTCCGCATCAGGTTCGGCTATCGGAATATTTTTTAAATAATCATAAATAAGCTGATACCCATTTTGAATTTCGGTGCAGTAATTTGATATTAAAAACCAGCCTATCTTAGAATTAAGCACACCCAATAAATATTTACTGTCAAAAACAATTATCCATACAGCATTATTACAATACATAAAATTTTTGTCATAAGTAAATGCAGGTTTTACCTGAAATGTTTGATAAATAATTTTTGGCTTTTCAAATTCTTCATAATAAGCACAAGGCCTTAATTCCCACCAATAATCACCCTGATCTTCGCGATTATAGAGGCCTTTACCCTTTACTTTAATTTCACCGGACTTAATTTTATCTCCAATGCTTTTTAGATGTTTATAAACAGCAGGGTATTTTTTCGAAAAAAAATCTTCGGCATCTTCTATCGTTGTATTTGCCGACTTTGTCATGTTCATTTGTTTTTTTGTTAAACCAGAATAGGCGGAAATAAGCCACTGATTATCCCAATTATAATAATATTTTCCAATATTCCTTCCCATTAAAAATGGCTTTATTATTTCAATACTGGCGGCATCTTCGGCACATAGCCTTAATTTTGTTTCATTATCAATAACGAATGCTTCTGTCAATCCAGTAACTATCCCTCTATAAATTTTACTTTCTATAAACTCATCAAGCGTTTTTCCTGCTTTTTTTATTTTTTCCAGTATCGCATTTTTTAGCGGATTTTCGAATATCCAGCTTTCAGCGTCATTTCTTAGTTCGAACAATATAGATTTTTCTTTTATCGTGCCTGAAAAGTCAATCGTCTCTTCTTTTGAAGTTAATTTTAAATATCTGAATTTTTGAATATCACGAGGTTTGCTATTTTTTATATTTATTATGCAGGGATATGTCGTAGCGCCATCAAATATCTGTACATCACCAAAGTCAATAAGCTCGCTAAGAGTATAATTTTTTTGCAAATATCCTGTAAGCGTTTTTCCATAACTGGCTTTAATAAATTTATTGGAAACTATAAATGAAAAAACTCCGTCATTTTTCAAAAGATTAAGGCCTTTTTCAAAAAAATATACAAATAAATCGGAAACTCCGGTATAAACTTTATAATTTTTTTCAAGATACGGTTTAATATCCTTTATTAATTCCTGCCTGACATAAGGAGGATTGCCTATTACGACGTCAAAACCTCCGGAAGATATTATTTCATTAAATTTTTCACCCCAACTGAAAGCTTTTTCCCCCGCAAATTCAGGATCGTCTATAAGAGAATTTCCACATTTTATGTTATCATCAAGGCTTGTCAGCGGATCGGTTTTGCGAGCGGTTTTAAGCCACAGCGAAAGCTTAGTTATTTCAACGCTTTCATTATTGAGGTCAACGCCGAATATATTATTTTTTAATATGTTTCTGTCAAGCCCGAAAAGAGAAAATTGGCCCTGATTGAATTTTGCGATTTCAATATTTACTCTCTGACCCTCTTCATAGAGGTAATCAAAGGCCTGATTTAAAAAGGCGCCTGAACCGCAAGCAGGATCAAGCACTTTAATGCCTGATAATTTTTCCCTGTATTTATCCCAGAATTCAATGTGTCTTTTAGCATTTTCAGAATATTGCCCTTTTTTATCAGGCCTATAATCGGCTGTTTCCAATTCTGGAAGCTCATAAAAACCAAGTTCCTTTTTACATTCTTCAAGCCATCCGCCTATAGACTGATCGATTATATACCCGGTAATATACTCAGGAGTATAAAAAATGCCGTCTTTTTTACGCTTACCGGTTTTTTCGTCAAACACCCCGCCTGCAATCTGCGATTTTATCTCCTCTATGTCATTTAGCGACTGCTCAAATATATGGCCAAGTATATTGACGTTAAGATCGGAAGCAAAATCATAATCTGAAATTAAAGCCAGTTCTTCAAATATCTTATTCCCGATCTTCAAATTATCGACAGCGGAATCGTCAGCGAAAAGACCGCCATTAAACCTGTTAACATTCCTGTTTGGATTACCATTATTAATCGCACGGAAAAGTTTTCTCATTTCTTCCCAGATAGTATATTCAGACAGATCATAACTTTCTTTCGCGCGCGCGACAAGTTTTCTGATTGTCCGTTCCTCAAGAAGGCCGGTATCTTCACAAAAACATATGAAAATAAAACGATCAAGAAGTTTCTGCGTTTTTTCAAACATTAAAAGTTCATTAATATCAGTATTATTAGACTTTATGTGATTAAAAAGATTCAGTCTGAATTTTTTATAATCCATATAAAATTTTTCAGTTATCTCTTTTTCAGAATCCTGGTTTTTTCGATAAAGCGCGTCAATTAAACTTTCCTTATTTTTAGAAATGAGGTTTTCCGCCGACATAAGAAAAAGGAATTTTTTTAATTCATTTTCATCGGCAAGCTTTTCAATAAGAAAAAGTTCATATTCTCCTGAATCTTTCGAATTATACAGTCTTATTTCGCGATAATTTGAAAGTATCACCCAATTGCAGTTTTTACCTGATTTCGATGAATAACTGAACGCCTGTTCAACAGGAGTACGGCGGTCGTTTAGTCTGTGCTGCCTGGCGTCAAGATTGGTTTTGCCGTCTTTTAATTCAATGACAACTTTCACTTCGGAAAGGCCTGATGAAAAAAAACCGAGAGCGCCATCCGAACGCGTTTCATCAGTCTGAGCCTTAATTTCCTTATCAAGTGTCCATTCTTCAGAATTATCGAGCCTTGTTTTATAGCCTAGAATCTTAACAAAGAAATCATTTAAAAAATCGCTTTGCAGGGCTATTTCTTTTGTACGATCAAGAATGCCTTTATCTGTAAGGTCAATCCATTTTTTTATAACAAAAGATTTTTCAGTTAAATTTGAAAAATCTGAAATTTCAATATTTTTATTTAATAATTTCTTATTGAATATATTTTTAATCTCATTCATTGAATATTCCTTCATAAAAACATTTTTAACAAATTATATCATCAAAAAGTCTTTTTTTCATTATATTTTTTATCTATATTTTTATTGAATCCAACTTTCCCGGCGGGCCTCCGCGCCCGCTCGATAAATTACCTCGAGCATTCCTGTCGCGGCCGGAAAAAAAGATAAAATATTGTTTCACTGAATGAGGCCGCGATTGCTATGTTTCATCGAACGCGCAGCGGTCGATGAAACTAAAGACAGCAATACAAAAGCAAACGGCAATATCGCCAGAAGTAACGTTAGATATAGCAGGATTAAAAAAGGGGCGCGGGGGAAATCAAAGGGTATTACCCTTTGTTGTCCCCCGCAAAAAAAATAAACTTTTAATCGTTCATTTATAATATAAAATCGGTCGAAAGGAAATTCGAAGCCCGGTCTTTAACGATTTTTCCGATTATTTTCTTGTTCAGGTCATTTTCTTTAGCGGCAACGAGCGTTCTTATCGAAAATACTCTAAGCGCGTCGGATACCGATAGTGTGCCTTCGGCCGAGTCTTTTCTGCCGGTAAACGGGAATGAATCAGGCCCGCGCTGGCACTGGCTGTTTATATTAACACGGCAGACCTGATTAACGAGAGGGTCGACGAGTTTGGCCATAAGTTCGGGATCGGTGCCGAATATGCTGGCCTGCTGCCCGGCGTTTGAGGTATTTATGTATTCTATTGGAGTATCGATCGAATCGAACGGGACGACCGGCACAATAGGCCCGAATTGTTCTTCGCGATATATTTTCATTTTTTCATTGACCGGATAAAGCACGGCCGGAAAGAAGACAGTTTTATTGACAGCGCCGCCGTTTTCGTTTATTATGCGGGCGCCGGCGTTCAATGCGTCGGCAATATAATCCTGCATGTGCTGCGTCTTATTTTTTTCTGGAAGCGGAGTAATGCTGACACCGTTTTCCCACGGCATACCGACTTTCAGTTTCGACACAGCCTCGGTGAATTTTTTCAAAAATTTTTCGGCGATATTTTTATGAACGAATATTATTTTAAGCGCGGTGCAGCGCTGGCCGTTATAAGATAATGAACCGAGGAGGCATTCCTTAACGGAAAGATCGATATCGGCGTCTTCGAGAATAATTGCCGGGTTTTTAGCGCCAAGTCCGAGCACGCATTTAAGGCGGTTCGGTTTCGGATGCTGTTTCTGGATAGCGTTAGCGGATTCAGCCGAGCCGATGAAAGCGAATACGTCTATTTTCCCGGTGGCCATAAGCGGGCCGATAAGTGTGCGGCCGTCGCCGTATATGGTATTAACTACGCCTTCAGGGAAGCAGTCGCGGAAAGGCTTTAGAAGCGGCCCGAAGAAAAGCGCGCCGTGTTTAGCGGGCTTGAATAATACCGTATTTCCCATAATAAGCGCAGGTATAAGAGTTGTAAATGTTTCGTTAAGGGGATAATTAAAAGGGCCCATACATAAAACCACGCCAAGCGGCGCGCGGCGGATTTGCGCGAATATTCCCTGCTCGAAAACGAAACGCGAGGAAACCCTGTCAAGTTCTTTGAGGGCATTAATGGTCGCTTCCATATATTCGACGGTCCTGTCGAATTCCTTTTCGGCATCTGGAAGAGTTTTGCAAATTTCCCACATAAGAAGTTTTACTATTTCGCTTCTTTTTTCTTTCATGCATATTATGAAGTTCTTGACGCACTGGATTCTATTCTCGACAGACATTGTAGGCCATTTGCCGCGACCGTTATTAAAAGCGGCTACGGCAGCATTGACGCCCTGAATAGCCTCGTCAAAATTTAATATAGGATAACTGCCGATCAGGGTCTCTTTGGCGGCGCCGTTTTCGTTTATACAAATGGGGGAATAAACATCTCTTTTTTCGCCGTTCCAGAGGCGTATTTCACCGTTTATCAAATATTCATTCTGGTGTATGGGTTGAATTAAATAATCAGGTTTAATGTCTTCTTTAGCGGGAAATATGTTGTTGAATGTTGAAATATCCATTAGAGCGCTCCTTATAAATTTAAAAATAAATTACGATTTTTATTATTTAAGCTTTAAAATATATCATGAACGCCGTCAGAATTGGTAACTACAAGCATCTGGAAATGTTTTTACAGCTTTATTTATCAGGCATAAAACATGATAAATTCCAAATTTCAATGTAATCAATATTTTATATTATAAAAATTAAAATATCAATATATTTATATGAATATTCATTCAAATAAATATTATAAATTCCAAATTAAAAATAAAATTACGATTTAATTAATAAAACTGCCCAGTTCCTGATACAAGAAAATAATAAAAGGTAAATTAAGCTTTTTAAAATGATTTTTTTATTTATTTTCCGTTTTTTTATATTTTCTTGATATTATTTTTAAAATAATGTAAAATCAAATTCTATTATTTTAATATTCAGGAGTGTTCTTTATGCTAAGCAAAATTTCACGATTTTTTGAACTTGAAGAAAGAAAAACCAATATCACGACAGAAATCAGGGCCGGGCTGACTGTATATCTCACGATGGCTTATATTCTTTTTGTAAATCCGATGATATTAAAAAGCGCCGGCGTTCCATTTAACGCGTGTCTTGTAGGCACGGCTGTAGCCGCCGGAATTTCATCTATTTTAATGGGGGTTTTCACTAATTTTCCGCTGGCTCTGGCCGCAGGTATGGGATTAAACAGCATGCTGGCGTTTAATATAATTCTCAAGCACGAGATTTCATGGCAAACCGGCATGGGTCTTATCTTTCTTAACGGCCTGACAGTATTTTTACTTGTTGTAACCGGAATTCGCGAGGCCGTAATGAACGCGATACCCGAAGAATTAAAGCACGCAATCGCAGTCGGCATCGGTTTATTTCTCGCTTTTATAGGCTTTTTAAACGGCGGAATCGTGATTTTAAATAAAGAGGCCAATATTTTAATGGCCGGCAATTTTTCAAAACCTGAAGTCGCACTCACGCTCATAGGGTTTATTATAGTATCAATTCTTGTAAGCCTCCGGGTTCGCGGAGGAATTCTCATAGGAATAGTCATAAATACGGCCGCTGCGGTATTTTTAGGAATCGCCAAGATACCGGACTCCCTTATTTCGATGCCCGATTTTTCTACAATAGGCGCCCTTGACATTACCGGCGCTTTTAAGCTGTCATTAGTTCCGGTGCTTATAAGTTTCATAATAGTTGATTTCTTTGATACGTTCGGTACCGTAACTGCGCTCGGGTACCAATCCCGGCTCACATCCGACGGCGGTAAAATCAAAAGTCTCAATAAAATACTCGGTATTGACGCTATCGCAGCAATGCTCGGCGGAATCTGCGGAGCAAGCTCGGCGACGGCTTATGTAGAATCGGCGGCCGGCATTTCTGAAGGCGGTAAAACTGGCCTTGCTCCAATAACAACCGGCATACTTTTTCTTTTAAGCATATTTATCGCGCCGATAGCGGGCATAGTCCCGACACAGGCAACAGCACCCGCTCTCATAGTAATTGGTTTTATGATGATGGAAAGTATAATTAAAATTAAATTCGACGAATATGAAACTGCTATACCTGCATTTATAATATTCATTTCCATGCCGTTCACATATTCGATATCGCACGGCATTGGTATGGGATTCATAACATACTGCATGCTGAAAATAACAGCCGGAAAAGCGCGCGAAGTACATCCGTTAATGTATGCGACTTCATTGGTATTTCTTATTTCGTTCATATTTTTTAATTAAAATTTAAATAGGTTACATAAAAAATTTAATGAAGTATTTTAAAAATTAAGAAACTTTTATTTGTAGTATTTAACTTTCAACTCAATCGGAAATATGTTAGTTAAAAAATATAGATTAACGTAATAATAATGGTTTTGCTATGCAAAATTTAAGTAAATAAAAAACAAACCCTGTCTTTACAAAGCTCAGGGTTTGTTTTTTTAGTATAATAAAAGTTTTATTTGTATTTACTTACCGACTTAAAGTTATAAATGTATTAAATGAGCGGCCTTAAAAAGCCAAGTTTACGCAAGTTATTAAGCAGATCGATCTTTTTAGGGTCGGAATGCGATTCAGGCCCGAAGAGCGGCTGCGGGGTGCCGTCAGAATTTAATTTAACTTTATATTCGACTGATTCCTTTTCGTCATTTAGTATGCGAAGAGCAGTTCTCTGGGCGAAGTCTTTTGATTTAATAGCGACAACGACTTCGGAATTTATCTGTTCACTGACGTAATCCATATTATATGTTCCGACTACGGTTATTTCGCGGTCAAAAACGAAAGTTTTCGAGTGAAGTTTGCGTACGGTATTGAAAGCGAACAATTTGCAGTTAGTAAGGTTTTTAAGTATGCCCGGCCAATCTTCAAGGAAAAATGCCTGAGTAAGAAGGCTGTCGCTGCTGACGGGGCTGTTTGTGTGGATGTTGATCGAAACGCCGTTTGAATTAGCGGCTTTAAGCGCATTCATGGCTTCAGGAGTAAGAACAACA
The DNA here is from genome assembly GCA_041441465.1 of Candidatus Wallbacteria bacterium. Taxonomy (GTDB): domain Bacteria; phylum Muiribacteriota; class UBA9980; order UBA9980; family UBA9980; genus JASDSY01. The sequence continues at coordinate 102,558 of JASDSY010000001.1, forward strand.
TAAGGGTTTTGTATCATTACTTCTTTTTCAGCCGTTTTCATGAACGCGGAAATGGCCGGGGTAATATCATTTCTTTTACCTTTATATGAATGCTTGTCAAGAACGACTATAGGGTATTCATGTACGCCGTTCATCGGGTCATATCCGGAATAAGACTGCATTTTTTTATATTTCGAAAGTTCAGTTGTATATCTTGCAAGAACATCGGCATACTTGTAATTTGCCGCAACCGCAGGCGTACCCATACCGCTGATATATGATTCCATGGCCATTCTGGCAATATCGAGTTCATGCGCTCTTGAAACCCAGTTGCCGAAAAAGTCTCTTGTAACGTTAAAAACCATATGCGACTTGAATTCTTCGTCAAATGCCAGCTGAATCCCGCCGACTGCTTTCTTGCCGCGAAGTATTACATCGGTATCGCGGTAAACTGTCGGCTCATCCGAAGGATCAACAAAATAATTCATTGAAACATTTCTGCCTCCGCAGATAAACCATTCGCCGTCAACAATTATTATTTTATCGTGGTTTGAGCCTGTAAGATTGCGTATATTGCCGACCGCGCTTATGATATTAGCGCTGGCAGGGTTATAAACATGAATTTCGACATTCGGTACAGCGATCAATTCCTGAAGGTAATCCTGGCCGAGCATGGTTCTTGTAAGTTCCTTTGTGCCGCGCGCATCCATCATAAGGCGTACTTTAACGCCTTCGCGGGCTTTCTTAAGGAGTATGCCGAGCATTGACATGCCGAATACGTCTTTTTCGACTATGAAATATGTGACATCAATTGATTTTTTTGCACGGCTTAAAACATACCAGCGCGCGTACCAGGCTTCGTTATTATCGGTAATAAGCCTGACATGTGCGGTTGGATTGCCGGCCTGACGGTTGAGTTCGTCAAAAACGCCGACTGCAGATAATTTTTCATTTTCCTGCGCAAAAGCGAAGTTATGACACGAAAAAATAAAAGCCGCCACAACAAAACAAACCAGAAAAGAGATTAATAACTTTTTCATTTAATTACCGCCTTTTATATTATTTTTGATATCCATATCAAAATGTATTAAATGTACTAATCAATTATAAAAAGAATCAAATTTCACAACGAATAAATATGTTTAATAAAAAACACACGTACAATAATTATAATATAGTTTCCATGTTTCGTCAAATATTATTAAAAATTAATTATTAATAACATTATAAAAATTACCGGCCATGTTTTATTTTTATGCTTAAAATTATGAGTAATAAGGTCTTCATGAATAAAAAAAACAAAAATCAGTTTTTTATGATTATATTTTTAAAAAGAGAACAATTTATTGTAAAAATAATTAAAAAGTGATAAAATAATTTTTACAATTTTAATTCAAATAAAATATGGAGCCAAAACATGGAAACGCTTTTATTAATCGAAGACGACGCCAAAATAGCTGATTTTATAGTTAAATACGCAAAAAATGAAAATTTCGGAATAGTCCATGTAACCGACGGCAAGGCCGGCCTGCTGGAAGCCATCAATAATAAATACGATCTTATAATTTTAGACATAATGCTGCCTAAAATGTCGGGGCTTGACGTATGCCGTGAAATACGCAAAAATTCTAATATTCCGATAATATTTTTATCGGCGCGCGCCGATGAAATAGACAGGGTATTAGGGCTTGAAATAGGCGCAGACGATTATGTCACAAAGCCGTTCTCACCGCGCGAGCTGCTCGCCAGGGTAAAAGCCGTTTTAAGAAGGACGGCAGATAAAAACTCGTCAGCTGACTCATCTAAAGATAATCAAGGCCAGCCGAAGATATTAACTTATAAAAATTTGACTTTAGACACGTTAAAGCATGAGGTAAAAGCGGATGGTAAATTAATAAACCTTACCTATACTCAATTCGAGATACTTAAAAAACTTATGTCAAGCCCGGGACGAGTATTCTCGCGCGAAGATTTGTACGTGGCTATCTGGGGCGCCGAAGCGGAAGGAATGTCGCGCACCGTCGATGTTCATATTAAATATTTAAGGGAAGCAATCAAAAATTCAATACCGGACAGTAATTATATAATCTCGATCCGCGGGGTTGGCTATAAGCTCGACGAAGAAAATGAAGCATAATAATTAATTGTCAAAACTTCCGTCATATTCGTCAATATCGTCAGCAAGCGAATACATCAATATTTTAGAATCTTTTTGAAATCTTATGTGAAACTCTGAATTATTTTCGATAGAGATTCGGCCGCTCGAAAATGACGCGCCGGCCAGAAACATCGCAGAATCTATCAATTCAGAAATATTTGACACCTTGATCGAAATATCTTTCTGTCTGTAATCAAACCCGCGTGAAAACGCGTCCATAAATATATGCGCGATTTTCAACGTAAGATGATCTTCCTTGCCCGTGACATTTTTTATAGTGCGGCATATCCATTTCAACCTTAAGTCTTTATTTTTAGGGAACATCGATAATGAATCTACGTTCATAAAAGAATCGGAGCCGGGATTATACGCTTTTATGTCAATAACCGGCGTTCCGTCAATAGCGTCGCAATTTTCGATTTCAATTATATTACCATTTATGGAAAGTATCTTAACTACGGTCAAAGACACCGGATTCGGCCGCACCGGCGACCTTCCGCAAAAAACGCCGCGCGGCGGTTCATCGCATCCGGAATACTTGAATTTTATCTTATCTTCATCCAGCTGCAAAACAGTTCTGTCGCTCTGATGAAAAAAGCACATCAGGTAAATATGCGAAAACTTATCGAGCCCGTGAAGCGCCGGAATATATTCTTCGAATATCTCGATTTTCGCCTCTGGTATTCCTATTTTCGGCATAAGGTTTGTTTTAGCGATCGGCGAATGAACAATGCCGATAGGATTAAGCGTAAAAGTAGTATTTTTCATATTCTTACCTCATTACTTTTTGTTTTTTCAAAATATAAATAAAAAAAGGAGCGCCTGAACATAATATAATCGCGGCAACCGGCTGGCAGATACCGCCCGACGGATTAGCGAGCGACCCAATAAGCCAGAAAACTATTTCCTGCAATTTAGTATATGGATCAGCTGCGTATTTCAGCCCCGAAATCAGCGGCATAAAAAAACCGCCTTTCTTATCTCAAAGAAAAAACCGTTCATATTATTAATCTTTACATAATCAAGATCTTTTTCAAAATAATTTTCAAGCAGGTACTTATAGCCTTCGAGTTGTATTAATCCGAATTTATCGGCGCCTTTATCGCCTTTCTCACTCGCCTTCCTACTTTTCCGCTGTTTAAGCAGTTCAGTATAATCATCTGGAAGGTTTTTGCCAAGGCCCCAGCCGACAAAAGCAACGCCGCCCGGTTTCAGCCATTTTAATATATTATCAAAAACTTTCCTGTAATCGGTAAATTGAATGACGCCGCGCGCTATAATAAAAGAAACCGATTCATCAGCCACAGGGGCCGTTTCAACTTCGGATAAAATCAAATCCACTCTTGACGAAATACCGGCCTCGTCGAAATTCTTTCGGGCAAGATCGATCATATGCTCATTTTTTTCTATAAAAATAAACCGCGCGGGCGATACAGACGACAAATTTATCGTTAAAAACCCTTCGCCGCCGCCAAATTCAAGTATAACATCTTCGCTCGATAGTTTTGAAAGTGAAAACCATTCGTTAACTTCGCGGCTTATTACCTCATACGCCTTCATAAAATACTTTCGCGAAGAATTAATAAAATATGCAATTGATTCATGCGGCTCGAATAATCTCATAATTTCTCCAAAATTTCCTCAAAAAAATTAAAATAATTTTACATTTACACAAAAAATATTTATAAAATTACGTAAGAATTAAACAATTTCAAAAACACATTTAATACAATACTACTATTAACTACTAAAATTTTAACAAATTATGGCCATTTTGTCAACAGCGTTTATTCGTAGAGCTTTTCGGTTTATTTTTTAATTTACATTCAGCCGCACAAATCAATAAATGTAAAATAATTTAACGAAATTTTAAATATCATTTTTTATTTTACTTATTAAAAATTATTTTTACACAACAATCCATTATAAACAAGGTTTTTCAAATATTATTTTATATTAATACTATTTTTCACATTGACATACGCACCCGCTTGTGTTAAAATAAAAAGTAGTTCAAAGTCACATGCGCATAAACTTTTAAATCATCGAATTTATTAATAACGGAGTTGTTTAAATGAACAATCATTCTTTTTTCAAATCATCGGGACGGCTCGCGTCTGTCCTATTGTTATCAGGCCTGCTGTCATTCACCTCAAACACATCCGCCGCTGAAGTTAAGGATACAGCAGAAACCGTTTCAGTCAAACTCAGTAAAATTCAAGATGTATCCGACACCACTTCGATCCACCTCGGCGAAATAACGGTCACCGCGAATGCCGATAAGCCTGGAAAAATCAATGAAACGCCGGATTCAAAACAATTTGTCATGAAAGAAAATAAAAACGACGTCCAGAGCGACATGACAAGTTTTTTAAACAAAAATTTATCATCAGTCACAACCCAATACGGCACAAAAAGCAGCACAAGGATTTCGCTGCGCGGCATCGACATGGACAAATATAACGTGCTTTTAGACGGTGTCCCCGTTTACGTGCCATACGAAGGCGGCGCTATAGACCCGGTAAGAATTTCTCTTGGCAGCATTAAAAAAATAGAGATATTCCACGGCGCATCGTCCGTACTTTCAGGCCCGAACGCCCTGGGCGGCACTATCAATCTCATCACAAACAAACCTTCAAAAAGTTTCAACAATTTCGACATCCAGTATAAACCGGGCATAGGCAAGGAAACTATGTTTTCATCCTTCGGAAAAAACGGGAACACATTTTACGGCGGAACATATCAATTCGCGGATTACGGCAATTATAAACTAAGCGGTGATTTCAAGACTAACGCAGTACAGCCGGACGACCGCCGGGGAGCCAGCGACCGCGAAAAAAACAATATTTTTTTGATATACGGCCAAACAAGCAGCCGCGGCCAGACTGCTTTCAGAGTGTCAAGATTCGCCGAAAATTTCGGCGCGCCGGTCGACATATTCACTAACCAGCGTTACTGGCGTTTCCCGACATGGCGAAAAGACCAGTATTCAATCGAAAAAACAAGAATATTCGGCAACAGAACCCTGCATTTCAATCTATATTCGGATCGTTATTACAATGTACTCGATGCATTCGACAATGCCAATTACACCACCCAGAACAAAAAATCGTCATTCAGGAGCATATACGACGATTACAGCAACGGTTTAAACATAAAATACAATATAGCACTTGACAATAACCGTGACCTCGGATTTTTGCTGTTTTATAAATCAGACGTACACAGGGAACAGGGCAACTTCAATCAGCCTTTCGCTTACTCACGCGCAGACATATTAGACCTGGCCGCCGAATACAAGATGAAACTTTCAAACGGTATCGAACACACCATAGGCGTCGCTCATTCATCAAATAGGCCCAGGACTGCCCCAAACAACAACGCACTTCCAGATACCAAAAACGCTACCGACTATGTTTTAAACAGCAAGAAATTCTTAAACGACAAGGAATACATTTATGCCAATCTCGGAAATAAAACAAGATTCCCTTCTTTAAAAGACCTTTATTCCGGAAAATTAGGCTCTGCAATTCCAAACCCAAGCCTCAAGGCCGAAAATGCCGACCTCCTATCACTGGGCTTTCACAGCGAAAAACCTAAAAATTTTAATTATGACATTTCGATATATTACAATAAAATAAAAGACGGCATCAATAACGTTTACGTGGGCAAACTCACGCAGCTCCAGAACATAGGAAAAATCATAAGCCAGGGTTTTGAAATAAACGTGGGCGGAAAGATCAAAAAAACTTCATACAACCTCGGATTCACATATAACGACTCAAAGGACAAAAGCAACGCGCAAGAAAAGCCTATAGAATACAGACCGAAAAATAAATACGTGCTTAATATTTCACATGATTTTCAGGATTATCTCACAGCCGATCTGTTTTTCAATCATACCTCGCAATCCGACTGCATAAACGCAGGCAACAACAACACCTGGATCAAACTCGACAGTTACAGCACGATCGACTTCAATATTACTTATAAAAATAAAGACACAAGATATGTTTTCAAAGTCGAAAATCTTACCGACCATAATTATATGACAAGTTACGGCTATCCGATGCGCGGCCGAACATACACGATCGGCTATAACATAAGTTTTTAAACACCCGCCCCTTGCCGACGTTTAACTTAATAATAATCAATTTTTGTTCATGAAATAACTTTCTAATTGTAAATTTAAAATTGATATTAAAAAACAACATAATATCACTCAAATAATCATAAAATCCGCAAATAAAAAAGACCTGACTTCGATAGAAATCAGGCTTTTTTTATTAAATGACGCATTCGTTGTGAAACTGTTTTTCATTTCAAATTATTATTTCCGTCTAAACTTTAACCAAACCATATAATCCCGTCATCATAACATAAAGTACAAAACTTTTTTTCGATATGAGAGTTAGCATGATTTCACTCGCGTTCGAAGGATTCATTGTGCTGGCCGGCATTTACCTGGATGTAATATCCTCAATAGAAGTCAATTCTTTAAAACTTATTATTTTATCTGAATAATAAACTCCATAAACGAGTCCGAGTTCATATTTAAAATTAAGAAGAGATTTCGCGTAATCGCAGGATGCGTCTACCGCGTTAATTTTAGCGGAAGCCAAGCGGTCCTCGATCGTTATCATATCAATCGAACTATTTTTACGGCTTGAATATTTGGCGCTCTCGTGGTCCGCGCTTTTTAAATAAGCGCTTACCGCGTCATTCGCAGACTGAAACGCGTCTATGCTTTTCTGCAAATTTGAATACGCCACGGCGAGGCTTGATTTTATTTGTTTTTTTAACGCAAGATAACGAGCGTTAGCCTGCTCAAAAGCCGCTTTTTGCTGTTTAAAATTTCCCTTCGCCGAATTGTTGTCGGAAGGCCACTGATAAGTTACGGATGCGGTGGCATTAGCGCCTTTCAAATTATTGTTCAACGAAGTAAACATTGCAGTTTTCGACGTTCCGTTATCGATTCCGGTGTATCCGGCGCCAAGCTGTAAATTCACGCCAGGCCGCACTGCATCTTTAGCCGAAACCAAGGTAAATTCAGCCGATTTCAGTCTAGCCTCGGCCGCAAGATAATCAGGCCTTAATGTAAACGCTTTATTCAAACACATTTCGAAATTGCCGTAATTTGACAATTTAAGATCTTTTGGCACTTCAGGAAATTTATCGGCCGGGCACGGAACATTAAACGCTTTTGAAGTATAAACGCCAAGCAAAAGTGATAGTTTTTCGGATGATTCACGGCAGGCATTCTCGACCTGTATTCTTATGTGAGTCTTATCATTAAGACTGCCTATCAACGCATCTAATTCATTTTTTGAAATTATTTTTTTCCTGGCGAGATTTTTAGCATTTTCCACTATCTTTTGATTACGCTTCTCAGCATCCTTAAGAATTTCTAATTTTTGAAAATCCGCCATATAATCCCAATAAGCAGCCGAGACATTTAATATAAGGGAAGCAAGCTGCTGGTTATAGTCATGCCTCGAGGCGTCGGTAGTTTTTTTAGCCGCCTTCTCCGGAGCGGTAGTTACCGCTTTCCCTTTGCCCTGACCAAGCGGAATAGTGACGTTCATATTTACATTGCCGGTATTATGCCTTTTTTGTGAAGGAATTTTATTGTCAAGTTCCTGCAGGGTTGAAACGGTTGCACCGATAGTCTGACCCGATCGGCTTTTTTTCGAATAATTCATATTATAACTGGTATTAGTGCCGGCGACTTTATTATCAGGACGCAGGTCGGTGTCATCGTCAAAAATACCGGCTTTGCTGTTACTATACGATACACTGGTGGATACTTGCCTGTCAAAAGCACCGGCGGCGGATTGCTCCGCGCCTTCGCTGGCATCGATCTGCTTTTGCGATATGAAAAGATCCGTATTATTCTCGACGGCGATTTTTACCGCCTGCTCAAGCGTAATAAGATTTTCAGATGTTTCAGATGCTTTAACCTCGGTTTGACCGCAGCCGCACAGAAGCGCCATTACTGCACTAAACACCACCAAAGACTTTTTAAAGAATAACAAAATCCATCACCCCTAATTAATTATGATAAATATTATCAAGATATTTTACTTTTTTTTTGCTTTTAGTCAAGATAAATTTTAAAAATCTGTTGCGATAAGCTTTGTTAACATATCTGCAGCATTTAAATAATTAATCACAGCTGTAAAGTCGCGTCTAGAATTATTAAAATTGATAAAAAAACGTTGTCAGGGTTAATTTTACCAAAACCCGGACAACGTTTTTCTGAAAATAATTTACGGCGTATAGCCGCGTATAATTTAAGATTAATTTTTTAAAACGACATATATTTCCAAAAGTTGAATCCAACACTTATTCAATGTTAATTTAATTATTCGGCAAAGTATTCAATGAAGTATTCAATGATTTTTTTATCTCGAAAAAAAATCCGTTTATATTTACCGCCTTAACGTATTCAAGTTCATCGTCAAAATGCTTTTCTATAAGCAATTTATAGCCTTCAATTTTCATTTCGTCGAATACGTCGGCATTAGTCGTATCTTTCTTATCCTTTTTCGCGTCAAAATATTTATCCATTTTAACACGGTACTCATCGCTTATATTCATTCCCAGGCCGCAGCCAAAATATGCTATACCGCCAGGCTTCAACCAGCGAACTAAATTCGTTATCGTCTTTTTATAATCCGTAAACTGTATCGCACCGCGCGAAATTATAAAACTGATCGAATTAGAAGGGATATCAGCGTCTTCTACTTCTCCGACCATTATCTCCGTCCGTCCTGAAATACCTGCTTCGTTAAAATTCAAACGCGCCAGATCGGCCATGTGCTTATTCTTTTCGATAAAAATAAAATCCGCCGGCGAAAGCTTAGCGAGATTAATAGTCATAATCCCTTCACCGCCGCCAAATTCCAATATTTTATCTCCGCTCGAAAGCCGCGAAAGGCCGAACCATTCATTCGCTTCAGCCGCGATAAAACCGTAAGCCTCCATAAAATAATTTCTGGAAACATTAATAAATCGCGCGATAGATTCATGCGGTTCGAAAAATTTCATCAGCGCCTCCCTTAGTTATTTTAACTTTTCACTACTTTATTTTAGCAGATGTCGCATGCATTGTCAATACTATTATTACATATCTTAACTTATAAGTTTTTGTTTTAATTAAGGTGCTCAAATAAATATCACAAAAGTAAAATTAGTTTACAATATACTAAATAAAAAAATTTAAAAATTTTAAAAATTTTGTTTTATTTTCAAGTAAAATATGTTAAAATTTATTAGGTTTTTCGCAGATTCAATAGTTTGAATTTATTAAAAATAATTTCAAGGCTTTTCGCATAACCTCAAATTAGCGTACTAATATTTTTAATTTAACGGTGATAAAAGGTGTTCAGAGTAAAAGTAATAATCAGCACATTCGTCATAATGTTTTTCAGTCTCGGCTTAACGGCGATAATACTTATCCCTTCAGTGGCGAACAAGTTTATAGATTATATAAAAGAAGACATAATCCAGCAGACCGAAAAAATCGCTTCGATAGTCGAAACAGAATTAAAGAACGGCCGCCTTACTGCAGCGGAAGCGATAAATAATATCCAGCTCGGCCCAAATTACCACATGTCGATTTATGACGAAAAACTTAAAATTGTTGCCTCATGCCCGGATACATTCGAAAATATACTTGAAAAACTTGAATCTGACGAGGTCGAATTATTAAAAAAAGGTGAAAAAATATTCGGGTTCAGCCGCAATAAAATTCCTGATAAGCGTTTTCATTACTGTCTGGTCCCGTTCCAGGCATCATCAGGAATAAAAGGCGGATTATTGGCGACCGTAAGCATCTCTAAAAATGAAAAAAGAAAATATGAATTCGAAACTAAGATATGGATTACGCTTCTTATTGCACTACTCGCTTCGTCGGCAGTCGGTTTTTTGCTTTTTAAATGGCTGGTAACGCCGCTTAACTCTATACATGACGCAACGATAGCTTTTTCAAACGGCGATTTTTCAAAACGAATAACTATAAATTCAAATGACGAAATTGGCAAAACAGCCGCCGTACTTAACAAAATGGCCGAGAGGATAGGCGATTTAATAAAAACCCAGCAGGAATTATTTACCGACGTTTCACATGAATTTAAAACGCCTCTGACAACAATACGGGGCTGCGCCGAAGCGATACTCGACGGGATAGTTACGGATGAAAACGAACTGAAAGCTTATCACCAGACCATACTTAACGAAACTAAGACTCTTTCTCTGCTTGTAAATGATATTATAGAATTATCGAAACTCGAATCAAAAACATATCAGGCGGAAATCGACGCTGTCAACGCCGCCCCTGTCATAGTAAAGGTTATAGATAAATTCAAAATAATGCTTGAATCGAAAAAAATTAAATTAACAAAAAATTTTAATGAAAATGATAAAATTATCATATCGAGCGAAGATGGAATGCTCAACCGCCTGTTTAAAAATATCATAGAAAACGCTATAAATAATGCGCATGATAACGGCGAAATTAAAATACATTTTCAAGATGGCGAAAAAAGCATAAATTTCAAAATAAGCAACACAGGCGAAGAAATAACGGAAGAATTCCGCGATAAAGTATTCCAGAGGTTCTTCCGCATCGACGGCTCGCGCTCCAGAACATCAGGCGGAACAGGCCTCGGCCTTTCGATCTGCCAGAAAATAATCGAAGTCACCGGCGGCGAAATCAAATTCATTGAACCTGAAAAAGGTTATGCGACAACCCTCGATGTCACATTAAAAAAATAAATTTCAAAATATCTTTATAAATATTTTAAATACGGAGATTGTACATGAAAAAAATTATCATTGTTTTATACTTAACGTTAATTTTATCGGCCTCGCTTTCAATGAACGGATGTTCAGGAATTTTTTCCGGCGATAATTCCGGCACCCCGGCGCCCGATCTTCTGGCCGTTTATAACAGCGCAATAACCGACGCCATGACAGCGGAAACCAATGAAATATATACAGGCTTGACTCTTATTAACGATACAAATTCAGCTTTAATAAGAAAAAATGACAGAATCGCCGTAACAACTTTCATGAAACCGACTTACATTAATTCATATAAAAACGCTAGAGACACCGGAGATTCGCTCGAGATCAAATTTGACTGCTGGGTCTCAGCCGAGCCGGAACTGAAAAATTTTATAAAAAATACGGGCCTCAAGGATACTGATTCAGTAAGACTCCGGGCCGAACAGCTGCTCGGACTGCCGCCGGATAACTCGTATACTTACATAGTTTCATTCTGGGTAAAGCCCGATGACCTTAAAAGACCGGGATTTAACGATGATATAACAAAACAAATCAACGAACTGACGATGCCGGCTAATTTAAACTCCACATACAAAAACTGGTTCTACCAGAATTTTTATAATTCATATATGGCCCCGTCAAAATTCCCATGGACACGGCTCGGTTATACGTACGACTGGGGGAGCGGCGCCCGTCCGCATGTCGGATTGACTGAATTTATAATAAAAAACAAATATAACAGCGATGCGAATACAAATGCCACAGTATATGTCCAGGGAGTTTACACAATATCAGAATATTTTGGTTTTTAAATACATAAAAATAAAATAGGTCGAAAAGCTGCACATTGCTTTATTAATTTATACTTAAAATTAATTTGACATTTCTTCATATTTTTAGTAAAATCAATTTAATTTTAGCTTAAATAAGGAGCAAAATTCCATGAGTAAAAAAAGCGAATCTGAAAGTAACCAGCAAACTAACATTACAGACCAAGCTTCAGGCGAAAGCCAGCAAATGCAGCTTAAAACAGGTTCAGGGCCTGATTTTTCAAGAATTATAGCAGCCATAGCGCTTTGCGCGATACTTTTAGCTCTCGCAAAATTATTAGGATTATAATTTTTTAAGAGCGGCTAACGCAATCTAAAAAAATATCGTCTTTCCGCGAAGCTTATAATTTTTATAACGGCCCGGATATCAGGAATTTAAATGATTAACATCAACCCGGCCCAAATGAGTTTCACGATAGTTTTTCTTTTTCTTCTTTCGGTCATTTCTCTCGCATTTTATCTTGAAAGGTTATTTTTACTTATTAAAATAGCGGCTAAGACAATTTCCGAAATTAAGGCCATAAGCATTGCCGCCGAGCAGGTTAACGACTGTAAAAATTCCGGGAGTATTTCAAGCGAAGAGTTTTTTAAAAAAAATCCCGAATTAATGAACATAACTTCACACGGTTCCGGAGCGAATCTGTCGTCGTTTATATTTAATTATAATATTGAATTTGACGGCTTAATAGAATCGTTAAAAATTTCCATAATGAAGCTCGGCTCGATAGCGGCCCTGGCACCTTATATCGGGCTTTTCGGAACCGTTCTCGGCATAATGGAAGCATTCTCAGACATAGCCAGAACAGGCACATCGAACTTCGCTTATGTTTCCAAAGGTATATCCGAAGCACTGACCGCCACCGCAGTAGGCCTGTTTCTGGCTGTAACCGCCTCTTTTTTTTACAACCATCTTCTGGCCAAAATTAAAAATATTCAAAACATCAAAGATGTTTCCGTCGAAAAAATAAATCATATTATAGAATCAAGATGTGGTAAAAATGCGTAAATTAACAAAAAAATCAAACGATGACGATTTTTTTGCGTCAATTAACATAACACCGTTTACCGATGTAGTGCTTGTGCTTTTAATCATATTTATGGTGGCGGCACCGCAAATTCCGCGCAATGCCATGCAGGTAACCCTGCCGAGTTCATCCGAAAAATCTACCGTAATTATAGAGCCGGACCCTAAAGTGAACGAAATAATCGTATTAAATTCAACAGAAGTAGTCATAAACAGCGATACGCTCGAAACGTCAGCCGCCGCAAAACACATTGCAGCTTTAAAATCGCAGTCAGCTACTTCCGAAATCTACGCTCTATCGGCAAAAAATGATTCGTCATATCAGGATGTAATAAAAATTCTCGATATTTTTAAACAGGCGGGTATTGAAAATATTGTCTTAAGAACCGAGATAAAACCGCAGTTATAACAATAAACCGAGGAATGTAAATTATCAGTATTATAAAAGCTCAACGGCCATGAATATGAATATAATTAATAACAATTCAAATAAACTAATAAACCAAAAATTTAAATTTCTGCTGCTTATATATTCAATTTTAATACATGCCGCAGTTTTTTTCATTTTCGCCGCCGCCTTGAAAAACGCTCAGGCTAAAAGCGAGAATACAATTACGCTTAACGGCATACCGAAAGTTTCTTATTCCGCCAGGCTTTCACTCAACGACCGCAAAGGCAATACTTACGACAAAACTAAGAACAATGACGATTTCGACTTAAAAGCTGCCCGTCAGGCTATAAATGAAGGACTTTCCAGATTAACGAAATATCAAGATAAACTTAAAAATATTTCCAGTGATATTTCATCGTCATTAAAAGTTCAAAAGAATAAATTTAAGATTGAAAAAAATAACATCGCCGAACCAGTTAAACCAATTCCTTTAACAAAAAAAATAAAACTCGAAGGGCTAAATGAAAAAGTGAAACCTGCCGCCACGAAATTAAAACCAACCGCCCCAAAATTCGACACGGCAGAAGAAAGCACGGATATATCAGACCCGGGTTCCGCCGGGCAGCCCTCAGCCGGAATAACTAACAATACGGCGGCCGTTTCCGGTTCCGGCTCATCCGGCGCCGTCAAAGAATCTTATGGAAATCTATCTGGTACGCTCAACCACGGCTCTGAAGTTGCCGGCGCTCCCTGCGGAATCAAGGACCCTGAAATAATAGCGTCAAAAATGGATATTTTCAAAGCTTTTGTCAGTTCCAAAATAAAGAGAAATTTAAAATATCCCCAAAACTGTCGTAAATTAGGCATTGAAGGCAGCGTCAAACTGCAATTTTCAATAAAAAACGACGGTACTCTGGAAGGAACAAAAATAATCGCCTCCGCGCAAAATGCCGATATGGATAACGCCGCACTGGATGCTTTAAAATCCAGCGAGCCTTTCGTGCCGTTTCCAGAGGAACTTAAAAATAAGGAAATAACATTTATAATACCTTTGAATTATAAGCTCGAAGATGACTGAAAACAATAGAAAACATAATATAATAAATTCTTTTCACTTTTTTTATTGTTTTTTTTCCTATTAAAAGTTATAATATATAAAAAAATAAATGGTGGTTTTTATGAATATTGGTTATTTTTTAAAAAAAATCAGGCTTGATAAAAAAGTTACTTTGACGGAAGTCGCAAATAAAATTAATCTTACGGCAAGCCTTTTATCGCAAATTGAAAACGGTAAAATCTCTCCGTCTTTGAATTCGCTGGAAGCTATTTTAGGCTATTACAGAATGAACTTATGCGACTTTTTCAAGCAGGTGGAGCAAAAAAAATACTTAATAGCCAGGGATAAGGACACTGAAACCCTTGAAGACCCGCCGAATGGCATAAAATATACGTTATTAGCGTCAAAGCTTGAAAATAACACTCTCGAGTCTTATTTAATCGAATTAAACCCTGAAGCCAAGATATCGGTCCGACCTGCATCTGCCGCTGAAAACAGCGAAAGGTTTATATGGATACTCGATGGCAGCGTTGAAATTAAACTTGAAGACGAAAATTTAAAACTAGATAAAAATGATTCATTAAATTTTAAAGCTCATATGTGCTGCGAGATAAAAAATTTACTCACAGGTCAAAATTCAGTTTTATTCATCAACGGCATACCGGGAATATTCTAGTTATCGAATGTTTCTGATTGACAACATTTTTTATTATTATAAAATTTTTATATAATTGGATAAAAATGCAAAATACGACACCTGAAATAAATTTAGAAGAATCAATTGATTTTCTTCAAATAAAAGCTCAAAGAAAAATTATCAATGACATAGTTTTCAAATCAGGAACGTTAATCGGGTCAATTGATAAGATAATAACATTTTTCATTGACCGCATGTTCGACCAGGATTTTTTCATAAAATCACTAACCCAGAAAAAAAAGATTCCGGAAAAAATCATAAAAATTAAAAGTTCCATTTTTAAAAGACTCGTCCGCGCAAGCCTCAGCGAACCTGTTATAAAGGAATTACTTCACAGTATATCACAAAATCCTTATAAATTGCTGGTAATATCGAATTACGCTTTTATCGAGCATATTTTTTGGCTTGACTGCGATTTTTCATACGAATTAAAAAATTACAGAGCCATGGAAACTTCAGACAAGCAAATCATCGAATCGCAAAAATACCGCCGGCGCGCCGAAGAATTTTATAAAAAAGGCCATATCGACGATGCTTATTATGAATTTAAAGAAGCTGAAATTTTAAATTTAAATGATTTCACAATAACATTTCAACTTGCCCTTATATATTTTTTTGAAAAACTCGATTATAAAAAAGCAATTGAATATTTTGAAAAATCAGCCGTATTATCCAGCGGCCACTCGAGCCAGATATTCATTTACTCTAAAATATTAAAAAGTCTTATCCTGAGGTTTGTAGCATTCTTGAAACGCGACCTGAAAATGTTGAATGAAGCGTATGAATGCGCACTCGAAGGGTATCGTATCGATCCGAATTATAATTTTTCGAAATATGCCATAATCCAATGTCAGATAGCGTTATCACTTACTCCGGAAAGCGTCGACGAAGCTCTCTCTTCAATCCAGAAACTTATCTCGGAAGATAAAATGTACGCCATACAGGGAATTTATGATCATGTTTTCGACAATGTCATCGAAACTTTAGAAAAAATGCTTAATGATGTTATCAATGACCTTGAAATAGACTGCGAATATAATTTCGCCGAAATGAAAAAAATATTTGAAGCGCTCAATAATCAAAATAAATTTATGACAGATCCATCCAGGGCATTCAATGCTCACAAAGAATTTCAAAATTTAAAAAACCGCGCCACCAGCAAGACATATTTTGATTATAAACATATAGCCTTAAAATCAAATATTTTAATGAATGAACTTCACGAAATCCAAACCGATGTAAACAGGAATAAATATATTAACGACGTCAGGGAATTTACCGAAAAATTAATACCTGAATATAACAAAGATTTAAAAGAGGTTATGGCGCCTTATGCGCAGCTGCAGCAAAAGCTCGATAAATTAACAAAAGAAAAAGAAAAAATATTGGAACTGTTTCCGTTAATTCAAAAGAATAAATTTGTTAATTTATCCGGCACACAGGTTACGGAAGGTGTAAAAAATGGCGGTTCGGCCGAATCCGCGATCGCTGGCGAAGCGCCTGAAATCGCTGGAAGCACCCCTTCAAACACGGAAGAAAACGCTGAAAAAAAAGAAAAAGAAGAACAGGAAAGACAAAAACGAATAGAGGCGGCTAAACTCGAACGTGAAGCAGTTATAAAAAGCGAAACATTCTGGAAAACCTTTAAACCCAAGTTAAATTATTCTCTGCTTGCAGTTTTTATATTACTGACATTCATTTATTTTAATTTTTTTGACGTCGAAAATTATATATTGACTATTTTCACTTCATTAATAATTTTTTCATTCATACCGTTATACAGCGTTATAATAATAAGAACGTATTTTTTCATCAAACAGGAAAGGTTCGAGAATATTAAGCGTGAAATTAATCAGATTAATTTCAAATTAAGCATACATGCACCTGATATAGTAAAAGTCCAGGAAGCTAACCAAAATAAATACGCTTCCATTATACAGGAAAAGTTTCCGGCCATAGACGAAACAGCCTCAAAAAAATGTTTAAATGCAATATTAAATAAAACACCCGACAAATTAAAAAATATTATTTAACTTTTTATATAAAAAGGAATTTTAACAATGAACTCGCTCATAAAATTCGGGAAATTACCCGCCCAAATATGGTTTAAAACCTCATATATCTCTTACCGTTTGCTGTTAAAATTTTTAAAACTTTTTTTACGCATTTTAAGATTTTCAGCACGGTCTCTCGACAAAGTGAATGCTGATTCATCATTATTCGCGGCGCTTTTTTTCGGAGCGGCAATTTACCTTTACGGCAATAAATTTAATCCAAATAAAAAACAATAAATGGCAGTTTAAAAACTATAAACCGCCATTTATATTTAAATTTTCTATTTAATTTAATTTTTTTATTGATCGGCTATTTTACTATCGCACCTATAAGCTGCGATATTTTTTCAGCTTCGAAAGGTTTTTCAAGAAACCCTATAGCGCCGGCTTCAAGAGATTTTTGTTTTTTCTGTTCCTGCAGCGAAGCTGAGATCATCAATATCGGAATATCAGCATATTCAGGTTTTTCTTTTAAAGTGCGGCAAATTGTTATGCCGTCCGATTCGAGCATGTTTATATCCAGGAGGATCAATCCAAAATCCTTGTGTTCGGCCAGAGTTTTATACATATCCTGGGCCGAATAAGCCACGATTACATTGTAATCGCTTTCCAGCAATGTCTTAAGCAGTCCCACGCAGTCAGGATCGTCATCGGCGATCAATATCTTTTTATGCCCCGAAACCAGCGCGGCCTGTCCTTCCAGCGATGCCATCTCAATAAATGCCGGAAATTCCATTTTAAGCACGGCTTCGTTGGTGCCTGCGTCCACAATACATATACTGCCTCTATGCATTTTTATGATTTCAGTTATCATGGATAGTTCGACGCTTATTCCTGGAGGATTAATTCCCATAGGCGCGTCATTGTCAGAATATGAATTTAAAAATTTTATCACATTTTCATTGGCAAGATCGCCGCCGATATTTTTTATTGTAATTATAACTTTATTTACGCCTGTTTCGAAACAAACGTCAACATGTTGATTTTCAGTTTTTGATTTTATGACGGAATCAATCAAATGCGAAAGTACAAAACTTACCTGTGAATAATCGCCATTTATAAATGCCGGCATTTTATGATTTAAATTAATCTCGACTTTTTTTTCAATGCATTTTCCGGCAAGCGCCGCAATAACTTCCTGAATAACGTTTGTAACATCTAATTTCCTGATATTTTGCGACTCTGTAAAATTTTGAACTTTTGAGAACGCGGACAACTCGTCAATCAAAACCAACATTTTATCAACATTTTTCAATACAATCGAAAGGGCTTTATTTTGTTTTTCATTTACTTCGCCCATTTTACCTTTGTATACAAGCTCGGTATAGCCGCGGATCGATGCGAGCGGAGTACGCAATTCATGGCATAAGCTTTCCAATAAATCGCTTTTTATGCTGTCAATCTTTCTAAGTTCTTTTTTTATTCTTTCTAATTCTGAATTTTGCTTGTTAATACCTTCGTCAACGTTAAGGTTTTGTTCTGCCATATTATGCACACCTCAATAAATTCAATCTTAAAAATAACTTTAATTCGGTTGAATTATAGTAAAAATTATCTTATTTGTCAATTAAAATTTAGCGTTTTTAAATTAAAAAAACGACATGAAGCAAACAAAAGCCATGAAAAATCATTCATAACGTAATGCTACAACGCAGTCTAAATTTGACGCTTTATTAGCCGGATAAATTCCAAAAAATAACCCGACCGCAATTGAAAAGCCAAGTGAAAGGACAATAGAATTTACGGAAATCGTAGTGGTCCAGCCGCCTACGTAAGATATGGCTTGAGAAATTAAAAAACCGCCGCAGATGCCGCCGATTCCGCCTATAAGGCATAATACTATGGATTCTATCAAAAATTGCATTAATATGTCATTTTTCATGGCGCCGAGAGCTTTTCGCAAACCGATTTCACGCGTACGCTCGGTAACTGAAACAAGCATTATATTCATAATTCCTATACCGCCCACCAGAAGAGATATAAACGCGATACCGCCGAGCAGCAGAGTGAATGTATTCGTTATTTCGCTCATTTGATTTAATATTTCGGTCTGTTTTCTTATCGTAAAATCATCATCATTGGCATTTGAAATTTTATGCCTTTTTCTTAAAAGTTCGCTGACCTGTTTTTCAGCGTTATCCATTTCGTCGGCGCTTATAACCTGGGCATTTATGTTGCGAAGGTATTTAATGCCGAAAATCCTGGATTGAAAGGTAGTAATAGGGACCATAACAACGTCATCGTTATCCATGGGCCCTGACTGGCCTTTAGATTCCAGAACGCCAACTACCGTGAAAGGAATACGGTTAATAAGTATCTCCTTGCCGACAGGCTCCGAATTAAAAAATAAATTATCGCAAACTGTCTGGCCTATTACAGCTACCTTGCGCTGAACAATTACGTCGGAGGTTGTAAAAAAATGGCCTTTAGCTATTTTGGCATTCCTTACAATCGGATAGTGCGGAGTGGTACCGGTAACCTGTGTCATGGAGTTTTGGTTACCAGCCTTTATTTTAGCGTTTTTTGAAGACTCAGGCGCGACATACGCGATTGAAGGGCAATTAGCTTCTATAGCTAACGCATCATCATAAATAAGCGTCTGAATGGAACCCATGCCGTGTCCGCCCATGCCGACTTTCAATTGTCCTGGCATTACAATTAACAAATTTGTCCCCATTCCTTCAATAGACTTGGTAACGACGCTCTTAGCGCCCTCGCCTATCGAGATCATGGCGACAACTGAAGCGACGCCGATGACAATGCCAAGCATCGTCAGCGCCGAACGCATTTTATTCGCCGCCAGGCTTATAAATGATACCCGAAACAATTCTTTATAGTCCATCTCTGCACCAGCACATTAAAATTATTAAAAAGGTCGGCATATTAAACTTTTGTTCAGTTATGCGAAGCCTGCGACACTGCAATCAGTTCCGCCAGAACCTTGCGGGCGTTCAAAATATTAGCGACTTTTCTGTCGGCTACGATTTTGCCGTCCTTAAACACCACGTTACGCTTGCAATGTTGAGCGACATCCGGCTCGTGAGTTACAATCACAATAGTTATACCCTTCTGGTTCAAGTCCTGAAATATGCTCAATATTTCTTCGGACGCTTTCGAATCGAGATTACCTGTCGGCTCGTCAGCTAATATTATCGCCGGATCGTTCACGAGCGACCGGGCGATTGCCACTCTCTGCTGCTGGCCGCCAGATAATTCATTCGGCATATGGTATATACGTTCGCCTAGCCCTACCGCTTCTAAAGCTTTCCTTGCGCGTTCCTCGCGTTCGGCAACCGGCACTTTAGCGTATATCATCGGCAGTTCAACATTTTTCAGAGCTGAAGTTCTGGCAAGTAAATTGAATGTTTGAAAAACAAATCCTATTTTTTTATTCCTTACCGCCGCAAGCTCATTTTCAGTCATCTGCGCTACGTCGGCGCCGTCAAGGAAATAATTCCCAGACGTCGGCTTATCAAGACATCCCAAAACATTCATCATGGTAGTTTTCCCGGATCCGGACGGCCCCATTATCGCCACCAGCTCGGATTCCATTATTGAAAAATTAACGCCGTTCAAGGCGTTAACTTTTATCTTGCCCGTATCGTAAATCTTAAATAAATTTTTAATTTCTATTACAGCTTTTGAATCAGAGCTCATTTATTTACTCCCAATTATTTACTCTCACTACAACTTAAGTCAAATTAAAATCGCCGGACACCTCATTATTTTGTCGACGATTTTCTTGTTGACTGCCTTGGCGGCCCGAATGGTAAGCCGGAACCCTTTTTACCCTGCAATTCGCTTTTTTCTTCCTTTAAAGCTTCAAGGCTCCATACTCTGTCATTTTCTTCAAGTCCTGCAAGAATCACGGTATATTCGCCGTTATTATCGCCAATAGTTATTTCGTGAAGCGCTTCTTTTCCCGTGCCTGCCACAGCCGAGCTTGAAAGTTTCACATAATGCTTTCCGCCTCTTTCAATAATCGATTCAGTCGGAACCATAACAGCGTCTTCTTTTTCGCTGATAATAATATCGGCATCGGCTGACATGCCCACCTTAACCTCGTCGGTACCGCTCAATAACTCCAAAGTCACGTCTATGACCGGCACATTATCTTTTAAATAAACGCGCGGGCCTATGCTGTATAACTTCGCCGCAAAGGTCTTTTTCGCAAAAGCGTCTAATTTTACATGACACGGCAGGTTTTCACGCAGTTTGTGTATGTCCGACTCGTCAACATTTGCGGTAATTCTCACCTGACTCAAGTCTGAAAGCGTAAGTATAGTGGTGCCGGAGTTTACAGATGACATACCGGAAGTTATGAAACCGCCTTCATCCACATACTTTTGAGATACGATACCTGTTATAGGCGCCAGGACGGTCGTATCTTTAAGCTGTTCGAGGGCGTCCTCATACATAAGTTCGCTTTTTTGAACCGACGCTTCAAAATCTTTTATTTCCTGCTCGCGTATTTTTAACGATTCGATTTTTATTTTAGAATCCTCTAAAGCCAAAATTGAAACTTCATATTGAGAATAAGCCTTCTGGATATCTTCAGACTGGTAACCGTTTTTTAGTAAAGCCAGCTTCTCACGGGCAGTCCTTACCTGCGCCTCGTTTACGTCAAGCGCCGCTTTAGCCGCTTCAAGCGCCGACTGGGAAATTAAATTTTTCTGAAAAAGTTCCTTCTGTCTTTCATAACTTTTACGGGCATTATCGTAATTAGCGTTAGCCATGTCAACCTGAGCCTGGCCCTGGGATATTTCCTCCGGCCTGGAGCCTTTTTTCAATAACTGAAGGTTAGCCCTGTTTAACTCGGCGGTGGCCGTCGCCTTAAGCAGTTCGTTATTATAAGATTTCTTGTCATTATCATAAGAAAGTTTAGCTTTTTCGAGCATCGCTTTCGAAGATTTCAAATCCGCTTCGCACTGTTTAACTTTTAAATTGATATTACGCTTGTCAAGGTAAGCTATAAGATCGCCTTTTTTAACAAAATCTCCCTCGTTAATCTTTAAATGTTCGACATTACCGCCGACCCTCGCCTTGACATCAACGCTCGACAGAGCAGAAATAACGCCCGTACACGAAACAAACGATTCAAATTTTCCGCGGATTACTTTTTTATACTTGGAACTATTTGATGAATCTGCGGAGGTTCCGTTGCTTTTGCTCATGAAAAAATAGTTGAATAATACCAGTAATATGATAAATATTATACTATTTTTTACGGTAATGTACTTTTTCATTTTAATTCCTCATTTTTTATCAAATACTTTATTTGTAAAATTCCAGCTCGCCTATGCTTCTCCTGAATTTGCATTTAGCGCTTAAATAACTTCCCTGCGCCTGAATCAAGCCGGTCATGGAGTTCGCGTAAATGATTTCCGAATCCAGAAGATCGATCATTGTAGCCAATCCGACTTTATACTGTTCGGTCGTTAAAGTTTTGGATAATTCAGAGGATTCCACATTTTTCTTCGAGACTTCAATTTTTTCAAATGCTTCGCTCAAATTCAAATATGCCTGAGTTACTTCGTATCTTATGTTTAAAAGCAAGGTAGCCATCTTCTGTTCTTCCGATTTTATTTTTTCCCTGATTTCGCCTATTTTATTTTCAGTTAAAGAGCCGTTAAATATAGGCATACTCAACATACCGGTAACTGAAAAAGATTTCTTTTTCGAGTCGGAGCCGTTATCGAAAGCCAGGCCTGCTCCGGAACCGATTGAAAACTGCGGCATCTTTTCAACCTCGACCTGATGCAGCTGTATCTTTAAATAATCAATGGAAGCCTGCTGCGACTTTACTTCTGTTCTATTGGCGACAGCCGCTGCTATAGATTTTTCGAGGTTTACGTCAAAGGTGTCGTATTTCAGGTCCTCGGTAAGCGCAAGAGCCTCATTTTCCATAAGTCCCATTGAAATCAGCAGGGAAAGGTTTGATTTTTTCGTATTATTCTGAGCGGTTATAAGAGCGAGTTTTTTTTCATAAGTATTAGCCTGCGCCCTTATCAAATCTGTTTTAGGAGATATGCCTACATTGAAATTGGCTTCGGCGAGTTCCTGATGTAAAATCGAACTTTTCAAAGTATCTTCCGCAACTTTTTCAAGCTTTTTAGTCGTAATTGCGTTGTAAAAATTCTGAGCTACCGTTAAATATACGTCAAGTTTGGTCTTAGCGTAATTTAATTCTGATATTTCAAGATTTTTCGAAGCGGTTTTTACGTTATCCTGAAGCTTTCCCCAGTCATAGACAACCTGACTATAAGTCAAATTGGCGCTGCGCGAGCCTGAATGGCTGTTAACGGTATTTCCATTTTGAGTATTTTCATTATCAGTCCAGGCTGTTTGCCCGTTTAAATTAACCTGCGGTTTCAACCCTGATTTCGCCTGATTCAGCTTATACTTCTGCGAATCATAGTTATACTTTGCGTCGAGTATCTGAGGGTTTTTTTCTGCCGCTATCTCTATACACTTCTGAAGGTCGGCTTTAATAAGTTTACAGTCGGATTTTTCACCCGTAACCTTAACTTCAGAAGTCGAAATGGAAGATAAAATATCATTTTTAACCGTTTTTCCGGAATCGAGCTGCATCGAGCTTGAAATAACCGACTCGGTTGTAGCGGCTTTTGAAAAATCATTCACTGCCGGCGAAGGTTCCGAAACGACAGGCTTGCTATTTCCAGCCCGGCCGTTTTTTTCCATAATCTTTTTTTGATAAAGTTTATTGAGATAATCGCTTTTGTTAATCTTTACCTCGGCAGTGGCATCGCTTTTCGCCGAAGAAAATGAACTCGAAGCCAACAATACAGTAAACGCAACACTGACAGCAGCAATGTTTTTTAATTTTTTTTCTGATATGTACACTAATGAACCACCTTCATAATATAATTTTTCACGTTACCTGAAAGACTGTATATAATTGAATTTTTTATTTTAATCAAAAGGTCGTGGCTTATATCATCTTTCAAAAGCACGCTAACGGTGCCGCTGTGCGATTTCAAACTATTGATCTCGCCATTCGCTTTCAATATATCAAATATTTTTTCAGCGGGATTGCCTATTATTTGCAGCTTCATAACACACCCCTTATACTTCATGATTATATAACGGAATTGTTAAGTTATAGTTAAGGTTAAATTTAATTTTGTTAATTTTTGATTTGCTATTTCTTTGCCTTTGATTTCGCCGGCGCTGCCTTAACTTTAACATCTTTATTCAAAAGTCCGTTCAAGAATATCTCCGATATTGTTTCGGCAAGGTGTTTATAAGAAAGCCCTTTAAGCTGTTTCGGAAAAAGACCTTCCTTCCACATCACGAGATTGACTGTAATGCTTATCATGATCGTAGCTACCGCATCAACATCTAAATTTCTGAATGCTTTGGCGTCGATTTTTTCTGAAAGGAACTGCTTAACATAATTCAAAATGCCCTTTAATAATTTTTTGTAAAACATATCTGAAAGTTTCGGATTGGCCATAGCTTCATGCATGAATATGGACATTATCTGAAAATCCTTCGAAATCGAGTTAAATCTTTCAAGATAAAATGCCTTAAAAAATTCTTCGGCAGGAAGATTGCGGGATTTTTCAGAAAAATGTTCGAAATATTTTTCCATTTCTTTTTTCAAAAGCGCCTGGAGTATCTCTTCTTTGCTTTTAAAATAAATGTAAATTGTGCCTACCGCCATTTCAGCCAGGTTTGCAATTTCACGGATAGTCGAACGATGAAACCCGTTTTTAGCGAATATCTCTGTGCTCGCTTCCAAAATAAGTTCTCTTTTGTCTAATTTCACTTTACGTTCTTTTTTCATTTCAAATCATCTCTTTCTTTTTAAAATTGGGTTTAAATACCTTAAGGCAAATTATCGGCATTTTTTTTATTAACGTTACATAAAAATATATATGAATTAAAGTTCATTCATTTTTTGCGCGTCCGTTTAAAACGAAAACGCTTTTATTTATTACTTTTCATTATGAATATTATTTCATTTTTATCTATTTTTTTACCGGTCCCTAAATAAAATTATCACGAAATAAAAAAAACAAGCATATACTTCGAATGAAGAATATGCTTGTTTTTTATAGATGCCGATTTAACTCATGTATTTCCGGCAAAATGAACGCCGCTATGACTGAACACTCAGTCATCATCCGCGCCGCGCCATTCACGCAATGTTCATTTTTAACCGCTTATAATTTTACCTCGCAGTTTTTTCATTTTTCGCCGATGCCGCCTTTTTTCAATTTTTTGAATATATCGTTCATTTCGGCGGGCTCGGTTTCATTCCCTTCGGCGCCTTTAGCGGCGTCATTTTTCAATGTCGTAATTTCTTTTCTCGCTGTCATCTCAAGCTCCGCTACAAGGATATTATGATCCGATGCAGCTCCGGATTTTAACACATAGGTTTTAAGTACTTTAAAATCACCCTTCGACAGGAAAATATGATCGATTCCCTTACCGGTTCCGTCTTTTTTAAAAGGCAATGTTATTTTTTTTGTTTTATTACCGGAAAGTTCCCATGCCTCGTCAAATCTTTCATTCATCAGCTTATATGAATCGCTTCCTATTTCCGTGTTAAAATCGCCGGTGACAATCAGAGGAGTTTTTATTTTAGATAATTCCTTTAAAAGTTCTTTAACCTGACCGGCTCTGGCTTCCTCGGGGAACCCGAGATGTGTCGTGACGAATGCTATTTTTCGCCCCTTGATTTCGACAAAAGAGATAAGGGCGATCCTTGTTTCAGAGGCTGCACCGCCTGTATCGCCTCTGGATTCATACCTTAACGTCTTAGTTTCCGATAATTTATACCTGGAAAGAATTGCATTTCCCTGCTGCAAAAGTAATCCCAGCGCTTTAGAATAAGCGACATCCCAGAAACTATGCATATTTAATTTTTTAGCGATGTATTTATCGTTTGAAATATAACCGCTTGTCAAACGATGGCGGCTGACTTCCTGTATTCCAATCAAATCGGCTTTTAACTCATCTAATTTTTTAACGCAAAGATCAAGATAATCGTTGCCGACTATTTTTTTTGAATCATTAGGCTTGCCCTGGCCATTAGCAATGTTAAACGAAACCACATCTATCTGGATATTACCGCTGCCGGCCATCACCCCGTCCGGTAATAAAAATGCCGCAAACAAAATCCATGTAAATATAAAAACCCCTAAAAAGCACTTTGTTTTTTTCATAAAGCAGCTCCCGCTATATTTTATAGGCCACAAACATGCAGCCGGAGAATTTCCAAATATTTTTAATGCCATGATGATAACATAATATATCAAAATTAAATAAGATTCAATACGTTAAGATTTTTTATCATATTTTTTATTTTCAGCTCATGTAATAACATACTGGATATTTATTTATAAAGTGCCGTTTTTAATTATAGAAAAAACTAATAATATTTACATTTTTTATTATATAGTAATTTATCATCAATCAGCGTGAAAAATATAAAAATAAAGTATTTTACTTAATAATAGCATCAATATTTTATTGACATTACGCGGTTATTGGTATATAATATTAAAAAAATTAAAACAATGAATTGCGTTTTAATTTTTTAAGAAATTATTTAAATAGAAAGCCTGGAGATTTTATGGTAGTTTACAATCACGATCTTGAAAAATTAGTCGAAGAAAACAAAGTTCCCGTTTCTGGCTCAAACCGCCATGTCCATTTAAGTCCCGAACACCTCGAATTACTTTTCGGTAAAGGATATCAATTAAAATCAATTAAAAATCTTTCGCAGCCCGGCCAATTTGCAGCCGACGAATGCGTGACACTGTCAGGCCCGAAGGGCGAAAAAAAAGGCGTCAGGATACTCGGCCCGGTCCGCGGTAATACGCAGGTAGAGCTTTTAGCCGGCGACTGCATACAGCTAGGCATTCCAATGTGCGTTAGAAATTCAGGCGAAATTGCAGGAAGCCCTGGAATAAAAATTACAGGCCCGAACGGTACCGTTGAAATAAAGGAAGGCGCAATAATTGCCGCCAGACATATACACATGCATACCGACGAAGCTAAAAAATACGGTTATAAGGATAAAGACAAAGTATCGGTACGTACATTCGGCGACAGAGCGGTAACGTTTCACAACGTGTTAATAAGAGTCCACAATGAATACGCCCTTGACATGCATATAGACCTCGAAGAAATTAACGCGGCGTTTTTAAAAAACGGCGAGCTCGTCCAGATTATACGTTAATAAAAATGCTTTAGCTGCCGGCGTAATTTTACTTTTAATTAAGAAAAATATACAGTCAATTAAGGCATATAAAATTTCAATATAAACTTTAATTTAAGGCAGGTCGAATCACTTTGATATTAGGCAAGATTGCAGGTTCAATCGTTTCAACAAAAAAAGATGAAGGTCTGGTCGGCATGAAGCTTTTGATCGTCCAGCAGTATACCGTCGATTTAAAGCCGACATCAAATTATGTAGTTGCCGTAGATTCAGTAGGCGCCGGTTCTAATGAATATGTGCTCATAGTTTCCGGATCGTCGGCGCGCGCCACAAAGCGCACCGAAGGCAAACCCGTTGACGCAGTCGTCGTCGGCATAGTCGATTCGCTTTACCTTAACGGCCAAAAAGAAGAACAAAAATTGCACTAATCAAATATCATAAATTCATTGAAATTTAGTTCAATAAAATAAATTTATCATTCGGGTTTGAAAGTGAGGAAGTTTAATGTTTCCTAATGAACTGCAAATAAAAAAAATAGTCGAAGATGTTGTAAAAAAAATCAATACGGGCGAATATCAAGCTCCGGTAAAATCGTCAGGCACATCGATGCACGGCATTTTCCAAAATATCGATGATGCGGTAAACGCAGCATCTTTCGCATTTTCCGAATTCCGTAAAGTTTCCTTAGAAAAACGCGAGGAAATGATCCGCGCCATGCGCGAAGTCTCCATTCAAAACGCCGATGTTCTGGCGCGGGAAGCATGCGAAGAGACAAAAATGGGCCGCGTAGCCGACAAAATCCAAAAAATCTTACTTTCGGCTCGTAAAACCCCTGGCCTCGAAGTTTTGACCGGCAATGTCAAAACCGGAGATAAAGGTATGACGATCGAAGAATTTGCGCCTTACGGAATCATAGCCTCCATCACTCCTTCGACAAATCCCGCAGCGACAGTAATTAACAACTCAATTTCTATGATTGCAGGCGGAAATGCAGTGGTTTATAACTTCCATCCCAATGCGAGAAAAACCAGTTCGAAAATGATGGCGCTTTTAAACGACGCAATATATTCGGTCGGCGGTCCTAAAAATCTTCTTACGACCGTTGAAAATCCTACTATGGAATCATCAAACGCCTTAATGAAGCATCCTTTGATAAAATTGGTCTGCGTTACCGGCGGTCCCGGAGTAGTCAAAGCCGCTTTCATGTCCGGCAAAAAAGTAATCGCGGCCGGCCCGGGCAATCCGCCTGTCGTAGTTGACGAAACGGCTGATCTTGACCAGGCGGCGCGCGACATAGTGAACGGTGCATCATTCGATAATAACATAATGTGCATCGCCGAAAAAGAATGTATTGCTCTCAACGGCATTTTTGACCGCTTAAAAGAAAAAATGAAACAATACGGCGCTTTTGAAATAAAAGGCGAAGAAATTAACCGCCTGGTTAAGGTGTTATTCAACGATAAAGGCGAGTTAATCCGGAAATGGTGCGGCAAAGACGCTAAAGTTATACTCAAAGAAATAGGAATTAATGTTTCTGATGAAATAAAGCTTGTAATCGCTGAAGTCGACAGGAAACACCCGTTTGTAGAGGAAGAAATGCTTATGCCGGTGCTGCCGCTTATCAGAGCGGGCAATATCGACGAAGCGATAGCGATAGCTGTCGAATCGGAGCACGGCTTTAACCATACCGCAATGATGCATTCTAAAAACGTTGAAAATCTTCACAAAATGGCTGTCGCAGTCAATACGACTATATTCGTTAAAAACGGACCGTCTTACGCCGGCCTGGGTTTTAACGGTGAAGGACACACCACTCTTACAATCGCAGGCTCAACCGGCGACGGCATAACAACGGCAAGGAATTTCACAAGACCGCGCCGTTGCGTACTGGTTGACTATTTCAGAATAGTTTAATCAAAATAAAACGATATAGATATAAAAAAGGGACTGACTTGAATAAAGCCGGTCCCTTTTTTGTTTATCCGAAAAACACTCTTAAAATTAAATAAGTTCTCATAAGTATCATTTTAAGTTTATAATCTCAAATTTTTTAGTGAGTAAAATTATTTTATCGATATTTTTAGTTTCGCTTGAAACAAAATTTTTTTATCTATAGTTTCAATTTCTATTGTTATTTTTTTGATTACATGCCCGCCTTAAACAGCAAATTTAATTTAAGCGTCTTACTAAAAAAATCTCATTATTTTTATTTTCGGTTCAAAACGGTAAAAAATCTTGAAATATCGCTATAAGCGACGGGCAGGTCCTTGGATTTGAACGCAGTTACCGACCAATAATATTCTTCGTCCTCAATAAGCTGGGTCGGCGGCGTAATTAAAGAATTAGCGGTTTCAGGCGCGACTCCGTAAACTATGGAATTTTTGGCGGTATCGATTATCCAATATGATTTTGATCTTGAAGTTACCCGCAGTCTGTAAAATGCCGCGCCGTCATATTTTGGCCAGTTAAATGACGGATTTAAATTAACCGCGCTGGTGCCGTTCTCAATGGCCGTAATCGGCATCGGCGCAAGAAGTCCTACATCTATGACTGTATCCTTATTTTCAAGGACCTGCGGATGGTAGGATGTTTCGAGGTCCCATTGCCCCGCAAGCTTCCCGCCGAGATAATCTTCGCCTATCGTGTATGTACCGTCATTTTTCCTGTCAATATAAGCGCTTATATAATAATAGCCGGGCTTTAATTCAAGGAATGAATATTTTCCGTCAGCTTTTATCTTCTGCTGTGCAACTTTATTTTCCAAAAGTGCATCAGTGGTCAGAAATACTATCGCCCCTTCAACTGATGAATTATCGTATGTACGGACCATTCCCATTATATTTCCCGGTAAAATCGGCGAATATAAAACCGTCGGCCTGCTGGTTTCGCAGCCCGGCATAAAAATCAAAAACGCGGCAAAAACCGCCAGCGATTTTAAAAAAGTATATACAGCCTTATTTTTTCGTTCAATTCTTAATCGGTTACTATTATACATATTATCATTTTCGGTATAAAAATCAATTTATTGACCCGAAAATAAAAATACAAAAAAACGCCGTCTATTAATAGAAGCGGCGTTTTTAATTTCATAAAAATGAATGTTAGTTTTTTATTTTAATTATTTCTTTAACTTCTCGTTGATTTCGGTA
Organism: Candidatus Wallbacteria bacterium; assembly: GCA_041441465.1. Lineage (GTDB taxonomy): Bacteria > Muiribacteriota > UBA9980 > UBA9980 > UBA9980 > JASDSY01. Next base: position 132,879 of record JASDSY010000001.1, read on the forward strand.
AGCTCTTTCGATATTTCGTCGGCTTTCCGGTTATTATCGGTTTCAAGAGCTTTTTTATATTCGTCAAACAAAGCCTTCTGACGCTGCGTAAGTTTAAGTATATCATCGGCGCTCAAATTATTTTTAACGCCGTTATTATCGGTTTCGATTAAATTCGAGTTACCAGCGACCGCCTGCATATTATCTTCAGCTGTTTTTACCGGAGCGGTAGCGCCCTGCACTGCCGCTTTGTCTTTTTTATTGAATTTTTCGGAAATAAAGGTTTTGAATGTGCTCCATACATTTTTTGTATTTGCTTTAAAATTAGCCCACCATTCTTTAATTCCCGAATTATAGTTTATTTTTAAAACGCCGCCCGTCGTATCGCTCATAATTTTTTCAATCGCTTCTTTTTCTGACGGATTATCTTTAATATAATTTACAAGGAAAGAATTGAACGTTGTCGGCTTATGTTTCGTCATCGAGTCAACCATTTTCTGGTAAGCCTTATCGCGGTCAGGATTAATTTGCTTATCATTGGCAATCTTCAAAAGAAGCTGCGCGCATAACCCTTCGGTCCTCGACATTTCATCGGCAGTTTTCAATACGCCGTCTTTTTTTGTGTAATCAGCTGTGATATCCTGGTTTGTAAAAAACGAGCCGTTAAATTCAGCCCAACCTTCTAAAAATGCAAATTCAGCTGTTGTCACTTTCGATTTCCAATGGCCTTCTTTTTTCAAAGATTCGATTATATTTTCAGAAATGCCTCTCGGATACATAACCATTCCATTAGTAGGATACATGATAACATGGCCCATTTCATGGCAGAAAGTTTCATAGCCCCATCTATCGCCGGTTTTTATTTCATTTATAGTATCGGCGCTTAAAGTTATGAAAGGCGCAAATTTAAGAGATATCGAAGTCTTGCCGTTAGCGTCTGTTTCGAGAATGCCGAAAGGTTTTTTATTTGCAAAGCTTACGCCTTCAATTTCGCCGTTAGGGTTTAATACAATATATGCAGGCTCAGGTTTATAATTATCGAGCATTTTTTTGATCTGGCTTTCGCCTAACATTGGGAAGTTACCGCGCAGGCCGGATTCAAAATTTTTGCGCTGCAGCTCCTGATATTTTCTAACCTGCTCAATAAATTCAGGTGTTTCACGAAGTAATTTATTAATATCGCTGTTTGATGTGTCTTTTTTATAAATTAAAGCTTTGGTCGGTCCGACGTGATTAAGCGAAAGCACGACAAGTTCAGAATCGCCGAGGCTGTCAGCCGCATAAATTGCCAAATTAAAACCGAGCAGCAATAAAAATATCACTGGCAAAAAAACTAAACGATTTATTAAGCCAAACAATTTATTCGAAGATAATTTTAATCTTTCCATACTATCCACTCGCTTTCACTTAAAACCTTAATAAATAAAAACATATTTTTTATTTTAATATAACAATTATATAAAAAAAATAAGGCTTATTCAACCTTATTCATAAAAAAAATTGAAATTTTCTAAGATAATAAAAATTGAAATGAATATAAAAAATATAACTTGCAAGGTAAACACAGATATATGCTTGATATAAAAAATTTCGTGAAGTTATTTTTTCGCTTTCAGCACATGTATCTATTTTGGAGCACCGCTTTTGAATTCAGATTCGTCGAAGTTTCCAATTTTATGGACTATATCAAATCCATTATACTTTATTAGCGCATCCATCTCTCTTGGCCAGAAACAACGCATATCAAATTTAACAAAATAAACAATTTATAATAAACCTAATATAAAAAAAGAGCTGGTTCGAAAGTTTCCTTCCGCCAGCTCTTATTATTATATTTTGTTATTTTTTTTGTTAAATTAAAATTCAGAGCCGTTCATGACATACTGTTTTATGAACGCGTATCTGTCAGGATATTTTGATTTCATGCTGGAAGCGCTCATGTAATAAACTCTTACCGATTCAGCCAGATCTTCGTAAGGGTTCGTGTTGCCGTAAGCCGAAACTGACGATGATTTTTGGGTAATCTGGCCTGTATATGAATTTCTCGCACCCCAGAATTGGTTTATAAACGAATTCATAACACCGTTATTCATAAGATGGAAGCAATGCGTCATTTCATGGACAATAACGCCTACAAGATCAACTTGTGCGCCGAGGTTTGTCAGGTATATTTTCGAAGGGCTGCCGGAATTTACATAACCGCCGATATTCGCGCCAAGGCTTGTAGTTGATATTCTCTCAATAGTTTTAGTAAACGCAAGGAACGTTTTTGGCAGTCTCAAAAATGCCGCATAAACCGATTTCAAACTTTCAAGGGTCCATGACGAAGTGCCGTCGGCCATTGTTATATCAAATTTAGACTTAATCGCTTTAATGTAATCTGCAACTGTATTTAAAGCTACTTCGACAGAGCTTAAGCCGTTTCCGTTCTGGGCAGTAGTAGATGCCGGCTTAGGCGTAGGAGCAGTCTGCTGCGCCGATGTGGTAAACTTAAACGAAGCGCCGAATTTTCCGACTATACTTTGAGCGGTAACTGTGCGAACCATCCACAAATAGCTATTATCTGCTTCAAGCACTCCTGAACGAAGTTTTATATTCGTCACATTCGCGCCGCAAATACTGCGGCCTATAAAAAAGTAAATGCCGTAATTTTTGGATTTTTTGAAAAGCCATAAATCATATTGAGTAGCATTTGTGTCGGCCTGCCATGAAAGCTGCGGAGTCAACGTAGTAACCGCGGAGTTATTGGCCGGCGCTAACGGAGCCGCGGCATTCGAAACATCCGCGAAAGCCCCGAACATAAATATAAATAAAGCTGATAGGCATAAGTACCAGCTGAATAATTTCAATGTTGATGATTGTCTTTTTACCATAAACGCACCTTCCTTAAAAATAAAAAAATATATAAGAAAATTACTTGCTAATCAAACGATACTCCAAAGTTTTTCAGATGAAAAAATCACAAAAGTATTTATAAATAAAGGGATTAGCACATTTTATAATCAAAATAACATTTGGTTTATTTTTCATAAAACCATCATTGAATATAAATATTAAAATGACGGTCATATAAGTATCTATTTATATTATTGCACCTGTTAAAAGTTTTGTCAACACTTGAAAAACTATTTTTTTATGGCAGGCGGAAAAATAAAGCGCTGCGAAAAGTCAGGCAACCCTGAAATTGCAAGATTAGCAGCAATTTTCACAAGAAACGAAATATCACCCTGAAAATGTAAAGATTTGTAAAGAATCGGAAATTTAATTTCAAAATCATAAGCATGTATAACACCATCATTCGTTTTGAATGCTTTTTTTATTTTTTTAACTCCATAACATAGCACGTTAAGGTTTTTAGCAAACGAAGCTTCGTTTGAAAGATAAGGCAGCTTTGAATCTATAATTTCATATATCGATGAAAATTCAGTTTTTTCATCTTTTAACTCAGGGCATGCGCTAACGCCGTCAGAAAATTTAATGTCGTCAGGTTTTATAGGAATCGACTTACTCATTTCGCTTGAATTGGCTATGGTTACACTATTGCCTAATTCATCGACTATAACGCCCGGCGGGTTCGCATTTAATATTTCAGCCTGGAACCCTAAAAGGCGTCGATTAGCTTCACATATCATCCTGACCTGAGCGTTTATGGCACCGGCGTCCGGTAAAAACCTGGCATTAAAATCCGCTGCCGAAAATTCGGCCGAAGCATCGGCAAGGTTATTGACATATTCAGTATAATCGCTGCCGAATATATCAATAAAACCATTAGTGCCGACTCCCTCATCAACTATGAAGGTTTTATTTTTAGAAATGGATTTCATGCCGGCATATTCATTTCCACAAAGAAACGCCATAAAAAGCAGAATCCTGCCGACTTCAGTAGAGTTTTCCTTGGTAATAAATTCTTTTAATTTATTTTTAGAGGCAAGCAGGTTTTTAGAATTGGATTTTTTGTCAAATTCCTTTAAAAAATATTCCCTGGAATATTCATTTATAAAACTTTTATCGTAATTTTCACGGAACATCTTATAATCAAAGGCGAATGCTTCCGATACTTTAAGTGTCGAATCGCCATACTCGAACTCATTTTTATTTTTGGCGTCATAAAAATTAATCAGCTGAACCTGCGAAGGCGCCGGCACGTAATCAAGGCATGATGCAAGAATATCGCCGCGCCCTTTTTTGTTTATAACCTTAAATATTATCAAGTTATAAAAAGGCCGGGCGACATAAACTTTATCAATTTCATCTGAAATAATTGATTTATCTTTTAATACGGTTGTCGCATACTCAAGATTTTTTTGAGTATCAGAAAAGGCGCCGGCAAACTTTGTGGCAAGGCCGACATTATACATTCCGGCAGTTTCGTATCGGCCGTCATTTCTTAAGACTGTAAGCTTATTTGAAATATGGCCAACCTCAGGTGTAATTACTTTAGCTGCTGATTTCACCATAAAATAAATTTTATCGGAAGCCGCTTTTTGCTTTAAAGTTTCTTTGAGCATATCTTCCAGGCGGTCACCGAGGAATACCTGGCGGAAACCCATTACGATAAAAGTCATTACGAGCGCAAGCAGGCCGGCATAAAGCACGACCTCGATTATAGTGAAAGCGCGACGGCATTTATCATTTTGAATATGTAATTTATTTTTTTTCATTAAATTCATATCGCTGCCTTATATAAATTAAACATAGCCTCATTTTTGACTAAAGCAATACATTAAATAATTAATTATACTGCCATTTACATTATTTTTTTTATACTTTTCAAGTTGCGGCATTAATTTGTCAATTGAGCTCAAATTCATTATATTCAACGGCACCATCGGGCAAATTAACCGTTTTAAAATTGAACATATTAGTACGGCCGCTATTTTGAAAGTATATCCCCATTAAAATCCTTGTGCAGTCACGGTAAGTTCCGACCGACCATATAAACGTGCCGATATATTCAGCGAAAGTGAAATTTTCGTTAAAATCCTTTATCATCGATGGAAAATCAAAAGCCAGCGTTCTGAATCCGCCTTCGCCGTAGGGCTGCACATAACTATTCACGTATCCAAAAGTATATTTGACGACCTTTTTATACGGCCTTTCATTAAATCCGCGGGCGCTTAAAAAGCCGGCCATTCTATTAAAACCGGCTTCAGCTATATATTCGGCTTTTTTTATATTTATGCTGCGGTGAACGCTGTACGCGCCCTGCGATGAATAATACTGAACGGCGATAAGAATAATCGCGAGAAAAAAAACTATAAACACCACAAGCGGAATCGAAAAGCCTTTTTGATTACCAGGCCGCCATTTACGGTTTAGAACGTGCTTTATTAAATTGTCGAATTTATTATATTGATAATTCATAATCTTTTACGGCTAACATTACAGCCTGTCCAATAATCAAAATTTTTGTTGTTAAATAATTTTTTACCGCTTTAGAATTATTTATTCCACTTAAATTACCTGAGCGTTGTTTTAAATAACAAACTGGCTTTCTTGCCGCGGCTTTCCCAAAATATTTCTGCTGCGGCCTCTTTTACATAAATATCAACTGAGCTGTTATCAAATGACGAAATGGTAGAAATTTTAACTTCAGGATCCACGGTTAAAACAAGATGATATTTATCAAAATCCTTTGTAACCGTTCTGAGCTTTGGAAATGATTTATAAAAAACGGCCGGATGCAAAATCGAGAGGGCTTTTAACCGTTCGATCTCTGAAATAGCGATGTTTTGAGCGCGGTAATAATCGATAGCACTTTCCGTGGAGCGCTGCGACTGTAAAAAAATACCTATAAGCGGCGCTAAAGAAACCGCAAATATCGTAATCGCGATAAGAATTTCTACAAGCGAAAATGCAAGGTTAGTACTATGCATTTTGTTTGAATTATTTAATCTTTGAGTTCTCGAATATAACTTAATCATAATTTTTTACTGCCATAAAAATCGCTTATTTTTATTATCCGTAATTATTGATTGTAACTTACATTAAAAACATTTGTCAAGGCAAACTTTCATTTTTTACAATAATTTACATAATATTATTCCAAACTTGCCGGAACTTTTTTCAACCAACTTTAGTATAATTCAAATAATGAATTTCAGCCGAATAAATTTCTAAAAATAAAAATTTTAAGTAAAAATTTTAAAAATTACTTTAAATTAATAAAAATTTGGTATAATAGATATAACATAAAAATGTGTATTAATTTTTTTTATAAATAAGGAGCAAATTTATGAACAAACAGAAATTTAATTTATCAATCCTGTTAATGGTGTTATTTGCTTTTTTATTATTCAACGCACAAATTGCCTCAGCAGGTCTAAATGAGCTTCAGGATGAGCTGAGCGGCCGGGAAATTAATAAACCGGCAGCAAAACCTACTCCGCCGCCAAAGCCCTTCCAACTCGGCACGGTCGAAAATCGCCTTGCGCAGTATAATTTTTCCAATTCATTCGAAGGTATCGTAAAAGCTCAGCCTTACCTTAACGTCAGAGCCATTCCGAGCAAAAGCGGCCAGATAATAGGCAAACTTCCAAATGGAACAAAAATTTCTTTATTAGGCACTTGCAATGAGTGGTATATAATAAATTATTACGGAAAAAAAGCTTATATATGGGCCAGCAATATTGTATTGTTACGTCCTAAGGCAACTCCAAAAAAACCGGAATCCCAACCAAACGAAGACGGCAGAATCAGTTCGCAAAATAATAACGGCAGAATTAAAGATGATTCTTTAACAAATAAACCTATTACCGATACCGCTGAAGCTAACATATCAAAACCTCAAAAAAATGAAACCTCAAGTTCATCCTTAAATTTAAGCACTGTAGAAGGTATAGTCAGCGCGATAAAAGAAAAATTCGGTGTATCGCTGCCTACTGAAAATACGGCAGTAAAATGGACTGTTGAAATATTAAAAAATGTTTATGAACTTTTCACAAAAGTTCCAAAAGCATTTTACGCGCAATTAAAGCAAATAAAAATGGTATCTGAAGCTACGGCAAATAAAGTATGCGGCATGGCAGCCGGCGGTTATGTAATGTCGAATGATCCAAGCACAATTTATCTTTCGACAGCCTGCATCGGTGATGTACAGGGAACATTAGTGCATGAAATGACACATTCGTACCATTTCGCTAATCCTTCGATAATTGAAAAATTCCAGAAGCAATTCTGGTCGTCAGGCCGAAACGGCTACAGCGGCTCATATGAAAAACCGGTATCTGCTTCAGTTACCAAATACGGCAACACCAACCCTATGGAAGATCTTGCGGAATCAGTAAGGGCTTATTACCAGGGGCAGAATAACTGGCGCGATTACGAAACAAATAACAGAGTTCAGGCTACCGACGCAGCTAAGGCAAGATTCGAGTTCATAAAAAACAATATCATGAGCGGCCAGGAATTTTAATATTGAAATAAACATTTAAAATTAATAAAAATAACAGGAGTAATTTTTTACTCTTGTTATTTTTATTTTGTACAGCAATAAAAATATAAAATACGTTTAAAATTACAAATTATAATACTTTATTTTTATAAATAAAAAGTATTGATGGAGAAAACATGCAAGAATTATATTGGTTTTTTGTAGTGTTCACCGGGATAGTCGGAATGGGCTATTTCTATTCAGGCAAGCGTACAGAAAATCTAGCATTCATAATCTGCGGCATATTACTAATGACCTATTCGCTTTTCATTTATGACACTTTTACGGTAGTAGCAGTCGGAATTACCTTGACCATCCTTCCATTTATCACTACAATATATTTCAAATAATATATTTATGACACCATTATCCCTAAATAGTGTATATGAAACTTTTATAATTTTTATGCCGTAAGCGTTTATCTTCACAAGCAAACCAAAGAGGATAAAAACTTTTTTCTCGTCCACTTGGTCCCCGGTGCTAAGTCTAACCTTCGACCACAAGTGCGCCTTGGATTAGGCTGCGTTAATTTTGATTTTTGATAAGGGGGCGGCCAAGGAATTATTCCTTGCCGCCCCCTTTATAATCCTCCACCCATCCTACTACTTTTTCTTATCATATATGTTAATTTATTTTCAAGTATTTTACTTTTTATGTTTAAGTATTTATATTACGACAAAGCACAGGCGTTGCCTGTTTACTTTGCCGTAATATAGCAATCGCGTAAACATATGCTGCGCATAAGTTTACGCGAAACGCAGTTACCAAATACTTTAAAGTCCCTGTTAGCAGGCTCCGCCTGCCGAGAGATATAACTCAAGCCATTCAGAGTTTATCGCCTTCGGCCGCAAACGACATTACATAAACACATATAAAATTCGCGCGGCCTGTTGCCGTGTTTCGCTAAACGCGAAGCGGCTAGCGAAACTAAGACACAAAGCACCATAAAACCAACGGTAGGTATAGCCGGGATTAAAGAGGGGGCGCGGGGGAAATCAAAGGGTTATCAACCCTTTGTGTCCCCCGCATCGATATTGCCTACATATCGCGAATATAATAATGCCGCGGCTGCCATAATCAACGAGTTATAGTTGCAGCCGCGGCACGGTAAATTGCATGAGATTAAAACACTAAATCAAAAACTTTATTAAGCTTCTATGATATCGCCTTTCAAGACAAAATTAAATCCTTCGGTAATTTTCAATTTGACAAAGCTGCCGACCAATTCTTTAGCGGCGAGTTCCGGCTGCACTTTAGCCACAACCACGAGATTATTGAAAGTCCTGACCGAGTATTCATTAGGGGTTTTAGGAGCACGGCCTTCAACGAGGCCTTCGTGAATTTGTCCGATCATTGCGCGGTTAACTTCAAGGGTAATATCCATCTGCCGTTTGATAAGCGTATCAAGACGGGCGAGGCGTTCCTTGACGGGAACCGCGCCGGGCAGGCCGACAGCTTTAGTCCCTTCGCGTTCCGAATAGTAAAACATATATGCCGCATTAAAACGAACTTTTTCAAATAAAGACATAGTTTCGTTAAAATCTTCTTCTGTTTCCTGCGGAAATCCAACCATCACATCGGTAGTGATCGTTACATTCTTAATATTAGCGCGTATTTTATCGATCAGGCCGAGGTAATGCTCGCGCGAATAGCGGCGGTTCATCAGTTCGAGTATTTTAGTCGCCCCCGCCTGGACCGGCAGGTGCACTTGCGGCGCGATATGTACTGAATCAGTCATTACCTCGATTAATTTATCTGAAAGATCCTTAGGGTGCGATGTCATAAACCGGACATAAAATTTACCGGGCAGCATATCAATAGCGCGGAGCAGCTCCGGAAACGACCGGCCGGTGCCGTCATTATATGAATTTACATTCTGACCAAGAAGCGTTATTTCCTTATAACCGGAATTAATAAGGGTTTTCACTTCCTCAATAATAACATCAAACGGCCTTGATTTTTCACGTCCGCGTGTATAAGGCACAATGCAGTAACTGCAAAAATTGTTGCAGCCTCGCATTATTGTGACAAAAGCTTTAAAAGGCGACTCTCTTAGTATATCGGTTTCCGGGAGGTCATCGCCTGAATTTTCGAAATTACCAGTAAGTTTCGGACTTTTGAATTTAGCCGCCGCTTTTTTGGCGACCATTTTCATTTTAGCGAGACGCTCGCGTTTTTTTATATTAAACTCTATCGCTTTTTCAATAAGCGCCGGTAATTCTGCAATAGATTGCGGGCCGACGACTATATCGACGAAAGGATATTTTTTTACGACATTTTCCTTTTCTTTTTGCGCAAGGCAGCCGCAAAGGCAAAGGATCATTTCCGGATTTTTCTCTTTCATATATTTCAAAGTAGTAAGACGTCCGAAAGCCTTTACTTCAGGCTTTTCACGAACAGCGCATGTATTGACAAGAACAATATCTGCTTGTTTGAAATCGTCTATTTTTTCATAATCATTCTTCTTCAAAACACCGGCTATCATTTCGCTGTCGGCCTCGTTCATCTGGCAGCCGTATGTTATAATATGGAATGTAAGCGGTCTTTCCATTGGCTCTCCTTTATGGTTAAAAATATTTTTTCCGTAACATTTGAATTACGCGCAATAATTTCAAGCAGCTTTCGCCTGCCGTCAGCTGTCGCCGCGCTTGCATGATTTAAATATAAAAACTTTATCTTTCCGGCAAGTTCGTTAAAATCATTTACTTGAAAAGCAATTCCGGATTTTTTTAATTCGGCGGAGCAATCCATGAAGTTTCTTATTCCAGGCCCGAATATTAACGGAATTCCAAAGATCGCCGGCTCGATTATATTATGGCCGCCGACATCGACTTTAGAAAGCGTGCCGCCGACATAAGCGGCGTCCGAAACCGCATACGCCGAAACTAAAAAGCCCATTTTATCTATCAACAAAACTTTAATGGAAAAATTATCGGCTGCCGGCCGGCTGTTGTCGCAATCGCTTTTTAATTGCGGCAGCCCGGAGTCATTATGACAGCCGTAGTCTTGTTTTTCCGATGCGGAATCGGCCTGGAGGGAAGTATCGGCTTCAGATTTAAGTTCACATGTGGTTCCGCTGAATTCAGAGAATAACTTTATATCGGCCGCAGGCGATAATTTTTGGCAAATCTCGGCGGCTCTTGCAATTTTTCTCGGCGCTATAATCAGCAGCGGCTTAAAGTCTGGGATTTGCGTTCTTACATCCCGAAGCGCTTCCATTATGCCAGTTTCTTCGTCGGGATGGGTTGATCCGGCTGTTATAATGAAATTATATTCATTTTTAAAATTAAATGTAATTGCGGCATTTAAAAACGAGACTTTTTCAAGATCAGCGCCGACCCTTGAAAGATCAAATTTCATGTTGCCGCACGCAACGACGTTTTCAGGCTGCGCCCCCATTTTGATCATGCGTTCTGAATCCGCGGCAGTCTGCATAAAAAACATAGAAAATAACGAAAGCAATGATTTCGAAAAAACGCCCAGCGCCGAATAAAATTTAAGCGTTTTATTTGATATTCGGCCGTTTAGAAGGTAAACCGGCACTTTACGAACAGCCGCCGCAATCAAAAAATTCGGCCAGAAGTCGACTTCTATTATGAATATCGATTCAGGCTTAAGAGAATTCAAAAAAATCGACATAAATAAAGGCAAATCTACCGGGAAAAATAAAGGCAGCACTCTGTTTTCGAATCGGAGTTTAAGCGCTTCGTCAAAACTGTCAGGAGCAGTAGTAGTAAGCGCAAACACGGCGTTAATGTCATTTTTCAAAATTTCCGTCATAACGAACTTTGCCAGCTTTATTTCGCCGACCGAGACGCCGTGGATAACATAAAATTTCCGGCCGTTCAGCCTCGCATTTTTTATAAAGCTAAGCTGCGCCGGGAAAAACAAACCAAAATAGTTAAAAAAACCCATTTTAAGTCTCTTAGTGAACGGAACAGCGATAATAAAAAGCGGCAATAACAGCAAAAAAATGAAATGCAGCAGAAAGTTATAAAATCCAAGCAGTAAATTGGCTTTTAAATTTGACTTTTCTAAATAAATCGAACCGGAAGAATTATTATTCATTTATAAATGACAACCTATTTCATATAATTTTTTAGCGCATATTCTCTTCGTTTAAATTTTTCAAATAAGCAGTGACGTGTCTGCGCTCTTTCCAGCGATCGTACATCCAGAGCCACTGTTCGGGATATTGCCGCACTATTCTTTCGTATATATCGATAAACATATCGGTATATTTTTTCATATCCGCTTCTTTATGGCTGGATTTTTGCAAAATAATCGGTTGCTGATAAATCATGGTATATGTATCATCAGCATTTCTTATCATAAAATTAGGAAGGATGGTAGCGCCGGTTCCATGTGCGAGCGCAGCCGGGCCGCGCGGAGCCGAAACTATTCTGCCGAAAAACTTGGTATAAACGCCATTTTCGCCGCCGTCCTGATCGGCTATAACACCGAGAAGCGAATTAGTTTTAAGGCATTTAACGGATTTTTTCAATTCGGCGCGCGGAATAAGCTTAATGCCTTTCGACTCCCTGATACCGTTTAAAAGCTCGCCGATAGCGTCGATCCTGGCATCAAGAAAAAACGAATAAACGCGCTGCCCGGTAAGGCCGAGAGTGGCACCAAGCAGCTCCCAGTTGCCTATGTGCGCCACGAGTAAAATTACGCCTTTCCCGCGGGAAAGCGCAAGTCGCAAGTTTTCTTCGCCGGCAAACTTAACTTTTCTTTTTATATCGGAAGCGCTAAGCAGAGGGTAGCGGAGCAATTCGACAAGATTTTTTGCCTGATGAATAAAAGCGCTTCGCGCGGTAGTTATGACTTTAGCGTCATCCCAATCCGGAAATGCTGTTTTTATCGAATTGACAGTAGCTTCGCGCGTCTGACGGCCAAAAACAAAAAATAACCGTCCCATTGATTCAGCGATCTTAAATGCCGCCTTTTCGGGAACGTGATTTAAAATGAACATAATAAATTTAATTAAGTTTACGCTCATTTTTTTTATAAAATCGATACTCAATATTTTATATGCTAATGTAGGTTCTGCCATAAAAAGACCTTCCTATAAAAATATAGCCGCATCAAATTTATCCAAAATCCAAATACATTTTGAAAAATTGCCGCCGGAAACTTCGGCTTTTAATTCAAAGTTTCCGTGGCAAATTTGAAGCAAACTATATAAAACCATTATATATTTTTTTTTAAATACACAAATTAAGATAGTAGAATTTTTAATTTATCCCGTTCTATTTTGTACCGGAAGCCGGAGCCGCTTGCGGAGTATTTTCAAGAGTTTTTAAATCGATCAGCGTGTTAGTGCCGCTCGGTACAACCATAACCTTTACATTTTCGACAAGCTTATTCACTTTTAAATACTCAAGATAAGCTTTATTGCCGGAAAGCGCGTCATTTATTATTTTTATAGACTTCGCCTGGCCTTCAGCTTCGATTACCCGGCGTTCCGCTTCTTTTTTTTCTTTTTCAAGAACGTAATTCATACGTTCGGCTGCCTGCTGCGCGATTTGTTTTTCCTCTATAGATTTTTCAAATTCAGGTTTAAACCTTACATCGCGAAGCAGCACATTTTCAACGACGATGTAATCTTTATCGAGTTCTTTTTTCAATCTGTCAAAAATTTCAATTTGCATGGCCTCGCGTTTAGATGAATAAACGTCCATAATTGAATAGCTCGAAAAGACATTTCTCAATACCGATCGAATCGCAGGGCGAACGGTGATATCGGCGTAATTTTTCCCTATTTTCTGGTGTAAAAGATGGATTTTATCAGGTTTAGCGAAAAACCAGCAGGTAATATCAATTCCAACCTGCAAGCCTTCGCGCGTAGGCGACCACATGGAATCATCGTCAAGTTTCTGGCCTTCGCCTTTAATGCCGGACATCGTGTAATCCTGCCTGCGCACGTCATAAATATAAACCTTATTTATAACCGGTACTACGACATGGATACCTTCGGCGAGAATATTACTTGAAATCCCGCTGAAAACATTAAATACCACGCCGCGCTCACCCGGCTGAATTATTACTATACCTGTCGTAATAACGACAACGGTCATAAATATTATTACCGCACCCACTACAATAGTAATAGTTTTCGCCACATGCAGTTCAAATGAAGGAATAATAGTGTCGACTCCCATCGAATTGGTGACTACCCTCGTTTTTTTTTCCATGGCATAATGCTGTATCAGGAAACTTGAAATCATAACTAAAACAGCAGCCGTAAGAACGTAAAATATTTCCATGCGCCCTCCGTATAATAAAAGATTGGCTTATTTTAACATTTTTAAATAAAATTTTCAAGAAATATCAACCCATTATTTGTTCCAAATTATATTTTTAATTTTATAAAAAAATTAACATTTATAAAAAAATAACTTGCATTTTCTAACTTCTTATGATAAGATTAAATGAAAATTATTAACGAATTCATTAATTATTCATAGATTTCAGGAGGTAGTATAATGAGACAGTGTGACATTTGCGGAAAAGGCCCTTCAACAGGCCATAAAGTTTCCCACTCAAACATCAAAACAAAAAGAAGATGGCTTCCTAATCTTCAGAATGCGAAGATTACGGTTAACGGCACATCAAAAAGAGTGAAAGTTTGCACGGGTTGCCTTAGCAAAGTAAAACAATTAAACAATAACTAATTTTTTAGCCGATCGTTTCCGGCAACGGGTGCTGTCGTACTAATCAATAATAGTTAGGATGTTTTAATTTTAAAATTTATATTAATAAAAAATATCTGCTGCTTTATAAGCGGCGGATATTTTTTTTGTTTATAAAAATTCTATTAATATATTAAAATTATGAACTTTGCACTCGAATCGTTTTACTTTTCAATATGAATCGCAAGCAAAGTGCCTTCAGAAACCTCAATTTTTATGGCTTTTCCCATAGCGACATTCGAAGTGCCGCGGCTTTCGAAAGCGTATAATTTTTCATTGTTTATTTTGTATTTAAGTCCAAATACTTTTCTTATTGTCACTTCTTCAAATAAAGGCCTCAGTGTGACTATATCGCCTTTTTTTATGAACTCGTCTATGAATAGTTTTTCATTAACGTCCGACGAGGAGATATAAACATGCGTTTCCGCTTCATGCAATGATACCGGTATTTTTCGTGACTTTTGGAAACAGGCCGCAACATAAATATTACCGAGTGTCTGGTCGAGGCGCCGGGCTAATCCGCCAAAAACCGTAATTCTGGTAATTTCAGGAAAAAGCTCGACCGCTTTTTCAAGCGCAAGGTGAAAATCGGTATAATCCTTCTCAGGCGGGTACTTTTCAAATTTTACGCCGCGGTTTTTAAAATATTCATAAGTTTTTTCGGAAATAGAATCGAAATCGCCGATTATCAGATCAGGAACGATACAGCCGCACGCGAGGTCGGCGCCTGAATCTGCGCAAATGACAGGGCATTGTGTGTTTAAATCGGCCCTGGCTTCAAATATAATTTCTTTTATGGTCTTTTTAAAACTCTTAGTCAAGCAGGAGTTTATAAAAATAAAACAATTCATTGAATTCCATTCTTGTTTCGAATAATTTTTAAGCGATAAAATTTAAAAGGGCCGGAAGCACTTCTTCGCCGCGCGATATTTTCAAAATCAACTCGCGTATTTGCGCAATTTCGCCCGGGTCCATCGAAATATTGCATATCGACTGCAAATGATGGACGGCCATATTTTTCTCGCGATTTTTAAGGTATGCTATCGCCAGGCCGCGGTGAGCGTCAAGGTAGCAAGGGTTAATTTCTATAGCTTTTTTTATCGAATTGACGGCAAGCTCGAGCTCGTCTTTTTTAAGATAAGCCATGCCTATTTTATAATATAAATCAGGATATTTAGGATATATTTCTATGATATTATTATAACGTATAATAGCTTCGTCGAGCATATTTGAATCGGCGTAACAGAGGGCAAGCCAGGTCATAGCTTCGAGGTTATCCGGCTTGTTTTCTATAACGCGCTTGAAACAATTAATCGCTTCCTCGATCTTGCCGGTTTTTAAAAGTATCTGACCGCGAGCATTTAGAGCATCGATATAATTAGGATTAATTTCCAAGGCGCTGTCGAGCTCGTTCAGCGCATCGTTTAGCAGACCGTTGCGCCAGAATATAAGCGCGAGGTTTAAGTGAGCGTCCGGATAATTCGGCTGTTTTTCAAGAATCGTCTGCCATCTGTAAACCGCGCAGGCCGCGTTCGACTTGAATTCAAGCAGCGCATCTTCCTGGGTATCATATATGTTAAGAAAAAAGTCGAGCTTCAAAACGCCGCGCAAGACCCTGTCGACGAAAGGCGACAGACATACAAGCTTGAGATCGCCGCCGCACCTTATAATGTCCTTATAGGTCGAAATAATAAACCCGATACCGAATGAATCGACATAAGAAAGGTTTTTAAAATTAAAAATCATGTTATATTTATGGTTGGCGATTATGCGGTTGACTTCCTCAGTCGCGGCCTGGATATTAATTACCGAAAGATCGCCGTTAAAGGCCAGAACAACGACATCCTCATTAGCGGTTGTCGTAATATGAAGCTTCGTATTATCGACGGCGTTCAAATTTGGCGAATTACTTTTTAACATATTTAAATACCCTTATTTTTATTAATCCGGAGCGGCCATAAGGCCGCCCCGGATTGTATGAATTTTTATTCATAATCGCCGGCTGGGTTAATAGTATAATAATGACAGCAATTTTTAGTTCCCGCTGCGGACGATTTTTTTATTACTAATGATGTTTTATTACCTTCTAGGGCCGCGGTCTCTGTTAAATCCGCCGCCGCCGCGATTATCCCTGTTCGGGCGCGGGCCGGCAGGGCGAGGCGCCTGCTGCGGAGCGTCAGGACTGCCTTCAGGCTGCGCCGGACGTTCGAGGAGCTCTTTGCGGCTTAAGTTAATACGGCCCATATTATCGATTTCTATTACTTTGACTTTCATCTCATCGCCGATCTTGCATACGTCTTCGACTTTTTCGGTGCGTGTCCATGCAAGTTCGGAAATATGAACAAGGCCTTCTTTGCCAGGCAATACTTCGACAAAAGCTCCAAAATTCATTATCCTTGTTACTTTACCAGTATAAACTTCGCCGGCTTCCACTTCTTTGACAAGATCAGTTATCATTTTTATAGCTTTCTGCGATTTTTCGAGGTCGACGGAAACGATCGAAACTTTGCCTGTATCGTCGATATCGATTTCGGCGCCGGTAGCTTCGACTATGGATCTTATCATTTTACCGCCTGGCCCGATGATTTCGCGTATCTTATCGGTATCAACCTGTAAAGTGGTTATGCGCGGCGCGTATTGGCTGATCGCCTGACGCGGAGCCGCAATCGCTTTTTCCATTATTCCGAGGATATGTAACCTTCCTTCGTAAGCCTGCATAACTGTTTTTTCTATTATCGGCATAGTAAGGCCGTTAATTTTAACGTCAAGCTGAACGCCTGTAATGCCGTCCTTTGTTCCGCCTATCTTAAAGTCCATATCGCCGCAATGGTCTTCTATACCGGCGATATCGGTCAATACTTCCCATTCTTCGCCGCGGGTAATAAGGCCCATAGCAATACCTGCAACGGCTTTTTTCACGGGAACGCCAGCATCCATAAGAGCAAGCGAGCCGGCACAGATAGAAGCCATCGAAGACGAACCGTTAGATTCGAGAATTTCGGAAATGATTCTTACAGTATAAGGAAATACATCCTCGCCCGGAATCATGTATGAAAGAGCTTTTTCAGCGAGAGCGCCGTGGCCTATTTCGCGGCGGCCGACGCCTCTTAAAGGTTTCACTTCGCCTGTCGCGAACGGCGGGAAGTTATAATGCAGCATGAATTTCTGGCGGGTATCCTCTTCGAGGAGGCTTTCGACGATTTGTTCGTCTTTTTTCGTACCTAAAGTAACGGTCGAAAGAGACTGAGTCTGGCCTCTGGTGAACAAAGCTGAACCGTGCGTTCTCGGAAGAAGCGAAGTTTCGCAGGTAATCTGCCTGATTTCATTTATCTTTCTGCCGTCAACCCTAATTTTTTCCTTCAATATCATCTCACGGACAACATCGTATTCTACCTCTTCAAATATAGGTTTTATCTTCTTTTTCAATTCTTCGATATCGGCTTTATGTTCTTTATTTTCAGTCGAAAGGCCTGCTTTGGCGATAAAATTTTTATAGCATTCATCGACAGCGGCTGCAACTGCATTGCCTCTTTCGAGCTTATCAAACACTCTTAAAGCCTTATTGCAGCGTTCAAAGAAATAATCGTAAACTTCTTTTTTGAAATTTTCGTCAATTTTAGCGACTTCGAAGGCAGCTTTTTCTTTTTTATTTCTTGACATTTTTATGAATTCTTCCTGAATCGCAATTTGCTGTATTATTTTTTCATGCGCAAATTTAAGGGATTTTATGAAAGTTTCATTCGAAACTTCGTTAGCGCCCGCTTCGATCATTACGATACGTTCGCGTGTTCCGGAAACGAAAAGTTCTAATACTGCATTATTGAGATCGTTATCGTTAGGATTAACCACGAATTCTCCGTCATGTTTAAAAAGCGCCACTCTGACTGCGGCAACCGGGCACATGAAAGGAATCGGCGAAATGCAGAGCGCAAGCGAAGTCGCGTTAACTGCGAGTACATCTGGCGGAGTGACCTGATCGTAAGACATAACATTTATAATGACCTGGACTTCTGATTTAAAGCCTTCCGGGAAAAGCGGCCTGATCGAACGGTCGACTATTCGGCTGCACAATATTTCACCGCTGCTCGGCCTTGTTTCACGTTTGAAGAACCCGCCAGGGAATTTGCCGGCGGCCGATGATTTTTCACGGTATTCAACTGTAAGCGGAAAGAAATCAAGGTCTCTTGAAGCATTTTTATCGTAGCAGACGGTAGACAGAACGACGGTGTCATTAAGTTGCATCCATATAGCACCATCGGCTTGTTTCGCTACTTTTCCATTTTCAATTACAACTTTTTTATTTTCAAAAGTTGTTTCTAACCTGTCAAATTCTAACATTTAAATTTATCCTCCCTATTTTAGTGACATTTTTTATTTTTTAATAAAAATATAATAATAAAAAAATCTTATATATTATATACAATTTTTTTTATTTTGTCTATCAATTTAAAATAATTTATTTTCTTAAAATTAAATAAAAAAAGAGGCATTACTGCCTCTTTTTTTTAATAAATTACGGTTAATTTTAAAAAACTTCCAAACCTCAAATGGATGCCATTCAAGTTTCAAAACTTTACAGACCATTGATTGTTATCGAATAAGGATAATAAAATAATTTATTATCATCTATCAAAATAAGCTTGTAAGTAATTTTAGTTACTACAAGCTTAAAAAATAAGAAGTTATCAAAACCTTTTAATCAATTTCAACAATTTGAGAATTGACAAACCATAAACCAAAGCGTTACTCGAACCGCGGCTAATTATTTTCTGATGCCTAACGATTCAACTAATTCTTTGTACTTGTTAGGGTTAACACGTTTTAAGTAATTGATAAGTCTTTTTCTCTGCCCTACAAGTTTTAATAAGCCCAGTCTGGAATGATGGTCTTTTTTGTGTACTTTGAAATGATCGCTTAACTGTGAAATTCTCGCAGTTAAAAGAGCGACTTGCACTTCGACTGAGCCGGTGTCGGTTTCGTGAATCTTATACTTATCGATCACTTTGTGTTTGTCTTCACGATTTAATGACATATTGAAATCCCACCTCTTTTAATATTCCTGAACCAGAAAAAATGTTAGTGCAAACAAATATTCCCAGTAAAGGTAGTGTAATTATATCACAATGTTTTATATTTGTAAAGCTTTTTTTATATTTTTTTATATTTTTTTTCAATTCACCCGGGTCAAACATTTACAGTCTCTTTCAATATTTTTTTATGGCAATTTTAGAAGGTTTTTTGACGTTATCGTATTCAATGTCCGCCGAATAAATAGAGCCGTCACCGAATATGAAAAATTGTACTTTGAACGGAGATTTTTTTAATTTTAAAGTTTTTAAGACCGCGCCGTTATAGCCGAACATAAGTATTTCACATACCTCCGGGGCATTTTTCCTGCAATAAGACACGTAAATATTATCGTTAAAGTCTACTCCAACGAATTTCAAATCGCTAATTTCATTAAGGCCGGCTTTAAATATACAGGTTTTATTTTTTGCGTTCGGGTCAAAAAGATTCAATACATAGCCATTTTCATAATCATACGAAAAACATAAGAGTTCGCCCCTGGCGTTAACGAAAAAGCCTTCGACATTACAGTCAATTTTTCTTATAAAATTACCGCTTTCATTGTAAACGTTTATTTTCGACTGCAAAAAATCCTGAACGAAAAGTTTTTTACCGGGTGCGACAAAAATTCTTGCAATCGACATCAATTCGGAATCGCCCGTACCATAACCGCCAAAGGCCAGAACGGCATTTCCGAGCATATCGAGCTTAGCGACCTTCATATCGTTTAAATTCGCATAATAGATCATTCCTTCGCTGTCAAATGCGATATCGCCGGGCATTACAACATCTTTTTTATACGATTTCGAAAGCCGACCCATAAAATCAAATTGTAAAATTTCATTTTTCAAAGTATTCGCCAGGTAAAGCGATCCATCCGGAGAAATCTTAAATCCGTAGGGGAAATAATCGCAATACCCCTTTAAATAACAATTTAACTCGCCGTTTTCCGAAAAATAAATCGATATGGCGCCGCTTTCATTTTCGGCGCATAATGCCGGAAATGGAAATAAAATTAACGCGGAAATCAACAATTTAATAAAAAAATTATTTATTTTGACTAACTCCACTTTTACTGCTCCGAATCATATACTTCATTTTTTTTAAGCGCGCATACGGAATAAGTTTCACCGTTACGCCGCATCATTACTAATCCGCCTGAAAACGTGGTGATTTTGAAATTTTTATTCACATTCTCGGCCAGCTCTACATTCACATTCGACTTTACGGCACCCCTGTCGCTTATCTCAAGGATATAGCTGCTAACCTTATCAAAATTAAGAGTTTTTACAAAAAAATAATTTGTTTTGCCGTCGGCCGCTGTGCCTATATGAAAAGCAGCCTGCACCGGCCACGGATAACTAACTTCGGAAACTTTTTGTTGTTCTGAATTTAAACCGCCCGCCTGATAAAATACTTTGACTATATTAGCGGAATATTCAGCGAACATAGAATATTCAATATCGGAATCAAGGTTCGCGAATGAGCATTGGCAGCCGTCGTATATTTTAACGATATCAAGATTTTCCTTTGATAAAACCGCAGTTTTATTATCGAACGGATTATATATTCTTATATTACTCATGAAATCCACTGATATATAATTAAATGCTTCCGATGAAAATACCTGGCTCTCAACGTCATTTTCTGAATAACCCGACGAGCCGTCCTTAAATAATATCTTTCTGTTCACGATCTTAAGATCCTGGTTCAAAACTGTAACCTGAGACGAAGAGCAATCTAAAAGATAAACAAAACCGGATTTCGAATAAGCCATGTCGCATACATGCGGATAATCAGCCATTGCGGCAGACTCAATAATTTTAAAAGATTTTTCAAATTCCCCGGCCTGAGAGAACATATAAATCGTCCCGGTAACATTCGAATAAAACAAAAACTTCTCGCCGCGGGCAGTTTTTATACTCATAAAAGCCGAGATTTCTGAATTTTTCGAACAATTTAACGACGATTTCTTATAATCTACCTTTAGATCGGGGCAATTAAAAGAAAAAAGCTCAACGGCGTCGTAGACTATTTTTTTTTGCGTTTCCTGACAGTACGCCGAACCGGCTTTAATAAAGCCGCACTGAAACATCGGCAATAATAAGCAGAAAGCCAGGAAAAAGATAAATTTTACTGAAAGGTTCGAATAGTTTTTTAAGAAACGGAACCTCATATTTATAAGAGAACTATAATTCATGTCCAATACCTCTCACAGCGCCTGCGGCATAGTTTAATTCAAAAGCCTTTTTATTCGCCAACGCCTATGAAATTCGCCTTACGTAAATATTATCGGCAATGATTTTTTCGACGGCAATCTGCGTTTCTTCGAATTCCAGAACGAAAGCCGGAAACGTTTGCGTCACCTTTATCTTCACGCCCGGCACAAGCCCCAGCGAAAATAATTTTCCCATAAAAGGATGGTCGGCAGCCTGCAAATACGCCACGATTCCATTTTCTCCATGCGCCAGTTCCGAAAGCTGAAAAATGATTCTCTCGATTTTCGAATTATTAGTACGGCAGCACTCGCCCGGCATTATCGGCGAACCGTGAGGACATACTTTAGGATGTCCCAGGAGCGTGCATATATTTTCTTCAAGTTCCTTCGAAATTATATGTTCGAGCTTGCAGGCGTCCGCGTCGACTTTCGAGCGGTCCATACCCAGGACGTCAACCAGAAGGCGCTCGGTCAGCCGGTGTCTTCGCGTCAAATCATACGCACGTGCATAACCGGTTTTAGTCAGCGTAATTTTATTGTCGGATGCGCCTATTTCGACCAGCCCCTTTTTTATAAGCTCGTCAAACGTATTTTCACCTATCGCCCCTGATACTATTTCCTTTACACGAAGCCATTCATTATTGTGAATTTCAATCTGCTTCCAGACGATAGTCAACGCTTCTTCAAGATCGATACTTATTTCATGCATAACTCACACCGCCATATTTATAACTTAATTTATCATCATACCGCAGCAGCAATGTTAAAGTGAATTATCTAACAAAAGAAAATAAAAGTCAAGCATGATAAAAAAATTGTTTTTTTTATTTTTTTTTGATATAATCGTTTTCTGAAAATTTTATAAAAACCTGTTCATTGCTTAATGAATATACGTTCAATTTTATCATCGCCGGCAATTTTTGCGCGGCGCTGATTGTTTTTTATCAGCAGATTAATTTTTAGTTCAATTTATTTCCAGGAGGAATTAGTTAATGATATCGATTCTATTAGCAAAATTATCGCAAGGCCGTTTAAAAAAGATGACTCCGCAAATAATTTCCAATAAAGCTCCGCGGCATTCAAAACACCAGACACACAGCGGCTTTTTTACCGCCGATAAGCTTGTTATAAGCTTGATTTTTATACCGCTTCTTTTTATGCTTCTGCTCGTTTTTCAAATCAAACACGCAATAGCGGCTTCAGAAAATGTTTCGAATTTAATAGATTTCGGCATCGAAATATTCTGTCCTCACATAAAAGACGATTTCAGCTTTAAGAACTTAAAAACCATACTCGATACCGAGACCAAAAACATCCCGCTGCATGCTTACGCGCTTTCAAAATACGTAGCGTTATCTACCGCCGGCACAAAAGCTCTCGGCGATTCATCGGCGGCCGTCGAAAAACTGATTTCTCTTATCACACAGCGCTTCGACCCGCAAAATACCATAACCATATTCGACCGAGCATACCTTTTTATGATAGTCGCCAATCTCGGCTATCCTAACTACAACTCAAAAAACTACGCCTGGCTCGCACTCAGCGATATGGCCGTACTTTTGCAGCTCGAACCGCTTAATCCTTATTATCATTTATTTTATACCGTCATATACGCCTCGTTAAAGGAACATGAAATATCTGAATTCAAACTTTACGACCCGCTCGAAGAATTAAAAAAAGCTTTATCCTTCGAAATGGCAGACCCGCAGTTTCATTATCTCGTAGGCTCGACATTCTGCGTAATATCGAACGACTCTCCCGATATACATCAGCTCGCATTCGCCGAATTTATGCATTCGCTAAAATTAGCGCCTAAAAACAACCTTTTGAAAGAAAAGATATATAAAACGCTGATAGACCTTCTGGCAGGATACGACCAGCGCAAAACGGCCAAACCATTCTGGCTTGAAGAAAGCGTTTACACGTACCTGATCGAAAAAGGCAAAGACACGGCCGCCGCGCACAATAATCTGGGGTTTTTGTATACCATGAATAATATCAAACTGGAAGAAGCCCTTGACCACTGCCAAAAAGCCGTAGCTTCAAACCCTAAAAATGCCGTATTCCTGGATTCGCTCGGCTGCGCATATTATAAAAATAAAGACACTAAAAAAGCCATCGAAACGCTCCTGAAAGCATACTCTATCTCGCCGGATTCGCGTGATATCAACGAGCACCTGGCCGAAATTTACCTCCAGCAAAACAATAATATGGACGCAATAAAGCACCTGGAATTTATTTTAAACCTCGAACCGAGAAATGCGCTCGCAAACAATAATATCGGATACGTCCTTGCCGACTCGAACGTAAGGCTCGAGGACGCCCTTAAATTCTGCCAAACGGCCGTAGAAGCAGAACCGGATAATGCGGTTTACCTGGACTCGCTGGCGTGGGCGACGTTTAAAAATTCAAAAATCAGCGAAGCCCTTGAGCTTATCGAAAAAGCCCTGAAAAAAGATCCGGGTATAGGTGCGCTTTATATGCATAAAGGCGACATATTATTTTACTGCAATAAAATCAACGAAGCTATAGAATGCTATAAAATAGGCCTGCAGTTGGACCCTAACTTTCCTTCGGGCATAGACAATCTGTCGTATTTATGCACTATCAGGGTCGCCATGGCAAAACTATCCGGCGGTACCGGCCGCGCGCCTCTTGTAAAACAAATTTCAACATCGCCTTTTGATTATTCATTCTACAACGATTACCTTAATAAAATATTCGAAACTGCCGGAATTAAAGTCGATAAGAGTGCCACTGCAATAGATTTCAGCAAAGCGATTCCGGAAAAAACCAAGCAGAAAATAGAAGAAGCTAAAAAAGCAAAAGAAGGAACACGCGAAAACGAATTAATTTCCAATCAGGATATTAATTCTGGGGTAAAAGCAAGTTCCGAAGTTATGTTAAAAAATTCCGGCGAGGTAATAATAAACAATGAAAAAATTCCAGCCGTAAAGACTTCAGAAATTAAAATCAACAAAACTACGCTCAAGGAATTCGATAAAGAGCTGCCTGGAGTTAAAATGATGCCTGGCGGCACGACTGAAATTTTAAAAGACGGCAGTATCGAAATAAAAATAAACAACAATAACTAAAAACAGGTGATTTTATTGGTTAATTTTGCCTTCATAATTTTAGGTGTAATAGTAGGTTTTTTAAGCGGCATGTTCGGCATAGGCGGCGGTATTTTAATAACGCCTGCCCTTGTTTTCATGTTCGGCTTCACGCAAAAAATGGCGACCGGAACGACGCTGGCGCTTATGCTGCCGCCGATCGGAATACTTGCTTTCGTGGAATACTATAAAAACGGCATGGTAAATTTATGGGCGGCGGTATTTATAATATGCGGTTTTTTGGCCGGCAGTTCCGGCGGAGCAAAGTTAGTGATGAAACTCGACGAATTGACGGTCAAAAGAAGCTTCGGAATCATGCTTATCAGCATCGGACTGTATTATATTTCACAAAAAAAATAATAAGACGGAAGGGTATTTAATTGCTAAAAATGGTTGATTTTTTTTAACCTTTATAGTATAATCACGCCAATGAAAAATATTAAAAATGAACATGTCCCGGTAATGCTTGAAAATGTTTTAAGCCATTTTGCCGTTTTAGCGGATTCGTATGCGCAAAACGGTTTTTGTTATTTTATAGATTTCACTTTCGGTCTTGGCGGCCATTCCGCAGCGCTGCTTCAAAAATACGACTGGCTGAAAGTAATCGGCATGGACGCCGATTTTGAAACATGCGAAATGGGACGTAAGAAATATTCAGAATATATAAACTCAGGCCGCCTTGAAATAATAAACGGCAATTTCGTCAATTTCCGCGACCTGATACCGCAGGATAAGCTTTCTAAAACAGGTATGGCCCTTGCTGATCTCGGCATATCCAATTATCAGCTTCTGACGGACGGGCGCGGCTTTACTTTCGATGACCGCACGGCCTTGGATATGCGTATCGACCAAAATTCGAACCAGGAAACCGCCGCCGACGTCGTTAATAAATACCGTGAAAATGAAATTGCGGACATTTTATACGAATACGCAGACGAAAAATTCTCGCGCGAGATTGCGCGCTCGATAATAAAATACCGTGAAAAACAGCCTATAATCAGTTGCCATGAACTTGCCGAAATCGTAAGAAATGTTTATAAGCGCCATCCGGCCGTCAAAATGGATATCGATTTCGCGACAAGGGCATTTATGGCATTGAGAATTTTCGTTAACTCTGAACTCTCAAATCTTACGAGCCTTCTGGAGCAAACCAAATCATGCCTGCCGGCCGGCGCCAATATCTTAATTATAAGCTTTCATTCCAAGGAAGACAAAATCGTTAAAAACTTTATGCAGCAGGAATCGCGGACTTGCATTTGCCCGCCTCAGATAATTAGATGTATATGCAATAACAAACCCAAAATAAAATGCATAACAAAAAAAATAATAGAACCGTCAGCGGAAGAAATATCATCAAATCCAAGAAGCCGTTCGGCGAAACTCAGAATATTCGAAATAATATAAATGTGAAATCAAAAAAATATGGAAACTGAAGAAATAATAACAGTCAACAGAAAAAACATATCAATAAAAAAGGTAGCAGAAAGCAAGCACAACATCGTATTTTTTTACGTTTTGATAGCGATACTTTTATGCACCATGATTTTAACGTACGTCTGGTCCTTTGTAAAAATGGTCGAAGTAAAGGTAACTTACAGCAAATTAACAAGTGAACTGAAAAACCTGATTAAAGAACGCGACGACCTTTTAGTCGAAAGGGCTAAATTATCGGCATCCAACCGCATCGAAGAAATCGCGAAAGAAAAATTAAAGATGGTTCTTCCGACAAATGTCCAGTATGTTTCACTCATATCGAATAACGCGAATACGGGCTCTACAAGTGAAAATATACTCGAAAAGAACACCGGAAAACAATAAAAAATTCTATGCACGACTTTATAGAAATACAAAAAGTTCATAAAAACAGACTTTATTTTATAGGCATAGTCATCATTTTTTTCGTATTGATGATATCTTTCAGGCTGTACCAGGTACAAATAATAGAGCATGAAATATGGAAAAAAAAGGGCATTAAAACATACCGCGAGCCTTACACAAAGAAACGCGGCAATATTTATGATAGAAACGGCAGTAAACTCGCAATCTCATCGCCGGTAAAGTCCTGTTATATATGCCCGGGTGAAGTTCTTCCTAATTCCGAAGGTACGGCTTCAGTGCTTTCGAAATACCTTGGTATTCCCAAAGAAAAAATAATACAGGCGGCATCTAAAAAATCGCAATTTGTATGGCTCAAACGCGGCATTTCAAAAGAAACAGCCGAGGCCATTCAAAAACTTTCACTCACCGGCGTGTATTTTAAAAATGAATTTAAAAGAATTTATCCTTCGGGAAATATCGCAGCCAACCTTATCGGCGGCGTCGGACAGGACAAAAACGGCAATCTTGATAACTGCGGCCTCGAAGGAGTGGAACTTTATTTCGATAACTACCTCCGAGGTATATCCGGCATTGTAAAAAAACAATTCGACGCCAAGGTAATGACAAGCATAAAAAGCTGGGATACAGAATCCAGGTATTTCGGCGGCATATCGGTGCATCTGACAATCGACGAAATAATACAGAGCATTCTAGAAAAAGAAATAGACAGGGTTTATAAAGAATACAAGCCTAAGTCGACATTCATATTAGTAATGAATCCGCTTACCGGCGAAATTTTAGGCATGGCTAACAGGCCTAATTACGATAACTCAAACATTTCCACTTCCAAACCTGAAGACCGCAAAAACCATGCACTGCTTGACACTTACGAGCCGGGCTCTACTTTTAAAATAATAACATTTTCAGCGGCGCTCCAGGAAAAAGCGATTTTACCTAAAGAAACTTTTAACTGTCAGGGCTCAATCAACGTATTCGGCGATAAATTCATCATAAAATGCCATGATGTCCACGGCAAGCAGACATATCTCGAAGCTATAGCTAATTCATGCAACCCGGTTACAATACAGGTAGCCATGAAACTTGGCAAAGACAAATTTTATGAATATATAAAAAAATTCGGCTTCGGCAAGCCTACCAATATTTTACCGCGAGTCAAAGAACCCGGCGGTATTTTAAGGCCGCCGGCACGCTGGTCAGCTTTATCATTACCGTCAATGTCGATGGGCCAGGAACTAAGCGTCAACGGCGTTCAGTTATTAAGCGCCATCTCGACTGTCTTAAACGACGGGTTAATGATGAAACCAATGATAATTTCAGGTTTTGAGGATATAAACAGCAGGACCATCAAAAAAATCAAGCCTGAACCTGTCGGCAGGATGTTTTCGCCCGAAGTTGCGGAGCTTATGAAAAACGCGTTGAGAAAAGTTATAATATCAGGTACCGGAAAAAAAGCCATAATCGAAGGTTATGAAATACTCGGCAAATCCGGAACCGCCCAAAAATCATCAAAGGCCGCTTATGAGTCAGGCAAATACTTTTCTTCATTCGCCGGATTTATAAACGAACCGCACTTCAAGCTTTCTGTATTGGTGGTTATAAACGAACCGCAGCTTGAAAAGGGCATGAAGGACTTGCACGGCGGTACGGTTGCTGCTCCGGCATTCAAAAATGTCGCGGAAAAAATATTGATGTATTATAATATTTTACCGGAAGAGAAAAAGATCGAAACATTCATAACCGAAGCCGATAATAAAAAACTGATAAAAATTCCTGAAATAGTCGGATTAACGCCTAATGAAATTAAAAATACTCACGGCGATTCGATCAAGTTTCAATTTTTAGGAAAAGGCCCGATAGTAGTCAAACAATTCCCAAAACCATTTAAGTTCCTATCGTCTGACGAAAACATAATAGCCTACCTCGGTACAAACGATGATTTGACAATAAATAAGAAAAATGACAAAAATTTCTTCATGCCGATGCTTATCGGCAAATCCATGAAAGAGACGCTCGAGACATTAAAAAATTATAACCTTCCAACCGAAATAAGCGGGTCGGGTTTTGTTTTCGAGCAAAAACCGATGCCGGGCGAGCTTCTAACCGATAACAGCACTATAAAACTTAACTTTTCTTTAAATAAAAATTAGGAACGGTGGCATAAATGACATTATTAAGCGATATAATAAAACAACATAAGCCGCAGGAAATTTTTAATTTCGCCGAAGTTGAAATTAAGAGCATCGAAAATGACACAAGATGCGTATCGCCGGGATCGCTTTTCGTGGCAATAGCAGGAGAAAATTTCAACGGCCACGATCATCTTAAACTTATGTGTGAAAAAGGCGCGGCGGCAATAGTTATCGAACGCGACTGCGATTTAAGCGGCGTTATTGTGCCGGTAATAAAAGTCGATTCGTCATTTGAGTTTTTGAAGACAATCGCAGCATGGTTTTATGATAATCCTTCAAACAAGCTTACTTTAACCGGAATAACCGGCACCAACGGCAAAACTACGACTTCGTTTTTCACAAAATCGGTACTCGCCCAAAAATATTGCAGGTGCGGACTTATCGGTACAATAAAATACATTACGGGAAAAAACGAGGTACCGGCTCCAAACACTTCGCCGGAACCGCTTTTTTTTCAAAAACTTCTGAACGAAATGGTCAACTCGGGATTAAAAACAGCCGTAATGGAAGTTTCGTCGCATGCAATAAAACTGGGAAGAATCGATAATACTGAGTTTGACTACCTGGTATTTACAAATCTTTCCAAGGAACACACTGAATTCCACCCTGACATGCAGGATTATTACGATACCAAAGCCAGTATTTTCAAAAAAATAGCAGGCCAAAGCATGTTTTTCAAAAAAAAACCTAAATATGCCATTATAAATATCGATGATAATTACGGCCAAAAACTTTATAACGAATTAAAAACCATGAGTATAAAGCCGTTTACGTTCTCGATCCGCCCGGAAGAAGCCGAAGAACGAAAAATTTCAGCCGACCTTTATGCCGCCGATATAAAATTAAATTTCGACGGGGCAAGTTTTAAAATGCATTATGGCGCATTTTCAACCGATATCGCTTTAAAAATGACGGGCATATTTAACGTTTATAACGCATTGGCGGCTGCCGCTGTTGGGCTCTGTGACGGCCTTTCCCTGGATGAAATCAAATGCGGACTTGAAGCTTTAAAGGGCGTAAGCGGAAGGTTTCAGAAAGTAGATTTTAACGCCAGTTTTTCGGTTTATATAGATTACGCCCATACGCCGGAAGGGCTTTTAAATGTATTATCGTTCGCGAAAAAAATGAAGCATAACAGAATAATAACTGTTTTTGGATGCGGCGGCGACAGGTCAAAGGAAAAAAGACCGCTTATGGGTTATAATGTTTCAACTAACAGCGATTTAACGATAGTAACATCGGACAATCCGCGGACTGAAGATCCTAAAAGCATTATCGACGATATAATTCCCGGCGTCGAAAACGGCAAAGGCCGGTTTTTCGTTGAAATCGACCGTGAAAAAGCCATACAAAAAGCAATAGACGAAGCCGCCGACGGCGACATAGTCATAATTGCCGGAAAAGGCCATGAAAATTATCAAATAATAGGAAATAAAAAAATTCATTTCGACGATTATGAAACCGCTATGAAATTTTTGAAGCAAAAAAGAAAAAATTGCGTGGAGAATTTTTAGTTTTGAATTTCAAGAACCTATTAAGTTAATGCCGCGGCATAATCATCTTCTTTTTTGTAATAATGTATCAAAAAATATTTGATTTATTAAAGAAAATCAACTAAAATATATATACTAAAAAAATTAAACCTGAAAGGCAGAAATATTTTTATGGAGTTAACCAGTAAATTATTAAGAGAAATTAACGCGACAATATCCCTTAACACAAAATGCGACGATAAGCTTTCGATCGAGATGGGAATTCCATCGATAGATTCAAGAAAAATAACGCCTGGCGGCACATTTTTCGGCTTAAATGCCGAAGAACGCGACGGCAACGATTATTTTGAGGACGCTATAAAAAACGGAGCCAAAATTCTAATTTTGAACAATACGCACCGTGAAAAATTTGAAAAATCAGAAATTGTTTCAAAATCAAACGCGGTTGGAATATTTGTCAACGATACGCGTGTCGCCTTAAAAAAAATAGGCTTTTATAACAGGCTTTCGCATTCCATACCATTTATAGCCGTAACCGGATCGAACGGAAAAACAACGACAAAAGAATTAATATATGCCGTACTTTCAGAAAAATTCAAAGTATATAAAACAGAAGGCAACTTTAACAACGACCTCGGCCTGCCGATGGAGCTCATGAAAGTGACGAAACAACACGAAGCTGCGGTATTTGAACTCGGCATGAGCGCGCCGCATGAAATCGAGAACCTGGCGGCCCTTGTCCTGCCGCGAATAGGCGTTATAACATGCGTCGGCCCGGCACACATAGAATTTTTGAAAACACTCAAAAATATAGCTAACGCGAAAGCTGAATTGATACCTAAAATAGACACACAGGGCGCGCTGGTGTTAAATTATGATAATAATTACACCAGAAAAATGGCCTCGCTGTTTTCAGGAAAAGTAGTAGGCTACAGCATCGACAACAAATCGGCAAAATTACGCGCTGAACGCCTCAATATAAATGAAAGCGGTTTTTATGACTTCTGGTGCGTAGTAAAAGCCAACGGGAAAAAATACGAACCGTTCCATGTAAAACTGCCTTTACCGGGAAAGCATAACGTTTTAAATTGCTTAGCCGCAATTTCAGTAGGGCTTGAGTTTGGCATACCTATTGAAAATATAGCTAACGCCATAAATAATTTCAACGGCGTTAAGAAAAGAATGGAACTTGTAAAATTAGGTTCAGGAATAACGGTTTTAAACGATTGTTATAATGCGAATCCGCTTTCGATGAAGTCCGCGATTGAAACCATCGCCGAACTGCCGAATGTAAAAAGGCGCGTAGCGGTGCTTGGCGATATGCTCGAACTCGGCACATGGAGCGCAAGGGCGCATGGAGAAATCGGCAAAATTGCCCAAAAATCAGGAATTAACATATTAATAACTGTCGGCGAGAAATCAAGGCAGATAGACGAAGCGGCAATTTCAGCCGGCATGGATGAAAAGAACGTAATACACTTCGATTCATCTGAAGAAACCGCAAAAAAAATAAACGAAATAATTACAAGCGGCGACCTGGTTCTGATAAAGGGATCACGCAGGATGAAACTCGAGAACGTTTTTGAAGCGCTTCAGGGAGCGAAGAAATAATGTTTTATTATCTGATAAGCGGAACAATATTAAAAATAACTGAATTTACAGTAGTTAGAGCAATTTTCGCCCTGCTCACGGCACTGGCGATCACATTATTTCTGGTGCCTAAAATAATTAAAAATATCCAGGCGCGGCACGCGGGCCAAAATATAAGGAAATTAGGTCCGGAAACTCACCAGCAAAAAGCCGGACGGCCGACTATGGGCGGAATCGCCATGGTAATAGCTATTATTCTCGCCGCGCTGGTGTGGTGCCGGCTCGATAATATAACGATAATAATAATGTTAATATCTACGTTCTGGCTCGGTCTGGTAGGCTTTCTCGACGATATGCTGAAATTCATAAAAAAAAGCTCGGACGGCCTCAGCGCCAAGGCGAAACTTTTTTTCCAGGTGGCGCTTGGAGTCCTTGTCGGTATTTTTATTTACTGGAATAATTTATTGCCGCCGACTGTATACTTTCCAATAGTTAATACAGAAATAAATATCGGGATATGGTATATCCTTTTCGTAACTATAATTATTACCGGATTTTCCAACGCGGTAAATTTGACTGACGGGCTTGACGGCCTGGCAACAGGCGTGGTTATTTTAGTGACGAGCGCGCTTGGCGGAATCGCGTATATTACCGGTAACGCAATATTTTCAAAGCATGTCGGGCTCATGCATCTTCCCGGCAGCAATGAATTGAGCATTTTTTGCGCCGCAATGGTAGGCGCAGGGCTCGGTTTTTTCTGGTATAACGCTTCGCCCGCTGAAATTTTTATGGGCGATGTCGGTTCTTTAGCCTTAGGCGGCGCCATAGGCGGTATTGCGATATTCACCAAAAGCGAGATTTTATTGGCGATAATAGGCGGCATTTTTGTGATCGAGGCTCTTTCGGTAATGATTCAGGTTTTCAGCTTTAAGACTTTCGGCAAAAGAGTGTTCAAGATGAGCCCGATACACCATCATTTCGAGCTTTCAGGCTGGCCCGAAACAAAAGTCGTAGCCAGATTCTGGATAATTACCGTAATTTTAATACTGGTCGGACTTTGCATTATAGGTTTGAATACATTAGTAGCTAATAAATTATTAAGTTAAGCTCAAGAAAATTTTAGTAGGCGCGTGATGAAAATGACGAATAATTTTATCATAAAAAGCACATTAACAGAAGTCGATCAGGCTGTCCACAGCGTTATTGACGAAATAGTAAATTTCGAGAACATAGATGATGAAATAATATTCGATATCAAGCTTATACTTTCGGAATTATTAGTAAATTCATTGATTCACGGCAATAAAAAAGACCCGGATAAAAAAATATTTATCGAATCCAACATAACAGGCGACGAACTGATCGTAAAAATAGAGGACGAAGGCCGCGGATTTGACCGTAACCTCGTCGAAAGCCCGGTCGCGCCTATTAATATAACTAAAATATCAGGCCGCGGAATCTTTTTAGTCAAAAATTTATCGGACGGAATCAGCTTTAATCCGGCCGGAAACGCCGTAACATTTAAAAAAATTCTAAAAAAGAAAGAAAGTGTTTAACAGGTGTCAGTGAATAATTTTAAAAATCCCGAAAAATCGATAGTTAATAAAAAAATTTTAGTGGTCGGGATGCAGAAAAGCGGAATCGAGTCGGCACTATTTCTGGCCAAAAATAAGGCCGTCGTAACGGTAACGGATTTAAAAAACAGGGAGTCTCTGGCGGAGTCTATAAAAAAACTCGAGGAATCAGGTTATAATTTCAACTATGAAATCGGATTTCATAATGAAGCCTCCTTTACAAACAGCGGCCTTATAATTGTAAGCCCCGGCGTCCCTGCCGATAATCCTTACTTATTAAAAGCGAAAGATTGCGGAGTAAAAATAATATCAGAGGTCGAGCTCGGCGCCCTATTTTCAAAAGCGCCGTATGCCGCTATAACCGGCACGAACGGCAAGACGACCACTACGACATTATGCTACGAAATATTAAAAAGCTCTGAAATGTTCAAAAATGTTTATTCCGGCGGAAATATCGGAACGCCTTTTATAAGTTTCGCCGGCGACGCCGCAGAAACTGACGCTATAGCGCTCGAAATAAGCAGCTTTCAGATGGAATGGGCTGAAAATTTCAAACCGCGCGCCGCAGCTCTTTTAAACCTTACCGAAGATCATTTAAACAGGCACCATACGATGGAAAATTACATGGCTATGAAAATGCGCGTTTTTATGAATCAGGACAAGGACTGCGTGGCAGTTTTAAATGCTGACGATCCGCTGGTGATAGCTGAAAAAAAACTCATAAAATCTAACCTTAAAACATTTACAATCACAAATAATCCTGACTGTGATATTTTTGTCGAAGATAATTTTTTGACATTAAAAGACGGCGGGCGTCACATAAAAGTCATAAACATCGAAGAAATAGGCATAATCGGGCCGCATAATCTTTCAAATTCAGCCGCTGCATGTGCGGTCACATATTTTGGATTTAAAGTTCCCGTCGAAAAAATAAGCCATACTCTAAGAACTTTTAAGGGCGTCCATCACCGGCTGGAATTCGTAAAAAAAATAAACGGAATAGATTTTTATAATGACTCGAAGGCGACAAACGAAGACTCAGCCATAGTCGCTCTGAAATCATTCAAAACACCGGTTTTATTAATTGCAGGCGGCTCCGATAAAGGTGCCGATTTTAAGGCATTTGCGGCCCAGGTCAAAAAATCGCCGGTTAAAAAGATATATTTGATAGGCCAGGTGGCCGACATTATAAAGAAGGCGCTTGAAGACAGCGGATTCAATGAATCAGTAAAGTTAAAAACCGTCGAAGAATGCGTCGCTAACGCCTTCAGTGACGCGGTAAGCGGCGATACTGTCCTGCTTTCGCCGGCATGCGCGAGCCTTGACATGTTTAAAAATTATGAACAGCGTGGAGAATTTTTCATAAACGCGGTTAAAAATTTAGAGGTAGTTTAGCTTGAAGATAAAAGAAATCGGTTTTGACCTCTTTCTTTTTTTAATAATAATAATGCTTGTATGCACAGGCATAGTAATGATATATAGCAGCAGCTATTACACGGCGCTGGACATGACGCAAAAATCAGGTTTTTTCTTGAAAAAGCAGCTTATTGCGCTTGTCATAGGTTTCGCGTCGATGATGATATTATCGCAAATTGATTATTGGAAACTGAAAAAAATCGTGACACCGATGACAGTAGTCGTGCTATTCCTTCTGGCGATAGTTCTTCTATTTCCGGCCAAAAACGGCGGCAGGCGCTGGATAAACATCGGCCCCATGACAATGCAGCCAGCCGAATTCGCCAAATTAAACATCATTTTATTATTTTCGACAATGTTATCTTCACGCCAGGATAAAATCCAGACATTTTCAAATGGAATTATGCCTTTCATCGGAATACTTACGGTTTATAATCTTTTAATACTGAAAGAGCCTGATTTTGGCACAACATCAGTTTTAACATTGATAGGCTTTTTTTTAATGTATATAGCGAACGCGAATTTCGGCCAACTCCTTCTTGTGGTATCTACGGCCATGGCCGGAGCATTTTTTGTAATTATAAACAGTTTTTACAAACTGCAGCGAGTTATCGCCTGGTGGGATCCATTCAAAGATGCCGCCGGGAAAGGCTATCATATAATTCAATCATTGATAGCGATCGGCTCAGGCGGTTTTTTCGGGGTCGGCCTGGCGCAGTCCAAGCAAAAATTCAACTTTCTTCCTGAGCAATATACCGACTTCATATTTGCGATTATTTGCGAAGAGCTTGGCATGCTTGGCGCACTGCTTTTGCTCACATTATTTTTAGCGCTTCTATGGCGCGGAATTATTATAGCATGCCGCGCGCCGGACTTGTTCGGTTTTCTTCTGGCCTCAAGCATAGTGTTTTACATATCGGTCCAGGCATTTTCAAATATCGCGGTAGTTTTAAATATTCTTCCGGTAACTGGAATTCCGCTCCCGTTCATAAGTTTCGGCGGGTCATCGCTTCTTATAACCATGAGTTCGATGGGGATTTTATTAAATATTTCAAGATATTCCAGGTAAGCAGTTTTTAAGCCGGAGAATTTATCTTAAAACATCCAAAATTTTATTTATGAAAGGCAGATTATGGCATATAGGTGTGTGTTTACAGGCGGCGGAACAGGCGGGCATATATATCCTGCGCTCGCCGTTTTAAACGAATTTAAAAAAACATATCCGGATTCGGAATTTTTATATGTCGGCACCAACGGGCTCGAATCTAAAATAGTTCCTAAAAATTCTATCCCGTTTAAGGAAATACCGGTTAAACCGCATAGCCGCAAAAGTATTTTCAATATCTTCACCGAGATAAAAAGTTTAGTTTCGGCAGTCATAAAGGCAAAAAAGTTATTAAAAGAATTTAAACCGGATTTTGTATTCGGCACCGGCGGATATGTCTCCGCCCCGGTTACAATAGCCGCTTATCTTTTAAAAATCCCTGTATTTCTGCATGAACAAAATGCCACTCCAGGACTTACAAATAAATTATTAAATTTTGTTGCAAATAAAACATTTATAAGTTACAATGTAGCGTTAAAAAAGTTTTATTGTCAGGCTAATGTTATTTACACAGGCAACCCGGTCAGAAGCGAAATAATCAATACAGACCGCAAGGATGCTTATAGTTTTTTTAATTTTGAGCCTGATAAGACCACAATATTAGCTTTCGGCGGTTCAATAGGCGCCGCATCGATAAATAACGCTTTTTCAGAAGTTTTAAAAAGGCTGTTAGCGCAATTCCCGCAATTACAGGTAATTTTTATTACCGGCGAAAGGGACTTTGCCAGATATAGCGAAGAGTTAAAAGATATTTTATCACTTAATAATAATCTGAAACTTTTCTCATTTTTGGACAAAATGTATAACGCGATAACAATTGCCGACATTATATTATGCAGGGCAGGCGCTACGACTATAGCCGAAATAACGGCCGCCGGAAAGTGTTCAGTATTAATTCCTTATCCGTACGCTACTGATAATCACCAGTTTAAAAACGCCGAAGCCTTAAGAAATAACAATGCCGCTTTTTTAATTGAAGATTCAAAAATCAGCGACGGCAATACGCTTTACGAATTATTTTATAATTTAATAAATGACAAATCTAAAATCAAAAGTACAGCTTGTAACGCAAAAAAAATGGGCATACCTGACGCAGCGTCAAGAATTGTCAATGAGATATCGAGCTTATTTTCCGGAGGGAGAAATTAGTCAAATGGATAAAACCAGATACATACACTTTATAGGGATAGGCGGCGCCGGCATGAGCGGAATCGCTCAAATACTGGCCGAGTTAAAATATAAGGTTTCTGGTTCTGATATAAAATCAAACAACAACACCAAGCGTCTTCAAAAGGAAGGCGTACTCATATTTAAAGGGCATAAAGCCGAAAATCTCGAAGGGTATGATATCGGCGCAATAGTGGTATCATCGGCAATACCTGAAAATAATCCCGAAATAATATGGGCGCGTCAGAAGAATATCCCGATATACAGGCGCGCAGAAGTGCTGGGCTACATATTAAATAATAAATATGGTATCGCAATCTCAGGCACTCACGGTAAAACTACCACAACATCTATGATATCATCTCTTATGGAATCATATAATTTCAACCCGACAATTATCGTAGGGGGCGAAGTTTGCGATTTCGGAGGCAACGCCAAACTTGGCGGCGGCACCTATACTGTCGTTGAGGCTGACGAATCCGACGCATCGTTTCTGCATTTATGTCCGCAAGTGATAGTAATAACAAATATAGAGGAAGATCATCTTGATTACTACTCTGGAATAAAGGAAATAAAAAATACTTTTCTAAAATTCACGACAAAATTAAAAAGCGGCGGCACGATCGTATGTTGTTCGGACAACGACAATATCCGCGAGTTAATCCCGCAAATAAAGAATGACAATCACCAGGTTATAACTTATGGAATGGAAGCCAAAAATAATCCTGATTATTTAATAACCGAAATACGTTATAACGGCATGGGAGTTTCATTCGAGATCAAAAATCGTGAAAAATCTTTAGGCCGTTTCAGGCTGACCGTACCAGGCGTTCATAACGCATTGAATGCGACCGCTTCCATAATAATTTGCCACAAGCTTTTAAACATGCCGCTTGACGAGATACGCGATATACTTCCTAAATTCCAGGGCGTCATAAGGCGTTTCCAGGTAATCGGCGAAGTTAACGGAATAAAAGTAATTGACGATTACGCACATCATCCGACAGAAATAAAAGCGACATTAAACGCCGCGCGTTCTTCGTTCGAAAATAGGATTATAGCCATATTTCAGCCGCACAGGTTCTCTAGAACCAAATTTTTTTACGAGCAGATGGCTGAAGCATTGAAAAAAGCCGACGTAGTTATACTGACCGACATTTATGCCGCGTCCGAACAGCCAATGTCGGGTGTAAGTTCGGAACTTATTTTGAATTCACTTAAAAAAGCTGGAAAATCAAACTCGTTCCTGATAAATGACATTAAAAATATTCCGTCGTACGCCGCATCGATAGCGCAGAAAAATGATTTTATTTTTACAATAGGCGCAGGCGATGTCACATCAATATCGACCGATATAATAAAAAAATTGCAGGAAAAATATACAGCTTCCCAGCAGCAATCAAATAATTATAAAAATGCCTGATTTTTATGATTGAATTGTTCACTAATCCCGACTATAACAGTTATCAAATATTAATTCTTTTATTTTAAATAAAAAAAATCTTGTAAATATTTTATTTTATTGTTATAATAACCTTGTAGTTTTTATTTTATTTTTAATAAGTGTACCTTCCAGTCTTTAAGTTATTACTTAAATACTATCAATACCGTAAATATTTATTCTAATTGTTTATTACGGTTTCAGCTCATATAAAAGCAGTATTTATTAAGTAAAATCTTAAATTCTCGAAGGTTTTTTGTTTTCGGGAGAACTATTTTTAAACGTGAAATGATATGAATTTTTCCATAAAAAAAATACCAGGCCTGAAAAAGGCGATAAGGTTATCAAGAAATTTAGCAGTAATTTTATTAACTTTAGTTTTATTAACTTTAGCAGTATGGGAATTTAAATATTTAATATTCGAAACTACATACTTTGAATTAAAAAAGATAGCTATTGAAGGTAATTATACAGTTGACAAAGAAACCATAGTTAAACTTTCTGAATTCAAACTGGCCCAGAATTTTTTTAAGCTTAATTATGCCCGGGCTCAGGAAAGAATTAAAATGTGCCCCAAGATAAAAAATGTCGAGATAATAACCGAAGGGCTTGGCGAAGTTTTAATCAAAGTTTCTGAAAGAGAACCTGTAATAATGGTTTTAAGCAATAAAAAATTTTATGAAATTGACCGTGAAGGTTACATATTATCGATAACCGACCGTTGTGTAAAATTTGATCTGCCGATATTAAACGGAATCAAGGTACTGCCAGAATTAAAGCTCGGCGACAGCGTTGCCAGCGACGGAAAGATCAAAAGCGTAATAAACTGGATTACAAACCTGGAAAGTTCTTATTTGACAAGTATATCCGAAGTAAGCCTTGAGGGCAGCGAAATAATACTTATAACTAATGACGGTATAAAAATATATCCTGGCAATTCAATGAATTATCGCGAAAATTTCGAGTTTTTGAATATTGTATGCGATAAATTTAAAAAAGACGGAATCCAGTTAAGTTATGTGGACATGCGTTTTAACGGTGAAATTGTGGTTAAGCCGATAAATAACTAATAATATTAAAAATTTATAATTTATAGTTATTAATTCATATTATATATTTTTTTAAGTTTTACTGATTAGTTCACATTAAAAATAACGCATTTTTCTATATTATAATTATGGGTGAAAGATAATAATATATGCCAAAAGACGGGCTTGTCGTCGGCTTAGATGTCGGTTCGACCAAAATAACAATAATAGTAGGCGAAGCATCCGAAAATAATGGAATATATGTTTTAGGCAGCAGTGTTGTTCAGACCGCGGGAATAAAAAAAGGGATGATCGTGAATATAGAAGAAACCGTATCGGCTATTGAAACAGCCGTAACGGAAGCCGAGCATATGGCCGATGTCGACATTGACACGGTTTATGTAAGTATTGGCGGTTATCATATTTCAGGTCAGAACAGCCGCGGAATTATAGCAGTGCCGCCGAATCAGCGCGAAATAACAGCGGAAGAAAAACAAAAAGTTCAGGAAGCTGCGCGTGCGATAGCGTTACCGCAAAACCGTGAAATTATTCACCTAATTCCTGAAGAATACACTGTTGATGATCAGCCGGGAATTATAGACCCTATCGGCATGTCAGGCGTGCGTTTAGAAGTTGACACGCATATAATAACCGGAGTGACGACATCGATACGCAATTTACAAAAGAGCATCAAAGGCACCGGATTAAAAATAAAAGATTTCTTATTCGAAGGATTAGCGTCAGGCGAAGCGGTAGTAACGGCCGATGAAAAAGAGTTAGGGATAGTTTTAGTTGATATTGGCGGCGGCACGACAGATGTGGTTATATATGCCGGGGGGTATGTCAAACATACGAATGTTCTGGCAATAGGATCAGCGCATATAACTTCAGACATCTCGATAGGACTCAGGACATCTTATCAGGAAGCTGAAAAAATAAAGCTTCATAATGGACTTGTTTGGGCCGAGGGAATGAATCTTGAAGAGAAAATAACCGTGCAAAATGCAGGCAACGACGGCTCAAGACAAATTGAGTTAAAACAGCTTTTTGATATTATAGAACCGCGCATGGAAGAAATATTCACCATGGTCAAGCAGGAAATTAAAAATTCAGGCTTGGCGTCTGCCGTACCGGGCGGTGTAATTTTAACCGGCGGCGGCGTTCTTTTGAACGGCACGCAAAAATTTGCAGAAAAGATACTTGGAATGCCGGTTCGGATAGGAAAACCCAACAACATCGACGGGCTTATTGAAAAAATAAACGGTCCGGCATTTGCAACATGTTTCGGGCTTTTATCATACGGCTTAAAAAATGAGACACAGCCGCGGCATTCGTTTATCCGGCGCACAAATATTGTCGAAGGAACCGTTAATTGGTTCAAAAGTTTTTTTAAAGATATTTTTTAATTTTAGTTTTTTTATTTCACATACTTATGTGAATTCATATTTTATTTTTCCGGCAGAGAGTACTTATTGAACATTCCTTTTATGATTGATGATTAGTCACATCTTTTTTGTATGACGACTATTTTTTTCTAGAGTACTAAAGGAGGAGTTTTAATGTTCGAGTTCGATACAATGGAACAGGTAGCCAATATTAAGGTAATCGGTGTTGGAGGCGGCGGTTCCAATGCTATCAACCGTATGATTAACGCAGGTGTCGGCGGCGTGGAGTTTATATCCACGAATACTGACGCACAGGCATTGCAGCAATCAAACGCAAAATTGAAAATACAAATCGGCGATAAATTGACAAAAGGGCTTGGCGCCGGAGCAAATCCATCTATCGGCATGAAAGCCGCCGAAGAGGACCGCGATAAAATATCAGAAGCGCTCGAAGGTTCGGACCTTGTTTTCGTAACAGCCGGCATGGGCGGCGGCACCGGTACCGGAGCGGCACCAATAGTCGCTGAAATAGCCAAATCAGTAGGCGCGCTTACAGTTGCAGTCGTCACAAAGCCTTTCACTTTCGAAGGCAGACGCAGAATGGCGCAGGCCGAAGAAGGAATTAAAAATTTAAAATCAAAAGTCGACACCATAATCGTAATACCGAATGACCGTTTACTTCAGGTTGTCGATCAGCACACTTCAATGATAGATGCGTTCAAAATGGCCGATGATATATTGCGCCAGGGCGTTCAGGGCATAAGCGATTTGATAACGGTCCCGGGGCTTGTTAACCTTGATTTCGCCGACGTGAGAACAATTATGACTGAAGCCGGCTCGGCTATGATGGGCATAGGCATCGGCACCGGCGAAAACCGTGCCGTAACTGCTGCCGAAGCGGCAATTTCAAGCCCTCTTCTCGAAACAACGATCGAAGGTGCACGCGGCGTTCTTATAAACATCACAGGCGGCCCGGATCTGTCATTATATGAAATAAACAAAGCGTGCGAAATTGTTTACAACGTCGCATCGCCTGAAGCTAATATAATATTCGGTTCGGTAATCAACGAAGACATGAAAGATGAAATCAGCATTACCGTAATTGCAACGGGGTTTAATGCCGAAGAAAAAGTGACAACAACGGAGAAAAAAGATATTATCGCAAATATCAAAAAAGCTCCGGCGGCAGTTACGCCAATCCAATCACAGCCGCAGTCACAGGATGATGAAATTGATATACCGGCATTCTTAAGAAAACACAAAAAATCCTAAATATTAGAAAAAATAACTTATATAAATTATAATTTCAAATAACCCGAAATAAAAAAAGTGAATTAATGAAGATTAATTCACTTTTTTTATTAGAACGTTTCAATTTTAAACACTACTGTTCATTTTTTATACTAATACAAATAAAATAATGAATTATTTTTATACACATTATTTTAACTATCGTGATTAAAATAAATGCATAAATTAGAGTATTACGCTCTTAATTTAGAAAAAAATTAATATCCGGCATTTATAAATTCTCGAACAAGCTCTAATTATTCTTTAAAATCGGCACTTTTAAAGTAATCAATTCATGAATTTCCATTTATATCAATCTATCCTATTTTCAATAATAAAAAATAAAAAGGCACAAATAATTTTTGGCATGCCTTTTGCTCTTATATTTATGTCTTTAAAAACAGATCATTAAATAAAATGAATTTAAGCTTTGAATAGATTTTTACCCGGGCAACAAGTAGTTGCCTAACTTCATACCTACCCCTAATTTGCCAATTGTATAATTATTATTTTACTATAAGGCGCCCTTCATCTGATTGATGAAGGGTTTTTTTTTACTTTTTTTATTAGTTTATATTTTTGAGTTTTTGAGATATCTTTATTTATGCAAAGCGCGGCAAGCCGCTTGCTTTGCATAAATCCAGTAATCGCGGAAACATTTGCTCACGCATAAGTTTCCGCGAAACGAAGCGGCTAAATACCTTGAAGCCCTTATCAGCATGCTCCGCATGCCGCAAGATAAAATAATTACCTTTTAACAATCAATTCATCATTACCTATACATTATATTATTACAATATTGATCGAAAAAGCGATATATCCGGCAGAAACAAAGCTTCAAAGGTCTTCGTTTCGCCATGGTTTAAAACTTTGTTAAACCATGGCGATTGCCGAATGTCAGCAAAGTAAATGAACGCAGTTCATGCTTTGCTGACATTAAAACAAGAAAAATAAGAAACGCATAACGTAAAGATACAATTTATAAAGTCTGCATTAAAGGTTAAAGAATGTACCAGGATTGGTGGGGGTTTCAAGGGGGCGGGAAGGAATAATTCCTTCGCCGCCCCCTGAAGTAAACATTAGTTTATGAATGTCAATTATTGAGAGGCATTTTGTGAACGTCTGCCAGCCGCCCTCATTGATCACAGAAAAACTTTTTAGTTCACAAGCCGTAATAAAAAAACTAAGCCGGACTATAAACGACCGGCTTAGTTAATTTTAGATTAAATTAAAATTATTTCAGAATTTAGATTTATTATTTTTTATCATCCATTGATTCGAATTCGGCGTCAACGACATTGTCGTCTTTTTTGCCTGAACCAGCATCGTGGTGGTGTTCGTGAGGCTGTGCTCCCGCTTCAGGACCTGCCTGAGCACCCTGCTGAGCGGCTGTGGCTTTGTACATTTC
Organism: Candidatus Wallbacteria bacterium; assembly: GCA_041441465.1. Lineage (GTDB taxonomy): Bacteria > Muiribacteriota > UBA9980 > UBA9980 > UBA9980 > JASDSY01. The sequence continues at coordinate 176,308 of JASDSY010000001.1, forward strand.
TTCAGCGAGTTTATGGGAAGCAGTCATTAAAGCTTCTGTCGATTTTTTGATTTTTTCAACATCGTCTGAGGTCATTTCTTTTTTGAGCTCTTCGACAGCTTTGTTGATATTTGATTTTGTAGCTTCGTCAACTTTATCGCCGTAATCTTTCAATGATTTTTCCGTTTGGTAGATCAATGAATCTGCCTGGTTACGAGCTTCGATAAGCTCTTTCAATTTTTTATCTTCGTCAGCATGTTTCTCAGCGTCATCGCGCATTTTTTTGATTTCTTCCTCTGTCAAACCTGATGAAGCCTGGATTCTGATGCTCTGTTCCTTGTTAGTTGCCTTATCTTTTGCCGAAACGTGAACAATACCATTAGCGTCTATATCGAATGTAACTTCGATCTGAGGAATGCCTCTCGGCGCAGGCGGAATGCCTACAAGATCAAAGCGGCCGAGCGATTTGTTATATTGCGCCATTTCTCTTTCGCCCTGTAATACATTGATTGAAACAGCGGTCTGGTTATCGGCAGCTGTCGAGAATATCTGGCTCTTTTTGGTAGGAATTGTAGTATTTCTTTCGATTAATTTTGTAAATACTCCGCCAAGAGTTTCGATACCGAGTGAAAGCGGTGTAACATCGAGGAGCAATACGTCTTTAACTTCGCCTTTCAATACGCCGCCCTGTATCGCAGCGCCTATAGCAACGCATTCGTCAGGGTTTATATTTTTGTTAGGTTCTTTTCCGAAGAATTTTTTAACTATATCGACAACCTGCGGCATTCTTGTCGAACCGCCGACAAGAAGTATCTGGTCGATATCCGTGATTTTCAATTTAGCATCGTTCAAAGCTTTTTCCATAGGTTTCATTGTTCTGTCAAGAAGGTCTTTTGTCAAAGCCTCGAATTTCGAACGGCTCAATGTAACATCGAGGTGTTTAGGGCCTGAAGCGTCAGCTGTAATATAAGGGATATTGATATTAACCTGCATAACGCCTGAAAGTTCTATTTTAGCTTTTTCAGCTTCGTCTTTAAGTCTCTGCATAGCCTTCGGATCTTTTGTAAGATCGATGCCGTTTTCTCTTTTGAATTCGTCAACAAGCCAGTTGATAATTTTTTCGTCCCAGTCGTCGCCGCCGAGGAATGTGTCGCCGCTTGTCGATTTAACTTCGAAAACGCCGTCGCCGAGTTCGAGAATAGAAACGTCGAATGTACCGCCGCCAAGGTCATATACTAATATTGTCTGGTTGGTTTTTTGTTTGTCCAGACCATAAGCGAGAGCTGAAGCTGTAGGTTCGTTTATTATTCTCAAAACTTCAAGACCGGCAATTCTTCCTGCGTCTTTTGTAGCCTGTCTCTGTGAATCATCAAAGTAAGCCGGAACTGTGATAACAGCCTGTGTAATTTTTTCACCGAGATATGCCTCTGCGTCAGCTTTAAGTTTCTGAAGAATCATAGCTGAAATTTCCGGCGGAGTTAAATCTTTGCCGTCAATACCTACTTTGTGATTCTGGCCCATTTTTCTTTTAATCGAACGAATTGTGCGATCAGGATTAATTACCGCCTGTCTTTTTGCCGAAACACCTACAAGACGCTGTTTATCTTTAGTGAACGCAACTATAGAAGGGGTTGTTCTTCCGCCTTCAGCGTTAGTGATTACGAGCGGTTCGCCGCCTTCGATAACACACATGCACGAATTAGTCGTACCAAGATCAATTCCTAAAACTTTTCCCATGATAAGCCTCCATTTTTTTCTTTTAAATTTATATTTAATTTGGTTAAAAAGCTTTTAATAATTTTCAGTTATTATTAATTCAACATTATTAAGCAATTCCAAAATTTCAATTATTGTTAAAGCAATTGTTGTGCCAAAAAGAAAAACGCTCATACAAGAGCGTTTTCAAATTATATTCTTATATTATATTTTTATTGTTGCGTTTTTACCCTTAAAAATAATTTTATGATGTGGTATTTTTACTCTATTTTTAAGAGCCGCTATTTTTGGTGATTAATGCAACACTTTATTTTTCGATAATACCTCTCATACCGTCATTAATATTGGAAATTTCAGTTAATTTAACCTTTGTTATTTTACCGATTAACTCTTCGCCGCCTTTAAAAACCGTTTCAACATATCTTTCACTATGACCTACCAAAAAAACCTCGCCGCCTGAGTTAATAGTTTTTTCAGCTATTACATATGAAACCCGGCCTACTAATTTTTGGTAATATTCAAGATTTTTCTTTTTTTTCAAATCGTGAAGAGTTTCGGAGCGGCGTTTTTTAACGTCGGGGCTTATTTTTTCATTCATGGCGCTGGCTTTAGTACCGGGGCGGTCAGAATACTGAAATATATGAAAATCATAAAAAGGCAATTTTTCGAGAATATTTCGAGTATTTTCAAAATCCTCTTCTGTTTCTCCGGGGAAACCGACGATCACATCGGAAGTGATAGCAGGATTATCTAGACTTTTAGCTATCATGTTTATTTTATCAGTAAATTCAGCACTCGTATAATGCCTGTTCATAAGCTTAAGTATCCTGTCGGAGCCGCTTTGAAGCGCGACATGAAAATGCGGAACGAAAACATCAGAAAATTTTATAAGATTAACAATTTTCTCGGTTATTTCGGACGGATCGATCGAGCTTACGCGAAATCTGGCACGGCCGTTATAACCGTATATATCAATCATTTTAAGAAGGTCCTCGAATGTCAACGGCTGCCCGTAAATATCAGCACTTTTATACTTGCCGATATGTATTCCAGAGAGAACGATTTCGTAATAACCGATTTTTAACGCCGAATTTATTTCATTTAAAACGTCATCCGGACTCTTGCTCCATTCAACGTTTCGAATATACGGCACAATGCAATATGTGCAGAAATTCTTGCAGCCGTCCTGAATTTTAATCTGAGTCCGCGCTCTGGAACATGTCTTGTGCTCTTTATTACCGTCATATTTTACAGGATTAGTGGCGATATATTCCGATATTTTTCTGCATAATTCGGCTTTTTCATAGCTTGACCCGCTATCCGCGCCGGAATTTTTTATATAATCCAAAAATATTTTAAATAAATCTTTTTTTTCGTTCTGGCGTATTAAAAGATCAACCGAATCGATTTTTTCTCCATTCAGGCGCGTAGCGTAACAGCCAGATAGAATTATAACGGCCGCCGAATTTTCACGGGCCGCACGGTGCAAATGCTGCCGCGCCTTACTTTCCGCTTCGGCGGTCACAGAACAACTGTTCACAATATAAACATCGGCCGGTTCCTTAAATTCGACACGCTCAAAACCGGCGTTCATAAAATCCGAGGCAATTAAATTTTCTTCATATTGGTTTATTTTGCAGCCTAAAGTCATTATGGCAAATTTATACATTAAAAATCTCCGCATTCGTATTTTATTATAGCAAATGCCGTAATTGGCGCCACTTCAGCACGCAGCACGACATTTTTAAGAGTAAAAGGAACTATTATAGGTTTATTTTCAGCTCTAACCGCCGGCATTATAAAGCCGCCGGAGTTACTAACGGCACTATTCCGGTCATTGCCGTATTTTATCATCATTTCATTAAAATATTTCATTTCGCTTTCCGAAAAGCCGCCCTCAGGGCCGGAAATTATTACAACCGGCTTTTTAGGCATATTTTTTAAGATTTCGAATATATCACAATTTGATTCGAATGTATTACCGACACTTGAAATATCTCCGCGGCCCCTAAATTTAAACACAGCGGACGGCTCAATAAGCAAAAATATAACGGCATCATTATTTACCGCTTCGTTTATAATATTATTCAATGATTTAAATCTTATTCCGGGCGGCGTTAACTTCCGCGACTGCGCGGCCGAGCTTTCGGATATTCTCATATATCTTTCCAGACGCGCAGTTTCAATCCTGCCGATCGAATGTTCACCTTCGAAGAAAGATATTTCATTAATCCCGAGCTCGATCAATTTTTCAATCAATTCATCCTCTTTACGGCCTTTTAATGCCGCAACGACGTATGTATAATTCCGTTCGGCGTCAAATTCAACATTTATCGGCTCGAGCTTCAGCACAGCCTTCTTTTTTTTGCAGCTTATGAGGCAGGAATAATAGTAATTTTTATTATTGTAATCGGAAAGCACAAAAAGTTCGCCTGGTTTATACTTTAAGACATTAACAATATAATTCGAATAGTATTCATTAAGTTCAGCCTGATATTCGCACTGCTCCGTGTTATTATCAGAATTACAACCGATAATATCGATTTCACTGACATGAAAAAATTTTAATTTATCCATAGCCAGCAAATCTGAATATTTAATTATTTTCATAACATTAAATTTCCTGATGAGCGAATGAAATTTTTAAATATTTAACAACTACCTTACCTACGCCGTATGCCGGGATTGCAAGAAACATGCCTATAATTCCCGACAGCTTCCAGCCTACTAAAAGTAAAAACATCAAAGTCAGAGGGTGCATATCAAAAGACTTGCCGGCAATGAAAGGCTGCATTATAAAGCCGTCAATTATATGGACAAGAACAACGAGCAATATGATCCAGATAATTTTAAATATCGTAGTATAAGCGATACCCCACTTTAAAATAGCCAGGAATATCGATGGGAATACAGCCACTACCGGCCCCAGATAGGGAATAAGGTTGAAAACCCCAGCGATCGGGCCTATAATAAAGGCAAAATCGATTCCTATCAGAAACAGGCATAACGAAAAACCGCCGCCGACAATAAAACAAACTATCAGCTGGCCTCTTAAAAAAGTGCCAAGCACGCTGTCGATTTCTCTCATCATCTCAATAGTTTGTTTGCGATAATTTAGCGGAATAAGGGTTCCAAGTCCATTGCATATTTTTTGGAAATCACATAGAAAATAAAAGCAAAGCAAAGGCACGATCGCATAATGAACCAAAGCCATAAACAGGTCGCTCACTCCGTATAAAATCGAGGTGGCAAACCCAAGTAAATAATCCTTAATTACCTCGGCGAAGCCAAATATCATACCTTCAATTTTAGGATTATTCTTTATAATCTGGTTAAATTTACTGAATAATGTAATTTCATTTGTTTCTTTTACAGTTATTTCTCCAGTATTCAACGCAGTTTTTGTTAACAAAGAATTTTCGTATTCATTGAAATGGTTTAACCCGGCGGTTTTACCTTTTAAAGACGGCTCGCCCGAATTAGCCGGTTCATTTTCATGCTGAACCGATACTTCCGAACTTTCTTTCACTTCGGAATTTTTCCAGCTGTTGACATGATTATTCAAAGCGCTTTCAAACACTTCATAAAATTTAACTGTTTCTGAATTTTTTAATATATTCAAAGTATCTTTATATATTTTTTGAAAAGACCGGCTGTAAACCTGCATCTTATTTCCGATATCCGATATTTCTGTAATGACGTTTGTAATAAGCGGCACGAATAATATCAATGAAATCGAAAATATTAATACATAAACGACCGCAATAGAAACAAACTTGTTTTTAAAATACTTTTCGAACCATAAGACTATAGGATTTAAAATATAAGCGATAAAAAATGAAATAATAAACGGCACCAAAATTGCCCATAAGTAATATGAAAAATACATTAAAAATATCATTACAGCCGGTATAATTAAATAATTAAAATAAAATTTCCATTTAGCTGAAAGAGTTATTGTAATTTTAGAATTAACTTCTTTTACCAAAGCTGCACACGTGCTGTCATTTTTTTTTTCTTTTTTTATATCAGACATTTTTTCCACACTCAGTTAACTTTTTTATTGCCTTCGCGAATTCCTAATAGTATAAGATTTACCGCTCTTTTTTCGACTTTAGTAATTTCAGAAATTGCAGCGGCGTCAAGCCCGTCCGAAGCCAGCTTATAAACTTCGGCGTATCTATTATTAACCGCCTCAAGAGTTCCGGGCGGAACCATATATGAATTGGTATGTTCAATTTTAGGCTTCTCGGTAAAATTGGTTTTTACTATATTGGACTCGGCCTGACTTATAACTTTATTTAAAGAAGCGGCGCCGTTAGTTCCTGCCGGCTGAGATTTAGCGTTCTGGTTTGAATTATTTACCGGCATTTTTATAATACTCGCTTTCGCTGCCGGCTGCTGCGAGATCGTATCGATATTTTTAGGCGACGGCACCGGTTCTGCGCTAACCTTGGCTGCGTTAAACATCATGGTCATTTCCTCATGAAGCCTTGCGTATTCTTCCTTGATCTTTTGCATTACACGACCTTCGACAGCCATTATTTCAGGTTTTATATTAAGCCGCATTTTTGTAAAGATATCGATTTCATTCGCAGCCCCCTGCGAAATCGTCCTTTTGCCAATGTTATTGGCATCCCCTATAATGGCTTCAGCCGTTTTTTGCAAATCAATCAGCCTGATGATTTTCTCGTCAGAAACCATTATCAATTCCTTTAATTTAGAGATTTTATCCTCTAATTCCGCGATTCTTATCATTGCAACTTTTTCAAAACGCTCGTTAAGCTCGGAGCATTTCTGAGAAAGCCCCTGCATATCTTTTGCCGGAGAATTTGAATACATGAAACAGTTTACAATTTTCTTCATCCTCAGATAAAAGAAAATTATGCAAATATTCAATATAAGCAATAAAACTGTAGTAAGCATACATATTGCTGGCGCATCAAATTTCAGGGCAATCACCTCTTTCATAAAAAATTAAAAATGAAACCAAGTATTCAAGGTTAAATTCACTATTTTAATTTTTATTTTTCAGAAGCTTCCTGTTTTTTTGCGCGTTCTTTTTTAGACGGAGCTGCGGTTTCCTCGTCTTTTTCCTTGCCGTTTCCGTTGCCGTTAGCGCGCGACGGTAAAAGCATGGCCAAAAGTGCGTCTTCTATTTCCTTGGCGATCATAGGATTTTCTTTTATAAATTTGCGGGCGTTATCCGACCCCTGGCCGATTTTGGTACCTTTATAAGCATACCATGACCCTGCTTTATCGATCATTTTATATTTCTCGCCGAGCATCAGCAATTCAAGTTCATGTGAAATACCTTCGCCGTATATGATGTCAAACTCAGCAACCTGAAATGGAGGCGCCATTTTATTTTTAGCGATTTTTACCTTTACGCTGTTGCCTATTACGCTGTCGCCTATTTTTATAGCTTCGGTACGCCTGATATCAAGACGCATAGAAGCGAAGAATTTCAATGCCCTTCCGCCGGTCGTCGTTTCGGACGGCCCATATGAATTACCGATTTTATCGCGAAGCTGATTTATGAATATTACCGTAGTTTTCGATTTCGAAGCAAGGGCCGTTATTTTCCTGAGCGCCTGGCTCATCAAGCGCGCCTGCTGGCCGACATGCGAATCGCCTATGGCTCCGTCAAGTTCAGCGCGTGTCACAAGAGCCGCAACCGAGTCAAGAACGACGACATCGATAGCGCCTGTTTTCACTAAAGTTTCGACTATGTCAAGCGCCTCTTCGCCGGCGTCAGGCTGTGATATATATAAATCATCCACTTTAACGCCAAGCGCCGCGACATATTTAGGGTCCATGGCATGTTCAACGTCAACAAAAGCCGCAACACCGCCAACTTTTTGAGCGTTAGCTATTATATGAAAAGCGAGCGTTGTTTTACCTGACGATTCAGGACCGTATATTTCGATTATTCTGCCTCTGGGCACTCCGCCGATTCCTGTCGCTATATCAAGCGAAAGCGAACCGGTTGAAACGACGTCAACCTGAACCGTGTTTATTAACGACTCGCCTAGTTTCATTATCGAGCCTTTACCGTAACTTTTCTGAATCGAAGCTAAGGCCGCTTCGAGCATTTTTTCGCGACCCGCCGCCGCGTTAGCATTTTTTACATCAACTGCCATTTTTCAGCACCTCATTAATTTTATTAAATTTTATATTATAAATTCATGTTCATTTTATTATATACTGTTTCATTACAATTACTATGCTTGTTTTATGAGTCATGTTCATTTTTTATGAAATATTATTCATTTTGAACTAAAAATTTTTATTTAACAATTATACTATATTTTTTTCAAAATACCATTTTATTTGAACTAAATTTGTCAAAATTTTATTAAATTTTTTTATCGACTTCATGAACGATTTTTAAAATTTCATCGAGCGCAAAAATTACCGCCTGGTTCCTAATACTTGTACGGCTGCCCTTAAAAAATCTTTGAAAAGCGAGCGTGCCGATGCCGGCGGCGTGAATTCCAAAAAACACCAAACCAACAGGTTTTTGTAAAGTGCCGCCGCCGGGGCCGGCGATACCGGTAACAGAAACAGCCACATGACCGCCCATATTCAAAGCCGCTCCGACCGCCATTTCCTTTGCAGTTTCAAAAGAAACAGCGCCGTGCTTTTCAAGAGTCGCCGCAGAAACATTTAAAAGCTTCATTTTAATCTCATTTGAGTAAGCTATAATGCCGCCGTTATAAAAAGCCGAGGATTTAGGCACCATAGTAAGCGCGCCGCCCAGAAGTCCGCCGGTACAGCTTTCCGCAGTCGCAAGCTTAAGGCTGCGGCCGGTTAGTTTATGCAAATTCAAAAGCCTTCCTACTATTTTATTGGCCAGCCATTCTATTTTTACGGTTTCATGCTTTGTCATAATAATTTACACCTTAAAGAACAATTTTATTTTTTTATTATTTCCCTGTATCCTTATCAATATCAGTCTTTGATTACATTTTTATTTTTTCTGAAATAATCGTAACCTGAAATCAAAGCTAAAAACGCCGACGAATACATTAAAATATCGACAATAGGCTGTTCATAAAGCTTATAGTGCGTTATAAAGGCCCCGGCCTGGCCGCCGAAAAAATTTATAACACCGCTTAATTTCAGCAACTCGTCGAACGAATAAAACGTCAGCGCGGTTATGATCGCGGTAAGCTGCAGCACGGTTTTCCATTTCCCGAGCGGCGAAGCGGCGATTATATGACCATGCGCGGCGGCGATTATTCGTAAGCCCGATATCGAAATATCGCGGCCTATTATCAAGAAGGCCACCCATGAAGCGACTTTCTGGTCTTCTACAAGGCACAATAACGCGGCTGTAACAAGCATTTTATCAGCTATAGGATCGATCAGCTTGCCGAAATTAGTTACTTTTTCATAGTTTCTGGCGTAATAGCCGTCGACCAGGTCGGAAATTGCGCCAAGGATAAATAGAAACCACGCTAAAATCTTATAATAATTGATTTCAGCCGGCGCGCCGGTTTTTACAATATAAAACAACATAAAAACCGGTATTACAGCGATCCTGAATATTGAAATTTTATTTGCGACATTCAGCCGCATTATAAAATCAAAAGGCATATATTAAATTGCCTCCGCAATCAAATCGTAATTCTTGGTTTTAGTAATTTTTGCCCTGACAAAATTCCCGGGTGCCTCGATTTGGACGTCAAATCCTTTAAGGTAGACATAACCGTCAACTTCCGGCGCTTCGCGATAACTTCTGGCGACAAACATTTTTTTCTTGTCATCATAATCTTCGATCAAAAAATCTAGCTCACGGCCGATGAGGCTGTTATTAATTTCCTTCAATACTTTATCATATTCTCTGGAAACAAGCTTCAATCTTTTAATTTTTTCCTTTTCCGGAACCTGATCTGGCATCTCGGCGGCGATAGTGCCTTCCTCGCGGGAATACCTGAAAAACCCTACTTTATCGAGCTTATATTTAGCTATAAACTCAATTAAAGCTTCGACGTCCTTTTCAGTCTCGCCCGGATGGCCTATTATAAAACTCGTTCTTATGCACATGTCCGGCGCTTTTTCACGAAGCTTTTCAACGAACTGTTCGGTTTTGACCAGTGTCATGCCGCGGCGCATTTTAGAAAGCATATTGTCCGTCACGTGCTGCAACGGAACGTCTATGTAATTGCATACCTTCGGATTAGAGGCAATAACATCAATCAGTTCATCGCTTACATGCAAAGGGTATGTATATAAAACTCTCAGCCATTTTATCTTGTCAATTTCGGATAATTTTTTCAGCAGTTCCGCAAGTTTCGGAGTGCCGTAAAGGTCGCGTCCGTAATTGCTGGTATCCTGCGCGATAATGTTAAATTCCCTGACGTCTTCATCAGCAAGGCGCCTTGCGCGTGCAATAAGCATATCCATAGGCACGCTTTTAAAATTCCCGCGCAATTTCGGAATTACGCAAAATGAACATGGATTATTGCAGCCGTCCGAGATTTTCAAATATGACCAATACGGGGGCGTCAATGAAATCCTGCTTGTTTTTTCGTCTTTTGAATCATTCCCCATGTAATTGTCGGCGGTAAGAAGCGCTTTCGGCTTTCTCATACGCACCATCGGAATATCGGCCATCAAAAGCTTTCTGTTGCCCTTTAAAACCCACAACGCCACCGACGCTATATCCTGAATATTACTTACGCCGAGCACGGCGTCTATCTCGGGAATTTCATCATATAAATTTTCGCGGTACCTTTCGACAAGGCAGCCTGCGACAATTAAAGCTTTAAGCTTACCGCCCTTTTCAGGTTTTTTATATTCAGCTATATCGAGTATGTTATCAATTGATTCAGACTTCGCCTCATCGATAAAAGTGCAGGTATTAACAACAGCAGCATCGGCTTCTTCCGGCGTATCGGTGAATTCAAAACCGTAATTAGCCAGAACTTCAAGCATTTTTTCCGAATCCACAAGATTCTTGGCGCAGCCTAATGAGATAAAAAGTAGTTTATATGCCATTTAATCGCCTTTCAAGCATTCTTAAATTTAATTATCCGATAACAAATTCCGCGGTTAATTTTCTCTGAAATTAATGAATTGGAGCGGCAATTTGTAATCCTTCGACTTTAAAAATTGTATAATAGTCTGCAAATCGTCGCGGTTCTTGCCTGAAACCCTTACCTGTTTTTCCTGGATAGAGGCCTGTACTTTAAGTTTGGTATTTTTTATGTCCTTAACCATTTCTTTGGCAATATCCGTTTCAATTCCGGCCACAATATCGACATATTGCTTAACGGTTCCGCCGAGCGCACTTTCAATTTTGCCGAATTTCAAGCCGTTAAGCGGCACTTTTCTTTTGGTAAGCTTATCCTGAAAAAGATCGATTACGCTTTTAAGCCTATATTCATCTTCGGCGGCTATAGATAATTTTTCGCCCTCTCTCTTGACTTCGCTTATCGATCCTTTAAAATCAAACCTCTGCTGAATTTCTTTCATTGCCTGATTGATTGCATTATCGATTTCGGCTCCGTTAACCTGTGATACTACGTCAAATGACGGCATTTTATACCCCTCCATTTAATTTTAAAAATTGACATTTAAATTCTATTTCGCGGTTCCGGCCGCATTTTATTTTTATTTATTTCAATTAGCCTATTTCACGGCTTTTTTCAATATGAATCAGCGACCGTTTCGCGTCCTTAGCGTATATTCCGTTCGGATCGAGGTCGATAACCTTATTATATTCGGCCACTGCGTCATCAAACATGCTCTTAACCCTATATATCGAAGCCAGCCTGTAATGTGCCTCGACATAATCAGGCGCAAGCGATATCGCCTTTTTATACTGGCTTATAGCGTCATTTTTCATATTAGCTTTGTAGTTTTCATTGTACGCTTCGCCAAGTTCGAAGTAAGCACGCGGGTTGTTCGGGCATTTTTGTATGGCCTGCTTACAAATTTCTATCGCCTCGTCGTACATATCTTTTCCGTCAAGCGATTCCTTCTGATAAACCATCTTCAACCCCCAGTAAGGATAAGGGTTAGAGTTATCGATGCTTATCGCCTGCTTAAATTCCATCTGCGCGTTGGCTTTTTCATCGCCGGTCAGACCGTAACCCGATGAAAGTTTAATATAGGCATAACCAAGTTTATAATGCACCATGGCATCTTTGAAATTGCCTTCAGCCGCTTTTTTATAATCCTGAATAAGCTGGAAAAATTTCTGGGTTTTATTTTCATCTTTTTCCGACATTTTATAAATAAGCTCTATTATTCTAGTATGCGCTTCGCCGTTATTCTTATCCGCCTCGATAATAATATTATACTGGTCCATCGCCTCATCGAAGCGTTTTAAATTTTCCAGCAATGTGCCGAGCGTCAGGCGCACCTTGAAATTCTGCGAATCGAGATCGACGATTTTTTGATATTGCGACAGAGCTTCTTCGTCCATACCCTCGCGCTTATAAGCCGAACCGAGTTCATAACGCACATCGACATCTTCCGGCATAAGTTCCGAGGATTTTTTCAATGCGAATATCGCCTTACCGCGCACATTTTCTTCCTTGAAAGCATTCAAAGGCAAGTTATTGTATAAATAACCTATTTCATAATGCGTCATAGGATCGGCCTGGTTCGTTTCAAGCAGTTTTTTGTACTTATCGATAATTTCATCGGCGTTCAACGAACTGTCAACCTCATAAAACGCCAGTTTATATTCTTCGAGCAGAAGCTTACGCGATTCCTTATCGGCCGGAAAGTACTGGTGCACTTTTTCAAAAAAGCTTATAGCCTCGGTGTGGTCTTTAAGTTCAACGGCGACACGCCCTGCTTTTATGTAAATATCTTTGTATTTATCGGGATCGATTTCAACGGCGCGCTGATATTCGAACAACGCCTTTGAGAACGATTTTTTCTTCTCGTAAAGCTGGCCAAGCCTGTAATGCACTTCGAGGTTGCCGGGCTTCATTTCCAGAATCCTGTCATATTCTTCGATAGCATGGTCAAGTTCGCCTTTTCTTTCGAAATCTTCCGCACGCTTGAAAGCGCCGCCAATCTGCTCTGTAATTTCACGATTCTGCTGATTAGCGAAATAATCGAGCGCCACCTGATTATTTGGATTGATCTGCAATACCCTGTTATACGATTCTTTAGCGTCATCGAACATTTCGAGCGTTTCATAGCACTTGCCTATTTTTTCATAACCTTCTTCCGACTCCGGATCTATAGTTATGACTTTCTTAAGTTCTTCGACCGCTTCGTCTACTTTCTGAAGTTCGAGATAAACGCGCGCCAGCTCGAGGTGGACGATCGCATCGTTAGGTTCGCGCTGGATAATTTCAAGGCATTCCTTTATAAATTTATCGGTATCATTACGGCCGTGATAGATTTCAGCCAGGCGCCTGTACGACTCAATAAAATCAGGTTTTATAGTCTTAGTCCTTATGAAATACTTAACAGCTTTTTCGATAAGGTTCTGGTTCAAATAAATATCGGCAAGCTGGAATGTCGCCTGGTAATTGTTAGGATCGAGTTCGAGAACCGATTCATATTCCATGATGGCGTTTTCAATATGGTTACGCTCAAGATATGTCCTTGCCAGCTCGAGTTTTTCCGTGACTTCTTCTTTTGTTTTAAAGTTCTTGGTGGTGTTATGCAATTCCAGAAGGCGCGGATTTTCAGGTTCTATTTTCAGGCCTTTCTCAAAATACTCGCGCGCACGGTCAAGTTCGCCGCGTTCCTTGCATATTTCGCCGAGGATTATAAGCGCGCGCACGTTTTTCTGATCGAGTTCGAGCGCCAAATTCGCCTCGTCCTGGGCCTGTTTTAATATAGTAGCGTCGTTATTTTCGATACTATCAATCAAAAATGTCTGCGATAATTCGATATGCCCTTCGACAAATTTCGGATTTTCTTTTATAACCTTTCTGAATTCAACGATCGCCTTGTCAAGCGAGGTCGATTCGCGGTATAAAATGCCGAGTTCGACGCGTACTTTGTAATTCGACGGATCGCTGGTTATTATCTTCAATAAAATCTCGATCGCGGTATCTATATCGCCCTGCTCGGAGTATACTTTCGAAAGCTCAACTGCAGTATCTACGCTTTCAGGATTGCGTTCGAGTATTTTCTCGAACATCTGGCGCGCTTTATCGTAATTTTTAGTATTTTTGAATATGCGACCGAGCATAAGCGAAATGCTGAAATCGGCAGGGTTTAGTTTCAAGCTCTGAGTGAGGCATTTCAATGCATCCTGATATGCCTGTTTCTTGTAGTATATCTCGCCCATTTCCTTGAGCGCCGAATAGTTTGCCGGATCAAGCTCGATTATCGATCTATATTCTTCAAGCGCCTTGTCGTATAAATTCTTAGATTTATAAATTTCCGCAAGTTTTATATGCGCGATATGGTAGGACGGATCAAGTTCGAGGGCGCGTTCGAAATTTTCGACAGCCTCATCATGCATATCGAGCGCATGGTAAGCGATACCGAGGTCCTTATATATGGTTATATCGGTAAGGCCGGCTTCAAGCGCCTGGTTATATATCTTAACCGCGTCCGAATATTTATTTTTGCTCATATATGCATTTCCAAGACGCAGGTAAACTTCAGGATTTTCAGGTTCGAGTTCGATTACTTTCTTGAATTCGACAATCGCCCTGTCCAGATTTCCTGCAACAAGGTAGATTTCGCCAAGACGCAGGTGCGCTTCGGTCGAATCGGGATCTTTAGCGATTACCTTTTTATAAGTCTTCTCAGCTTCCGAAGTATTGCCGAGGGCAAGATATAGGTCGCCCTGCTTCTGGAGTATTTCTATATTCTGATATCCGCTCTGAATAGCCTTTTTTAACATATCAAGCGCGGACTGTATATTTCCTTCAGCCTCATAAACTTCGCATAACGGGAAATACAGTTCTTTTTCGTCAGGCTTTGCCTCGTAGACTTTACTGAGGCAAATACGCGCGGAGCTGTAGTTCTTGTTGGCATACGACAAAAGTCCGAGACGGAGGTTGGCATCGAGGTTGTCAGGCTCGAGCTTCAGGACTTTTTCGAGAATCATTATTTCATTTTTTTCTTCGTTCTTCTCGCGGTAAATCTTAGCCATATTAAGATAAATTTCCAGATCGCCGTCGCGCTGGTCCATATAAGTGCGGTAATTTTCAAGCGACTCGTTAAAATTCTGCCTTATAAAATTAATATGACCGAGATATTTATAAGACTCAATAAGTTCTGAATTCAAGCCGAGCGCTTTTTCAAATTTTTCGAACGCCTCGTCAAAATCTTCTTTTTTATAATAATCGACGCCGAGCTGAAAAAATATGTCGGGATCGTCCGGCGACATCGAAACGGCGATTTCGAATTCCTTCATTGACTCTTCTTTCATACCTTTTTTGGAATAAATTTCGCCGAGTTTATAATGCGCCATTATATCGTTAGGATCAAGTTTCACGACCTGCTGAAAAGATTCGAGCGCCATCGTCAGGTTATTCAAATTTATGTATATTTCACCGGCAAGCTGATGAAACATCTTTAATTTTTCAGGGGTTTTATTACTGCTCATAAAGCGCCATCCCTTTCTTTATGTATTCAAGAGCTTCCTTATATTTTTTTATGCCGACATACGCTCTGGCGAGTTCAAGGTATAAATCCACATTTTCAGGATCACCGGCAAGCGCTATATTATATTTTGAAACCGCCCTTTCAACATCTCCGCGGTCCATGTATATTTTACCGAGGTTAATCGCCACTTTCCAGTCGCCGGGGTCTTTATCGAGAACTTTTTCGTAAATGAAAAGCGCATCGTCGGTCATATGCTTCGAATCATATATAGCGCCGAGATTCCTTAATATATCGATATTATCGGAATCGAAACGCTGCGCTTCGAGGTAGAACGCACAGGCCTCATCGAGCGAGTTAAGTTTCTGATAAGAAAACGCGAGATTGTAATATATCTGGAAATCGCCTTTTTCCGCTTCGACGCAGGTCATATATTCATTTATCGAATCCGCCCACTGCTCGTTTGAAAAATATAAATGCCCGAGGTGGATATGCGCCTCTATATAATTTGCGTCGATTCCGACGGCTTTTTTATAATTATTTATGGCCTGCTCGAAATTACCTGAAACTTCGTAATCAAGGCCGATTTTGTAATAAGCCTCGGCATTATCAGGCTCAAGTTCCGAAGCTTTTTTATAATAAATATTCGCGCGCGCTTTTTCGCCTTCGCTCTCAAATATTTTCGCGAGTTTAAGCAGGATTTTAGCGTCAGGCTTTATGCTGCAGGATTTTTCATACGACTCAATGGCCTCCTGCCTGTCGCCGAGTTTGAGAAATAGCTCCGCACGGTCGATATAAACGTCATAAAACGATGAATCGAGGTTCACGACTTTCTCGAATTCCTCGAGCGCCTTATGGTCAATTTGCTTTTTAGCGTATGCTTTTCCTAAATTATATCTTATTTTCATATTATTAGGGAAAAGCCTTATAGCGCGCTGGCATGTCTCTATAACCTGATCGTATTCGCCCTGGGCAAAACTTATTTCCATGAGGCCGAACATAGCGTCGACGAATTCAGGATTAAGTTCGAGCGCCCTTCGGTACTGCGCCTTAGCTTCGTTGAACATATCGCGGTTTCTGAGCGAATCGCCGAGCTCGTAATAAAACAGTGCATTCGACGGCGCGTATTTTATGGCATTCTGGTAAAGATCGACCATTTTATAATACAGGCGTTTTTCTTTATATTTCGAGCCGAGTTTATATATGATATTTATCATATCCGGCTTCAGCGCGAGCGCTTTTTCATAGTTAAGCATCGATTTTTCGAAGTCGCCTATTTTTTCGTAGGCTTCGGCAAGTTCCGAGAATATCGCAGGCGATTCATTGTCATATTCGGCAGCTTTCGAAAGCTGCGTTATCGCCTCGTTGTATTTTTCGGTAAGGGCATAAACAGTTCCGAGCTTATGTATAGCGTCGACAAAGTCAGGCTGCAATTTCAACACTTTTTGATATTCTTTTATAGCGTTTTCATACTGCTTCAGGTTGAAATAAACTTCGCCGAGTTTATATATAACAATAGGATTATTGCCGTCTATAGCGAGCGCTTTCTTGAAATGCTCGACTGCTTTTTCAAATTGATATTTCTCAAAGTATAGTTTTCCGAGTTCGAAAAGAACGTTTGAATTTTCAGGTTCGAGCGAAATCGATATCTCGAATTCTGAAATAGCCTTATCAGTCTGATAAAGGCTTGAGTAAATAAGGCCGAGCTCTATATGCGCGAGGGCGTGCTCGAAGTTTGCCTCGACGACTTCAGCAAACGATTTTTGCGCTTCATCGTACATGCCCTGGCTCTTATATGCCTTGCCAAGCTCGAATTTAACCTCGACATTCTTGCCGTCGCGTTTAAGCACTTTCTGGAATTCCAGTATAGCTTTATCCACGCGGCCTTTGTTGATATATGCCTTACCAAGCTCATAATAAGCGTCGGTTATGTCAGGCTCGATTTCGATGACCTGCCTGAATTTTTCGATAGCCTTCTCGAGGGAGCCTTCCTTCTTGTAGGTACGCCCGAGTTCAAGCAATATCTCAGGGTTATAAGAATCGACTTTGAGCGCCTCTATAAATTGCGTGCAGGCATCGGTTATCATATCAATCGAATTATAAACCTGTCCAAGCTTGAACCGGACATCGACATTACCCGGCTCGCGTTCAACCGCGCGTTTGTAACATTCGATGGCGTTAGTGGCATCGGTCTGCGCATTATACAAATCGCCGAGTTTTATAAACGCCTTAGTATTAGTTTCGTCGATTTTCACGACTTCGCCGTACATTTTTATGGCCTCGTCGCCTATTCCCTGGAAATTATAACATTCACCGAGTTTATAAAGAAGATTAACGTCGAAGGAATCGATTTTGTAAGCGCTCAAGAATTTTTCCGACGCTTCAGCGTACATTTTCTTTTCAAAGAAAATATTGCCGAGGTTCACATAAGCTTCCTTATTTTCGGGATTCGCCTTTATAGTTTCTGAATATTCCCACATCGCGTTATCAAGGTAATTTTGTTTTTCATAGCAAATCGCAAGGTTGAAGTGCACCTTTTCGTTGCCTGGCGAAAATTCGAGGATCTGCTGGTATTCGTTGATAGCGTTATCGTAAGCGTTGCGGCGCTGATAAATCGAGGCAAGGTTCATATGGGCCGTTATATTGGCAGCCTCATTTGCCAGCACCTGTTTATACTCGGCCATCGCCAGATCGAGATTGTTCGATATCTCGTAACATTTAGCCATACCAAGATGCGCTTCGGAATTTTTCGGGTCTATCGCGGCGGCTTTCTGGAAATTATCGATGGCGTAATCAAAACGTTCCTTTTGAAGGTATAAATCGCCGAGCTTTATGAACGCATCGATAAGGCTGTTATCTATAGCCACTGCCTGTAAAAAGTATTTTTCCGCTTCATTAAAATCATAAAATTTCAAATAACAATTCGCCATACCCATTATAGCCTGAACGTTCGAATGGTCGGTCAATAAAATCTCTTTGTAGCGGCCCTGAGCGAGCTCATAATCGCCGCGCTGGAAATGAATTTTCGCGAGGCTGATATGCGAATTTACATCGTTTTTAACGAGATCGATGACCTTGGTATGGTAAGATACCGCGAGATCAAAATCTTTCTCGATATAGGCAATTTCTGCCAGCCTGCTATAAAGGCGCGGATTCCTGTCACCAAGATGCGAAGCCGCCTGCATATATTTTAAGCGCGCATTTTCGTATTGCGCCAGCTCGAAATAAACATCGCCCATAAGCACATAAGAATCGATATACTCAGGGTCGATATCCTGGCAGTTGATAAGCTCTTTCTGCGCATTTTCATAATCCTTAATCTTAAGGTATGCGATAGCTTTTTCATAATGCGCGCGAGCAAAATTAGGCTTTATCTCTATTATCTTATCGCATAATTCGATAATTTCAGCATTTTTGCCGAGTTTACCGAGAAGCTCTATCGCTTTAAAATAGCCTTCAACAAAAAGCTTGTTAAGATGCAGCGCCTTATTGACTTGATCGCAGGCTTTTTCAAGCTCGCCGGCGCCGGCATAGGCAATGCCGAGTTCATAGTAAGCGCGGTAATTATCGGAGGCGATCCTGACCACTTTTTTGCATACCGAAACGGCGTCGCTTATCAAACCGAGGGAATTGATATAAATTTTAGACAGCCACCAGCTTGCGTATATGTTATCCGGATTAAGTTTTAAAGCCATTTTAAGCTCGGATGTAGCCTTTAAATGCCATTCCTTGTCTTTAAATTTATATAAAGCCATGCCAAGAGCCATGTGCGCCGCGGAACTGTTAGGATCTATGTTAGTCTTAGATTTGAACCGCTCGACTATTTTTTCAACCAGAGCGCTGTCGTTAGCGTGTTTCCTATTCAAAAGCTTCTGCGAATATTCATTGATCAAATGTTCATAAATCTCGAAATTTTCCTCGTCGATCTTTGCCGCCCTGTTAAAAGCGTCGATTGCCTCTTCATGAAGCTTTTTCTGCGAAAATACTTTTCCGAGAAGCACCAATGAGTCATAAAAATCAGGATTAAAATTAAGAGCCGAGTTTAATTCCGATATCGCTTTATCGTAAAAATCGTTTAAATAATAAATATGGCCGAGTTTATAGTGAATTTCAAAATCTTTCGGAGCAAGCGAAAGAGCTTTGTTATATTTTTCAATAGCCTGAGTATATTCGTAGCTTTTTTTATAGATATCGCCGAGGCGCGAGTATATTTCCGAATTATTAGGCTCAAGTTTCAAGGCCTTTTCAAAATAACTGATCGCTTTTTCCTCGAGATCGCCTTCCGGTTTCCTATAATAAGTGTCAGCGAGCTCAAAATACAATTTCGCGTTGTTCTGATTTAATTTCACCGCTTCCTGGCATAATTCGATTATTTTGGCGTATTCAAGGCGTCCCGAAGCAAATTCGCGGACGTAAATTTCCTTGAGGCCGAGGTACGAATAAATATTATTCGGATTGAGTTCTATCGCCTTTTTAAAAGCCGTGACCGCCAGTTCGCGCTGCCCGATCTCAGTCTGCAGGGCTGCAGAATGAAGCGTACTCAGGGCGCAGCCGTAAGCAAAATATGCGTTCGAGTCGTAAGGATTTTGCTCGACAATGGATTTAAACTTAGCCACGATATTTTCGTACATGGCGTCGCGTTCTGAATAATCCTCGTATAGCTTGTAATATTGCTGCATTAAAAGAACGCAGGCCATGCCGTGATCCGCATCGGCGGCAAGAACGTCCTTAAATTCGGATATGGCTTCGTTATGACGGTTTTGTATGGAATAAATTTTTCCGAGTTCAAAATGGGCGCGGGGATTTTCAGCGTCGAGCACTATGATTTTTTTATATTCGGTAATAGCGCCGTGCAAATCAAAACTTTTGAGCTTTTTCTCTGCTACCGAAAGTATTACAAATATCTGCTCCTGCTTGTCATCATAAGAAAGCATGCCGGTAGTATTCTTTAAACTCAAAATTTCACGCTCCTCCCGCCTTATCTTAAGGTCTTCAACAAATTCGGATGAAGCTCTTCCCATTCCATATATGTAACAATGCTGATTTTCACGGTCGTAAAAATAGCATTTTTCCTTTTTACAGGTATCAATTCTCTCTTTGAGCTCTTCTTCCGGAATGTTGCCAATAAAAGGGCAATAAAACGGTTTATCCATATTTTCCCCCATAATCGGCGAAAACCGCCAATATCATATAAAAAAACTTTTCGGAACGAACTTCTAACGAATCAAACCAGTTTAATGATCTACATAATCTCTATCAATTTAATTAATATTAAGCATTCTTAATTAATAGATAAAAAAACATAACTATAATAACCCGCTAAAAATTTCAACAAATGCTTTTCTTATTCTGAATGAAAGCTTTTTTCAAAGCTTCCGTCAGGCGTATTCAGCCTGACAAATCAAAAACTTAAAACGATATTTTCACTGCTGCCAAAGCATACTTCGCGCATACTAACTCCGATGACCGAACTTATGCGACGTTTTTGAGGCGGCTTTCGTAATCAGCCAGGGTCCATAAAACTTTTCTCGGCTTTTTATCCTCGAACGGACCTACAACGCCCATTTTTTCCATACGCTCCATAAGTTTCAGAGCTCTGTTGTGGCCGATTTTTAATGTCCTCTGAAGCATCGAAGCCGATCCCATCTTATTTTCAATAACAAGCCTTACCGCATCGTTTATTATTTCTTCAATTCCCGGATCGCTAGCGCCTGAAGCCATGTCGTCGAGTTCTTCGCCGCCTTCTTCGGCCTGCCTGTATTCGCTGATCTTGTCTTTTACCTCGTCGCTGTAACCCGGTTCATAATTTTTCTTCAAAAAGTCCGTTAATTTTTTTATCTCGGAATCCTTAACATAAGCGCCCTGGACCCTTACCGGTTTTGAAAGGCCGGAAGGAAAATAAAGCATATCGCCTTTTCCGATGAGCTTTTCGGCGCCCTTACAATCGAGGATGGTGCGGGAATCCGTGACAGAGCTTACCGAAAACGCTATTCTCGAAGGCAGGTTCGCTTTAATCAGGCCGGTAATTACGTTTACGGAAGGGCGCTGGGTGGCTACCACAAGATGAATTCCTATTGCGCGTGCTTTCTGCGCAAGGCGGCATATATAATCCTCGATTTTATTTGATTTATCGGTCATTATAAGGTCGGCGAGTTCGTCGATGAAAAATACGACATAAGGGAGCTTTTCAAGCCCCTCGAATGAAAGTTCGGCGAGGGCGGAGAGTTCTTTTGGCGTCGGATCGTATTCGCCCTTGACATATTCGTCAACCATCATATTGAAATTTTCAATGGATCGTATTCCAAATGCCTGAAGAAGCCTGTAACGGCGTTCCATTTCATAAATACCCCATTCGAGTACGAACGGCACTTCTTTTGTTTCGACAATAACCGGATGTATAAGGTGCGGAATATCATTATAGCCAGTTAATTCAACCATTTTTGGGTCAACCATTATAAGTTTCACTTCGTCCGGGCGTGCATGGCAAAGAAGGCTCGTTATTATGGTATTGATACAGACGCTCTTGCCTGAACCGGTAGTGCCGGCGATCAGAAGGTGCGGCATATTCCGTAAATCGGCGATTATCGGCTGGCCGGTGATTGTTTTTCCAAGCGCGAACAAAAGCGGCGATTTAGCATTTTTAAACTCCGGCATCATTATAAGTTCCGAGAAATAAACCGGCACCGGCTTCGGATTAGGCACTTCGATTCCTATAGCTGCCTTGCCCGGGATGGGCGCTTCCATACGCAGGCTGGTAGTGGCGAGTGAAAGCGCAATATCATCGCTTAAGCTTACAATTTTAGCGACTTTAACGCCTGTAGCCGGCTGCAGCTCATATCGGGTAACGGTCGGCCCCTGCGTTATGTGTATGACTTTAACTTCTATGTTAAAATTTTTAAATGTATTGACCATTTTTTCAGCCGTAGCCTTCAGCTCTTCCTCGCTGGTTTCCTCTATTTTAGCGGGCTTATCGAGTATAATGCCAAGTTCCGGATATTTATAGTTAGCGGTAAGTGTTTCTTCTGAATGTTCGCGGCGTTTGCTCAATTCTTCAGCCCTGTCTTCGGCAGCGCCGCTGTTAAATAACTCGGCTTCCGCTTTAGCCGCAGCTTCTGAATCGGATTTAGCGCCGTTGATATAAGTTTTAGTTATGCTGACCCTTGAAAGCGCCTCGCGTAAATGCTCCGCTTCGCCGTTTTTCGACTCATCAGCGCCGCCAGGCACACCGCCGCCATCCTCTTGTTTAACGTTTGAAGGGCGCTGTTCGGTTTCAGACGCGGCTTTTTTTTCGGATTCTTCCATTTTCTTTAAAGCTTCGCCGACGGTAATATTGACAATCGACGGCTTATTTTGGGGCGTCTCCGATTCCTTTTCACCCAAATTTGAACTTTCCTGCTTTGACGGAGTTTCCGGCATATTTGATTTAAAGCTGCCCGGCTTCACTTCTTCACTGGCAAAATTTTTCAGAAAATCAGTAATTTTCGAATCATTTTTAGCGACGCTTTCTGATAAATTGATTGAAGCTGCTGCTGCGGCCGCTTCGTTATTTTTTTCGCAATCCGGCTGTTTCGTCAAATTTCGTTCAGCTTCTTTGTTTTCGATTTCAGACAGCTCTTCGGCGACAGATTTTACTTTAACGCTGACGCTTTGAACTCCGCTCTGTACGGAATAACCCGATTCGAACTTAGATTGAACATTTTCAGATTCTTTCTTATCGCCGCGCCTAAAAATTTTTCTTAAAAAATCAGCTGCGGAAATTACAAATTTCCAAATAAGCTCAAAAACAAATGTAATTGCAAATGCAGTGTAAAAAACAACGCCTTTAAGGAATGCCCAAACCATTTCGGGAAATTTTACTACAAAATATTCAAATAACGGCGCAAGCAATATATTAAAAGCCATCGATATGCCGATCAGAACGCCGAAAATGGAAATCACAAGCGAACCCGCGTTTCCTGCAGTTTTTACCATAAAAAGCACGATCGTACGGCCGAGCAATCCTCCTGTGCCGTTTAGAATTTCAAAAAATATATTCGATGAGAGCAGCAGTAAAAAATAGCCAAAGTATTCATATTTTCGGCCTATGACATAGCCGTGCATTATCTTTTGAATACCGCAATACCAGAGTAAAAATGAAAAAAGGTACATCGTTACGCCGATTTTCACTTTAAGCCAGAGAAGGGCGTTATAAAAGCTGCCGAGATATCTCGATTCTGAAGGTTTGAGAACAAAGAAAAGCAATAGTATTATTGACGACAATATATATAAAAGGCCGATTATTTCAGAATTTTTCCTGACTTGTACGTCATCCTGAAAAGGCCTGGAATTATTTAAAATTTTCCGGGAAATTTTATTCGTGTTTTTTTCTTTATAATCTTTCATTTAATAAATGTACTCGTATTTTCAATAATTTTTAGTAAAAAAATAAAAATGTTCACTATTTATTTAAAGTCATTTTTTATTTTTATTGATATATATATAACAAAACTTAAGAGTATTTTCAATCAATTTTTTTAAAATAATAAAAAAAATAAAATAAAAACAGGAACTCTAATAAATTAAAGCTCCTGTTCTTTTTCTGGATATTTATTTTGTTAAGGCTGGGGAGGAAAGAATCGAACTCTCACATACAGATCCAGAATCTGCTGTCCTACCATTAGACGACTCCCCAAATTTCATTTCCTATGTTATCACAACCTTAAAAAAATGTCAAGTAGTTTGTTGACATTTTTTTAAAAATGTTATAATATTTAATTAGTTCATAAGAAAAACATAAATAATGGAGGTTTTTAATGCTACACATATCAGAAGCAAATTTTGAAGCAGAAGTTGCGCAAAGTCAAATCCCGGTTATTATAGATTTTTTTGCGACATGGTGCGGGCCGTGCAAAATGATTGCGCCGATTTTCGAAGAACTCTCAAAAGAATACGACGGCAAGGTAAAATTCGGCAAAATAGATATCGACGAATGCTCCAACCTTGCAGGCAAATTTAAGATAAGAGGCGTTCCGACTCTCATGATTTTCAAGGGCGGCAATCCTGTTTCCACAATGGTAGGCGCGCAGCCTAAAAATAAAATAGACGAAGAAATCAAAAAACATCTGTAATGAGTCGTCAAAAATAAGTTGTCAAAAAAATGTCGGAAATTATTTCAAAGGTTCATTTACAAGGCCGGCAAGTGTAGAAAAGTTGCCTAAAAATATGGAGGTGCAGTAATGGGTATATTTTCAAGAATCCAATCTATTATTTCAGCAAAAATTAACGGCGTTTTAGATATGGCCGAAGATCCAGAACAGATGATAGACCAGACGCTCAACGAAATGCAGGACTGCCTGCGCGAAGCGAAAGTGGCCGTTTCCAGGGCTGTCCGCGACAAAAACCTTCTCGAACAAAAATGCGCCGACACAGACAAACAGGTAGAATACTGGCAGGATAAAGCCAAGCTGGCAGTCGAAAAAAATGACGATGCGCTGGCTAAAGAAGCTTTAAAGCGTAAAAAAGAATATGCCGATATTTCGACAGACCTTAAACTGCAGCTTGACACAATGGTAAAAAACGTCGAAGCCCTTAAAAATTCAGTTGCCGCCTTAGAATCAAAAATGGAAGAGGCGCGCCGCAAAAAAGAAGTGCTTCTTGCGCGCAAAAAAAATGCGGAAGCGTCCATAAAGATCAATGAAAATGTAAGCCAGTACTCTTCAGTTAACACGACGGCATTCGACACATTCGACAGGATGGAAAAAAAAGTTAACGAAAAAGAGGCCGAAGCTCAGGCGGTTCAGGAACTGGCCAATCCAGATATCGACCTTAAAACCAAATTTAAAAACCTCGAAGAAAATGACGAAGTCGATAAAGACCTTGCCGAGTTAAAAAAACAAATGGGAAAATAAAAATAATAACCGCAATTTGTAAGAATTTCTTCATTAAATTCCGCCCTCTCTCAATCCCGGGAGAGGGCGCTCCGTTAAAAATAAAAATAACACTGCAGGTTATTAACTTAAATTTTCAGCCCAAAAATACATAAAGAATTAAATAAAGCAAAATAATCAATAACACGAGAGGATATTATTTATGCCGTCATTACTCGAAGCATTAAAACTCGCAAAAGAAAGGGGCGCCGCTCAGCAGTCCGGCCAGTCACCGACACCAGGCGGCACGGCAGGAATTACCGGCCAAATTTTTAACATACAGCAGCAGGCACAGCCCAAACAGCCAGTATCGCCTTATTCCTTAAATTCCGACATAGTAAGTAAAATACTTGACACAATAACCGATATTCCTACACTTCCGACTATCGCCACTAAAGTGATGGACAGCATCAATAATACAGACGCCACAGCCAAAGATGTCGCCGACATAATAAAAAACGATCAAGCGCTCACGGCAAAAATTTTACAGGTAAGCAATTCAGCATATTACGCCGGATATAGCCAATGCACGACCGTGCAGAACGCCATCGCGCGCCTCGGCCTTTTACAGATAAAAAGAATGGTGCTTTCAATATCAATATTTGAAACATTTAATAAATACCAGAATACGATTTTTAACCTTAAGGATTTCTGGACGCATTCAATTGCGGTCGCGCACGCCTCCAAAATAATCGGAAAGCTGTCAAATTTCAGCGATTCCGACGATCTTTTCACAGCCGGGCTTCTGCATGATATCGGCAAGCTCATAACTATAAAATACCTGCCTGAAATGTTCGAGGAAATAATAAAAAAAATGCAGTCATACCCTCCAGACACAGCATATTTCGATATTGAAAAAAATGAATTTCCGGTCAATCACTGCGATATCGGCTCATGGCTTTCAATAAAATGGAAAATGTCGCGCGAAATCCAAAGCGTTATTTTTAACCATCACCTGCCGCCAATTACTTCGACAATTTTCGATAAAAACCTGATAATGTTCTCGGCTATAGTATATATTGCCGACAAGCTTGTCAAAAAGCTTGAATTAGGTTTTTCCGGCGATAAAAACTGTTTAATCGACCAGGAAATATTAAATTATGTTTTAAAAGGCAAAACAACCGCCGAAAAAATATGCGAAGAATTAACAAAATGCAAAAACATAATTGAAGCTACGACCGCTGTCGCGTAAAATTTAAATAACATTCAGTATGGCGGTATGGCGGAACTCAGCGGGTTAAATATTTTGACTTTTAATTTCCTATATGTTATAATATAGGAAATTTTTATAATTGATTATCCACAAAAAATAAAAAATTAAAGGAGAATTTAAATGCCACAGACACAAAAAGCAAAAAAAGCTGAAACAACCGGTATTGCTTACGCAAACCTTCCTTACAAAGTAAGGGACATCGAGTTAGCGGAATTAGGCCGCAAGGAAATCCAGATAGCTGAAAAAGAAATGCCGGGCCTTATGGCTTTACGCGAAAAATACGGCAAGACGCTTCCGTTAAAAGGCGCCCGCATTACAGGCTGCCTCCACATGACAATCCAGACCGCAGTTTTAATCGAAACGCTTATTAAACTTGGCGCCGAGGTAAGATGGTCGTCATGCAATATTTACTCAACGCACGATCCTGCTGCTGCCGCGATCGCAAAAGCGGGCATACCGGTTTTCGCATGGAAAGGCGAAACTCTCGAAGAATACGACTGGTGCATCGAGCAGACGCTTCATTTCGGTGGCGGCAAAGGGCCTAACATGCTCTTAGACGACGGCGGCGATCTGACGCTTTACGTGCATAACCAGCGCCCTGAACTTTTGAAGGACATTTACGGTCTTTCGGAAGAAACAACGACTGGCGTTCACAGGCTTTACCAGATGCACGCGCGCGGCGAATTAAAAGTTCCTGCCATAAACGTCAACGACTCGGTTACAAAATCAAAATTCGATAATCTCTACGGCTGCCGCGAATCATTGGCAGACGGCATAAAAAGAGCTACCGACGTTATGGTGGCAGGCAAAGTTGTCGTAGTATGCGGTTACGGCGATGTCGGCAAAGGCTGCGCACAGTCAATGCGCGGCTTTGGCGCACGCGTTTTAGTTACCGAAATCGACCCGATTATAGCGCTTCAGGCGGCAATGGAAGGCTATCAGGTAGTTACAATGGATGAAGCCGCTAAAATAGGCGATATATTCGTTACAGCCACAGGCTGCTGCGACGTCGTTACAGGCGAACACATGAAAGTTATGAAAGACCAGGCGATACTTTGCAATATCGGCCATTTCGATTCAGAAATCGAAATGAGCTGGCTCGAAGACAAGAAAAACAAAGTAACCGAATATAACATTAAACCTCAGGTGGATAAATTCGTATTCCCTGACGGCAAAGAAATCATCGTATTGGCCCGCGGCCGCCTGGTTAATCTCGGCTGCGCCCACGGCCATCCGTCATTTGTAATGAGCTCTTCGTTCACCAACCAGACAATAGCTCAAATCACGCTTTTCACTGAAAAAGGCAAATGGCCTGTAGGTGTCCATACACTTCCTAAGAAACTCGACGAGGAAGTCGCAAGATTGCACATCGGCAAACTCGGCGTTAAGCTCACAAAACTTACAAAAAAACAGGCCGATTATCTTGGAATTCCAGTCGAAGGCCCTTACAAACCTGACACATACAGATATTAATCGCGGCGGTTAACTTATAAAATCAGGTTTATGAATCAAAATTCATAGAACATAAATAAAAAATGCTGTCAGATTTTAATCCGGCAGCATTTTTTTATTAGCACGCAATATTTTTATGACACTGCATATTTCAAAAATTATCATCGCGAATATTCTAATTTCGCGCCAGGATTATTTTTTCATTATAGCCGCGAACATACCGAACACGGACACGCCTTATTACAATCTGCTAATCAGCCTTACACTTGCTTTTTTCCTAAAAGTACATTAGCGTTTTTCTGCAATTTTTAATTAAATTTAGAATTAAATAAATTGTATGTCTCTTCAAATTTTCGCGCCGCCTCAAAATTTCCGGCAATTTTATGAGCTTTTGAAAACAGCAGGTATATTTCTTTTTTTTCAGGAGAAACAGTTATTAGCTCCTTCAAAATTTCAAGCGCCTCGGCTGCTTTATTTTCATCAATAAATTTTCGCGCCAGAATTATTTTTTCATTATAGCCGGCAGGAGCTGGCTCGGCAATCAACTCATTAATTCCGCCTGAAAATAATTCATTCAGAAGCGATTTTATTTTCACGGCGGTAAAAGGTTTTTGAAGATATGCTAAAGCGCCCATCTGAGTGCATTCGACAGCATTTTTTATAGTGGCAAATGCCGTCATTATAACGACAGGTATTTTTATTCCGTTATTTCTTATATGCCTTAAAATCTCAGTCCCGCTCATGCCCGGCAATTTTATGTCCAGAAACGCCAGATCGATTTTTTCCTGATCGAAAATTTTTAACGCGTCAGGGCCGTTTACTGCGCTGAACACTTTATAACCTTCAAGTTCAAGGCATGTAGTAAGCAGGACTCTTATATTTTTAGTATCATCAACGATAAGAACTGTTTTCAAATTAAACCCCGACGTTTACATAAAATTAATTTTTTCGATTTAAAATATGCCGGCTAATTTCTCAAAACCTTCATAATTGATAACTGCTTCAAATAAAATAACGAACTTGCGGCTATTTAATAATTATCATGTAATGTTAAATTACATGGCCGCTTTAAGAGGCAGTAAAATAATAAATTCGCTGCCGCGGTTAACCTCGCTACTGCATTTTATCATGCCGCCATGCGAAATTACTATTTCCTTTGTAATCGCAAGTCCGATGCCGGACCCCGGCCTGCTATCGTCATTCATAGCGACATGAAAAAATTTTTCGAATATTTTATCGCGGTTTTCTTCGGCTATGCCTATACCGGTATCTTTAACGCTTATTTCAATATAATTTAGAACCTGCTGTGACTTTACGATTATAAGTCCGCCCATTTGGTTATATTTTATCGCATTCGAAAAAATGTTATTAAACGCACATAAAATCTTTTCATAATCAAGATTTAAAGAAGGTATATCACGATTTAAATATGTCTCGACTTTTATTTTTTTATTATCGATTTGAGACTTAAAATTATTTAACGAATCCATAATAATATTATTGATATTGCAGGGCGTGAATTTAAAAATATCTTTTCCTGACTCAATTTTTGAAAGTTCAAGAAGCCCTGTTACAAGCTCAGCAAGCCTTTCTCCGTCTTCTTTAATCGACTCCACTATTTTATTCTGCCTTTCATTCAAAACGCCGAGATTATCATCTGTCAAAAGACTTGCTCCCATCATTATGGATGTAAGAGGAGTTTTAAATTCGTGAGATATTCCGTAAATAAAATCTGTTTTCATTTTTTCAAGTTCTTTAAAGTCGGTGACATTATTGAATATTACGACAGCTCCGATTATGTTTTTTTCGGTGTCGCGTACTTTTGTGACTATTATATTGAAAAAAAACTCCCGCGCGTTTTTTTTGAAAATTAAAATTTTTCCCATGCTTTCACTATTTTCGGCATTAAAAGTATCGAGTATATGGTCATAAACCTCGCTGCTTCTCACAGCTTCAAGAAAATATTTATTGACGAAATCGCTTTCTTTGAAATCAAAAAACTCTTCACAACTATTGTTAGTAAGAAGAATTTTAAAATTTTTGTCTAAAACAATAAGAGGGTCGGCAAGGCTTTTTACGATAGCGAGCGACCTGTTTTTTTCGGCCATAACAATGCCAAGCGTGCTTTGCTCGAACAGCTTGAGCTTTTGTGTCATATTGTTAAATTCGCAGGCCAATTCGCCTATTTCATCATTCGAATTAACCTCTATTTTCTGATTTAAATCGCCGTCCCGAACTTTTTTTACCGCGTTCGTCAAAAAATAAACCGGCGCCAGCGAAAGCCTCGTAAAGTAACGTGACAGCATAAAACAGCCCGCTACGGCGAAAATATAAATAAAAGTGATAAAATACATAGATGCGCTGGTATTATTTTTTAAGGTTTCCTTACCAAGAAGCATAGCTTTCTGATTAATGTCGGTTATTTCTGCCAATGTTTTCTTTATTGTTTCAAAACTTGGATAAACCGTATTCCGGTAATACTTATAAGATTCAGTTTGACCGTATTTAAGCTTCGTTTCCTGTAAAAGAGAAAAATTTTTTATATAGTCCATGTATTCCCGGTTCAGCCTTTTAACGCATTCGCCTTCATTTAATTCGGTGATATTGTTTTCCTCGATATTATAATACTTCAAAAAGCCCGTCTGATTTTTTGAAAATAACTCTATGCCGTCTGTCGAATCGATGTTCAGGTATATAAAGATGGCGCTGTCCTGACGTTCTACACATTCAAGCATTTTTCCGGCCATATTTATGCTTTTATAATTATTTATCATCAAGCCGTCGATAGCGGCGGTTATATTGTATAAATTTACAATAGATATAGTCCCTATAAACGCCATTATAATTATAAAAAATATCGATATGCAGGATATTTTACCTTCTAAGGTCTTAAACATTCGCATAACTCCAATTTAACAATAATACCGATTAATTGCATTATAATTTAAGGTTATTTTATTGTCAATAAGCATTTTTATGTCTTTTTTCATACCAGCTTTAAAACACAGAAAATAAAAGAGCCGTTAAGATAAAAAAACATATCTTAATTAAATCAAAAGCGAACATAACGATAATTTTTACACGGCCGATAACTTCAACTTTGCTTATATCGCCGCCGGTGCTATAATCGGAATTAAAAGATAGAGAATTACTTTACAGCATAAAGGAGGCCGTAAAATGTCATTTGAATTTTATCTTTCAATAATTTCAGCGGTTTTTCTTTTCTTTTACCTGTGTTATTCAATAGCAAAACCGGAAAAATTTTAGTGGAGGCGCGTATGTTTGCCAACGATTATTTTCAATTAATTGCATTTTTATGCATAATACTTATAACTTCGCCATTATTAGGCCAATACATGGCTGAAATATTCCAGGGCAGGAATGGAAAGTTAGCCCGATTTTTTGAGCCATTCGAAAGAGCCATATATAAAATTTGCGGCATCGACCCAAATGACGAAATGAGCTGGAGCGATTACATCAAATCGCTTCTATTTTTCAATTTATTCGGTTTTTTATTTTTGTATTCGCTTTGCGTGATACAGGGCTCGCTGCCGCTCAATCCTCAAAATTTAAAAGGCACGGAATGGCATCTGGCATTTAATACCGCGGTAAGTTTTATGACCAACACCAACTGGCAAAGTTATAACGGCGAAACTACATTCAGCTATCTTGTCCAGATGCTCGGCTTTACCGTTCAAAATTTTCTGAGCGCCGCCACCGGCATCGCCGTCGTAATAGCATTTTCAAGGGCCATGGCTAAAGCTGAATTAAAAACCGCCGGCAATTTTTTTACGGATATCGTAAGAAGCATAGTATATGTATTAATTCCTCTTTCGGTTATAATGTCACTTCTTCTGGTTTCACAGGGAACAGTGCAAACGATAGCGCCCTATACAGAAATCAAGCCGCTTGAAGGCGGAATTCAGACCATACCTTTAGGTCCGGTAGCGTCGCAAATCGCTATCAAGCAGCTCGGCACTAACGGCGGCGGATTTTTCGGTGCAAACGGCTGCCATCCTTTCGAAAATCCTACGCCGCTTTCAAATTTTCTGGAAGTACTCGCCATATTTTTGATCCCGGCAGCTCTGGTTTTCACATACGGACAAATCGTAAATAACTCAAAACATGCGGTTTCGCTGTTTGGCGCAATGCTTATATTGTTTCTGGCCGGGCTCGGAATTTCATTATGGTCGGAATACGGCGCAGATAACATCTTCGGAATAAGCGCCATCATTGAAGGAAAAGAACTCAGATTCGGCATTTTCAACAGCGTTTTATGGTCTGTCGTTACTACATGCGCTTCATGCGGCGCAATAAATTGCGCACAAGCATGCCTTTCACCGATTAGTATCATGATTTCGACTTTAAATATGATGTTCGGCGAAGTCATATTCGGGGGAGCCGGTTCAGGATTGTACGGCATGATAATGTTTGCGATATTAACCGTATTCATAGCCGGTTTAATGGTAGGACGCACGCCGGAATATCTGGGAAAAAAGATAGGCGCCTACGAAGTAAAAATGGCAGTTCTGGCGGTTCTAGCGCCGAGCATAATAATATTATCGCTCACAGCCGTCTCATGCGTAATTCCTGAAGGAATTTCATCCGCATTAAACCGCGGACCAAGAGGGTTTTTAGAAATTTTATACGCTTTTACATCCGCTGCTGCGAATAACGGAAGCGCGCTGGCCGGACTGAACGCGAACACGCCTTATTATAATGTATTACTCGGTCTGACAATGCTCGCCGGCCGCTTCATAGTCATAGTTCCTGTGCTTCTAGTCGGCAAAAACCTTGCCGCAAAAAAAATTACGCCTGAATCGTCCGGGACATTTCCGGTTTTCGGAGCGGCATTCAGCCTTCTTCTGATATCGGTCATTTTAATAATTGGCGCGCTTACATTTTTTCCGGCTCTATCGATCGGGCCTATCGCCGAATATTTTTTAAAGTCGCGCGTATTCTGACATAACTATAAAAAAAGAATTTTAATTTTCCCAAAACATTGTACCAGATTGGATTCAAGTCCTCAATTTTCATTTAAGTTTACAGAACGCAACATACATATTGGAGGAAATTATGAAATCAGGCAAAATAAATGAAATAAGCTATAAATTAAGAACAGAACTGGATTTATCGCTTAATGACAACTCAAAAAAAATAGGAAACAAATTAAAACTAGGAATAGCCGATTCGCTTAATCGTAACGATTCGATAATAATAAAAAATGAAATATTAAATAAGGCGATTAAGGATTCGTTTATAAAACTTTCGCCGCATACGCAATTAAAAAATCCGGTAATGTTCGTCGTAAATATCGGAGCGATTTTAACGTCAATAACGGTTATCCGTGAAATTGCAGGCGGGACATTTTCAGGCTTTAATTTCCAGATAACGCTGTGGCTCTGGCTCACCATACTGTTCGCGAATTTTGCCGAAGCAATCGCCGAAGGTCGAGGCAAGGCGCAGGCCGAAAGCCTGAAAAAAACAAAATCGAACAGCACTGCCCGGCTTATTATAAGCGGCGTCGAGAGAAAAATATCATCATCAGAATTAAGGAAGAACGATATTGTAGTCTGCGAAGCCGGCGACATTATCCCGGGCGACGGCGAAGTAATAGAAGGCATAGCCAGCGTTGACGAATCGGCGATAACAGGCGAATCCGCCCCCGTAATAAGGGAATGCGGCGGCGATAGAAGCGCGGTTACAGGCGGCACGAGAGTTTTGAGCGATAAAATTATAGTCAGAATCGTTTCGGATGCCGGCAATACGTTTCTTGACAAGATGATATCGCTTGTAGAAGGCGCCTCGAGGCAAAAGACGCCAAACGAAATAGCGCTTACAATTTTATTATCAGGTCTGACCATAGTATTTTTGTTCGCGGTAATAACTTTATATCCGTTTAATATATACGCCGCATCTCAATCTTCGGCCGGCGGAGCGCGTCTTACAATTCCAATATTGGTATCGCTCCTTGTCTGCCTGATTCCAACGACCATAGGCGGACTTTTAAGCGCGATAGGAATAAGCGGCATGGACCGCCTCATAAGAAGAAACGTAATCGCTAAAAGCGGCAGAGCCGTTGAGGCGTCAGGAGACATTGACGTCCTGCTTCTCGATAAGACAGGCACCATAACATTCGGCAACCGTATGGCCACGAATTTATATCCGGCTCCCGGCATCAAACTCGAAACGCTCGCCGACGCGGCCCAAATTTCTTCGCTGGCTGACGAAACGCCCGAAGGCCGCTCGATCGTGATTTTAATAAAAGAACATTTTGGAATCAGAGGCCGCAATGTTTCAGAAATGGGAGCACATTTTATTCCGTTCACTGCGCAGACCAAAATGAGCGGAGTCGATATTCCCGACATAAAATCCGGCAGCGTAAAAAAAATCAGAAAAGGCGCATACGACGCCATTTCTAAATATATTGCAAGCAGCGGCGGAGTCATTGACGAGCAGATAAAAAACGATGTCGAAAATATTTCGCGCAAAGGCGGA
The DNA here is from genome assembly GCA_041441465.1 of Candidatus Wallbacteria bacterium. GTDB lineage: Bacteria > Muiribacteriota > UBA9980 > UBA9980 > UBA9980 > JASDSY01. The sequence goes on from JASDSY010000001.1 coordinate 210,613, forward strand.
ACGCCGCTCGTTGTATGCGCCGATACAAAGGCGCTGGGCGTCATAGAGCTTAAAGATATTGTAAAAGGCGGAATTAAGGAAAGATTTAACGAACTGAGGCAGATGGGAATAAAAACGGTAATGATCACCGGCGACAATCAATTGACAGCCGCCACGATAGCCGCTGAAGCCGGCGTGGACGACTTTATAGCTGAAGCGACACCTGAAGCCAAGCTTCACAGAATAAGGCATGAACAAAATCTCGGCCACATGGTGGCGATGATAGGCGACGGTACGAACGACGCCCCGGCGCTTGCGCAGGCCGATGTCGGAGTAGCTATGAACACCGGAACACAAGCGGCCCGCGAAGCAGGCAACATGGTAGATCTTGACAGCAATCCGACTAAATTAATAGAGGTTGTGGAAATAGGAAAGCAGCTTTTAATGACACGCGGAGCGCTTACCACGTTCAGCATCGCAAACGACATAGCCAAATATTTCGCGATAATACCGGCATTATTCAGCGGATTATATTCATTAAACGCTTCCGGACCGCTTTCTGTATTGAATATAATGAACCTTAATTCACCTGAAAGCGCGATACTAAGCGCTGTCATATTCAATGCCCTCATTATTATAATACTGGTGCCGCTCGCGCTTAAAGGCGTCGAATACACGCCGCGCAGCGCACCCGAAGTGTTAAGAAAAAATATTTTAATTTACGGCCTCGGCGGCGTCATAGCTCCATTTGCCGCTATAAAAATAATAGATATTATAATAGTATTTTTAAAATTAGTTTAATCCTCAACCGGCAGCATAAATCAGATTCAATTCGGATTTCAGGCTTAAAGCCGCAAATAAAAAACAAACGATAAGGAGTTGCATTTTATGAACAGCGTTTTTTTTAAGACTCTCAATTTATTTATAGCCCTTACATTAATAACAGGGTTAATATATCCTGCCGCCGTCACTTTTATGGCTCAAACAATATTGCCATATCAAGCGAACGGTAGTATAATAATGATGAATCAGATTGCGGTAGGTTCGGAATTAATAGCTCAAAATTTTCAAAAGCAGAATTATTTTTGGCCGCGCCCGTCAGCATGCGATTATTCGATGCTTCCGGCCGGTGCGAGCAATCTCGGCCCGTCAAGCGCAGAGTTAAAAAAATCTTTTGATAAAAGGCTGGAAACATTTTGTGCATCTAACGGCGTATCGACCCTTGAAGCGATTTTGACCGCACGGGAAATGCTTTTTGCGTCAGGCAGCGGAATCGACCCTCATATAAGCTTGGCATCCGCTTTAATACAATCAAAACGAGTAGCGGCGGCAAGAAAATATGACACGGAAAAAAATATCAAACTGCAGGAAATGATACTCGCTAATACGGAACCGCCGCAGCTGGGTTTTCTGGGAGAAACAAGAGTAAACATCTTAAAGTTGAATATAAGTATCGATAATTTAAAATAAAATTTTACAGCTAAAATGAAGGGTTTTTTATGATTGACGAAATACGACCCGATCCCGATAAGCTTTTAAAATCGATACAAAAAAACGGTGAATCGGTTAAAGGCAAATTAAAGATTTTTTTCGGCATGGCCGCGGGCGTAGGAAAAACTTACGCCATGCTTTCTGCAGCCCAAATTAAGCGTAAAGAAAATATCGATATAGCGGTAGGCTATGCAGAAACACACGGGCGCACTGAAACTGACAAACTTTTAGAAGGCCTCGAATGCATACCTCCTAAGAAAATTTCATATAAAGGCGTCACATTGCGTGAAATGGATCTTGAAGCTATATTAAAAAGAAAGCCGCAAATCGTTCTTGTAGATGAACTGGCGCATACGAACGCGCCCGGAAGCCTTCATCCCAAAAGATATCAGGATGTCATGGAGCTGATCGACTCCGGAATTAGCGTTTATACGACCATCAACGTCCAGCACATAGAAAGCCGCTTGGACACAGTAAAGCAAATTACAGGCGTAACAGTTTGCGAAACAGTACCCGATACTTTAATTGAAAACGCCGATGAAATAGAGCTTATCGACATATCTCCGGATGAACTCATAAAAAGGCTCAACGAAGGGAAAGTATATAAAGGCGCAAATGCGGGCAGAGCGCTTGATAATTTTTTCATCCCGGAAAACCTTACGGCGCTTCGCGAGCTTGCACTCAGGCTGACGGCCGAAAGGGTCGGACAGGAGCTGCAGGATTATTCAAATATCAAGCCGGAATTCACCGAAAGCGCCAAAACTTCAGATAAATTAATGGTCGCGATAGGCCCGAGCCCTTTCTCGGCGCAGCTTATAAGATGGACAAGACGCATGGCTTATAATATGAAAGCTTCGTGGATCGCCGTTTATATAGAAACCGGAAAAAGCCTTTCCCTAAAAGCCCACGATCAGCTCGAAAAAAACATATCACTTGCCTCGAGTCTAGGCGCTGAAATTGTAACAAAATTCGACCAGGATATCGTCATGGGTCTAGTCAGGGTGGCTAAATCGCGAAGCGTAACGCAAATCGTAATCGGCAAGCCGATGCGGCCGCTCATCATCGAACTTATGAACGGTGGTTCGCTCACCGAGAAATTGATCAGAAAAAGCGGTAATATCGACATATATGTTGTGCGCTGCGAATTACCGAAGGAGTCTGAAACGCAAAAAGTAAAAGTTTCGAAATACTATTCGCCGGAACTAAACGAATACATATATTCATTCTTGACTCTCTCAGCAATAACGTTATTTTGCATGTGCGTTGCGGATAAAATCGGCTATAAGTCAATAGCCTCGCTCTATCTTCTCGCTATATTATTTATGGCTACCGCATTTTCACGCGCATGCGTCCTGATTTCAGCCGCAGTGAGTTCGCTGTTATGGAATTATCTTTTTTTGCCGCCGAAATTCACTTTTTATATCGAAAAATTCGAAGACATCCTTATGTTTTTGATGTACTTTATAATAGCGATAATAGTCGGCAATCTTACATTTAAAATAAAAACAAGCGAACGCGAGCTGAGAAAAAGCGAGGAAAAAACCACCGCTTTATATACGCTGCTTAAAGACATATCGTCAGCCGCAGGGATAGATTCGGTAATAAATCAAGCCGCCGAAAAGATAATGAAAACATTCGCCGCCAAAGTATATTTTTTTATAGCAGACAAAAAAGGAGAGTTAAAGTTAAAAACAAGCCCAAAGCTGTCCGAATCGGCAATAGATGAACGCGAATTCAGCGCCGCGAACTGGTCGTATAAAAATTCTAAAACCGCGGGACGTTATACCGATACGCTGCCGGCAGCGCGGGGAACTTATTTCCCTCTGCTAACCATCTCTCAAAAAATCGGGGCAATGGGAATCATCAACGAAAGTAACGATGAAAAACTTGATTTCGAGCAAAAATTACTGCTCGAATCATTCGCCAATCAAATAGCCGAAGTAATGTCACGCGAATTATCAAGAAGTAACTATAATTTTTGAAACAAGCTCACTTTTACTTATTTTTTATCTTCAAGCATCGCTTTCAGCGCTTTCTCTGCGTCAGCCACATTGTCAAGCCCTATGAATCCGACATCTTTCGTGTGCGTATCGCCGTCGCTGTCCCGCGAATATTCAGTTTTAAAAATTATATCCCCGCTGCCATCTTTATTGACAACTTTTTTGAAAGTGCCGAGGCTGCTTTTGTCAAATGACGAAACAGTTCTGCTCTCTCTCATAAAAGGCCTGATTATAAAGATCAGATTTTCGGGAGGTATCGATAATTTTAAAATTACCGCTCTTTTAGAAGTCAGAAAATACGCAGTGTTAAAAGCTTCCTGCCTGAGCCAGCCAGGGATTTTCAATAAAAAAAGGCCGATTATGACAAAAGGCACGCCGAATAAGGGAAATATTATTGAAAACCAAAAATTTTCAGAAGACTGAACGGAACCGGCAAACGCCACGACCACCCAAAATATCGAAAATACAGTCCATATAGTGCCGAAAATATATAAAAACCAGGCGCCGGCCCTCGGCATTTTATCCGGGTTCGGCCGTCCGGCCCATAATACGTTCTCATCAGCGCTTAATTCCGCTTCAATAGCCAGTTTCAGTTCATTTTTATAATCTCTCATCTTTTTTCCTTAAAAAAACGGCCGCCCTAAAAATAAATTTTAAAACGGCCGATTATTTATTTCGAATTTTTATTTTATCGAATCAGATTTTGAACGATCATTCAGCCGGCAAAACATTTAACCGTTTTCAAACCGCCGTTTTTAAGCAGGCTGCGATTTTTACAACTATCTCTTTTTCCAGAAACTCGACTTCGGCCTTATGTACTGACGCGCCTTTTCAGTAATTTCGGAATCGTTAGGCGCGTGTTCGATCACGAGCAAATATTCACTCACCGACTCGTCTATCATACCTTTGTCGCGATACGCCTGACCAAGCTGGAAATGGGCCTGATAATTCACAGGCTGATGCTGGACGACTTCCTTGTAATGCGATATAGCCTCGTCTATCATCATCTTTTTCATATATATGCCGGCAAGTTTCATCTGTGCATCAATAAAGTCGGATTTCTGGGCTATAGCTGCCTTATATTCGGCAATCGCCTCGTTGAGCATTCCTTTTTCCTCGTTTATCAAACCGAGGTAATAATAAGCAGTATATTGCTTCGGCGCAAGCGATATTATCTTTTCGAATTCATTTTTTGCGTCTTCGAATAATGAACTATCGAAATAAGTTACAGCAAGCGTCTGGCGCGCCTCAATGTTATTAGGGCTCATCGCCACGATTTTCTTGAATTGCTCTAAAGCTTCCGTCGTGAATTCACGCATCTTATAAAGCTTGCCGAGCTCGAGATTGGCGTCGATGCGGTTCGGGTTAATTTTCAATGCTTCTTTATACTGCACGATGGCGCCGTCATAATCCTTTTTCTTGGTATAAAGCGCGGCCAATTTTAAACGTACATCTATATTTTGAGGATAATAATCTACGGTTTTCTTCAAGTATATTTCCGCCTGCGAAGGATTATTGCCTTCTTCTGCCGCCTCTGAAATCATGAATAATATTTCGATATTTTTCGGGTCAAATTCAAGCACTTTATTGCATACTTCGATTACGTCATACCACATCTGCTTATTGAAATAACATGTCGCGAGCCTCTGTAAAATTTCAAGGTTATTGTCAAGTTTTTTCGTGCGCAGCTGCTGGTAAATGGTTATGGCGTCATCATAAGCCTCGGTCCTGAAATAAACTCCGGCAAGACCTATCATGCCCTGGAAATCGTTAGGATTAACTTCGCCTGCACGCTTATAATACTTAACCGATTCTTCGAACCGTCCGATTTCTTCGTAAATCTTAGCCAATGAAACAAGCGAATTAGTATTTTTCTCGTCTATTTCTATGGATTTTTTCAAATAATTCTCCGCTTCCTCGTAATGCTTTTCATTAAAAAAGATCATCCCGAGGAAATAATTAATATTTGACAAATTAGGGTTTATCGCAAGCGCTTTTTTGAATTCGAGCCGTGCGTCCTCATATCTTTCGCCGCAATAATAAACTTCGCCTGCAAGCGCGAAAAACTTGTAGTCGTTAGGGTTTATCATTGCGCCCTTTTTTAAGTAAGTCAATGCGTCGGCATAAGACTGCTTTTGGTACAATATCGAACCCGCTTCATAAAAAGCTTCGGCTTTACCAGGATTTAACACACATACTTTCTGGAAAGTACCGAGCGCTTTTTCATAATACTGCGCTTCTTTGTAATAGGAGCCAAGAGTGAATATTAATTCATCGGATTCAGGCCTTAAATTGAGCGCCTGTTCGACAAGGCTGATAGAATTTTCCAGGTCTTCCCTTATTTTATAAATCCCCGCAAGCTCAATATAAGCGTCAACCTGTTCCGGATTAATATCGATGGCGCGCCTGAAATATAAAAGCGCCTCGTCAAAGGCTTCCGACGCTTTTTTTGCATAGCCCATAGTTAAAACCGCCGTCAAATTCTTATTATCAAGGTCAAGGACTTTGTCGAGAACATCTATCGCTCCGTCGACATTAGATAATTCCATTAATGTTTTAGCTTTGAGGTTGAGGTAATCCTTATTTTCCGGCGCGAACTTTATGGCGGCGTCGATCGATGAAAGAGCTGATTGATATTCGTTAATTTTATAATTAAGGTCGGCAAGCCTGAACATGAACGTATGTTCTTCAGGTTTTATGGTCAAAAGCGCGCCGTATTTATTGATAGCTTTTTTGTAATTACCGAGTTCGGCGTATATTTCAGCCGACTTCTCCAGAGCCTGAACATTTTCAGGTGAAAACGCCAGCAATTTCTCAAACCATTCGATAGCTTCCTCTAATAATTTTCGGTCATAGGTCGCCAAGGCTATTTCCATAAGAGCATTGACATTATTAGCCTGTTTTTTTATCACTTTCAATAAATTAGGAATGGCTTTTTCCGGTTTGCGCATATAACGGTAAAGTTTTCCAAGCTCCATATTCACTTCTATGAAATCCGCTCTAAACTCGAGCGATTTCTCATAAAATTCAATAGCTTTGCCTTCGCGGAATGAATTCTGGTAAAGCCTGCCGAGGTGATAATAGCCCATTGCCGCCTCCGGCTCCTTGGTGATATATTCATGCATATATTTAAGGGCTTTTTTGACGTTATCCTCGCCGCTGAACGACGAATACAAAACGCCGAGTTCGTATATGATCTGATTGACTTTCGGGTCTATTTCCAGCAGTCTCTCGAATATATTTATGGCGTCCGCGTTACGTCCGACTTTGGCGAGGGCATAACCGAGCTCCCATAGCGCTTTTTTAAAACCCGGCACTTTATTGACAGCTTTTTCAAATAATTCTATGCCGCCGTTAATATCGCCGGTCCTCGCGAGCACAAGCCCTTTATTATAATAATATTCAGGCAAATCGGTTTCGCCGAGGCTCTGCTCGATATTATCGAATATCCTCTTAGCTTCGCTGATCCTGCCGGACTCATTATAAATAATACCAAGTTCGAGCTGAGCGCGATAGTACTTCGGATTAAGTTCCTGGCACCGGTTAAAGCAAGCTTCGGCCTCGCGGAATTTTTTCAGTTCCTTCAGCGAAAGCCCCATGAAATATTGCGCATCGATACATGCAGCGTCTTTTTGAAGGGCCTTCTGGGCATCTTCTACGGCCGCCTCGAAATTATCTGATTTATATAAAGCCTCTGCGATTTTAGCGTAAATTTCCGAAGTGGAACGCTTTGCCGCCACCTTGCGCAGTTTCAAAACAGCTTCGTCAAATTTCGAGTACGACATCTCAATCAACGCCAGATAATAATAAGCATCGATATTTTCGCGGTCCGACACCAGCATTTTCTTGAATTCCGAAGCCGAATTTTCAAATTCATTTTCCTTAAAGTATATAATACCCAGTTTATAATGAATCACATTATTTTCAAAATTCAAATTAACAGCTTTTATATAATTTTCGCGTGCCTGTTCATATTTTTCGACGGCAAAATAAGTTTCGCCAAGATAGTAAAAAGCCTCACATTTCAAGCCGTCTATTTTAACGCACGCCAGCAATTCCGCCTCAGCCTTATCGCATAAGCCCTGCTCGAAATAAATACGGCCGAGCAGGAAATGAGCGCGATAGTTATCCGGTCTCGATTCTATTACTATATTAAGATTTTTTACGGCTTCCATATATTTGCGCTGCCTGAGGTACAATTCGCCAAGTTCAAGGCGCGTAGCCACATTTTTAGGATCGTTCAGCGCAGTCTTTTCAAACGACGCCAGAGCTTCATCTATTTCATCCAATTCTTTATATATCAGGCCGGCCTCAAAATCATACGAAAGTTCCTTAAAATATTTAAGGGAGTCTCTGAGCTGGTTGCGGCCTTTATAAAGCTTTGCGAGATTTATTTTCGCATTGGTATTGCCAGAATCGAGTTTTAAAATTTCCGAAAAAGCGGACAGCGCTTCTGCGTCATGTTTAAGTTTCAGGTAAATATCGGCAAGGCTTTGCAAGATGTTCAAATCGTTCGGTTTCAAACGCCTTGCGCCCTCGTACAAAAACATCGCCTTATCGAGCTGGTTTCGCGACAAATAAATGCGCGCCAGGCCGAGTTTCGCCTCCAGGCTGTTTTCATTAGCCTCGTGAAGCCGTTCGTAAAATGTGAACGCGTTATTGCTTTCTCCCAGGTTTTCTTTGATTTGAGCAAGATTTAAAAGTGCCTTCTGATTTTTAGGGTCGGACGAAAGAAGCCTCAGGAAATAACTAACGGCTTCGGCAATCCTGTTGGCTTTCATCATGCATTCCCCGATTTCAAGCATCAGCTCTTTCATGTCCGGGGCGATTTCAAGTATTTTCATAAAAAGCGTCGTAGCTTCGTCATATAAATTATTATGCTTTTTAATGCGCGCCAGGTGCAAAAGCGCATCCTTATGGTTAGGCTGCATCTCAACTACTTTCTGGAAACTTTTCGCGGCTTCGTCGAGGTTTTCAAGCGCCACATACGTCAAGCCGCACATATAGTTGCCGTTTACATTAAACGGCTCTTTCTCGATAACCTTTTTAAAGCAAGGCAGAGCCAATTCTTCCTTATGAAGCTCGAAATAAAGCCCGCCGAGCGACATGCTGCAGTCCGTAAATTCCGGAGCGATGTCCTTGCATTTCATATAGTTTTCTATCGCAGCGTCATAATTTTGAAGCTTTTTCATGCAATTTGCAAGCATATAGTATGACGCGTGATTATCTTTTTTCAGGTTATTGTATTTATTTAAAACTATCGCAGCATCAGAATATTGATTTTTAGCGTAATTTATTTCGGCGATCTTATATAAAGCGTCAAGATTGTCCGGTTGATGAACCACGAGTTCCTTATAATGGTCAAGCGCAGCGTCAAATTTATGAAGCTCAAATTCGCATATCGCGGCCGATTGTATGAAATCAATATTTTCAAGATATTCACTCTCGACGCGGGCGAGATAATACATGGCTTCCTTATAATTACTGAGCCTTGTATTCAAAACGCCAAGCTTAAATTCGGCTTCCTTAAACTTAGGATTAAGCTGCAGGAGAAGCTTATACTTATCTATCGCGTCTTTATTGCGCTGAAGCTTGAATAAGGAATCGGCATATTTTTTCAGTATTTCAACATCCTTAAGGTTTAAAGCGTGCGCTTTTTCGAAATATGTGCATTCAGAATTAGTGTCATTTTTTATTTTAGCTATTTCGCCAAGCTGAATATAACAGGTAAGCAGATATTTTTCGTCATTGAGCGAAATGACTTTAGTAAAGCTCGACTGCGCATTTTCATACTGCTTGAGCATATACTGGCAGAAACCGCATTTCAGATAAGCTTCGCCCATTGAAAGATCGAGCGCGGCCGCTTTCTGATAATATTCAAGAGCTCTCTTGTAATCTTCCATCTCATAAAATACGGCGCCAAGCTGCATATAGGCGTCGCTGAAACGCGGTTCTATTTCTACCGCTTTTTTCATCATTAAAATCGCTTCCGAAACGGCGCCCTGCATCTTCATTATCAGCGCCATGCCAAGGTGCGAACGGTAATCTTTCGGGTTTTCTTCGATGGCGTTTTTATAGAGCACCAGCGCTTCCGACGAATTTCCCATTTCGCTATAAGCCTGGCCCATTTCAAAATAAGCTTTAGAATTATTAGGCGATATGTCAAGCGCCTGTTTGAAATGCCTCATCGCTTCGTCGAGCATTCCGCGCTCGCGGTAAATAATTCCAAGTTCAATATTCGTCTCAAGGTCGTTGTTTTTTATTTCGTAGGATTTTTTCAGCACCTGCATAGCGTCGGTTACACGGCCGTCGCGGTTATAGCAGCGCGCAAGAAGAACCAGCGCTTCAATCTGGCGCGGATCGTATTCAAGCGTTTCCTTTAATTCGGTAACGGCCTGAGCAGACTGTCCGACCGCGATTAAATTCTTCGAATAGCCAAGGCGCGCGGAAATATTCGAAGGATCTTTTTTCAATATCTCCTGGAAAATCTGCATTGATTCATCATATTTCATATCGTCAAAAAGAAGCTGCCCTAAAAGCAAACGCGCTTCTTTATTTTCAGAGTCAAGTTCCTGAACCTTGCGGTAATTGGCAATCGCCTCGTCGAGCATGTTTTTATCATAATAAATCTTGCCGAGTTCGAGGAATATGTTAACGTTCATAGGCTGAACCGATGACGCCTCAGTCAGCGTTACAATGGCTTTTTGATGCGCACCGCGAATCCTGTATAATTCCGCCAGCTTAAAGTACGCATTGATATTTTTAGGTGTTATCGATTTCTGAAGATGTTCGATCGCGGTATCGATTTCATTCAGAGTTATATAAGCAAGGCCGATATTATAATGTATCCGAGGATCGTCGGGCGATATAGCAAGGGCGTCCTTGAAGTACTTTATCGAATCGTTAAGAAGGTTCATATCGCGATAAGTAATGGCAAGATTATAAAGCGTATCAGGCGAATTAGGATTGTAATCAAGCGCTTTTTTAAGGTACTTAACTGCCTGGTCGAACATTTTTTTCGTGGTATAGATGGCGCCAAGATTGATATAACTTGCCGTTTCCGAAGGATTGATGTCCATGGCGCGTCTGAAATTCAATATCGCCTCGTCAAGCATATTTTTAGCGGCATACGCCTCGCCGAGCAGGTTATAAGCCTCAAAATTATAAGGCAGAAGCTGGATCGCTTTCTGAATATATATTATCGAATCGTCGATCATTCCGTTTTTAAAATACGAAAGGCCGAGTTTCAGATAAGCCTCGCGATTTTCATGATTAACTTCGAGCACTTTTTTGAAAGCGATAATGGCGTTGGCATAGCTTAAATTCATGATATAAGCGGTTCCAAGGTGAAACAAAGCTTCTTCGTTATAGGGCTCGAATTCTATCACCTTTTCCCATTCGCCTATAGCTTCGCGGATAAGGCCTTTCTGGAAATTTATCAGCCCGGTTTCGTAGTTATACTGATTGGTGAGAATGCCGTTTTCTTTCAAAACCCTTGTGGCGGTTTTTCTGACTTCTATCGACTTATCCTTCAATAATCCGGTTATATGGTTAAGCCCGGATTCATTGCCTATTTTGCCAAGCGCGTTCACAGCGCTGATTTTGACTTCCTCTGATTCATCGGTCAAAACTTTAATCAGGTGTTCTACGCACGATTCATTGCCGATATTGCCGAGCGCTTCGCAAACCGCGCGGCGTACAATGGCGTTGGTATCATTTATAACCGTACATAACGGCGCAATGACCTCGTCGGTGGCTATACGGCCAAGCGTGGTGATTATATTTATCCTGACTTCTTTATTTTCATCGTTAATATGCTCGATAAGGGTTTTGGTGCAAGTTTCGTTGCCGATCTTAAGCAGCGCCTTAGAAACATTTATCCGCACCTGCGTGTTTTTATCGTCAATAGCCGTTTCCAGCGCGTCGATAGCGCTCTCGCCGCCTATTTTTTCTATAGCCGATGCGGCATTCGCGCGCACTTCCCATTGTTTGTCAGCCAGAGCTTCGATCAAGGAAGTGATCGCGCGTTCATCACGAATCTCGCCGAGGGCAAGAACGGCGAATTTGCGTACATCAGAATTTGTATCCTTCATCATCGTAATCAAAGGTTCGATGGCGTTTTCATCGCCAAGTTTTATAAGCGAAAACACGGCAGCGGCCCTGACCTGTCCGGAGCCGTCCTTGAGGCATTCAATGATGGTGCCCTGCGCCCTGAAGTCGCCTATATTAGCAAGCGCTTCGATTATCTTTATTTTCAACGGGCCGAAACTTGATTTTACGGCAGTAATAAGCGGCTCTACGGCAGTCGAGCAGCCGAGCGCGCCGAGCACGTTTATGGCGTTCATTCTCACGTCAAGGTTTTTATCTTCAAGATGCTCGATAATCGTTGAAATAGCTTTTTCGTCGCCTATTTTGCCAAGCGCGGCGATTGCCGCAGAACGTATGTCGCCGTTAACATCGTTTGTCAATAACTCCATAAGCTTATCTACCGCCCTTTTGTCGGCAATCTCGCCGAGCGCGAAAATAGCGGCTTCCCTGACTTTTTTATTAGTATCAGCCAGTGAATTTATAAGCGCTTCCACTGAACGCATATCTTTTATTTTGGCAAGCCCTGAGGCCGCCAGTATTTGAATTTCGGAATTATTGTCAGACAAGCTGGAGCACAAAGGTTCGACGACGATGCGCGGATCCATCTGCGACAGTGCCTTTACAGCTTCGATCCTCATCGTTATCGAGTTGGATTTCAAATCCTCAATATACTTTTCAACCTTTTTATCCATAAAAAACATACCATCCTTGTAGAAAAAATGAACGCAAATACACCGGTAAAATTATACCATATTTCGCGTTCATTAACAATAATTTATTAAGTTTTTTTATGATTTTAATTATTTCCAGCTAGAACCAGGACTTACTTTCGAGCGATTTTATCATCTCGCGCCTGTCGGAATTATACTCCATAGATCTGTCAACCCAATCACGGCCGTTAAATTCGAGGTATTGATCCTCGAGCGGATTGAACTCCTTAAACACTTCCGGATATTTGCTTAAAAATGAATTACTGCGCCATAAATCCGCGATTTTCCAATCGACGCCATCCTTGACTACCATCAGATAAGATGTCAATTTGTTCATCGTAATGTGTTCACTGTCTACGTTATTAAAAAGCTGTATCGTGAACTTGATACATGCGATACGGCTTTTCTGCTGTATTTCATTGATTTTTATATCATGTATCAAAAGTTTCAAATCCTCGCGAGTTTTGGTCTTTATAAAATCGAACTTGCTTCCGATCATCTTATATTCGACCGGCGATATAAAATCATACATTTGAGAGTAGTTTTTATCTTTCCATGCCTTCAAAAAATTCAGCGCATTAAACATTATCCTTGACTTCAAAGCTTCGTCCGGTTTTTTCGATTCCAGAAATTCAGCCATTTTTTCTAGCTCGACCAGATCGCTGTCACGCCAATCGTTCGTGATATAAAGCTGCGCGCCGACGTAATTTATTACATCCGGAAATTTCGAGCATAAAAGCATGTATTTATCTACCATGAAATCAGGAGGCAGTACAACCCATTTATCGGCTTCTTTCATAAAGAAAATAAAATTCTTGCGTTTCTCTTTCACTTTTGTATAGTCGCCAAATGCCGCTCTTAGCGGCTGCTTGATTTCTTTTTCGTAAATAACCTCATATTTGGCGACACCATAGCCTTCTTTTTCTTTCAGCTTTATGCTTACCACTTTAGTTTCATGCGGCACGCCTATAAGACTTTCATTCAGAGCTTCCTTGCAGTGCGCTACATATTCAGCCTGTGTAATGGCTTTCTTTGCGCCTTCAGAAAAATAAGTATAAGCCTCTTCGTAATTTTTTTCCAGATACAAAAATTTCAAAAAACTTCTCAATTCATCCGGCAAATTGTCGTTATTAGTCTTGATCTCATGCTGGACTTCCAGGTATTTACTGGACGCAAGGCTGGTATCGTTTTTTATCCCCTCTTCCTGAACAATTTTATCGATACACCCTTTCAGCAAAACCTTTAAATTTTTATTATTTGGCTCTATTTCAAGCCCGTTTTCACATGCCTTTTTAGCCGCAACATAACGGCTGCCGCTCTTATATAACATTAACGCCAGATTATAATGGTACTCTGCATTGCGCGGTTCCTGCTCAATCGCTTTATACATTCTGTCAAGAGCCATTTCAAGTTTGCCGTTCGAAAATAATTGAACGGCCTCTGCGTTATAATCATGAAGCGTTTTTTTAGGCTCCGTCTCTTTTGCCTGTTCGGGCATTATCTCAGTCACGGCAGATTCGGCGGGTTTCTCAGCCGGCTTGCCGTTATCCGCTCCTGAAGCCGCAACCGGTAAAATAAGCAAACAAAAGAAAATTACCGCCGTAATATTTAAACACCGCCCCTTAAAACTTACATCATAAAAAAAAGAAAAAACATCTTTTTTCTTACTCGATGAATTTACATTCATAAGTGAAAATATTTTTTCCATCCTGTAACCTCGCGTTCATTTAAAAAACGGCCCGCCGCGTTTTTCAGGCCAACGCTGAAAATCACACTTCAGGGCCGTTTTTATTATAATCGTTGTTTTTATTTTTTTGAATATTTTTCAAGATATGCGATTATTTTGTATATAAGTTTGCAGGTCAAAAAATCCGACGAATGGTTCCCGGCGATAGGCATCAATTCAACAACATCGAATCCGGCGATTTTTTTAGCGCTCACCAGCGATTTTATGAAATGCAAAGTTTCATACCAGAAAAGTCCGCCCGGTTCAGGAGTGCCGGTTCCCGGCACTATCGAAGGATCGAGGCCGTCTATATCAATTGAAAGATAAATATAATCGTATTTTTTCAAGACCTTCAATATATCTCCGGTTTTTTCGACAAGTTTTCCCGAAACCTCATTTCCCCAGAATACCGGAACTTTATTTTTCTTTATATATTTAAACTCTTCTTCGCAGCATGAGCGAATGCCGACGTGGATCGTGTCGATTCCCAGTTCCTCGCGAACCCTGTGCATAACGCACGCATGATTCGCCGGCGTTCCTTCGAATTCGTCGCGAAGATCGGAATGCGCGTCAATCTGCAATACCGCCATAGATTTCTTGCTTTTTTTTATTTTCGCGGCATAAGCCGCTATTGGTCCGAACGATATCGAATGCTCGCCGCCGAGCGTTATCACGAATTTATTATCCTTCAATATCTGCGCCGTAATATCCTCGAGACGTTTTATAAACTTTTCTGGCGCTCCCATGTCGGGCTCAACCGCCGGCAGTGTACATATACCTGCGTCGCACGGATTAGACTGCGTTTCTATATCAAACAGCTCCATATTCATCGAAGCTTCTATTATCGCCTGCGGACCCTCGCGAGTCCCCACTTTATACGATGTAGTGGAATCATAAGGAGCCGAAACCATAACATATTTTGAATTTTCATAATCACAAAGCTCCGGCTCGAGCCCGCCGAATCCGAATGCCGGCCTTAATCCCTCAAATTTCATCATAATCCTGCCTTTCAATATCTTTATTATTTGGTAAAATCGCTGAGCGGTCTTTCCTCATAACGCGTTCCATGTATACTGCATTTTATTACTTTTTCATTCTTGTTATCCTGGCCCGATTTTACTTCGAGAGTATATTGCCCTTTAATAGCGCATTTTGGAAGATTCTTCAAGTAGTTTTCGTTGACAAGCATCTGTAAAAAAGTATCATCTATGCTCTGCTGTATATCGTCTTTCTGTTTATCCAGGCAATACTGATTTATCGCGCCTTCTATCACAAACATATTCTCTTTGCACAATTTATACTGGCTCTGCGCCTTTACTTTCTGGTATGAAACACTGGCGATCGCAGCCAGAATTCCTATTATAGCAATTACAATCATCAGCTCTATTAAAGTAAAAGCCTTAAACCGTAATCTCCGCTGATAATTATCACTAATTCTTAACTTTAACATACTTCACCTTAATCTTTCCGAAAAACGCCCCTAATTTTCATTCCCGTCATCAGCGCCGCTCGCTAATTCCTTGTTTTTATTCGTAACTCCGTCATATATGGACGTGCTTATCATTTTTTCTGCGCTCAATATCTTTATGGCGCTTATAAGCTGCCTGTCATAAGGCTTAACTCCATACGCAGCCATTCTCTTATCGATCGAATTTTCCTTTTGAACGTTGTTTTCGATAGTACCGCCGCCGATATTTTTAGGCGAATCATAAATCGACGCCACCTGTTCATCGGTTAAAGTAGGCTGATCGATTATTATGTCAGGATCGATCCCTTTGTGGTGAATCGAGCGGCCAGACGGCGTAAAATACCAGGCAGTCGTCAATATAAGGCCTGCGTTATTTTCCATTGGAATCACGGTTTGTATAACGCCTTTGCCGAAGCTTTTATTGCCTATTATTATCGCGCGGTTATTATCCTGGATAGCGCCTGAAACGATTTCAGAAGAAGAAGCCGAGCCTTTATTTATCAGCACGACCATAGGATAATCAGGATGCGACCTATAATATGAAGAAAGATTCAGCGTCTTTCCGTCGCGGCTTTTTACAGTCACGACGGTGCCTTTATCCAAAAATTTTCTTGATACGTCTATCGCGGCAGTCAACAGTCCGCCCGGATTATCTCTTAAATCAAGAATCAAGGCATTTATGCCTTTGCCTTCAAGTTTTACAAGTTCTTTTTCAAGATCAGGCGCGGTGGACTCGGTAAATTGCGAAATCCTCACGTAACCGATCTTGTCGTCGACAAGCCTTCCTGAAACAGTCCTCAAAGGAATTGTATCGCGGTATAAAGTGAAATTCTTGGGCTCTTTAAACTCATTCCGCCATATAGTCAACGTAATTGCTTCGCCTTTTTTGCCGCGCATTTTATTTACCGCCTCATGAAGGCGGAGTTTATCGGTATCGACACCGTCTATTTTGATTATGCGGTCGCCGGATTTCAAACCCGCCTTAAATGCCGGAGTGTCATCGATAGGCGAAACTATCGTTATGATACGATTTTTTACAGTTATTACGAGTCCTACTCCCTCGAACTCACCTGACGTATCATCCTGCATATCCTTAAAATTTTTAGGCTCCATATAGCGGCTGTAAGGGTCGTTTAACGACTCAAGCATGCCGTTTATCGCGCCTTTTAGCAGGTCATTCTCATTGACGTCTTTTCTTACGTAATCGGATTTTATTAAATTAAAAACTTTTCTTACTACATTCAAATTATCCAGAGAGCCGATATCCGCCGTGCCGGCTTTCGCCGCACTAACCGTAAAAAACATCATACCGGCGGCGATCATTAATAACGTTCCAGATAAAAATTTTTGAGAAAACGACGCCGACTCTTTTTTTATTTCAACCGGCTTTATTACCGGAATATCGGTTTTGGCCGTCTCTATTTCATTTTTCTTTTCACGCGGGATAAAATCAATATTCAGTCTTTTCCTTATCTGCTCGTAACTTATCATTTCAGCATGCCTCCATAGATACTTTAGTAAATAATTCAATCATTATAAATTATACTAATTTTTGCAATATTGTTCAATACATTTGACACTTTTAACAAGATTTTTTAAAAATAATCCATAGGGTCTTTAGCGGTACCCTCGATCCTCAGCTCAAAATGCAAAAAACACGGTTTCGCGGCTTCGCCGTTCCTGTCGTCCCCGGCTGCCGCCGCCTGTTCATTGGCTATCGAACCAAGTATTTCACCTGAGTTCACTTTCTGACCCATACCTACTTCTATAGACTTCAAATGGGAATAAAGCGTAGTTATGTTGCCGCCGTGATCGATCATTAATATCTTGCCGACGCTTTTCATTTCGCCCTTATATTTAACCACGCCTGCCGCCGCAGCGACGACTTCTTCGTTATTTTCACCGCTTATGTCTATGCCAGAATTAAAATAACTTACGTTATACTTAGGCTCTTTTTGGACTCCGTAAAAGCTTATAACGTTTTTGCTTTTCTTTAAAGGCCAGGTAAAGGCTATTTCCGAAATTTTTACGGCCGACATTTGTTCCCTTGATTCGGTTTTCACTTCCGCAGTCGCCGCCGTACCGTTATTTTTGTCATTAACTTTCAACGCAGGTTCGATTTTCATTATTTTTGCGGCAGTCTGCTGCATCTCGCTTATATCTTTTTCCAGCCGCACCTTCTCAGAAGACAGAGAAGTCAGCTGAGTCCTCAGCAGCTGCTCTTTCTGGGCATATTTCGAAATTCCGTCATTAATCTGCAAGGTAGCTAATTTTAAACTCTTCTCGTAATTTTTATTATTCTCATTGAGCAATTCAAGCTCTTTAAGCTTCTTATTCAACTCTTCACGCTGAGCTTTTATCTGCACGACTTTTTTGGATATTTCAGCGATAAACTCGGTATCTGATTTAATTATCCGCGCCAGATAAAATAAATTCATATAAAAATCGACAATGTTGCCTGAATTTACAAGAAACTCAGCCCTTTTCTTGAATGAATTTTTATACATAGCCCTTATGCGGCTTTTTAACAAAAATTTCTTTCTTAAAAAATTATCGGTGCTTAATTTCAATTCCTTCGCCAGTCTCATGCGTGTCTCATAGAGCTCGACACTCTTTTGCTGCGATGAACTTAATTCCTCACGCGTATTTTTATATTCTTCCTGCTTTTTAAAGTATTCTGTCTTAGCATTTTCAGCGTCCTGCTGCGTTTTCTTTATCTCGGCTTCAGTGGCGATGATTTTTTCTTCGATTTCCCTGACTGTTTTCCTTTTCATTTCCAGCAAGTTCGGTCCGCTAACTCCTGCGCCGCCTTCCGAAGCCGAATTTCCTTCCGCCGTGCCGGCTCGCTCCTGCGCCGCCGCGCAATTAACGAACACATATTCATTACCCGCCCGCATCGCTCCCGAAAAGCAAAACGCAGCCGCCCCCAAAACGCAAACCGGCAAAAAAACGAAATTCAAGGCTGCGAAAATAACTGCAAGTTTGTAATTCCTTACGGTTCGGTTATTTTTATCAATTTTTTTATTGCCTGAATCAATGAATAGGCTGTATAAAAAGCTCATCGGTTTTTCTCCGAAAGATACCTGGAAGTCGATATCAGCGCGCCTATTATTCCCTGCAAAACTCCGATTATCAACAATTTAAAAAGTATTTCATAATAGGACAGGTTTGACGGAAGGTTCTTTACGAATGCAAAGTTCCGTGCAAATTCAGTTACCATGGCGTTTTGCATAAAATATACCAGTACGGTAGCTAAAACTGCTGATATTATGCCTATAAATGTACCTTCAATCACATAGGGCCATTTTATATACCACTCGGTCGCGCCGGTCAGCTGCATGATTTCGATTTCATTTCGGCGTGAATGAACGGTCATTTTTATAGTCGACGAAACTATGGCGATTGATGACACGATAAATACTATAACAAACAGCAGCAGCGCTCTTTTTATTTTTTCGCCAGTTTCAAGAAAGGAACTTATCTTATCGCCGCCGTAAGTAACATCTTCGATCAAAAGCCCATTTTCTTTTTTTATTTTCGCAGTAACCGCCTCAAGCATTGCCGCCGATTTAACCTTAATCCTGAGAGTTACCGGCAGAGGATTTTCTTCGATTACCGAGAAAATTTCGCGAAGCTCCGGCATGTCCTTTTTTAAAGCTTCAGCCGCTTCTTCCTTTGAAACCAGCTTTACATTTCCGACTTCCGGATAAGCTGAAATATTCGGAATAATAACGTTATTCAGAGTCGCCGGGTCGGTCTGGTCTTCTAAAAACGCTATAATTTCAAGGTTCGTTTCAAAATTCTGAAAAAGCAGTTTTGTCGCTTTATCCGCTATCATTAAAACGCCGAATAACGAAAGCGCGGCCGTTATTATTAAAACGGCATTTATGATGAGCGTGCCGCTCTTTTTTATGGCAAAATAAGTTTCTTCGATAATATATTTAAGGCTATTCATACAAAATCCCTTTTGCGGTTAATAAAAGATAAAATTAATATTCCTGAGCTGCCTCATAGTCAAATGTGCCTCGCTGCTCATCCTTGATCAGTCGGCCGTCGCGCAATACCAGCACACGCTTGCGCATTCTATCGACAAGCTCCTTATTGTGCGTCGCAAATATTACGGTCGTTCCCTTGTTACATATATCTATCATAGTTTTCATTATTTCAAATGAAATATAAGGATCAAGATTGCCTGTCGGTTCATCCGTCACAAGTATGGCCGGATTATTCACGATGGCGCGCGCGATGCATACCCTCTGCTTTTCGCCGCCCGAAAGCTGTTCAGGATAGGCGCGTTTTTTCATCGCCAGTCCGACCTGGTCCAGCACTTTCATAACCTGATTATTTATAACCTGACCGCTGAAACCTAATATTTTCAAAGCAAATGCCACATTTTCATAAACCGTTCTGTCATTCAGTAATTTAAAATCTTGAAATACCACTCCGATATTTCTTCTAAGATACGCAACTTCATTATTACGCAAATCGACAATATTCCTGCCGTCGATAAAAACCTGGCCGCTCGAAGGCATTTCCTCGCGGAAAATCATTTTCAAAAATGTCGACTTGCCGGCCCCGGAAGGGCCTATTAAAAAGACAAATTCGCCGCGTTCGATATGAAGCGATATGTTATTAAGCGCATTCACGCCATTATTATAGATTTTATTCACGCCGACAAAGTCAATCATTATTTTTCCTCGCTGCTTTCGTTATAATGATTAATAAAGAAATCAGCTGCACGGCAAATGAGCACCCCGACGGCAGTTCCGGCAATAACTCCTGTAACGACTTTAATTGTCAGCAAATATAACGGAGCCTGAATTTGATAAAAAGAGCTTACCAGCGATATAGTCCCTGTAACACCGGCCGCCGAAAGCAAGAAATTGAATTTTTTAATATTCTTGAGATTCAAATAAAAATATAGCAATATCGCAGGATATCCTATAAATACCTCAATAAAACCGATATTAAAGCTGTTTAATTTTTCGAAAATAAAGCTTACATCCGATGCGCTGCCGTCTGCTAACGAATCAGCATTCAATATTTGCGCGACACCCTCGCCGTAAAGCCATAATACCGCGGCAAATATAATAAATATAACCACATGATAGCAATTAAGCGGACACATTATGAAGTTTTTAATGATTTCCATGAAATTATAATTTTTTGAATTCATAAGAATAATAATAAAAATAGGAATTATAAATATTAAAAAACCGCCGTTCAAATTCTCGGCGCCGTTTAAAAATTCCATTGTCGAGAAAATCCCGATTATAAAAAGGCAAAAAATAAGTATAATAGAAAGGCTATACAAAAATAAAAAAACGCTTCGGTATATCGTTTGATAAAAATCGAGTTTTAATACGGCTTTATCAATTTTAATCTTATGAAGGAACGGAATTATCGGAAGTATAAAAGCCAGCAGAAGCCCCCATACTTGTCTGAAAACTA
This sequence comes from Candidatus Wallbacteria bacterium, assembly GCA_041441465.1. GTDB lineage: Bacteria > Muiribacteriota > UBA9980 > UBA9980 > UBA9980 > JASDSY01. The sequence goes on from JASDSY010000001.1 coordinate 231,526, forward strand.
TCGTCACATAGGTACCATGCCACCTAAGTGTCACAGCCATTATAAAAGCCATAAAAATAATCAATATCAAGTATGATATTTTTCTTGGCATATTCACCAGGTGCTCTAAAAGCAAAATATAAAGAGCGACTATTCCCCACATTATTATCATTATCGAAACAACCGCAACCATATCCGATTCATAAGACATTGCAGATTTTATGTTATAGCCGGCAGCCTGTATTTTTTTTATTAGAGTTTCTAAAAAATTATAATTTTGCATTAAAAGATTCGACGAAACCCCAGCTATTTTTGATGTAATGCCTTCAAAAACTACGACTTTGACATTTCTTTCCCTTATAGCTTTTAAATAATCGTCTGAAACATCATCATAATCGGTAACGGCTGTCTTATTTGCGGGCGAATTGACTAATCTCAGCCCCTTAACGGCCATCGAATAAAGATCGGGCTTTAAAATTTCCAGTCCTGCGATATTTTCAAATTCCATTAGCACAAATTTAGCTTTAAGTTTGCTCAATTCTGACAACTTTTGCGCGAAATATTTAACGGTATTTGAATTTTTTACGCAATATCCCGGCACGGTCTTACCTTCGATAATTACGCCGGAAAAATTCTTTATCTTAGGCAGTTTTTCAAATATCCGGTCAATCTGGGTAGGATTCAAAAAGCTTGAATCGCTGATTCCGGCCAGCACTGAGAGGTTTACTTTTTGAACCCGCGCGATAGCTTCAGGATCGAAACCAAGCCCTAAATTATATAGTTCATCGCTTGAAAGATTAACGGTAATGAGATAAACTGACGAATCGCCGCTGGCTTCAATATCTGCCGTTATAGTTTCCGAAGTAACCACAATTTTAGAGTCGTTGTCCTTAAGTTTTATTTTAAGTTCTCCGAATACTCTTTCATGCAGTTTCTGATTGCCCGTAATGATATATGTTAAATTAGGTTTTATGCCCTTTTTAGATATGTATTTGGTTATTATCGGATTTAAAAGACCGGATACCCTGAAATTAGTCAGCAGTTCGCTTCCGCTTAGAACACTTAAACTGCCTTTATCGGACAAAGATTTAATAGTGTCTTCTTTTATTAATACTGAATTAATGGAACTTTGAGCCAGAGTATTGAGACACGACTGTACATCGTCGCTGCCTTCCGAAAGAAATATCTTCTCAAAAGCATTTAAATCAATTGCCACTTCGATATTATTATTGTTGTTTTCGATTATCGCCCTTTTAATTGACGTAACAAGCGACAATATAACAGCTAATGAAAGTATTAATAAAAAAATAAGATTCTTTTTGGATATCATTTTTGTTCCATTTTCTTTTTTTATATTTTTCTTCGAAGCGTAATATTAAGATGCAAAAATCAACGTATTATTTTCTACTTCGATTGATTTTAAAATCAACTTAAACGGGAATTTTTGCAAATCCAATATAGGATTTAAATTTTCAACCTGACGCCTTAAGTTTCTCGGCACCTTCATACGGTTTATATTCAAATTTTTCACATTAAAATGTATTTTCGAACCGTCAACTACTTTGAAATCACCCGATGCGTTAAAATCAATAACCATTATTCCATACCTGAAAACACCGCCAATTTTCATTACTTTGTTTTCAAGCTTAGCATAAGGTTTTTGAACTTTAATCTTCTCGGATTTTTTTATAAGGTAATCGTTAAGATCTTTTTCGAGCAAAACAATTTTCGTGTATATTTCGTCCTGAGCAATTACTCTTATTTTTCCTTCCTTGAATAATTTATAAATATCGATCGACGTCTTATTAAACATTATTGAAGCAGTATCGATTCTTAAGTTATCAAATATAGCATTACTCAGATGGATATTTATAAAATCATAGTCAACTGTTTCGCAATTCTCGATATTTTTGAAATGAGTTTTCGAAAAATCGACATTGAATTTTTCGGGATTATTAAGAAGTTTTTTCAGGCAGATACTTAACTGATCATTAAAAAGATTTTGATTTTTCTTGAATTCTTCTTTGACTTTAAGTATAACTTCGCCTGTATTTGAAATGTTTTTCAAATAACCGGGCTCGACATAAGTATTTTGCGAGCTTGAATCATTATTTTCCGCCGCCAGACAAATTTCATTGAAATACCGTGCATTCAAACACAGAAGCAACATCAAAAGACATAACATAAAACGCAGGCTGAATATTTTTTTCATAAGTGCTCCTTATTTTTTATCCTTTTTATTTATCCATTCTTCCAGATTAGGAATCATGGAAGCTACCGAACTTTTATTTCTTCCGGTCTCTTTACTGTAATAAAGCGCAAGATCAGATTTTTTTACAAGTTCCATATTTTTCACGGCATCCACAGGATATGATGAGATACCTAGAGATACAGTAACTCTCAATTGCAAGTTGTTATAATTATAAAGCTTGCTTTCGACAGCTTTTCTTATACGCTCGGCCATAACATAAGAGCTGTTGACATTTGCGCCGGGAAGCAATATGATAAATTCCTCGCCGCCATAACGCGCCACAATATCATTCGGCCTTACCGTCTGCTTAAAGCATTGAGCTGTCTGTTCAAGCACGAAATCTCCAGCCTGATGGCCGTATGTGTCATTAAATTTCTTGAAGTGGTCTATATCGCTTAATATTATCGAAAACTCACCCTTGCCCTGAGAGCATTTCTCAATTTCGGCTGATAAAAACTCCTGAAAATACCTGTGCGTGAATAATTTTGTGAGACCGTCGGTATTGGCGAGCATCTGCACTTTTCTAAAAAGTCTTGTATTATTGAACGAAAGCGAAACAAGGTCTATCAATATCGAAAACATGCGCGTATCATCTGAAGTAATTTTGGCCGACGGGCCGCCTTCAAGCTCTTCGACGCAAATAACGCCTATTACTTCGTCTTTACTCGAAATAGGCGCACACATTATTACCTTGAGTTTAGATTCACGATGCAGCGCCGATAATATCGGATCTTTCTGAATTTCAGTCGGAGTCACCATTTCATTATGGGTAAACGACCACATGGCAATTTCATGGTCGGAAATTATATTATGCTCGTCAGGAGTTACAGAAGTCCACCCGTATGTGGCTTTCAGCAACAGCTTATTATCTTCGCCGTGAAGAAATATCGAAATTTTACGGGCTTTTAACAGTTTATTTGCGGCATTTAAAGTCGATTTCAAAAGCGAGTCGAAATCAAGGCACGTTCCGATTTCACGCGCAATAGCCTGAAGGTTGACCATCTTCGAGCTTATAAAATTCACTTTGCTGTTGGCTTCTTCGATCGCAGCCTGCTTGCTCGAAATTTCCTTACGAAGCTTGGCGAGCTCGAGCTTGTCGATTTCGTTGTCTTTCCTGTTTTCAGTAGACGAAACTCCAGAAACCGTGCCGAATATTATTTCAGAAAAATCAGTAGCGGCGCCGACACCAATAAATATGAAACAGTTGGCAGCAACGCCGGTACTGAAAACCAGGCTCATAAAATCCTGGCCTTCCATAATACCGTATCTTTTAAAAATCAATAAATTCAGAATACTTGAAATGATAGCAGCGATAGTTCCGCCGCCGCTTTTAAAAAGAAACGCCGAAACAAGAGTTGGAATGAGTAATATCGTATAGACCCAGGCCTTACTCTGAAGCTCGGCCGGCATCAACATCAGCGCAAAAGAACATATTATAAAAATTATTAATACTATTCCTAAAAATAAACTGTTAAACCCTTTTGAATCATACAAAGGCTTTAATAGCATTTTATTTTTTACACTAAGAAATGTCAACATATGAATTAATGCCCCCCGGCTTGCTGTTGAATTGACGCTAATTGTTCCTTGGTTATAGGCGCCACCTTTACCCTGTTTCTTCCCTGTTCCTTAGCCATATACAGGGCTGAATCGGCCTTTTTTATAAGCTCAGTTTTTTCTTTGGTGTGCAAAGGAAACGAGGCTACGCCGATTGAAATAGTAACTTTTAACTTATGACCGGTTTTGGCATCGTTATATTCCTTCGCTTCTACTAGTTTTCTGTAACGTTCAGCAAATACGAACGCGCCTTTATAATCGGTTTCAGGCAAAACGGCAAAAAACTCCTCGCCGCCGTAGCGTACCGGCAAATCGACATTTCTTACGGCATTTTTCAAAACGCGAGCAGTTTCTTCCAATACGAAGTCACCGATCTGGTGTCCGTAAGTATCGTTGAATTTCTTAAAATGGTCAATATCGCTTATTATAACTGAAAGCGGATGGTTATAACGCCGGCTCTTTTCAAGTTCGGTATCGAGGAAATTTTCCATATAACGCCTTGTATAAAGTTTTGTCAATCCGTCAGTATTTGCAAGCATTTCAGTTTTCTTGAAGAGGTTGGCGTTTTCAATAGCAACCGATGTCAATGTAGAAATAAGTTCAAGCATTCTTATTTCTTCCTGTTCGATCTTAACGCTTTCGCTGAACTTTTCTATATTTATTATGCCGAGGACTTTTTCGCCATGTTTAAGCGGAGCGCAGGCTTTTGACGGCATAACTTTGCCGGTTGTCATCGTAGTATAATCCTGATGAACCTCAGTCGAACTCATAACCTTTCCAGTGCGGACAGATTCACCGACGATACCTTTTTCGTCTTCGACATTATACGACATTATGTTTTCTTTTTCCTGTTCTTTCCAGCCGATTTCATCCTTCAGAAACAGCGAGCCGGAGCCTTCGTCCATTGTCCATATCGAGCATTTCTCCGCATTAGTTATTTGCTGGACAACTTTCAGCGATTCCTTGACGACTTCCGTCGGATCAAGAGCTTTACTTATAACGCGCGTCAATGTTTGAAGCGACGAAAGGCGCGCGCTTAATATGCGGTTTTTTTCTTCGGACTTTTTCACGTCCGAAACCGAGTTATTCAGCTTGTTATTTTCAGCCTGCAGCCTCATAAGTTCCGATGTCTTATCCTCGATTTGCAGAAAATATTTCGAGGTACGCTTTTCAAAAATCATCGAACAAATTAAACCGGCAGCTATGAATATTCCAATTTTAAGCTGCATATCAAACTGCAGTAAATTTATTAAAAAAGTATAAATTTCGTAATAATTGCTCGCAAGCGAGCAGATAAAAGAGCTGTCATGATTGCCGTTTCCAGTTATCGCAAAGCTGAAAGCATAGCATGCCCGAAGCTGTTCTGTAATAATTGGAATTTCTTTCATCGTATAAATGGCATAAACAGCTCCGGAGCTTATTGCTGAAGCCAGCACCGAACCGATTATTCCCATATACATCGAAGATATTAATATCGCAATTATAAAAATAAAATTTATTCCGGAAACCATCCAGAAATAGCTTATAAATTTATTAATTATAGACTTAGGATTAGCCGCGTCAAAACTGGGATCGGTAGTATTAAACTCGATGAATTTACTTTCATATTCACGCGCTTCGGCCGATTCAACAAGCGAATCCGCATTAACAGGCTTAAATTGATCGCGCCTGTCCTTCAAATCTTTAAATGGCTTTTTTTCAAGATCCGATGGAATCGTATTTATTACTTTCTCAGTAAATTGCTTATTGAATACAACATAAGTATCAACCGCATAAAATGCGGCTACTATCGTTATAAGCATAATGGCTACGACCATTATCAATGGCACTAAATTTTCTTTGTTTATTTTCATTTTTACTACCGCTTAATTTTTAATTATAATTTTTTATCGAGTTATAAAGCCACTAATCAACCCGATTAATTTTTTACCATAACGCATTTTTTTATATAAAAATTAACGCGCAAACTTAAAATTTAATAAACCGGTTTGTAATCTCAGTTTTGCTTTGATTATAAACCGGTTTATTTTATCTAAAAAACTATTTTACGGCTTTCTGTATAAGTTTTACCTTATCGGTCTTTTCCCATGTGAATTCTTTTTCGGCACGTCCGAAATGACCATAGCTTGCAGTTTTCTTGAATATAGGTCTTCTTAAGTTAAGAGTTTTTATTAAAGCGCCGGGTCTTAAATCGAATATATCCTGGTTCATTACGATTCTTTCGATTTCCGCTTCGCTTATTTTATTTGTTCCGAAAGTATCAACCATTATCGAAACAGGCTGAGCTACGCCTATCGCATATGCGACCTGAACTTCGCAACGGTCAGCAAGGCCTGCAGCTACTATGTTTTTGGCGACATAACGAGCGCCGTAAGCAGCCGAACGGTCGACTTTCGTCGGATCTTTACCCGAGAACGCGCCGCCGCCGTGTCTTGCCATACCGCCGTATGTATCGACTATTATCTTGCGGCCTGTCAACCCTGAATCGCCGTGCGGTCCGCCGATTACAAAACGGCCCGTCGGATTAATAAAATATTTTGTGTTTTTATCAAGCATTTCTGCAGGAATTACTTTTTTAACTACCAATTCCTTAAGATCTTCCTGTATTTTTTTCAAATCAACGCTTGGCGAGTGCTGTGTCGAAATAACAACAGTGTCAACTCTCACCGGTTTAAAACCGTCATACTGAATTGTTACCTGCGCTTTACCATCAGGACGCAAGTAAGCTAATTTTTTGTTCTTTCTTAATTCAGCTAATTTAGCGCAAAGCTGATGCGAATAAAGAATCGGCATTGGCATTAATTCAGGCGTTTCATTGCACGCGAACCCGAACATCATACCCTGATCGCCGGCGCCTACTTTTTCATCTTCCGAAGCTTTTGATTTCTGGCGTATTTCTAATGCCTTATCAACGCCCATAGCGATATCTGAAGACTGCTTGCCGATTGAAGTGATTACTGCGCAGCTGTCTGCGTCAAAACCAAACTCAGGATCAGTATAACCAATTTCCCTTACCGTATTTCTAACTATTTTCTGGAAATCGAGGATTACGTCATTACGATGCGTAATTTCACCCATTACAAAACATACACCTGTTGTAAGCGCTGTTTCGCACGCAACACGTCCCATAGGATCCTGTTCGTAAATCGCGTCCAATACTGAATCTGAAATTTGATCGGCCATTTTATCAGGATGACCTTCGGTAACTGATTCCGAAGTAAAAAACAAGCTTTTGCCTGGTTTTACTGCGGCTGTTTTTTTAACTGCCATTAATATATCCCCACTTTCATGAATTAATACCATAGACAAACATGGTAAAATTTTATTTTATAAATTATTATAACATCATAAAAAGATATTGTCAAGAAAATAACCTTACTGACCTCGTTTCAAACTCAACTCAAATATTTTTGAACTTTTTAATATCGAAATGCTTCTTAAAATTTTTTGTTATTATATCATTATAGTTAATATTAACCAAAATAACATCATAACCAACTATATGCAAAATAGGTGGTATTAACCTAGGTTAAAAGCATAAAATTTTATAACCCAAAAATAATTCTAAAAAAAAAGCCATTTTCTTGACAAAATCATTTTCATAGGGTAAAATTATTTCACATCAAAAAATAATGAGAGGTAGGGAGTAGTAAATGGCAAAGAAAAGTCTTATTCTGGTTTTTATGTTATTCTTCGCGTTAATGGCAATCGCAGGCAACGTTATGGCTGCTGAAAAATGTGGCGGCTCATGTGATTCATGCCACAGCACATGTGAAAACAAATTGGTAAAATGCGGCGGTTCGTGCGATTCGTGTCACAGCACCTGCGAGAACAAATTGGTAAGATGCGGCAGTTCATGTGACTCATGCCATAATACCTGCGAAATCAACGTTTCAAAATGCGGCAATTCATGCGGCTCATGCCAGAGCACTTGCGAAGTAAATCGCGAAGTTAAAGAATGGACGTTCTTGGTATTTTTAAATGCCGATAACAACCTTGACCAGTTCGGCGTAAAAGACGTTAACGAAATGGAAAAAATAGGTTCGAACGATAAAATGAACATAGTAGTTTTATTAGACCGTGAAAACGGTACTGCAAAAAAACTTTATATTACAAAAGATAACGATGAAAATAAAATATCATCGCAGGTTCTTGAAGAACTCGGCAGCTACGATATGGGCGACTACAAAAACCTTGTAAACTTTGTTGAATGGGGCGTAAAAAACTACCCTGCGAAACATTATGCAGTTGACATATGGAACCACGGCTCAGGCTGGAGCAAATCAAGATTAAACACATTTAAAGGCATTTCTTATGATGACGGTTCAGGCAACCATATAACGACACCTCAGCTTGGCGAAGCTATGGCTTCAATTTACAAAACTCTCGGCAAAAAACTCGACATATTAGCAATGGATGCATGCCTCATGCAGATGGCCGAAGTTACATATGAAATCAAAGATTACGTTCAATATTGTGTAGCTTCAGAAGAAACCGAACCTGGCGACGGCTATACTTACGATTCATTCCTCGCTCCTTTAGCTTCAAACCCTGAAATGTCAGCCGCTGATTTGGCTAAAGTAATGGTTCAGGGCTATAAAGATCATTACGCATCAATAAGTGAAGCTTCAACACAATCAGCTGTCGACCTTGGTCAGTTTGATACGTTTATGGTTAAATTTGATGCATTGTGCGCAAAACTCGCAGAACTTTCATCAGATAAAGCCGTAATGACAGCTATAAAAAAACAGGTTCGCCCTGTTACACAAGCCTTCTATTACAGGACAAATATCGACCTCGGCCATTTCATGGCTTTAATCCAGAAAAATGTTAACAACCCTGAAGTTCAGACATTGGTTGCAGAAGCAATCGCGCTTTATGCTAACGGCCAAAACCCGCTTGTAATCTCAAATGGCACAACCGGTTCGAGAATGGCTAACGCTACAGGACTTGCAATTTACTTCCCGACATCAGTTCCCGGCTCAGACTACGCAAAGATCAAATTTGCAAAAACAAATTGGATGCTTTTCTTGAGCAAATATTTCCCGGCTGCTGCTACATTATAATAATAACAGCTTAAACATAAATAATTAAAAACTGGATGTGAAGATTAATTTCATATCCAGTTTTTTTATTCAACTCTTATAATTGTTCTGAACATAAAGCTTAACTTAATTTTTTCGCCATCAAAATAATTCGAAAAAATCACACTAAAATAATCAGTTAAAGAAATTGAGTTTATTATAAACTGCAATATTTTAGAATGACACTTAATTAAATTATATAAGATTTAAGATAAAAAAACTGCATGGAGTTATCTTAAAGAATAAGCCAACTATAAAATTTTAATAAATTACTATGTTAAAATCACGATTTGAATATTGACAGAATCTATGCTATGATGTAAAATTATTATGTATTTTTTATTTTTAATAAGCTAAATTACATGCTGGATAAAAGAATATAAATTTTCATAAATTACTTACTGAAATTATAGATTTTTTAATACTATCATTAAATGTTTTTATGCCTGGTTATACATAAAATGTTTCCAAAAAGTTTATGTATAAAATCTTCTTAAATAAATAAGGAGTCCAAATGAATAATTCTTATTTTAAAAATGCTTTTATAATTAACTTCTGCGTATTTATGTTTTCAGCGGCTTATCCTTTCGCTCATAGTTCAACGGCAGCTGCTGCAGAGTTAGATAAAAACGATACCGCCGAAATTTCAACCAAAGAAAGTACCGCTAATCCTAAGCAATCAAATGTTGACATAAAAAATGACATTAAAGCTTTGGCTGAAATGAACCGTAAAATTTTTATGCTTGAACAAGTTGTCGCATTAAAAATATCAAATGCCACAGGAAATGTTGAAACTCAACTAAATCAGCTTTATTCTAAACGAGAAAGCCTTTCTGCACAAATTACAGATTCAATAAAAAATGACCCTACCGATAATTCCATAAAAGCATTAAAAACCGGCATATTAAATTTAAAACTATACGAGGCTGCAGGTTTTGATTCGCTTATTACCAGGATAATTTCAGTACAAAACATCAATACGCCAAATACTGGCAGTCAGACACCCGCTGGATTCAATCAGAATGACGCTTTGCTTGAACTGAAATCATATATCCAGCTTGAGACTTCCAGACTTAATAATCCTGTAAGCTACGAGAACGATGTTGTAAATTTCGTATCCACATATAAAGACAACGAAGTAAATGCAGCATCAGATAACACAGCTGTAAATACGCCTTCAAGCAATACAGCAAGTGAAATAGATCCAAAGTTAGAAAAATTAGCCTCGCTCTCACCGACTGAAATTACTCCCGAACCTAACGCTACCGGTGAAGCAATCGATAAGCCGATCATAATTAAATTTTCACCTGAAAAAATCAAATCGGCCGGCAAACAACTTGATGTATCTGTTAACTCAATCAATATACATCCTAAATATTCAAAAGATAATGCAGGCACAAGCCAATATTCATCTAAAACGGTTGACTTTAAATGGAATGCTGAAACATGTCAATTAACAATAACACCGCCTTTAACACTTGAAAGAAAATCCATTTATAATGTAGCGATCACATTTAATCATAAAATTAATAGCTCTGCAAATGATCCTACGCCAACAGCTTCCGGTACTGCAGAAAATTCAATTGCCGGGTCTAACGTCCAGGGCGCATCGTCAACCCAATCAGCGCCTGCTTCAATCCAATTCGCCAGAAGCCAAAAAGTCCAGGATGGCGTTTTTAAAAAAGTTGACATTAACCTGGTTGAAAATAAAATCGATTATAAATTGGAATGGAATTTCGAAACCTTGGGTTATAAATCAGTTTCCTCAAATGAGTTAGATAAGGATAAAACTGCCGAAACGGAAATAAACGACAGCGCTGAAGTTAATTTTAAAGATAAGCGCGACACCGGCGAAGCAGCTTTAAAAAATAAAACCGTAAAATCAACAGCCGATATATCACTTAATAAAAAAATTCTCAGCTTCAGTGAGTTTGAAAAGCAGCTTAATACACCAATGATAATAATGCGAAATCCTGAAGGCCCCTACTGCCGTCGGAATTCATCAATATTTGTAGTTTTTTCCACAGATATTGACGAAAAATCAATAAAAGGTAATACAATGACACTTTACCACGAAAAAAACAAAGGCAATTTTGAACAAATTAGCGGCAACGCATCTTTAAGCGGACGTAAACTCGAATTTAAAGCCGATTCGCCACTTGAGTTCGGCAAAAACTATAAAGTCGCGGTCAACGAAGTAAAAACTAAATCAGGTCTGATATTTAACGCTAATGAAACTTATTTCTTCAGGACGGCTCCTGGAATAATTGAGCAGGACCTGCCGATTGATGGAAAAAAACAACTAAACGATACTTTTTCAGTTACCTTATCTGAAGAAGTTAAAGACTTGAAAATAAAAATTTTTAAAGTTGAGAAAACCGAAACTGAGCTTGATTTTAAACTTGACAGCCGATTATCACAAACCCCGGGTATATCTCCGACATCAGGAATTCAAAAAATAGCGCTTAATTCAGACAGTAACGCTCTCAATCCATTAATCGGACCTTTAAAATCAAATGAAATTAAAACAACTGTAAAAACAGATAAAAAGAAATCCGCTGAAAGTGAAAACAAAGAAAAATTAAATGAAACTAATAAAAAAATACCGGTAACCATTTATTTTAAACCCCAAAAAGCTTTTATATCAGGCCAAAAATATAAAATCGACATATATTCCGAAACCGAATTGATAGATAACGGAATTATAAAATTCACCGCAAAATAAAAAATCTTATAAATAAAAAGAGGCTGTTAAAAAAATCCTAAACAGCCTCTTTTTATTAGTCCTTTCAAATTTATTTATGCGCCCTAAATTTGTTAAAGTCAAGAACAATTCCCTATCTGCCGCCGGCCAAAATTCCCTACCCTGT
>JASDSY010000002.1:0-116499 GCA_041441465.1 Candidatus Wallbacteria bacterium
AAACGCTTCAATATTACACTAACGCCTATTTTCCACTAAAATAAGGATTGAAACTCTCAACAGTATAAAGCATATACTAAACGATTAATCACTAACGCCTATTTTCCACTAAAATAAGGATTGAAACTTCGTGGGCGGTAACTCCCGACCGCTACGAAGTGCGCGACTAACGCCTATTTTCCACTAAAATAAGGATTGAAACTTTGTGTGACGAAGGCTTGTACCTGCCTTTGATATGACTAACGCCTATTTTCCACTAAAATAAGGATTGAAACACGGGCCGAAAGCATATATATCATATTCTTCAGGCAACTAACGCCTATTTTCCACTAAAATAAGGATTGAAACTATCTCATGCGCCAATTAGAGGACTTTGCGGATAAATACTAACGCCTATTTTCCACTAAAATAAGGATTGAAACTATACTCAACTGAATTTCCTGAACAGTAGGGTCTATACTAACGCCTATTTTCCACTAAAATAAGGATTGAAACACGCTGACTGCGTTAAGTTCAACTCAATATAAAATTACTAACGCCTATTTTCCACTAAAATAAGGATTGAAACTTCATGATAACTTTGTCAGCAACTGCACCACCATCTTACTAACGCCTATTTTCCACTAAAATAAGGATTGAAACAATTTAGGCTCTGCACGTCGCCTTTTAAGCTTTCTTACTAACGCCTATTTTCCACTAAAATAAGGATTGAAACACACACGGCACGGCAACGCTATTGCCTAACGCTTTAACTAACGCCTATTTTCCACTAAAATAAGGATTGAAACACCGCCACAGTAAGTTTTTTGAACATCAAAGAAAAGAACTAACGCCTATTTTCCACTAAAATAAGGATTGAAACATATTTGTAACCTCATCAACAGGGCCGCCGCCGAGTACTAACGCCTATTTTCCACTAAAATAAGGATTGAAACGATAAGGGCAATCCTTACATATTAAAAGGACTTCTAAACTAACGCCTATTTTCCACTAAAATAAGGATTGAAACTCAAAAATACCTTTAACATCTTTTTCTTATCTTAAAACTAACGCCTATTTTCCACTAAAATAAGGATTGAAACTTATCTTTCGAACGAATAGATAACTCAACCGTTAAAACTAACGCCTATTTTCCACTAAAATAAGGATTGAAACTCGTACATTTTACTTCCCAGCTGTCTATACCTTTTTACTAACGCCTATTTTCCACTAAAATAAGGATTGAAACAAAAATGCATCTAAATCGGTATGAAAACTAACGATAACTAACGCCTATTTTCCACTGAAATAAGGATTGAAACTATCATCTTTTTTACTAGTAGACAATTTTCTATTTTTACTAACGCCTATTTTCCACTAAAATAAGGATTGAAACTGCACATTCCGGCCGATGATATAGAAATACTATACGACTAACGCCTATTTTCCACTAAAATAAGGATTGAAACTTCAGATATTCCACGAAATTAAAAATCAAACCTTTTACTAACGCCTATTTTCCACTAAAATAAGGATTGAAACAACATAAATTCCTTATACGCTTTTCCAAGAGCTTTAATTAATGAGTGTTTTCCATTAAAATTATTATGAAAAACTTTCTGCAAATGATATTATGAGAATATTTTATGCCAATAAGTAAATTATTTGTCGTATTATATAATTTTGTAAAAAAACACAAAAAACTCCGGTTAAAGAGCTTGAGATTGCATATAATAATATGAAAGAGTTTTTAAGGAGAAATAATCCTGATGAAAACGAATAAAAATATTGGCGTTTCATTAGAAGAAATAAAAAAGAAACTTCTGGCCGATCCTGAAACTAAATCTGCGTATGAAGAGCTCGAACCAGATTATGGCATTATACGTCAGATTATAAAAGCTAGAATCGAGCAGAATTTGACGCAAACTGAACTGGCTGAAAAAAATTGGGACACGTCAGAGTAACATAAGCCGTCTGGAAAGCGGGCATTATAATCCATCATTTGCCTTTTTGCGCAAACTTGCCTCATGCCTTGGCAAAGAACTTCAAATTAGTCTGATTTAAAATTGAAGTCCTGACATTAAGTCTTAATCGAAAAACCATACAAACAAAAAAGTGGGTAATTTACATACGGCCGAATAAATGGTAACATGATGAAACAAGGTAAAGGAAATTTCCAAAAATTAGGTCAGGGTCCGGACTTGAAATTTAAATTATTCAGAGGGAAACGAAGTTATTAAGATTTAAAAATGTTACCTAAAAAAACAGGAGGCAGTATGTTAAAGAATTTTTCTATTTTAACTATTTTATTTTTGTTGATTTTATCTAATGTTTGTTATGCCGGAAGTAAAGAGGTAAAAATCCAGCTTATAAGAAACGCTACAATGAAAATTACTTATGGCGGGCAAACTATACTTACAGATCCTATGCTTTCGCCTAAAGATGCAATAAGATCGTTCGCGGGAATCGCTAAAAATCCTACGGTGGAGCTGCCAATTGCTGCGAAAGACATACCGGGCGACGTTAATTGTGTTATCGTTACTCATACCCATCCGGACCACTTTGATACTGCGGCGGCCAGCCTGATTCGAAAAGATATGCCGCTTTTTTGCCAGCCCGGCGACGATTCGAACCTTAAAATGGCCGGCTTTACAAATGTCAGCCCTGTTGAAAAACAATGTGTCTGGAATGGAATTACTATTACCCGTACCGGCGGTAAACACGGCAGCGGAAAAATACTCGAACGTATGGGAAATGTATCGGGCATTGTGCTTCAGGCAGAGGGCGAGCCGACTGTTTATTGGGTAGGCGACAGCATATTGTGCGATGAAGTGAAAAAAACAGTGGAAAAATTTAACCCCGATATAATAATCACGCATTCAGGCGGAGCTAAAATTCCAGGTTTTGATCCTATAATCATGGATGCGCAGCAGACCGTCGATATCGCTAACCTGGCTTCAAAATCGAAGATTGTTGCTATACACATGGAATCGCTCGACCATTGTACGGTTACAAGGGATTTGCTTCGCAAAACGGCCGATAAGGCAGGAATAACTCAAGAACGTCTTATTATTCCAAAAGACGGTGAAACGATTTCGTTAAAATGATAACTTAATGTTTCCGGAATTAAATATGTTGAAAAATAAATAATTGCGAAACGTAAAAGTTTAATTAAAGAGAAAATTTAAAATAGCCATTCTGATTTTAATAATCGGGATGGCTATTTTATAATTAGACTTATTTTTTAAAATTTTGGTTTGAAATTATTGCCTTGATTTTTGCAGAACCATATATATTTAAAAATTATGAATATTAATGGTTTCTTCAGTTAAAAAATTACAAAGATGAGTTGAATTTAAATTTAAAATTGCCTTTATTTTTATTTAAATATCTTTAAAATAAAAGATTTTAAACAGTTTTGAAACTTGAATTATTAAGGCTTGATAAAATGATAATTTATGGTATATAATAACATACATAGGAAAAAAGTGAAATTTTACGAAATTGGAAGTTTATTAAAATCAATGTTAAGCGGAGTATTGAAATAAATAAAAATGGAACATAACAAGATAATAAATTGCGTAAAATGCGTTAACTACCAGGTGACATGGAATAAGAATTTTCCGCACGGCTGCAGCCTGTGGAAAGTTCAGTCAAAAAATCAGCCTAAAATCATTGTACAGGAATCTACCGGCAAACCCTGTCAGTATTTCGAGGAAAAAAACAAATAAATTTAATAATCGTATTAGAATTTTTATTTTATCTGCCTTTCAAGAAAAAACCACTTCAGGATTATTAATACGATTACTCCGACGAATGCCGCTATAAGGATATGCATAAGGCCGGTCACTATCGTGTCGAATATATAAATAGCCTTCTTTTTTGAAATTTTCGGCTTCTTTTCCTTATCAGAAGATTGTGATTTGATGCTTTTTTCAGACGATAAAATTTTGTTTGATGAATTTAGACTCATTTCAATGGTGCTTGAATTATTATCCGTCGTTTTGGAATTTATAGCGGTGTTATTTGAATTTGCCTTTGAATTTTCTTCACCTGATGCTGGCATGCAAAACAATAAGCAAATAAAGATAGAAAAGACAGATGCCAAATAAATATATTGAAAAGGTTTTGACATATTTGACGCTCCTTAACTAAAGTAAAGATTTCAATTGAATTAAGGCGCTGTTTTTAAGTTGTGATTTTATCATCTTACAATTCAATTATAACATATTTTTTCAGTTCTTATTGTTTATATTTTAAGATAATTTTCAAATTATTTAGCTTTCATACTTAATTAAAAGTCACTATTTTATATGTTATTTCATGAAAAAAGACGAATTTTTAGTTTGCTTAAAATTATGCCGGTTGTTTGCATTTTTAATAATTTAAAAATTAATTGATTTTTTGAAGGTTATGTGATAAAATTCCCATCTATAATTAATTTAGGGGGTAGTTTATTATGCGCGCTTATGACATTATACTGAAAAAGCGTAATGGCGGGACTTTAACACGTGAAGAAATAGATTTCATGATCACGGGATATGTTAAAGAAGAAATTAAAGATTACCAGATGGCTGCTTTTTTGATGGCCATTTATTTTAAATCGATGAATTCACAGGAAACATTATATATGACCGAAGTAATGGCTAAATCCGGCGATGTAGTCGATCTTTCGGCGATACACGGCGTTAAAGTCGATAAGCACAGCTCGGGCGGCGTCGGCGATAAAACGACTCTTGTTGTTGCGCCTCTCTGCGCTGCATGCGGCGTTCCGGTCGCTAAAATGAGCGGACGCGGACTCGGCCATACAGGCGGCACTCTCGATAAACTCGAAGCTATACCTGGTTTCCAGATAAACATATCGCCAGAAAAATTCAACGAAAATGTTAATAAATATAAAATTGCGGTTGTAGGTCAGACTGCTAACCTAGTTCCGGCCGATAAGAAGATATACGCGCTTCGCGATTCCACAGCGACAGTCGATTCCATTCCGCTTATCGCGAGCTCGATTATGAGCAAAAAACTTGCCGGCGGCGCTGACGCTATCGTGCTTGACGTTAAAACAGGATCGGGCGCTTTTATGCAGACCCCGGAAGAAGCTATCGCGCTCGCTAAAGCTATGGTCGAGATCGGAAACGGCGCCAAAAGAAAGACTATCGCTCTTATAACCGATATGGACCAGCCGCTTGGCCGCGCTATTGGCAATACTATCGAAGTTGTAGAAGCTATAGACACTCTTAAAGGCAAAGGCCCGTCAGACCTCGAGGAATTATCGATAGAACTGGCCGCTCACATGCTCGTTGTCGGCGATATCTGCGGCAACTACAAAGATGCCAAAGAAAAATTAGTGTCCGCGCTCGAATCGGGAATGGCTCTTAACAAATTGCGCGACATGATAAAAGCCCAGGGCGGCAATCCTGATGTTACCGAAAACTACGGCTTAATGCCTAAAGCTAAATTTAAAGTCGAAGTTCTGGCTACCGGAGAGGGCTATGTCGAAAAAATTAACGCCATGGAAATCGGAAACGCCGCTATGATACTCGGTGCCGGCCGCGCCAAAAAAGAGGACACCATAGATGCAGGAGTCGGCCTCGTAATGGATAAAAAAGTCGGCGATTATGTCGAGACAGGCACGAAACTCGTCACTATACACGCTAACGATATGGGCCTTGCGAAACAGGCTTATGACAAAATACTTTCAGCTTATTCGCTGACTTCCAGAATGCCGAAAATACAGTCGCTTATCCATTATATCGTAAATGATAAAGGCGTATTCCAGTATGAATACAAATAAAATAACGGTTCGTGATATAAAATAAGATAAATAACAGATATAGAATCAAGGCGTTAGTATTTTTTTGCTGACGCCTTGAGTTTTAATGACGTTAATGATAAAATAATTATGTCAGTCGCTTTTATATAATAAAATTATAATCAATTTTTACGGACTAATTATTGAAACAGCTATTTTTTAAGAATTTTATATTTTGAAAGGGCGGTTATATAAAAGATGCCGGATAATGAGGATGTCAGGAATGAATTAGCAGCGAATGGCGTTAGCGATGCCGAATGCAATTCCAAAAACATCAATTTCAGTAATTTCTTTAACTTAAGAACGGGCGAGATAAATGTTAAATCTCTTGAACCGCAAGAAATAAGCGGCTACCTCGAAAAGATGTCTCTTATAATCGCCGCGCTTACAAAACTTTTTGAGGCGCCTGAAAAATATTCATTCGAAGTGCCGATGCAGAGCGCTTTTGATACACGCCCGCAATTTTGCAGTTTCCTTAAACGGCTTGAATTCTTTTTCGGCGCGCTTAAACGTAAATTCCTGCTTCAGCATAAGGGCATAAATACCGTTTCGCTTTCCATCGATCCGACAGATTCAGGTTTTCCGCATTTTACTGATTTATGGAATTTTTCGAACGATGTAAAGGGCGCGGATGAACAGCTCAAGAATATTCCGTCGCTTGACCAGATTTTTAACGACGCCTATGATAAAATATATAAAGGTATAATGCCTGTTCGCGAACAGCTGTCGTATGCGAAGTATAACTATTTTTCATATATAAAAGGGAAAAATATAGTGCGCGAATTCGAGGTTGAAAAACCTCAGCTTATAGGCAAAAAAGATGAAGAACTCCTTCAAAAAATCAATTTTTACGGATTCGACCAGCGCTGTAACATATTTATTTTTTATTCGATCCTGGCCACTCAGAATAAAAACACGTCCGGTACATTTCTTAACGAATTGCGCGATGTTATCGACAGCTCGACGGGAAAATCAGAGCTTATGTCTAATAAGTTCATATCGGTGCTGGAGGAGTGTTATAAGCGTGACCTTTATCAGATCGGTACGCTCCTTGACACGGTCGACCGCGACATCCACCCTAAGGCGATCCTTAAATATACAGTAGGGCCTTACTATTCAAATAATACCTTCAATGAAGAAAATATGCAAAAACTTTTCGAGCTCGAGCCGAATGATCCTTTTGTTTTCAAATTCTCGGTATCGGGAATTTTATCGGTTAAGACCGTTCATGAAAAATCTTTGATGAAACAATTTATGAACAGCCTTTTTGGAAATACGAACCAGCGTGAGCTGTTTTCGGATAAATTCAATTATAACTATATGATTACCCCATTTAAAATAAAGCAGTACCTGAAAGATAAAGATGAAAATAACGTGCCATGCAAAATATTTGGAATGTTAGACGGAGGCGATTTAGTTGAGTAATAAAAGCAATTCTAATGTTCATCCCATAACCGGCGATGATTTGCGTAAAAATTATAATGACGCCGAATTCAGGATGACGAATATAATATATAATCAGAAGAAAATTAACCTTTTCGATTATGTGATGAAAATAGTTCCGGACGAGCAGTACCTGCACTCAGCTGAAGAAGCTGAAACATTAAGATCGATAAGAAACGGGCTGGCGCTTTATTTTGTTATGTTCGACCTCCTTGAAAAAAAGACCGGCCTTGCCGCCATGATGGCCAATCCTGCCGGCCGTGACGAAGTGAAATTCCGCGACTTGCTTGAATTTGTTACGACTTATTCGCTTTTTTCGATGGCCTGCTTTGTTTCATTGAAGACTAAACTTATAATTGACGTTAAGGGCCGCGAAAATCTTCCGCAGCTGCGCCTGGCCGACGATTATTTCATATTCAATAAAGGCCGCGTAGATACGCTTGTGACACTGCTCTGCGATTATGTGCATGCCCTTAATAACGCTGATGAATCCGGTAAAAAGATCATAGTCGATTCGATCGATTATGTCGGACTTACTAACAGCTTTTTCACGCTTTTAAAAGCCGGCGCGGTCAATAACCGCAAGAAATTCTCAGAGGAATTGCTCGGATTTGTGGCAAATACCGTGTTTAAAATCGAGGGCGAAGAGATAACTATTTCAAATTTTGATTCCGAAATAACAGCTTCAAGCCAGAAAGCTGATTTTATAAGGGTGACCCCGGAAGAAATCGTCGGTAATACCGACTCGAAAAAGGGCGTTATTAGAAATGTCGACAGGCTCGCGCTTTTTGACAAAAATGAAGGCTTGAACCCTATCCTCGCCCTGGGCGGCCTTTCATGGAGCGTTCTTTTTGACGGCCTTCCGGGCACCGGAAAGACTTCTCTTTTTAAACTCGCCATGTCGCGCCTTACCGAACGCGGCGAACAGGCCGGCTTGCCTGTGGAGTTCGTGTCTGTCGATCAGAGCGTTAAAGATGAATATTACGGTAAAACCGGTAAAAACCTGCTCGAAAAGTTAAATAAAACCAAGCAAAATAATAAACTTGTCCTTGTGTTTTTCGATGACGTCGACTTATTGCTGCTCTCGCGAAGCGATCCTAATATGGGCGGTTCCGATAAGGACACTTTAAATATAACAATGCAGTTTCTGGATGGAATGTTCACAAAGCCTATTGGAAATTGCCAGGTTTATGCTGCCACCAACGAGCCTACTTCAACAGACTCTGCGCTGCGCCAGCGTTTCCATCAGCGCTACCTCGTGTCCGGGCCGGAATCGTGGCAGGATTACGCGACGCTTGTTTACACGAAGCTCCAGACTCAGTATAAGGCAGGAATATTAAAGGTTGACGGCGAGGTTAACGATTTCTGGCACAAAAAAAGCCAGTCGCCGGCCGTAGAAGCCGCCAAAGCTAATGCAGCGGCCGAATCCGGCGGCCTGATTTCCGGCATAATTTCAAAAATTTCGGGGAATTCGGGATCAGGTAAAAATTATACATGGGAAGACGTCGGCAGACTTTGCGTCGAGTTTAAAAATAAAGACGAAAGATTCACCGGCCGCCCGATACACAGTATTACAGAAAATCTAAAGGAATATTCAGCCGATTTCGATATCCCGGAGGAATTTTACACAAAGCCGGAAGTATTTTTAAAGCTCAGCTTCAAAGATAAAGTCGAAAAAATAAGACAATTATACAGGCCGATTACAGCCGAAATGGTAATGGCGCAGCTCGAACGTTACTTTAATTCCGAATCGCGCTATAAATCGGATGCCAAAAAGCAGTCGCGGGAAAGAATTTTAAACTCAATGATCAATGATTATGAGGCAAAACAGGAATTTATCAAATTATATAAAGATAAAATCGAGGGTTAATTTTTATTATGAATGAAATAAAAGAGACCGAACGCGTTGAAAATGAAACTGACAAAAGCCTGAATTCAATATATGACGAAAAATACCGGCATGAAGCCGAGGAATTTTTTTCAAGGATCTTTAACCCTGAAAAATTTTTCGTTATGAATGAATACCTCGCTAAAAAATATATTGAAACCCTTGTAAGAGTGCTTGGTATTAAAGAGGCCGAAAAAATTCCCGCAGCGGGCAATTATAGAATCGATAAATCCGGCTATTGCCCTGAAATAGCTGAAATATTAAACATGCCGTATTATATGTATCTCGCGCCGTCTGTCTACTATTGTATTATAGTGTCGCCTGAGCAAAAAAATTCCATGCTTATAAATAACTCATTCTCGTTTCTCGAAGAATGCCTTGACTACGCCTATAATAAATACGACGAAACAGTTAAATTTATCACTAAGGAAGATATAGCGCTTATACAGCTTAAATTCAACGTTAATAACCTCGGGGATTTGAGTAAAATCCACAGGCTGAAAAGCGTTAATATGCGTATTGACACGATAAGCGGCCGCCTCGAGGATGTCGAAAAACTGAAAAAAATGCACCGTGACCTCGCGCTGAACGATAACTTGCTCGATGATTCGTTTATTAATAAAATGACTGAACTTATAAAAAAGACAGGCAATATAAAAAATATTATGCCGCGCCTTTTTACCGATGACAGCTCGATGGTTTTGCAATCATTTTACATTAATTTTCCTTCGCTCGTAGTCGCATTGAATGACAGGGCAAATAACGCTACGCTGCTTTTTCATAACGCGCCGGAAATGGAATCGGTGGCCGCCGAAACCGGAGTATATCCTGTATATTTAAGCAAACAGAGCGTTATCGATAATCTTCAGAAACTTAAATTCATCGATTTTCATTCAAATGCCGCATATATCGATCAAAAAATAAGGGACCTCGAAGAATTGTTTTTGATGAAAAAAGGCTATGATATTAATAATATGTCTAAATTCGAGTTTGAACGGCTGCGTTCAGAGAAAAGTTCGGAAATGCCCGAATTGATAAACGAACTGCATGAGTACAAATCGCATATTGAATGGAGAGGCGGCAAGGGCTCTAAAAATAGCTCCGAATTTAAATTATCGCCTGACGCTAAGATGATTCTGGCTTTCGCTAAAGAGGAATTTAATGTGGTAAATAAACTTTTGTGCGTTTTCGATAAGAGCAACTTCTTGAGACGATACTATTGCGAGCGCGCCGAGCTTATGTTTGAAATTGAAAAATTGCCGCTTTATCATAAGTACTATATATTAAAAAAACTAGCGGGCGACCTCAACCGCGACTGAACCCTTAATAATCCATATTATTAGTCAGACCATAACCTGTTTTTAATAGGCTTAATATTTCAATGAGCGGAATTTTAGCGATTGTGAAATTTTATTAACTTGATAATACAATAGGAGGGTGTTTTATGGTAAATAACATGATAGGTTTTGTAATATTCGCGCTTTTTATTTCGATAATCGACCGGTATTTTTCAGGCGAAAATTACAAACAGGGTGAATGGGTAAACGGCATATCGTTAAAGGCTAAAATCGGGCTTTCGATTATTATAGCGCTTACGCCTTACTTCTTTTCCGGTTTTTTTTACAGCCAGATACTATATACGCCTTTTTATATTGTAAGCATGATTGCCGGTCTTTATCTGGGTGAATTTTTTCTCAGGTCGTATGATTGGGCCTTTAAACAGGGCGCTCAGAAAAAAGCAGAAATCGATTCTAAATCCGATGCAGCCGGAACGATTGAAAGCAATGTAAAAGCCGAACTTGTCGATAAAGCGGCTGATATGGTGAAAAATGCTATAGGCGCCGGAAATAGCGGAGATAATACAGATGCCGCCGATAAAAATAATTCAGGCGCTGAAGACGGCGGCTCGCAGAAAACAGTCGTTGACGCCATAGTCCATGCCGGCGGAGAGATTAAGGAAGGCCTTAAAAACCTGGGTGACGGCATTGCGAAAGCCTCTGAAAACGTTCTCAAAAAAGACCCGAAAGAGCCTGAAAAAAAAGATTATAAGCCGAATGACAAGTTGAACGATAAACTGAAAAATTACTAAAAATTTAGAGACGCATAACTACCGGGATAATAAAATCATATCAGACAAGCGTTGAAACTGCTGCAATAAACGGTTTAAATTATGCCGCTAATCTTACATTACAAATTTTTACTTGATTAAATGTTATGAAAATAAATATTTAATAATCACAAAAGGACTGCTTTATGTTTAACAAAATAGGCGAGTTATTAAATAAAATACCTTTTAAAATGCGCAAATGGCTTGTCGGCATATTCGGCGTATTTCTTTTTGGCGGCGCCATTGTGTTGATATTTCTGTATTTTTACCTTACTTCGCGGCTTTCCTATCCCGAACGTAATGTTTTATACAGGATCAACGAAAATGTTACAAATTATGCCTCGAGCACGCAATATCATCCGGACCGCCTTTCGATCGCATCGATTTCGGAAGGAACTGTAGGGGCCGGTTATGACGATTCCAGCGCTGGAAAACATCAATTAAAAGCTATAATAGCCACATCCAAGCGCCGCGAAACCGGTGTGGTGGATGAATATGAACTTTTGAATACATCGTATCAAAGGATAGCCACGGCTAACACTAAATCCGAAAAATCACGTTCTTTTTTCGACGTGTCGCGTTCGAATTACATTGAAAATGTCGCAAGCTTTGTCAATCCGGCATCTAATACCGAAGAGGTAAAAATAATAACGCTCGAAAAAGCCCATGAAATAGCGTCATCGGTTGATGCCGACACTTACGTTATGGAGGGCGGCAAACCGGTTCATAAATACAGATTAACCGACGGACGGCGCTATATGGGATTATTCGGCGACAGGTTCAGATTTTCGACAAAACTTTTCGAGGCTGCGAACGGCAATAACTTTAAGCAGATATACGGTTCGAGGGAATCCGGCCTTTTTGGGCTTATGCCGCAGGGCTCTAATTATTCATTCTTTAAGGACCCTGAAACTTTTTTCGAAACCGTGAGCGGATATTTTTCAGATAACTCGCAGAAAAGTACGTCCGAAGTTTATAATTTTAAAATTACTCAGTTCTGGGATACGTTTCCATGGCGCACCCTTAACGGCGGCTATAAAATTATTGATAAAACCGGTGAATTAGCGATGATAAAAATCGAAGATTTCTGGTTTAATTATGATAATGACGTTGTTTATTGGTATTATCTGGATAAGGACGGCAGCGGCGTTATAGATGAAAAAAATGAGTGCGTCGGTAAAGTGCTGTTTTCCGTTATGTCTAAAGCGGATGATGCCCGGGCGGGCGGCGGCAAAGAAAATAAAGATATCTCATATACCGTAAATTATTCATTCATGGCCGGTTCTAACGTAAGCACAGCTGCTGCTGATTTCATATTGTGCGGCGATATCGAGGTAATGATGCCGGATCAGATTTTTGACGGGTTCGGCCAGCATTCGTACCTTGGATATGTCGAGGAAAAACGCGACGATATTATGCTTTACCTTGACAGGAGCGTTGAAAATCTTGACCGCACCATAAAAGAAGATGATACGCTAGGCAGCAAGAAATCGATTGTAAGACTGTTAAAGGCCGCTTCGCGTAAATACTCGCCGGAAATCGCGGCTAAATTCGAAATTAATTAAGCTGAAAATCTATAATAATACAGGGGCTGAAAATTTGAAGATGCTTTTTAAATATAGAATGGTAATGCTTGCAGGTCTTATTATATTGAGTTTTATAGTAGGAATGCGTTTGTTGGAAAATTTTGACATAAATGTTACTAAATCCATTCAGGGTTTTATTTTGCAAAAATTCGACGCCGGATCGGTGCTTGCGTTTGATTATATCACACTTTTTTTTACGATCATAGGAAGCGGCGAAATAACCGGAATTATAGCGCTTCTTATCGCCGGCATGTTTTTAGCCCATAAAAGGCCTAAAGACGCGTTCTTTTTTTTGTTCTTTTTCGGATTGTCGGTGATTATCGAACTTGCCCTGAAAAATGTAGTGCCGCAGCCTAAAGTTTTTCCTGAATTCAGAAGGGGACTTATGCCGCCTATACCAATTTATTCGCCGTTTACGCTATACGCATACCCGTCCGGCCATGCCACGCGCACAATAATTTTGATGGGAATAGTTTATTATTTCATCAGCAACCTTGAATATTCTAAAATTGCAAATAACCTCTGCGGTGCCAGGCATAAATTTCTTTTTCTTCTGGCTAAAATTTCAATCGTATTAACTTCTTTTTTTATGCTTATCTCGCGCGTTTACGAAGGCGCACACTGGACCTGCGATATAATTGGCGGTATTTTTCTTGGAAGTTATCTGCTGCTGGCTATAATCGAAAAAATAAAACCCGAAAAAGTTAAAATTTCAGATGATAAATAAAAATTTAACGTTGAAATTTTATCTATGACAGGTAAAATAAAAATTGCCGTGTTAATTAATTCACTTTAGTTTTCGAATTATAACGCGGCAATTTATTATATTAATAGATATTTATAAAATGGGGATATATTTATCAGTTTTTTTTCCTGGCTTATTTAAAGCCTCTTTTTTCGCATATTATTCCGTAATTTTTCCTTGATATTTCAGTTTCGAACCCGGCTTCGCGGAGTCTTTTGTTAATTCCGCCGAAGTGCTTTTTGCCGAAAGCGGAATCCGGGTCGCCTATGTAGTGGAACATTTTGCCGTTATATTGCAGCACCCTGAAAGCGTTATTATAAAATTCTTCAGAATATAACTCGCCGGCGTGTGAAAATCTTGGCGGATCATGCACGATGGCGTCAAATTGCCCGTCGCTGAAATTTTTAATGGCGTCAAATACGCTTCCGGAGTTTGATTGTATTCTGGAATCAGTGAAAAATTCCGCGGACCATGGGTTCAACGCGGCAGTTTTGAGTACTGCCGGGTTTCTTTCAAATGACTGGACTGATTTTGCGCCGTGCCTGACCGCGATTATAGCTGTGTATCCAAGGCCTGTGCAGGTGTCGAGAACTGACATGCCGCGTTTTACGATGTCCTGGACCTTGCATGCGGAATCTTTCCACGGGCTTATCCCCTGGCTGCGGTGCATTTTGACTCCGTCAATTTCCATTGTCGGTGCGTCATCGGTGAATACCAATTTTACGTTTCCGAATTCAGAATTGAAATGAACAGGTTTGGCTTCGAGATTTTTAAAGTCGACGGCGAATATTTTGTTGTCTTCGCTTCTTAAAAGATCAATAAGCTTTTGATTAATTAAGATTTCATCGACGGTTTCATCGCCGTGTACCGCTATGCCGTATTTATTTTTTAAAAGAAAGCCGTCGGGGGTTTTTTGAAGTTTATAATTCTGGCATGTGAGATTTAAATCCAGACTGCATACAATTTCGGCTTCGCCTGATTTCGAATAATTATTGAACGCGAATTCAAAACTTGTTATAAGTTCGGAGTGAAAAAAAGCGTACCCTTTATATAGATTTGTTTTTGCCATGCGTGTTATCACCTTTTCTATTTTGAAAACTAAACAGCTGATTATACAATAATAATTTTATAATTACAAGATTCTTCGGCGGATTATAAAAAATAAAAAATAATTTTGTTCAAGTATCATTGATTTAGGTTATATTTTTTAGTATAATATTAAAGATAATATTATTTTGCACTTTAAAAAGTTATTTAATTTTTGAAAACGAACGTGTCTGCTGATGCGGCACGCTTGTTTTTTTGTTTTTTATTAAATTAAAAATATGTTTATTAAAAAATTAAAATTAAAGTTTTGTATTAACTATTAATAATTTTTTACTGATAAAATCAAAACTATGAATATGGAATATTTTAATTTAAAAACTTCAGAACCGATTTCAGAAGTATCCGTCAAGAATTTGAAAAGTGATGAGAGTTATTTTTCAAATGTTTTTGAGGCGCTTGCCTGCGTATTGAAAAATTCGCATAACGGTATGCTTGTGTTTCGGGCTGTATATTCTGAAGATTCAGAAATTATTGACTTTGAGTGCGTATTCGCTAATCCTTCGGCGGAAAACATATTTTCCGTACACGGCTGCCTCGCCGGACGCAGATTACTTAAAGACTTTACTCAATTAAATGATGGCTCATTTTTCGAATTTTGTAAGAAAGTCGTATTTGACGGCAAAACGGTTGATTATGAACACGGCTTTGTTGTAGACGATTCTCAAAAATGGTTCCGGTCAGTCGTAATGAAAAACGGCTCCGGCATTGTCATTAACATTTCCGATATAACGAATCAAAAAAAAGACAAAATTGAATTGCAATACATGATTGCGATCAATGAAATAATAACCCAGATTTCGACTAAATTCATAAATGTGAACGTCGTCGAAATAGATAATGAAATAAAAACCGCGCTTGATTATTTGAGCGAGTTTTTAAATATCGATTATTCTTATTTTTTCTGGATAAATTCAGATAAGGATTATATAAAAAGCATATATTCTAATTCTCATGGAAACGCTGCCGAGCTTATCGCGCCTTTTTATGACATTGAAATTTCAAAATTATCCGGTATATTAAGCATAATTCATGAGTCAGTCGAACTTGACAATTTAAATGTAATTTATGAAATATTGCAAAATTGCGGCACTGATATAGAAGTTGAGTTTTTCAAGATTTTAAAAAATAAAGCTGAAGACATATTTATTGTTCCGGTTCTCTATGCAAACCGTTTGAACGGCTTTTTAATACTTGCTTTTTCAGCCGGAACACGAAAATTGGCCAAGCAGATTATTTCATTTTCGAAGGTGCTCGGCGAAATATTCGCCAACGCGCTGATAAGAAAACAATCCGAAGAAAAGCTTCTCAGATTTAACGATGAATTGGAACAGACGGTTTTAAGAAGAACAAACGAGCTTCAGTCGTCATTAAAAGAAAAGGAAATCCTGCTAAAAGAAGTTCATCACAGGGTTAAAAATAATCTTCAGATTATAACAAGCATACTTAAATTACAGTCAGCTAACATAAAAAATCCCGAAATGGCCAATTTATTCAAAATTGTTACCGGTCGTATAAAAACGATGGCGCTGATGCATGAAAAACTCTACCAGTCTTCCGATTTGGCTAATATTAATTTTTCCGAATACATCAAAAATCTCGCCAATTATATTTATAACACTTTTTGCGAGTATGTGAATGATATAGAGTTTGAGGTAAATTCCAGTGAAAATATTTTATTGGACGTTGATTCGGCGATTTCGTGCGGGCTGATAATTAACGAGCTGGTTACTAACGCGCTTAAATACGCCTTTAAAGATAAGGGAAACGGCAAAATAATAATAAATTTTATGTATTATAATGATGCGGAATGCGTTTTAAATGATGAACAGAATTGCCGAAAGTATAATTATTTGTTGAGCGTCGGCGATAACGGGTCAGGGATCGAAGATGGTTATGATATAAAAAATTCAGGGACGCTCGGTATGCAGATTGTAATGAGCCTTGTTGAAGAATTAGAAGGAAAATTGGAAATCGATAATTCTAATAACGGGTTAAGATTTAATATCTTTTTTTAAAATATAAAATGCCCTGAGGCATAAGTTTTGTGGAGTATAATTGTGTGTGTAACAACTAAAATTCAGATTGTCGAAGATAAGGTAATTGTCGCCCGCGATATTCAAAATACCCTTAAAAATTTTGGATATTACGTTTCGGCGGTTTCGCATTCAGGCGAAGATGCAGTAAAAAAAGTAAGCGAAACTACGCCTGATCTTATACTTATGGATGTCATGCTTAACGGCCGGATGGATGGTATTTCCGCGGCTGAGACAATTAAAAATAATTATGATATCCCGATCATATACCTTACGTCATATTCAAACGAAGAAACAATGCAGCGCGCACAGAAAACTCAGCCGTATGGTTATATATTAAAACCTTTTGAGGACCGTGAGCTTAATATAGCCATTCAAATAGCACTTTGCAAACATAAGCTTGAAAAAAAATTAAAAGAAAGCGAATCTTATTACAGGGCGCTTTTTAATAAAGTCAGCGACGCTGTCATTGTTATATCTATCGATAAGACAAATAACGGAAATTTCATGCATATAGAAGATGTCAATAACGTAGCCGTGAAACTTCTAGGAATGACGCGCGAGAATATATTAAATACCGATGCGCGGAATATTTTAAAGGAAAATATCGCTGAACTCGAGTCTAATTTTATAGCCGGTAAGACGATAAGAGGCAAATCTACAATATATTCTTATGATTTTACGCGCAGGATCCCTGTCGAATATGTTATCGAGCCGTTCGAATTCAACGGCCGCTATTTCAAAATATATATAGCGCACGATATTTCCGAACGCGTAAAAATAGAAAAAGAAATGTTGAAAATTGAAAAACTCGAATCATTAAGCGTTTTAACAAGCGGTATAGCGCATAACTACAACAATTTATTGACCGGTATTGTCGGCAATATTTCACTGGCGCAAATGCAGCTTCCGGCTGATAATTCGGTTCAAAAATATCTTAAAATAGCTGAAGAAGTCGCGTTTAAGGCTAAAGACCTTACAAATCAGCTGATGACCTTTTCAATGGGCGGAAACAGCGTAAAAAAAATTGCGGCTATCGGCGATGTTATTGTTAATGCGGCTAATTTCGCTTCAAGCGGCGCTAACGTCAAATGTGTTTTTGAGGTTGCCGGTGACTTGAAACCATGCGAAATCGATGAGTCGCAAATTAACCAGGTTGTCACCAATATTGTATTGAATTCAATACAGGCGATGCCTGAAGGCGGCGTTATAAATATCAGCGCCGATAATGTCCTGATTGAAAGTGAATTTGAAAATCCATGCCAGCCCGGTGAATATGTGAAAGTTACTATCAGGGACAATGGCATCGGGATACCGTATGAGAATTTATCCAAAATATTCGACCCTTATTTTACCACTAAACCGCTGGCTAACGGGTTCGGTCTCGCTATCGCTTATTCATTGATAAAAAAACATAACGGTGTTATAACAGTCGATTCGCAAGTCGATAGCGGCACTACTATATGCTTCTATATCCCGGCTATTAATAAATTGCCGGAACCGGTAAAGCAAAAAAATGAATGCGTCACTACTGAAGTTGACCTGGCCGGTAAAAGAATCTTAATTTTAGACGATGACGAGTCGATCCGTGAACTTATGTATGATTTTTTCTCGCAGTACAACGCATGCGTGTACCTGGCTTCTGACGGGCTTGAAGTTATTAATAAGTATTCCGAATTTAAAAGAATAGGTACGCCTTTCGATATTTTGATACTCGACCTTACAATTCCCGGCGGTATGGGCGGCGTCGATACTATCAAGGCGCTTAAGCAAATAGACGGCAGTGTCAAAGCTATCGCGGCAAGCGGTTATTTCGCGGATTCAAAAGTTTTAAGCGACTATAAGAGCATAGGATTCCAATCTTTTATTCCGAAGCCGTGCGAACTTGAAAAACTCAAACAAATGGTTTGCAACGTTATTAGTCTCAAATCTTAATTTCAGTAAATGAATTTTTATATAATGAAAAGCTCCTGCGCAATAATTAAATGCCGGGAGCTTTTGTTTTTTGTGCGGGGGACACAAAGGGTGATACCCTTTGATTTCCCCCGCGCCCCCTCTTTAATCCTGCTATATCTACCATTGTTTTTGACGATTCTATCGTTTTATTTTGGGATTTTTAATATTCGCAAAGCGCGGCCGAAAATGAAGAAACATGAACTGCTCTGTAGTTTATCCCCGGCACGTGAAACGTGCTGATAGAGGCTTCAAAGTCTTTAATAACTTCATTTCGCGTAAGCTTATGCGTGAGCATCAGCTTACGCGATTGCTGAATTTGTGCAAAGCAAGCGGCTTGCCGCGCTTTGCACAAATAAAAAACGCCAAAGAATAAAAAATCTTAAAAACTATATTAAAGACAAGAAAATAAAAAAGTAGCAGGATGGGTGGGGGATTATAAAGGGGGCGGTAAGGAATAATTCCTTAGCCGCCCCCTTTATCAACAATACAATAAACTATAACATTTATTATATTTATCCCAAAATTAATTTATGAATTTATAACCGTTATCATTTAAAGAAAGCGGCAGGCAATTATAATCTTCGCCGGTCGCATCTGAAAGTGCGTTGCAGATTGCCGCGGAAACAGGAACGGTAGATATTTCTCCGATGCCGCGTGCACCGAACGGCGCGTTAGCGAGAGGCTCCTCTATTGTTATAACTTCAATCTCAGGAACCTGAGCGGCTTTTAAAAGTCCGAGCCCGGCCAGTTCGCGTTTATCGATGCCGCCGTCTTTCATATTGCATAGCTCGGATACTGTATAGCCAAGGCCCATGACCACTCCGCCTATTATCTGGCCGTTAAGCATCAACGGATTTATTATGCGGCCGACATCGTGTCCTGCGATTATTTTAAGCACCTTGAAAGTTTTTTTATCGAGATCGGTTTCTAAAATTACGCCGTGCGCGGCGAAGCTGTAGCCGAAATGGCTTTTAAAATCGGGATTATTTCGCTGAGCGAACGGCATCGTAAGCGGGGCGTCATATTTAAATGTTATGCTGAAACCCTGCTTTTCATAGGTATCGATGTAATCCCAGATTGTGTTGATATTTTCATATATTTTTATCCTGCCGGCTGTTTGACAGGAGTTAAAGAGCCAGTTTATTTTTTCGCCGTCTATATTGAAGGAGTTAGTTGAAATATTAAAATTTTGAGCGATTTTTTGCGATAATTTACGGTAAAATTCATCTACGGCGTGAAATACTGCATTTCCGCTCATGAAAGTTTGCCGCGATGCCGACGTCACGCCGGCGGTCGGAACGTCCGATGTCGAGCACGGTCCGATGATTATTTTTTCTATTGGTAAGTTCGCCTTTTCAGCTGCAATTTGCCTTAAAACGTTAAAGAGCCCCTGGCCGATGTCAGAACCGCTGTTATAAACTATAAGCGCTTTTTGATTTGGTTTAATTTCAATTTTGGCATGCGATATGTCGCGCGGCGAATTATTGCCGAGCCCTATATTTTTATGTGCAAGCGCTATTGCGTATGTCCTTTTTTTATTTGTGTTATTTTTGTTGAATTCCTCTATCTCATTTATGTTTATGTGTTTTTTTACGCTGTCGAAAGCTTTGCGAAGTCCGTTAGAACATGAAGCTATTTCGCCCAACCCGAATTTTATTCCGTCACGGACCATGTTTATCTCTCTAATTTTCAACGGTGAAATATTTAATTTTCGAGCGAGCCTGTCGATCATCGATTCGAGGGCGAAGCAGGCCTGATTGACTCCGAATCCCCGCATCGCGCCGGCTATGAAATTATTTGTTAATACGCCTTTTACGTTTATCGAATACGCCGGCCATTGATATGGCCCGAGAATATGCGTGGCGAAGCGCGTAAGCACTATTTCGCTTAACGAAGCGTAAGGGCCGATATCTGAAAGCGCGGTTACGCTTATGTGATTAAATTTGCCTGAAGCGTCCGCGGATATTTCAATATCTATATCGAACGGGTGTTTTTTAGTGGAACATAAAATCGATTCGGCGCGCGTGAATGTATATTTGCACGGTTTATGCGTGAAATAAGCGCCTAACGCAGAATACGGCTGCGTGGTGAGGTCTTCTTTGCCGCCAAATCCCCCGCCGCAGTATACAAATTCTACTTCGACCATATCGGGCGGCATGCCTAATATTTCGGCTAATTCAAGGCGGTCGGCGTGAATATTCTGGCTGCCGGCAAATATTTTGATTTTTTGTGTAGTTTCGTCATAAATTGCCGCCGAGCTTTCCGGCTCCATGTAAGCGTGCTCGACCGGTGAAGTTATAAAATGCCCTTTTATTTTTATAATATCCGCGTGAGCTGATGGATTTTTAATATCCTCAACGTTGTTTGAGTTTAGTTCGGCATCCTGTTTGAGGTTAATTTCTGTCAAAGTGTTATTTTCGTATTTTATTTTATTTGAAATGCCGTCATGAATGAGTTTGGCATCCGGTAATAAAGCCTTATTTATATCGTCGATCGGCTCAAATGGCTCGCAGTTTAATTTTATTAATTTTTTTGCCGCTTCTGCCTGATTTTTGGTTTTGGCTATTACCATGGCGATGGCGTCGCCTTTAAATCTTGCTGTATCGAGGCATAATACCGGCTGGTCATGGCGCATTGCACCGAAATGTGATATGCCGGGCAGGTCTTTGCCTGTAATTATTTTTACTACACCTTCGGTTTTTTCCGCTTCGGCGGTATTGACGGAAATGATTTTAGCGAATTGAAATTCAGAGCGCAGGATTGCGATATGCAGCATACCGTCGAAGTCGATGTCATCGGCATATTGTGCGCGGCCTAAAAGTTTTGGCAGCGAATCACCGCGAATAGGCGAGGTTCCGACAATATGCTCATTATCTAGCGTGGCGTTTCCGGTGCCGGTGATATTTATAATGCCGTTGCCGTCGTTTGTTTTCGACGCGGCATTAGCGGTATTGCGATCATTGATTCCGAGGAGGCTGTTTATTATTGGATGGTATCCTGTACAGCGGCAGATGTGGCCGGAAAGCGCGTTTATAATTTCTTCGCGCGACGGGTTTTTTATATTTCCGATTTTAGCTTCGAGCGAGCAGACTATTCCTGGAAAGCAGAAGCCGCATTGTACGGCGCCGTTTTCGTGTAATTTCCGGGTTATTTCAGTTATGCCGGGGTTATTTATATATGATGCAGTTTTAATTTCAGCGTTGTTAAGTGTTTTCAATTTCAGTACGCAGGATTTTTTGGCCTGTCCGTTTACGATGACTGTGCATGAACCGCAGAAACCTTTGTTACATCCGCATTTCGCGTCTTTATTTTTTATTTCTCCCCTTAAAAAATCAAGAAGCGTCATGTCAAAGTTAAAAACGTCTGAAAGCTCGATATGCGAGCCGTTGATTGTGATTGTAAAAGGCATCGTATCCTCCGGCGATAATTAATATTGTAATTTTAATTCAATTTGCGCTATTTTGCAAGAACTTTTAAATGAAATTATTCGACTAAAAATAATTGATTTATTTAAGCTTTTAAATAATTTTTAAGTTTGACTTATTCGTTTTTTTGATGTAAAATTTACTTGAATAATTTACAGGAGGCGTCTATTTTGCTTAAAAATAACGAAGGTATATTTAATAAAATCTTTATATTACCGGCCGTGGTTTTGGCTTTATTTATGTCGTTTGGTTTTTGTCAGATCGCATTTGCGGCAGACGACACTTATGAAGTGATTGTTGTAAAGCCTAAAGTTAATGAAATTAAGCCGGAACTTTTAAAGGATGAAACGGCGAGCGTAGAATTTAAAACACTTATTGAAAAATACTCCAGAGATATTTCTTATGACATCGAGAATATGACGGCTGACAGCGGCGAAGCGTATTCGAGGCATGCTAAAATATATATAAAAGACACCGATACGGTCAGATTTGAGTTTGATGACGCAAGCGGCAATCATGCGTATTCCGTTTTATCCGGCGGTAAAATCTGGATTTATTTTCCGAAAACTAAGATGATATTTGATTTGAATGACGACGCGAATAATGGCGGTGCCAAAAGGCCTGACGATTTTATAAGCGGCTTTCTGGCGAAACCTGAAAATTATAACGTTAAATTAAAAGCCGAAAACGACCGGAAAGTTTTTGAGGTATCGGAAAAAAACGGCGCTAATGTTATAATTTATAGTTTTAATTCAGTAAGCGTACTCGAGAGAATTGTATCTTACGGCAAGGATATAGCCACATCCGAGATATTATTGAGCAACGTTAAATTTGAAAAATTGAATGATGAGCTTTTTAAAAGGCCTGAAACTGCAGTTAAAATGAATTTAAACAATGACGGCGGTTTTTAAAAAATTAAAATTTTTTTTGATTTTTAATTTTATTATGCTAAAATTTATTGATAGAAAAGCCTTGAATATCTTTATTAACTCTGGAGTAATGGAAATTGGAAAAGAAAGATTATAAAGTTTTATTGCTGGATGCTCCTCAATCGATATGGCAGTGGTTTGACGGCACGCTTCCGTCGCCGGCGCTTGCCGTGCTCGCTTCTTATGTCCGTACTTCCTATGATGTCATGGTTTTAGACCTTAACGTTGATAAGACTCCCTGGCTGACCTTGAAAAAGGTGCTTATGGAGTTCAAGCCCGATTTGATAGGAATGCCGTGTACTCACACTTGCCATATAAACGAAGTGCGCGCGTGTTCGGAGTTGATCAGAAAATATAGCCCGGATACGCTGATTGTCGGCGGCGGGATTCATTTTACGGTTTTTTATAAGGACCTTCTCGAGGATAATACCGTTGATTTCGTAGTTATGGGCGAAGGTGAAAGAACGTTCACCGAGCTTTTAAGCGCCGTTTCAGATTTTAAATCCGGCCGCGGTCGGTATGATTATAATGGTAAAATCGAAGTTTTAAATAAAATTGACGGATTGGCGTTCAGGAGCGGCGATGAAATTATTGAAACGCGCCATAGGGCGCTTATTCCTGATCTTGATACAATTCCTTTGCCTTCGTATGATTTATTTCCGATGGAAAAATATAAAATTCCGATATACGGCGGCAATGAAACGTTCGGTATAACATTTGGCCGCGGCTGTAAAAATAAGTGCTGCTTTTGTTCCGAAACTTCAGGATGGGAATATACGCTTCGCCGGAATTCGCCGGAATATGCGGTTAAGCACATAGAACTTTTATATAAAAATTACGGCCGCCGCGCTTTTATATTTGCGGATACCGATTTTTTGGTCGATCCTGATTGGTGCGTAAAATTCGCTGAAATTTTAAAGCAAAAGCAGATAAAAATAACTTTCCACATACAGACAACCTGCGCCAATGTTATAAAAAATGAGAGCGTAATTCCTGTTTTAAAGGAGGCCGGGCTTTTTGAGATAATGCTCGGCACCGAATCGCCGTTTCAGGAAGTATTAAAAAAATTAAGAAAAACCACGAAAAATCGTGATATTATGATTCAGGCCATGCAGACTGTAAAAAAACACGGCGTTTTGCTTATGGCTATGATGTTTTGGGGCACCGAATTTGATTCAAAAGAAACGCTGCGTGAAGGGCTGAAATTTTTTGACAGTTACGCCGATATAACATGCCCTAATATCCTGACGCCGTATCCCGGCACTGAATTATATAATGAACTGAAGGCCAAAGGCAAAATTTACGTCGACGATCTTTCGCTTTATGATCAGTCGCACGTAATAGTTCCGGCGGGTGATATGAGTTATGCTAAAACGAGACTTACTTATGAATTAGGGCTTTTCTGGCATTATAACCTTAATCCTAAGTTCTATTTTAAATTATTTTCTCCTAATAAATTTTTACGCCGCAACCAATATTATTTTATAAAACTCGTCTGGGCGCATGCTCTGGAGGGAATGTTAAATCCGACTAAATATAAAAAAGAGCTCTACGCCAAAAAAGAATTTGATAAAGTAATGAACGCTTAATAATTATTTATATATTCATTTTATCTTATCTTTTTTATTCAAATAATCTTGAAATAATGTTTTTTAGTAAGCGCGAAAATAGAATTAATTGTTGATACGTTCTATATAAGAGATTTTTGTTTTATGGTTTGGTAAGGTTTATAAATTTTTATACATGGTAAAAATAATTATATTTAACTCAAATAAAATAAATTAAGGTGATATTTATGAAAGTTCTTTTTTTGGATCCATTGCATAAGGTTTGGGAATTTTTCAGGGGATTGACTGCGTCGCCGGGACTGATTTATCTGGCTGCCGTTGCGCGCCGTGATTTTAACGTTAAGGTATTTGACGCCTCCATGGCCGAGGGTAAGCCGTGGAACCGCACAGCCGAATATCTCATTAAGGAACGTCCCGATGTTGTGGCTATTACCGGATCGATTCCGGCATTCTGGCCTGATACTCTCAACGCCGCTAAACTTGTGCGCGAGCTTTTGCCGGATGCTAAAATTATAAGCGGCGGTTATACTGCCGGCATGTTCGCGGAAGAGGCGCTTAACAGCGGCCTTATCGATTATATAATACACGGCGAGGGCGAGCTTACCATAATCGAGCTTTTAAAGGCTATAAAGGAAAAATGGTCCGATTTTTCAAAAATATTGGGTATTTCATATTTATTAAACGGAAAGCCGGTCCAAAATAATCCGCGGCCTTTGATTGAAAACCTTGATTCGCTCCCGCTCCCGGCTTATGATTTATTTCCGATGGAAAGGTATTCGCTGGCGCCGTTCGGCGGACATATCGGATTTGCCGCTACATTCGCGCGCGGCTGTCAGAACAGATGTAAATTTTGCTCGGAAACTCTTTTGTGGCAGCATCGCTGGCGCGGCCACGGCCCTGAATATATGTACAGAGTGCTTGAAATTTTAAGGAAAAAGTACAATAAAAAAGTTTTTTATATTGGCGACGATGATTTTTTACACGATCCCGAACGCGTGGAAAAGTTTATAGAATTAATGAAAAAGAAACCGCTTGACATTAAAATGTGGATACAGACCACATGTTATAATGTAGTCAAAAATAAGCGCCTTCTTAGGTCTTTAAAAGAAATAGGCGTATATCAGATTATGATCGGCATTGAAAATCCTAAGCCGGAAGCATTGAAGAATTTGAATAAACCGCAGACATTCGAACTTGTAAAAGAGGCTCTCGAAACTTTGAAGCCTTATGAGTTCATAATAATGGGAATGCTGGTGTGGGGCACGCCGATAGACACCAAGCAGGATCTTCATAACGCGCTTAATTTCCTGATGGAAAACTGCGATATTGTGGGTCCGAACGCGGCTACTCCATGGCCGGGAACGCCTTATTACGAGGAGTGCGAAAAACTCGGCGCTATCGAAGACCGCGATATTTCAAGATATGATATGACAAATTGCGTTACCCGCACGGCGGAAATGAACGCCGCCGATTCAGACAGGTATTATAAAAATGTTGTAGGCAAGGCGCTTATGTTTAATAAAAAGTTTCTGGGGAATTACTTGTTCTCGAATAAGACGCTCTACAGGCAATATGTCAATATGTTCATAAGAATGGGCTGGAGCTTCTTTACGATGACACCGTGGGTGCAGGCTAACTATCAGCCGTTTAATGAATTTTATCCTGAATTTTTAGCGTCGAAATATTTATATAATAAAACTAATGTCCTGACAAAATAATATTATTAATTGCTTTCTCATAAAAACTCACAAAAATTAGTCTGAAATTTAGATGCATTTATGATGATTTTTTATTGAAACAGGTCGTAAAATAATATTTTTAACAATTTCAAATTTTTAATTTGTTGAATTTAATTGTCAATATGGCATTGTTTAAGTATTTATGGATATAGCATGAAAATTTTGTTTTTAGATCCGCCTCATATGCCGTGGGAATTTTTTAGCGGCCGGCTTCCTTCACCGGGGTTGGCCGCTATTATTCCGTTCGCGAATGACGGAAGCAATATTATCAGGGTCCTCGATTTATCGCTGCATCTTGAAGCGCCTGAGCTTAAATTAAAAGATGAATTGGAAATTTTCAACCCCGATCTCATTGCCATATCCGGCACTAAGTCCGCTTTTGCGTATGAAACGGTTAATGTCGCGGAATTTTGCCGGCTTTATGCGCCCGGCGCGATGATCGCCGGCGGCGGTAATTTTTTGTCAAATTATGCCGAGGACGCTGTCAGTCGCGGTTATTTAGATTTTATCATAAAAGGCGAGGGTGAACTTACGTTCAAAGAATTGGCCGGCGCGATTAAATCGCGAAAATATAGCGGGCTGCTTAATATTAAAGGGTTGGCTTATGCCGCCGAACTTGTAAATTCGCCTCAGAAATATTATTCTGAGCTTAAGGCGCAATTCGCAGAAAACTTATTTAATAAAGGCCGAACTTTATTTTTTAAAAATAGAATATTCGCTAAGCCTGAAAAATTTAAAACTCTATATACGCAGGATCGAAGTTTAATCGAAAATCTTGACGTTTTGCCGCTGCCTGCGTATGAACATTTTGATATGGATAAATATGAGCTTAAGCCGCTTGGCGGCCGTTCGGGGTTTGTTATAAGCTTCAGCCGGGGCTGCGGCAACTGCTGTTCGTTTTGCGCCGATTCGGTTTTCTGGCGCAACAGGTGGCGCGGTTTTAGTGCGGGCAGATGTATCGAACTTTTGAAATTATTGAAAAATGTTTACGGCCGAAGCATATTTTATTTCGGCGATGATGATTTTTTGTGGGACCGTGGGCGAAATATCGAGTTTTTGGAATTACTCGAAAATATTCGGACAAATGAAAATTTCAAAATTAATTTCTGGATACAGAGTTCAGTCGCTAATATATTAAAAAATACCGATCTTCTTAAGCGGTTCAGGCAGGCCGGATTGTATCAGATAATGTGCGGCTTTGAAAGCGTAAATCCCGGCGCGCAGGAATCGTTCAAAAAGAAAAACGCGGTAGCTGACATGATAAAAGTTTCAAAATTATTGAAAAAACATGGAATTTTACTGATGGGAATGATGATGTGGGGCGACCGGCATGACGATGAGTCGACTTTGACGGCAAATCTTGATTTTATGGTAAAGCATTGTGATGTGATAGGTCCAAATACGGTCGTACCTCATTATGGAACTGGTTATTTCGATGAATATGAAAGGCGCGGATTGGTTAATAAATATTCAGTGTTAGGAAACGATCAATGCGACGTTTTGATGCCGACTGAAACGTTGACGATAAGCGAAGCAGATGCTGTTTATAAAGATAAAGTCTTGAAAATTTTGATTTCAAAAAAGAAATTCATAGGCAATTATTTTCAGGCCAAAAATAAACGGACTCGTGATGTTTTAGGAGAACTTATCGAGAACGGCTACAGAACGGACTTGATAAGTTTATAGTTTAAGGTCTTTTTTTAAATAAAAGCGGCGGTAAGAAATAATTTTCGTTACTGCCGCTTTCACGTTTTGGGTGTCTATGTAGTTACTTTTTATGTGATTTAAAAACGTTAATTATTGTGAAATTAGTCGAATCTTATTTGATCCTGCCCTCGATATCGACATCGATTATTTTGGTTTGCTTTACATAATCTATTATTATGTCCATTATTTTGACGCCTGACGATACTTTATCGGAAACTTCGGCGAACATCGAGAAGCCGTCGCCGCCGCTTGCGGTAAAATCGCTCATTGCGACTGTATATAATTCATAGTCGTTTATAGATTTGCCGTTCAGCGATAATTCGGTGACTTCGCCGTTTTTATAGGCGACTCTCATGCCTTTCGACACCTGAAGAAAGCCGCCGAATTTTACTAATTTAGCGTATTTAGCAGGATCGGCTATTTTTTGAGCGACAAGCCTGAATGCGGCTCTTAAAATGCTGCCTTTCATGGTTACTTTGGTTACGACGCTGTTAAACGGAAATACGTTTATGCAGTCGGCAATTTTTATGTCGCCTTTTTCAATTCCGGTGCGTATGCTGCCCCCGTTTATTATGCCTATATCGGTTTTTGCGTTCATCATTAAAATATCGGCTATCATATCGCCGAGGTTTGTTTCAACGGTTCTGACTAGTTCGCGCGAGCCTATTAAGGCACGGACTGTATTTCCGATAACTACCTGAACCTGTTCCGCGATTTGCGCATCATATCCGTCTATTAATTTTTGGATTTCTGCGTTTTTAGGTATTTTTGAATCAAGACGGTTTAATTTTCCGCCGGCTAAGCGCCATTTTCTATTTGATTTTGAATATGACATCGTAACTTCTCCGACAAACTCGCCCTTTTCGCCGGCCTGGCTGACTATTACTTCCTTGTTTGTCGATGATTTAACGATGATCGGATTATCGCATTTCGAATGCGAGTGGCCGCCTATTATAAGATCTATCTCAGGAAGTATTTCAGCCGATTCCAGGTCTTCTTTTAAGCCCATGTGTGAAAGCAATATTATCATATCTACACGCGGCCTTAATTTTCTTAGAATAGGTTTTAAAGCCTCCACAGGCATTATTAATTCCGAGCCGACCAGATTTTTAGGATCGACCACAGTAAATAAGTCTTTGGTTATTGAGCCTATTATGGCAATTCTGAGGCCGTTGATGTTTTTTATTATATATGGTTTTATTTGTTTTTTTGCCGCAGGGTATATTTTATGGTCGAATTTTACGTTGCAGTTTACTATAGGGAAATTTACTGTATTTAAAGCTTCCAGCATCCAGGCTATTCCGTCGTCAAATTCGTGGTTGCCGGGGCACATAGCATCATAGCGGGCCGCGGACATGCATTTAAGATCGACTATGCCCTTAAAGAAGTTAAAAAATAAAGTTCCCTGAAATGCGTCGCCGGATGAAAGAAGAAGCATATTTTTATTTTCGGCGCGCGCGTTATTAACGAATGTTATAAGCCTTGCAGCACCGCCTACTTCCTCGGTTGATCCGTTCGCGTTTGTGGCTGTAAAGCTGTTTAAGTTGGCGTGAGTGTCGTTTGTATGGAATATTTTCAAAGTTATTTCATCACTTGCGTGAGATAAAACTTCATCCTGGGCGAAAGCCGGAAAAATTGCCGAACATATCACTAAAATAGTTAAAGCCAGAATGGTAATTTGCCTGTTAAAACAATAAAAACTAAAGTCTTTTTTCATCCGATTACCCCTTTTATATATTTATAATAGCCAATTTAATAATTTGCGGTTTTTAAACGCGTATTCTGAAAAAAATGACGACAGCGGTCAAATCTCTTAAATCAGGCGACGTGTTTGTATCTAGCATATGTTCAAAATTCATAAGAAATGCCAGATTAAATTTTAAAAATATATATAA
The DNA here is from genome assembly GCA_041441465.1 of Candidatus Wallbacteria bacterium. Taxonomy (GTDB): domain Bacteria; phylum Muiribacteriota; class UBA9980; order UBA9980; family UBA9980; genus JASDSY01. Next base: position 29,920 of record JASDSY010000002.1, read on the forward strand.
TTATAATGATAAAATCATGTGCTGTCAATGGTTTTTTTGTCATTTGGGGCAAATATTTTTAACCGAATTTTAATGAATTCGAGGCGTTTTATTTATTAAAACGCTTGACAATAGGCATTTTTTGTGATTAAATATGTAAAAAACATTTATGGAGGTAAAAATGAAAAATAATTCACTATTATTTATTTTGATTGTCATCTATTTATTGTCATTAGCCGGAGCCGCTATTGCCGCAGTTACAAGCGACGGCAGCAAGCCGGTTTATAAGCCTGAAATTTTAAACGAAGTCATTGCCGCATCGGAAAAATGCCTTGCTGAAAAGCAGACGCCGGTTGTTGTTTTCGACCTTGATTCGACGCTTTTAAATAACGCTCCACGTAATCGCGCTATTATCGAGGAATTCGCGAAGGGCGAAGGCTCCAAAGAAGTCGACTTTGTAAAAGCGGTAGCCGGCATGAAAGATGAGCAAATCGCTTATTCGCTCGATGATACCTTGAAAAATATCGGCATAACGGATAAAAAAGTATTAAAGGAATTAAAAAATTACTGGTATGACAGATTTTTTACTGATAAATACGTAGTTTTAGATACAGCGTATGAAGGCGCCGCCGATTACGTTAAAAAATTACACTCAAAAGGCATTAAAGTGGTTTATTTGACAGGCCGTGATACTCCGGATATGGAAAAAGGAACTATCAAATCGTTAACAGATTGCGGATTTCCTTACGGCGACACGAATGCCGTACTTTTGACAAAGCCGGTAAAGCAGATGAAGGACGATGAATACAAAAAAACTGCTTCGGCCGATATTTTAAAAATGGGAAAAGTAATCGCGTCATTTGATAACGAACCTAAAAATGTCAACCTTTTTAAAGAAGTATTCCCGGGGGCGCTGGTTGTTTTCATCGAAACTAATCACAATCCTAAAGCTGTTCCGGTTGATAAAGAAATTCCATGGATAAAATCCTGGAAATAAATTGTAAATACTATTAATTTATTTTATATAAAAAAATGTAAAATAAAAAGAGCTGTCAAGAAAAATAACTTTTCGAAGCAGCTCTTTTTTATTTTTATTCCTGATGACGGCTTTTTTCATATTTAGATCGCCTTAATTTGTTTGAAATTTTATTATAAAAAAGTGCAGTCATTTAAGTAAAAAAAGTTTGATATTTGAAAGATTCCTTTAATGGATATTATAATACTGCTTTGGAATATGAGCTTTATTCTGCTTTATGGCGCTGTTCGATGCGGAGTTTAATGTTAAATTTCAGTATTGAAATTAAAATAAAAAAGGGCTGTCGATATTTTGATGACAACCCTTTTTTATTTATGTTATATTTTTTTATAAGGAAATTTATGAATTAATATTCGTAAGCGCCTGTCGAGCCGCCGCCGCAGTATGGATCGCCGTTGCTGTAATCATCGCTCGATGAGCTTGATGATGAGCAGCCGCTGTCGCTTGAAGAAGATGACGAACTGCTGTCTTCGTAAGGATAGCCCGTGCTGGCGCCTGGAATTGTGCCGTTCTGGCTGTGATCATAATCGCTCGATGAGCTTGATGGCGCTGAACAGCCGCTGTCGCTCGAGGAAGATGATGAACTGCTGTCTTCGTAAGGATAGCCCGTGTGAGCGGCAGGGATTGTGCCGTTCTGGCTGTGGTCATAGTCATTTGATGAATTGTGTTGTGAGTTATTTGAAGAAGATGATGACGAATCAGTGCACGAGCCGTTGCCGAGGCAGCCGCTGTTGCAGTTTGTTCCGTTATTATGGTTATCGCATTCAGGTACCGGAATATTTGTTTTATCAGCTTTCTTTGTGGTTTTGCTGGTTTTTGAGGTTGATTTTGCGCTTTTAGCTTTTTTTGCCGTGTCATTTGTCTTAGCTTCGGCCATAACCGCGAAATTAGCGGCTATGAACATTAACAAGAAAACCATAATAAGATTTTTTTTCATTCGAATTGCCTCCAGATAATATAAAAATTTTATACTGAATACTTAATATTTGTTTAATGTAGAATAAATAATTGTATCACAAAATTAAGTTCAAAGTCAATAATTTTTTTTATTATTTTTTGTTTAATTAAGTAATAAAGTTTAACTATACCATAAAACACTAAATTTGGCTGTTATATAATTTATATAAATAAAATTATTATATTTTTTATTAAAAACTATTTGTCTTTAGCGGTTTGAAATTTTTGCGCTAATTTTTCATAGCCGTCTCTTTTCTTTTTGTAGGCAAACATTTCTTTCAAGATTTTAATTATGATATCGAGTCCTGAAAGCGTTGAAACTCCTGCCGCGCGAGGATAATACATAAGTCCGATCTCTTTTATTTTGTAACCGAGCCTTTTGGCCTCGATTAAAAGCTCTGCGTCGATAAACGAGCCTTCGGATTGCAGAGTTATTTTTTGAATGATTTCACGCTTGAATAGCTTGAAAGCGAAATTTACGTCCTTGACTTTTAAGCCGAACATAAGCCTTATCAGCCAGTTATAAATTTTGGACTGAAATTTTCTTCTTAACGATTCGGTGCGCATAAGACGGTAGCCGATTACCATATCCGCCTCTTCGATCATAGGCAGCGCTAATTTTATATCGTTGAGGTCGATCGGCAAATCCGAATCTATATAAATTATATAATCTTTTGTGGCGTTATAAAATCCGGTTTTTAAAGCTCCGCCGAGTTTGCGGTTGTGTTCGTGATGAATTGGCTTTATTTGCGGATATTTTTCGGCAAGCCTGTCGATTAACTCGCCGCAGCCGTCTGTTGACGCGTCGTCAACGACTATGATTTCATAGTCCTTCGTTATCGTGTCCGTGACGGCCATTGTTGCTAAAACCATCTGTTCGATATTTTCAATCTCGTTAAACATTGGAAAAACATAAGAAATCGAATGCTTAAATTCCATTTTTCAGTTCCTTTACATTTATTTTTGTATTTTAATAAAAAACATTTTTGTGATTATGAAGAATAAGATTTTGAGTTAATAGCTAAAATTTAAAATATTAAAAACATCTGAAAAATAATGATCAAATAGATGAATAAAATTTTATTTTTAACCTTGGAGTTTAAAATCAAGCATAATAGGATGATTCAAAAGGATTAATAGAATAATGCTGATTTTGCTATGCAAAGCCTGAATTAATTATAAAGGTAAATATATTTTCCGCCCTTGTCTCCGTAAGTATAATGAACATTAATTTTGTCCCTGTATTTTTCATAATCCGAGGTAAGCATTATAAGATAGTTTTTATGATCTTTTTGCGAAAAATAAAGGTTTATTCGTCTTAAATCAGGCAGATGCTCTACAGTTCGGCTGCTATAAAAAAGGACGGACGGCGTTTTCGAAAAATATGCCAGCCTGTCGCCAGGCGCGATAACTTTCTCGATTTTGCCGCATATATCGACTGCCGAATATAGAGGGCGCGCTTCAGGAAGCAGGCCGAAATTGATAGTTAATAAAAATATTAACATCAAAATCGTGTCGCACCAAAAAAGCTTATCGTATTTTTTGAGTAACGCTGTAAATAAAGTCGTTATTACAAAAAGCGCGGATATAAAATAAAGTAATTTAAATACCTGCGTGTTATCAATCAAGAGTTTCGACGGTGCGACTTTATAAAATACATAAAACAGCGCAAACCCGATTAGCGATTTCAAAAATATTCCCGGATATGAATTTACCCTGTCAAGATTTGGGCTGCTGATTAAACTGGAGTAAAAGGTGCCGATTATTATCGCTAAAGCAGGAAACAGAGGCAGTATATACGTTACCAGCTTGGTTTTTGAAATTGAGAAAAATCCGAATATTCCGAATATTATAAATATTAAGAAAAGCTTTTTTTCAGGATCGGCAAGTACTTTGTAATAAGTGTTTTTTATGTAGTCGAGGCGGCATTTCGGCGGTTCCGCCGTTTCGTCTGTTTTTAAAGTACCGCTGCCCTGGCGGTTTTCATTTTTCCTTTTCAAAAATTCATTGAATTTATCCTTCAGGTAAACGAATAACGCCGATGTTAAAATAATCGTTACTATGAGCGTTACGCTGTATGCGCCGTTTGAAAGAAATTTTGTGACGAAAAATCCGCCCGCGCAATTTCCGGCAGATGTTTGCCGATTTTTGCCGCCGGTGCTGTAATTTTTTATTGCGGCAAAATATATGAATTTAAAAAATCCGGCCGCAAGGCGCCATAAAATATCGCCAAGCGCATATAAGTGCGGGAAAAAACCGAGTATTAAAACAGGCAAATAAAACCATGTCTTTTGAGTGCCGACATGTTCCGGTTCTAAAAATCTTATTAAATTATGGTATCCGATAAATGTATTGAAAAATTGCATTTTATGCAAAAAAAGCATCGCCAGATACCACGGCATAGCTGAAATCGAGAAACATATAATGCCGGTAAGCGAGATAAGCCGTGTAATCATGTCGAATTTTTGTGTGAATACCAGATACGGGATTATTATCAAAAACGGCAGAACTATTCCGACAGGGCCTTTGGTCAGTACTGAAAAGCCGCAGATAAAATAGAACCAATTGATATATTTAAACTTTTCAGCGCTTTTTTCGGATTCTATCGCCAAAAATATCATGTAAAAAGATAAGGTCATAAAAAAACACAGTGTCATGTCGGTTACGGCTGAGCGTGCGATAAAAGCGAATAAAAGCGAGGTCATTAAAGTTATAGCAGAAAATATTGCGCAATTATGGCCGGATATTTTTTTGGCCCATGCGAATACGACCATAAGAGTCATCGCGGCCATCAATGCAGAGGGAAACCGGGCGGCAAATTCGTTAATTCCGAAAACATTATATGATAAGGCTGAAAGCCAGAAATACATCGGCGGCTTGTCGAACCATAAAAGCCCGTTTAATTTAGGCGTAAGCCATGAACCGGTAAGGACCATCTCGCGGGCGGTCTGGCCGTATACCGGTTCGTCAGGGTCTAATAAAGGCACGCCGCCTAAATTTATGGAATAAAACACAAGCGCTGCCAAAAATATTATGATTTCTGTTTTATAACTTAAAATTAATTTCATCATTTCCTGTATTAATAATATTATTTTTGTTCTACTTTTAATATGTCAAGTTCGGCCGGGAGCGGGCCGGCATTTATATAGGCGTTCATCAGGTTCGCCGTCTGAACTAATGTCAGCTCTTCAACCCATACGCGGCCCGATGTTATTTTATCGGCGGTTGAAAATGTCGAAAGCACTTTGGAATCCAGAACGCATGCTAATGTTATTAAACCTTTTGATGTGGTATAGTTTTCGAGTTCGGCTTTCATGGCGTCGCTGAAATCAATTTGTACCTGCGGCAGTTTTAAGCCTGAATATGTGACTTTGGTTTCTTTGATGCTTCCGGCTTCATTTGTTAAAACTGGCTTTTTAGCTATATAAAATTTTTTGAGCTCTTTTTTCGCGAAATGCGGATATTCCGAAACTTCAGTAATTTCATTCTTTTTGTTATTCAGTTCGGCGCTTTTTTCATCGAAACATTGATTGATCGAGAATTCGCCTTTCTTTGTTATCATGCTTTTAAATAATTCAAGCGTCTCTATTCCTGAAATTTCAAGTGTAATTTTATTTTTTTCGAATGAGAAGTTAAAATTGGTGTATTCCATAAGCGCGAGACGCTTTTTTAAAACTTCGACGGCTTTTTTTATTGTTTCTTCGGAATTATCTTCTTTTGCGGTTTTAACGGATATTGTGAACAGATAAAAGTCCAGCGACTTTGTCGGCTCGAGGTTCATTATTTTATATCCGTCTTTTTCTTTTTTGAATACTACCCACAAATATTCTTTTGAGGCGCCCTGCGCTGTCGGCACTTCAAAACCAAGTTTTACCGTCGCCTCGCCTGAGCGGTGGTCTTTTACGAATTTTAAATTTTTCATGGCGCCAAGGCTTGAATTGTCTTTTGAATTAGCTTGCGCCTCTAAGCCTTTTATAAATTCAATAGGAATATCGGTTGCTAAAAGTTTTTTTACTGATTCTATTTCCTTTTTTTCCAGAAGCGATATGAATTGTTCCCATGTTTTTAACAATTCAGACGATTGCTGGCAATTGGCGTAACCGTAATTAAAAATGGCGTAAAACCCGAATAAGACTATTAAAAGTACTCTTGAAAATAGTTTTTTCATTGAAAAACCTCCAGAAATTTTGTTTTTTATATTATACTTATTTTATTTTAAGTTTTATACATTAACGTCACTTATTAATTAAATGTCATCTGAAATTTTATTTTAATTTCGATTTGCGAATATTTTATGCGGCAAAATATTATAAATTCGGTATTCATATCAAGTTAAAAATCAAGTTCGTCAAGCGACGGTTTATTTTCGCCTGTTCCTGGTTTGGTTTCCGTGCCGTTGGCGGCCGTTCCTGAATTGCCGGTTGAAGCAGATGAAGTATCGACTGTAACATTAGCCGGCATTGAAAGTTCATCGTCGGTTGGAATCGAAAGTTTTGAAATCATCCATTTGACATCCTCGGCTTTGGAGAAATTAGGATCTAATTCCAGTACTTTTCTGTATTCTTTCAGCGCCTCGTCATAACGTTCGAGCGCTTTAAGCGTATTGGCCAGCCTGTAGTGGATGCCGGCAGTGCTGTAACCGCTGGTTATAGTGTTTTTGTAATAATCCACCGCTTCGTTCTGGCGTCCTTCGATCTCGGCTATGCGGCCCTGCGCATAACTCAGAAGAAATTCATTTTTCGATAATGACAGGGCATAATTTACTTCTTCCTTGGCGCCGACGATATTATTGCTTTCGATATAGACGAGCGAAAGGACGATATGCGCCATATGATCTTTAAAGTTTGCGCTTATAGCTTCCTGTAAAAGCTTTTCAGCGTCCTTGAATTTTCCCTTTTCGAGATAAACCTGACCGAGCGCTGATTTTGCCGGACCGTTATGCTCGTCGTTCATCAGTACTTTTTTTAGTTCCTCTTCGCTTTTGTCATATTTTTGCATGGCAATATATATTTTCGCTATTTGCACATTATTTTCATTGTCGTCGGGTTTTTTATACTGAAGCTGATTTGCAATTTCTATGGCTTTGCTGAATTCGCCCTTCAAAAAATAACACTTCGAAAGGCCTTTATATATTGACGGCAGGTCGGCGTTTATTGCGCGCGCTTTATTATAATTATCGATGGCTTTATCGAATTTCTTCAGGTCGCACAGGATATTTCCGCAGACTATGTATCCGTCTGCCTCGTTAGGAAAGCGCTCGGCAAGCTTCTGATATAAAGAGAGCGCTTCCATGAAATTTTGCTCTTTTTCATATATCTCGCCGAGAGTTATTACTGCCTCTTTGTGGTCGGGATATTTTTCCGCCATTTTTATAAGTAAATTTTTCGAGTCATCCTTTTTTCCGAGATTAAGGTAACATTTGGCGCTGTAAAGCAGAGCGTCTTTGTTTTCAGGATCGGTTTTAAGTATTTCCTGCCATTTAGCTAGAGAGCCGATATAATTTTTGCCGCCGTAACGCTGCAGCGCGATTTTCTTGTTATCTTCAAGCTGGTTGACCGCGGCGTCTTTAGGCACTTCATAAGTATAAATGCCAAATCCGCGTGTGCCTATTACGAATTCAGAAAAATTTTTGTCCGCTGTTTCATTGTAATACATCGACCACACGACTTTGCCGTTTAATTCGAGCAATGATTCTGGCAGTTCTTTAAAAACTTTTCCGTCGTGAAGATTTAAGCCCTTGTCAGTGGCTATGGCTATATTTCCGAAAAATACGGTTTCGATAGCGGTAATGTAATCAGAAACAAGTTTTGAGTTTTTGTAATTAAGCACGGTGCATGAATTATTTTCAAGGATACCGAGGCCGTTTTCAGTGCCTATCCATATTTTACCGTCGCGTCCGCAGTGTATCGCGGTTACATAATCTGACGGCAATCCTTCTTTCTTTGTATAAGTGGTCATTTTCATGTTAGACATGTTGAATTCAATGGCGCCCTGTCCGGATGTGCCGAGCCATATAGAATCGTCGCCCGCGCTGTGAAGGCATGTTATATTTGAATTCTTCAATAGTTCATCAGGAAAGTCGTAGGTGCTCCATTTATCGTCGCTGAATTTATAAAGCTTTCCGCCCGCTATCAAAAATACTGAATTTTTAAATGTTTTGCGATGGATCGATACGAGCATTTTATTTATGACATTTGACTCGATAGGACAGTTGCCTTCTTCGCGCTGTTTTGTTTTCGGGTTTTCATACGGACCGATATATTGCGTCCAATGGTTTTTATCGAGTATAGCTATTCCGAAACCGGTGCCGAACCATATTTTCGATGAAGCCTTATCGGGGACTACGCCGATCGCCCATATGGAATTATCCTTTATATATCCGTTTTCGACCGTGAATTTTTCCCATTTTTCACCGTCGTATTTTGAGATTCCATTTACCGTGCCGGCCCAGATATTGCCGTCTTTATCTTTGATTATAGAGGTTATCGTGTCTGATAAAATTCCGTCTTTGCTGGTATAATGCTTTAACGTGCCTGCCGAAACCTTATTCGGAAAAGCGAAAATGGCCGCCAAAAAAAGGAGCGGCAAAAAAAACAAAGTCAATGATGAATTATTTTTTTTCTTGTTTATGAGGTAAAAAAAAGTTTTATTAATTGCGTATCCAGCCTTTCGGATAATTGTGAACTAAAAACCGATTTTTTAGATTATAACTCTTTCATTATAGCCGTTAACTATAGTTTCTATAATTCCGGATTTTGTATTCAGTAATAGACCATGTATCGCTATGGAATCAGGTATTATTCTCGAACGTTTGATACAGGAAACGGTGCGTCGTAAATTTTCTTTTACGTTGGAAAATCCGCCTATAAAAGTCTTAATATCTGGGATATCGATCAAGGATCTCGTTAAACCGTTGTTTTTCATTTGATTGAGGAACTCTGATACGTTGTAACTGCGCATACCGCAGTCATCATGGGAGATTACGGCAATCTCTTCGACGCCGTATTTATGTACCGCAAGCGCGAGAGAACGCAAAACTTCGGAGCTCACGCATTCAATTATGGAAGCCCCGGCGACTCTTATAGTAATCGCGTCGTTGCTGGTCAGGCCGAGTGATTCTTCGATCAGGACCGAGAGCTTCGAACTCATACAGGTCAGTATCGCAAGTTTCAGACGCGGCCTGTCGGCTTCGCCGGGCTTATAACCTTTCATTTTTCCGGCCGCTATAAATTTTTGATTATTTTTCAAAAGATTGTTAAGAAGAGTCATGTCGGATTTCAGCGGCTGAGTGACGATAGAGCTCTCATGGTGCTTTTTCTCGCCTGGCATATAGCTGGTTTTTAATGATGAATTTTGGTTCAGATCGATAATTGGTTTTACCATTTCGTCGACTTCGTATTGCGTATTTTTATTCGATGAATTTAAAAAGTCGATGTTGATTTTAGGCGTTGATTCGGTATTCGAAATAATTTCAATCGCCGAAGGCTTGAAATCATCGGTTTTTAATTCGTTAAAAACCTGATTATGCGTTCCGCCCATGTCTATATTGGTTTTTATGTCATGACTATATGAATCGCCTGTTTTAAAAGTATTTTCACTTTTTTGTCCGGCTTTTTTTGCATTTGTTTCGTTAGGCGAAGCCGGTGTATTTTTATTTTTTACAGATACTTTCTGTACTTTTTCTTTGCATACTTTGCCGCAGTTAGGGCAAATATATGACGTTTCAGGAAGCTTATTGCCGCAATATTCACATTTGAAATTACTGGAGCCATTTTGAACTGCCATATCCGCCTCCATATGAAATAAAAATATGTGTATAAATCTATCAAAAAAAAAGAAAAAAATCAATCAATTTGATTTTTTTAATTGACAATTTATTATTATTTTATTATTATATCGTTTAAAATTAAGTAAATATGGCATGTAGTTAATTTCGAGTGCATTATGACAAAAGAAAATAAAAATATTGAACAATTACTTGAACATCTTTCGAGTGCGGAAGCTGATGTGCGTGAGGATGCCGCCGCTAACCTGGTCGGCATTACCGATGAAAAACTGCTTCCGGCGCTTGTGCCGGCATTGGTAAAAGGATTGCTCGACCAGCATCCGGGTGTTAAGTATTTCGCTAAAAAAGCACTTGCCGCCATTCAGAAAGAGCATGGCGATATTGCGGCGCTGCTCAAAAAAATAGAGTCCGATAAGAAAAATGCCGCGGAAGCCGGAAGCAAAAAATCCGGCGCCATAGGTGCGGCTTCTGCTAAAGCGGTTGACGTAAACGCTACGGTAAGGGTTGCTCCGGCAGCTTCCGGAACCGGTATTTCTTCAGAAACTGCCGGAATGCCTTCCGCTGATTCGACAGTCCGCATCGGCAGAACCGGCTCTGAAAAAAGTAAAACTGCCGCCGTGCCAGTTGAAACGGCTGATAATAAAGCCGATGAAGTTAATCCGGCGCCTCATGCTGAAGATATTGCCGCGGCTGAAACGAAAGTAAATTCCGGAGTTTCGGCCGAGGCTGCTGCTGTGCCTTTAAAACCTATAGATGATGCCGCGCGCGCCGAGATCAATAAGATACAAATTTTTATAGACAATTTAGATAAATCGCAGATTCAAAATTTTATAACCCGTCTTAAAACCGAAGAAAATCCTTATATAAAAGCGACATTGATAAGCGCAGTCGGGCGCCTGGGCAGCCGGGCTAACGCCGAGCTGCTGTTTCCTTTTTTGAGCGATCAGGACACGCGCGTGGTCGCTAACACCGTTGAGGCGCTCGAGAACCTCGGCAATTCAAAATGCATTGAACCGTTGATTAAAATAATATCGCACCCGGACAACAGGGTAAGGGCAAATGTCGTTAAAGCGATATGGAAATTCGCTAGTTCGAATGAGATGGCATGCCGCGTAATCATGGATAAGCTCCGCGAAATGATGTTTTCTGCCAAACCGCAAATGCGCGAGTCGGCAATTTATGTATTAAGCGAGATCGCTACGGAAGAAGCTCTGGAATTGCTTAATATAACGCTGAATGATAAAGTCGATTCAATTCGCGAAAAAGCTTCGGAGGCGCTTCAAAAAGCACAGGCTAAGTTTGAAAGAAATAAGGCTGAAGCTCAAGAAAAAGAAAGCGTTTCTTCAACCGCCGAAAAAGAAATCGTCGAAGATGAAGAAGAAGCTCCGATTCCGTCTAAAAAAAACACGGCGGCGCAGGCAAAAAAAAGCGTTCCTCTGGTTGCGCCCAAAGCAAAGCCGCAGCCTGTAATTAAAGCGCAGCCGGCAGTTCCGGCTAAACAAAATTCCGGCGGCAACGCCGTTTTAATATTTACGCTTGTACTTTTATTAATAATAGGAGGCGGCGCTGGTTACTGGTTCGGTTATGAAGGCCGCGATTTTGATTCGTTAATAAGGCTTGTGACCGGAGAAAATGCGCCGATAAACGAAAATAGCAGCGGATCAGACAATTTGAAAAATCCGGATGGAAAACCGGATATGCCGGCCGGCGAAACCGCCGAAAAAACTGAACTTCCGGAAAAAAATACCCCCGCTAAGAGTTTTTCGGTTAAGCAGCAGCTCGATGTTGCCGGAGAATATCTTCAATCAAATTTCTATAATACAGCGATAACCGAATATTCAAGGATTTTGAAAATCCAGCCGAATAACCAGGAAGCTAAATCAGGACTTCTTGAGGCACAATATAGATTCGCCGAAGCATATTATAACATCGGTTTTTATGAAAAAGCGAAAATTGAATTTGAAAAAACTATAAAAATCGACGAAAAAGACACTAAATTTTCGGCTAAGGCCAAAGAATTAATAGGGAAAATAGAAAAAATAAAATAAACTTTACCCCGGAATATGCGGATAAAATTTTCAATGTATATTGGTTTGGAGCATCAAAATGTTCAATTTAAATGATTTTTATTCTTCAAAATATCGTAAAAAAACAAGCTTCTGCATGAAAAACATAATTGCGCTAAGCTTTATAATTTCGATATTTTGGTTTTCTAAAAGCGCTTTTGCCGCTAACGAAAGTTCAATCATTAAACATACCGGAACCGACGAGGTTATTGTCAAAAATTCAGCCGATTGCCATGGCGAATTTAAATCGCGGTTTATAAAAAAACTCGACGGTATTTGCCGCGAGGGCGAAATTGCTAAAACGCGCTTCGAGAGGTTAAAAAAAGAATTGGTAAAATTGCGCGAGAGGACGGCTGAACGTCTGGAAGCGCTTAATCTGCGCCTTGAAAATTTGATCAAAGAGAAAAACGAGCTTAATTGCATATTGAAAGATGTCGATTCCATCGAGATAAGATTTAATAAAGTAAAAATTTTAGCCGACGAGAAAAATAGCGATACTTTAAGCGTTTCTGCCGTTAAAGAAGTGAATTTGAATTCGGTTTCTTCTGCAGAAATATCCGTTAGTGCGGCAACCAGGGAAATTAAAATTAATCAAAAAAAAAGCGGCCGCAATAAAAACAAGAAAAAATAATCAATATAAGTTTAGAAATTGAAATTATAAGGCATAAAAAAACATCCGCCAATCATTATGATGACGGATGTTTTTTTATGTATTTTATAGAAACTTGAATTTATGAAATTTTCTGGCTGGAAAAATTAAGCCTGGGCTCCCGGACCGGTGACAAACCCTTTGGACGGCGCGCCCGTGTCGGCAGGAGTGCCGGCGATTTTCGCAAGATATGAAGCGCCGAGTTTTTTTATGTGCCCGCTTACGTTATCAAAATAATTAAAATGTTCCTGCTCTTCGGCAATTATTGTTTCGAAAAGTTTCATAGTTATGCTGTCGCCATTTTCGCGGCATATTTGTACGAATTGGTTGTAATTGTCAATCGTGTCATCCTCGAGGTCCGCGTCAAAGGGGTGGATAATTTCAACTTTTTGGGCTCTGTCGACCTGAGCGGCTTTTTCTGTGGTAGGTTCGCCGTTGAGTTCTTTTATTCTTTCGGCGAACATTTCGGCGTGACGCATTTCATCTATAGCTATTAATTTAAGTTTGGCTGCCAGATCGCCGTAGTCCATATCGGCAAGATTATAATGTTGATTCATATATTGATGTATTGCGTGAAGTTCCATAGATCTTGCCTTGTTTAAAGCATCGATAACCTTGTTTTTTTTCATTTCGCGGTTTTCTTTTACCATACCGGACACTTCCTTTCTATTTTATGGATAAATTATACGATTTATATGATATTTTGTTCGGCTATTAATTTTTTTAGTGAAAATTTAGGGCGCGCGCCGAATACTTCGACTATTCTCGCAGCTGAAAACGATCCGATTTTTCCGGATGCCACTATGTCATGACCGTTGGTAAGGCCGAACAATACGCCGGCCGCGTAGATGTCGCCGGCGCCTGTCGTATCTACCGGTTTGGCCGAATAACCCTGGATTTTATGGATTTTTCCGTTTTCGGCTATATACGAACCGTCTTTGCCGATTTTCAGACATGCGATCGGAGCCATTTTTGCCATCTTTTCGATTGCTTTTTCAGGCGCTTCGCCTATCAGAGCGAAACTTTCATCCTCGTTTACGAAAAATATATGCACGTATTCTTTTATCATTTCAAGCAGAAAATCGCGATTTCTTGCAATTACGCCTTTATCCGCAAGATCGACGCTTATTTTTATTCCGTGTTTTTTGGCATGGCGCATAGCCGAAATCGCCGCTTCTTTCAATGAAGGCTCTTCGAGCTGATAACCTGTCAAATGAAGAAATTTGCTCCTGGTTATGTCGTCATAGCAGATGTGGTCTTTGTTTAATTTCGATACGACGCCGAGGTAGGTGGCGAAACTTCTTTCCGAATCCGGAGTTATAAGCGCTATAGCTATTCCCGTGTTTCCGTTTTCGATGCGGACAATTCTGGATTCAATTCCCTGTGATTTTGTTTTTTCTTCATATAATTTTCCGTAATCATCGATTCCGACGCAGCCCTGGTATATCGGTTTACCGCCGAGATTCGCGATTCCGGCCATTGTATTAGCAGTAGAGTCGCCCGCCTCAACTTCCATCTTTAAGTGCGATATCGCTTTATAAACTTTTTTTGAACCGTCGAGGTCTACAAGGTTAAACATGCCTTTGGTAAGACCTAAATTTTTCAAAAAATCGTCATTCACTGACACTACAATATCCATAAGCGGATTGCCGATTCCAAATACGTCATAAGTATGGTTCATTATAAATTACTTCTCCAATCATTACTTTTAATATTTTTATAATTCAGCAGGCGCAGGTATAACTGACAGCGCCATAATTATAAGTTTTGTGAATTTAAACCCTGATATCGATGTAACGTCCGAGATATTTGTTGTAGTTGCTCTTATTTTCAGAAGTTATTAACCCGGCAGATTCGGGTTCGGAAGCTTTCGGGGTATTTTTTCTGTCCGGTTGAAAAACAGTTTCGTATTTTTTCCGGATGCTGTCCATAGCCATTAGTGAGCCGGCTATCGTGGTCTGGCTTGCCATATTAAAGTCCTCCATGAAAAATTTTAAAAAATAATCAAATATTGCTGATTTGAATTTACCAGTACCGGCAGAATTTCAAGACCGTTCAATGTTTCAATGCCGCCGTTAAATTTATAGTATTCATATACTGACTTTTTATTTGAAACGTTTATAACATTATAAAAAACTAATATGTCGCCGTTCGGGTTTTCAGAAGTAGATTGAATAACTACGGCTCTGGAAAATAAAAGCGCCTGTTTTAAAATTAACGGATTAATACGCGCGCCTGCGATGTATCTTGATTTTATGTTGATTTTATTCAAATACTCGCTCAAAATTTCTAAATAAAAAGCATTTTTGCCTTTTTTGGACTTTTGTTTGGATATGAAAATATTAAAATCTTTTAATGTTTCCGGCAGCTTGTCCAAAGCCGCGCCGGTTAGTTTAGAATTTAAAAATAAAATAAAAGCCAGCGAATAAAATGATTGCCTTTCTGCTTCGCCGAATATAAGTTCAGCCTTCGAGATTTCGTCGAACAGTTTCGCGCTTTCTGACTTTAATGTGCTGTTGACTTCTATTTCTGCGGTTTTTAAGTTATTGTTTTCAACAAGGAATGAAAGCGCGAAATAATTGCCGCCGGCTATATATTTTCGGCCGTTGATTTTTACAATGAATCCGTCGGACAAAAATTCGGTAATATTGTAATTTTTATTCTTGTCGGCGTAAATTACCGGAGAATCTTCGGCGCTGATCAGCGGATATAAAGGAGTTTTTATATTTGTAAAAGGCTTGGCCGTATAAACTTCTGAGGTCTGGGCGGCAGCCGAACCGGGAGCGTTCAGGATAAAAGCGAAAAATGCTGACGTATATAACAAACTTAAAGCCAGCATGGTAATAACGCGATTAAATTTTTTTTGGATTGAACATTTATTCATTTTCAAAAAAATTTATGCCGAATAATTTTTCTTTGACCTTTAAAATGTCGAAAGCGCTTTCGCGTGCCGCGAATGTTTTTATTAACGCCTTCGATTTAACGGGTTCATTATAAAAGAAATCATTAAAAAAGTCAAACAAATTAATTGTGCAGTCTGTCAGATATTTCAGCACCTTGGCGTCGTCGAAGTTTTTTTCTGAAAATTCTATATTTGAGACGCTTTTTAAATTTTTAGCGATTTTTTCGTATCTTTCGTTTAATTCGTCGATATAAAAACTGCTCCTATATTTTTCAAGGAATTTCCCGCTTTTTAAATTTTCGTAAAGCGGTGTCCGCGGCTTTAATATCAGCGGATTAAAGGAAATTTTCAATTTAGCGTCGCTTTTTTTACTTTTTATGAAACCGGCAAGGTCTGTCAGAAATGAAGTGGTGTCGTCGGCCTCTGAACCGGATTTTTCGAAATAGTCATAAAGTCCGAGGATGAGGTAAAGTTTAAAAGTTTTTATGCCTGAATTTAACGCCGCTGCAAAGCTTTGTTTTATCGCTTCGTCCGTAAGATTTTTCCCGGATATTTTCCGGATTTCGTAATCGGCGCTTTCTATTCCGGCAGTCACGTTTTTCTGGTCGCTCTCGGATAATATCTTGAGCGCATTGTCATTGAGTTCGTCGGCGTATATCGATGACATCGAGACGTCGAATTTTTTGTCCTTAAAATAATCGTAAAGCTGATTTATCTGAGGGTGCGCCGTGACTGCAGGTCCTAACAGCCCGAATTTATGAGTAAACGCCGATGTTTTTTCGACGTATTCTATTATTTCGGAGTATTCATTGAACCTGAACCGGCCGTAGCAGTTACCTACCATGCAAAAACGGCAGCGTCTTACGCAGCCGCGCTGTACTTCTATGATGGCGCGCGAGGCGAATTCGTTGTTAGCGCTTAAGATAGCGGTTTTAGCGTATTGCGGCCTGGTTTTTACTTCGCAGCCGAGAGTGAAACTTCGGCCCGAGCCGATCGAAACGGGTTGTGAAAGAATGTTGGATGCCGATGAAAGCTCAGTTATTGTTTTATAGTTTATTTCTTCTATGGTCTGGCAGCGTCCGTAATTATTGATATAACTTTTTATAAATTCCGGCAGCGCGGTTTCGCCGTTTCCTACGCAGAATATGTCGAATACTTCGGCCATCGGGATTATGTTCTGAAAGTTTATCGGACCGCCGCATATTACCAAAGGATAGGGTGCGTTGCGCCTGTCGCTGGCTCTTAATGGTATTTTTGCGTATTTTAATATTTTGAGGACGTTAATGAAGTCAGGTTCATATGAAATTGAAAAAGCCAGTATGTTAAAATTCATAAGCGGCGTTAAAGTTTCGAATGAAGGCAGATACTTGGTTAATATAAGCGGCATGCTTTTTTTATCAGGCAGGAATGCGCGTTCGACGCAAAATTCAGGGTAAGCGCAAAAATAAGAATACGTGAAATGAAAAGCCAGCGAAGCCATGCCTATTTCATACGAATTCGGGTAAACAACGCAGGTTTTTATATGTCCGCGCGGCGGCTTGATCAAATAAGTCTCATTTTTTTTCAGGTGCTGGTTCAAAAGTTCAAATCTGTAATCCATTATAGTGCCGCTATTTCTTTTAGTAATCTTATGCCGGTTTCAATAATTTCGTCGCCTGGAAAAAATTTCGGGTTATGAAGCCCGTAACGGCCATATTTTGGATCATGCGAACCGAGCCAGAACATCAGCGCGGGATATTTTTTAGAAAAATATCCGAAATCCTCGCCCGTCATTTTATAACCGCATTCTATGAATTTGAATTTGTTTGAAATTACTGGAATGCACTTATCGAATAAGTGTCCGTTGCAAACGACCTCGGGATAAAACGCGCCTGTTTTTATTTTATAATCGACGCCTGTCATGGTTTTTATTCCGTCGAGCGCAGTTTTTAAATTTTCGTAGTATTTCATAGATTTTTCGGAGCTTAACGACCGGATGCTGCCTTCTAGTTTTGCGCCGGCCGGGATAATGTTTCTTACGCTTCCGGCCGATATTTTTCCAATCCCGAAAACAAAAGGATTGGATATATCTTTGGGAATAGTGTCAATGTGGTCTAGAAACAGCCTCATCGCGTTCATCGCGTTTTTGCCGTTTTGCGGAAATGCTATGTGCGCCGAAATGCCCATGAATTCGATATCGACTTCGAGCGCCGATGCGAATAAAACTCCTGGTGAAGATGCTATTTCGCCTGAATCGTATTCGTCTGTTACGTGCAAAGCGTATGCCGCTTCAATGTTATAACTAGCGAGAATTCCGGTTTTAAGTATTTTATCGGCGCCGCCGTCGGTCTCCTCGCCGGGCTGGAAAACAAATATGCAGTTACGGCTGATTTTATTCTCGACGGCTTCTTTTAAAAAACCGTATAGCACCGCCGTGTGAATATCATGTCCGCAGGCGTGCATAGCGCCGTTTAAGGAACTGAAACTCGAGCCGGTTTCCTCTTTTATGCCGAGCGCGTCAATATCGGCCCTGAAAATGAAAAACGGGCCGTCGTTGATTTTATATTCGACGACAAGGCCGGTTTCGAGCGGCCGCATTATTTTGGCTGTTTCGTTAAAATTTTTAAGTTTTGTTATGTTCTCGACTAAAACGCCGGTAGTTTGAAATTCCTTAAATGAAATCTCAGGATTGGCGTGGAGTATATGTCTTAATTCGACAGCTGAAATCGGCATTACAGGACTATACCTCCGAATAATTCTTTGAAAGTTTCACGTTTCCTTATTAATTTTATTTTCCTGTCAGCGGTGAACAATAATTCGGCCGGCTTCAGCGTCGAATTATAGTTGCTTGCCATCGAGTAGCCGTAGGCGCCTGTGTTTTTAAAGTTAATGAGCGCTCCTTTTAAAGGCAGGTTGCCGTGCCAGTTAAGGTAGAGCATATCGCCGCTTTCGCATAACGGGCCGACGATGTTATAATCGGTTTCAAATTTTTCATCTATTTCGCCTATTATGTCGAATTCATGTATAGCGCCGTAAAGAGCGGGCCTTATGAGGTGGTTCATGCCGCCGTCGGTGACGACGAAATGCTTGAAGCCGTTCCATTTTACGATGTTCACTCTGGTGACGTAATATCCGGCATCGGCCACTATATACCGGCCGAATTCGGCTGTCACGTCGAACGGCTTCAAAAGCGCCAGCATTTTTTTCCGGTACGCGCCCAGGTCAATTTCTTCGCCCGTATAATTTATTCCGAACCCGCCGCCGATGTTAATTTTTGTAATTTTATAATTTTTGGCGACTTCGGCTATTTGGTAAAAAGCCTGGTAAAATGGTATTACGTCGGTAATTTGTGAGCCTATATGTGAATGTATTCCGCTGATTTTTATTTTCAATTTTTTCGCTTTCTTGAAAAAATCGTCGGCCATATCGACCGGAACGCCGAATTTATGCTTTTTCAGGCCGGTTGAAATATATCTGTGGGTCATTACGCTGACTTCCGGATTTATTCTTATATAAAAATCAGGCTGATAATCAGATTCCGAATTTTTTAAAGCGCTGGCCCATAATTCCAGTTCTTCGGTCGAATCTATATTCACTTTTCCGATTTTTACGTCCAGGTATGTGTTCATTTCTTCGATTGTTTTTCCGCAGCCGTTCCATACCATGTCTGCCGGGCTGACCCCGGCCATTAACGCGGCTTTCATTTCGCCGGGAGTTATTATATCCATACCCATTCCGGCGCCGGCGATAAGCTTTAGAAGAGCCGGATTGCCGTTGGCCTTGACCGCGAATGTCGGATGAAAATTCAAACCGTTAAATGCTTTCTTTATTTTTTTTATTTTTTCAAGTATTACGGATTCGTCATAGAGATAAAACGGCGTTCCGTAGGTATCAGATATTTTTTTTATAACTTCATTATTCATAAATAAATTACCTTTTTATTTTTTTAAGAGCCTTTCACAGATTGTGTCGATTTCGCTGTATTGTATATTAAACGGTGGAAGGATTCGTATCAGCTTGTTAGCTAGAACGTTTATCAATAAATTTCTTTCGGCAAACATTTTGTCTTTTAATTCAGGCATTTCATGTTCAAGAACGATTCCGATCATTAAGCCGATACCCCGGACATCGCTTATTTTTATAGCGCAGTCACTGAAATTTCTAATTTTATCTTTAAAATATTCTCCGCTCCGAGTGATTGTGTTCATCATTTGCGGCAGCTGCGAGAGAATATAACGCGCTCCTGCCAGCGCTACAGGATTAGGCGCGAATGTCGAGCCGTGGTCGCCGGATTTTAAAATTTCGGCGCTCTCGCCCAAAAATATTGTCGCTCCAAGCGGCAGCCCGCCGCCGAGAGATTTTCCGAGCGTAATTATATCGGGGGCTAAACCAAAATGCTGGTAAGAATAAATCTTTCCTGTACGGCCGAGGCCGGCCTGGACTTCGTCGGAAACGATCAGAAAATTATACTTTTTTTTGAATTCCATTATTTTGGAAGTGAATTCATCCGTCACCGGGACGACGCCGCCGGAACCCTGCACCGGCTCGATAAAAAGAGCGATAGTTTCGCTGCCGTGTGTTTTCATGTAAGTTTCGAGCGACTGTATATTATTGAACTCGAGTTCATTAGTGTTCGGAAGCAGCGGCTCGAAAGGTTCTCGGTATTTCTTGAATCCGTTAACCGAAAGGGCGCCCAGCGTGCGGCCGTGAAAGCCGTCCTTGAAGTAAACTATTCGATTTTTATTCTTGATAGATATTTTTTTGATTGCCTTTAAAGCGGCTTCGGTAGATTCGGTGCCTGAATTCGTATAAAACACTCTGCCGCTTGCTCCGGCGTAATCGACCAGCATTTTCGAAACTGCGACAGAGTCGTCATCGACAAAAAAATTCGACAGATGCATATATCTGTTCATTTTTTCCTGCAGCACTGTTATAAGTTCAGGATACGAATGGCCGAAACTCAGAACGCCTATTCCGGAAAATGTATCGATGTAAGCATTCTGGTTTTTATCGTAAACATATATGCCGCGGGCATGGTCGATTTCGATTGGAAATGAATTATACATTTTTAAAATATTATTTGTCATAATTCAAACTCTTTTACCAGGGCTTTTACTGCTTTATCCTTGTACTTTTCTTCGAGCAGGCCTGAAATTATTATTTCCGAGGTCGTTACCAGAAGGATGGGGATGTTTTTAAGGGCGTTAAAAAAGCGTGCGGCAACGCCGGTCGCTGATTTCATGCCTATGCCGACAACCGATATTTTTGAAAACCCTGATTTATAATCTATATTCCAGCCTTTTAAATTTTTAAGAATGTTTTTTAAAGCCGTATCGAGATGTTTTTTCTTCTCTTCGACTACCGTGAACGATATATTGAGCCTTTCGCCAGTGTTTATAATCGAAATCATATCGACATTGAGATGTTCCGTCGATACGTCTTCGAATATTTTTTGAACCAGCGTATAATCAAGCTCCAAATTGGAAATTGTAACCTGGGTCTGATTGTTCATGACGCTTAATCCCGTAACTGCCGGCTGATCTATAACTTTATCTACCACGTAACTTCCCTCCGTATCTGAAAATGTTGAAGCGCAATATATGACAACACCGAATTTTTTAGCTATTTCAACGCAGCGCGAATGTAAAACCTTTGCGCCAGAGCTTGCCATTTCGAGCATTTCGTCATAAGTGATATATTTTATTTTTTTAGCTTCCGGGTGAAGCCTCGGGTCGACAGTATAAACCCCGTCGACGTCGCTGTATATTTCACATTTAGCTTTTAAAGCTGCGGCGAGCGCTACTGCTGATGTGTCGGAACCGCCGCGG
Organism: Candidatus Wallbacteria bacterium; assembly: GCA_041441465.1. Taxonomy (GTDB): domain Bacteria; phylum Muiribacteriota; class UBA9980; order UBA9980; family UBA9980; genus JASDSY01. The sequence continues at coordinate 51,102 of JASDSY010000002.1, forward strand.
CCAAGCGTCGTAAGTTCGTCGTCTTCGGTTATGCCTTGAAATCCGGTTACGACAAGTACGTCGTTTGTTTTGAGATACTTATCGAGTTTATCGGAATTAAAATTTTTAATTCTTGCCTCTGTAAAATTTTTAGTGGTGAGTATTCCTGCCTGAAAAGCGTTCAAAGAACAACTTTTTACTTTTAAAGAATTGATGGCCATCGCTAAAAGCGAGGCCGAAACCTGTTCGCCGGTTGTCAGCAGCATGTCCATTTCGCGCGGCTCGGGAGATGCCGTTATTTCTTTTGATAATTTTATCAGATTATCTGTTGTTTTTCCCATCGCCGATACTACCGCTACGACTTTATTTCCTTCCTTGACTTTTTTTATTACTTTTCGCGCTACATTCATTATTTTTTCGCTGTCGGCTACCGAACTGCCGCCATACTTCTGGACTACAATGTTCATACTTTGATTCTCCTGTAATGTTTAAGTTTGCGGTTATAATTTCATTTATTTCCAGGATAAATTTTATTTCTTATTTTATAATTTTCTTAATTCATCGACTAATTTTGTTTTTTCACGTGTTTTTTCATCGACTTTCTTGATTACTTTGCCGGGAACTCCCGCAATGACTGTGTACGGTTCTACGTTTGATATCACTACCGAGCCGGCGGCTATTATGGCGCCACGGCCGATTTTGACGCCTTCGAGGATAACCGAATTTGCGCCCAGTAAAACGTCATCTTCGATTATGACCGGATCAGCGCTCGGAGGTTCGATTACTCCGGCGACTACCGCTCCGGCGCCGATATGGCAGTTTTTTCCGATTACCGCCCGTCCGCCTATTACTGTATTCATATCTATCATTGTTTTTTCCCCGATTACCGCTCCGATATTAATTACCGCGCCCATCATTATGACCGCGTTATCGCCGATTTCGACCATTTCCCGTATTACCGCGCCCGGTTCGATTCTGGCATTATATTTTGTGATATCAGCCATCGGTATCGCGGAATTGCGCCTGTCATGCTCGATACGGTGAGAAATTATGTTTTTTTTGTTTTTTTCGTAAAACTCATTAAATTCAGTAAGCTCGCAAAATAATACTCCGGAACAATCACAGCCGTAAAATTCGATATTTTCAAAATTAATGGAATTTTTATTGAATTTGATGTATGCCTTAACAGGTGTTTTTCTTTTTGATGTGGCGATATAATTGATTATTTGATAAGAATCCAAAGCTTTTATCCTCCGTACGCATGTATTTTTTAATGTTATATTTTATATTAAGCATAGGTTTTTTGTCAATGTAAAATTTGACAAGTAAAATTTTAAGTTGACAAAATCGAGCGTAAAATTTTATAAAAAAATATTAGTTATAAGCAGTTTCAAGTTTAATGCCGACAGTTTATTGCGCGGCGGGCGGCTTTAAAAATAAAAATCACTCCGGAATTATAATTTCGGAGTGATTTTTTTGTTTATGGAGATGATCGGGTTCGAACCGACGGCCTCTGCCTTGCGAAGGCAACGCTCTCCCAGCTGAGCCACATCCCCGCGTTGATTTTCAAGTTAAATAATATCACTTTAGCTCTTTATTGTCAAATTAATTTTATAAAGGCATAAAATTCAGAAAAGATATAAAACTGAATTTATGGCCGGCCGTCGTTGATTTTTATTTTTGAAATGGAAATAATTAATTAAGTGAGTTTGAAAAAGCAAAGGTCCAGTGGTCGGCAATTTAAAATAACATGCCATTCCAGATTTTTTAAAAATTTTGGAACGGCATGTTATTTCATGGTAAAAATATAAATTTTTCCTGAGTTATCCGTGTTTTTATTTTATTATTTTTTTAATAAAAATCCTGTTTTGACTGAACAATGCGGATCCGTTACAATGAATTTTTTTATAAATGCCTGTTCATCAATATTTTCCTTCATTTTTTCCTGCGTCGATTTATCGCTGACCATTACCATCCAGAAAAATACATCGATTTTTTTTGATTCAAGAGCGGCGAATCTCGCCTGAGAATCAAGAGAAACCACTTCGATATTTTTCCCGATTTTTTTTGATATTTCAGAAAGTAAAGCGATATTGTAACCGGCCGGTTTCCCGTCTGCCGCGACGTAATCAAGCGGCGGCATATCTCCTGATATGCCGGCAAAAATAGTTTCTGCTGTGTCTGATACTTTTTCTATTTTTGTCATTGACGGCTCCTGACCGATAGGAAGCTCATTAATCCATTTTTTTTCCAATTCGGCAAGCGTTCCGTTATCTTTAAGTTGTTTTATGGCGGCGTTAATTGAGTCTCTTAAAGCAGTGTCTGAATTTCTTAAGGTCATAACGATACCAAGAGGCCCTGGAGTAATAACCGCTTTTAATTCGGGATTTCTCTGCGCCGCGTAAATTGAAGTGATGTCAGTTGTCAGCATAAAATCTGCCCTTCCTGATTTAAGCAAAGCTAGGCAATCCATCATCGAGTTGCTGTTAATAAAATTTTTTACTTTGCATCCGCAGGCGGCATTTGTTGTGGCGGTTAAGGTTTCTTCGCTCCATCTGTCAGAAATTACAGTGCCGATTTTGTCATTTAAAAAAGCGTAATCTTCAGGATTATCTTTTTCAATGTGTATAATATTCGATGAAGTTGAAACTTCTTTTGTCTGAGCGTTAACGTTTGGGGCGGACGGCGCCAAAAAAAGTCCCGCTATACAAAATGCTAATAAACAGTTTTTAATTGACATAATAATTAATCACTCCATTTCATTTTAAATTTTAAATTAATTATCTCAAATTATTTTTTTAATAAAAAACCTTCCTTAACAGAGTAATAAGGATCTGTCATAGTAAAGTTTCTGTCATAATTCTGCTGATCGGAAGTCTTTTTTAAGTCTTCGGCGATTGATTTATTGACAGGTTTGCAGCCCCAGAAAAAAACATCTATTTTCTTTGCGGCCAGCGCCGTAAATTCTGACTGTGAATCAATAGATATTACTTCAATATTTTTACCTGTTACTTTAGAAATTTCAGTTAACATCGCGATATTATAACCTGCAGGCTTGCCGTTTGAGGCGATATAATCAAGAGGCGGCATGGTGCCCGATACTCCGACAAAAATAGTTTCAGCCGTGTCTGACACTTTTTCTATTTTTGACATTGATGGTTCCTGGCCTACAGGAAGTTCTTTAATCCATTTTTTCTCTAATTCTGCAAGCGTTCCGTTAGCCTTAAGCTGTTTTATCGCAGCATTAATTGAATCTTTAAGCGCGGAGTCTGAATTTCTCAAAACCATAACAACATCTATCTGGCCCGGATAAATAACCACCTTCATATCAGGATTTCTTTGCGCTATATAAATCGCGGCGACATCAGTTGTCATCATAAAGTCGACTCTGTCAGATTTTAACATTGACAGGCAGCCGGAAATAGTATCATTGAAGGTGAATTTTTCAATTTTACATTTTAAAGCCGAATTTATAACATTTTTGAAAGTCTCTTCGCTAAGCCGGCCGGGAGTGACAACGCCGCTTTTCCCGTTTAAAAAAGTCATATCTTTTTTTTCAGTGAGCTCTATGGGGTTTTTAGATATTGAATTTTCATCGGTTTTGACCGCGCCGCCGGATACCGAAACTTCGGCTGTTTTGGCGATGCCTTCTTGCGTTGAAACTTCAGCTGTTTGCGCGTTTGAATTTTGAACTGCCGGCACTAAAAAAAGTCCGGCCATACATAGTGCTAATAAATGATTTTTAAACTTCATGATATTAACTCCTCCATTATATTTTAATTTTATACTTATTAAGGTTGTTTTCATTTTTAAATTTAATGTCTGACGCTATGTTTTTAACTAAAAATATTCCTAAATCGTCGGTGTCGCTTTCTTTATCGTCTGCTGTAAATGAAATATTTTCAAACGGATTGACATTTTTTCCATTGTGAATGATTTCTATTTCTATTGTTTTATCAATATCGCAATATTCCACGGTAATTTCAATGTTTGGAATTTGATGCGCTTCATAGCCTGTTTTAAGAAAATATGTGATGGTTTCCTCGAGGGCCAGATTAATGTTATGAATTTTTTTACTGTCGATATTGTATTTGACGCAAAATAATTCGAGTTGAGCGCACATTCCGATAAGATCAAAGTTAAAGGAACTGACTTTATAATTAAAAGTTTTAAGTTTTTTTACAAATGCGATTGTTTTGACTTTTTTGGGATTATCAAAAATATCTTCAGGTGTTCCGCTTTCATAAATGCCTTTTTCTTCCATAAATAATATCCTGTCGGCGATTTCTCTGGCGAAACTCATTTCATGAGTAACTATCAGCATCGTGAATCCCTTTTTGGCGAAAGCGCGAATAACCGCGAGAACTTCGCCTACCATCGTCGGATCGAGAGCTGATGTCGGTTCGTCAAAAAGCACTATTTCAGGATCCATAGCGATAGCCCTTACGATTGCCACCCTTTGTTTTTGCCCGCCTGATAATTCATCCGGATAATTATGCATCTTATCCACAAGACTTACTATTTCAAGTAATTTTTTAGCTTTTTCAACGGCTTCCGCGCGCGGCATTTTTTTGATTTTAGTCGGGGCTAAAATAATGTTTTCTAAAACTGTCAGATGTGAAAAAAGGTTGAAATTCTGATATACCATGCCGATTTTTTGCCTGATTTTATTAATATCAGTATTTTTATCGGAAATATTCACGCCGTTAATAAAAATATTGCCGCTGTCATGTTTTTCAAGCGCGTTGAGGCAGTATAAAAAAACGCTTTTCCCCATTCCGGAAGGGCCTATTATGACTACACATTCACCTTTTTTTATTCCGACATTAACGTTATCTAAAATTTTTAAGCTTCCAAAAGATTTGGATAAATTTTCTACTTTTATCATCTTTTGACCCTTCTTTTTCTGTCCAGCAGGTTAAAAATGAGATAAGCGGCATAAGCGAGCATTAAATAAAGCAGTATGCCGATGAATATTATTGAAAATGGGTCTGCAGTCCTCGAGCCTATACCGTTAATGACCCGCGTAAGATCTGATACTGCGATATAGCCGACAACGGATGTCCATTGTATGAGGTTTATAACAGCGTTTTGATAAACAGGTCTCGCGAATTCACTCGCCTGCGGCAATGTAATATAATAAAACGCTTCATATTTGGTAAAACCAAGCGTCCTCGCGGCTCTGACCTGTCCGGGATCGACAGACTCTAATGCCGCTTTCATAATTTCCGCTATATGTGAAGCGCTGTTCAGCCCGAACGCTATGACCGCGACATAAACTCCGTCCATTCGCGATCTGGCGAATACAACATAAAACAGCAACATTAAGAGAAGCAGTACAGGAGTGCCTCTGACAATTACTATGTAAGTTTTAGACAGGAATTTTAATATTTTACTGTTTGAATAGTGCATAGCGCAAAGAACAGCCCCGAGAATGGTGCCGGAAAAAAGCCCGGCGAGAGTTATAACGAGCGTTATCTTAAGGCCGGAAAGAACCAATAAGTAAGAGCCGCCGGCGATCAAGTTTCTGTAAATTGAATCGTATATATTGCTAAAAATATCCATGAATGTAAATTCACTACTTTTTATTATTTATTTGTATGCCTGACATTATATTATTTATTGAGTTAAAAATCAAGATTAAAATTTTCGAAATGATTTCTTTTTTCGTTAAAATAAAAATTTTATACAATAACCCGTAGATCTTGTAATTGCGAGCTGGATGCTGTAAAATCGCAATCATGGGCAGTGCATTTTAATTTTAACTTGATAATACATTAAAATTTGTTGACAATAGCGATTAATTATTTTAAGATAATCAGCGTGAAAAAATAAGCATGACGCATATAAAAACGGAGGCTGATTGATAATGTCAAATACCGTATTACGCTTTGAGCTTAACGAAGAAGAAAAAAAAGAGATGTTAAAGCTGGCGCGCATGACGGTCGAAAGTTATGTGACTGAAAGAAAAATTCCGCAGTATCAAACTCAGAACAAAAAATTATTGACCGAATGCGGGGCGTTTGTCACTTTGCATAAGCACGGCGAATTGAGAGGATGCATAGGTTACGTAGAGGCTTATAAACCTTTATGCCAGACCATTATCGATATGGCCGTAGCCGCGTCAACTAAAGATCCGCGGTTCGAGCCGGTAACTTCGAATGAACTCAAGGAACTGCATATAGAAATATCGGTTCTTTCGCCGCTTGAAAAAATCGATGATTTTTCGAAAATAATAATAGGGGTTCACGGACTGGTCATAAAAAAAGGGTTCAGGTCCGGACTATTACTTCCTCAGGTCGCCACTGAATGGAATATGGACGTTACGACATTTCTTGAGGAAACCTGCCGCAAAGCCGGACTGCCGCGCGATTCTTATAAAGAAGGCGCCGACGTTTATTATTTTTCGGCACAGGTTTTTTCGGAAGAAAAATAATTACACCCGAAAATTGTGTCTTTCGGGTCTGATAAAGAATATTTTGCATAACCCGCTTTGAAAAAACACGCTGCACGGCTCAAAACTAAAATTAAACTGATGAATTATTGTTTATCAACGTAAATTGATATGACTGACTGAATTTTAGCCGTGCCGAACTTTACGGATATTTTTAAGATGCGGAACTTGAGTATCTTAAAATTATAATCATTAAAAACATAAAAGTTTGATCAAACAAATTTTTACATTTATCTGATAATGTTGGCATATTGTTATGAAATTATAAATTTACTATTAGCCAGGGGTGTTAACAATAAAAAAACGTAAATATTTTCTTAAAAATTTAAATTGCGCTAATTGCGCTTCTAAAATTGAGGAACGCGTCGCTAAAATAGCAGGCGTACATGAAACCGTTCTTAATTTTATCGATAAGACGATAAAAGTTGAGGCGCCTGATGAGGCGCATGATAAAATATTGATGCAAATTAAAGAAATAGTGTCGGAACTTGAGCCTGATGTAGCGGTGCTTTGTATCGAAGACAGCGCGGCTAAAAAGGCTGATTCAATCGGCAATAAAGTATGCCTTAAAAAGAAGGCTGCGTGCGGCGAAGACTGCTGCGGCACTACCGGTGGCCGTATCTGCGGTGATTTTGATTCAGGCTGCAATGAAGAATGTGGATGCGGCCATAATCATCATGACGATGATTCCACGCACGAAATGGATCACGAACATGATCACGGGCATAGCCATTCGTCAGAAGAAGGCCAGACAAAAATTTTGATAATTCGCATAATTTTGAGTGTAATCTTATTTGCGCTGTCTTTTGGGCAGGAATCCAGGCCAGAGCTGCAACTTTCTCTTTATTTTCTTTCTTATGTTATCGCCGCCTACCCTATGTTCAAAAACTCCTTTAGGAATATATTAAAACTCAATGTATTCGACGAGAACTTTCTGATGGTAATAGCCACCTGCGGCGCCTTCGCGATAAAGGAATATGAAGAGGCTATAGGCGTCATGATTTTTTTTCAAATTGGAGAATTATTACAGGAATATGCTGTCGATCACTCCAGGAAATCTATACGCGAGTTAATGAATATACGTTCAGAATATGTTAATTTAAAAAAAGAAAACGGCGATACGATGAAAATCGACCCGGCCGAAGCTGAAATTGACGATGTTTTTGTCGTTAAACCCGGCGAGCGCGTGCCTCTTGACGGAAAAATAATCAATGGTTTTTCGACGATCGATACGTCGAGCCTTACCGGCGAGACAAAACCGGTATCGGTCGCCAAAGACGATGAAGTGCTAAGCGGCACAATAAATTTAAGCGGTGTTTTGGAAGTCGTAGTCACTAAAATATTTTCTGAGTCTGTCGCTGCCAAAATACTTAGCCTGATCGAGGACTCGGCCGCTAAAAAAGCCAGAACGGAACAATTCATCACGAAATTCGCAAGGGTTTATACGCCCTTTGTAGTGGTCGTAGCCGCGCTTCTTTGCCTTGTGCCGTCTTTGGTTCTAGGTTATAATTTTTCGGAATGGTTCAGGCGCAGTCTGATTTTTTTAGTAATAAGCTGCCCGTGCGCGCTTGTTGTATCGATACCGCTCGGCTTTTTCGGAGGAATTGGAGGCGCATCTAAAAAAGGCATATTGATTAAGGGCGCCAACCATCTTGAGGCTTTGAACGGCATAAAGACGCTTATATTCGATAAAACTGGAACTATAACCAAGGGAAATTTTAAAGTCATAAAGGTGATTACCGAAATACCGTCAGAATACCTGGAACACGATCTTTTAAAAATTGCCGCAGCATGTGAAGTCCATTCGTCGCATCCTATCGCTAAAGCGATATTGAACGCCTATGGCGGAGATATCGACAAAAACGGGTTTACTATAACCGATTACGAGGAGATACGCGGCATCGGCATTAAGGCTAAAATTAACGGCGCTAACGTATTTGTAGGTAACGACAAGTTTCTTCATGACGAAAATATACCGCACGGCGTATGTTTTGGAGCCGGCACGACGGTTCATCTGGCTATCGATTCAAGATATGTAGGCCATATCGTTATAGCCGACGAACTGCGCGAGCAGGCCGTCGAAATGATAAGCGGCATAAAGAAAATGGGAATACTGCCGGTGATGCTGACGGGCGATAATCAGGAAACCGCCAATAATATAGCCGCAGCTGCCGGAATCGAAAAATATTACGCCGAGCTTTTACCGCATGAAAAAGTAGAGAAATTCGAGGAATTCCAGAAAGAAAGTTCGGGTATGACAGTATTTTTGGGCGACGGTATGAACGACGCTCCGGTTATCGCCCGGGCTGATGTCGGAATCGCTATGGGCGGCGTAGGTTCTGACGCCGCTATCGAGGCGGCCGATATAGTTATTATGAACGACAATCCGGCTAAAATACTCGATGCTATAAAAATCGCAGCCAAAACCAGGAAGATAGTCATTCAAAATATAATACTCGCTATTTCGGTGAAGGGCGTTGTTCTCGTTTTGGGCGCGTTCGGAATTGCGAATATGTGGCAGGCGGTTTTTGCCGACGTCGGAGTAGCGATTATCGCTATTTTTAACTCGATCAGGACAATGCGGTAAGTAATGAAGATTTTTATTTTTAAAAGCGAACCGGGGAAATATTGATGAATTGTGAAATTTATAAACATGTTATAATTAACGCTCCGTTTGGTTATGCCTATCATAAAATCATAGTTGATGATAACGGCAGTCCGATCGATTATGAATTTCTTGACGTAAATTTTGCCTTTGAAAAGCTGACAGGGTTAAAAGCTGCGGATGTTATTGGAAAAAAGGTTACCGAAGTTATTCCCGGGATTCGTGATAAGGATTTTGACTGGATTTCATTTTACGGCGAAGTTGCCCTTAACGACGTAGAAAAAGAATTCGAACAATATTCTGACGTATTTAAAAAATGGTATAAGGTTCAGGCTTATTCGCCTGAAAAGTATTATTTTTCGACAATTTTTTTGGATATTACGTCCGAAAAGGAACAGCAGCGAGAATTTGAAGCTTTTTTTTCAGTTAATCTTGATTTACTTTGCATAGCGGATCTTAACGGAAATTTTATAAAAACCAATGAGGCCTGGGCTGAAATTCTCGGCTATTCAACAAAAGAACTTAACGGCAAAAAATTTTTAGAGTTTATTCATCCTGACGATATTACGGCGACGCTTAATGAAATGGAAAGGCTTGGCAGGCAGAATGACGTTCTTAATTTTGTCAACCGCTACCGCTGCAAAGACGGTTCTTATAAATATATAGAATGGCGTTCTCATCCCAACGGAAATTTAATATACGCCGCGGCGCGCGATATTACCGAACGTAAACTTGCCGAGAAAGCTTTAACGGAAAGCGAGGAAAAATACCGGATTTTATTCGAAGATGCCCAGGAAGGGATTTATGTCGCGCAGGACAAAAAAATTAAGTTTTTCAATCCGGCGGTCGTCAATATCAGCGGTTATCAGGCTGACGAAATAAAAAACCTGGAATTTGTCGATATAGCGCATCCTGACGATTTGGAAATGATTTTGCAAAACCATCAAAAAAGGCTTACTGGCGAATTAGTAAAAAAATCATATCAATTTCGCATAATAACAAAAAACAGTTCAATTAAATGGATGGAAGTCAGCGCTGTAAAAATTGATTGGGAAGGCCGCCCTGCTACTTTAAATTTCGTGAATGACATAACCGAAAAAAAACTTGCCGAGCTGGAATTATTGAAATTAAATGATGACCTGAGAGAATCCAAGAAAGAGATTGAATTAAATTTGCAGCAAAAAAACGATTTGATTAAGGAATTGGAAAATGCAAATTTAGAACTTAAAAATGCCAATATCAGGGCAAATAAACTTGCTGAAGAAGCCAAAGTGGCTAATAAGGCTAAATCCGAATTTCTGGCGAATATGAGCCATGAAATAAGGACGCCTTTAAACGGCGTTATCGGCTTTATCGAGCTTTTGAAAGATACCGATCTTAATTTTATTCAAAAGCAATATGTCGAAAATTCAAATTCGTCGGCGCATTTATTATTGGAAATAATAAACGATATTCTTGATTTTTCTAAAATTGAAGCCGGCAAACTCGAACTTGAAATTGTGAATACCGATATCATAGAGCTTTTAGAACAGGTAAGGGATATAATTAAATATTCCGCGGCTAAAAAAGGACTCGAATTTTCGCTCTATTTTCAACATGATATGCCGCGCTTTGCGATGGTCGACCCGATAAGATTAAAACAGATTTTGGTTAATCTTTTAAGTAATGCCGTAAAATTTACCGAAAAAGGAAAAGTGGAAGTCAAGGCGACATTTGATAAATTAAGCGGTTCCCAGTCCGGGGATTTTAATTTTTCTGTCAGCGATACGGGCATAGGAATTTTACCGGAGAATCAAAAGAAATTATTCAAATCATTTTCACAGGCGGATTCTTCGATAACACGAAAATTCGGCGGGACAGGCCTTGGTCTTGTAATATCAAACCTGCTTGCCGAAAAAATGGGTTCGTCTCTTAAATTTGAAAGCCAATCCGGCCGCGGCAGCACTTTTTATTTTACAATAACCGCAAAATATGAATTCGGCGATAAACGTGAAAAAAATATTCCGGACGGAAAAATTTTAAGTTTATATACAGAAAAACCATTAAAAGTGCTTATTGCGGAAGATATGCCGTTGAATATGCGTTTTATTTCAGCATTAATAAAAAAAATGATTCCGAATGTCGAAATAACTGAAGTTTATGACGGCAATGAAGTTGTTTTAGCGTTAAAAAATAAAAAAATAGATATTTTGCTTATGGACATTCAAATGCCGGTTAAAGACGGTATAACGGCTATAACTGAAATCAGGGAGCATGAAAAGGCTGCCTCGAACTGCCACGTTCCGATTATTGCCCTGACTGCCGGAGTGGTAAAGGATGAAAAAGAAAGATGCCTTGCAGCGGGCGCTGACAGTTTTTTATCCAAACCGATAGATGTCGAATTATTAAATCAAACCCTGAAAAAATATATACCGCTTCCGATTGAACAATTAAAAATCGATAAAACTGTGCCGAATAATGACAGTGAAGTTCATTTTAATAAAAAAATGCTTATGGAAAGAATTGACAATGATAAGCAAATATTCGATGTTTTGATGCGGAATGTTTCAGAACAATTTTCGAATTATTTAGAGGCATTTCACAAATCGATCGATGAACGCGAAATGCTTCTTATACGCCGGCACATACATTCAATAAAAGGCGCAGCGCTGAATATGGGCTTTAATCTTCTGGCCGGGCTTGCTATGGAAGCTGAGACTTATGATGATTTTGAATTTGAAAAAATTAACGCAATATATGAAAAAATGCTTGCCGAGTTCGAACTTATAAAAAAGATTCTTGATAATACGCAGTTTTAATTTTGTATTTGCACCGGCTGATATTAAAAATAAATAAAAACTGATCCGCTGCTTCTTTGCTGTGGTTAAAAATAGCGCCGAAATCGATGAATCGAGATTTTAACCGGAAATAACGGAAAAATTGACCGGCAGCGAAGTGTTTATAAATATGTTGAAAAAAAACATATTATGTTTTATACTAAAACATTAAATAAAAATGAAAATAATATTATTTGTTATTTTTATTGTTTTGGCTGATGCTTAATTTTATAAAAAGGACAATTTAGTATTGCAGATAACACAGGCTGAAAAGAAGTGTATAAAAATTCTTCTGGTTGAAGATAACCAGTATGACGCTCAAATTATGAAAGTAACTCTTGATCAGAGTCATAATTTTTATGATTTTGAGTTATTTCATTCGGTATCTTTGAGCGGTGCATTTTTGCTTTTGGAAACTCATCAGATAAATGTCATCGTTTTAGACCTTTTGCTGCCGGATTCGGCCGGAATTGATACATTGACACAAATGATTGAAAAGGCCGAAGATATTCCGATTATAGTTCTTACCGGTAATGACAACGAAGAACTGGGCATCAAGTCAGTTCATCTCGGCGCTCAGGATTACCTTATAAAAGGCGAATTCGGCCCTAAATCGTTAATTCGCGCTATATGTTACGCGAATGAAAGACAATCTCTGCTTCTTGAATTAAAAAAATCGAGGCAGCGTGAAATTGATCTTTGCGAGAGTAAATTTGAGTGTATATACGAAAATTCGCCGGTAATGATATTTACGATTGATCAAAACGGCGTTATTATGGATGTAAACCGCAAATGGTGCATCGAAACCGGCTACGATAAACGGTTCGTCATAGGAAAAAGAATCGATAATTTTGTAACGGACGATATGAAACAGTACGTCATGGACACTTACTTTCGTGATCTGAAGCGCAATTCCTGCCTGAAAGACGCGATGCTGCAATATAAGTTGAACGATGGAAAAGTTATTGATGTTTTATGGAGTGCGGTTTTTTTTGATATGCCTGACGGGAAGACTATAGGTTTTTGCGTTATACAGGATGTAACAGAGCGGAACAGGATACAGAAGGAATTACAGATTGCTCATGATGCCCTTGAAGTAAGAGTATTCGAACGCACTGCCGCTCTTGAAAAAGCCAATGCTGAACTTCAGGTTGAGATTAATGAGCGCAAGAAAGTAGAAGAAGAGCTTAAAAAGGCCAAAATTAACGCTGAAACGGCTAATTACGCTAAAAGCGAATTTTTAGCGAATGTGAGCCATGAAATACGCACGCCGCTCAACGGAATACTGGGTTTCATAGATTTGCTTATGAATACCGAGCTTAAAGAAGAGCAATTAGATTATGTCCAGACAATAAAAAATTCGGGTTATACTCTTTTGAAACTTATAAATGAGATATTGGACTTTTCGAAAATTGAATCAGGCCAGATAGAACTTGAAAATACCGAATTCGATCCAGGCCTTGTGGCTTATGACGTTTGCGAACTTATAAGCTTTATAATAATTAACAAACCCGTTGAAATTTTATGCAATGTTGATTATGCTGTTCCTTCTTATGTGCGCGGCGATTTTTTGCGGTTTAAGCAGGTGCTTATTAATCTTATGAGCAATGCTTCTAAATTTACTGAAAAAGGCGAAATCGAACTTGCGATAAAAGTGATCGAAGAGACCGGTGAGAGAGTTAAGTTGTACGTATGTGTAAGCGATACCGGTATTGGCATTTCGACCGATAAAATAAATTTTATTTTTGAAGCATTCAAACAGGCGGACGGCTCTGTTACGCGAAAATACGGCGGTACCGGCCTTGGTCTTGCTATATGCAAAAAAATTATCAATTTAATGGGCGGCGATATTTTTGTTGAAAGCAGTCCAAATTTAGGAAGCAAATTTCATTTTACGGCATGGTTTGATAAATCTAAGAAGGTGTCTGAAATTGATTCGCCAAGCCAGGTTTTAAAAAATAAAAAAATATTGATAATCGATGACAGTCTTGCTAATCTTCAGGTGATAAGCAAAATATTATCGCTTGAAGGTTCTATTGTAGAGACTCTTTCAGAAGCTGTAAATGTGTTTGACGTGATAAAAAAATCATTTGATAATAAGGCTTTGTTCGACGTCATAATTCTTGATATTCAAATGCCCGACACCGACGGGTTTGATATCGCTAAAAAAATAAGAAACTCACTGGAAGTTTCAATAAGAAATATTCCGCTCCTCGCGTTTTCAACGATTGCGGATAAGGACATAAAAAAATTCATCGAGTCGGGTTTTAACGGTTTTTTGCCCAAACCTATAAACAGGCATAAGACAGTTGAAATTGTGAGCCGTATCATTGAGAAAAACGCCTCTTTCTCAGATGAAACTGATAACGAATTAAGTGCTGTCAATGAAAAAATCAATTATTCGATAAAAATTCTTCTTGCCGAAGACCATCCTGTTAATCAAAAATTAGCTCTTATTCTTATGACTTCGGGCGGCTGCCGGGTCGATGTAGCTAATAACGGCGAAGAAACAGTCGAATTATACCTTAATTCGCTTTGCGGCGAGCCGTATGACTTAATTTTTATGGATGTGCAAATGCCTTTAATGGACGGCCTTACTGCATCGAAAAAAATACGAGAAATCGAAAATGAAAATTTTAATAAATATTGTCAGAATATATTCATACATAATGTTATTGATTTTGAAAATGTCAATGATGTCAAAAATGTTAATGATAAAATTAAAGAGATAAAAAAGAAGCATATTCCGATTGTCGCGATGACTGCAAGCGCTGTTAAAGGCGACCGTGAAAAATGTCTGGCGGCCGGGATGGATGACTATATCTCCAAACCGGTATCAAAAGAAATGATATTCGATATAATTAACAAATGGGTCGTCAAAAATAATATGTAAGCATATTATTTTTGTCATTTCCTTGATAAATATCAAATGTGAAATTAACAATTCGAGTTGACGATTTTAGATTATTTCATAAAAAACTTATTTAAAAACGTAATTTTACGTTGCCTTATTATTTACAGAAAGGAGGGAATATGCGAACGGAAGTTCATGCGCGGATTTACTGAGGCTGCGCATTCAAAATCGCCGTCGGCGATATAATAAAATTTAATAAATTAAAAGATGCCGTTCGCGTTATTCTTTTCTGAAAACATTTTAAACTGGCTTATATAAAGTGACAACTCCGTTTTTCAGCAAAATGCCGCGCTTGGCAGATTGGAGTTGTAAAGTGTCTGATTATCGTCAAATGTGGAAAAATCTCGGCCTTGATTTAGAGGCGCATGACGCGCTTTTAAATGTGCTCGGCAAAGCTTATAATGATATTTTTATGTCTCAGAAAAACCGGCCTGAGGGCATGAAATATTTCGATTTCGTTATGAGCGAAGTTCACGGTCTGCGCATAAAAGAAATTCTTGACGCGAAGGCGGCAGGAAGCAAAGTTATCGGTTCCTACTGCGTTTTTGTGCCGGAAGAATTAGTACTTGCCGTTGACGGCGTTTCCGTAGGATTATGCGCCGGCGCCGAATTCGCTTTCGATCTTGCCGAAAAATACCTTCCGCGCAATACTTGTTCGCTTATTAAGTCGATGTTCGGCTTTAAATTGGGAAAAGTATGCCCTTACCTCGAAGCGAGCGATGTCGTAGTCGGCGAGAATACGTGTGACGGCAAGAAAAAGGCTTATGAATCGCTTGCGTGCCTTCATAATTTATATGTTATGGATATGCCGCAGATGAAAAGCGAATCAGGAAAAGCGCTTTTAAAAGAAGAATACAAGAAATTCGCCGCGTATCTCGAGAATTTAACCGGTAAAAAAATTACTTTCGAAAAACTTCAAAACGCAGTCAAAATTGTCAACAATAAAAGAAAAGCGTTAAAGCGCCTGGCCGCTCTTCGCGCGGCGAATCCAGCCCCGATTTCGGGCCTTGACGCGTTATTGGTGAACCAGGTTTCATTTTATGACGATCCGCTTCGTTTCACAGAATCGGTAAATAAACTTTGCGACGAACTTGAAATCAGGATAAAAAATGGCGCCGGTGTTTTTGAAAAAGGCCGGACAAGGTTAATAGTATCGGGCTGCCCGATGGCCGTTCCGAATTGGAAACTGCCGTTTATAATAGAAAACAGCGGCGCCGTTATTATCGGCGAGGAATCATGCGTCGGCGAAAGAAGTTCACGCTGGATTTGCGATGAAACTGCCGTGAATGTTGATTCATTAATAGATAACATTACTGAAAGATACTTTAAGATAGATTGCGCAGTATTTACGCCGAACCCTTCGAGAAATGAACAGATTGAAAAAATGGCGCACGAATATAAGGCACAGGGCGTTATTCATTACACTTTACAATTTTGCCAGCCGTACCAGATGGAGAGCAATATGGTCGAATCAAGGCTCGAGGGCTTAAAAATACCTGTATTGAAGATAGATACTGATTATACCCAGGAAGACAGCGGCCAGATTAAAACGCGCGTTGAGGCGTTTATTGAAAGAATTAAGGAATAATGATAACAGCAGGGCTTGATATTGGTTCAAGAACGATAAAATTAGCCATAATTAAAGACGGCGAAGTCCGGTTCGTGAAAAAAGAAGAAACATCCTTCGAGCCGCTTGGTGTTTGCGCCGGGCTGCTCGAAGGCATCAGCTTCGACAGGATGATTGCCACAGGGTACGGGCGTCATCTTGTTTCTGAAAAATACGGATGCGAAACGATAACTGAAATTAAGGCGCATGCGCTCGGGGCTAGATTTTTAAGTCCGGGCTGCCGAACTGTTCTGGATATCGGCGGTCAGGATACAAAGGTGATTCTTCTTGACGCCTTCGGGCGGGTGCGAAAATTCGAAATGAACGATAAATGCGCCGCCGGCACCGGCCGGTTTCTTGAAATAATGGCTCTTGCTCTCGGTTATCCGCCTTCTGAATTCGGCAAATTTGCCTCGACAGCCGGCGATTCGGCCGCGATAAGCAATATGTGTACCGTGTTCGCTGAATCAGAGGTTATATCATTGATTTCCAAAGGCGTTTCAAAAAGCGAAGTCGCGCGCGGCGTTCATGAAACAGTCGCACGGAGGGCTTCGGCTATGCTCCAGAAAAATGGTTATGAGGATAAAGTTATGTTTTCCGGTGGAGTAGCTTTAAATAATTATATGGTGTCGCTTATAAAAAAACATATTAAAACCGATTTAATAGTTGCCGAAGACCCTCAGGCCGTGGGCGCTATCGGGGCGGCCTGGGCCGGGTGTACAGATAGGGTTTAATTTAAAGAGATTTTTTAATTGTCTATAAAAATTCAAGTACTCAGATAAGTATTAAAATATTTGATAAACATAAAAATAAAAAAACGCGCCGGCTTTTTTATTTTTTTAACTTAATGTTTTTAAGAAATTTATATTTAGCTGCGCGATAATATGAAAGGACAGGAAATGAAAAAAGTTTTATTTATTAATTCTGAATTTTTAGGTAATGGCAGTGATGAATTAGGCAAAATTCTGATGCGGAATTTTCTGCTTACCGTTATTGACGAGGCAGCTGATCTTTCTGAAATAATATTAGTAAACGGCGGAGTAAAATTGGCATGTGAAGGCACGCATGTGGCTGACGCAATGGAAGAATTCACAAAAAAAGGCGTTGAAATAGGTTCGTGCGGAACATGCCTCGATTATTTTAATTTGAAGGAAAAACTTAAATTCGGTAAACCTACGAATATGAAAAATGTGGTTTCTAAATTATCATCTTCTGATTATTTTGTTATAAAACCTTAAATAATAACAATCTATATTTTTTCGTTAAATTTTGCCGGCGATTTTTACTGCCGGCAAATTATCTTATATGAAAGGAAGGCGCGCATGATGTTTAAAATACATGGAAACTGGCTTTGAGTAACGAGCCGGCCAAACTTCGGCGAAGTTTTAACATATTCTAAATATAGCGCGTTTTCAAGCTTTTTTGATTGACTTTTCCCAAAAAAACTTTTGATATTGTGACGCGCCAAATTTATTTAATTTGCTCAGAGAAAAAATTAATTTTAAAACAAATTTTGCTGTATTTTTTCATTGTCTGAATAATTATTATTTTCGGGCAAAAAATAGAAAATACATTTTTTTGTCATTAAAAATGTCTGGCTTATCTATATTGCTGCCTGCATTTTCTATTTTGTGATCTTAATTTTGACGAATAATTATTTAATATTCAGACTGATAAATGAGCGATATTTTGGGAGGTATAAATGTTTAAAAACTTAAAAGAATATTTCAAACCGAATACGTTGAAAGAAGCGTTAACACTTCTGGATGAAAAAAGATCTTCTGTAAAAGTCCTGGCTGGCGGAACTGCGCTTATGGTTTCACGGAACAACGAAGTAAAAACGCTTGTAGATATAAAAAAAATCGGCCTGGATAAAATCGAAAAAGACGGTAAAAATCTTAAAATCGGCGCTGCGGTTACGATAAGCCAGACGCTTAAAAATCCTTTAATTCAAAAATATTGCGGAGGGCTGCTTCACCAGGCCGCTTATTTTATAGCAAGCACTCCCCTCAGAAATATGATTACGTTCGGAGGAAATGTAGTTTCCATATATCCGTGGTCGGACCTTCCCGTAACGCTACTGCTTTCTGATGCCAGTCTTAATATAGCCCAAAAAGGCAAGACGCGCGAGGTTAGTTATCGTGATATTTTGAAAAAACACCCGATGCAGAGTATCGCCGATAATGAGATAGTAACCGGAATCACTATGCCTGATATGACAGGATACTCCGGAGCGTTCATTAAATATTCAAAAACCAGTTTTGATTTCGCGATGCTTGATATCGGCGTAGTCTCCAAAATCAAGAATAGCAAGTTTGAGGATATTCAGTTTGCGGTAAGCGCGGCCGGACCATTGCCTCAGATGCTGAACGAATCGGCCGCTATGCTTAAAGGCGGCAAAGTAAACGATGACGGGGCTATCGAAAAAGCCGTAAAAAACAGCGTTACAGAAACTAAATTTATGAACGATAAACGCGTTTCAATCGATTATAAAAAAGAGATACTTCCTGTTTTACTTAAACGTTTAATAATGAAAACTATTGAAGAAAATTAAAAGGAGGCGCAGATAAATGGAAATTAAACTCAAGATAAATAACGAAAATAAGACATTCGATGTCGGCATTAAAGATAAATTGGTTGACGTTCTCCGCAAACACGGATATAAGGGCGTTAAAAAAGGCCGCTATCAAGGTGATTGCGGAGCGTGTACAGTTTTAGTCGACGGCCTTCCTAAAAATTCATGCATGATACTTGCCGTTTCGGCGGACGGAAGCGAGATTATGACAATTGAAGGAATGGGCGATATGGATAAGCTTCATCCTCTTCAGGAATCGATAATCGAAACAGCCGGAGTTCAGTGCGGATATTGCACTCCAGGGTTTCTGCTTTCTTCGTACGCGCTCTTAAAATCAAATCCCGACCCGAGTATGGATGAAATAAAACGCGCGACCGACGGCAACCTTTGCAGATGCACCGGTTATGTTAAAAAACTTGAAGCTGTTGAACTTGCTGCGAAAAAAATGAGAGGTGAGAAATAGATGGCTGAAACTAACAAAAATAAATTTAAAATAGTAAACAAAAGTATGCCGAAAATTGAAGGGCCGGGCCTTGTTACAGGCGCTCCGATGTTCACCGACGACATAGATATGAACGGAATGCTCTACGCGAAAATTCTTACAAGCCCCCATGCGCATGCTGAGATAATAAGCATCGACACTTCAAAGGCCGAAAAATTGACCGGCGTAAAAGCAATCATTACGCATAAAGACCTTCCAAGAATAATCCATACTACTGCCGGTCAGGGTTATCCCGAACCTTCGCCTTATGACAGCTTTACGCTCGATAAAAAAGTCCGTTTCGTAGGCGACCGCGTAGCCGCTGAAACTCTTGAAATTGCGGAAGTTGCGCTTGAATTAATTAAAGTCGAATATAAAATATTGGAACCGGTTTTAGACCCGCTGCTTGCGCAGAAAAAAGGCGCCCCGGTTATTCATGATGAAAAAGAAGCGAAAATGATAATTCCGCTTGCATACGACAAAAATAAAAATCTCGCGTCGCACGCTGAAATGAGCGAGGGCGATGTTGAAAAAGCCCTTAAAAATTCCGACAAAGTATTCGAAAATGTTTTCGAGTCGCATTATGCCCAGCATTGCTCGATGGAGCCGCATGTATGCATAACTCATCTTGATTCGAGTAACAGGCTTAATATCAGGACCAGCACGCAGGTGCCGTTTCATACCAGAAGGATAGTCGGCCAGGCCCTCGGCATTCCGGTAAAGCGCGTCAGAGTTATAAAACCAAGAGTAGGCGGAGCTTTTGGCGGTAAACAGGAAATGCTCATCGAAGATATATGCGCCGCGCTTACAATGAAAACTAAAAAAACGGTGCGCATGGAATATACCAGAAAAGAAGAATTTATGAGCGCTCGCACCCGCCACCCGCAGCATATTAAACTTCGCACGGGTATGAATAAAAATGGCGACCTTACCGCAATCGACCTGAATATCGTAATGAATACAGGCGCTTATGGCTCTGCCGCGCTTACGGTTTTATGCAATTCGGCGAGCAAAGTGCTTCCGCTTTTCAATAAAGTAAAAGATATTAAGTTTTACGGCGATTCGGTATATACAAATTTGCCGGTAGGCGGAGCTTACCGCGGTTACGGCGCGACCCAGACATATCACGCCGTAGGCCAGCAGATCGACATCATGTGCCGTGAAATGGGGATCGATATAATTAAATTTTATAAAAAGCACCACATAAAAGAAGGCGAAGGTTCGCCGGTATTTCAGAAAATGGGCGAAGGCAAAGAGGGCGTCGAGATGAAAATCGGTTCATGCGGCCTCGAAAAATGTATCGATATCGGCGTCAAGGAATTCGGCTGGTACGATAAATTCAACAAAAAACGCGAAGACGGCAGCTGGCGTTACGGCGCCGGCATGGTCTGCCTTATGCAGGGTTCGAGCATTCCTGAAATAGATATGGGCGCGGCATATATGAAGATGAACGAAGACGGGTCATTTAACCTCTCGCTTGGCGCGACTGATCTTGGCACGGGAAGCGATACAATATTTGGACAGATGGCGGCTGAAGTTTTAACCGTTAAGGCATCGGATATAATAGTCTATTCATCCGATACCGATATGACGCCGTTTGATGTCGGCGCTTATGCGTCTTCGACTACTTATCTTTCAGGCGGCGCGGTTATTAAAACAGCTGAAAAAATAAAAGCCAAAATCGCTAAAGTTGCCTGTGAGATGATGAAAACCACGGAAGATGATCTGACATTTAAAGACGGCGTAGTTTACAGCAAATCTAAAAAAGAAAAGGTATCTTTCAGGGATATTTCATATTATTCGCTTTATGAAAAAAACCAGTTTCAAATTGACGCTTCGGCATCGCATATAACCCACAAATCACCGCCGCCGTTTTCAGCGCACTTTGTGTATCTTGCCGTCGATATTGAAACCGGCTTCGTGAAATTGCTTGAGTATCTTAACGTTACTGACTGCGGGACCGCCATAAATCCTAAATTTGCGGAAGGCCAGTGTGAAGGCGGAGTTATGAACGGCATCAGCTTTGCGATGACGGAAGAATTCATATTTGACGAAAAAGGAAAACTTTTAAATACGTCATTTTCAGATTACAAAATATTTAACGCGGTAGATATGCCTTCAATCAGGACCATATTAGTGCCGACTTATGAAGAAACCGGCCCTTTCGGCGCGAAGAGCGTTTCTGAGATAGGCATTAACGGCGCTCTGCCGGCTATCGGTAATGCCATATTTGACGCATGCGGCGCGCGCATGTTTGCAGGACCCTATACGCCTGACCGCGTTCTTGCGGTTATAAAAAAGAACGCCGGAAAAAAAACTAAAAAATAAGAAGGAATAGGCGCATGGATAAAAAAATAACTGTAAAAATTGAACTTATGGGTTCGATTGTTTCAAAAGTAAAAAAACCTAAACCGTCATGGGAACTATCCGAAGGAATAACCATAAAAGAAGTTTTGACTAAAAAGTTTGGTTTCAAAGCCGGCGACTTGAAATATTTTATAACTAACATAAATGAAAAATCGGTTGAGAAAGACACAGTTTTAAATGACGGCGATACGCTTAAAGTCTTTATGATGATCGGCGGCGGTTAATTGTTTTAACAAAAAACGGGAACTGAACAGAAAGTAATTTTTGAAACAGCTTCCCGTTTTTATTTTCTATTTTTTACGATGCTTTTACTATTGCCATATTCTTAATTGTTCGGCATTAAAATTAATAAATATTTTTTTGTTGCTTCGAAATGTTGACAGCGCCTATTTTATCTTATATAATTAATATGTATAAGATAAATATCGATATAATTTTGTGTTGTTTATGTTTTTTATTGTTTGTGTTTAAAGTATTGGAGTAAGAATATGGTAATGAATAAGAAAAATAATATACGCTTAATTTCGGCAATGATGGTCATAATGTATGTATTTACATTTATTATGGCTGATTTTTCTTACGTATTGGCCGCTGAAACTTCAATTGTAAATAATAACGGCAGGATTTCCGACAAAGATTCAACCGCTTCCGGCAGGATAAGCGATTCGTCTGCTAGTTCAAATCAAACTCCTTCTGGAACTAATGCTCAAACTTCGGCTTCAGGCGGCGGCACTAATGAAACTCTCGTTAATAAGGCTATAGATGCCGTAACGGACCCGAAATTTATCGGCGGCACTGTAATTGCCGGTAACGCAGCCGGATTCGCAGGCGATTATGTAGGCGCAGGTGTGTCGACGGGCGTATCTAAAGCACTATCCTACTCTGCCACAAAGATTACTCATGCGGCTACTACGCGCGTTCTTTCAAGGGCTGCTACTATAGCGTCATTTGCTATTCCAGGCGTCGGGCCAGTATTAGGTAATTTTGTCGGACAGGTGATAGGAAATATAGGAACATTTATGGGCGGCAGCGTTGCCGAAGATATTGCGGCAAAAAAGACGCCTTCATTTAAAAAAGCTCTTGCTTCAATAGATTGGACAATGTGCATGGCTCAGTCGATAGGCGGCACAATAGGCGCTATCGCTCTTACTCTAGCGTTTCCACCGCTCGGCATTGTCGCTGCAATAGGCGGTTCGGTGATAGGTTCATTCCTTGGGGAAATGGCGCTTAACGGTATAAGAAAATTATTTTCTAAAAAGAAAGATACCGATAAGGTGCCTGACAGCGCAAGCACTGAAAATAGTAAAATATCCAAGGCTACAAGCGGCGAAGTGCAGAATAATTCAGAGGCGTCGGGCATTTCTAATAATGCGGGATTAACTTCCGATGCGGTTACCATCGAAAAAACTTCTGTAAATAATGATGCTGACGCGAAGAAAATTTATGAACAGATGAATGCGCATTACTCGAATTACCTTAAATACGTCGAGAATAACCAGGGCGAGTCTGCCGCTGCGAAGGCCGAACTCAGCGAATATACAAAACTTTCGGATCAATACTCGAAATTAAAGAAATAAATAAGTTTTAAAGTAAAAAATTAAGATTTCTCTACAAAATGTAAAAGGCTGCTTCTAAAGTTATCTTTACGAGCAGCCTTTTTTATTTACCAAAATAATTTATTTAAGTTTTACATGACAAAATCAGCATTATTATGTTAATTTATATTTTTAGAATAATATATCTAAGTTTGATTTTAAAGTTTAAGACTAAAATTTTATTTTTTTATTCATTATTTCCGGATATTTTTAAGGTGTGAATTTTAAGAATTTATAAAAATGTTGATATAATATATCATTTTTATTTTGATATGATTACCGTAAAAATGCCGGCAAGAGAAACTATAATACCGGTTATTGAATTTAAGCTTACAGGTTCGCTGAAAAAAAGCCAGGCGAATAAGATGCCGCCTGTTATTTCCTGGGTTGTAATAAGGGAGACTATAACGGTCTTAACTTTTCTTAATGCTGAATTTACGAGCAAATGGCCTAAAAACGTGCAAAACAACACCGAGCATAAAATTCCCGCCGCGGCATTGAAAGAATATACGGATGAAAATTGGGCCGGCATAGAATATCTGGCGGCGATAAGGCCTGCGAAAAGGTAAAGTGCAGCGAATATATACATATTTCCGGTGTATTTAAAAAGGTTATATCTGTCTTTATAAAAGCGCCCTATTGTATGGTAGAATCCCAGCGCCATGCCTGACATTAATGCGAGAAAGTCGCCGAATAAAATCTTGGAATTAACGCCGGGTTCGAATCCGACTAATATCGTTACGCCTATTACCGCGACGATAATTCCGCATATTTTAATGTAATTTAATGTTTCTTTAAGGAAAACGGCGGCTGTTATCGCTGAAAATATAGGCGCGGTGTAACAAAGCGCGAGCGAATGTGAAACTTTGGTGTATGACAGCGACGTTACGAAACAGCCGAAATGGATTGCCGTGATAAGGCCGAAGCACATGAATTGAAAAAGTTCGCCTCTGGTTTTTATCATGAAGTCGGTTTTGGTTATTTTAGAGTAAATTAATATGAATATGGCTGCTATTGCCATTCTATGCAGCGTTATTTCGAGCGGTGTGACGCCGGCCGCCATTTTTATGAAAACAGCCCCGGGCGCGAAAAATAATACGCCCGTTACGACTTCGGCTATGCCGGTCCAGAAACTTCTTCTTTCTTCAGTCATTTTTATTTTCCATTCTTCATTTCTTCAATAAGCGCGTCATAAAAATCCTCGCCGTATTGTTTTTTTAGAACATCCGCAAGAAATTCGACAAGCAGCGGCTTATCCGGGCCGTAACATTTGCGGCATTCGTTGTAAATATACATATTAAGGATTATCATTCCATTTGAAAGCTTTTCGCGGATAGGGAAAAGATAGCATGAATCTGGTTTTACAAAAGGTGTTTTATGTTTTTGCAGGTAACAGAAGGCTATATTTTTCTCATAAGTTAAAAATACGCAGTCTTTTTTATTGTCTGTCGCGGTGCAGTAACATTTTTGTTTGAGGCGTTCATTGTAAACCTCTTCGATTACTCCGTATTTTATCAATTTTTCTTTCACTATATTATGAAAATCATCAAAATTTTGGTCGTTTTTTTTATAAATTTCGGCCTCCGTATCGCTTAACGGAGCGCCGGCATCGCCGCCTGTACAGCATTTTCCATGACAGACCGAAAGATTGCAGGCAAATCGCGCGGTCATTATTTCTTCTGATACAAGTATATTTTTATACACAAACATTTTTCTTTTTCTTTCTTTTTTTATTTTAATTATCTATTGGAATTTCATATATATAATTAATTAATGGAAATTTCAATTATTTGGCAGAAGTTATTTGTCAATTAATTAGTGACAAGCACCACTATTTGCTTGCTTAATCCGCCGCTTACGGCTTTAATATTAGCCAGGCCGGTTACCGCAGGCTGCGCGGTATAAAGCCCGGTCTGTGTGATGGTGCCGTTATCCGTTGTCCATGTAACTGTTCCTGGCAGTGCGGTTTGGGCGCCGTTACCGTCATAAGCCAGCGCGGTGAACTGTATTGACTGCGTTAAGCTCAGCACGGCATTAGGCGGAGTAATATCGATAGATGCCGCAGTAGCGCCGGAACCGTAATTTATGTAAGCGGATCCTCTGGCGCTGCCGGCTTTGGCTGAAACTTCAGCGGTGGATGCTATCGCCGGACATGTGTATAAGCCGTCCTGGGTTATCGTTCCGTATGATGTCGACCATAAAATATCTTTTATGTTTAACGGAGTGCCGAAATTGTCGTAAACTTCTGCCCTGAATTGGCAAGTTTGACCTGCCGCTACAGTGGTTATGTTCGGTTTTATTTTAACAACGCCCGGGTTTTTCGAAATTACATCGATATAAGCATATGCTTCAGTTCTTCCAATTTGTGCTTTAATTTTAGCGGTTTTAGGCTTTAATGGAGCGCTGTAAAAGCCGGTATTGGTAATATTGCCGTTATCGCAGCTCCAGGAAGGCACTACATTTAAAAAATCGCCGCCCGCATTTTTTGCGTAACATGAAAATTGCACTGTATGCGCGACTTCAATCTCACCCGATTCCGGTACTATATAAAAACTTACTATGTCATTGCTGCTTTTTACATAAAGCTGCGTTGTAGCTGCGAGACCGTTATATTTAGCGGTTATGAGGGCGTACCCCACTTCGGCCGGAGCTACGAAAACCCCTTCATCGGTGATATGTCCGTATGTTGTCGACCATTGCGGCTTTATTTTAGCGTATTTTCCCTCAAGATCGATAGCATTGACCGCGAATTGCTTGGTATCGCCGGTCATTACGCTGCCGTCTTTAGGCGCTATAACAAGCGCCACATAAGGATTGCCTATTTCAGACTGCTCGCTGTCCGTAGAAGATTGATTACAGCCGCTTGATATCATGATAAAGCATAGTGTCATGATGAAACTAAAAACTGCGTAAAATCTTAATGTGTTTTTTTTAGTTCTTTTTCCGCCTGCGTCTGTAATGTTAGTTTTAGTGATTTCGTTATTATTGTTTAGTGATTTTTCATTAAAAAAATTATTATTTTCCATGTTTGATTTTATCGGCAAAAAAATAAAAATTGAAATATCAATACGGATAATACTTTTAAGATTTATTAATAAACAAAAAAGACCGTCAGATTTTCTTTCCTGACAGTCTTTTTAAGAATTATTTATCTTAAATTTAATTTAAGAGTTATAAATAACTTATAATCATTATTTTTTGGCCGGCTTCTTTTTAGGGGTAACGGGCGCCGGCGCAGATGAAGGTGAAGGTGTCACATTCGGATCGGCAGGAGCCGGGGGCGGAGTTATTTGTATCAGCTGGCCGTCTGCTGAAATAAGCTTGCCGTCCTGGATTTTAATGTCAGTTCTTCCAAGGCAGTTTGCAAATTTTCCGGTTTGAACGATACATACTTTATCTACGAATTCAGGAGTATTTAAGAAAGTGTGTGAGTGCGAGCCTATTATTAAACCGACTTCGGGATGAGCTTTAGCGAATTCGCGGTCCATTTCGATACCAAGATGTGACAGAAATATTATAAAATCAGCCTTTTCTTTTAATTCCGGCAATATCTTAAGATAAGCTTCGTTTGTTCCAAGCATCGTGAAACGTTCTTTGTCGCTTTCGATAAGGTTGGTCATTAATACATCGGTTGTCAGTCCGAATATAGCTATTCTTGTTTTTCCAAGTTTTTTTATTACATACGGCGTAAAGAAACAGCTGTTTGTTTTTTTGTCAATTAAATTGGCGCATAAAATAGGAAACTTTACTTTCCTGGATAATTGTTTAAATTTATCAAGGCCGAAATCGACTTCGTGGTTGCCGAGAGTCATAGCATCGTAAGATAGAGCGTCCATTGCCAGAAGGTCCTTTTCGACAACGCTGAAATCAGGGTTTTTATAGCTGGTGATATCGCCGGCATCTAACAGTAATAAATACGAATTATTTGTTTTGCTGTCGATAATTTTTTTCGTGCTTACTATTGAATTGTTAAGGCTTTTTCCCGTTTCAGATATGATTTGAAAATTACCGTGAGTGTCGTTAGTGTGCAAAATTGAGATATTTATAGCTTCCCTGCCGGTTCCGGCGTATGCTTTCCCCGGAATTACTATAATTGACAACAATACCATAATTACAGCCAATAATTCAAATAATTTAATATTTCCCATTGTTAAATTCCTTTCTTATTTTTATTTAATTAATTAATTTATCCGCCAGATACAAAAATTACAAATTTTCGGAAAGCAGTTCAACTATATTGACAAATCCTGCGGTTTCTGCGACCTGTGCCGCG
Organism: Candidatus Wallbacteria bacterium; assembly: GCA_041441465.1. Taxonomy (GTDB): domain Bacteria; phylum Muiribacteriota; class UBA9980; order UBA9980; family UBA9980; genus JASDSY01. The sequence continues at coordinate 78,767 of JASDSY010000002.1, forward strand.
GTTATGCCGGAATGGTTGATTATAGAGCGATCGGCGCCCTTACTAATCAAGTACTTTATTATATCGATATAACCTTTTGAGCAGGCTGCCATTAAAGCGGTAAATCCGCCATGGCCGGTTGCGTTAATGTCCGCTCCGTTTTCTGTCAGTATTTTTACTATTTCAAAATTTCCGTTATTGACTGCTATTATGATGGCCGGATCGTCGTCATGTATTCTTGCGTTCGGATTTGCGCCTTTGCTTATTAAAAGCTTTATTATCGAAGGCTTATTTTCTACGATCGAGTGTATTAAAAATGAGTTTTCTTTCTTTAAGATGCTGCTGATGTCTGATATGCTGTTTAATATCATTTCGATAATTTTCAGGTTGCCGTGTTCGATTGCATAAATAAGCGCGGAATTTCCTGTTTTATCTTCGATTGTAGGTATTGCGCCGTGATTTAAAAGCATTTCGGCGATGTACTGGTTGTCTTTTAATATGGCGTAAATCAGGGCGGTTTTTCCGTAGTTATCGCATAAATTGACGTCGGCTTTATTTTCTATTAGTGTTTTTGAAACATTTTGGTGGTTTCGTTCGCATGCTGATATCAAAGCTGTGCCGCCTTTATTATCCTTAAGGTTTAAAGAGGCGCCGCGGTCGATCAAATATTTCACGATCTCCGCGTGGCCGGCGTAGGCTGCGCGCATAAGGGCTGTCCTGCCCTTTATGTTTAACATATTAATTTCCGCGCCTTTGCTTGCCAGTAGCTTGACTACCTCGAAATGTCCGTTGAAGGCAGCCCACATTAAAGGCGTGCCGCCGTAATTTTCAAACGAATTAATATCAACTCCCTGCTTTAAAAGCAGTTCGACTATGTTTTTCTGGCCGCGGCTTGCCGAAACTATCAAGGCTGTGTTGCTGTTAGTATCTTTGGCTTTTGTGTTGGCTCCATTTTCGATTAACAGTTTAACGATTTCAATGTTTCCGCGGCTTTCTGCGGCCATTAAAGCGGTATAACCGTCGAAATCATTTATATTGACATCTGCGCCGCTTTTTATCAAAAGCTCGCACACATCGATATGCCCGGCGTACGCAGCACGCATAAGAGCGGTCCTGCCTTTTATATTTTTGGAATTGATGTCGGCTCCGGCATTGATTAAAAGGTTTACTATATCGATAAACCCGTAGTAGGCTGCCCAGGCGAGAGAACTGGCCCCGTAATTTTCCTTTGCGTTAACGTCCGCGCCGTGCTGGATAAGCATTTGCACGGCCTTAAGATTGCCTTTTATGGAGGCCATTATAATAGCGCAGCATCCGGAATTGTCGTATGCGTTTATAAATGCGCCATTTTTTACTAAAATTTCAATTATGTCAGGATAGCCTTTTATAGAAGTCCATATAAGAGCATTGCTGCCGTTCGCGCTTTTCAGATTGACATCGCCGTCTTTTTCAATCAGCAGGTTCACTATCTCGGTCTGGCCCTTGAACGCCGCCCACATAAGCGCGGTGGCGCCGCTGTTATCTTTCAAATTCGGGTCTGCGCCGTTATCGAGCAGAAGTTTGGCTATTTCGGCGCTGTTTCTGTCGATTGCCGCTATCAGAGGTGTTTTCCCTTTTAAATTTCTTGAATTGACATCTGCGCCGTTTTCTATCGCGGCAAGGACCATGTCAATTTGCCCGGCAGCTATTGCATTAAAAATATCTATAGCGAAATAATTTTCCTTTACTGTTTCGAGCGGCTCGATTTTTTCGATTAATTCGGCGATTTGGGTATTGCCTTTAGCTGCAGCGAACATCGAGGCGGTAAATCCTTCCTTGTCACGGACGCTCGCGTTTGCTCCGTTATCGAGCAGAAGCTGAACAAGTTCGATATTGCCGGCGATAGCGGCATGCATTAACGGCGTCAAGCCTTCGTTGTCGGGGATATTTACGTCGATTCCCTTTTGTATAAGCAAATTAACAACATCGATATGGCCGCTGTCTATGGCCCAGATAAGACTTAGATAACCATAATCTTCCTGCATGTTTAATTCCATCCTATCTAATTTTGATTGCTTTAATTCATCCTGCAATTATAATGTGACTGATAAATTTTTAATTATTTCGTTTTATTGGGGGTTTGCTTAAACTCTAGATAATATATTTAAAATAAAATATTGTCAAGAATTTTTAAAATATTGCTTAAATTTTTATACTGTATGAATATGTGATTGGATAAATGTAAATATGTGTTTTAATAACTGCTGATTATTTAATATGGTAAATTTTTCAATGTTAAAAATTAATTGATTTTTAAAAGATTTATGATATAATAAGTTCACTTATGAATGAATTTATTGATGATTTAAAGTTTATTTTAAAAGATTACGGCCCCGATCATGTCGATACTGCCGCCGCATTGATGACTGCTAAAAACGTAGATTTCGACCGCACCCGCGTCATCGCGGAATTATCGGCTGATAAACAGTTTTTATCAAAATTCTTTCAAATTTTTTTTTCAGGCGATGTCGCCGAAAACTATAAATTAAGAATTATTGAAATATTGGCCTTTTTCGGAACAATTCATTCTCTTACGATTCTTTTTAAAATTTATTATTCGCTTAATGTCCAGACGCTTCAAGCGCAGATCGACCGCGAGAAGTTTAAGGAAGCCATAAAAAAAACTCTTAAAAGTTATAAATATCGTTATATCGACGAATTCGTCAAGCTGCAGGAAGTATTCAAAACCAGCGGAGAAATTCTTTCGCTGATTGAAGAACTTATCGAAACATCAGGCTATTACAGGGAATTATTCGATTTCCTCGAATATCCTTCAGAAAAAGTAACTTTATATGTGTTAAAGCAATTTTATAAAGCGCCGCATATAAAAATCCTTCCGGCACTTGTAAAAATAAGAAAAGACTCGAACTGGATGGTTCGTTTTAATATCGTTCAGGTTTTAAAACAGCTTAAGGATGTTTCGGCAAATGAATTGATGCTCAGCTTTCTGGCAGATGACAATATTAAAGTCAGGGATGAAGTCAGGACATTTGTAAAGGATAATTTTAATGATTTTTCAAAAGTCATTTTTGAAGTGATCGACTATCCTGAAAAAGCGAAAAATATGACTTACCTTGAGAGCGTAATCGAAATTTTCAGCGAATTCCCGGATGAGTCGAGGCTGACGCAGGTAATTAACATAATAAAAAATTTTCCGGAGCTTGTCAGCCTTAGAGCGCGTTCGGCGCTTTTGAAAATAATCAGGCGGAAATGCGACCCTGGTGTTATAATCGAAAGAAGCGGTCAGGCTTATGAGTTCATGAAAATTTCTCTTTTAAGCCTGAAAGACTGGCGCTCTGACCAGCAGACTGTTTTTATAAATAAAATTCTTGAATTGTGCGGAAATTATTATATTGACATTCTTATAGAAGAGTATTTCAAAAATCACGATGAACATTTGAAAAACCTTATGCCGCGTCTTATTTATAAGGGAACGCGCTGGCTCGATAAAGAAGTGCTGCTTAATTTATTTAATTTTCTTGATTTTACCGGCAAGGATAGGTATATAAAATACCTGCTGTCTCAAAATTTCAAGGATATAATTTCATATTTTTCAAAGGCTATCGAAAACCTTTCCTACGAAAAACTGCTTGAATTATACAGAGTGTTCGTGTTAAACAGCGTTGATGTATCATCTATTACGGCGCGGTATCATGCGAACCTCCGTTCATTAATCACTCAGTCGAAATTCGAGGCTATCGAAATTCTCGCCTCGCTAAATGATAAGCAGCTTTTAGACGTTCTTAACGCGGACTGGAAAATTTTTTCGGCCCAGCTTAAGGACCATGTTTTTAATATAATAGAAAAATATTATAACGATGCAATGGTTCTGCCGCTGCTTAACCAAATTTATTACCACGAGCATGCTTTAGAATTTAAAATCAGGGTTTTAAATATCATTGCTAGAATTAATTGTTCAGAAGCTACGGAATTAATTATTAAAGCCGCTTCGAGTACGCAAAGTGAAATAAGGGATATAGCTTTAAAAATGCTTATCGAAAAAGGGCGGGACAGATTTTTTAATCAGCTGAACAGTCTTCCTGAAGAAATTCGCGAACAATTCGGAATGATTTTAATCAAAGGCGATAAAAATTTTATAAGCGATCTCGAGAATCAGCTGACAACGGCCGAACCAAAGTTAAGGGCGCAGATTTTAAAAATGCTGACTTATCTTATTAAGGGCGATAGGGTAAAAGTTTTAAATTTGATCAAGAAGTTTATTAAAGACCCCGATCCGCATATAAGGGCGGAACTCACGAAAATTCTTGGAATTGTTGGCGGAACAGATATTATTGAAATTTTGGCAGCGCTTGTTAATGACGAAAATGCCCGTGTGCGTGCCAACTCAATAGAAATAATAGGCTTGCTTAATGTTCAGGGCCTTTCTAATTTAATTTTTCCGATGACTACTAACGTAAATAACCGCGTACGCGCCAACGCTATAATAGCGCTTTATAAAATGGGCAATAAGGGCGTGGTAATCGCCCTTTCAGAAATGCTTAAATCTAAAGACAAATGGATGAGAGCGTCTGCAGCTTATGCGCTCGGCGAAATTAACGATCCGCGGACTCTGCCTTTGCTTGAAACACTACTGAATGATCAGGATGTTAACGTCGTTATAAATGTATTAAGAGTGTTTAAAAAAATAGGCGATGATGATACTCTTAAAAAAATAAGCAAATATTTAAACCATGAAAATAAGGAAATCCGCGTTGAGGCTTCGGCGACTATCAGCGCTATTAAAAAGAAGGAAAATCTGTTATGACCCATGAGGATTTTTTTAACGGCATAATTAAACAGCTGACTTCTAATACTGTAGATTTAGTTATATTCTGGACTATAATAATACTTTGCCTGTCAGGCATTGTATATGTTTATTATATTATGCCGAAATATAAGGAAGTATCATTTAATTCAAAAATGAATAATTTTATATTAAATAGATATAATCTTGAGGATTATGAAGAAGAAGCTATTAATCAAGTCATAAGAAAGAATTCAATAAATCCGCCTTATATGTTTTATATAAGCCAGTCTACTTTCGAAAAATATGAAGGCGAGCTTCTTTCCAGATTAAAAGAAACGTGCCCCACAGGCGTTTCGGCCCGGGACACGTTAACTTCCCTTAAAGAAAGACTTTACAGCTAAAATCTTTTTTATCTTTTACTTTTTTCGATTATATTACTTTTTAATAGCTTCAATTGAAAGTTTTTCGTAAATTTCTTTGTAAGCGTTATAAATTTTTAATTTATTTTCTATCTGCATTTTTTCAGCGGCGCTTAACTCTTTATAATCTTTTTGGAAGCTCGAAAGTGTCGTTACATAATCATTGTATGCCGCTTTCAGCAATTCGTACGCCTCGGTGGAATTTGAAGGCGACTGGATAGCCGCTTGATTATTTAAACTTGCGGAAGCCGCCGCTGCTGAACCGTAATTACTGCCGGCACCGATATTTTTATCGCTTGAACGCGAAGCTTTTGGATTATTCGATAACGGTCTTGCAATTTCCTTATTTACGGTGTCTTTGAGGCCGGCAATTGAATTTTTTAACAATTCGAGCGCCGCTTTATTATAAGACGAAGCTTCAGGATTGAATAGTTTTGAAATCAAATTTTCATTTTTAGCCCCTGAAATCTTTTTTTCAATTGTTTTGACGAATTCATTTGCCTGTTTGTCAAGTTTTGCGATTTGCTGCGCATTATTTGAGTTTACTGCAAATTGGCGGCTTATTTTATAATTTTTAACAAAGTTCGATATTTCGAATTGAATATTATTTTTAGCTTTATTTCTTGCTTTTTCAAATATGTTTATCTTCGAGCTTAATTCGTAATCTCTGAATGTTTCCAGTCTTTTTTTTGTTTCCGCGCTTATTTCCGCTATAGCCGCATCAGGAATATCGAGCTTTTTAAGTTCTTCCAGTTCGCCTGCCAGCACGTATCTGGAATATTTGTCCGCATAATCTTTGCGTTCTCTGGAATCCGAACCGGGAATGAAAGAATACCAGAACCCTTTTTTTAATTTCTTTAACGAGGCTTCAAATTCTTTGTATTCTTTGGAATTCATGTTAACTTTTGAGCCGTCGACGTAGGCTATTATTTCTTCGAAAGTCATGCCTTGCTTTAAAAGCAGCGCTGATAATAAAATGCCCATAGCCTTTGAATTTTCAGATTTTTTGGCGAAAAATTTATTTACAAGGCTCTCAATTTTGCCTGAAGTGAGCTTGCCGGTTCTTAAAAATTCCGAATCGACTGCCAATTCTGAAACAGCTTCTGATGCCGAGTATATCAGTTCATTTTTCTGGGCCGCGATAAAATTATCGAGCTTATTTTCATTGAACTCAGGGTTTTTGCTTATCGAAACTTTTTCGTTTACGCGCGCAAGCGCATCTGCAAATCCGCCGGTGCCGTTAACTCCAAGATAATAATCGCCGTAGTATGAGCGAAGCTGTTCGAATAATTCAGGATTTTGCTCGATTATTATATCGAAGATAGCCTTTTCTATTGCGATACTGGCTTTAAACATAGCCATTTTTTTTGTGAAGTAACTTTTGGCCATTACAGAATTTTTTCCTTCAGCCAAGTTATAATTCGCAAGCGCCTTTTCTATGATATCGAAATTAACGTCGGGCGTGAATTTCATAAAACCGGGAATTTCTGAACTGAAATGATTATAATAGCAGATCATGTCCATAAAAAGATAAGCTACATAGTGGTTTAATTCTGTTTTTACAGCGAAAGTTTTTTTCGCTTCCGGATATCCGCCGTCTGAATGAGCCACAGAATCCGCGATTATATGCGTAAAGTAACCGTAAAAATTAGAGATTTGTTCTTTATCACGTTTATTGTCGAATTTTTTTACCGTAAGGCTCATCGCATTTTTAAATGACTCGCCGTGAAAAATACTGTAAAATTCATCTTTGGAAGACGGGCTGATAAAGTTTGTCGTCATATCGGGAATCGATGATGAATAAACCGCGTAAGGTATTAACGACGGATACCTGGATAATGCTTCAAAAGTGATTGCGGCGTGTGTGTATGTAGACCACGCGTAAAGATTATTTTGCGAAAATAATAATAATACCGGCGTTAAAATTAATACGCCAGTAATTATTTGAAGTTTTAATTTCTTTATAAATCTTTTAAGTTCATATTTCATAAATTCACCTGCATATAATGTATTCTATTTTTTCATTACATTAATTATACAAAATAAAACATAGCGTGTCAAAATTTATAAGGTAATTTTTATAAAAAAGGAAAATTCCTGACATTATCTCAGGAACTTTCCTTTTTTATTACGCCTTTTGTTTTATTAAATTTAAGACTTTAAATTCAAAATTTTTTAGAATTTTCCGAATTCATTATCATCCAGAGCTATAATTTCTGAGTTTTTCCTCTTTTGAGGTACGCCTTCAGCCGGTGTGATTGGATTTTTGAATTCAGTTTTCATCTTTTTGGATCGGTTTGCTTTACCAGGGCCGCTGATAAGTTTTTGATTGATATCGGCCGGTTTTTTTTCAAGGTAAGCGTTAACTGTATTTAATTTTATATCTTCCTTGAGGTTAAATCTTTCAACCATTGTTTTTAATTCCATCGCCTGGCTTGATAATTGCTCGCTGGCCGATGCTGTTTCCTCAGCGGTTGCGGTATTTTGCTGTGTTACGCTGTCTATTTGCGCGAGCCCGGTAGTTACCTGATTGACCGATTTTTCCTGCTCGTTCGCGGCTGATGCTATTTCGCCTATAAGATCGGTAACTTTTGCCGAGCCTGATACTATTTTTTCTAACGCGGCGGCTGTTGCTTCGGCAATTTTTGTGCCGTCTTCCGCTTTTTTGATTGAATTTTCTATCATTTCAGCTGTTTCTTTGGCGGCTTTGGCGCTTCTCTGGGCGAGATTGCGAACTTCTTCCGCGACTACAGTAAAGCCCTTGCCGTGTTTGCCGGCACGCGCAGCCTCGACAGCGGCATTTAAAGCAAGAAGGTTCGTCTGGAAGGCGATTTCATCGATAGCTTTTATTATTTTTGCGACATTGTTTGAAGCAGTGTTTATTTCATTCATTGACTTTTTCATTTCATTCATTTTTTTGTTGCCGTCTTCGGCGCCTGATCTGGCCTCTTCGGAAAGCTTATTAGCCTGGCTGGCATTTTCGGCATTTTGCTTGGTTTGTGAATGTATTTCCTGTATTGTCGCGTTAATTTCCTGAATCGAGCTTGCAGCTTCCGTAGCTGACTGTGAAAGCGCCTGGCTGGCATTCGAAACCTGGTGCGAACCTGTATTTACCTGTTCGACCGTTACAGATACCTGTGTCAGGATTTCATTTATCGAATCAATAGTCTTATTCAATGAATTTTTAATGTTTAAAAGGTCGCCGCCGTATTCGCCGGTCATCTGCACTGCCAGATTGCCCTTGGCCATTTCGTTCAAGCAGTTTGTGATTTCGTCGGTCGCTTTAGTAATCGCGTCAAGCGTGTTATTGATACCTTTTACTATTAATTTAAAATTGCCATAATGTTTTTCGGTATCAACCCTTACTGAAAGCTTTCCTTCGGCTGATGACGTTGCCAGCATTACTGAATCGGCAAGCATTAACTCGATCGATTCTTTGACTTTTTTTAGATTGTCGTTTATTTTGGCGAAATATTCATATTCCGTTTTTGTATATTCATCGCATGTTTTCATCTCGAGATTGAGATTGATGTTGCCTTCGGCGAGAAGTTTCAGATTCGCAGATAGTTTTTCAACCTCTTCTTTTAAATAATTTGTTATTTTTACTGACTTGGTAATATCCTGTACTAATTCTATATGTCCGATTTTTTCGCCGTTTAAGTTATTTATATAAGCGGTATCAACCTGCATGCTCATTCCGAATTGCTCGAATGTTGTCTGCAGTATTCCTTTTCTTAATTTTTCAATACCGCAGTTCGGAGTTTTACAGATATTTGCGTTCCAATCGCTGCACTGCTTACCGATAGCATCTTTTCGTTTTAAATTCAATAATTTTTCAACCGGCTTATTAATAAAAGTCCAGGCCATTTTGTTGTCGGTAACAGAGATAGGAAATGGTATTGCATCCAATAATTGTTCATACCAGAATATTTTATCGACTATTTTGTCAAGCGTTTTGTTTATGCCTGCTATTATCGGCTTAAATTCGACATTTATAAGATCGCTGTTGCCCCTTACTTCGAATTTTTCGGCAACGGCCGCTTCGATCAATTTTTGCGATTCTTTTATTAACGAATTTATTATGCTAGATACATATTTTGAAATGAAACCTAAAACTAGAAGCAAGGCTATAAAATTAATTATTCCAAGCCAGAAAATTTTTGAATATGAACTTTTATATGTATTTTCAGATTCAGTTGAGGCGTTATCAGCCAATTGATCAGATATCTGGCTTAATTCGTCGAGATATTTCCTGGTAGTGTTAAAAAGATTCATTGTTTTATCGAATTGGGCAGGAGCAAGAGCTATTTCTTCACTTTTCGGCGATTGCAGTAATTCGCGGTATTTTTGAAGTTCTTTCGTCCATTCGTCGCGTACGGATTTATGTTTATTTATGACGTCAAATTGTTTTTGCTCAGTCGCTAATTTTTCGTACTGCCCGACGCGGTCGATGACCTGGCCTATATTTTCATCGATTTCCTTGATGCTTAAATTCCACTTGTCGCTGCCTGGGGCCGAAACTGCAAGTCTTTGCTGAGCGATCAATACCTGGTGCATGTCGCGGTCGGCGTTAAGAACTAATGTTATGCTTTTGACAATCACGTCATTGATATGTTTGGTAGTTTGATTAAGATAACCAAGGTTTTTAGTTCCAAAAAATCCTATTAAGCTCGAGAATAAAATCGCTACAATCATGCATATTAGCAGTAAGTTCTTGATTTTCATAAACTACCTCCGATTATTTATTGGTATATTTTAATGAACGTACTTATAATATTGAATTATATCATTAATAATTTAACATTGTCAATATAGTCATTATAAATAATAATGTGGAAATATACTTTCTTCAAAAAATGAATTTATACGAAAATTATTTTTTGTTTTGAAAATATTAGTTCGAAAATTTATTTTTTTTATTCGATAATTAAAATTGTTAGTTACTTATTATAATTTAATAATGTCAATGTTTAAAATGAATATTCTGCGCTATATATGGTTTTAGATATAATAATAATCAGGATAAAAAAAATCATGAATGGTTGTGATAAAATCATTATGCGCACACTATTTTAAAATTTTATTTGACATTAAAGTTAAATTATGTTAAAAATATAGTTAATATTTTTAACTAAAAAATAAGGAGCAATTTATGTCAGATATCAGACCTGAAAAAATTTTAGTAGTTGACGATGCTCAGTTCATGCGTTACACAATTAAGAAAACCCTTGCTAAATTTGGGTTTAATAATATACTTGAAGCCGAAAATGTTGAAAATGCAGTTAAAATTTATACAGCTGAAAAACCAGATCTTGTAACTATGGATATAACAATGCCTGGCGAATCTGGTATTGAAGGACTCAAGCAGATAAAGCAGATTAATCCGCAGGCAAGGGTTATTATGGTATCTGCGGCATCTCAGAAAGATAAAGTTATCGAAGCGCTTACGCTTGGAGCGAAGCACTTTATAGTTAAACCTTTTACTGATGACAACCTGATAGGTACAATTGATAAAGTATTGAAGATGTAAGATAGTGCCGGGTATTTTTTGCATGTCTGCTATTGTACGGTTGTTTAATTATTGTTGCAAACATGCTTTTATTGGGAGTGAGTAAAATAAAAAAGGAATTTATAAATCCATTTATTGAAGGTGCGGCGCAAATTTTTCCGCAGGTTGTTCCAGGGATTGAGTTTAACAGGACAGGCCTTGCTCTTGCAAAGCAGGGGACTATTTCACCTGAGCTTATGACTGTTATCGTGCTCGGGGTTCTTGGAAATGTCCGCGGCCGTGTTATATACATTCTTGAACATAAGCTCGCGCTTGGCATTGCAAATACCATGTGCGGCACGACTGAAGAACCTTCCGAGGAACTTTCGGCGCTTGCGCGCTCTGCCCTTTCTGAAATGACGAATATGGTAACCGGCCGGGCAATTTCTATTCTTGCCAGTAACGGTTATAAAGTGGATTTTTCGCCGCCGACTCTTTTTGTCGGCCGTGATGTGATGATTCCGGAGCTTGATATCCAGGCTATAGCTATACCTTTCCAAACTCAATTGGGAAGCCTTGAGTTAAACGTAGCTCTTAAAGAAGTTCCAGAAAAATAATATTGTTTTGTTTTCTCGAGTTATTTATAACTTAAAATAGTTTCTTTTACAAAAATTATCATTGTTTTTCAGCGATGATAATTTTTTTTTATAAAATATGCTTTAAAATGAAACTAGATTTTCCGCTGAACTGATATATATATAAATAAATAGCATTAATGATCTTCCCTGAATAATGAATACTATAAAATAAGCCTGAATTTTTAGGCCCTATATGGATTTTTTCATAAAAACAGCTTGAAAAATGATATATTTAGATAAACATGAAAGTTGAAATGATAATTTCGAGTCAGTTATTAACATAAAGTTAATTATTGAAAGCATTTTATGTGATTCTCATGTAAAAAAATAAAGGTGAGCAATGCAGCAGTACAAAGTTTTAAAAGGAAAACCATCGCCTCTCGGCGTTTCATTTGATAAAAAAGGCGGAATAAATTTTGCCGTCTTTTCAAAAAATTGCACGGCAGTGACACTTGAGCTTTTCACTCCGCAAAATACTGAAATTCCTTTCGCTATTATTGAATTCAATCCTAAAAAAAATAAAACTGGCGATATATGGCATGCCGATATAAATGGATTGGACCATAATTTTTTATATTTATATAAAATAGACGGACCTTATTCGCCGCAAAAAGGCATGAGGTTTAATAAAAATAAGGCATTGATCGATCCTTATGCGAAAGCGGTTTATGGGAAAATAGAATATAATGAAACCGGAATATATGGTTACGATAAAACTGTCAGATTTGATGCTGATCTAGTTCCTTCGTCTATAGATAACACCAGGACTTCTCTGAAATCGGTTGTAATAGACGAATCAAATTTCGATTGGGAAGATGATCAGGCGCCCCGCATTCCGCTCAGTAAATCTATAATTTATGAAATGCATGTACGCGGCTTTACCGCGCATAGTTCTTCCGGAGTTAAAAACCGCGGCACTTTTGACGGTATCATCGAAAAAATACCGTACCTTAAGGAACTTGGCGTTACCGCTATTGAACTTTTGCCGGTTCATTTTTTTAATGAAAACGAGATAATACGAGTTAACCCAAAAACCGGAGAGAAATTAAAAAATTACTGGGGCTACAATTCGCTTTCTTTTTTTGCGCTCAATAATGTTTACTCGAGTGCCAAAGAACCTGGCGGAGCTGTTTTTGAATTTAAGAAAATGGTGAAGGAACTTCACCGCGCCGGAATCGAGGTTATACTCGATGTTGTTTACAATCATACCGGCGAAGGTAATGAAGTAGGTCCGACTATTTCATTTAAAGGCATAGATAATTCTGTATATTACCTTCTAGAAAATAACCGTTATTATAAAAATTATTCAGGCTGCGGAAATACTTTAAATTGCAATCATCAGGCAGTCAAGCAGATGATTCTTGACAGCCTGCGTTATTTTGTCACTGAAATGCATGTGGACGGGTTCCGATTCGATCTGGCGGCCATATTAGGACGTAACGCCGCCGGTGAATGGATCGGCGAAAATAGTTTATTGCGTGATATACAGGAGGATCCTATATTATCAGGGACCAAGCTTATAGCCGAAGGCTGGGATGCGGCCGGTTTATATAAAGTCGGCGAGTTTCTTGAAGGCTGGGCTGAATGGAACGGAAAATTTCGTGATGATATGAGAAGTTTCGTCAAAGGCGATAATGGTTTTGTTTCTGCGGTTGCCACAAGGCTTTACGGCAGTCCGGACCTTTATAACGATGACGGGCGCGCTCCATTTCACAGTATAAACTTTCTCACTTCGCATGACGGATTTACACTTCGCGACCTTGTTTCATATAATTCAAAGAAGAATTTTGAAAACGGCGAACAAAACCATGACGGCGCCGACGATAACCGCAGCTATAATCACGGAGTCGAAGGTGAAACAGGTGATCCGATGATAAACAGGCTGCGCCTTAGACAGGTTAAAAATCTTATTACACTGTTGATGATATCGCAGGGAACTCCTATGATTCTTGGAGGCGATGAATTCTACAGGACGCAGCGCGGTAATAATAACTGTTACTGTCAGGATAACGATATTTCATGGTTCGACTGGAGAAATGTAGCTAAAAATGCTGAGCTTTTTCATTTTTTCAAGGAAATAATAAAATTCAGAAAGGAAAACCAAGCTTTCTGTCTTGAAAAATTTCCGCACCGTTATGAAGACAGCAAAACTGGAGAGCACATCGATTTTATCGAGTGGCATGGCGTTAAGCTGAACGCGCCTGATTGGTCTTACACCGCCCGTACTCTGGCGTTTATAATGAATTGTTTTCCGGAAGTTACAGGCATACCGGACATTAGAAAACGTCTCTTCGTAATTATCAATATGCACCATGAACATTTGGAGTTTGAAATTCCGCCAAATCTGCCTGGAAAAAAATGGTATATTAAACTTAATACTTATGAAATTCGCGGCAGGGAAATTACGCCTGACGACTCGAAAAATTTCGTCGCGGCTAAAAAGATAAGGCTGAACGATCGTTCAATTATAATTCTGGCCGAGCGATAATTTATATTTTTATCTGCTTTTTTCATATTTGTTGAATTCGAAATAGACATAAAATGCCGCTACCGAATAGAAGCAGGCGGTTAGTACATAAGGCAGTGATACGCCGTGGTCTGTCATTATAATTCCCGATATATAAGTCGAAACTGTCCTTGAAAAATTATCGCCTAAGGTTACGATCGAATTTACCCGCGCTCGCTCACGGTCTTCCGTTAAATCCATTACAAGGTTTGTAAATACGGGGTTATTCATGTTCATGAAAGCGTTTCGTATTAAATACGCGGCAACGCATAAGTGATATGATTGGGAAAATCCCAATATCAATAGAAACGGCAGCGACGATATTTCCATGAGCATTATCGATTTTACCCTGCCGAGTTTTGCCGTCAATAGCGGCGTGAAAAGCATCACAGTCGCCGTTATGATATTGGCAGTCATGAATATCGTGCCGATCTCGCCAGATGCTAGCCCGAATTTCTGGTTAAAATAGACATTAAAAAACGGCACTATCAGTCCGGCACCGCACCCTATAAAGAAAGTGTATATCACGAATTTTCTGTATAATCTTTTTTCGACGGCAGGTTTGTTGTTTGCCGATATCGCAGATGACGGCTTAATTTTATTTTGCATGTCATTATCAGTTGCAGCCGGAGAAATATCGTTTTTTATATAAAATAAAGGCGCCGCCGAGCTTAGCATTATAAACAGCGATATAAATATTGAGTATTTATATGAATCGGGCTGGCTTAACGCGGCAGAATAATTTTTGAGAATTATCGGCATGAATCCGCCGATGACATTTCCGGCCATTGTGCCGAAAAGCATATAGCTCGACGAAGCGGAAAAAACATACTCGCGCTCGTAAGGTTTGGAGTTTTCATGTAAAAACGGGGCTGAAGTTACAGTCCTTAACGCAGTTGCTGCGCCGTTTAAAAATGCGCATAAAAATATTACGGATTTATTTTGCGATAATAATAAAATGGCATAACCTGTAATATTTCCGGCGAGCGTCAGGTAAAAGCTCGGCACGCGCCCGATCCTGTCGGATAATTTTCCCATCAGCATAAGTAAAATCGCCGACGTTCCAGTCGAAACAGCGTAATAAGTTCCGATAAAATCTTCGCGGTAGCCGATCGATAAAAAGTATAAACCCAAAAATACCTCGACTGTCGCTATACCAAGGCCTAATATAGAATTATATATTACGAACAGACGGCAGTTTTTTGAGAAGAAGATTATTTTTCTTAAATAAATTAAAATTTTTCGAGTCATATTTCCCCGGTTTCTATGATTTTATTAAAAACGTTACAAAAAGAGTTTTTTGATTTGTAAAAATTCGGTTCACAGATATTTATTATTTAAGGAAAGCGCCGACAGCAGCCGCGTAAGCAAGCATTCCGAGTACGGGCACGAGAAGCATCCTGTAAAATTTCCAGATATTCGCCTTAAAGTAATTAAGCGTCAATATCAAACATAAGTGGACCGGCGAAAGCATAACTCCAGCGCAGCCGGAAATATATAAAAACGCAGTCTGGTTGACTCCGAGCGTGCCGCCGGCGAATTGCTTTAGTATTGGAACGCACATTCCGACGAACGCCTGATTGATTCCGGTAAAAAATCCGAGCGTCAAAGGCATAAGCATATAAATGAAAAAATACGGCACATTCCATTCTATGAAAGTTTTGGGAATTTGCGGCGCCGCTCCTGAGTCTTCGAGCATTTTCGAAAATATCATTATCGCGACTATGAGCATCAGATTTTGCGAATACAGCGTTTCGACAAGTATCTTTTTAATTTCGGCGGTAGTTTTAATTCCAGCCTGAACAAATGTCCATAAAATAGCGCCGATTATCAATATTATTATATTTATCTTAAAAAAAAGCGTACCTGCTATAATAATAAGTATAGGAAACAGATTTTTGAATAGTTCGCCTATAGCTTTGTGGTTGAATTTATATGATTCACCGGCGGGTATGCTTTCTTTAAGTTCGAGTTTTTTTGAGAATACAACATAAATTCCGCTCGCGATGTTTATCAAAATAATCGGGAATGTCGCGCGCGCCAGTATCGAAAGCGGTATATCGGCAAGGTATGTCAATAATATCAAACCCGGAAACAGCGGAAACGTCGTTTCCCAGATATGCCTGTACCAGTAATTTATGAAGCTTTTATCTTCCTGGCTTATATTTACGTTTTTGGCGGCCTCATCTACAAGCGGCGCGGAAAAAAGCGCTCCGCCCGGAGCAGGCAAAAATCCCAGAAATGCCGGCAATAATGCCAGCACGAAACGGTCGTCCTTGAATATTTTTTTTAGGCTTACGATGAGCCGGCTGAGCATTCCCGAAACCCTCAGCGTATACTCGAAAACTGCGATACCGTAAAGCACGAGAAGAAGCTCTATCGTTTTGTATGAAAATGTCGCTGAAACTACGGCGTAAAAAACAGCGTAAGGCTGCATGCCAAACATGAAACCGAGGCATATAGCCCCGATTGCAAGGCACTGCCATAGTTTTACTTTTGAATAGCGCGATGCTAATATTATCGCTACGAATATCAGGCTTATTTTTATGAGAGGCAATTAAATCATCTTTCTATTTATGGTTTTCATCATATACTATAATATTAAAGACAGTTTGTCAATGTCATTTCTTTTATTAAAAATAAAAATTAATGTCTGCCGTAGACGTTAATAATAAACTTGTTTTTCGATGAATATCAGGTTACTAAAGAAATTGACTTTAAATTTATAATATGATAAAGTTAAGATTAGTCTTGATTATAAAGTTATGCCATAATTATGAACGTGCTAAACCTACTTGAAAGTTTTATATTTCATTTAGATATCTGTTGCTTCAATGTCCAACAATTGCTGAGCAAAAAATTGAACCTCTGGAAAAAGAGCTCGAATTAATAAAAGAGCAAAAGAATTGTTTTATGGAACTTTTGTTTACTGGAATTATAAGAGTTAATCAAAAATAATTTTCTAAGGAAATGGTTTTATGAAATTAAAAAATCCTGCAATTGGTATTTCAGATAATAATCCTTTTGCAGATGATGCATTAGATCGTCGTAAATTAGCGGAAGCATATTATCAAATATTTAAAGATGTAAGTGAACCTCTTGTGTGCGCAATTGATTCGCCATGGGGAACAGGCAAAACTACATTTATTAATATGTTTCTTAAATATCTCGAAAATCAAAAAATTAATTGCATATATTTCAATGCTTGGGAAAATGACTATGTTGACGATCCATTAATACCTTTTATTGACGAAATTGAGATTATTATTGAAAATAAAAATAAAGATCAAGACGGCAAATTAAAAAGTATAGTAAATGATGTCATAAATAAAGTAAAAAATACCGGTGGAATGCTTATTAAAAATTCTTTGCCTGCCGTTTTAAAATTGGCGACATATGGGTTAATTAATTTTGATAAATCGACCGAAGACGAAATTGCCAAAGTTGTTGAAAATATAACTAAAAATGAACTTGAAAAATATAAAGTACAGAAACAATCGATAAAAGATTTTAAGGAAAATTTAAAAGAACTCGTTAAAAACCTTAATAATGGTGGTGAAGAAGAAAAACCATTAATTATATTTATTGATGAACTTGACCGCTGCAGGCCGAACTTTGCAATAGAGCTTCTTGAAAGAGTAAAGCACTTGTTTAATATCGATGGAATAATATTTGTTCTTGGTATAGATAGAGAACAATTGTGCCATTCTATAAGAACAATTTATGGTCTAAATATGGATGTTGATGGCTATTTGAAAAAATTTATCGATTTAAATTTTTGCCTGCCGAAGTTAGATTATAAAAATTATATTGGAATATTGTTTAAAAGGTATAATTTTGATGAATATTTCGAAATAAGAAATCAAAAAAATAGTAATAGCGAAAAAACATTCCTTGAAACATTCCTTGAATTTTTTACTAATCTTGCTAAAACATTAAAACTAACGCTTAGGTCAATTGAACATTGTTTTACGCAGTTTTCGATTTCATTCAGATTAATTCCAGAAAACCATGAGATTAATATAATAGTTTTAGTTACATTGGTTTGTCTAAAAATATCTAATTCAGAACTTTATTATGGATATATAAATAAAAAATATAATGAACTTAAAATTTTAGAATATTTAAAAGGAATAAATAATTCTAATGAAATTTTTGAAACTAATTATGGTATAGCATTAGAAATTTATTTTATGGATGAAGCAAATGAGATAAATAAATTAAAAGAAGAATATAATAAAAAAATGAGAAGTGATAATTTAAAAGAACAGAATAAGGGAAAGTTGGGTTGGGATATTATTAATGAAATTACTACTACTCAAAAATTAAATTTAAAAAGTATAATTGAAAAAATTGAAATGATGGCAGTTTTAAGATAAAATATAAAAGAAAGCGATATTAAAAAAATACAATATACAAAGTGTTATAGATTCTTTAAGGCTTATTTCATGAATGAATATTAATTCATAAAATCTAAAAATTAAAAAACTACTCAAAATTTATATATTGAATTATTATGTAATTACCTGAAAATAATATTTGTGATTAAAGAGGTTAGATATGCTGGGTGTAAAAAAAAATGCCAGGGCTGATCAAATAAAAAATGGTGAAAACAGGTTCCTTGAATTTAAGGTTAAATTGCCGTCCCCTGAAAATATAGCTAAAACCGCAATAGCATTTTCAAATGGCGCTGGCGGAGAAATACTTATTGGAGTCGATGATAAAAAAAATATAATTGGAATTGGAAGCGCAGAGATATTTGAATTGCAGGATAAAATTTCAAATATTATTTATGATATGTGCCATCCAGTAATTATTCCTGAAATGTTCATTGAGACTATTTACGATGTTCATATTCTGGTAATTAAAATAATTCAGGGCGGATTAAAGCCTTATTATTTAAAAAAAGACGGCAAAAATAAAGGCACATATATCAGAATCGGCGCTACTAATAAACTGGCCGACATCGAATCTATAAATGAACTTGAAAGGCGCCGCCGAAATATTAGTTTTGATGAAGAAATAGATTATGATTACGATTTTACTAAACTTGATTATTCTTTTCTTGTCAGAATTTTTAAAGATATTAAAAATCAAAAAATTAATTTGAATGATTTGATAAATTTTAAACTAGTAAAAAAAGAAAATGATAAATTATATGCTACGAACGCATTTTTAATAATTGCTGGCATAAAAGATAACGTTTATTCAAATTGCGCCAGATTTAAAGGCATTACTACCGAAAACTTTATTGATAAAAAAGAATTTACCGGTAATATTTTTGACCAGCTTGAAAATATTGAAATATTTTTAAAAAACCATCTTAAACTAAATAGTAAAATTATTGGACTTACAAGAGATGATAATTATGAAATTCCATTTATTGCATTGAGAGAGGCCGTTATTAACGCTTTCGTACACCGCGATTATTCAAGACGCGGAAGTGATATTAAAATTGCTATTTTTGACGATTGTATAGAAATAACCTCGCCGGGTGTTTTACCCAATTCTATAAGTCTGGATACCATATTGACGGAAGGCAGGTCCGAAATAAGAAATACCGTAGTTGCAAGAATTTTCAAAGAATTAAATTATATTGAACAATGGGGTACCGGTATGGGTAAAATAAAAAATTCATGCGCGGCTGCTCATTTAAAACTTCCTCAAATAAAAGAAAATGGCGGCTATACCCAGGTTGTTATTTTCAGGCCGGCGGATACCGGCGGATGCCGGCGGATGCCGGCTGATACTGATGGATACCGGCGGATACCGGCGGATACTGATGGTCTATCGGAGCTTGAGTTAAAAGGTAAAATAAGTGAATTGGCTGACCAGCAGGCAAACATTATTAAATATGTCAGAGAAAATGAAAAAATAGATATTAAAAAGGTAATGGAATTATTTGGCATAAAAGAATCGAGAGCACGCGAATTAGTCAGTGAGCTTGTCAAAAAAGGGCACTTATTAAAAAAAGGCGCTGCGCGTAATACATATTATATAATCGGAGAATAAAATTATGGAACGAAATCCTTATTTTACGACCGAAATCGAAAAAAGTCAGAAGCCGGCAATAGAACTTTTCAAAAAAAAGCTTTTTTTAATATAGCCTCTGGCGTACGCTAAAGGTGCGAATGATTTGACTTCGCTGGTGTTATATGTTATTATAAAACAACACTAATTTACAGGGGGACAAAATG
Organism: Candidatus Wallbacteria bacterium; assembly: GCA_041441465.1. Classification (GTDB taxonomy): domain Bacteria; phylum Muiribacteriota; class UBA9980; order UBA9980; family UBA9980; genus JASDSY01. Next base: position 98,780 of record JASDSY010000002.1, read on the forward strand.
AAAAACAGGTTTTTTATATGTTTTATTATTTTTGTATTTTTCCTTTCAGCTTCAGGAATTTGTGAGGCTGCGAATACTACGGTTCCGGACGGAACGCTCGTGAAACTCCGTCTTGAAAATTCGCTTTCATCGAAGGTCAGTAAAAAAGGCGATATGGTTAAATTTTCAGTGGTTAAGGCCGTTAAGATAGGTTCGAATGTAGCGATAGATAAAGGCGCGTTCGCCCAGGCGCAAGTTACCGATGTACGCGGCCCGGGAAAATTCGGTAAAAACGCAAGAATCAAAATGAAATTTCTTTTCGTTGTCGATAAAAAAGGCAAGCACATTCCGGTGAAACTCGGCGAAGAATCTGCTAAAATAAATAAGCAGGAAGGGTATGCTATCGGCGCTTCAGCCGGCGGTTTTTTACTGCTCGGCCCTATCGGCCTTGTAGGCGGTATTTTTGTAAAGGGGAAAGACGTTGAAATACCGGAAGGCACCGAATTATTTGTCGAAGTCGGCAGCTGATTTTTTTGCTAATTTAAATTTATTAACCAATGATATAAAGGGAAAATTAAATGCTGTCTGATTATTGTTCAGCGGCATTTTTCATGTTATAATAAGAATATTTTTAAAATGTAACATGATTTGCACATTTATTTTTTATGAGGTGTGACGCTAATTTAATTTTTTAGGAGCGTTATGAAAAAAATTTTATCTTGTATACTTATTATGTACCTTTCAATTATGATCATCAATGATTGTGCTTTAATATTATTAGCTGCGCAGGATGATAAATTTTTCACCCGTGATAATACCGTTATATTTGCCGTCGGCATTCTTAAATGGAAACGCAGCGATATTTATTCGTCGTTTCCCGAAAAAAACAGGAAAGATGAAATGCTGATCGAATATTTCAGAAATATGGGAGTTCCCGAAAATAAAATATTTTACCTTAAAAATGAAAAAGCAGGCTTAAAAGATATAAAATTAACTCTGGCTAAAGCAATTTCAAAATGCGCAAAAAACGATACGCTTTTGATTTATTACTGCGGCCATGGTTTTATTAAAGACACGACTGACGCTTATTTCGTGAATTACGATGCCGGCGATACCGAAAATGAAGGCTGGAGCATAAATTCAATATTCGAAGCGCTCGATAAAGATTTTAACGGCTCAAAAGTTTTGCTTGCGGCTGATTGCTGTCATTCCGGTTATTTATGCCAGGCGGCATCCGCTTCGAAGAAAAAACAAATATATGCATGCTTCGCTTCGTCGCTTGCGCGCGAACAATCGACAGGAAATTGGACTTTTACCGAAAAATTTGTCGAAGGTCTTATGGGAATGCGATACATAGACGCTGATTCCGACGGTTATATTTCCATGGCCGAACTTGGAGAAAGCATAAGCTGCGATATGGCCTTTGCCGAAGGCCAGCTTTCGTCTTCGTACTTTGGCGATTCAATAAAGGGCAGTTCTGCTTTTGCGAAAGCTGAATCGGGAAAATTTGCCGGTCCTGAAAAAAGAATCGAAGCATACAGCGCAGGCAATTGGTATAAAGCGCGTATTACCGATACGGCGGACAACAAATTTAAGGTCCATTATTTCGGCTGGGACTATTCGTGCGATGAATTTGTGACTGAAGATAAAATAAGGGAATTCAAACAGCCCGTTTATGAAACAGGCGCGAGCGTGGATGTAAAATGGCAGGGCAAATGGTATCCGGCGAAGATTGTTCGAAATGTTAAAAATATATATTATATTCACTATGACGATTATGATGATGTGTGGGACGAATGGACCGGCGCTGACCGCATAAGAAACCGAAAAAAATAATTTTATAAAATCAGCAATAAAAATAAAATTTAAAGGAGAATGTTGTCATGAAAAGAATGCTCGTTGTTTTGGTATTTATGTTAATGTTTTTAAGTTCGAAATTTGCTTTGGCGGCCGATTCTGAATTTAAAGAACGTCTCGAACCTCTTTGCGGCGTCGAAGTGAATAATGGTTCATTATCGTTTATCGCGACGCAGTGCGGCTATACCGAACGCAAATCTTTCAGGCTGGAAGTCGTTAAAAACGGAGAAAATCAGGAGCTTAAAATATTTCGCGTGCGCGAGGACCTTGGGAAAATGCTTCCGCAGCGCGAAAGATATACGGTGCCTGTGGCTGAAGTAAACCTGGACCCGAATAAGCCAGTTCTTATAATGAACCCGATAATCGGAAATGAAATGCTTATTCATATTTCAAAAAAAGCCGCGGTGAAAAAAGAAGAGGCTGTTAAAAAAGAGGAAACGGTTCAAAATACCGCTGAAGTCAATGTAGTGAATAACGAAGTCGATAAATCTGCCGCGGCTGCTACAGCCGAAGTGAAAGTTCAGCATAAGGTTCAGGCGCCGGTTCAAAATAAGACTAAATCCAAAAAAAGCACGAAGAAGCAGAATGACTAACTATGAACAAAACTAACGCCGTAAGGATACTTGAAAAAAATGATATTAAATTCAGGACTATCGAATATGAAGTCGATGAAAATGATTCAAGCGCGGAAACTGTCGCACTAAAAGTAAACTTGCCTCTTGAAACGGTTTTTAAAACGCTTGTTGCGCGCGGCGATAAAACGGGGATTATAGTGGCCTGTATTCCGGGCGGAAAAGAATTGAATCAAAAAGCCTTCGCAGCCATAAGCGGAAATAAAAAGGTTGAAATGGTGCACATGAAGGAGCTTATCAGCCTTACCGGATATATAAGGGGCGGAGTTTCGCCGGTCGGTATGAAGAAGAATTATCCTTTATTTTTAGATGAAAGCGCTCTGTTACATCCGGAAATATCGATAAGCGCGGGTATGCGCGGAATGCAGGTAATAGTGAGTCCGAATGATCTGATAAAATTATTAAATGCTAAGGTGTGCAAATTGACATCTTGAACGTAAGAATCGAATTGATTTTTAATCAAAAAAAGGCGTCGCTAATTTTATTCAGCAGGCGCCTTTTATAATATTTGAATTTAATCTGGAATCTTTAATTGTTGTTTTTATAACCGCTCATGATAATAGCATTTTTAATATTTTTTAGGCGCTTAATTTTTAGTTTGGATTATTCCAGTCAATTTTTTCAATAAAAATTTTAATTTAAATAAACTATAATACAGGAGAACAAATGAATACTATAAAAAGAGCTGATATAAAACCCGGGTTGAAAGTTTCAATAGTGCAAAAACTTGATCAGCGTTCCGGTAAATTAACCGATGGTATCGTAAAAGATATCCTCACTAACTCTTCGGAACATCCGCACGGCATTAAAGTAAGGCTTGAAACTGGTGAAGTCGGCCGAGTCCAAAAAATTAACGGCTGAATTATCGGTATTCATTATCGTCAAGACTTATGGTTGAAAAGTTATTATTGTGTTGTTTGTTTTCAGCGGCGGATTGATGACTTACATAAGCGTTAACGGTTTTATTTTCATTTTTTAGGCGAAACTTTTCGACCATATCTTTTAAGTACGCTGATTGGCTTGAGAGTTCTACGCTTGCCGATGCAGCTTCTTCGGCGGTTGCTGTATTTTGCTGAGTGACTTTATCGAGCTGGCCGAGGCCCTGATTGATCTGATTTATTCCTTCCGATTGCTCTTTGGAGGCGGCAGCGATTTCACCCATTAAATCCGTGGCCTTAACGGCCCCGACCGCTATTTCTTCAAGCACTTTGGCAGTATCTTCGGCGATTTTATTTCCTATTTCGGTTTTGGCGATTGCGCCTTCGATCATTTCGGCCGTTTCCTTTGCGGCTTTAGCGCTTCTTTGAGCGAGATTGCGCACTTCTTCAGCTACAACGGTGAATCCTTTGCCGTGTTTTCCGGCCCGCGCGGCTTCGACTGCGGCGTTTAATGCGAGAAGATTCGTCTGGAATGCTATTTCGTCAATCGCTTTAATTATTTTTGATATGTTTTTTGCTGATTCGTTTATTTCATTCATCGCGCGGACCATATCCTGCATTTTAATGTTTCCGGTTTCCGCGGTTGATTTGGCCTGGTTTGAAACCTGATTGGCCGTAACCGCATTTTCGGTATTCTGCTTGATTTGACTGCTCATTTGCTGCATTGAAGCTGAAATTTCTTCGAGCGAGCTGGCTGATTCCGTCGATGATTGTGACAATGACTGGCTTGCGGCAGCGACCTGGCTGGAACCTGAATTTACCTGGTCGACAGTAGTTTTTACCTGGCCTAAAACTTCATTTATTGACGTTATTGTGCTGTTGAGAGCATTTTTCAGGATGGCATGGTCGCCCTTGTAGTTTCCGAGCATTTCGATATTAAAATTGCCGGTTGCCATTTCCTCGAGGATGCCTCGCGCTTCGTTGACCGGAAGTAAAACAGCGTCAAGAGTATTATTAACGCCTTCGACTATTTTTTTAAAATCGCCTTTATGTTTTTCAGCATCAGCGCGGGTGTCGAGTTTCCCTTCAATTGCCGCTGTCGACAAGAAATTGGCGTCTTGGACGAGTTCTTTCACTGCGTCGATACACTGATTTAAATTGTTTTTTATATTATTGAAATCGCCGTTATACGAATCTGTTATTTTTTCCGGAATGTTTCCGTTTGATATTTCGGCGACATATTTTGCTGCTATATTTAAAGGGCCGATTACCGCATCGAGAGTATTATTGACGCCTTCGACGATACGCCTGAAATCGCCATTATGGACAGATGCGTCAGCGCGTGTGTTTAATTTGCCTTCTACGGCGGCTTTAGCAAGCATGTTAGCGTCGTTTATGAGCTTTTGTACGGCGTCTATGCATTGATTAAGATTATTTTTTATTTCGTTGAAATCGCCTTTATACTCGTCTGCAATTTTAGGAGGCATATCGCCTTTGGAAATCCTATTAACGTATTCTGCGGTAACCTTAATCGGTTTTATAAAAGCCTCGATTATACTGTTCACGCCGGTTACAATTCCGTGAAACTCAAAATTTATTTTGCTGACATCGCCTTTGATATTGAGCTGACCGTCGCTTATACAACTGGATATATGCATGATCTCGCTTATTAGCAATCGATTGTTGTTAATTATTCCTGATGCGATTATAAATCCAATTAATATGGAAAATAATAATGCGGTAATTCCTAATATCATAATTTTTTTTGCGGAACCATTTAAGTTGATTTCCGAATTAGTCATTGTCATTTCAATATTTTTTTCGATAATTTCGGTTAATTTGTCTGAACGCGCTCTTAAAGTGCGGCCTTCTTCGGCTAATAAATTAAAGTTGTCGTCTACGATTTTTGTATTTTCTATGTAGTTTTTTTCGCTGTATTCAACCGCTTCTTTAAAAATAATGGTTATCTCTTCCATTGTAGGTTTAATTTCATTTTTGAATATATTTTCAGCCTCGGTTTTGTTTCCGGCGGCTATCAAATTCTTTATTTGAGGGGCAGCCGAGTGAAGTTTATGGTGCGGCGCCTCTATTTTTTTAATTATTGCCATGAAATTATTGTCCAGGGTTTGATAATTATAATACCATTTTCCGAATGAGCATAATTTGGGGTCAGTCTGGCCTTTGAATTCAGCCGAGTTTCTTATTGAATCCTCGAGCGCCATGATCCATTTTATGTGGTCTAATTCGCGCGCTTTTAAGATGCCGGCCATTGGAAATACCACTTCATTTTCGACAACCGTAAATTTTTTTCTTGAATTGTGAGCTTCTATTATTTTTTTTGATAATTCGATTATACGGTCGGTATTTTTTATGATTTCGTTTATTAAAGGGGTGAACTGCTGGTCTGAACTTAATTTTGTTAATTTTAAGTGAGAATTTTTAAATGACTCGATTATTTCGTCGAATTGAGTTTGATATTTGGTGGTATCCGAAAATATGCTTGTGATTTCATTTGTTTTATTGCGGATGCGCATAAGCTGGTATGAGTAATCGTTGATTGCGTTCAGTACGGGATATTTTTCTCTGGTCACAACTTGAAAATCAAGAAGGGCGTTTTGGGATGAATTATAGCCAAGGTAACATACTGAAATAATAGCAACAGAAGTAATTAAAAGCATCATGAATAATTTTTGCAAAATAGTTATCTTCATAATTTTCTCCTTATATATACTACCGTTCTGTATACTTAAATGAAAGTTGAAAATGAACCGGCAGCATAAAATAATTTGTGTAACCCTGGATTTGGTGGTTACTAGTTGAAGAAATAAATTTACGGTTAAAAGAACAATACCTATATCAATTTTAACATATAATACAAAAATGTCAATGCCGCCGTGTTTTTGTCAATAAGTATAATGCTTAGATTTTTTAGTGTTCCGACTGAACAAGGCCTTTTATGTTCATTTTGCTATTCAAAATAAATTACTAATAAATAAAATAAAAAAAGGTTTTAATTTAACTTTAGAACCTTGAATTATTTTATTTATTTGAGTATAATTATTTAAAACAAGAAATATTAATCAAATTAAAAATCTTCTTAAAATTAATAACTTTATAAATAAATAAAAATGGGGGTAAGTTTGTGAAGGCATTAAAGATTTATTTTTATGTTACTGTCCTTATATTTTTATCTTTTAGTGTAAGCTCTGCCGCCGCTAATCACGAAATAATTTTTCCTGAAGGATTTATGTGGGGAACCGCGACTTCGTCTTATCAGGTTGAAGGCGGTATTACTAATAACGACTGGTGCGAATTCGAAAATAAACAAGGCGCGATAGCAAATGGCGATAAATGCGGCGACGCCTGCGAGCAATACAGCCGTTATGAAAATGATCTCGATTTGGCCCTTGCCCTTAATACAAAAATTTACAGAATGTCCATTGAATGGTCGCGCGTTGAGCCGTCAGAGGGAAAATTTGACGAAAACGAGATAAACCATTACAGACAGGTTTTGACGGCCGTTAAAAAACGCGGCATGATACCTTTCGTAACGCTTTTTCATTTCTGTACGCCTTCATGGCTTGCCGAAAAAGGCGGCTGGGCGAATCCTGATTCCGCAAAATATTTTGAGCGTTATTCCGAGATAATGGCAAGAGACCTTGGCGACCTTGTCGATTATTGGACCACGCAAAATGAGACGATGGGTTACCTTGCCAGCGGCTACCTTATAGGCCAGTGGGCGCCGGGAAAGAAAAATCCTGTCGAATTCTGGAAAGCGCTTTCTAACCTTATAAAAGGCCACGGTCAGGCGTATTACGCCATAAAAAAAGCCGACGAGGCAGACGCTGACGGCGACGGTAAAAATGCAATTGTCGGAGTTGTCATGAATTACGCTATTGTCGATGCGTATAATAAGGAATCTGCGGCTAATAAATTCATTGCTGAAAAGGTTAATTATTTCGCCAATCATCTTTTTATAGATTCGATAACTACAGGTAAAGCCGATTTGAGCGGTATCACAGGCGAAATGAATGATAAAAAGATATTGCTTCTGCCTGAAATGCCGAATACTCTTGATTATATCGGCGTAAATTATTATACGCGCGCCCTTTTAAGAATGTCAGTAACTAATCCGATGGTAGGGCTCGGCCAGGCTGCCAGAATTAAATCCAAAGAAACAAAGATGGCGGGTTTTGAATACAACGAAATGAACTGGCTTATATATCCCGAGGGAATTTACAGGGCTGTAATGTCCATGAAAAAATACGGCATACCGATATATATCACCGAAAACGGCATACCTGACAAAACAGGCAAAAAACGCGCTAAATATATAGCCGATCATCTTTTCTGGCTGAAAAAAGCCATAGATGATGGTGCGCCGGTAAAAGGTTATATACACTGGGCGCTTCTGGATAATTTCGAATGGGCCGAAGGGTACTGGCCGCGCTTCGGATTATACAGCGTCGATTACAAAACTCAGAAAAGGACACTGAACGAGGGCGGCGCTTTTTACGCCGAGGTATGCAAGAATAACGGCGTGACAGGCCCGATGTATGATTCCGTTTACGGCATGAAAAATACTGAAGATAAAGCTAAGGCTGAATCTCTTGAATTGCATAAAAAATAGTTTAAAAATTGATTTTTAAATAAAAAATTATTTATTGCGCTATAGAAATGAAGCATTAAGTGTGACATTTTATATAGCGTAATATTTTTTTATTATAATTATGTAATATATTACTTATTTTTAAATTTTGTTGCTATGCATCAACAAAAAATAAATTAAATTCGGCAAGTTATGAATCAAGGTTTTTGATTTAAATTTTTATGTAACAAAGCGCATAAATAAAATTAATGTTTCAGGTTTTCAAAATATAAAGTTGCAAGATAAAAATATTTTTCCGGAAAAGGAAAGATAACTTATATGATAAAAAAATGGTTTATAAGGTTTTTAAAAATATTCACACTGATGTTGATTATATTTATATCTGGGGCGGTTTATGTTTATTATCAATATGTTGACTATTTTACGATTCCTAAAACACGATTAGGTATAAATGATTTTTATCCTGTAATGCCGCCGGATAAAACGCATATTTATATGGAATTTCCGGTTGATCATAATGATCCAAACTGCGGTAAATTTAAAGGATTTTATATTTTAAGTCCTGATTTTGTTTCTGGAAAGGATGTTATATTTATTTTGACTGATGGCCAGCAAAATAAAGTACATCCAGAAATTAATTTAAATTTTCAGTTTGAAGATTTAAAGAAACTTTCTTACGTATTAATCGGAAGACGTGGTCATTATCCTACCTTATTTCCCGAAGTTTATAATCGAGACGGCTCGCTTGATTATAAAAAAGCGATAAAACTATATGGCACTGACCAGCAAATAGAAGACATTGAACTTGTGCGTCGTGATTTGCAAAATAAAGGATATTTAAGCAAAGACGGGAAAATTATGTTACATGGAAGATCCGGCGCAGGTGTTTTATTGCAGCAATATATCGCAAAATATCCGGAAAATGTTTCACGTGCCTTAATCGAAGCTTCAGGCGGACCTGATATCGCGATAAAAAATAATATCAGTCTTTGTAATTTTAATGAACAAATGAAAATTTCCAATTTAGAAACTATAAAGAAATTAAACGATATTCTGAAAAATAAGAAAATTGACAGAGTTGCATTGTGCTATATATTGTTCAAACTTCCATATTTTAATATAAATGGCAAAGAACTTAGGATAAAATTAATTGATGAAATTTATGAAAATGATTTTACGTCCTATTACAAATATTGGTGGAGTCCGGAAAATAACTTTTATTTTATGAAATTTATGATGCAATTTCCAATGATGGAAGCGACCAAAATAAGGATGCTTGAAATTGTCGGCAGGACGCTGGCCGAATATTCAAAAAATAATGAAGAGATTAATTTGGAATTTGAATGGTTAAACGAAATTTTAAAAGATTATTTACTAAAGTTATCGGAAGGAACCATTAAAATTAATGATATCAATCTCATGAATGAACGGTCGAAATATACAGGCGAAGTTCTGGTATTAGCGGCCACTGAAGACCAAGTAATGCCGTATAAATTAGGAGAATTGACGGCCCGCGCTTATTCAAAATCAAAATTTGCGCTTTTTAAAGACACTCATGCTTTTATAATTGAAAAACAATATTATTATGATATCCGAAAAACCTTTTTCGAAAAAGGTTTGTATTCGAAAGAACTTCAAGAATTACTATCAGATAAACGACAGCTTTACAAATAAATTATGATAAAATTAAGTTTAAAGTTATATGCCGCTGCTAAGTAGTTTATTCTTCATTTTTTATTGGAATTTAATAACATAATTTAAGGTAGTTTTCACGTGTCAGCAAATATGCCGGATGTTCGAGACAGGTCGGTTCGTAATATTCGGTGCCGGTATGTTGAAAACCAAGTCTTATCAGCAGATTTTCGGACGCTTTATTTTTCGGGTGATGTCCGGCAAAAAGTGCTGTTACTTTGAGTTCTTCGAATGCATATTTGATGACGGTTTGAGCCGCTTCTTTGGCATAACCGGCGCCTTGATATTGAGTTTTCAGATAAAAGCCGGTTTCAAGTATATTTTTTTCAGTGTCATAAGGTTTAAGCCCGCAGCAGCCTATATGCTCTCTGTTTTTCAGAAGAAATAGCGGCCAGTATTGGATTTTATGTTCTATGTAATTAGAGATTTCTTTCATTAGCCGCGTTCTGACCTGTTCGTTTGAAAACGGCCCGCCGACGAATTTTGAAATTTCGTTATTACCCCATATTTCCAGCGCAAGGTTAAGATCATTTTTTTGCCAGATGCCGAATCCTAATCTTTCGCTTTTGAGAAAGTAATTATTTTCATTATTATTCATTTTTTTATTTCACTTTCGTTTATTGTATGGAAAAAATGTAAGAAAACCTGCTTTTAAAAAATAAAGAGCTTGTTTTCTTATTTGCTGCGGTTTCGGATGCGTTCTATTATTCGATAGCGCATTCATATTTTATTCTTGATTTCGATAGTAAATTTTGGGAGTTTATATTCTGTAAAATGGATATTTTATTTTCGGAATATTTAAAATTTTAGACTTCTAAAATGTATTTATTGATCATATCGCTGTCTGTAAATCCAAGTTTTTTATATACACTTCTCCCTTTTTCCGACGCGTGCAATATATATGAAAAAATATCATTATTAATTCCAGTGTTTATGCATGCGGCAGTTATTTCATAACCAAAACCTCTGCCTCTATATTTATCATGCACGGCAACACAGTATATTCCGCCTATTCCATTTTCTGTGTATAATGATGACGCCGCTACCGGAATGTTTTCGAAATAACCTATAAATGCGATATAATTTGGGCTATTTTTGCTTCCGGCAAAGCAATTATGCATCATATTCGCATAATCGCTTATGTCACGGTTTCCTGTTATTTTAAAAAGATAAGCAGATACTATCGATGCCCATAAAATAAAGTCTTCAAGCTTTTCGCATTTTTTTATGGTTAATCTGTCTGTTATTCTTTCATATTTAAAATATTTCTTTTCAAGCGTCATTCCTTGCAAAGTTAACATTTTTTCGAATCCTTCGCTCAAAAAAATATTATCGTTGACATTTGTCGTGCCTTTCATTCCCGGCGAGATTATTGCCGGGATTTCTTTGTTTTGTATTCTTGTTTTGAGCTCGTTTATTAAATCTGAATTTATATCTTTCAAATCAAATACTGTGTTTCCCCATACCGGCTTATCCGACATGATATATGAATATTTTTCACCCGTTTGCATTTTAAATTTATTGCACTCGGCTACGTATTTATAATATGAATTTTGGTTTTCGTCAATAAAATCTATAAGGTTTGTTTTTTGCATTTTATATAGCCTCCGCTTATTTTATTCAGTTATAATTATATCAAATTTTTATTGTTTATTCCGCATTAAAAAATTATATGTTTTTATTTGCGTAAATTGGTTGTGGATATTATAATTTTATATAATCAGGACAAAACTTGACATAATAACTTGAATAGCATATAATTAGCATATATTTTTTTACTATGCAAAGGTATTATAAAAAAATTACATTATCAGGAGGAATCCATGAAATTATCGAATTCAATTAAGTTATTCTTATCGGCGGTTGCTATATCGCTTGTTATTCCGACATTCGCGATGGCTGAAGGCGCAAAAAAGGTTATCGGCATATCGCTTCCGACGCAGCGTGAGGAACGCTGGGTTAAAGACGCCAAACAGCTTGAAGAAGAAGCTAAAAAGCGCGGCATGGACGTTAAATTGCAGATATCCGATAACGACGCTATGAAACAGATAGCGCAGTGTGAAAATTTGATATCTCAGAATGTAAATATATTGATAATCGCGCCGCATGACGCGAAAGGCGCGGCATCGATCGTCGAAAATGCCCATAAAGCTGGTATAAAAGTAATATCTTATGACAGGCTCATAATGAATGCGGACACTGATTTATATATTTCATTCGATAACGTTAAAGTCGGTGAAATGCAGGGCCAATATTTGACGAGCCTCGTTCCTAAAGGAAACTACATAGTCCTTTCAGGCGCGCCGACGGATAATAACGCTGCAATGTATAAGGAAGGCGCTATGAAAGCGATAAAACCTCTTATTGATAAGGGCGATGTTAAAATAGTTACCGATCAGGCAGTAAAAGACTGGCTTCCTTCTGAAGCTATGAAAATAGTCGAAAATTCACTTACCGCCAACGAAAATAAAATAGACGGAATTCTCGCTCCTAATGACGGTACCGCAGGCGGCGCCGTTCAGGCGCTTGCGGCTCAAAAACTCGACGGTAAGGTTATAGTGACGGGCCAGGATTCCGAGCTTGCCGCGGCTAAAAGGATCGTCGAAGGCACTCAGGCAATGACTGTATTTAAAGATACCAGAAAACTTGCTATTGCCGCGATCGATGCCGCTGAAAAAATGCTCGACGGCAAAGACGCGGGAGCTAATTCGAAAGTCAACAATAAAAAGATAGACGTTCCGGCAATGCTTCTCACGCCTGTGACTGTCGATAAGAAGAATATCGACAAGGAATTAATCGAAAGCGGTTACCTAAAAAAAGATGACGTTTATAAAAAATAAAATAATAAGGCAAATTGAGAGGTAGATAAATGGCGGATTACGCTCTTGAAATGCGTTCGATAACCAAGGAATTTCCAGGAGTTAAAGCGCTCGACGGCGTTACATTTAACGTTAAAAAAGGCGAAATACACGCGTTAGTCGGCGAAAACGGCGCTGGCAAATCGACGCTCATGAAAATATTGAGCGGCGTTTATCCTGCCGGCACCTTTAGCGGCGATATTGTGATCGACGGCGCGAAGATGACTTTCGGCCGGATAAAGGACAGCGAAAAGGCCGGAGTGGCGATAATATATCAGGAACTCGCGCTGGTCAAACAGTTAAGCGTATGTGAAAATATAACTCTTGGAAATGAAATATCTGAACGCGGCATAATAGATTGGGACCAATCATTTTTAAAGGCCGAAGCGGCTCTTAAAAAGGTCGGGCTGAAAGTAAGTCCGGCCGAAAAATTGCTGCACCTCGGCGTCGGCGAGCAGCAGCTTGTGGAGATCGCGAAAGCGCTTTCAAAAGAAGCGAAAATATTGATACTCGATGAACCGACTGCGGCGCTTACCGAAAGCGAAGCTGAAAATTTGCTGCGGATTTTAAAGGAACTTAAAAATAGCGGTGTGACCTGCATTTATATTTCGCACAGGCTCCGTGAAATTTTTGAGATAGCCGATACGATAACGGTTTTAAGAGATGGTAAAACTATTTGTACCCAAAGCAAATCTGATTTTACCGAAGATAAGTTAATCGCAAAGATGGTCGGACGCGAGTTGACGCAGATATATCCGCGCAAAAAACGTCCAATCGGCGAAACTTTAATGGAAGTTAAAAACTGGACAGTTTACGATCCGGCAATCGATGAAACTGTCGTCGATAACGTCAGCTTTATGGTTAAAAAAGGCGAAATTCTCGGTATCGCCGGGTTGATCGGCGCAGGGCGCACCGAGCTTGTGATGAGCATGTTCGGCGTTTTCGGGCGGATTACCTCTGGCAGGATATTTTTGGACGGCAAAGAACTTTCATTGAAAAGCGCCGGCGACGCCATAAAAGCCGGGATAAGCCTAGTTTCTGAGGACCGAAAACGTTTCGGCCTGGTGCTTTCGATGGATATAAAAAAGAACATGTCGCTTGCGAGCCTTGGCAGGATATCCAATAATGCGGTTATCGATGAAAACGAGGAGATTCGTTACGCCGAGAAATATTCCCGCGAGTTAAAAGTAAAAACGCCTTCAATTGAGCAGATAGTCGGTAATTTGAGCGGCGGCAACCAGCAGAAGGTCGTTCTTGGCAAATGGCTTATGACAGGTCCGAAGGTGCTCATACTTGACGAGCCGACTCGCGGTATCGATGTCGGCGCTAAGTTTGAGATTTATACGCTTATAAACGAATTGGTCGATTCGGGGGTTTGCGTCATAATGATTTCGTCCGAGCTTCCGGAAGTGCTTGGCATGAGCGACAGAATTCTTGTAATGCACGAAGGTAAATTTACCGGCGAATTGTTGATAAACGACGCGACCGAGGAAAAAATTATGTATTACGCCACAGGCGGCAAATAGAGAGGAATGAACTCATTTATGGAAGAAAATAAGCAGGTAACGGCCCAAAATCAATTTACCGGCGCATCGGGCCCTGATATGAATAAAAATTCATTTTTTGCGGTGATAGCCGAATCGTTCCGTAAAAATATCCGTCAGTACACAATGGTAATAGCGCTGATTACGATATGGATAATATTTTCTTTCGCGGCCGGAAAAGTTTTTATGACGCCGCGAAATCTTTCGAACCTTTTCATGCAAACCGTTCCTACCGCTATTGTGGCTGTCGGCATGACGCTTATTATAGTGACCGGCAACATCGACCTTTCGGTGGGGGCAGTCGCAGGATTTACAGGTGCCGTCGCCGCGGTTTTGCAGTATAAATACGCGTGGGACACAGGTTATGTCATTCTGGCGGCGCTTGGCGTCGGTTTATTGATAGGCCTGTGGCATGGTTTCTGGATCGCGCATCAGAAAGTGCCGGCTTTCATAGTTACTCTTGCGAGCATGCTCGCTCTGCGCGGCGCGATTCTCGGCGTTACCGGCGGCGAAACTGTCGGGCCGCTCGCCGATTCATTTAAGGCTATCGGCCAATCATACCTTCCAAAGATATTTCTAAAAGACGCCAATTTTAACGATGCGAGCCTTATTCTGGCTATTATCAGCATAGCGCTTTTTGTATTCTTCGACTGGAAAAAAAGGAGTTCGCGTATAAAATATGGGTTCGCAGTTCTTTCGGCCCCTCTTCAGACAGCGCGGACTCTGGTGTTGGCGCTTGTCATAGCGGCTTTTTTCTCGATTATGATATTTTACCAGGGCGTTTCTTATGCCGTTTTACTTTTGATGGCGATTGTGCTGCTATTTACGTTTATAGCTGAAAATACAGTATTTGGAAGGCAGCTTTACGCTATAGGCGGCAATGCAGATGCCGCGCGCCTTTCAGGTATAAATATAGTTTCACGCCTTATGTGGCTTTATGTGATATTCGGTATTCTGACGGCTGTCGGCGGAATCGTGCTTACCGCTCGCTTAAACGCTGCGACGACTTCAGCCGGAACTAATATGGAACTCGACGCGATCGCTGCCGCGGTTATAGGCGGCACAAGCCTGCTTGGCGGCGAGGGCACTATTATCGGAGCAGTTGTCGGAGCATTGATTATGGCAAGCCTTGATAACGGCATGAGCCTTATGAATATGGACATCACCTATCAGTACATCGTAAAAGGCATGATATTATTGTTTGCCGTATGGGTTGATATCGCGACCCGCAGAAAATCTTAAGTTTATGTGCAGGATATTAAAATAATATCATTTGTTATAATAAAATTAAATTATCGAGAGTTGAGTCAGTCAATGTCAAAACGTGAAGAATTATTGGAAGTAGCGTTAAAGTTATTCGCGGAGGAAGGATATGACGCGGTCGGCGTTCAGAAAATAGTCGATTGCGCCGGAGTCACCAAGCCTACGCTTTACCATTATTTCGGCAGCAAGGAAGGGCTTCTTGATTCGATGCTCGAGCTTTACTTTGCGCCTTTTGTCGATACGCTTGAAGGCCTTTGCGAATACCAAAATAATATTGTCGTAACGCTTGAAGGGATAGTATTTCATTATCTTAAATTTGCCAGAGAAAATCTAATGCTTTATAAATTAATCTTAAATCTTTCTTTTGCTCCGGAAAAAAGCCAGAGCTATGCTTCGATAATGAAATATTCGGTGAGGCAGTACGCCGCTATCGAAAAAATGTTCGCAGCGGCGGCCGGCCAGCATGGAAATATGAAAGGCAGAAGCGTAATGTTCGCTTATACTTTTATAGGCATAATAAATTCGAATATTTCGTTTTACCTTTGCACAAAAAATGATGTAGATATAAATCAAAACACAGCCCGCAAACTTTGCAAGCAGTTTATGCATGGAATTTTCAGCTAATATATTGTGAGTGATTATTTAAAATGAAAAAAAATTTTTTGAGCGTATTTACTAATTTTGGTTTGCTATTATTTGGCTTTTTAATGTCTTTTTCGGGTTTATTGCTTCAAGCTAAATACCATATTGGAAATCATGGAAAAATAAATGTGAATGATACATATTTCAAAATGAATTATTGTGACTGGTCATCTATTCATAAGGGCTCAATTATTTTATTTTCTGCATTGATTATTTTACATGTATTTTTTCATTATAATTGGTATAAAACTGTTATAACAAATAAGCTTTTTTTAAAAAATAAAATAACGATTATATTGACTGTAATTTTTATATTCGCAGCCGTTACCGGATACGTGCCATGGTTTATTATGCTGACTGACGGGCTGGAAATCACCCGTAAAGTTTTTATTGAAATACATGATAAACTTGCTATAATATTATTGGTTTTACTGATTTTACATGTTGTACAAAAAAGAAAATGGTTTTTCTCTTCTTTAAAGAATTTAAACTTCAATTAAAACATTATAACAGTAATAATTTTCAAATAAATCGGCTTATTAGGTATTTATTTGAAAATTAATTATGGCATGCAATAACTTCAGAAAATAAAAAACTTGCTTTTCGTTATACCGTTTGGTATAATAAAAATATGAACTGCAAAAGTTTTTTATTTTTTATCTAATTCTTTTATATACCTAACGGTAAGTACATTAAACGACTATTGAAATTACATTATGATTATATTTTTGTAAAATTATCTATAATATATTAATTTCAGCAGTAATGGAGGGAATTATATGTATAAGGCAAATGAAAAAATATTTTATCAAATCTATCCGCTTGGTTTTTGCGGCGCGCCGCAGAAGAATGACATGAATTCCGTGCCATGTGAAAGGCTCAATAAAATTAATAACTGGATCGGGCACATGAAAAATCTCGGAATCAACGCTCTTTATCTCGGACCTTTATTTGAGTCATGCACGCACGGCTATGACACGATTAATTATTATGAAGTCGACAGAAGGCTCGGGCATAACGAAACTTTGAAGCATTTAATAAAAAATCTCCACGGCGCCGGAATCGAAGTTATTCTTGACGGAGTCTTCAATCACGTCGGCCGCGAGTTTTTCGCGTTTAAGGACCTTATGTATTTTAACCGTGATTCAAGATATAAAGACTGGTTTGACGGCGTGGATTTCAGCCGGCGCAGTCCATATAACGATGAATTCACTTATAACACCTGGGCCGGCCATTATAGCCTCGTAAAATTAAACCATAAAAATGAAGAGGTTTCAGATCATATTCTGAATGCCGTTAAATTCTGGATAAGCGAGTTTGATATCGATGGAATTCGTCTGGATGCCGCAGATTCGCTTGATTTTAATTTTATGAACAGACTTTCATCTCTTGCGCGGAACATGAAACCTGATTTCTGGCTAATGGGCGAAGTCGTGCACGGTAATTACGCGCGCTGGGTGAATGAAGCCGGAATAGATTCCACCACGAATTATGAATGCTATAAAGGGCTTTATTCTTCGCATAACGATAAAAATTATTTTGAGATCGCATATTCGTTGAAAAGGCAATTTTCCGGCGCCGGCATATATAAAAATATTCCGCTTTATAATTTTGCCGATAATCATGACGTTGAAAGGGTTGCTTCTGTAATAAAAAATAAATGTCATTTGTATCCCCTTTATATACTGCTTTTTATGATGCCTGGAATTCCTGAGCTATCCCCAGTAAAACGGACACGTTAAACACCCAAATTTTAAAATTCTCTT
>JASDSY010000003.1:0-114405 GCA_041441465.1 Candidatus Wallbacteria bacterium
AGATTTTTTTTATTTTTAACTAAAATGATGGAAATAATTTCACACGGTCTCTTAATTTATTTTGAATTTTAGGTAAAAGCCCTATTATATCTTTTTCATTCATTTTAAGGCCTTTTAAATGTTCATAAAACGGCGTGGCATTTCTGTCCATATTTTGAATATTCAGTAATTTTTTAGCAAGAGCGCCTATCAAAAACACTGATTTTTTAGCAGCATTATTAAAAAATTCCTTATTATTCATAAAAAAATCTTCAATTATTGTCTTTTGTTTTTGAAATTTTTCGTCGTTATTGTATGAGTTAAGACTTGAAAGTTGATTTTGCATATTATCTTCTCCTTTTATATTCTTAAATAAATTAAGTTCAAAAAAATATTTTAACATTGAAAAGCCGTTTAAAACTGGAAAATAAGCATTATTTTCAGGTTTTTGCGCATAGTTTTCACGGGATTTTTCCATTATTCTCCTTACACAGAGCTTAAAGTCGAGCTGATGCCCATAAAAAACCTTTGATAAAACTTCCAAAAATTCTTTTATGTCTTTGAAAAAATCTTTTATTATTTTAAAATTAAAGCTAAAATTTCCATCATTTCGATAATTTTGTGACCATTTTTCTACACAGTGCCTTGCAATATATAATTTTTTAAATCTTGAAGGCAATATATCTTCAATCATTAACAAAATTTTAAATACCGAGCCGTCAATCCCTTTTGGGGCATCAAAAAAAAGAAGAGTTGAATTAATATAATCTTTTGAATCGCCTAAAATGTCAAATATTTCATTTTCCATAGTAATCATACTGTTATAATCTTTTTTATCGGCAATACTTAATTTTTCAGATTTTTCTTGCAATTTTTGAATTATTTCTGAGTTAAATTTTGATTCAAGAAATTTAGGAAGCAGCAGATAATTTAATCCGCAAAGTGTAAAGCGGAGGTTTTCAGCGGCAAATTTACGCCCTAATTTCAGATTATCAGCACATTCACCGCAAATAGGAAGGTTTTTCCCTGATTTTTTTTCATTAAAACCGCCGGTTATAAATCCAGGTTGATCAATCGTATAAATTTTGAATGGAAAAGCCACGCCAAAAATCTTTGTCTTATTACCGCAAACACAGCATATCATATTATCTATAGGAAAAAAATACTTGTCATCATCATTTGCGACACATGTTTCATAAACATATTCCTTAATGAAATTTAGTTCATTTATATAGTATTCTTTATCTTTTTCAATTATTTTTATAGTCAATAATTCACATTTATCACTTGAATTATTAACAGCTTCTATAACTTCTGTTCTGGCTTTTTCAAATATTTCTTTATTCAAAATAAATTTTTCTTTAATTTTTAATAAACAATTTTCGGGATCACGTTTTTTGGCAAATTCACAAATTTTATCCATTGGTAAAAAAATACGATTAAATGTTTTGGAAATATCTGCAATCTTTGAAATAAATGTGGCATCACCACCACGGGAAGATATTTTTTTATAAAGATACTTTAAGGTTTTATCAGAATCAAATTCATCAAAGCCAACACCTTCATAAAAATATTCATTATTATCTTTTTTGAATTTTATATACACCACAACCTGCTTTTTATCGCCTTTTTGTTTTGGTAATATATCCAGCATTTGTTTAATTTGAATATCTCTTTCAGAAACTTCTTCGCTGGCATTTTCAGTGCCGCTTTGAGTACGGCAGTATTTTCCGAGCGCAAACAATCCATTAAGCATGGTTAATATGCTCCTTTAAAACAAAGTTATTTTTATTTTTTTGTGTTTGAAAGCCGTTTAATAAATAATATTTAATTATGATCTGAGAAAAATTAATTGAATAAAAAAATAAGATACAGAATTTTCCGAAATGATTTGTCATTCCGGCCTGATTAAAAAGAATTTTTGATTTGTTTTGTAAAAAACTAATCATGATAAAGACCTTTAAATTAAATTGAACGCTGGTTCGTATTAACTTAAAATTACTTTACCACTTTTACTTAAAATATGCAAGATTTTTTCAGGAAAATTTTAATAAAAACATATATTCATGACATTTTCCATCATATTTCAGCGAATACTTTTTTGAATTTATGTTCAATTTGTCACTTAAATGAAAATAATATACTTAATAAAAATTCTTATTCCTTCTTAAAACTAACAGCAAGCGCAAAAAACTCCACAAGAATAAATAACAAAGCAGGGCGGTACCATATAGCCATAATACGATCTACTTCCGCAGTGACAGGATAAGCCGGATCAAAAACTATAGGAACTACATCGCCCGCCTGATACGGCAAAAATTCATCATACGTCAGATAGGAACGAAACTCATGTTTCATGCCGTCAGCGGTTGTGAATTCGATCAGCGGATGACCCAAAAAATCGTATCTGCCCTTACCGTAACTATGCTTTACCGATACTACTTTTTTATAAAGCCCGTGTCCTCTTTCATATACATAAACAAATTTCAATGGCTCATAAAATAAAATCAGAGCGCCAAATATAGTTATTGCCATAAATAGAAACATATTTAATTTACCTTTTGCTATCATTTACTTTCCTCACAGAATAAATATTAAACTGATATATTGCTAAAAATACAGCTTATCAAAAATAATATATTTATTCAATATAATAATTTATCATTTTTGATTAAATCACTTGACAAAAGCTATCCTGTAATTTAAAATTGTTTAGTGAAGTAAAATTATAAGTTAGAATTCTGCCCTTTAAACTTCAAAAGCCTTTATTTTTTTTGTTTTTTTTACAATTTAAATTTCTTTTATTCCCGATTTCATAATGAATATAAAATAAAAATGAAAGTATTAATCCTTTATCAGAGCTTTAATTGGATCACAGCTTTAGTTGTCGGATTATATGCTTCATTTCACCATAAAAATCAATTTGTTACCCAAACGCCTCTTAACTTAACACATTTAAGGAGTATAAAACATGACGGTATTCCACAATAAAAACTTCAAGATAAAAACGACATATAACTCCGCTCTGGCACTCGCGATTTTCCTTATTTTCATAATCATGCCGGGCATTGCCGCCTCTCAAGGCAGCGTAAATTCAGCCAAAAACGATAATTCAACACCGGGCGGCGCAAATTCGGCAAATACGCTTCGCGTCACTTTCCTTGACGTATGGCAGGGCGACTGCGAAATAATCCGCACGCCGTCAGGAAAAGTTATAATGATCGACGCCGGCGACCGTGAGGACAATAAAAAACAGAATATCGCCGAAACAAGAATACTGCCATATCTTAAAGCTAATGGAATAAATAAAATCGACATCCTTGTAATAACCCACCCGCACGCCGACCATATAGGCGGGCTTCTTTCGATAGTCCCTAAAATACCGATAGGGATTGTTTATGAAAATATGCCTACGACGACAATGACATATAAATCGATAATAGAAATGTTCAAACAAAAAAACATTCCTGTACAAAAACTCTGGAAAGGCGATAAACTCGACTTTGGCGACGGCATAGACGTAACAGTGCTTCACCCGCCGAAACAATGGATAACGCTTCCTATAAATTGCGGCGTTTCCACTCTAAACAGCAGCCAGGCAAATAATTCTGGGCATACTTATAATTCTTCCAAAGATATGAATGCTTCAGACACAAATGAAAACAATACAACAATTAAAAATCAATATTTGCAATCGGAAAATCTCGACCTTAAGACTGTCGTAAGGGATGTCACAAGCAATTTAAATCAATTTTCTATAGTCTTAAGAATGAAATACAAAAACATCGTGTATCAATTCGACGGCGACGCCGAAAACGAAGCACAGACTGAAATGATAGTCGGAAATAAAAAGGAATTGACACAAACCGACGTTTATAAAGTGGCGCACCACGGTTCGAAAACTTCATCCAGGGAATCGTTTATTGCCAAAATTGTCCCGGCTGTCAGTATATTATCCTGCGGCACCGGAAATAAATTCGGCCACCCTGCCTCATATACCGTACAAACGCTAAAAAAATACAACAATGTGATATACCGTACCGACTTAAATAAGACCATTGAAAGCGTGACTGACGGCCTGTCAGTTCCGCAGTTTTTTCCCGAAAAAGTTCATGACGTCAAAGAAATATCGGAAAACATGCTGAATAAAATTTCAACAAAATCCGATAACCGTGAAAAAAATATCGATTATTTCGCTAGCTATTTGAAATCATGCGGCGGCGAAAACCTTAAAATACTCTCACCTACAATAAAAAAAGCAGTCGATATGCTTAAATACGACTCGTATCAAAATAAAAGCGATTTTGATAATCTTAAGAAAAAAATCGATGTATTACAGGAATTATATGACAAATCAGCCGAAGAATAATAAAATTTAAACGGCATACTAAAAAGTACGTAATTAAATAAAATTATTGAAAAGATATAAAACCGCTGAATTAAAATAAGAAAACCCGGAGTAATTAATCATCGCTCCGGGCTTTTTTATTGCAAAAAAATTAATCTTTATTATCAATTGCTTTTTAAAACCTTGAAAATTGAAGCCGTAACCGAATCTTTGAGCGCATTGAACTGCCGCTCGAATAATACTGGAAGAAAAGTTAAAAATGCCGCGAAAAATAACGACAGCGGCAGGGCCCAGAGCGTGAAGAACGAACTTATTTCAGCGTCCTGCGGAGTCGCCGGGTTATAAAGAACGGCGGTACGGTCATTAACGCCGGGAGTGAACATCCCAGATTGCACCTTCGAGGTGAACTTATATTCCTTGCCGTCTTTCGCGTTAAACACGACAACCGGATAATTTCGATAATTATTATATTTATTGCTGGACCGCCTTGAACGGTCATCTTCAATTTTAACGCTTTTTTCGGCTATTACTTTTCCGAATGCGCGTTCATAATTTTTAGAGAGGCTTACCGATTGGAATGTGAAAAAAAAGCCGCCGATAATAAGACAAATGCCTATTACTATCGCGCTCAGACGCTGCGTGTCATTCATAATTTACCTTTCCTTATTTATCAAAAAATTAAAATTCCGGCAATCTAATATTAAGTTTATCAAAATCAAGCCGTTTTTTCAATTAAAAACATAATTAAAATTGCATTGACATTTATAAGCATTTTCTATATAATTTTTAAAAGTTTTTAACCTGACAGCTTGATTTTTAAAATAAAGGAGTCATATTATGACTTATAATGAATGGTCCGATTCGAAGTTCGTAGAGCATTACAACCAGAATTACGCCATGAGCGTTGAGGATATTAACAAATACATGACCGAACTCAAATTGAATTCAAATGACGTTTTAATAGACTTCGGCTGCGGCTGCGGCGATATCGTCGACGCTGGATCGCATATCGCCCAAATGGCCGTCGGCGTCGATTCCTCGGAATTCCAGATAAAACTGGCGGAGCAGCGTTTAAAAGGCCGTAAAAACACTAAGGTTATTCATAGTTCATTTTTAGACTGCGATATTTCAAATTTCAAAATAACCAAGGCGTTCTCCAGAAAGGCGCTCCACCACCTGACCGACGATGAAAAAATGACTTTCATAAAAAAAATAGCGCCTAATTTTGAAAAAAAAGCGATATTTTATATCGAAGACGGTTTTTTCAACTTCGACAAAACGATTTTAAAGCAAAAAATAGACGACATAATGGCCGAAGCCGCCGCTTATTACGGAAACAGGTTTGAAAAGATAAAAAAAGACTTCACGTCGACGATACTTGACGAATATATAACCGATTACGCCACATGGGAAAAAATATTCACAAGCTGCGGATTCGAGATAGTCGAAAAACGTCCGCGCGTAATGTTTTACGGCACATTAATAGCCCGGAAAATAGAATAAAACGGAATAGGAAAAAGAAATGAACGACAGTAAAATTTTGACAGAAGACAGGTTTTCATTAATAAAAAAAGGGCCGCTCGGCACTTGCTGGTACGGCAAATATCACTATATAGAGCCGTGGATAGGCTGCGAACATAACTGTGTTTACTGCTATGCCAGACAGCGCGGCGAAGTCGTCGAAAAAATGAAGGAAATGGGCGTACAATTCGAAAAACCGCGCCTTCTCTTTGAACGCGGCAAATTATTAAGTGAAATAGCTGAAGGTATTGAAAAGCACCAGGTGAAAATCGTCAAACTTTCGAGGTATACGGATTTTTTCAGTCCAGAATTCGTAAAAAACGGCTTATCGGCCGAAATATTAGAAACGCTTGGAAAATCGAGCGCCGAACGCCTGATCATAACTACCAAGGGCGTTCCTGACGCAAATTGCATAAAAATGATGGAAAAATATAAGGATAAAATTTCTTATAACGCGGCGATCAAGCCAGATACCAAATTAGTGCTGGAGCCGGGAACTCGAAAAGCCGAAACCAGAATTGAAGCAGCCGCAAAGATTGCGGCACTAAATATAAAAACAACGGTACACATGGATCCGCTTACAATAGGAGTCGATGAACTAAGCGATATGGAACCGTTTTTCATTAAATTAAAGAAAAACGGCCTCACAAGGCTTATGTTCTCATTTCTATTGCTGAACCAGAATTTTATCGATTATATGAATTTAAAGTTGGGAAAAGAAGCCACTCTCGAAATTTTAAAAAATTTCGACGTTGAAAACGACAAAAAATTCCTTCCAAAACTCGACGAAAGATTCATTTCGACAAATGAAACCATAAAAAAAGACTATGCCTGCAAAATAGGCGATATGCTCAAAAAGCACGGCTTCGATTTCGTGATATGTTCGCTCAAAAGCACTCGCGGCGGCCCGGAATTCAAAGTGCCTAACTGCCCGTCATGCGACGGAACGTTCTATGCCTAAAATATTAATTCCCAATATAGAAGAGGCATTTTTCCATAATTCACCAAACAATAAACTGCCCGAAGGACTTCTTGCCAAATTAAGCGTCCTTTACGCGCGTTTTTTGCTATGCTCCGAAAGCGGCGATTATATAGTCGTGCCTGATTCGATCGACAACGATTTTATAGATTATTTAGGGGAACTGCGCGGCGGCGGCTATATTAAGACTAAAGTCATAAATGCAGGCTTCCGTCTTGAAAATGGACAACTAGCAGAAACCGCAGCAAATACCCCTGAAATCATTGAAACTTTAAAACGGCTGAACTCAGGCAATGATACCCACCAAAAGGCGGCTGATAACTCCAATATTGAATCTAAAACCAATTCAGCGCCGGAACATAATTTAAAAAATACCGGTAATTCGGAGTTATCTTCTAATTTAGTTCTCGAACCGTTCATCGCGAGTGAAAATATAGTAAAAATATCCGAAAAAACCGCGATTCCGGTTGCCCGCCTTAAAAACTCAGTAATTACAAAAGGCACAGTAAATAATTTCAATAATAAAATTTTCATAAAAAACGCGGCCGTTAAGCTCGGCATTGCCGTAATAAAAGGCATTACGACATCAGGCATAGATAACATAAAAAACGCGGCCGTTAATATCGCCCGCGAAACAAACAGCGGCGTAATGATAAAAAAACCTGATTTCGCGAGCGGCCTTGGAAATTTAGGCGGAAGCCTTGAATATGTATTAAGCAATTTAGATTCATTCTATGACGGCGGCGAGGTCATAGTCGAGCAATTTATCGAATTCAAAAAAATAATCGGCGCTCTTGTAAATATTTCCAAACCAGGGTTCGAATTCGCCGGACTCGACGAACAAATATTCACCGAAGGATGCTGGTGCGGTTTCTCTTACCCTGCTAAACTTCCGCCCCAACTATTCGGCGGAATAAAAAACGACTGCCTGAAACTCGGAAAATTTTGCCATAATTCAGGGCTCCGCGGAGAACTGAACATCGATTTCGTAATCGCTGAAGTTAACGGCAAGCTCTGTCATATGCTTTTAGAGACTAATTTCAGGCATAACGGCTTCGGATTGATTTTGAAATACGCTGCTAATTACTTCGGCACTTATAAAAAATGCGTATCATACATAGAAAATTTCAGAATTCCGGCAGGTGTCAATACATTCATCGAGTTAAAAAAAGTGATGAATAAATTTTTAATCGCGGCGCCCGGTCAGGACCAGGGAATAATAATAGCGGCGCCGCCTTTCGAGAATAAGTGTTCCTTGATATTCGCGGCAGGCAGCCAAAAAGAAATCGCCGAATTAATACAAAACGTAACGGAGGAACTAAATTGCGCGAAAAATTGATCGTACTTTTATCTTTTATATTAATATTTTCATTCAGCGCCGTAGATAATGCCATCGCACCGATGGTCAAAACCCTTCATAGTTACTATTCGGTCGACCTCGAAAAAGTAATCTGGCTGATTTCTTACTGCACATTCGGAATATTATTCGGCATAGTCATCGGCCCCGCTTTTATCGCAAGCTTCAACGCCAAAAAAGTAATCGCCTCCGCTGCAATCGGAATGAGCGCCATGCTCGCTCTGTTTTTACTAACTCCGCAGTTTTTGGGCGCATTGCTGTTCCGGACTTTATTCGGGATTTTTCTCGGTGTTGCCGCTTCGAGCATGTGGTGGATAACATATTACGGAGTAAACAAACATTATTATCAGGCCATGGTGATAGTTTTAATGTCAGCCAGACCGCTCGCCCTCGCGCTCGGCGTTCCGGCCGCCGGATTGATCGCGGCAAATTACGACTGGCGTTACGGCTTTTACTTGTTTCTTGGCTTGATAGCCCTTTCAGGATTAACACTCACATTCTCGCTTCAGGGCGATTCGCAGGCCAAAGAAAAATTCAGCCCTTTCAAAATTATTACTGAATATATAAACGCGTTTAAAGTCAAAAATCTTACGAAATATTACTCCGGCATGGTTTTAAACAGAATGTGCTACTTCGGTTTTTATTCATTCCAGGGCGTATGGTTCATAAAACATTATAACGCCAGCCTTGAATCCATAAGCCAGGCTTTATTTTTTATAGGCCTTGCCGAAACTGCGATTAATTTCGCGGCGCCTGCTTTATTAAAAAAAATCGGCGCTGAAAGGCTTTTCACTATAAGCATAATCTCGTCAGGCGTTATATTCGCCATATTTATTCAGGGAGTTCTATCATTTTATGCTGCTGTATTCATGATAGCTTTATTTATGGTCCTCGACAGGCTGTATGTCGTGACATCAGTAATCGCCATTCCCGAAATGTTCGCCGAAGCCCAAAATAAAACGATATTCGGAAGCCTCAACACGCTTACAGCATGGCTCGGCCTCGGGATAATATCCTGGATACAGGGCCGTTTTACCAACGAAATCGGAATCAGCGCCATGCAAAACCTTCTTCTGCTGTCTTTTATAGCCGGCTCGGCACTGATTTATAAGGTGCAATACGAAACCGTGTTCAGCAAAAATAAGTAAAATCACTTCTTGCAAAAATCGAAAAAATATTTTAAAATATGTGTCTAATAATTAATTTTGTTTTATGACTTTTACGGCCCAATTTTTTTGCGTCTTAATTTTTTTATAAAAAGGATTGAAAATGCATTTACTTTGTTTGCTGAGCAATGCGTCGGAACCGCAAACCGGCCTGGTCATGCTCGTGATTTTTTTTACGCTGCTTGTTTTCGTTTTTTCAGTTTTAGTGCCGATTCCAATGTGGATTACAGCGCGCAGGGCAGGAGTAAAAATCGAATTAGTGAGCTTTATCGCAATGCGCATGCGCGGCGTTAATCCGGTTAAAATAGTATTGCCCCTGATCGAAGCCGCTGAAGGCGGTTTAAAAGATATCGACATTTATAAACTCGAGGCGCTTCTATTAGCCGGAGGCAATCCCGGCCAGGTAGTAACCGCAATGGTCATAGCAGGCGATCATAATATCCCGCTGAATTTTAACGAAGCCTCCGCAATCGATCTTGCCGGGTTCGACATTTTAACCGTCGTAACAGACGCTTTAAAACAGGGCAGCAATAAAATCTGCCTTACCGATAAAATAGGAATAGCCGTGACCAATCGAGAACCAAACGGAAACATCGACATAAGAATCGAAGACAGGATAATTCACGCAGTCTGCCGTGACGGTGAAATTCAGGCCGGTTCATCAGTTAAAATTTCATCGCTCGATAATAACGTCATAAATGTAACCCGCGCCTGACTATAGCCGCGATAACGTAAAAATATCCCTGAACCTTTCATGAAATTCCGCTGAATTTTTTCCGGAATATTAAACCAAAATATGTGTATATATAACTTAACTTTCGCCGTATCAATAATGACAGTTATTTTTTTATAAAATTTCAAAATTCATAAAAAATTTTTAATATAATTACGTTGAATCTTTATTAAAGAAAGATAGTTTATAAAATAACATGCTTTAAAATATAAAATTCTATCAGGAAATTCAATCAAATATCAGGAGTAAATTCTAAAGATCGCAAGGAGACCAGTAATGTTATTAAGATCAAAAATCAAAAAAATATTTTTCATCGCTTTATTCTCTTTTTATTTAAGCTCAATTTGCCAGTCCGGAATTTCATTCGCCGCCGATACGAATAATTTCGACACGAATTCTGTCGGAATTTCGACTGAAATAAATAACGCTACCGTTAACATCAAGGAACTGCCTTTTCCGATAACAAATATATCGGGAAAAGTTAAATGGCTCATAAACGGCACAGAAATCAACGATGTCAAATTTAAAATCCTGAATTCTGACTTCAGCGCCAGCGGCTTGATCGGCAAGGGCGACGCGCCCCATAAATTCAAAGTCGTTTCTGAAGCCCTGAAATTTGAAGATATTCAAAAATTATGGCCGGTAATGAGCTCCATAAAACTTCCGGGAAGCTTTAAATTCGAGTGCAATGTAAGCGGCCTCGCGAATAATCCGACAGCCGAAGGATTAATCACAATGCCTTCCTCGAAATTCGATTTCGGCGAAATACTGCCGCAGTTAAAAGGAATCGATATCTCAAATATAAGCTCAAAATTTAAAGCCAATAAAAATATATATGATATTTCAGATTTCAAATTCAACATACTCGACGGAATCGTGAAACTCGGCGCGCATTATAACACAAACGCCACCAGCGAAGCTGAGCTTTCATTCCATGTTTCTGAAGTGAACGCCGAAAAAATAACAAAATATTTCGAGCAATACAAAGATAAAATATCAGGAAAAATTAACGCTAATTTTAAGGTTAAAAATGTTTTGAACAAGGAAAAAATGTTTCTCGACGGAAACATAAACTTCACTAACGGCACGATTAAAGGTCTTGAGGCATTAAAAAAATTAGGCCAGGCGATAAAAAAAGACAATCTCGAAAACTTGAATTATAAAAAAATAGGCGGCAATTTCAAGCTCTTTACAAACCAGAAAATCGAATTTAACGAATTCGAGGTTGTTTCTGAATTATTAAACCTCAAAACAAGCGGATTAATCGATGAAAATAAAAATATCAACGCAAAATTAATGGCTGATATCGCAGGAGATAAGCTCGCCGGCGGCTTGAAAAATAATAAATTCGGAAACATCCTGAAAAACGTGATTAAAAAGGTAAAAGGAAATTTTAACGTGACCGGCACGACTAACGACCCTAAATTCGAGCTCATGCTCGGACAATAAAAAATATAAAAGGTGAATTGATTTGGAAAAAGTTACAATCGAAAATATAAATTTAAGCCTTGCGCATCCCGACGAATTAAACCTACGCTGGGTCGGCCAGGACGATCTTGTAAGACAGCTTCTCGCGTGCTGGTTCGTCGAAAACGATAATGATTATCCTTTAAATCCGAGGCTTCTGGGTAAACCTGGAGTCGGAAAAACTACGCTGGCATACACCGCGGCGACAATGCTGAAACGGCCGGTTTACTTATTCCAGGCGACAATGGACACCCGGCCCGAAGACCTCATAATAACGCCTGTAATCGGCCAGAATAATTCCATACAATACGTCGCCTCGCCGCTTGTCACCGCAATGATAAAAGGCGGAGTCTGCATCCTCGACGAAGGCAACCGCATGAGCGAAAAAGCGTGGGCGTCTCTCGCGCCGCTTCTGGACACAAGACGCTATGTCGAATCGATAATCGCCGGAATTAAAGTGCCGGCCCACAAAGATTTCAGAATATGCGTCACAATGAACGAGGATTCATCAACCTACGAACTGCCCGAATACATACACTCCAGGCTGCAGCCGCAAATATATATCGATTTCCCCGAACGCGACGAGGAACTGCTCATATTGCGCCATAATCTTTCTCACGCGCCCGAAGAAGTGCTGGAATATATAGCCGATTTTTTGCAGCTCGCCCATAAGGCCGACGAAGTATATACAGTCAGGGACGGAATAAACATAGGCCGTTACGCGCTGAAAACGTTAAATTGCGGATACGAGCTTAATTTCTTTAATAACCAGCCGCAGTATGCTTCTTCCGAAACCGATTCCATGGGTAATAAAAAGTATTCAGCCGCTATAAAAAATGCCGTCAAAATGGTCCTTGGCGACGAGGGCTTAAATTATGCCAGGTAATAATGAACAAAACGATTTAAATCCGCTCCGGCATAACGGCGGATACCTCGATTTCAGAGAATATTCAAATTCAGGCATATTCAATAAAGACAATATATACTTTATGCCTATATTACACGGCTCGTTCGAGTTCGGCATCTGCGCCGGTCTTTTAGTCCGTGAGTTAAAACCCGACTGCATCGCTCTCGAACTGCCGCCGCAAATGAAGGCGCCGTATTTAAAGGCCGTCGAAAGACTGCCTTTCATATCCGCGGTATGCGTTGAATCCAAGTCAGTCCTGACATATCATCTTGTCGAACCGCAGGACGCCATGTCCGAAGCCGTACGCTCATTCGGCGCTGAAAACAAAGAAAATATTCACCTTATCGACTATTTTTGCGACGGCTATAAGGAGCACTCCGATAAATTCCCTGATTCATACGCCATAAATGTCGTCGGTTACGTTAATTACTGCCTTAAATATTTCGATACTCAGAAAAACCTCGGCATAACGGAACGCGAAAACGAAGACATAGTGAGAGAGCAATATATGGCAGCCAATCTCCAGGAGCTGTCGCGTAAATATAAAAAAATCCTGTTCGTCTGCGGACTTTATCATTACCCGGCGATATTCAAAATGCTCGATTATAATAACGCCATACCGTTAGTCAGAAATAATATCGAAAAAGCTTATCTGACAAATCTTTCGGAAGAATCTCATAAAAGCGTATTGAGCGAATACGCCTACATGATAAAACACTTCGAACTCCAGAAAAAAGCCACGCTTGCCGAATTAAACGCCAATACTGCCAATGAGCAAATTAAATCTCAAAATGGCGGCATTGATAATGAATTAAAAGATAAATTCGCGGAATGCGGCAGCCGAGTTCAAACTGAAAGAAACGATAATCCGGAAGAAAGCGGCGAAAATAAAAAAGACGCCCAAAGCAACATAATCAATTTCTTAAACTTCTTAAATAAGTTTAATTCCGGCAAAAATGAACATAACACGGCCGCGACGTCTGAAAATGAGGCTGAATATCACAATCAAACAAATATGAAAGACATGGAATCTGACAAAGCTTTCGGCCGCGCACCAAATCAGGCAAATCATAATTTCAGGAAAGCTGAAAACAGCAGTATTTCATTAAAAAATGATAAAATTTTCGATAACAAGCTCGAAGACCTTGAAATACAATATTCGTTCGCCAGCATCACAGAACTTGACCGCGAAAAAATAAATTTCAAACTTATTAAAGCCGCAGCTATAATGTATTTTAAAAATACAGGCTCGGAAATTCCGCGCACCGCGTTTCCTGTTTTATTTAAGTTTCTGAAAAATTATTTAAGATTAAAAGGCTGCCTTTCGGCCACGATATACGATCTGATAATCGGCGCGCGCGCAATCGCTGACGATAATTTCGCTTATGAAGTTTTTGATATGGCGACAAATTATCCGTGGCTCGACCACACAAACAGTTATGCGACTTTAAACATAACGCTCGAAGACTTGAAAATTGACGGCAAAAAAATAACATTTCACAGGCGTTTGAAATCCATGCGCCAGATGTTCGAGCCGTTTTTAAAAAGGCGCAAAAAAGAAGGCTCACCAGGCGAGTGGCTCAAAGAATGGAATGAAAATCAGGATTCGATGTGCTCATATCAGCCTGAGGACATTGCTATCGAAAACTTCGGAAATTTTTTAAGAAGAAAAGCCAAAGCGATTTTAACCGATGAGCAATGCCGCATCGAACCCTTCACAACGTCGCTGATGGACGGCGTTGATATGCGCGAAACCATAAAAAATTACCATATCAACAAAAAACTTTATGTTAAAATCGGACGGTTCGCTGCAGGCAAAGTCGGCTCAGTAGTTTTTATATTCGATGACGACCTGCCGGCTGGAAGTTCCGGAGTTGAAAAATACCCATGGAAAATGACATGGCTCGGCGAGCATCATCAGGAATCGGATATGGCATTTTACTCTACTAAACCCGGTGAAAAAGTTGTAGGCCCCGGAATATCAAGATGCGAATACGGCGGCTTCATGCTTTCATTTCCGCCGCTCAGGCTTTACGACGTATGGTCCGACCCTTACTATTTCGCCGCCAAAACCAAGCCTGAAAAACTTCTGATGGCTGCCATCGATTATTCGCTTGAAAAATACATAGTTTATTGCGCAAAAAAACCGCCGCGTTCATTTTTCAAAAATATAGCCGCTAAACTCGGAAAAAAAATAGTTTTCGTTCCGATGGGCCAGCTTTCTCCGGGGACCATAAAAAAATTGCAGGTAATGCACATACTTTCTGATAAGAATAAGCGCGCCGTCGCCAAAGATTATATCTGGTAAGAAAAAATATATCTATTTTTTAATTCCTTATTTCCAGATATTTTAAGATATAAAACTTAAATAATTAAGACAAAAAATAAAAACAGCAAAAATCACAAATAAAAATGAAAAGAGGAAAAAAATGAAACCATTTGTTTTAGGCATTGCCGGCGGTTCAGGCTCAGGCAAAACCACGGTAGCCAAAAAAATTCTCGAACAGATAAATGACGCGCCGGTCATTTTTCTTGACCACGACTCATATTATAAGGACCAGTCAAATTTAAAATTAGAGGAACGCGCTAAAATCAATTACGACCACCCGGATGCGCTTGATAATGACCTTCTCCTCGAGCATTTGAAAGATTTAAAAAGCGGAAAAACCATAAATAAGCCAATTTATAACTTTGTGACCTATACAAGATCTAACGAGACCATAACGATCGAACCTAAACCGTTAATAGTTCTTGAAGGTTTTTTAATATTCGTGGATCCGCGTATCAGACAGATGTGCGATATAAAAATATTCGTCGATACCGATGACGATGTCCGCATAATAAGACGAATCGAACGCGATATGCAGGAGCGCGGACGCTCGCTCGAATCGATAATAAAACAATATTTTTCAACGGTAAGGCCGATGCACCAGCAATTTGTCGAACCGTCAAAACGCTACGCGGATTTGATCATACCTTACGGCGGCCACAACCAGATTGCCGTCGATATGGTCGTTAACCAGCTTCGCTCTGTCATAAACGAAAATTAAAATAGTTAATTAATTATTACCTTTAATATAAAATCACAAAAACGCGTTTAAAAATTACTTAAACGCGTTTTTGCGTGATAAATTCATTAAAAATTTTCAATGCATCATTGACCAAGTCATTATAATTTGGTAAAATAAAGATATATACTCAAAAATTTAATAATTACTTCCTTATGCTTGAAACGGTTAAAAATTTCAAGTAAAAATGTCAACGATTCAATTAAATAGTATGGATTTACGAATTTTTATCAGTAACTTTAAGTAATTGATTTTTTATTGTATTGATTTTTTATAAGGGAGTAATTTTTATGTTTAATAAACTAAAATTTTTCCTATTCATTTTATTGTTAATAACACAAGCCCCACACGCGTATGCGCGGCAGGCTGAAGTGGCCGATTACGATCCTATGTCTTCTTATCCAACGGGTATGGCATGGAATTTCCCGCCCTATCTTCTGGTCGATTTACCGCCGTCTCCAGGCGACGCAATATACTCGCAAGGGCCGATTCCGCGAATTGCCCCGTTTTTACCTAAAAGCGGATGGATCCCGGGTCACACAGGAATATTCATAAGCAAAAATAAAAATAAAACCGACGGCACCGAAACGTATATGGCTGCTGAAGCATGTCGGTACGGGGTCTGGTATGTCTATTTTTATCCGTTATACCGGTTTGAGAAAGGCCACGGCCGCGTTGACGATTTTTTCGCTAAGAACGACTATTTTGCCAGATCTTTAAAGCTCATTCCGGGTGTCGAACTTTTTATGAAAACCTTTTTTAAGGATTACGACTCTGCTTTAGACGGAACATATATGGGTGCGCGCACGCTTGCATTTCTCGAAGATAATCCGAACGAATACTTATACCGCCGTAAAATAATAGAATATGCCAATAATTGCGTCTTAATGAACTCGAGCTATAATTATGAGGCATTTGTAAAACCGCTCGTTTCTATTTTTTATTCATTAAACACGCAGGGTACAGGGCAGACAGGCAAAGGCCATAACGAAAGATACACCTGCGTCGGCCTTGTCGAAGCCGGCTATGAATACGCCGGTATCGACATAATTCCATCTTATGCCGAAGAAACCGATTTCGGCGTTACTCCATTAAAACAATTCCTTTATATGAAACCGGTATCGAGAATAAAATTAAAACAGGGAGAAAAAACTAATTTCGGCGTATGGCATGTCGTTAATGGGAAAAAAACTTTCAACTACGGCATAAAATGCTCAAAGCTGCCGCAAGGATGCACTTTTAAAAATCATAATTTCAAGATAAATTCTTCCTTAATGGCGCCCGGAACATACGAAGTCGAATTCGCCTCGACGGCTTTTAAAAACCAGACTCAAAAAATTAAAATCATAATTTTAAAAAACCATAATCAGGATGAATTCAAAATTTCTGAAAAAATGGAATCATTGAATTTAGATTCATACATCTCGCCTGAATTAAAAAGCATACTTCAGGAAATAACCATTTCAGTTAAGAATTCAAGCTCGGTCGAGAGCGATAAAAAAATGCTCAAACTGATGTTTCATTGTACCGGCATCGCTGAAGCCATTTTAATAATTAAGAACATAAAAAACCCAAATATCAGGGACATCGCGCTCTTATATTCGATCGGCCTCGCTAAAACGCCTGAAGAACTTCACCGGCTCACTAACTATACCGAATGGTCGCTCACTACTAATAAAATATTATTTTCACCGCTTGGATATGAAATTGCAGGAATAGATAAATGCTTAACACGCCTGATTAATTATGAAAATTTTATTCCATTTTATGAAGGGCAATGCCTTATCGAATTACAAAATATGCTGTCCGGCAATTATTTATTTAAGCAATCAGTCAATATCCCGCTAAAAATATCTTATAATGACATCGCCGCCCTTAACGAATCCAAAATAATAGAATTTATAGATTATTTGTGCACTAATCCCAACGAACTTAACGTACTTGAAAATTCATATCTTATAAGCCTTATTCAAAAAAGAATATATTTTGCCGCCGCTAATAATGATCCTTCGGCGGCCGGCGTAAAAAGCGCTATATTAAGATTATATAAAGAATATTCCGCGGCTATTGACATAAAAAAGAATAATAACCTGGCAATCGAAAATAAAAAGCTTATAACGGCAAGATTTTTGCGCTCGATGGCGCTTTCCGCCGACGCAGAAAACAAATGGCTGGAACAGGCATTTTTAGTAGAGAAGAATTTTTTAATAGCGATGAATGTAAATTGCCATCAAATCCCTGGAATTAGCCAGCCAGTCAATGAATTATACAGTTCTTCAAGCGATAATCAATTCAATCCGCTGCTCGCGCACGGAACTTTATCCGAATATCTCAAGGACTTCATATTAAAAAATGAAGGAACCGCAGTCCGTGATTCCTCAAAAAATAACAAGGAAGCGACAGTTACGATTCCTTAATAATAAAAAATGAGTTTTTCGAGTCTGATATTAATCTAATTTTAAGAATTCGACCCGGCGGTTTTTTTGCTTTCCAGCTTCCGTCGAATTATTATCTATAGGCCTTTCTTCGCCCCAACCGCGTATCGAAAGACGTTCCCGGCTGACGTCGCATTTTTTCACGAGATAATCAACGACAGCCTGCGCCCTTCTATTCGAAAGCGCCATATTATAATCGGCGCCGCCGTCGCTGTCCGTATGGCCTTCCACGCATATTCTGGCTTTTCTTAATTTCTCATCGTTAAGCGCGCTGCCGTATTCATTAAGAACGGTTAATGATTGCGGCAAAATCTCAGTAGAATTATATTTAAATAAAATATTTGCAGCTACACGCGGTTTTTCAGATTGTTTCGAATCAGATTCGGCCGCGCTTTCAACGCTCAGATCCTTATTTAAATTAAGCCCTTTCGTCAGCGCTTTTTTGGGCGCCGATTTCGTAAGTTCCTTTATTATATCATCCTTTTTTTCGGCAAACTCTACGGCGCCGGAAATATTATATGACATAAAAAGCGCCAGCACTATAAAAAATAAATTTAATAATATTTTTTTTACTTTCATATCGCAGCCTCCATCTTTTAATAAACTTTAAAGAAATAATATCATTTAAATAAAAGGCTTTTAATCAAACGTGAAACTTGAATTTATTTATAATATCCTTTTATTATGACAAAGCCCCGGCTGCCTGAAGCGCCGTTAAATGACCATGTCGCCGGATTAGAATCAAGCACCGTATATTTACCGGGTTTTATCTCTATATTCGGTTTCACTTCCCAGTAAGCGTTGTCGACATTTCCCTGGCCGGCCCTGCCGGAAGTCTGCCACGGACCGTAAATCGTGCCGTCGCTGTGCCTCAACGCGATTTTCCCGGGTGCCGCGCCGTTAGTAAAATAATGGTATGTCTCAAAGTGCGTTATGAAAGCCGATTTTTTTATCTTAAATTCGGTCGGACGCTGCGGCACTGTCCGCGGATTGCTGTCTACTCCATATATATTACCATTTTCATATATAGTTATCTCTGCAGCTGGCGGCGCAGTATAATCGGGCTCATCCATTCCGTCAAAATTATTAAATTCTGTTTTTCCGGCTTGCGCCAATGTTTCGCCGCCGGATGTAACATTTTCACTTGAAATTACTTTTACCGGCTCTTTATTTTCCTTTACGCCCGAAGGCTTATCGAGCACTGTATCCTGTCCGGGCTCTTTTTTTGGCGGAACCGGTTCATTAACCGCTGAACTTCCCGATTGTGCGCTTTCCATGAAGAAAAATTCATCTATTATAGACGAAGTTTCCCATGGCAATTGTTCATTATTTGTCATCGAGATTACTTCTTTACGGGTGAGATTGAACATTTTGCCTATATCTATGCCTGGTTTAGTAATATTTTTGAGCAATGCCTTTACATAAGGGCTGTTGTTTTCATCGCCGTCGCTCGCTACCGTATCCGGCGAAGTCGAATACGCAATCAAGGTATTCGCGGCAGACGATTTCATTTGAGCGAGCCCTTTGCTTGTAAGACTCCGCGTCGCCTCATCGAACGGATTATTACGGCAGGCGTCAAGTATGATTATTTTAAATTTGGCGCCTTTGGAATTCAAAGCGTCCATAATAAAATTCAATTTAAGGCACTCATCCTCGATTTGATATGATTTCATTTTAGAATTAACCTCGACCGGCACCAGATAATTATCGCCGCGGTATTGAACGCCATGGCCCGAATAATAAAAAAGCACTGTACAATAATCTTCCATCCTTGAAACAAAAACGTCGACTAAATCCTTAAATTGGCGTTTGGTAAGGTTTTCGCCGCGCATAACATTAAAACCGCATGTTTTAAGGACCGTTTCCATTGCGACAGCATCGTTTAGGGTATTTTTCAATTTCGATACGTTATTGTAATCGGCATTGCCGATGACCAGCGCGTAACGCTTATCCGCGCCATACGCATTGTCGATTAAGATAAAGAACGCGAAAACAAATATTAAGGCTAAAAGCTTTAAATCCAGTCTTATTTTTAACTCCATAAAACTCCCGCCTCTCATATTAAATTTAAAATTTATTGCCAAAAATCGAAAACAATTTTTAAAATTCCAGACAAATTATATCACATATCATTTTTCAAAATATATACCGGTCCTAAGATTATCTTATAATATTTTTTGATTTTTTTCAAGATTCATGTTAAATTATAATTAGGACCGGTATAGTCATATATGAATATGCTTATTTTTTTATGGCATCCAATTCACGGCTTTACCCCGGAAATTCATTATTAAAAGGATGTGGTAAAAATGAGAAAAATTTATCTTATGCTGGCCGCGACATTAGTTTTTGCAGTCTTAAGCTGCGCCGCCATCATCAACACCGACGCGCAAACCAACTCGGCAGGCGTCAATTCTCCAGGCACGCCCGCGGAATTTACCGCCAAACTTGTTTATAAAGCAGTCGAACTTAAATGGAAATCTTCGCCTGGAGCCGATTATTACCTTATTTATAGAAATAACGCCGAAGAATTCGCAAAAGATCCGGAAAAAAATAATTGCATTTTGCAGTCAACGTCCGAAGCGTCAGACGCCATAGACGACACAATAACAGAAGGCCAAACATATTATTATTACATTTTAGCGGTAGCCAAAGATAAGGATAATTCCAGGAAGAAAATATATTCACAGCCGTCCGCGCCTGTAAAAATTACGGTTGAAAAACAACAGGAAACTCCTGTCCAAACGGCGGTATTCACGCCGTCTGAAAGCGGCGAAATAAACATTACAAAGCTGCCGGCGGCCGCGGCCGTACAAAATGAACCTGCAAATTCAAATCAGCCAGGCGGCGCTAAAAACGAAACGGCAAAAGCGCCGGAAAATAGTGAAAATAATATCAGTATAGACCTTCAGGCCGATAACGGAGCAGACGGAATATATTCGCCAGGCAACGACATAAAAATCAGGTTCAGCGTCAGCGAAAATGCTTACGTCACAATCATCAATCTCGGCACATCAGGAAAGGCTTCGATTATTTTTCCGAATGAACG
Source organism: Candidatus Wallbacteria bacterium (assembly GCA_041441465.1). Classification (GTDB taxonomy): domain Bacteria; phylum Muiribacteriota; class UBA9980; order UBA9980; family UBA9980; genus JASDSY01. Next base: position 21,010 of record JASDSY010000003.1, read on the forward strand.
TTCAACGAATAATTACATAAAAAAGGGCGACATATATACAATACCTGAAAATTCATCTTATAAAATCAAGGTACACCCGCCGCTCGGCGACGAATATCTTATAGCGGTAGCAAGCAGAGAAAAAATCGCGATAAAACCGCAGCATCTTGCCGCTCTGGCGCTGCCTGACATGCGTTATGCTATAGCCGGCCGCGCAGTCCTGACGCGCGAACTGAAAGTAGAAATACCGCCTTCAAACGCCACTCCGGTCGAAACGCCTATTAATAACGAAAATTTCAAGCCGTTTTTTAACGCGCTCGCCATGGATGTTAAAACAGCTTTTGCGACAACTACCTCAAGAATAAAAATAAGATCTGCCGATAAAATGCTGAGAATAACATCCGACCCGGCGGGAGCTAAAATCCTGATCGACGGCATTCAATCAGGCCAGACGCCCTGCGACATATCAGGCTCGTCATATCCCGGCGAACATGAACTGACATTTGTAATGCCCGGATATGAAACCAATTCCCAGAAAATAACATTTCCGGCAGCCCATGATAAAAATTTACATTTAGAACTTAAGCCCGTAAAATAATCAAATAACTTAATAATATAAATTCAGATATTTATTTACAAAACCTCCCGAATTTGTTAAAATACAATAGATTTTTAAATATAAAAATTCAAAGCGGAAGGTTATAAATGAAAAAAGGATATGTATATATAGTCGGCGCCGGCCCTGGCGATCCGGGATTAATTACAGTCAAAGGGATCGAATGCATAAAAAAGGCCGATGTCATAATTTATGACAGGCTGATGAATCCGTCGCTTTTAAACAAAATCAAGCCGGGCGCCGAATTGATATACGCCGGCAAGTCATCTTCGGTTCATACGATCAAACAGCATGACTTGAATATACTTATAGCCGAAAAAGCCGCTGAAGGCAAAATAGTGGTAAGGCTAAAAGGCGGCGACCCGTACATTTTTGGACGCGGCGGCGAAGAAGCGCTTTTATTGCACGAACGCGGAATCGATTTTGAAATTGTGCCAGGCATCTCGGCATTTTCAGCAGTGCCGGCTTACGCTGGAATCCCGGTAACCCACCGCGGCTATACTTCAACCGCCGCAATAATAACGGGGCATGAAGACCCTTCAAAAGCTGAAAGCGATATCGATTGGGAAAAGGTAGCCGGAATAGGCACTCTGGTTTTTTTTATGGGAGTTAAAAACCTTCCCGGAATCTGTGAAAACCTTATCAAATACGGCAAAAATCCAGAAACCAAAGCCGCGGTCATTGTCCTCGGAACGACTCCCGAACAAAATACCATTGAAGGCACGCTGCAAAATATTTCGCAGCTTTGCGAACAAAATGACGTCAAACCTCCCGCGATTTTTATTGTGAGCGATACGGTCGAATTAAGAAATAAATTGAACTGGTTTGAAAAATTGCCGCTGTTCGGTAAAAAGATCGTAGTCACGCGCGCCCGCGAACAGGCATCTGAACTTACCGAACGGCTCGCTAATCTCGGAGCATTCGTATATGAAGTGCCGGCAATAAAAATAACCGAGCCTGACGATAAATTCGAATCTCTAAAAAAAGCCGTCGACAACTTCGAAAATTACGATATTATAGTGTTCACAAGCATTAACGGCGTAAAAAACTTTCTGCATAAAACCATCGAATACGGCCATGATATAAGAATCCTAGCCGGAAAAACGATCGCCGCCATCGGCGAGAAAACAGCTGAGGAGCTTCAAAAGCATTTCATAAAAGTCGATATAATGCCGCTTGAGTTTAGAGCGGAAGAACTTTGCGGCGAGATAATAAAAAAACACGGCGCGCAAAAATCATGTCCGCCTGAAAATATTTTAATAGTGAGAGCGCAACAGGCCCGGGAATTGCTCCCCGAAAAACTTAAGGAAGCAGGATTTAATGTAAATATAGCGCACGCATATAAAATGCAGCGCGAGACGATTTCCGACCCTGAAATCCTTAAAACTATTCAAGATGGCGATTTCGACCTCATAACATTTGCAAGCTCAGGCACTGTCTTGAATTTCATAGAAACCGCCGGCGAAGACTCGGTCAGAAACTGGAAAAATAAGCATGTAAAAATCGCCGCCATAGGGCCTGTCACGGCCGAAACCTGCTTGAAATATTTTGCCGGCGTCGACATAATGCCGTCGGAATATACAATCGAAGCCATGATCAGCGAAATAAAAAAATACTATCAGGAGAAAAAAATTTAAAATGCGGCCAGAAAGCCTGTTATTTTTTATAGTGCCGCTTTTTACGCCGATTATCTTCTTGAAGTATTCACAGGACGCTTTTTTATTCCCAAAAGAAATTTTTTTAATCTCGGCGGCCGGCCTTATATTTTTCGAACACGCCTGGCTGCGCTATTATAAAATCCAGGAACCAAGCCGATTTAAAATCCAATTTCATCTCAGTGATTATATCTATGCCTTCCTGGTCGTATTGTGCGCCTTATCGTTATACAGGGCGCCTTCTTTTTATGTGCCGATACAATCGGTAGTCCTCATTTTAAGCCTCTGCCTGATATATTACAAAATAAAATTCGATTTGACTGTCTATAATTTGTACGGCAAATATATGTCAATATTCGCGTTTTCTTCGCTGGCAGCCGTTATTTACGCGTATTTTCAATATTACAGGCTGGATTTTATTTTCATGAGTTCATATTCTCTCGATAAAATGAGATTATTCTCATTTTTCGGAAATAAGAATTATTTTTCGGAATATCTTTGCATATTGACTTTTATACTGATTTCTAAAATCATTATATTGGATTTTACGGGGCGTTCATTAAAAAATAGCGGCTTAAAGCCTAAGTTAAGCCTGTTTTACACTGCATCGCTTACATTGACAATATTGATGATTTATATACTGCAATCACGCTCTTCACTGATAGCAGTCATGACAGCCGGAATTATTTTCACTTATTATATATTCAAAAATCGTTATATATTAGCTGCTATAAAAGCAAAGGCCGGCAGGTATTTAATAATTGCATCGATAATATCAGCCCTTTTTGTGATATATTCGACCAACACTCCCGTAACTAACGAAAAAACTAATTTTCCGGAAAGAATATCATCGGTATTTAATATATCAGGCGAGCGAAATATCGCTATGCGTCTTGATATATGGCACGCGACTTACCGTATCATTAAAGATAACTTCTGGTTTGGCTGCGGCCTTTCATATTTCAAAATGAATTTTTTAAATTACCAGGCAGTGTTATTTAAAGAAAATTTGAATCGTTTCTACGAAAACCAATTTTTCGCAAAAGCGAACCAGGCCCATAACGAATACCTTCAAATATTCTGCGAACTGGGCATATTCGGAATCAGCGCCATAATAATTTTAGTTGCATATTATATTATTTTATTTTTGCGGCTTCTCGCTTTATTTTCAAAATCAAATTCGGGAAGCAGCAAATATATTATCATTCTTTCGCTTTTTTGCGCCTTCTGGACAGTGCTCGTCAATTCGCTTTTCGGCTTTCCGCTGCATATAGCGCCTACCGCCGTCCTTTTAATTTTCGTCATCGCTCTTATAGAAAAAATTGCGATTAACGCGAATGCAGGCTCGCCGATTTTAACATTTCAGCGCGAATATGCCGTCGATTTTAAAAGGCCTAACATAAAACTGATACATGTCGTAATATCCGTTTTTTATTTTATGATTTTTTTCATATTACCGCAGTATGTAAACTCGAATATAAAAATGAAACAGGGCCTCGACCTTTTAAAACTATCGCGCCCGGCGTCGGCCGTAAGTTATCTTGAAAAATCCATAAAGATCAATCCGATCGACGGCGAAACACATTATTATGCCGGAGTCGCTTATTTTCAGACACATGAATATGAAAAAGCCGTTTTTGCTTTTCTGCGGGCGCTGGAAACGCAATCAGACCCCAATATCTACGCTTACGCCGGCCTCGCCCTTTACCGCCTTAAAATATACGATAAAGCTCTTGAGTTTTTGAAAATGGCGCTTGAAATTTCACCTGATGATATGTATTTCCTGCTTAACGCCGGATGCGCCGAACAGTGCCTGAAAAACTACGGCAGCGCGCTGAATTATTTCCAGAAGGCGATAAAATTAGCGAGCACGCCCGAAGCTTACGTCAATCTCGGGCATGTCTATTTATTAATGAACATGCCTGATTTCAGTCTGAACATACTTCGCGAGGCTATGAATAAATTTAACCCTAAACCTGAAATCGCCGAAAAAATATATTTTATTTCAGGCCTTTCATACGGCGAGAAGAAAGAATACGAAACTGCGGCTGTTTATATAAAAAAAGCCATAAATATCGGCGGAAATAAAAGAGATTACGCTATAAATCTCGGCATTTTCCAGATATTTTCCGGAAAAACCTCGGAAGCGGAAGTTACTTTAAAAAATTTACTGAAAAATGATTTCGACGAACTGGCCGCGTATAATCTTTCTAATTTATATTTCAACTCCGGCTCGACTGGAAAAGCGTACGATATTTTAATAAAAATCAAGGCGCGGTTGGAAAGCGAAAATTCAACCAATTCGCCGCTTTACATCGAAACCAACCGTTTAATAAAATCATGTTTAGAATTAAAATATAAATAAAATCAAGGTTTTGCCGATATAGGAGTATTGTAAAATGAATTTATCCAAAAATGAACCTGAACGCATATCTAAAATAATGTCCACGTGCGGGCACTGCTCTCGCCGCGAGGCTGAAAGGCTTATTTTTGAGGGCCGGATAAGCGTAAACGGTCAAACGATATATGAACCTGGCACGAAAATATTGCCGGGCGTTGACATTCTCAGTAAAGACGGAAAAGAACTCAAAACAAATTTCGAGAATAATCAGCGCAGGTATTTTTTACTTAACAAACCATGCGGCTACCTTACAACCTGCAAGGATGAATTCTCGCGCCAGACCATATTTGACATTATAAAGCTCGACGGTCATTATTTTCCGGTAGGCCGTCTCGATCTTGATTCTCGCGGCCTTGTTTTGATAACGAATGACGGCATTATGTGCGACCTGATAATCCACCCGCGCAATCGGATTAAAAAAATTTATATAGTAAAAGCGTCGAGAATGTTGTCGCGAGAAGAACTTGAAAAATTAAAGCAAGGCGTTAAATTCGAAGAGGACACATACAGGGCGGACGATATAGTTGCTTATAACGGCGAAGAATATAAAGAAATTTATGAAGAACCTAACTTCGGCGAGTTTGTTTATAAAATAGTCCTTACCGAAGGGAAGAAACGTGAAATAAGGCGCATGATGAAAGCTATTAAAGCCAGGGTAATCGATCTTTTTCGAGTTTCCATAGGACCGCTTTCGATCACCGGCATCGCCGAAGGAAAGTACCGCGAATTAAACGAAACTGAAATAGACTTATTAAAAAAACATGTAAATTACGAAAAATACTCTGGCAATATTTTTAAATAGTTATATTTTATTTATTTTTTAGCTGTAAATAAACGGGTTTAATTTAATAAAAATCGAAATTAAATTTGAAGTATAATACAATTCGGTGTATAATTATTAGATATAGTAAGGATGGTAGGGAATGCTAAAAAGGGCAGTATTGGATAATAAAATAACGCTGGTCATGGAAAATACCAGTTCGGTCAGGTCGATTTGCATCGGAGTCTGGGTCCACGCCGGCGCGATTTATGAAAAACCGGCAATTAACGGAATCTCTCATTTTCTGGAACACATGATGTTCAAGGGGACAAAAACCAGAACGGCCCGCGAAATAGCCGAGATAATGGATTCGGTCGGCGGCCAGCTGAACGCTTTTTCAGCCAAGGAATTCACCTGCTATTTCGCTAAAGTCCGCGATGAACACGCAGAGCTTGGAATAGAGCTCATTTCCGATATGCTGAAAAATTCTACCTTCGATGAAAGCGAAATCGAACGCGAAAAGAACGTAGTAATGGAAGAGATAAAAATGTACGAGGACGCGCCGGATGAATTAATCCACGACATGTTCTCGCAGTCGCTCTGGCAAAACCATCCTATCGGCGCGCCGATTTTAGGAACTAACGAATCGGTAAGCGGGCTTAACCGTGAAAAAATAATGAAATATTACAACGAAAAATATTCGCCCGAAAATTATTTGATAACAATCGTCGGCAATTTTAAAATACCGAAAATAATATCGCTTGTAAAAAAATATTTTAAATACGATAAGGACTCGGTCGAAAAGAAAGCTATAAAAATTCAGCCTCCTAAACACACAATAAAACATGAAATACGCGAAAAAAATGTCGAACAGGTGCATATAGTGCTCGGCACTCCGGGAATAACAGAAATCGACGAGTCACGCTATCAGCTGTATGTGTTAAATTCAATCCTCGGCGGCTCGATGAGTTCAAGGCTTTTTCAGGAAATAAGAGAAAACCGCGGACTGGCTTATTCGATTTTTTCCTACGCGTCACTTTATAAAATAGCCGGACTTTTCGGAGTTTATGCAGGCTGCAGCTACAAAGACTGCGATAACGTAGTTAAATTAATAATCGCAGAGCTTGGAAAAATGACGAAAAAAAAGATATCAGGCGCAGAGCTTTCAAGGGCCAAAGAACTGCTGAAAGGCAATATGATACTTTCGCTCGAAGGAACTAACGCAAGAATGAACAGGCTTGCCAGAAACGAGATATATTTCGAGCGCCAGATCACGATCGACGAAGTTCTCGAAAAAATAAACGCAGTAACCGAAAATGACATTATGGAACTTTCAAGAAAATTATTCAACCCTAAAAATATGGCTTTATCGATAATCGGCCCGGCCGGCGATAAAGACAAAAAATTGCATGAATGCGTTAATATTTTAAAAAACTCATAATACTGCAATAATTATATTTCAATGAACGCAGAATTATTTATGAATTTGCGTTCAAAGACCGCATGAAATTTTTAATATTCGAGGTAAAAAAATGAAAGAATTCACCGCAAGAATTGAAACGCTCCAGGCAAAACTAAAAGAAGAAAAATTAGAAGCCATGATAGTAAGCAAGCTTGAAAATATCCGTTATTTGACAAATTTTTCGGGCTCGACCGGCTTCGTAGTCGTAACACGCAACGAGGCAGCCATATTTGTCGATTTCAGATATATCGAGCAGGCTAAAAAACAGACTTCAAAAATAGAAGTCATAAAGACCGGGAATTCGCAAATCGAAGACGTAGCCAAATACATAAAAGATAAAAAACTGAAAAACGCCTGCATAGAAGCCGATTCAATTGTAATCACGAGGTATGAGCTGTTCGAAAAAGCCCTGGCGCCGAAAGTGAAACTCGTCAAAATGTGCGGTATAATCGAAGAAGCCAGAATGACAAAATCAAAAAGCGAACTCGCGCTCATAAAAAAAGCGGTCGAACTCGCCGATGTTACATTTAATGAAATGATATCCAAACCCAAAGAAAATATTATCGGCAAATCAGAAAGCGACATAGCGGCAAAATACGAATATTTAATGAAAATCGGCGGAGCGCAATGCGCTTCGTTTGAATCCATAATAGCATTCGGACCTAACAGCGCGTATCCGCACTATAAGCCATCACCTGACTGCATAGTGGAAGTAAAAAGCAAAGCCGCAGGCAGCGGACAATTTTTAAAAATGGATTTTGGCGCCAAACTCAATGGTTATTGCTCGGATATGACAAGGACCGTAATTATAGGCAAACCGTCGCAAAAGCATCTGGACATATATAAAATTGTCCTCGAAGCTCAGCTTACGGCTATTTCAAAGGCAAAACCCGGCATGACAGGCGCCGAAATCGACAAATTCGCCCGCGATGTCATTGCAAAATACGGCTATGCTGATAATTTCGGCCACGGCCTCGGCCACGGAGTCGGCCTTGAAATTCATGAAGCGCCGACAATTTCACCGCTCGGGAAAATCAAAGTAACTGAAAACATGGTATTTACAGTTGAACCCGGAATTTATATACCCGGCTTCGGCGGAGTAAGAATCGAAGATATGGTTTACATGACAAAAACCGGGTGCAAGATACTTACCAAAAGCCCGAAAGAAGTCTTCATACTGTAATACATTAAAGCCTTTTGGCTTGAAAATGCGAGGTGAACATAATGGCTGGAATAAAAATCAAAAATAAGCTTGCCGGAATTTCAATAGCTGCGTTAATAAACCTGGCAGCAGCCGGCTTCGCTTGCGCCGATTCGACTGTTACCATACCGGTGCCCGATTCGGTTTCAAACGAAAGTAAAAACCTGGTCTTGACAATTACCGTACCGACCGCGCTTGAACGCACATATCAGCAGCAACAGAAAAAACCGGAAGAAAAGCCTAAGAAAATAAATTATAATAAATATTTCGACATGTCGCCATTTCCCAATATGACAAACCGCGAAGAAGTCGAAGTCGTAAAAAATTTCGCAAAAAAAGGCATAGCCGATAATATCGCGCGGCAAACCATCGCCCGTGGAATGATAAATAACAACTATGAAATGGCCAGGTCCTTAAACTCGGTAATAAGAGCTGCGCTAGCCATGCCGCCCGAAGAAGTAGCCAAGGCGAAAGTCACGAGAACTGACCTTCTCGATCTTGTAAAAGTAATGGATAACTACACTAAAGAATTAAAAATGTTCGGCATTACAAACATACACCGTGACGGCATTAATAAGCTGTCGCAAAAATTAAGCTTTACCGACGGCGAAGTAAAGGTTGTAAAAGTTGAAACCGACGATATCGGAAGTACGGTAATACATTTGACATTGAATAATGTTAAAGGCAATTATAAACCGCAATACATAACCAAGCTGGATTCAGGCAATTCAGCCTACGGCGGCCAGACGATGGAAGTACAGGTTACCAACAAAAATGAACCGACAATTCCGCAAATAGATCCTAACAGCCTGCAATTTTCAACAGGCAACAAACCTGAAACCAAGCCTGCGGCTGTCGAACCGGATCCAAATAATAACCAGTCAGGCAGCGATACGCCTCCGCCTCCTTCGAATAATAATCAAGGCGGCAATAACGGCAATCCTGAATTACCTCCGCCGCCTCCCGACTCAGCTCCGCAGGGCGGAGAAAACGGCGGCCAGCCTGGAGGGCAGCCGGCAGGCCCGGGCGGCGATGTTCCGCCTCCTCCGCCTGACTCCAGCATGCCGTAATTTATAATCAAACAAAATAAAAATATCAAATAAAGGCAGCATAAAAAGCAAAGGGTTATAAATAAAACCTTTTGCTTTTTATGTTTTTATATTGAAATAATTCTTTTTTTTTGATAGAATTCATTTTTATAAACAGGCATAATAATACATGATTTAAAATTGTTTTTACGGTTATTATAATAATCAATAGTATTATTTTCAAGCATGTTTCTGAATTTTTCAAGAAAAATATCATTCAGTTTTTCTAATAATATTACTTAGTCATGATATTTTAAGATTATATGATTATTTATGTTTTTAAGAATTGAATATGAGATAAAATTTCGATTAATCATACTGCACGTTAATTTAAGTGAAAACACATAAAAATTCATAAATAAAAAAAACATAACAGGTATGAAAAGGAAGGAAGTTACTTTAATGCACAAAATTTTAAAAAAAGTTCAATTAAACGAAGCCAATATTGAAATGGAAATAGAGGCGCCTTATGTAGCCAGAAATGCGGCTCCCGGTCAATTTATAATGTTCCGCCTGAATCAGACTGGCGAAAGAATCCCGCTAACTATTTATGACTGGTCCAAGGAACGCGGCAGCGTATCTATAATTTTTCAGCCGGTCGGCAAAACCACTAAAGAACTCGCGGCTTTAAAAGAAGGCGACTACATAATGGATTTTTTCGGCCCGCTAGGTAAACCCACACATGTAAATAAATATGGCACAGTCGTAATGATAGGCGGCGGGCTTGGCATCGCGCCGATTTATCCGCAGGCACGGGCATTTAAGGAAGCCGGAAACCACGTCATTTCGATAACCGGCGCACGGACAGATAATCTTTTGATATTAAAAGATAAAATGCGCGAAGCAAGCACTGAAGTAATATTTTGCACCGATGACGGCTCGATAGGCAAAAAAGGCCTTGTAACCGAAGCGCTTCTTGAAATAATAAAATCCGGAAAAAAAGTCGATCATGTAGTCGGAATCGGCCCGCTCGTGATGATGCGCGCAGTTCAGAAAGTGACAAAAGAATATAATATCGATTATACGGCAAGCCTTAACACCATAATGGTCGACGGTACCGGTATGTGCGGCGCCTGCAGGGCTACGGTCGGCGGAAAAACATTATTTGCCTGCGTCGACGGGCCTGATGTGCCAGGCAATCTTGTAGATTTCGACGAACTTATAATGCGCAATAAACGTTTCGCGGTACAGGAAAAAGACGCAGTCGAAAGAATGGGAAAAACCACTGAACCAACAGAGTTGAATCATAAATGCGTCTGCGACGAGACAATAAAAAAAGTCACCGAGCATCAGCAAGCCGAGGAAAAGAAAATATCCAAAAGGGTTCCTATGCGCGAGCAGGAACCAAAAGTAAGAGCTAAGAATTTTAACGAGGTAGCGCTCGGTTACAACGAAGAAGAGGCAATCACCGAAGCAAAACGCTGCCTTAACTGCCGCAAGCCTTCGTGCGTAGCCGGCTGCCCTGTAGGAATAAACATACCGGAATTCATAAAATTAGTAGAAAAAAAAGAATTCCAGGCTGCGGCTAATTCGCTGAAAAATTATAACAGCCTTCCGGCGGTTTGCGGACGCGTATGCCCGCAGGAAAACCAATGTGAAGGCAACTGTGTAGTCGGCAAAAAAAACGAGCCTGTGGCGATTGGCCGCCTTGAAAGATTCGTCGCCGACTGGGAAAGAAACAATTCCAAAGACATGAAAATCGAAAAAGCCGAATCGAACGGCAAAAAAATCGCAGTTGTAGGCTCAGGCCCGGCCGGACTGACATGCGCTGCCGAGCTCGCCAAACTTGGTTATGACGTCACTATATTCGAGGCATTTCACGGATCGGGCGGCGTTTTAGTATACGGCATACCGGAATTCAGGCTTCCTAAAGAAATCGTCAAACGCGAAATCGACGCCATTCAAAATATGGGCGTAAAGATAGTGCATAACGTTCTGATCGGCCGTTCACTGACAATCAAAAACCTCGTAGAAGACGGATTTAAGGCGGTATTTATCGCATCCGGCGCCGGCACACCGCAATTCATGAATATTCCCGGCGAAAACGCAAATAACGTTTATTCTTCGAATGAATTTTTAACGCGCGTCAACCTTATGCGCTCATATATGTTCCCTAAATATGACACGCCTATTTCGGTCGGCAAAAAAATCGCGGTCGTCGGCGGAGGAAATACGGCGATGGACTCGGCGAGAACCGCATTAAGGCTTCCTGGAACCGAAAAAGTTTATATCATTTACAGGCGTTCATTCGATGAAATGCCGGCGCGCCTTGAAGAACGCCACCATGCGATGGAAGAAGGCATTGAATTTTTAACGTTAAATAATCCGGTGGAAGTCATAAAAAATGAAAACGGTTCAGTAAAAGGCGTAAAATGTATTAAGATGGACCTTACCGAGCCTGACGCTTCGGGCCGTCGCAAGCCTGTCGAAATAAAAGGCTCCGAATATGTAGTCGAATGCGATACCTTTATCGTGGCGATCGGAACGAACGCAAATCCTATAATAAAGGACGCTTCGCCTGAAATACACGTCAACCCGCGCGGAAACATTATCGCCGACCCTGAAACATGCCAGACTTCTGTCCCTTACGTATTCGCCGGCGGCGACATAGTAATCGGATCGGCGACAGTAATACAGGCTATGGGCGCCGGGAAACGCGCCGCACGCGGAATCCATAATTACGTATCGAGCCTTTAATTTATTTTTAAATAAATAAATCGAATGCCGGGCGTATAACACGAAAAATACTTTAAAAAGTATTGTCAAGTTTTAAAAACTTAATTCGATAAAATAATAAAAAAACTGCCGGAAAATTTTTAAATGGACTAATTCCATAAATTTAACGGCAGTTTTTTATATGTTATTTTTTATGATATTTCGAACCTGGAAGCAATTTTTTTATAAACTGCAATTTCAGTATTTTCAAAAAAAAAAGCGTCTAAGTAAAAAACTTAAACGCTTTTTTTTTATTATTTTAAGTCCGGCTTATTCTTCCGCAATTCTTGCTATACCCATTGCTTTTTCGAGTTTAGCGAAGGCGACCATATAATCGTGCAGCGATTGGTAATAATTCGTTTTAGCCTGTGTAAGAGCGAGCTGAGCATCCATTATTTCAAGGTTGGTGTTAAGGCCGTTATCATACGAAACTTTCGCGATGGAAAGCGCTTCGTTTGCCTGTTCGACATTTTTCTCCGATGCCACGATCAATTCGCCGGCCTGTGTCAATTCCTGATATGCTACTTTAACTTCGAGCTTAATATTTTCTAAAAGATCGTTAAAATTGATTTTTTTCTGTTCGATCGTTTCTTTAGCGGTAGCGATGCTGAGATGGGTTGCGTTTGCATCATAAATCGGTACTTTTGCAGCTAAAGTGATATTCCATGTTTCGTCAAAATTATTAAGCGGAGCGGATTTGCCTTTTGCCTGGGAATAATTGCCAACCAGCGCTACGTCAGGCTTATTTTGAGCCTGCGCTAATTTCAAAGCTGTTTCAGACGCTTTAAGGTCGCTGTCGGCTGCCTTAATTTCAGGCCTTGTAAGAAGGGCTGTCCTTACTGCGCTGTCAAGGTCGATAACAGGAAGCGACGGTTTTTTTAAGCTGCCCTTTAACTCGAGTTCTTCAAATATCGGACGCGCTAAAATACTGTTAAAAGCATTTTTAGCTATTATCAGATTGCTGTTTGCCTTAATGAGGTTAGGTTTGATGTTAGCTTCCTGAACTTCGACGCGCAGCAGGTCAAATTTCGACGAAGTGCCGGCGTTAAAACGGTTCTTTACCGTCTGCACATGAGCTTTTATCAAATCCAGCGATTCTTCAGCCACTTTAACAAATTCCTTGACGAGCAGCAAATCGTAAAAACTCTTTTTAACGTTATAAACCAGATTGACTTTAGCGGCATCGACACTGAATACTGCGGCATCTTTATATTTTTCAACCATCGCTTTAGCGTACTCGACTTTTTTAGAAGTATATAACGCCTGCTCATAAGTAAATTTATGCTCAGGAAGCACATTATCGGCCACTACAAAGCTCATTCCGGCAATACTCATCTGGGACTTATGGTCAGTTCTCGTAACAGTTCCCTGATAATTGACTTTTGGAAGATATTTTGTATCGGCTTCCTGTAATTTTAAATCGGCCAGGGAAATATTTTTTTCAGTAGATTTTAACGCCCTGTTTTTTTCGAGAGCTATATTTATGCTTTCTAAAAGTCCGATAGCATTTTCCGAAGCGGCTTTAGAAACATTGACAGGTTCAGTACCAACGCCTGTAATTGCAGCGGCAGGCTCTGAAACAACCGGTTCCTTTTTAGTTACCTCTACTTCGGCAGTTTTTACTAATTTTGCCGACTCTTTTTCTGGCGCATTAGTATTTGCAGGAGCTGCGTTTTTTTCCTTTTCCGAAGAAATTGCAGGAGCTGCAGGCTCTTTTTTGCTTTCAATATCTTTTTTCATTTGAGCGCTCTGATTGACTTTAGAACGTATCTGCTCTATGACTTCCCTGTCGACAGCGTAAGAATTATCAGTAAACGCTGTAGCAAGCGAAAACGCCAGAAGCGCTGTCGTATTACCAATAATTAAATATTTGCCTAACTTATCACGTACATTAATTTTCATAAACAATACCACTTCCTTACATTTCTGTATATTTAATTTTGCTTTTTATAAATTTAATAAAATATTATTATGTTTATCGGTTTTTTTTTCGTTTATAATAGTAGCCAAATAAAAAAATATATGAACACTCACTCACATTTAACCGGCGGAATATATATCGTTTATTTTTTATCTAAAGTTAGTGGTTACTAACTTTATTTTTTTATAAAAAAAACATCTGTTCTTTATGTATATGTTAATTGACAAAATTATTTTTGAGTGTATAATAAATACCTATATAATAAATAAAACATCGAGGTTGATAGAATTGATTGAAAAAAATTTAAACGCTATTAATAATAAACCAAGTTTTGAATTAGATTCTAAATTTTATACTGACGAATTCCTTTTTGAGATTTTTGAAAAAAGCGCGGACAGTTATCCTGATAAAACGGCTTTAATTTACGGCGATCATTCTTTGACATACTCCATGGCAGATGAACAGAGTAATAAAGTAGCTTCTTATTTAAGAAAAAACGGCATACGCCCCTCCGACCGCGTTATGCTGATGCTTGAAAAAAGCGAGTTCCTTTATATCGCGATGCTCGGCATTATAAAAGCCGGCGGCGCTTATGTTCCGCTCGATCCAGCAACGCCGTGCGAACGCGTCGAATATATAATGAAAGATTCCGGCGCCAAAATGTGCATAACTCAGAAAAATTTATGGAACATGTTAGCCGGCAAAATCGAAAAAAGCGACATTAAATTTTTATATGCCGAGGATTCAGATAAAATATTATCAGGCGAATCCGGGAAACGAATTTCAGCCGAAGAAACCGGACTTGACCGTAACGCGCTTTTTAATATGTGTTACATCATTTACACTTCAGGCACGACAGGAAAGCCCAAAGGCTGTATTCTCGATCATAAAAATATATGCAACTTCGTACGCGGCGCGACTTATGCCTACGGCATAAAACCCGAAGACCGCGTGCTTCAATGCGCTTCAATATCGTTTGACGCATCGTTGGAAGAAATATGGATGGCATTTGCAAACGGCGGAACGCTTATTTCAGCCACGAAAGAAATAATGCGTTCCGGCCCTAAATTTTCAGAGATTGTTTCCAACTTAAAAATTAGTGTCATTTCATGCACGCCGACTTTTATTTCAATGGCCGAAGGCGATATAAGCACATTACGGATATTAATTCTCGGCGGCGAGGCCTGCCCAAAAGATGTAGTCAAAAGATGGTATTCGCCCAACCGCGTGATTTTTAATTCATACGGCCCCACAGAAGCGACAGTCGCGGCGACAATCGGAGAATTAAGGCCTGATAAAATTATCACTATCGGCAAACCTCTTCCAAATTATCAAATATATATCCTTGACGAAATGTTAAATATGGTTACGCCTGGAACCGAGGGAGAAATTTTCATAGCCGGCCCGGGAGTCGCCCGCGGTTATCTTAATATGGACGAAGCAGACAGCCTTCGTTTTATCTTCCTTGACAAGCTAACAGGCACGCCGATTTGCCTTTATAAAACCGGAGATATAGGCCGCTTGACTGATGACGGCGAAATCGAATATCTCGGCCGAAGCGATACGCAAATTAAATTGAGAGGATTTAGAATCGAGCTTTCGGAAATCGAGTCCGTGTTAATGCAGGACCCGGGAATCCTCATGGCGGCGGTAACTCTTCATAACAATGCAAAACAGCTTGCGGCTTTCGTAGTTAAACGCGAAGGGAAAGAAATAGATTATAAAATGCTCCGCGAACGCCTCAAAAAAAATCTCCCGCCTTATATGATTCCGGCGTTTCTCGATGAAGTCGAGTCATTGCCTGTAAGCATAAGCGGAAAAATCAACAGAAAATTGCTTCCTGCAGCGGTCAAACCGTTCGTCGACAGCAGCCGCGAAATAATAACTCCGCGCAATTCCGCGGAAGAAAAAGTTTACGCAATATGGAAAAAAGCTCTCGACATAGATATGATATCGGTGACCGATGATTTCTTTCTCGATTTGGGCGGACACTCGCTTCTAGCGGCTACCGCGGCTTCCGCTTTAAGAAAAATACCCGAATTTTCAGGTATCTCGGTCGGAGACATTTACAAATACCCAACCATCGAAAAATTAGCCGGCACAGTTTCTCAAAATAAAGAAACGGCTGATGCAATACGTGATAATAAACAGCAATACAACAAAACAGGTTCGTTAACTTATATTATTTGCGCGTTAGGTCAATTTTTGGCGTTTTTTCCGCTTGCGCTCATAGGATTCTGGGAATGGCTGTTCCCGTTTTTCCTTTACGGCCGCTTTTCGGCGGCCAATTATTCGCCCATGCACGCAGCCCTTTTGTCTTTAACTCTATATCTGATATCATTCCCCCTGGTTCTCGGCGTAATAATCATTTGCAAGTGGCTTATAATCGGTAAAATTAAGCCGGGCCAGTATCCGCTATGGGGATTTTATTATTTCAGATACTGGCTTTCTGAAAAAATTATTAAAGCATATCCGCTATGGATATTAGATTCGACGCCGCTGGTTAATGTATTTTACCGGCTTATGGGCGCTAAAATCGGAAATAACGTTTATATAAGTAAAGCCGAAACGCTTCCGTATGATCTTATCACAATCAAAGACGGTTCTTCCGTCGGAGCCAAAAGCTCTTTAAATTCAGCTTATGTAGAAAACGGATTTTTCGTTGTAAAAGGAATAGAAATAGGTAAAAATTGCGTAATAGGCAATCGCTGCATCCTCGGCGGAAATAACATATTACATGACAATTCAGGACTTGACTGCCTTTCGATGCTTCCGGCGGATTTAAAAATATCTTCCGGCGAATTCTGGGGCGGTTCGCCGGCAGTATTGCTGAGGTCTTATACGCCTCCAGAGCCTTCAAATAATGGATTCGGCACCTTAAACATAATTTTGCTCTCATTTCTCGTCTTTTTATTTCCGGCGGCTATGGAAGCTTTATTTTTTCCAGGTTTAATAATATTCGAAGAATATTCTTCATATTCCGAATCACTGTACGCATGGTTTTTGATCTCACCGTTTCTTGCCCTGGCGTTCATTTTACTTCTTCTAACCGTAACGGCTGTTTCAAACAGGTTGCTTTTATTCGGAATTAAAGAAGGAAAATATGAATTAAACAGCTTCTTTTATATTCGTTACTGGCTTTTTTCACAAATTTCAAAATATTCGATTAACGTTTGCAGCACGATATTCGCAACTATATATTCAAGACTCTGGTTTAAAGCAGCCGGCGTTAGCGTCGGAAAAAACGCTGAAATTTCATATGTTTCAGGCTTAATTCCAGGGCTTACCGATATCGGCGAAGGATGTTTTCTGGCCGATGACGCGATGATCGGCATGCCGGTGGTTAACGGCGGAAGTTTTTTATTATCGAAAACCTCTATAGGCGATAAGACTTTTATAGGAAATTCGGCATTAGTGCCGATCGGTTCAACCATTCCAGGCGGCTGCCTTATCGGCGTGCAATCAAGGCCGCCTGAAAATAAAAACATAGAGGCTGGTTCATCATGGCTGGGCTCGCCCGCTATTTTTCTGCCGGTAAGGCAAAAATCAGACAATTTCAGCGAAGAGCTTATATTCAGACCGCCGGCAAAAATGGTAATGCTGCGCTATTTCATTGAATTTTTTAAGGCGGTAACACCGCTTAGCGTTTTTATAATGCTGGCATGCATAATTCTAAATAAAACCGAATCTTTGTTCGAAGCCGGCTGGAGCTTCATGGAAGTCCTCGCACTATGCCCGATAATGTATATTTTTTCAGGCTTTTTCTGCATGACTCTCATTGTAATATTAAAATGGATTTTGATCGGCCGGTTCCACGAAGAAAAAAACCCTCTCTGGAGTGTTAAAGTATGGATATCGGAATTTATAGTCGGGATATATGAAAACCTTGCTGTGCTTTTATTTATCGAACCGCTGTGCGGAACACCGTTTATCGGCTCGTGCCTTCGGATTTTAGGCTCCAAAATAGGCTGGCGGTGCTATATAAATACTCCTTATCTGACCGAATTCGACCTTATTTCAATAGGCGACGAGTCCGAAATTAACGATTCTGCAATATTGCAGACACATCTTTTCGAGGACCGCGTAATGAAATGCGGCCGGATAGAAATAGGAAAAAGAGCCACAATCGGAGCGGAAACGATAATTTTATATGACGTCAAGATCGACGATGACACGCAGGTCGGCGATAACAGCTTAATTATGAAAGGCGAAACACTTCCGGCCGGCACAAAATGGCACGGTATTCCAGGAAAAAACTGTTAAACATTTAAAACTTAAAAATTTATAATAAAAACTTTTTATAATATTTTTGAGAATAATTTTTATAATTGATCACATTAAATTATCATAATAAAAAACTATTTCATCAAATAGTCTTGAAAAAGCTATATAAATTGACCTTTAATAAAAAACGGAGAATTTTTATAAACTTCTCCGTTTTTTTATTCTTTATATTATTATGAATATCGATTCATTATTTTACCGGCCTTAAACGCTTAATCGACATACGCGGCGTTTAAAAGCTGGCAACGTTCCTTTGGGTTTTCGTCAGAAACAAGGGATCGTCGCCCATATACGACGGCTGTCCGGTAGCTTCTATTACATTCAGCCACAGGGTGCTTTCAGGATTTATGACCTTTCTTTCCTGAGTAGCGACTTCGATCGGAATATGAGTAAAATGCTCATTCCAGATTCCGACCAGGAGATCTGTTTTTCCGGCCATGCCTGCGTGAACGGCATTTTGCGCCAGCTGCGTGCAGAATATTGAATCGGAAGGAATAGGCGGAGCCGAACGAATCAAATAGCTCGGATCGATATATTTTATATTCACCTTAAAATCTATGCTTTTAAAATATTCGCCCAGTTTTTCCTTTAAGAAAACACCGATATCGCCTAATTTGATATTACCGGACGAATCTTTCGCGCGCGCTTCCGGAGCGCCGAAAAATGACTGCCCCGCGCCTTCCGCCACTGCAATAACGGCGTGCTGCCTTGTTTTTAATCTCTCGTGAAGCATTTTATAAAAGCCGTATTCGCCTTCAAGGCTGAACGGTATTTCAGGAATAAGAACGAAATTGACATCCTGCGAAGCGAGCGCCGCGTTGGCAGCGATATATCCCGAATCTCGCCCCATTAATTTAACGATGCCGATGCCGTTCAAAGAATCGCGCGCTTCGGTGTGAGCCGAATGCAGCGAATTTACAGCTATTGAAAAAGCCGTTTCGAAGCCGAACGTACGCTGGACATATCCTATATCGTTATCAATTGTCTTTGGAATGCCGATTACGGATATATTAAGCCCGCGTTTTATAATTTCATCCGCGATACGGTGCGCGCCCTTTAATGTACCGTCGCCGCCGATGCAGAATAATATTGATATACCGAAGCTCATGAGCCTGTCAACCATCTTATTTATGTCCTGATGGCCGCGCGAAGAGCCGAGTATCGATCCGCCCTTTAAATGTATATCCTCGACGACCTCCGGGGTGAGAAGCATCGGGTCGATATTGGAATCTTTTACCATTCCAAGATAGCCGTACTTGAATCCGTATACCGACTTACAGCCATATCTATGATGCAGTTCGAGAACAATGCCGCGTATAACGCTGTTTATGCCCGGGCATAACCCGCCGCAGGTAACAATGCCGCATTTTATTTTTTTAGGATCAAAAAAAATCTTCTCGCGCGGGCCGGCAGCCTCAAAAGTTATTACATTATCAAAATCAGCGCCGTTTTTAGAATTAATGCTATTTTTAATTTTTTTCGTGGAAATTTCATATAAAAAACGCTCATCATCATCCACAAAATTAGAAATCAAGTCAT
The DNA here is from genome assembly GCA_041441465.1 of Candidatus Wallbacteria bacterium. GTDB lineage: Bacteria > Muiribacteriota > UBA9980 > UBA9980 > UBA9980 > JASDSY01. The sequence goes on from JASDSY010000003.1 coordinate 40,631, forward strand.
CGTCATTTACTGATAAAGGAAGAGGCGACTTAAAAGTTCGTTCGCCAAGGTTTTTTACGATCAGTTCAGATTGCTTTAACATCAGGTTACATTTCCTCCCTATTTAGGTATTAACAAATATTTCCATATTTTTACAGTCGCATAGCCGCGTGTCATTAAACATTAGCACTCGCTAATAGTCTTTATTAAAAAACTATTTAAATGGAAAATCAGAAAAATGTATAACCGGATTTTTAATTTATTATCGTTTTTTTAACGAAAAACTATTAATATTTCTGATTTTTCATTATGCTTTTCCATGCTAATAACAAGCCAATCACATTGCTACATATTCGGAATTTATTTTATGAAGCACGCCGTTTTTCACTATATATTTAACTAAATTAGTGCCATAACAATACGGCATATAGTTTAAACTCCGGCCTTCGAATATTACAAAATCAGCATATTTACCGGCCTCGACCGAACCGCGCTCGCCGGCGATACCGACAGCGTGAGCCGAGTTGATTGTCGCCATGTTAAAAGCCGCCGCAGGAGGCGTTTTCATAAGGCATACCGCCTGATTTATAGCGGCCTGCATATTAAGGCACATATTCGAGCCCGGATTTGCGTCAGTAGCAAGCGCAAGCGGCACTTTAAGCTTTAAAAGCCTGTCAAAGCTTAGATATGATTTTGAAAGAAGGCTATAGAGCGTGCCGGGCAGGCAGACCGCCGTAACGCCGGCATCCCGCATCTTTTCAAAACCGGAATCGGTAGCCATTAAAAGATGATCGGCGGATATCGCGCCTATCTCAGCGGCAAGTTCGGCGCCGCCGCATGACGTAATTTCATCCGCGTGGACTTTAGGAACAAGGCCGTGTCTTTTTCCCGCCTCGAGTATCCTTCTGCCTTCGGCTGCTGAAAAAACGCCTTCTTCCACAAACACGTCATTAAATTTAGCCAGCTTATGCTCGGCGACATATGGTATTACCTTATTTATCATCAGCTCGATATATTCTTCGCGTTTGGCCTTATATTCCGGCGGAATAGCGTGCGCTCCCATATAGGTCGAAACGACAGTGCATTTCGATTTTTTCGAAAGCCTTTCAATTACCTTAAGCGATTTTATTTCGCTTTCAAAATCAAGGCCGTATCCGGACTTGATTTCCATTGAAGTCGTTCCGTGCATGAACGCTTGTTCAACCCGCGCGTTGGCCTCGGCGAATAATTCGTCTTCAGAATTTATCCTCACGTTTTTGAGAGTGTTAAGTATGCCGCCGCCGGCTTCTAAAATTTCAAGATAGGTTTTGCCGCATACTCTCATGGCGAATTCATTCTCGCGGCTTCCGGCAAATACCAGGTGCGTGTGCGGATCGACAAAACCCGGCGCGAGCGTCATTCCTTTAAGAGAAAGCTCGCGTTCAATCTTTATCTTGCGCCCCGGCGATTTTATATAACTTTCAAGAGCCGCGGTAGTGCCTACCATTTTTATTTTATCGCCCTGAACTAAAACAGCTCCATCGCTGATAACGTGGGCGTCAAGAAGTTCTTCTCCTCTTTTCGGCTTTTTACTCGAATTAGAACAGGTAACCAATTCTGAAATATTTTTTAAATATAAACTATAAGTTTCTTCCATCAGTTTCGCCTCTTATCGCTAATTATAATGTTAAATTCACATATAAAAAATTTAGAGTGAACGATCTTTTTTATAGAAATTCATTATCCTGAATAAAATAATATCAAATAAAATAACCGTCTAGTATTTCGAAAAAGTTATTTCCCTTAATTTTTTGATTTCTTCGGTCGCGCTTATCATAAGATTCTTATCGTTGGTTTTTTTTATGGCGGTCATAAAATCATATTCGGCGCTGTTATAATCATTCGAAGCGATTTTTGCGAGGCCGCGTTTATAATAAATGTGGGCATTGTCAGGAACTATTTTTATGGCAGCCGTATAATATTTTAAGGATTCGCGGTATAATTTATCCTTACACAATTCGTCGGCTACTTTTAACAAATTTATGGCATCCCAGTAATGGTTATATTTATTTTCAATCCTGGCTTCCGGAGTAAAGCATATTTTAAAATCAGGATAGTCGCCTGCGATTTTCGAATTTTCGGCGTTTTGCAATTCTGTTTCGGCCGCGGCTGCCGTTTCGGCTTTTTTCACTTCGATATCGTTTAAAACATTTTCAACCCTGTCAGCCGACGGAACTTCGACCACCGGAGGATAATTCAATAAATTAAGAGTAAACGCCCTTGACGGACCCGATTGTTTAGCTTTGTTATCAGGCCTGCCGAGTTTATTTGTAAAATTATATTCGTAATCGATATTTTTTAATTCTTCGAGATTTTTAAGCGCTTCTTTCATTGTCGGCCCGTAAACGTTAGCTATTCTTATCTCATGAAGCCCCATTTCGAAAACTTTTTCCTTTATATAGCAAACGCCCAAATTATTCCGTGCCTCAGCGAATGCCGGCTTCAAGTCAATAGCGCGCTTATAGTTTATAATGGCGTCAGGCATATTATTGAGCTTGAAATAGCAAAGTCCCATATTATAATATATTTCAGGTCTTTCATTGTCGATTTTCAACGCGCTTCTGAATTCCCTTAAAGCATCCTTGTGCCGGCCTTCGAGCAAAAACTCGACACCGCGCTCCAGAAAATAAGCGTAATTTTCGGGCTTTTTTTCGGAAATTTCACGCTTGTCCCGGCTCGCGTCCTCTTTGGCCTCCAAAGCCTCCCGCGGCACCGCTCTCAAGTTTTTAAATTCTTGCCGGGCCGATATCTCAGAAAAATTTCCGTTCATTAAAATAATCCCTAATGTAATTCCGCCGATAATCTTTTTTGAATTTAATAAGCTTCTCATAAAGACAGTAACAACTCCAAATTACAAAATAAAATCATATAAAGTTCAAAAAGCTTTTTTTGCCGTTTATAAAAATATTGCGAGGTCCGGCAGCGCATTTCAAAATATACGCCCGTCCGGCTCCCCGCAATTATTATCCGGAAACGCAATTAATCGCGTTTATGTTTTAAAACGACCATGCCCAGAGGCGGGATATTAAGGCTTACAGCGTATCCTCTTCCCTGCCAAGAAGTTTCCCAGGCGTCAAGGCCGCCGTAATTTCCGACATTCGAACCCCAGTATTCGGATGAATCAGAGTTCATAATTTCGTCATACCTGCCGCCCCACGGAACGCCTATTTTATAGCCATAATGAACCATCGGCGTAAAGTTGAATATGAATATCAAATTTTCTTCGCCGTTTTTAGATTTTCTCATAAGGCTGATGATCGATCTGTCTGCATCGGAAAAATCTATCCACTCAAAACCTTCATAAGAGAAGTCTACCTGGTGCATAGCGCTTTCCGACGAATAAATATGGTTCAAGTCGGCAATATATTTGCTTAATTTGCTGTGCGATTCGAAATTCAAAAGGTGCCAGTCGAGGCTCTGGTTGCAATTCCATTCATGCCACTGCCCGATTTCGGCGCCCATAAACAGGAGTTTTTTGCCCGGATAAGCGTACATCAATCCAAGCAGCAACCTGAGGTTCGCGAATTTCTGCCATACGTCGCCCGGCATTTTATCAAGAAGCGAACGTTTTCCGTGAACAACCTCGTCATGCGACAACACAAGTATGAAATTTTCATGGAACGCGTAAATAAGCGGGAACGTAAGCATATTATGATGATAGCGCCTGTAAATTGGATCTTTTTCGAAATACTTAAGCATGTCGTTCATCCAGCCCATGTTCCATTTCAAGCCGAACCCGAGTCCGCCAAGGTGGGTAGGCCTCGATACGGCAGGCCATGCTGTCGATTCTTCGGCGATCGTAAATACGCCCGGAAAGTACTGATAAACAATGCTGTTCATATATTTTAAAAATTCGATAGCTTCGAGATTTTCACGGCCGCCGTACTGATTCGGAATCCACTCGCCTGCCTTTCTTGAATAATCGAGATAAAGCATGGATGCTACAGCGTCAACGCGCAGACCGTCTATGTGATATTTATCAAACCAGAAAATGGCGTTCGATATAAGAAAATTCTTTACTTCGTTTCGGCCGTAGTTGAATATAAGCGTTGACCAATCCATGTGTTCGCCTTTGCGCGGATCCTCATGCTCATAAAGGCATGTGCCGTCGAACTGCATTAAACCGTGCCAATCCTTAGGAAAATGCGCCGGCACCCAGTCGACTATCAGGCCGATGCCGTTTTGGTGCAAATAATCGACAAAATACATAAAGTCATGAGGACTGCCATAGCGGCTTGTCGGGGCGAAATAGCCGGTTACCTGATAACCCCAGGAACCGTCGAACGGATGCTCGGCGATCGGCAGGAGCTCGATATGCGTATAACCCATTTTTTTTACATATTCCGTAAGTTTAACCGCGAGTTCGCGATAAGTTAAAAAGCGGTTTTCGTCTTCAGGCACGCGCATCCACGAGCCGAGATGCACTTCATAAATAGCCATAGGACTTTCAAGCGAGCTGCGTTTCTTACGGTTATCCATCCATTCGTTGTCGCCCCATGAATAATTTCCTATATCGTAAACAAGCGACGACGTCTTAGGACGCACTTCCGAAGCATACGCATACGGATCGGATTTTTCCATCAAACTTCCCGTTTGCGCCTTTATTTCAAATTTATAATTGCTGCCGTTTGCAAGCCCCGGGATAAATATTTCCCATACGCCGACTCCCGGGCGTACTCTCATAACATGGCGCCTGCCGTCCCACGAATTGAAATCACCTATAACGCTTACCCTTTTCGCGCCAGGCGCCCATACTGCGAAACAAATGCCGCCTATGCCGTCAAATTCATGATAATGCGCTCCCAATTTTTCATAGATCCTGTGATGATTTCCTTCCTTGAAAAGGTGCAAATCATAATCAGTTAATACAGGAGGAAACGAATAAGAATCATAAAACCTGGTAACATTGCCATCATAATAAATTTTTTCAATATTATACTTAAAAAAATCAACGCGTCCCTTTAAAATAAGTTCAAAAAAACCGCGCTCATCGACTTTATCCATTTTATAACGATTCTTTTCAGGCAGTTCGATAACGAAAGCCTCGCGTGCGTCAGGCAAAAAAGCTCTTAAACAAAGGCTTTTAACTCCATCGATGTCGATTTCATGCATGCCTAAAAGTTCATAAGGATCGTGATGATCAGTATTCACGATTCTGTCAATGTCAAAATCACTGCAGGTTCTTGCCATATTTTTCCCACCTTATAAAAAAATTCGCATTAAATAGCTACATATTAATTTTTTATTACAATATAACACAGTTAAATAAAATTTACAACAATTTATTAAATAAAAATTGACGTTTCACTCAATAACTTAAGACCGGCCGCCGTCAAATTATGAACATACATTCATATACTAAGGAAAACAGCCCTTCTTAATTTAACGAAAAAATTATTTTAATTTATTTTTTTGAAATATTTATTGAAATATTTTCGGCTTTGCTATAAAATTTACCACATGAATGATAAATCTGAAAAACAAACTAAAAGCGGCGTAACAAAAAAGGATTATTATCCAATAAGCCTTGATATTACCCGTAAATTATGCGTAGTCATAGGCTGCGGCGATGTCGGCGAGAGAAAAGTAATTTCATTGTTAAGCTACGGAGCGGCAGTCAGGGCAGTTTCAAAAACGATTTCCGAAAAATTGAAAGAAATCGCTGGAAATGATGAAATGAACGGGCGTTTTCAATATTTCGAGAGGCCTTTCGAAGCGTCTGATTTAAACGGAGCGTTTTTAGTTTATTGCGCCACGTCCGACAACGCCTTGAATCGTATGGTTTTCGAAAAAGCCTCCGCCGCAGGAGCGCTTGTAAACATAGTCGATGTTCCCGAGCTTTGCAATTTTATAGTCCCGTCGGTATTAAAAAGAGGGCGCCTTTCAGTAGCGGTATCCACATCCGGAGCGGCACCGGCGTTTGCCAAAAAATTCAGGCGCGAATTAGAGAGCGTTATAAGCGATAAATATGAGGATTACATTGAATTCTTAGCCGCGAAAAGACTATTGATAAAAGAAACCGTAAAAGACGTCAAAATCAGGCAAAAAATTTTTAAAGCATTAATCGACTCAAATTTACTGGAATGTTTTGCCTCCGGCGATTCGGATACGGCCGAAAACATTTTTAATCAAATTATGACCAAAATAACATCATCCGGTGTCATCTAAACAATAAAATTAAACTATATAACTTAATGGATTTTCAAGGCTGATTTTTATAAAGCCGAACGATTCATTTGCAAAATAAATGAATTTTTTCAATTAAACTCTTCTTGCGAAATTTTATATTTATCATTTTAAGCATAACCCGGTTTATAATTTAAAAGTTATAATTTACAAGCTTAATGCCGGCGTCGTTTATAAAAGATTTTACTTCTTTCGATGTCAGCATATCAAATTCCTGCCGCCATTTATATTTTTTAAAATCATCATCACAGCAATCTATATTTTCATATTCCGCCGCTGAATATCCAGGATGCGTCATCATTTCAATTACAAGCGGCTTCCCTTTTTCGGAACTGCCGTTAAAAATTAATTTTTTATAATATTCCAGGGCGGGCATAACATTTTCAATAGTCATGTTGCCGGAAAAAAATTGTCCGAAAAAAACATCCGGCATATTAAGACCAGATTTTTTTATTTTGTTTTTATACCAAATGTTATAAACCGGGTTAAAAAAAAGTGTTTTTATGATATTCCCTTTCGAGAATTTTAAAATTCCATGAAACTTTAAATTGAATGGTTCAACCGGATTTCGCAGTTTAAAAATCTGAGCATCTTTGAGAACCTCTGTAAAAATGGGCAAAAGTCCCGGATGCATGTGAAGATGTTGATGCGAATCAGCGTGAGACGGATTTATTCCAAGAGAAATAATTTTTCTTATCTGATTAAAAAGTTCCGTTTTAATATGTTGCGGCGATATTTTTCCGAGGTGCCATTTCTTGAAAAATTCAACGTAATTTCCGGGAAAGAAGCCATTTTCATCGATAAGTGTGGAAATTTTTTGTAAATCTTTAGTAACCGGCCGCCCCGCGACGAGCTGCAAATGCGCTCCGACCGAAAGCCCTCTGCATTCCCTGGCTATAGCTGCCGCGTACTGAGAGTATTGCGCGCCGGCAAGAAGAGTTGCTGAAGTTAATATCCCTTCCAGATGAGCCTTTTTTATGCCTTCGCAAATGCTTTCAGTCAAGCCGAAATCATCGGCGTTTATTATTAAATTTATTTCCATAAGATTTTCTGCCATTTCCGTTTAATTTTTAAATTTCTTTAAGGCCGCCATTTTAGAATTTCTAAAATTTACAAAATAATTCATTTTTGAACGATCGCAGAGCTAATTTCATCGTCTCGCACTTTTAATGACACGATTTTTTTAACATTGAACTTATCGAAAGATAATTTCCTGACCGCTTATTTCTCTATGATAACGACAGCCGTGGCGAAATCAGTATCATGCGATATGCTTATATGCGCCGCGGCGAGTTTTTTTGATTCGAACTTTTCCTTCGTGATCCCGGAAAGATTTAAATATGGCGCACCGTCTTCATAGTGAAGTATTTCTATATCGCAATACTTCATTCCGCCGCTCATTCCTTCTTTAAAAGCCTTAATAAATGACTCTTTTACAGCGAACATCCCCGAAAAATGCTGCGGTGCGAAAGCTTTTTCCGAGCAATAATCAATCTCCTGCTGCGTAAAAATTTTTTTTTTGAAGCCTTCTGTACGTTCAAGACTCCTGGCCATTCTTTCGATTTTTACAATATCGGTCCCGACGCCGTATATCATCGTTCTTACCTCTTCAGTTATGCAATATGCGCTATAATAACATACATTTCACTTATAATCAATAATTAAATGTTAAAGTAAAAGTTTAAAATTAATTGACATTAAAAAAAAAATGGTATATAATCTTACAGATTTTTAACTTATAATTTATGGTTATTTAAAGTAACGAAAGGATGGATCACAGTGGCGCAGGTTTTATTAGAAAAAGTCACCAAAAAATACGAAGGAAATAGCGAATATACAATATTTCCAACAGACCTTACGATACGCGATAAAGAATTTATGGTAATGGTAGGCCCTTCAGGATGCGGCAAAACGACAACACTCAGAATGATTGCCGGACTAGAGGAGATATCGGAAGGTAAAATTTTTATCGGCGACACGCTGGTTAATGATTTACAGCCAAAAGACCGCGATATAGCCATGGTTTTCCAGAACTACGCCTTATACCCGCACATGAACATATTTGAAAATATGGCATTCGGCCTGAGGCTTCGCAATTTTTCAGAGGACGAGATAAAAAAACGCGTTGAATACGCCGGAAAAATACTTGATTTGACCACATATCTGGATAAAAAACCAAAACAGCTTTCAGGCGGCCAGAGACAGAGGGTCGCGCTCGGACGCGCTATTGTGCGTAATCCTAAAGTATTTTTAATGGACGAACCGCTTTCGAACCTCGACGCGAAACTCCGCGTTGCAATGCGTTCGGAAATCAGAAGGATCCATAAAAGCCAGGATGCAACAACCATATATGTAACGCACGACCAGACCGAAGCTATGACAATGGGCGACCGTATAGCTATATTCTACAAAGGCGTAATACAGCAGGTCGACGAACCTCAAAAAGTTTATGACAATCCGGCCAATAAATTCGTAGCAGGCTTCATCGGCTCGCCTGCCATGAACTTCGTAAAATGCCGCGTACAAAATAACGGCGGCTCGTTATACACAATTTCAGGCCTGAACAATGAATTCACGGTATCGAAATTCGAAGACAAAAAGAACGCTCTCGGTTCATACAACAATCAAACGATGATTCTCGGCATCAGGCCTGAAGCCATCGAATTGGTTACAGAAAAAACAACCGAAAATTGCATAAATGTAACGGCGGATATCGTCGAACTTCTCGGCAATGAAAGATATATCCACTTCAAACTCGGCGAAGATACAGTCGTCGCAAGGTTCAAATCAAATTGCGGAATTCACGAAGGCGACAAATTCGCGGTAAGATTTGTCCTTGAAAAAATACATCTTTTCGATGCGGGCACCGAAAAAACGATAATATAATATATTATTGACAATAAAAAATTAAAAGTGTGTGCCATGCAGGCGCGCACTTTTTTTGTTATCGATATGTAGCATAATCCTGGAATATTCTTTAATTGCATTAATAACATTATAAAAATACGGAGGTATATTCAAAGTGAAAAAAAACAATTCATTAAAACTTTTAATCGCAGCTTTTTTTGTTCTTTTTCTTACGGTTTCAACATCTTCCGCCGAGGAAAAGACACAGGTCGCAGAGCAATTTAAAATTAATAACCTGACAGCCGAAGTTTCAACAGGCGCACCTGAGGCAAAAATAATTCCGCCGGCTGTGGCAGAAAAAACTTCGGAAATAGAAAACATATTAAAATTCATACCTGAGTCGCCGATATTCATATTTACAATGCAAAATACCGGCGATGCTTACAACAATCTTCTCGGCTACGGCATAAAACAGGCCTTTCCGCAGCTCGCTCTTATGGTAAAATTATATGAAAGTACATCGAGCATAAAAATTTCAGAAGAGGCGTCATTATATAAATGTTCGATAATGTCCTTAACCGAAGTAAATTTATTGCTTTTTAACTATGAATTCATATATGCGCTCGAACTGAACGACACGAAAAAATTTGACGAATTTATGGAAAAATGGATTAAAAATTACGCAATAACAAAAAAATCAATAACAAAAATTGCCGGCATCGAAACATTTTCACTTGCCGCCGCAAAAATAAAAACTCCGCTTTTCTACATAAAAAAAGATAACTTCGTGATATTCTCGAACAAACTCGAAGGTCTTTCAAAATCTATAATTCTTTCTGAAAATCCTACGCGTTCATTTTTAAATTCAGTGGCTTACAATCAGATAAAAAGAAAATACGACATCGACTCAAATATTTATTTCTGGTTCTCGGGAAAAGTAATAGCCAATTATTTCAGCGCGCTTGGGCTTGTAAACGCAAATCCGGGCTGGTTAAACACCAGGCACAGCATGCAGCTCGAACAATATTCAAAAATAATGAACGATCTTCTTAAAGGCCTTGAATTCATCGCTTTTAAAGTTAACGTAAAAAAAGACGGAGTCGCTTTCGATTTTTTCGTATCGTTAAACGAACTTGTAGCCAAAGTAATAAAAACAAAATTACATCTTTCGCTGCCTGAAGAAATGAAATTGAATTATGACGGCATTGTCCTTAATTCGACAAGGTTCATACCTGAAAAAGTAAAAGCCGCAGCGGCAGCTCATATAATCTTACCGTCATTTGAAGAATTGATATCTTCGGAAGTTAACGTCACAAACTGCAATACGAATAAAGTGAAAAAATTTAATGAATTAAACCAGTATATCGTACAAAAATATAAAGCCGGCCTTGACAAACTTATGTACTCATGGATCGCCAATGAGTTTTTTGCGTTCGTAAGCGATGATTCCACAAATTTCGCTATAGGCGCAAAAATAAAAAACACCGAAGCGCTTAACGACGCGATTAAAATAGTAGAAAAAAGCCTTTCAGCCGATAAATATAAAAAATCGGCGCATAAATATCATGACATCAATATAGTTTCATTTAAAAAACATTCCAAAAAAGGCGAAGTAGAAAAAATAACATGCTATTTTATAGACGGCGATTATTTTGTTTTCGCTTCCGATCCTGGATACGCAAAAATTTTAATCGATACCTATGCCGATCAATTGCCTTCGATCAGGGTAAATAAAGATTTCCAGAAAGTATGCGCATTTGACATAAAGAATAAGTATAAAATGGCAGCTTTCGGAAATATAGCTTATTTATTTGAAAAAATACACCCTTACATCGACAATTCGCTCAACTTACTGACAATAGCGCCGGAAAAAATGAACATTAAAAATATCGGCGTATCGAATTTTGTGACAAATGACGGGCAGCACTTAATGATCAACCTGTCGTTTTAATTATTCGAATTTTTTCTATAGCTGATTAATATTTTCAGGGCACGTCTAAAAACGTGCCTTTCATTTTAAATCAAGCTTTAATCAGGAGGGCAAATGGCGGAAAAAATATTACAAAGCGGAAAAATAAAATCAATAAACATAAGTTTAAAAAAAGGCGAAAAAAAGACGCCGGTAATGCAGGCGCAAATAACAAGCCTCGGCATTCAAAACGACGCCCACGCCGCCGACTGGCACCGCCAGGTATCGCTTCTTGCCGAAGAAGCGATAGACAAGATGCGTGAAAAACTAAAAACTGCCGGCTCAAAATTAAAACTCAGCGACGGCGATTTTGCCGAAAATATAACGACAGAAGGCGTCGACCTTAAACTTGTAAAAATAGGCCAGAAGATAAAAATCGCTGAAACAGTTCTCGAAATAACGCAAATCGGCAAGGAATGCCATACCGGCTGCGAGATAATGAAACAGGTTGGAAACTGCATCATGCCGAAAGAAGGAATATTCACCAAAGTAATAAAACCAGGCCTTATAAAAACAGGAGATGATATAATAATCTATGAGTAATACTACTACCAGCGCTAACGCTAACACAACTGAAAATGAAAAATTGTTTGAAAATTACAGCTATCCGAAAAAAATAGCAGCCGAAACGAACATAACTGAAAAGCAAATAGCTGTTACGATCGAGCTTTTGACCGCGGGAAACACGATCCCCTTCATTTCGAGGTACCGTAAAGAACAGACAGGCAACCTCGACGAAGTACAGATAAAAGAAATAAGCGACAAATACGAGTATTATTACAAATTGAACGGCCGCAAGGAAGATATCGTAAAGTCAATCACAGAGCAGGGCAAAATGACTGACGAACTCTTTAAAAAAATTATAGGCTGCGATAAAATGCAGATATTAGAGGATCTCTACCTGCCATATAAGCCTAAAAAACGAACGCGCGGCACGATAGCACGCGAGTTGGGCTTAGAACCGCTCGCGCTTCTTATCAAGGAAGAAAAAATCGAGAACGGCAACGCAACCGAGTATGCCGAAAAATATATCGACGCTTCGAAAGGAATATCAAAAGCCGCCGACGCTTTCGATTTCGCAATGGATATCGTCGCTGAAGACATTTCAGATAACGCCGATTTCAGAAACATAATCCGCGAATTTTATAAAAAGAGCGGAATCCTGACCTCGGCCAAGAAAGAGAAAAAAGCGGCAAAAAAATCCGCTGAAAAAGACGAAAGCGCTCAGGAAAAAGAAAGCGAAAATATCTTCAACAAAAACAGCAAAACAAATCCGCAGGTTTACGAAATTTATTTCGACTATAACGAACCCGTATTCAAAATACCGCCGCATCGCATTCTCGCTATAAACAGAGGCGAGTCCGAAGGATTCCTTACCGTTAAAATCGACATGGACGAAAAAGTATCAGAGTTATTAAAAGAAGCGGCCGAAAAATTTTTCATAAAAAATAAAAAATGCATATTTACGCAGTATTATGAAGAAGCCTTAAAAGACAGTTTAAAACGCCTCGTAATACCTTCAATTACGAATGAAATACGCTCCGAATTGACCCAAACGGCGGAAAATCACGCTATCAAAATTTTCTCGGAAAACCTCGACGCGCTTTTAATGCAGCCGCCTATTTACAATAAAGTCGTAATGGCTCTCGATCCCGGCTACCGCGCCGGAACGAAAATAGCGGTAGTTGACCAGAACGGCAAAGTACTCGCCTATACGGCTATTTATCCGCACCCGCCGCAAAACGAAACTGAAAAATCAAAAAAAGTCCTGATAGATCTTATAAACGCCAATAAGGTAGATCTTATTGCGATAGGCAACGGCACCGCTTCGCGCGAAACCGAAACATTTATCGCCGGCCTTATCGCCGAAAAATCGCTCAAGGTAAAATTCGCTATAGTATCAGAAGCCGGAGCGTCAGTTTATTCGGCGAGCAAAATTGCCGCGAAAGAATTTCCAGAGCTCGACGTTTTAGTAAGAAGCGCCATCTCGATAGCGCGCAGGGTTCAGGACCCCCTTTCCGAGCTCGTAAAAATCGATCCTAAATCGATAGGAGTCGGCGAATATCAGCACGACGTCAATCAGAAGGAACTTGAAAATTCGCTCGGTTATGTAGTCACCTCGTGCGTCAACAGAGTCGGTGTCAATATAAATACAGCGTCAGCGACACTTTTGAAATATATTTCAGGCTTGAACGAATCGCAGGCCGAATCAATAGTAAAATTCCGCGAGGAAAAAGGCCGTTTCATATCGCGCGCCGCTTTAAAAAAAGTCCCTAAAATAGGAGCAAAGACATTTGAACAGGCAGTCGGATTTTTAAAAGTTCCCGAATCTGAAAATCCTCTCGATTTTACCTGGATACATCCGGAATCATACGGTATCGCCGAAAAATTAATAAATACCGTCACCGGCGAAAAATTGTCGGAATTCCACGGCAAATCAGGAATTGAGAAATTAAGGGAATCCTTTGCCAGAGTAAACGAATCCGAATTCGGCGGGTTAGCGGAAAAATTGGGATGCTCGCGGCTTGCGGTTAGCGACATAGTGAACGCGCTTCAGAAGCCCGGACTTGACCTGCGCGATGAACTCCCGCCTATAATGCTTAAATCCAATGTCCTTTCCATCGGAGACATAAAAATCGGCGATAAGCTTATGGGTACAGTGCGCAACGTTGTAGATTTCGGCGTGTTCGTCGATATTGGAATTAAAAATGACGCGCTTTGCCATATTTCGCATTGCAGCGATAAATTCATCAAACACCCGCTTGAAGTGTTGAAAATCGGAAATATTCTCGAATTTACGGTAATCGGAATCGACATCGACAAAGGCCGTGTGTCATTATCGCTTAAGAGCAATCCTTTCGAAGAACGCGCGCAGCAAAAACCGTCCGCAGGCCAGTCACAACCGGCGCAGCATCGGCAGAATCATCCTAACAGCAATGTCAAGCCGGCAAATAACGTTAAACCGGCAGATAAAGTTGAAAAGGTAAAAGATGATTACAACAGGCAAATGCGTGACAACTTCATTTCAACGCAAATCATATTTAAAAAATTAAAAAAATAAATGAGAAATTAGAATAAATTAAGCGCAAAAATAAATAATCAAATTTTAATAATCAATAAATACGGGAGGCATAGGCAAAAATCCTATTGCCTCCTCCTTTTTTTATTTTAATATTTTTCCATGCACGGCTTTAACTCTTACAAACACATTGAGTAAATCATAATCAACAATGATTTTTTATCCTGCGGATCGTATAAACCGGCTGTATATATCATCATAGAATTCGATAATGGAAATTTTTAAATGTTAAATATTTAAATTGAAAAAAATGCAATTTTAGTATATAATGAAATGCTTTTTATTAACGCTATTCAAAATTTAAAATTGAGAAATTCCCAATGTTATTTTAAAAGAGAGGTAACCTATGAACGCTGATTTCTGCAAAAAAGCAGAAAATGACAATTTCCCTATATATGCTTACCGGATAAAAGACGCCATATATATAAATACTACTTCAAACTGCTCGAACGTATGCGATTTTTGCATAAAGTTCACTAACCGCGGCGTCGAAGGATACAATCTTGAAATTGCGGATGATCCGTCAGTCAATGATACTAAACGGCAGATTGACGATATTTTAAAAACGCGGCCGGAAATAAAAAAAATCGTTTTTTGCGGCCTCGGCGAATCGACATACCGTCTGGAATTCATGGAAGAAATAGCTAAAACATATAAGCCGCTCGGTTTTTCTTTCAGATTAAACACTAACGGACACGGCAATAAAATCAACGGTTTTAATATAATACCGCGGCTTTCGGCGTTTTTAAACAGTATATCGATAAGCCTCAACGCTCATAATTCCGAGTTATATGAAAAAATGTGCAATCCCACATTTGAAAACGCATATAATGAAATGCTCGACTTTACAAAAAAATGCGTCGGACAAATTCCGGAAGTATTTCTTTCGGTTGTTGAAATGCCCGGAATTGACATTTCAAAATGCGCCGAAATCGCTAAAAATATCGGAGCTTCATTTAAGCTGAGGCCTTATATAAATCCTGATACGAAAAAATAACGAAGTTTTTGATGCCATACGCAGCGGCGCTTACGGCTGACAGGGAGAATTATTATTTCAAACGGTGCGATTAATATTATAAAGGCCCAAAAAGAACACTTAAAATCGATAATCGAACTCGAAAATCGCAGTTTCGGCTGCGACGCCTTTAATTCAAGGCAGTTTTGCCGCGCGATTAAATCGTCAAACTGCATATTTATAATTGCGGTTAGCTGCTCTGAACCCAAAGAAATAAATAACGGCGCCCAAAAACACGAAAGTGAAATTGCCGGCCGGCGATTAAAACAAACCGCCGGATATGCAATCGGCACAATACGAAAAATAAAAACAAAAACAGGAACGAAAAAATACGGAAGAGTTTATTCAATAGCAGTTTCGCCGGAATTCAAAGGCAGATCTATCGGCGCAAAATTATTATATGAACTTGAAAATAAGCTTTGTAATGCCGGCTGCTGCCGTATTTACCTTGAAGTCCGCACCGACAATGACGCGGCCATAAACCTTTATAATAAATTTAATTATAAAAAAATAGGGACTATCGCAAATTACTATCACGACGCTAGTTCTGCATTTAAATTTTTTAAAGAAACGAGCATGAAGCATGAATCATAAAATACGTGAGATTTTAAAAAAATATGATTTTAAACCTATAACTTTAGATGAAAAAGAAAATATCGACAGTTACTTCACCAAAGAAAAATGCAATTTTTCAGACTACTGCTTCTCGCTCGCATTTATCTGGTCAACCCAAAATTCGGTTATGATAAAAAAACTTCACGATAACGATACAGGAAAGGATTCGCTAATAATAATTAAATATTTACGCGGCCAGATAGATATGCTTTATCCGCCGATAGGGTGTTTGACTGAGAAGCATTTCATAAATGCTATAAATTGGAGTGTTTCATTTTTAAGCGAAATATATGAACAATTAAAAATTAAAAACGGAAATGCAGCAGTTAGACCAAGAATATTAAGTATTTCAGGCACCAGAATCGAAATGATAAATAAAGCCCGAATGCCGCTCGAAATTTCAGAAGATCTGTATGATTACATTTACGAACGTAATGAATTAATACAGCTTTCGGGTTCGAAATATAAAAACAAGAGGGAAAATATAAATAAATTTTTAAAAACATATCGTGATTATGAAATTGAGCTTATTAACGATAAAAATATTTCAGAAATCTTAAAATTTTTAAAAACATGGTATGCTGAAAATAAGCCGTCTGAAACAGTTTCGATTTCAAATCTGCTGGATAATACTTTCGCGAGCGCGGCCAAAAATTTTATCTGGGAATCATATCAAACAAGGAAATATTTGAGAAACTATTTTAAGCTCGGCGGAATCGGAATCTGCATTAAAATATACGGCACTATTGCGGGATTTATAATCGGAGAACAGGTAACGGAAAATACATTTTCAGTTCTGATAGAAAAAGTCAATAACGATTTATTCGGCCTGTCGCAATTTTTGTTTATTGAATATGTAAAGAATTACACCAGGTGCCAATTTATAAATACCGCGGATGACGCTGATTCCGCAGGATTAAAAGTATTAAAGGAATCTTACGGGCCGGTAGAATTAAAAAAAAGATATTTTGTCACTATAGATAAATAAAATTCGAAAATTGACAAAATTATTGTTTGAATATATAATTAAATTAGAATAGTAAAAAAGAGGAAAAATGAGTTCAAGTTACGGCAAAACAACTAAATTAGTAATTGCTCCGAAAGCCAAGGAAAAATTCTTTCAGCATATAAAAAACTGTACGGCGCTTTCATCCGAATGCCGTTCAAAAGTTCTTCAGGGCGAGATAGAGCATATCGAATTTTTGCCGGAAAACAAGGAACTCAATATAACTTTTAAACTCAAAACAATTACAAGCATTATAGAACTGATACCGCTCGAAAAATATTTTATGCAGGTATTTCCTTACCTCAATGTCGTAAATTTCGATCTGGCTTTCAGTGAAAAAGCTAGCCTTGCGGTAATAGTCGATAAATTATGGTACGACGTGGCGCAATACGTAATTAAAAAAGCGCCGTCATGCCAGGTATGGATGCCCATGACGCGCGTGAGCCTTTTTAACGAGACTTCGATAAGACTCGAAATAGGCGATGAAACAGGATTTTACTCGCTTAAGGACCGGTCGGCGGATAAGCATATAGAAAATTACATAAGAGATAAATTTAATGTCTTTTGCCGTGTGTTCATTGACAGAGCTAATTATAAAACCGAAAAAATAGGCGGGTTCGATTACAAAGATCCCGTCGACAGCGTCATTGAATCAAAAGAGCAGAATATAAAGATACCCGGCGAGAAAATAGCCGAACTTCAGGGAAATTTCAGTTCACCGGCAAGCCTTTCCGTAAGCGCCGGCAAGCCTGTTTCGGCAAAAGAATTTGAAAAAGAATTATCATCCAGCAAATTACCGCCGGTGCAGCAGCAGCTTCAGGCTGATCTGGACGCAGCAAATGCCGCTATTAGCGCTCTTAACACCGCTAACAACTCTAAAAATAATGCAAATGCTTCAGTTTCCACGGAAAATAAACCGGCAGCACCTAAAACTAACAATAATTATTCAAAAGGCCAATACGAAAGCAAGCCGAAGGAAAATTTAGCCGGCGTAAATGAAAATGTATATTACGGCAAAGTCATAGCCGATAAATATAAGCCTCAAAAGATTTCATCTATAATAGAGGAAGCTCGAAACATATTAATCGAAGGCATAGTGGTTGAAATTGAAGCGCGCCTGCTAAAAAACGGAAAAAAATTAACGTCATTTTCGGTAAGCGACGAAACCGATACATTCGTATGTAAACTCTTCAGCGAGCCGGACGTGGAATTGAAAATAAAACCCGGCGCGGCTGTAAAGGTAATCGGCAATGTAAAATTCGACACCTTCGCCAAAGAAAATGTGCTGATGGTAAATGACGTAAATAAGACAAAACTGCCTGAGCGCCAGGATAAAGCGGAGGAAAAAAGGGTCGAGCTGCACGCGCATTCGAAAATGTCTGCATTAGACGGCCTCGCGGAAATCAAAGACTACGTAAAAACAGCCGCGCGCTGGGGACATAAAGCGGTAGCGTTAACCGACCACGGCGTCGTTCAAGGCTTTCCGGAATTCGTGGAAGCCGCGAAGGACTGCAAAATCAAACCTATATTCGGCATGGAAGGCTATCTTATGGATGACTCGGTAGCTGAAACCATGAAATCAGGATTCAAGGTAAAATTACCGCCGCCTTATCACATAATAATTCTGGCCGCAACTCAGGAAGGCATAAAAAATTTGTACAGGCTGGTTTCGCTGTCGCATATCGATTATTATTACAAACGCCCGCGAATACCACGCGCTAAGCTTCTGGAACTTAGAGAAGGTTTGATTTTAGGCTCAGCCTGCGAAGCCGGAGAGCTTATCAAAGGAATAATCAACGACAAAACCGAAGAAGAAATAGAAAAGATCGCCAAATTTTACGATTATCTGGAAGTTCAGCCCGCAAAAAACAACTCTTTCTTCCTGGATAAAATGCCGGAAAAATTTAAATCACGCGATGATCTCATCGCTCTTAACAAAAGGATTTATGAACTGGGAAAAAAATTAAACATACCGGTTTGCGCGACATCCGATGCACACTTTGTCGATCCTGAAGACGAAATTTACAGAAAAATTTTATTCGCCGGTCAAAAATATGAAAACATCGAAAATTCATGCACGTTATTTTTTCCTACCACCGAGGACATGCTGAATGAATTTTCATATTTCGGCGCCGAGGCGGCGCGCGAGGTCGTAATCGTGAACCCGGGAAAAATCGCCGACCGCATCCAGGAAATAATACCAATCCCTAAAGAAAACGCTTTTCCTATAATGCAGGGCGCCGAAGAAAAAATAAAAACCATGACTATCGAAAACGCTCTGAGGATATACGGCGATCCGCTTCCCGAAATAGTTCAAAAGCGTGTAGATTATGAATTGAATTGCATTATAAAAAACGGTTTCGCCACGCTTTATCTTATCGCGCACGAACTCGTTAAAAAATCGCTGAACGACGGATATCTCGTCGGCTCCCGAGGCTCGGTAGGCTCGTCGATCGTCGCGACATTCACCAATATTACGGAAGTCAATCCGCTGCCGCCGCATTACATATGCAAAAACGAAAAATGCAAATACTCTGAATTTTTCCCTGACCTTCCGCTTAGTTCGGGCTTTGACCTGCCTGATAAAATCTGCCCTAACTGCGGCCAGCCGTTAAAAAAAGACGGCCAGAAAATACCTTTCGAAGTGTTTCTCGGGTTCGAAGGCGACAAAACTCCTGATATAGACTTGAACTTTTCAGGCGAATATCAGCCTATAATACATAAACAGGTAGAGGTAATATTCGGCCAGAACAAGGTATTCCGCGCAGGGACCATATCGACGATAGCTGATAAGACCGCTTTCGGCTTTGTAAAAGGCTACCTCGAGGAGCGCAAGACTCAAAAAAAACCGGCCGAAATGAAACGCCTGGCTCTCGGCTGTTCCGGCGTAAAACGCACAACCGGCCAGCATCCGGGCGGCATAATGATCATACCGAGCGACCGCGACGTTCACGAATTCACGCCGATCAACTATCCGGCCAACGATCGTGAAGGCGGCACTATTACAACACATTTCGACTATAACGCAATCGACAAAAAATTATTGAAGCTTGACCTTCTGGGCCATGAAGACCCGACCACAATAAGAATGCTTCAGGACATCACTAATATTGATATTTATAAAATCCCGTTCGACGACAAAAAAACCATGTCGATATTTTCAGGCCTGGACGCGCTTGAAATCACGCCTGAAGATATAAATGGAATTACTCTCGGCACGCTCGGAATACCTGAATTCGGCACGCAGTTTGTCCGCGGCATGCTCGAAGAAACAAGGCCGAAAACATTCGGCGAGTTAGTCCGAATATCAGGACTATCGCACGGCACGGACGTATGGCTGAACAACGCGCAATCATACATAAAAAGCGGCGAAGCGAAACTTTCGGAAGTTATATCGGTCCGCGACGACATTATCAACTATTTAATCGAACATAAGCTGCCAAATAAGTTATCATTCGATATAATGGAAAATGTTCGTAAAGGCAAGGGCCTGAAGCCGCCGATGATCGAGGCCATGAAAGCTAATGACGTGCCGCAGTGGTATATCGATTCATGCAATAAAATCAAGTATATGTTCCCTAAAGCTCACGCCGCGGCCTATGTTATGATGGCATTCCGGATTTCGTATTTTAAGGTTTATTATCCGCTGGCCTTTTACGCAACTTATTTTTCGACAAAGGGGCTTGACCCGTTTGACGCCGAAGTTGTCTTAAAGGGACGCGAAAATATAATCAACGTAATGCAGGGTATAATTGCAAAAGGGCACGAGCGTACAAATAAAGATGACGAATTATATACAGTTTTAGAAATAGTTCTTGAGGCTATCGCGCGCAAAGTAAAATTTTATCCGGTCGATATTTACGAATCGCACTCGACCCGATTCATAGTAAAAAATAACGACGGCCTTCTCTGCCCTTTAAAATCAATACAGGGTCTCGGCGAAGTCGTCGCTAATAAAATATTCGAAGAAGCGCAAAAGGCGCCCTTCATTTCAGTCGAAGATTTTAAAGACCGGACAAAAGCTTCAAAATCGGTAATAGAGCTTTTAGACAGCCTTGGAACTTTAAAGGCGCTTCCTAAAACCGATCAGCTGAGTTTTTTTGAATAAAAATTTACTTTGCGGAAAATATTGATTTTTTTTATAAATTTGATTTTATTTTTATTTTATGGTATAAATACGATTATTTATATCATAATTATCAGGTTCATTATAAAAATATTTATATTTCACTTAAGGAGCATCTATGGATAATAAGCGTAATGTCATAATTTTATTGCTTATAATCATCCTGGCAGGGTTGATAGCTTTTTTTCTTTATAAGCAAAACTCCAGCAAGCGCGAATATTCCGAACGAACGGAAAACGAGGGGTTTTCATACGGAAAAAAAGTAATTAAACATCAAACGGCCGGCGATAAAACTTACTCTTACTCGTCAGCTTCCAAATCCGGTGCCGGAACCGGAACTGTTTATTCATCGGGCGCAACTCATTCCGCCGGTAAGGGCAGCTCAGTAAACCTCGGCGGCGGCGGAAGCTCGTTATCAAACATTCCGGCAATTGCCAATATGACCTTTTCCTGGGATGATTCGCCTTATTACAAGGAACTTTTAAAACCGATCCCGCCTCCCGAAAAAACAACAGCAGAAAAAATATTCGACGATAAAATAAAACCGTTAATCGATAACTGCGGCTTTAACGAAGCTATGATTTCGCAAGTCAACCAGGCTGAATCTCATCCGCTCTACACTCAGGCGTTAGCCTATAAAAAAAGCGGCAACTATAAATCTGCAATAGAATTATTGTCTAATCTTGCCGAAAAATCCGATAACATTTATTTACGTTCCATCTCATTAGCCCAGCTTACCGAATTATACTCATTAGCCGGCGACGAGGAACAAAACAAAAAGGCACAGGCCGCGCTCATGGTAATGAACGCTAAATTATATTTTAAGGCTTTTCCCGGAACCGAAAAAACATTTCTAATGATACAGCCGGAAGCTAAGGGCGTAATACAAAAATTACTGGCTGAAGAACCGAAAATGAAATTTACCGAACCCAAAAAAACCACATCAAAACGTCAATAATCAGGCGGTGCTAATATGACAAAAAAAGAAATTATTTCATTATACCGAATAAGGCAAAATCGCGGCGTAGCGATACCAATAGTATTATCAGTCCTTCTGATACTTTCAATGGTAGCTATTTTTGCGATAGATTACGGCCGTAATCAGGACGCCAAAACATTTCATATAGTCAACGTCGAAAAAGCTAAAATGGTATCAGAAGCGGCCATTGAAGCTGTAACTCATAAGGTCCGAAAAGAAATAAACAACCTCGGGAATATGAATCCTGTAAGCCTTGTTAAAGACGTCATAAATATGCTCAAAGATCCTGGTGCTTCATGGTACATAAAATCGAGAATACCTGGAATCGTTGTCAGCGGCGGTATCGGCTCTTCAACCGGCGTAAGCGGCGTCGACGTCGAATTATCTTTGTCGCCGGACTCGCTCGGCATACCTGCCACATGGAACGAGCAAAAACTTACTGACGGCGAAATTGCCAATATCAAAAATTTTATATCAGAAATCGGCGGAAATGCCAGCAAATCAAAGGTAGAATGCAAAGTCAGCATGAAAGACATGAAGCCTGTAGTTTCCGACGACGGTTATGTCCTGTGGCCCGGCGCCGCGACTGACGATAATTTCGTTAAGGACTGGATAAAAAAACTCGGAAACAAGCTTTTCGACTTTATAGGCCTTAACGATATAAAATTCAGCATCGACCTCGGGAAATTTATTGAAGACTTAAAAATCACAATATACGGCATTCCGATTCCAATAGGCGCAATTATCAAAGAATGCCTGGGCAGCCTTTTGAAAATTGAAATAAACGTAGGCGAAATGCTCAGCAAGGCGCTTGAAAAAATAGTCGATCAGATAAAGATAGGCGATATCATGCCGATCAAAGCATCGATTGTAATAGAAAAACTTGCTACTCTCGTTTACAAATGCCGCGTCGAATTCGTTCCGGACGGCACAAACACGCCTATAGTAACTGAAGTCGAAGCCACGCGCGACATAAAAGTAGTGGACATCGCAAGTCCAAATCCGCTTTATTCATTTTATTGGCTTAATCAGGATAACACCTCATACGGCGAAGATACATGGGGAAACCTCGGCGGCGGTACATTTACGCTTATGAACCTTAATATTACCAAAGGCTATAATGGAAAAGACCAGGGGTTCGATGATGTATTAAGCTTCTTCAAAGGGCTGTTCAGTTTTGAAATAGTAAGATTTCCAGGACTTTGCTTCATGGGCGGCACCGGCAAGCAGTCGGTACCGACAGGATGGAATGACGCGCTTTTAATATATCCTGAACATTCACCCGCAATAACAATGGTCGGTAATATCGGTAAGGACAAATGCTTCCTGCCGTCGCAATTTTTAGCGGGCGCCCCGGGCGCTGACGCTATTCCATGGTTCCCGTGGGTATCAGTTCCGCCGATCGGCGTTATCGGAATAGTAAAAGTCGTCATGAACATAGCTCAAAAAAAAGGTGCAAACACAAGATTATTCGGCGATTTATGCCTTTCCCCGCCGCTTAACATGAAAATTTCAGGCAACATAGTAAAGACATTTAAGAGGGTAGACGGCGTCGGCATCACGTTCCCGGTTCCATTTCCGCCCTGTATGCTTGGCCTGGGATGCTATTTGTACAGATCGCAGGAAAAGGGATATTCATATTCATTCTTTGAAAAAGAGGCGCAAATACCTAAAGCCGACGAGGGCCTGATCGAAAACATCTACAAACCTGATCAATACAAGAAAAAAGCATCGCTGGTTTACGCGAACGGCAATGATTTTCTTAACGACGCTTCAAACAAAGACAGCAGCGGCATCACAAGAATAGACGGAGTAATTTACATTGAAGGACCTGCGACTATTTCAGGGCCTTTTTACGGCAGCGGGCAGATCGTCGTAAACGGCGACCTCACAATTAACGGCCACCTCACCCATATTCCGAAAGACGGCGACAGGATAATACCTTTCGGTATAATATGTTTCGGCAAAGTAAATTTCGCCGGAGGTAATGTAATAGCGCCTGTTTATGCTCAGGAAGGAATTTCGGTCACCGGCGATACCGATTTATACGGCAATTTAGTATGCAAAAAATTCAACCCTGGTTCTATTTCAAGAAAATTTAGAATATGGTATACGCCTGAAGTAACGACCTCTTCATTTATGGGACTTCTGCCTTATGTCGGAAGATACATGCCCGACCGTTACAGGGTAATTCTTTCAAATCAGTTAAGCACGTTTAAAATATTAAAAGTCAGCAATTAAATAAAACTTAATGAAAAGAAAAAATTCAATAAGGAATTATTATATGCAAAAGAAAAAAATAACATTACAGCATTCGAATATGGATAATAACCCATATAAAAGAGCAAATTCAAGAGGATTTACTTATCTTGAAATATTAATTGCCGTAGTAATATTGGGATTAGCGATATTACCGTCAATAAATGTTTTCAGCACTTTTAAAAAATATACCATACACGCCGAAGACATTCAATTGGCTTTAAGATTGGCGCAGGAAAAAGTCGAAGATTACAAAACACTTCCTTACATCAAGCTAAAGACGCTTGTCGAGACTATGCCGTCTCCCGAGTCTAACGTTCAAGTATCCGCGCAGAAAAATTCAGCCGGAATCGCTTATACCGATTTCAGGTATCAAAAATTTAAAAGACGCGTAACATTATCATATCTTGGCGGAAACAATGAAATGGTTTTAATTAAAGTTTACGTATGGTGGTATGATGGTATGTTTGCCGCAGGCGACCAGCGTTATGTAGTTTTACAGGCATTAGTCTGCAAAGATGTAATACTTTAAACTTTCAACCAGGAATTCAACGTTTTTATTTTTTATTATTAAAAAAATTGATTTTAAATTAAGGAGGATTTTTTATGTTTAATCAGATTATCCAAAGGCGAAAGAGCGGCTTCACAATTCTCGAAACTTTAATTGCCGCAACGGCCCTTGTAATGGTTTTCGGCTCCTATTTCACGTTCATGTCCGGTCAGAATAAACAAATCCAGACAATCACGCAGCGCAGCGAGGCTGATGAAAATTGCAGCCGCGTCCTGCAGTATTTATCGTCGGACATAAAATCTGCCAAACGCGAATGCCTGGAAGCGGATTCGACAGGCAATATCAAGATAATACGCTTCACCGATACCGCCGACAAATCAAAATCAGACCAGCTTTATCTTGAAAAAGTCGAGTATAAATACGATTCTGCCAAACGCGAAATCACCAGAACCGCCAGAAAACTTGATTATGACACAAAGTCCAACACATTCAAAGAAAATGATGTTTACGCGACAAATACGTTTAAAAATATTTCTAAAATAGCGCTAAAAAAAATAAACATGCCTGACGCGTTAAATAAAAGCGGCAAGCATATCCTCGGATTAGGAATAGAAATCGAATCCGAAATAAAAAACAGCCTTGTAGGCCAGGCGCAGCTGGCGCATAACCAGGATGTAATATATGTAAAAGACGAAATAGCTTATCAAAACCAGCCGAATTGGAACGTCAACCCGATTTTCTCGAAAAAACTAGTAAATATTACACTTTCACCGCCGCTCGAAATAGACTTCGCTTCGGCGCTCGAAGTCGTACCCTGGGCTAAAAACCTCAAAAACGGCATCCCGGCTATGATAGAAGACGCTAAAAAACAGATTCTCGACGACGCCATGACCGCTTTATCCTCGAAGGCTTTCGAAAAAGCCAACGAGATGTTCGGCAAATTCGTTAACGAATCGACAATAGGCCAGTCAATCGCCAGAGCCAAAAATACATTTTTAACCACCGTCAAAGACAAATTGAAAGAACCTAAATTTGTGGCAGCGGCGGCAATGCTGCAGGGCGCTTTCTTTAAAGGCGTAGCGATCGGCGAGGATTTGAAAAATAAAATTTTAAACAAAACCTTATCTGACGCAGAAATAAGAAAATTCATCGGCGACAATTTCGGTACGCTCAGAAATATAGTAATTTCAGATCTCGAATTTAAATTTTTAAAAGATTACGAGGCTAATATAGAAAAATTAGCAGAGAAATATTCGAATCCGCCGATTATTGGATTCGGCAACCTCTTGCAGGGCAAACTGCCTATCGATAAATACAGCGAAATCCTTACACGAGTTAAAAACCTGATTTACGACGCTATCGGAACCCAGCAGCAATTCGCCGATATGGTAAATGCTTATACAACAAGCCTTACCGAAGATTTCAGGGGAACTCTGAAGAACGATTTTGTTTCTAATTTATCATTCTCGATCGTCGAAACAGTAGTTAAAGCTAAAATTAACGATGCCGCCAAGCTGATAAAAGTAAGCTCAGGCCTTGAAAAAGTAATAGAAAACGTAAAAACGGAAGATAAATATAAGGATGTCCGCGATATCGCAGTGCCGGTCCTTGAAGAAGTCGGCCAGCTTATCGACAGCGGCCTCGGCAAGGTGTTAAATGCTATCGCCAACCAGGTTTTGGATAAAATCAAGTCTGAAATGCAGGAAAATTTCAAAGACGCCGACGATGCTATCGCAAAAGCGGCATCGAACATTCCGGATGCCGTAAATTCAACAATTTCAATGCTTTCAAAAAAATTCCTGCTCGGCGAAAATTTTAATGCAAAAGACGGAAAATTCATAGCCGACGCCGGCAAGAATTATTTAAAGGAATTATACGACGGCTTTAAGCTGCCTATGCCTGATATCGGCAATGATAAGGAAACTAAAGACCTGGTCAACAAATACTATTCGAATAACGGTCTGGACAAGCCGAAAGAATTCAATAATTAAATTATGACACTGTGTTAAATTAAAGCTTAATAAAATCAAAAGTTTTATAACTAAAAATATTCGAATTCTATTTTACGCAGTCTATATAACTAAAAAACGGTTAAAAATAAAGACAAACTAATAATAAAAAATAAAAAAGGCCATGCAAAACGATGAATTTTGAAGGCCTTTTTTATTTTCTGAAAATTTATTTAAACTTTATTTTTTTTATAATCGCGGTACTATTTCTTTCCGATTCCGTCGATCGCGCTCTTTACTGCCTGCATATCGGAATCAACCATCATCTTCACCAATTCTTTAAAAGTAACTTTCGGCTTCCAGCCAAGGACTTTTTTAGCCTTAGACGGATCGCCGATTAAGAGGTCGACCTCGGTCGGCCTGAAATATTTCGAGTCGATTTCGACATATTCCTTCCAGTCAAGTCCGGCATAACCGAATGATTCTTCAAGAAACTGCTTTACGCTGTATGTTTCACCGGTCGCAATAACGTAATCGTCCGGCTTATCCTGCTGAAGCATAAGCCACATAGCCTCAACGTAATCGCCGGCAAATCCCCAGTCACGTTTTGCGTCGAGATTGCCAAGATAAAGTTTCTTCTGAAGCCCGTATTTAATATTGGCAAGCGCCTTCGTTATTTTACGTGTCACAAAAGTCTCGCCGCGCCTTGGCGATTCGTGGTTGAATAAAATCCCGTTACATGCAAAAAGATTATACCCTTCACGGTAATTGACCGTTATCCAGTATGCGTAAAGCTTAGCGCAGGCATAGGGGCTGCGCGGATAAAAAGGCGTCGTCTCTTTTTGCGGCACTTCCTGGACCTTTCCGAATAATTCCGATGAAGATGCCTGATAAAACCTGGTTTTTAAACCGGTCTCGCGAATGGCCTCGAGTATCCTGACTGCGCCAAGCCCCGTAACTTCAGCAGTATATTCAGGAATATCAAAACTTACGCGTACATGGCTCTGCGCTCCAAGATTATATATTTCATCCGGTTTTATGTCACGGAGTATTTTATTAAGAGAACTTGCGTCATTAAGATCGCCGTATATCAATTTCATATTCGCCTCAGGAAGATGCGGATCTTTGTATATATGATCGATACGCCCCGTATTAAATGAGCTCGAGCGCCTTATTATACCGTAAACCTCATAGCCTTTTTTTAATAAAAATTCCGCCAGATACGAGCCGTCCTGGCCTGTTATACCAGTAATAAGAGCTTTCTTCATTAAATATATCCTCCAATTTTATAATTCAATTTTAATTCAATGAAACAATATTTTTTTATATCAACCCAGAGCATTAATTTTTAGTTATTGAATTATAACAAAATTGCATTAAATAAGTCAAATTTTTATTGACATTTTCAAGTAAAAATTTTATACTAAAATCGTGAAAAAATATGAATAATGAAGAAATTAATTTTAATGCCAGTGAGAATTTAGCAGCCGAAGCAAGTTCCGAACACCGTCAAGCTGTTATAAAAAAAATCCAGGAGCTTAACAGTTTCGGTTATTTCAAGCATTTATTCGTAGTTTTCATAATAACCTTAGTTATAGCTTATAATTCGGATTTTGAAAGGCTTCCTTTCGAAACATTCAAAAAAGGCAACATTTTTTATACCAAAAATGTTTCAAAATCAGAAATTAATCTTCTCGGATATTATCTTATGAAATCTAAATTTTTTGACGGCACCCCAAAAAGCGTCAAACTCGATAAATCCGACAGCGGCAACTACATCATAAGCCTTATAATAAAAGAAGAATTCAAGGATAAGCCGCAATATACAGAAAATTTCAAATTATTTACCTATGAAGTTTCGGAAGCGCTCGGGAAAAAAACCGATGTCAATCTTTGCGATTCATATTTTAAAACCTATAGCACGATAAAGTACAACGACTGCTATAAGTCTTTAAGAATAAATTCAACTCAAATCATATACTCTCCGGCCATAAAGGAAAAAATGATCCGCGATATGGCCAAAGCCTTTATATATGAAAAAATTATAGACGGCAACCCTAAAACATTTATTTTAAGTATCGTAAAAAGAGACCTTTTCGAGCTTAAAGTTCCGATAAAAAGAGAATACAGAAACTTCAAATTGAATACAATATTTTTCAAGATAATATCCGGAAAATTGATTTTTGAAGTGTTAAAAACCAAAGTTAACGTAGTGCTTTGCAACGAATCCGATTGGACCCCTTATGAAACGATCTCTTATTACGACGCTCTGAAATCATTTGAAATGAATGAAAATAAATTCGCGCATTCAAATGACATAAATGAAAAAACAGCCAGAAAAATAGCGGACACGCTTAGCGAAATGGGCTTATTCGATAAAAAAGATTCCATTTTTGTCATGCACACATTAACAGCATCTATTCCAAATATTACCATAGTTTCATTATCCAGGTCAGTCGATGAGGCTTTTATAAAAAACGCCGCTTTAAGATTATCAAGGGAATGCCTTGACGGACAAAACCTTAGAATTGACATAAGAGATCAGAGTTACACACTTTCAAAAACATATTACCAGCCGGCGACAAAAGTTCTGCCGCCTCTGCCTGATAATAATAATCAAGCATCGCCGCAAAAAGAAGGGAAGCAATAATATGGCAAGCATTATAAAATGCCCCGGATGCGGGAATGAAATAGCTATAACTTTGAGACAATGTATGCTCTGCGGTTTTAAACTGAACAAAGCTGATTTTAATAAATATGAAATTTCCTTGAAAGATGAAATAAACGACCTCAAAAACGCCGACAAACGATTTTCTTATGAAAGCAACCAGAATTACAATCAAGATTATAATCAGGATTATAAAGTTACAAACGCCTTAAATAGAAACCATGAAAAACCTGGCTTTAACTCCAATCGCGGCATTGACCAGACAAAATACAGGCAAACAATTCTTCTTCAGTCATTGAACGAAGAAAACACCGCAAAAGATTATCTTATAGGTTTTATAGGGGGAGTTATAGGTATTATTCTTTTCTCAATAGCCTCAATTATAGTATTATTTTTTCTGTCTGAATTTTTAACTGCCTTCGGCAGGCGCTTCGCTGAATATTGCTGCGGCCATATATTCCTGGCAAGCGTAATCGTAGGCGCTTACGCCGGCGGAAGTTTTGCGATCGAAATCTTTAAAAAATCTAAAAATCCCTATTTTTCTTTTAGAAGCGGCGGAATGTACGGCGGTTATGTCGCCGGTATAATAATTTCAATCGTTGCCGGACTTGCCCTTTCAGATTTTTACAGCCTTTACCGTCACGGCGATCTTATATTATTAACTATAATCGCTGACTTTATAATTACGATAATCGGAATTTATTACGGTTCCAAACTGCAATACGAAAAACTGCTTAACGAAATAAAAGACCCTGATTACGTTTATAAATATTTCAATGACAGAGGTTAAATATGAAATCAGAATTTTTAGTGCCAAAAATGGCCTGCGAAAATTGCTTTAAAACCATTAAAAACGTATTATCAAAACTTGCCGGAGTAAATTCTATAGAAGCGGATATTACTCAAAAGAAAATTTTTGTCGATTACGACGAAAAACTCACTAATTCTTCCGAAATTTCACAAAAACTGACTAAAATTGGATTCCCGCTGCAAAATTAAATAAAATCACGAGTTAATAAAAATCCATAGCACTCATTATAATTAAATAAATACCGATATGATTAAAGTAATATATTCATTATTTTCAACGGTATTTATTATGATTAATTCAATTTTATCATATTTTAAAGAATTAAAAAACATCGAAATAAAACGCTCCTGCGCTTTCTGGCTTTCGCCCAAAGAAGCGTTTAAAGGGGCAGTTTGCGTTTTTAATTCTTCGCGTTACAGGCGCTGGCTTGTTTTTAAGTTCATTATTTTTTTATTTTTGGCAAGTATCCCGTTTAACAAGGTATATGCCGAAACAAGCAAGGCACATCTCAAAGATGAATATGATATTTCAAAAAGATTTAGCTCGGACGAAGATTTTAAAAATTCCGCGGACTTTAAATTCGGCGATGTCGATTTCGAGCTGAATAAAGACAATTATAAAAAAATGTCAAAGGCAAGAATCGGCGGCTCCAAGAAAAAAAAGACATTGATCGAGAACACTTTTTCGCCGGAAGTCCAGAAAACGAATAAGCCGGAATATACATTAAACGGCGAACTTATGTGGACCGGCGCTTATAAAAAAATAAACAGAATTAACGATAATTTTACCCCGATGATGCATTATACCGACGGTTTTATATGGGTCGGAAGCAAGCCTGAAAAATCAAAATACCAGGAGCAATTTTTTTGCAAAGCCGGTCTGCATTTAGAGCAAGGCGGCGAATACAGCTCCAACGACATCTGGCTTGACGATACTTACGCCAAAGTAAAGCTCGGCGCGTTCGATTTAAAATTTGGAAACATCGTAGAAACGATAGGCAGCGGTGATAATATATCGTTTATCGACATATTAAACCCAAAACGATATCATTCCGGCTTGAGCGGCGATTATATGAAAACCAAAAAGGCCGTGCCGATGGTAAAGTCAACGCTCTATCTCAATAAAAACATGAACTTCGAAACACATATAATGCCGGTTTTCCAAAAATCGGAACTCGCAAATATCCGCGGAATATGGGCTACCGGGCTTCAAAAAACTCTGGCCGCCGCGCAGCTTGGCGGCGCGCTCATCGAGGAGCAAAAAATAGACAACGGCCTCTCGAATACGCAGCTTCATGTTTCATTCAATAACTCGTTCGAAGGATTCGAATTCAGGACACATTACTTTAAAATGATCGAAAATGTGCCGATAGTAATGCCGAATTCTCCGCAATACATAAAACTTCTTTACCCTGATTACCGCGGCCTCGGCGTTGACGGCAACTTTAACCTCGGCGGCGAATATCTGCTCAGATATGAAATGATGCTTTATAAATCCAGATACGTAACGTCTTACGACAACTTTCAGGTCGGCGTCCCATATAAAAGCGATCAGGTCGCCGGACTTCTGGGAATCGACAGGACATTTCCAAACAGCCTTTACGTCAATTTACAGGGCGTATTTACGCACATAAACGATTTTTTCTCGCGCACCTCGGCCCAGAAATACGCGACCGAACACGGAGTCGCTCTGCGGGTGCAGAAAGGATATTTCCGCGATAAATTGCAGGCTGAATTTCAGGGCTTCGACAATCTCAAGACAAAAGAATATTATGTTAAATCAAACTTTGAGTACAGGTATTCCGACATTGTAAAATATATAATAGGCTTTAATTATTTCAACGGCCCCGGCGCAAAAATCGGAGCGATAAGCGAGTTTTACGATAGCAGCAACACGTTTATAACGCTAAAGCTGAACTGGTAATTAAAAAAATCAATACCGGCCGCTGAATAATTCAATTCATAAGCTTTAATAAAAAGTGTTTTAATAGTAAAATAACAATCTGGCAAAACGGTGAATAAGTTAAATGAATAATACCATAAACGGCGAAGAATTAAAAAAGGTGCTCGATTTTTACCTTCAAAAATTCAATTACGAGGAACGTTTGAAAAACGATCCGGTTTATTTTCCTCATCAATATAGTTCAACGCAAGACATCGAAGCCGCGGCTTTTATAGCTTCAAGCTTCGCTTACGGCAAAGTATCGCTTTTTTTCGGAGTAATAAAAATAATTCTCGATTCATTCAACCCGCGGTTATGCGAAAGCCTGACGAAATTTAACGCCAAAAAAGATATGGCGAAACTGAAGGGCGCAAGTTATCGCTTTAATAAAACAGAGGATATAGCTGTATTTTTAGAGGCAGCCGGCCGTTTTTTCCGCGAATGCGGATCGATTTCCAGGTTTCTAGAATCGAATTACGGCGAAACCGACGCCACAATAATGAACACCGCTTCATTATTCGTGAAAAAAATGCTGGCATACTGCGAAGCCGTAAGCCTCGAAAGATTCGGCAAACCGTTAACCGCGGGAGTCAGGCAGCTTCTGCCGGACCCGGAAAATGATTCGACGTGCAAGCGGTTATGCATGTTTTTACGCTGGCTCACGCGCGGCCCCGACGCGATAGACTTCGGCATATTAAAAAATATTCCGAAATCTAAACTTGTGATACCGCTCGATACTCATATAGCGCGGCTTTCAAAAATGCTGGGCCTCACATCGCGAAAAGACCAGTCGCTGAAAACAGCGATCGAAATAACGCAAAATCTCGCTAAATTCGAGCCCGGCGACCCGCTTAAATATGATTTTGCGCTTTGCCATATCGGAATATCCGGGCTATGCCAAAAAGGCGAAGAAGGAAAAAACTGCATTAATTGCCCGTTAAACGGCATTTGCCTCAGGGAAACATCCTGAAAAAAACAAATATAAAATAGAACGGAGTGAAAAAGTTGAAAGGATTATGGAAAAGAGAAGTTAATGAAAGCATGATATTTCTTGCGATATTATGCCTTATGCTTATTGTTTCCAATCTCGGATGCTCTTTAAGTAATTAGCGCGATATCTTCCCGACAGGCGGCCCAAATATAGTAAATTAGAAAAATATAATGTATTTAAAGGCTGCATTTAGAAATTATCTTTTGGATCAGCCCGCCTGAATTCAGTTTAAAATCATACTAACCCGGCCGGATTTAAATAAATCCGGCTATTTATTTTTTTGCGGCTGGTTCTTTCCCGGTAAGTTATCATTTTTTTTGGAGTAATACTGTGTGCGTATTTCGGAATCCAGTTTTCGCGCCTCAGCAGCGAGAGCCTTATCGTTAGACATAGCGACAACACGCAAAGTCAAAAGCGATTCTGTGATTTTATTTTGAAAATACTGACCAAGAGCTTTGTTATAAAGAAGAGCAGGGTTGTTTCCGCAATTTGTTATTCCCATATCGGTTGTAGTATCGACCGCCGCATAATCTTTCTTCCGGTTCAAATATAAGTTAGACAGGTTCAAATAAGACGGCAGATGTTTTTTATTAACATTTATAGCGTTTTTATAAGCATCGACAGCCTGGTCTAAATCGCCTGTCTCCTCGTCGACCATAGCGATATAATAATAAGCGGTATCGCTGGCGCCGAAATTTTTTATATATTTCTCAAAAGTTTCCTTAGCGTTAATAGAATCATTAAGAGCGTATTCAGTCATCCCAAGCATTTCATAGAGCAGCTTATTCTTCGGATTCAAGACGATTTCGGCCTTTAAAAGATCGTCAAGACCCTGGTAAATCTGGTTTTTGAACATTAATTTTATGTACGCCATGCGGTAAATTGAATTATCCGGCTCGAGCTGAAATGCCCTCTTGTAAAACATGACACATTCGCCGGTTTGACCCGATTCGCTTAAAGTTTCCGCAATTTCGAAATTAGCGCGGGCGGATTCGGGTTCGGCCGAAATAACTGACTGCAAAATATCGACGGATTCGTCATAGCGCTTATTCAACCTGAACAGTCTGCCAAGGCCGATTTTCGCCGCACTGTATCCGTCGTTCATACCGGCGGACTTTTTATAAAAATTTTCAGCCTGCGCAAAATCGCCTTTCGCTGCCATTACGCTGCCAAGGCCGAAACATGCGAAATAGTCATTTTCATTAATCGTAAGGGCCTTTTTATAAAACTCGCCGCTTTCATCGTATTTTCCGTCATAATAGGCGCAATCGCCGAGGCCCGTAAATGCGTCAGAACATTTTTCATCGATTTTCAGGGCTTTTCCAAAAGCAGTTCTGGCGTCATCGAGTTTATTAAAATTTTTCAATAATATCTGGCCTTTCAAAACACAGGCAAGCGTCGAACCTGAATTATCAAGGCTCCATCTTTCAATTTCCGAACAGGCTTTATCATATTCATTTGCAGCAGCCATAACGCCGATTTTTCTAGCATAAGCGGCGTCAAGTACTTTTTTTTCCTCAAAAGTCAGACTGCCCTTAAAATCCGGAGGCTTTATCAATGCTATTACATTATCGTAACGGTCGGACTCGATCATTCCGTACAGGATTTTTAATTTTGAATTCGCCGCCTGAACGTCCGCTGCACCCGATGAATTTATATTTGTTTTTTCGTCACTAACAGCAGGAATTTCAGAAATATGGCTGGTTTTATAAATAAGCAGATAAGTTATATTAAAAAAAACGGTCAGCGCAAAAAAAGCGAAAAGGCTGACGATTGAAAATGCAAATATCCTTATCGCATTTTGCCTTGAATCATTTTCAGGCGGCATAAGCCGTAATTTAAACTTCGCGATAAAACTTTGCAAGGCTATATAATTTTGTTCATTGACAATTTTCTTGTTGTCGCTGATTTTCTTATCGATCCCGCTGATGGCGCTCTCGGCGGCGTTTTTTATTTTAAGCTGCTTCTGATCGTACTCGGGATCGAGCTTTCTCTGAATTGTTTCAACGGCCGTATTAAGCTTATCATTTATTGATTTATCGAGTTTTCCGCGAAACGCCTTCAAAAGCTCGAGCGCTGTTTCGTTGCCTATAGTCAAAAGGGCGTAAACCGCCGAATCCTGTGTCCATGGTTCACGCGAATTCAGCATGGTTTTCAATTTATCTAAAATCAGTGATTTGGATAATTTATCTTTTTCGAAATATTTATAGAGCGCCTTGACGATGTTGCCCTTTACGCGGTTATCATCATGCGCCAGAAGATTAAGCATGGCGGCAATTCCATCCTCGCTGCCGATTTCATCTAGAGCCTCGACAGCGTTAGCGATTACCCTCGGGTCCGGATATGAAAGAAATGAAATTAAAGCCGGCACGGCCTTAAAGTCTGATATTTTGCCGAGTTTTTTCAGCATTGTAGCTATGACGTATTTATCGGTTTCGAGTTTCAGCTGTGTAAGCAGCAATTCAGCCTGCTCAGCGTTTTTTTCCTCGGATATTTCCTGGATGAATTTTATTTTTTCGCGCGCTTTCGAAGAAATAAGATCCGACTTTTCCTGGCCGCCGCCAGCGTCCTTATAAGCGTCAAGCGCCTCGCGGGCTTTCTTCTCCTCTATTTCAACCATGGCTCTGGTCGAAATCTGCGCCGAAATAGAACTGAAGGTTTTTTTCGCGTAATAACGAACCGCCGGATTAGAATCATTCACGAGCTCTTTTATAGCTTCAAGAACTTTAATCTCCGGGCAATTTGCGGCTTCTTTTATGGCCTCAATTTTCTGGTCGCCTGAACTTTCGGCTATTTTTTTCAAAATCAATTTTACCGTATCATTTTTTGATTCGTTATTAGCGCTCATAAAAATTCCTTAAATTAATATGGATTTTAAATATCAATCCTCAAGGACAACCCTTTATTTTTGCATTCCGCGCATCGCGTCGCGCGCTTTCATTGCCGTATTATACAGCTCGGAATTTTTTTCCTCATATTCCAGGACCTTTTCCATATGCGCCATCGCTTCGCTTTTATTGCCTGAATTATAATAAGCGAGAGCGATATTATAATGCGCCCATGTAAATTTCTCGTTTACCGCAAGCGCTTTTTTTAATATAGCAATCGAATCGTCGAATTTTCTGAAATTCAAATATAAAAAACCTATATTATTCATAGCCAGAATATTTGTCTTATCGAACATTAAGGCAAGTTTATATTCGGAAATGGCGTTATCATACTTTTGGCTTTCATCATACAATACGCCGAGATTATAATGGGCAGAAGCGAGCGTCGGGTTATTTTCGATCGCAAGGTCAAACGCTGTTTTGGCCTTGTCAAATTCGCCTTTGGCATAATAGACAAGTCCTAATTGATCTAAAATCAAAGGATCTTTCGGCATTTTCGTTAAAAAATGCGTCAGCACTTCCCACGCGTCATCAAAACGTTTCTGGATATATAAAGTTTTTGACAGATTAACGGCGGCAATCGAGTACTTCGGATCTATGATTACCGCTTCCTTAAATTGAAACTGCGCTTCGTCGAGCTTTTGCATCGAAAAAAGCAGCGAACCGTAATCGTTTCTGACCGCCGCGTAGTTCGGATTCCTTTTAATCGACTCGCGGTAGGCCTCAACGGCCTCAGTATTTTTGTTCAGACGTTCATAGCAGATGGCCAGATTATAAAATATTTTAGATGACTTTTCAACATTCTTTACGGTTTTTATTTTCTCGAAATTTGAAATCGCCTTTTCATAATCTTTTTTCCCAAGATAAAGCAATCCAAGCTCATTAACGGCTTCAAAGTTCGAAGGCTCAATAGCTAATACCTCATCGAGCATTTTCTTCGCTTCATCAAATTTTTTCTGAGCCGAATAAATTTTACCCGATAAAAGTTTAGTTTCATTGTCATCAGGCTTTATCGCAAGCGCTTTTTTCACGGCCGAATCGGCGTTCACCTGGTTATTTATAAGATAATAGCAGGTCGCCAGATTATAAAAAGCGTTATGCGACCGCGGATTAATCTCGACGGCTTTATGAAATACCTCGACGGCCTTGCTTAACGTTCCGGACTTCATGTATATTAACCCGATGTTTGAATATGCTGCGTCATTATCCGGCGCGACAGCTATAACTTTATTAAACAATTCAAGCGCGCCGTCATAATTGTTGCGGAGCAGGTAAATATTTCCGAGATTAACGTACGCATCGATATAATTAGGATTATATTCTATAACTTTTTTAAACATTTTCTCGGCATCTTCAAATTTTCCCGCTTGAACATACTCGGTGCCGAGCTTAAAATATTCGTCAACCGTCGATTTTTGGGCAAAAGCGAAATCCGGGCGGCAGATTATTATTATCAGCGCCGATATTACGGCCAGAGTTTCGATATTAAATGCAAAAAAAAATGCGGAATTGAGAAATTTATTTGTAATCATAAAAAAGCCTCATTTTCACGTTTATATGTAAAGTACATTTTACATTATAGCGTATTTGTTGTCAAGAAAAAAGTAACCCGCAAATGAACTGCATTTACGGGTTACAGAATTATTTTGAGCGCCGGCGGTATAATGAACAATTGATCATTTACGAACGGCGTATACATTTAAAGCGTTATTCTCATAATCCAGCACATACAATTCGCGGCCTGACGTGCTTACCGACAGGGCGCGCGGCGTCTTGCCGTCGGAAAAATGCTCGACCACCTTCGAGGTTTGCGTATTATACATCGTAACGTTAGCTCCGCCGAAGTTGGCTGAAAATACATACTTAGCGTCAGGCGACTGGGCGATGCTGTAGGGCTGAAGGCCGGTTTCATAAGTGTCATAAACAGTCTCGGTTATCGAATTGATTCTTGTTATCATCTGGCTTTTGAAGTTAGCGCAATACACGTTAAGCGCGCCGTAATCCATAAAAAGATAAACCGGCTCCGTGCCGGGTGTCAGCCTGCTTTTTATGTCAAGCGTATCGCCCGATAAAATAACGACCTCGTTAGATTTATCGCCTGTGCGTGACACAAAAACATCATTATTATTAGTGCCTGTCACAGCCGACGTAGGGTATGTCCCTATATATTTCGAAGCCGTAAGCGCTCCGTCGCTCAGACGGTATTTATATAAACGTCCTTCATGAAAGTCAGGCACGAAGTAATAATCGTTGCGCTGCGATATAGCGACATCGATAGGGCTGTTTGCCGCCGGCAATCTTTTTGTCACTGAATCGGACGCGGTATCGAAAACAACGATTTCCTTATTGTCCGTATTTACAATATATAAAGTCTTGCCATCGCCGCTTTTTCGAATCTTATCATTTTTCCCTTCTATATTTATTGTATCGCGAAGCGAAAGAGTCGATTCGTCAAGCACATAAAGCGAGCCATACGCCGAAACATAAATTTTACCGTTTGCAGTCTTTACGTCATTGCCGTAATAAAGGCCGTTTATCGATTTAACCAGCTCGCCGTTTTTATAAGTTTTGAATGTGGCTACATCTGAAGCAGTAAATACCCTGCCTTTATTTAATAAATAAAGCCTGAAATAATAAGCCTTGTTTTCCGTCAGGTTCTTGATCTCACAAGAAGTCGTATTCGCGTCGGTAATTTCGACGGCCATCGAATCGAGCGTATCGACATCGGGTTTATCGTCAAAATAAACCCTGTAAGAAGCGAAATCGCTTTCGGCGCATTTGTTCCACGAAAGTACCATAGAATCGGTAGTTTTATAAGCCGGCGTGTTCAAATTAATTTTTGTCAGCGTATTATATAAGATTTCGGTAGTGCCGGCTACCACATTCGACGCGGCCGCAAGCTCGGCGGTATCGAGAACATGCACCAAATAATAATAAGTAGTATTCGGAGACAGATTTTTATCATTATAAGTTGTCAGCATTTTTGTCGTAATTTCCGCAATTTTAGGCGACATATAACTTACCGCTGCTGTCGTATCGCGATACAGAACATATTTGTAAAAATCGCTTTCATAAGACTGTGTCCAGCTGACATCCATCGAATTGTAGGTAATATTTTTAGGCGCGCTCAAAGTAACTGCGGCCGGCGGAAAATTTTGATCGAATGTATCGAAGTATATCTCTTTTTGCGACTGCGCAAGATGGTTATAAATATCGGATGAAACAGCCCTGAAATAATATCTTGTGCGCGGCAGGAGGCTGTATAGTTCGACATTATGCTCGATTACGAGATTCTTGTCCTCGGCCGTAGTCTTGTTATAGTTAAGCGACTGGCCGTATTCGATACATGATGTAGCCGGAACATTTGTTTTCCAGTATATCATGCAGCCCTTATCCGTCAGCTTAGTAACCTTAAAGGATGTTTCGTCAATCACAAGTTCCTGCGCGTTCGGCGTGGCGCCGCCCTCGATCGGAACGTTCGTTATGCCGACGCTGCCGCCGCCGCCTGGTTTTGTACAGCCGCTGCTTATTAATATAAAAAATATGGTTATAATTAAAAAATATTTTTTCACGATAATTTTATCGGCCTAAAAATATCTTTTCAAATATTTTTTTATATTTTAATTAAATAATTTTTAAATTTATTCCGTAACAGCGTCACATACGGGCATATAAAAAAGAAAGCGGCTTGGCATTTAAATTTGCCCTGTCCCATTACAGTCCACCGAAAACTTCAACTTCTCACATATGCCGTAGATGAGTTAATTTGCAATGATTTTAAACTAATAAAAAAGAGCCGCGCTTAAATTCACGGCTCTTTTTTATTAACGATAAAGTTATCTATAATACAAACTTATTACATTGCGGCTTTAGTCTCAGAAGACGCTTTTGGATCAAGCATGCCTGTGAATTCCTTTATAAATTCATCACATGACTCGAGCTTATCCTGCGAAGGTACAAACTTCAATTTAAAATTTGTTTTCATAACATTCATTTTATAATTTGTGAGCGTCTGTTCAAGCAGTTTCAACCCTTGAGCGTCCCAGCCGTAAGAGCCGAAAACACCAGCGCTTTTTCCTTTAAGCTGAACCGTAGCCAGGAAAAATAAGAAATCCCACATAGGTTTCAGGATTGTGGAGCAAACCGTCGATGCGCCAAATAAAACACCGTCCGAAGAAGCGATTTCCTTTATGACGTTAGTCATATATTCAGCGGACATAGCGAAAGGAATTTCAGCTACGTAAGTCTGGATACCTTGATTTTTAAGTAACGATTCGAGATGGTATGCCATTTTCATAGTGCTGCCGTACATCGAAGAATAAACTATCGTAACCTTTTTCAATTCCTTATTTTCGACAGGCTTTAGGGCAAATTCACGATAATATTCGATATGCTGCTTGACATCATGCCTTACGATCGGTCCGTGCGAAGGGCCTATAAGATTTATTTCTAAATTTTCAATTTTTTTGACTGCAGCGAGCACTTTTTCGCTGTAAACCCTCATTATGATCGCGAAATAAATCGAAAATTGCTCAAAATAGTTATCATATTCACTTTTCTGAATTTCATCCTTGAAAACGCCGCTGTCCTGGGAGTAGTGAGCGCCGAACGCGTCGCATGTAAAGAGCGCTTTTTCTTCAACATAATAGGTAAACATCGTGTCCGGCCAGTGTAAAAAAGGCGCCATCACGAATTTTAAAGTCTGATTCGGGCCTATTTTTATTTCGGTTGCATCGTCAACTTTTATGTAATCAAATTTCAGATTGAACGAATTGACAAGAAAATTTTCAGCCGCTTTAGCGATTACGACTTTTGCGTTTGGAGCGGCCTTTAATATATTAGGAAGCGCGCCCGAATGATCGAGCTCGTTATGCTGAATAACTATGTAATCGATTTTAGCCGGATCGATAATAGTTTTTATATTAGCCATTAATTCATCTGTAAATTGAAGTTTGACCGTATCGATCAGCACGTTTTTCTCGCCGGTTATCAAATATGAATTGTAAGTGGTGCCGTGCGGAAGCGGCATTAAAAGATCAAATACCCTTAAATTAGGGTGTTTAACGCCGACACTATAAATATTTTCGCTGATTTTTACTACTCCCATTAATTATCACTCCCTGAATAAAACTGCCGGAAATAAATTTTAAGGCAGATTATTTTCTTCTATTTTAAATTTTATAACGTTAATGTCCTATTGATATTATATCAATATTTTCAACGGTTAAAGTTTTATCAAATTATTGAATTATATCAAAAATACGATCAAAATTCAACCACTATTTGCCATTAGGTAAAATAAGCTTGATATTTTTCTAAATTCTGATATAATAAGTAAAGAATATACTTACAATTATTATTGTTAATACTGAGGAGTTAAGCATGGAATTTACCTGTGAAAAATGCGGCGCAACATTTAAAAGTCAGAGCATATTAAATATTCATAAAAAAGCATGTCAAAATTCTGCAGCTTCGGCGGCGCCAGAACAGCAGCAGGTGAATTCACAGAATTCAGATCAATCCAAAACTGACGGCAATTCGCCAAACGCATTCGCGAATAATTTTGCCGCAGTCAAATCTTCAGCGGCAAAGCTGCAGCAGCAACCCGCAGCGCCCGGCTGCACCACAAATCATAAATTTTCAGTGCCGGGACCAAACAAAAGGGTATGCGCCTATTTCGTAGATATGATTCTATTCGGCCTTTGCGTATACCTGCCGGGAATTACAGGTGTAATTAACGGCATATTGCAGACAATTTATATACTTCTCAAAGACACCAATAACGCCCAGAGCATAGGTAAAAAAGCCGTAGGCCTTGTAATACTGGACGATTCAGGCGCGCCGGCCTCGAAGCAGCAGGTAATATTAAGAAATTCGACCCTGGCGGTTGTCCCTTTTTGCTCGGTACTATCTATCATTCTCGATATAAGCGCTTTTAATGTCGCCGGCCTTATAATACTGGCGGAATATTTTATATTTACCAGAAACCCGGAAGGCAAAAGAATGGGCGATCAAATAGCCGGAACGCGCGTTAACGATTTAAAACCCGAAGAAAATGATTCGAAATATTTCTTGATTTCGGTTGGGTTTCTTATCGTTTATATATTCTGCATCGTTATTTTCGGCTATAATATGGACAGGCACGGCTTCGGCGACAAAACTTACAACTATTCTTCGAATATCCAATGGAAAGCGTTCAAACCTGCCGGCGGCGATTTTGAGGCCATGTTTCCGGCTGAGCCGAAACTGACCACTAATGCGATAAACGAAGTACCCGGCGCTGACATGAAAATTTATTCGGCCGCCAGCGCTATCGCAAGCTATAACGTCGGAGTCACTACATTCCCTAAAAACGAAAAAATTAAAGCCGCATTCAATAATCCTGAATTTCTGGAAATGTCATTAAAATTATTTATTCAGGGAAAGCTTATTTATAAAAAACATATAAAAAATGAAAAGTTTCCAGGCATAGAATATAAAAGCGAACTCAGAGCCTCGACCGTCGAAATCGGAAAACTTTATATAAAAGCCTCTAATTATAAAGTTTTCATGGTATTAGTCGAAACAAGCCCTAAACATGAAAATTCCGCCGAATTAAAAAACTTCTTCAATTCATTCAAAATAAAATAAACGAAAAAATTAAAATGCATTCATTAAATTTTCTTTATAAAAAAACCACAGCTGAAACTTTTTTAATTCAGCTGTGGTTAAAATAGCACTATTTGTTATATTTTAAAATCAAATTTTAGACTTCTCAGCCATTTTTACTTCTTAATCCTTAGTATTACCATGCCCGTATTATTAGTGTTAGTGCCGGTCAGGGTCAGTTTGTGATCGCCCTGCTCTGATGCCGCGCATTTTATGACATTAAAGCTATACTGTTTCTGGCAGACGCCGTTATAAGAAGCCGGTGAAATCATTTCCGCGACAATAGAAGGGCCGTTTAATAAATATTTCTTGCCGTAAGCTTCAACTGTGGCCCTCAAATTCGCGTTCCTGTAATTATATTTCGTATCGGAAGTTATGCCTGTATTTGAAAGATAAAGCGTTGATATGAAATTCACATAAAATTCATCGAAATTTACCGCGATATTTTTGGAGATTATTTCCGCTTCAGCGTTTTTTATGTCAATTTTTTCTGATTTAACAAGGTTAGCCGGCACGGCGCCCTGTTCTACAAGATATTTGACGAACAGGTGCGAAAGACCGTAATTTTCATAATTTACAAAACTCAGCAAAGAGTGGTTTTCGACATTTAAAAGAAAATATCTATAATATGTAAAAATTTCCTTATAACCGCAACTATCGGCCGAATACATCGACATCCCTTCATTGAGCCACAGGTAGCTCAAGAATGCGTCATAAGATATAGCTATACTATTAAAAAAATCTTCAATTAAAAGACTGTGCTGGTAAAAATTTATCATATGCTGGAATTCGTGTTCAAGAACGTAGCTTATGAATCTATTGTAATTTGGACCATTAAAATCGGCGGCGGGCAAAAAAATGTAGAACATTTCTTTTTCATTCGAATAATATTTTTGGCCGGTTCCGTTATTGCCGCATAATCCAGGATCGCTCATCTCATCGAATCTCTTCTGAGTCATAGTGTCATAAAAAGAGAAGTAGCCGGCGGCATCCTGCAAATTAACATAGTGCGTGGCAAAAACATAAACTCGCGAATCTCCGTCAAGTCCGGGATTCGGCTCGCTTCCAAAAGTCGAAGTGATTTTTTCGTAATCAGCGTCAAAAGATTCAGCAAATTTTTTTGCGGACGCCGAATCAATCGCCATGTAGTTTGCCGGTATATCTTTTTCGACGTATATATAACAATGTTTTCCATAAGCCATAAGCATTGCCGGCACTTTTACCCAGCCATTGTTAACAGACCTATCCGGCGTTTCTACCATAAAATATGTTTCAGACCCAAGAACCGGTTCGTAAGCCTGCTTTAATGGCGCCTTCGAAGAATTGCCGCCGTAATCTATATACTTTCCGTATTGCCTCAAGAATTCGAAATCACGTTTTCTTTTATTTATTTCAAATTTCATCTGCCTAACCATTTTATCGCCGTATGCGTCCTGATCCAATCCGGCAGATCTGGCCGGCGGCAAACATGAAGCCAGCTTAGGAATTGAATTATCGGCATTTGTTTTATAAAACGACATATTATAAGCCGAAATTGCAGTTTCACTTGTATTATAAGGCATAGTTATAACATATTCCGATGTTTTAAGATTTTTAAGAGTTACCGCAAGTCCGGAACCCGGCTTTAGAACCGTTTTTGAAAATGTTTCGCCGGATTTCAATTCATCGATGTAATCATCGACTTTAACGCTGAATTGCTGGATGGCGTAATTTCCTCCGATTGTGTCTGCGACCTTTAAAATAAAATCAAACTTGCCTCTTACTGACGGCTGCCATGTTATTTCACCGCTGTCTTTGGCTAATTTAAAGGAGTTATTATTTTCAACCGACGGATTTGATTTGATGTCGTATGAAAGTTTTGACGGATTTATGATATTCGCGTTTTCATCGGTTACGGTAATCTTATAATTATAAACGGAGTTTAAAGCTGCTGCAGAAAGCGGAGTTGAAGTTATAGATATTTGCGCGGCCGATTTTTTGGCCACATTTATCATGACGGTACGGCTTGTAGAAGGGCTTTTTCCGTCCTCAACCGCGGCACTTATCGAATAATTCTTTGCGAGCCCGATGCAATCGGTTCCCATAACAGGCGCGACCCATTTAATTTCAGATTTTATTAAATTGCCGGCAACGATTTCGGAGGTGCTTTCAACGTAACCGCCGGAAACCTGCCATTTAAATTTTAAACTGGCGTTATTAGGATTATCTGAA
The DNA here is from genome assembly GCA_041441465.1 of Candidatus Wallbacteria bacterium. Classification (GTDB taxonomy): domain Bacteria; phylum Muiribacteriota; class UBA9980; order UBA9980; family UBA9980; genus JASDSY01. The sequence goes on from JASDSY010000003.1 coordinate 85,348, forward strand.
GCGACTGAAATTGAAATTGTATCACCTTCATATACCTGTCCGGCTGATTTATTTATAAGCATATCTGAAACCGAAAGGGTTTTTATTTCAGGATTTGCGGGTGAAAGAACAAATGTTAACTTCCGGTCGGTTTCTCCGGCTGTAACATATTCGAGTTTATTAATAAAGCCTTCTTTTATTACTTCTACTTTATAGACGCCTTCGGTTAATTCGACGAAACTTACTTTTCCTTTTTTATCCGTGTACTGGTTTTTTATGTCATTCAAAAATACACGCGCGCTTTGCAGTAAAGCGCCCGAAGCGTCGGTCACCGTTATTTCAAGAGTCGAAGCGTTGCGCAATTCGAGCGGTTTTTCCATGATATATTCCGGAGTTTCGGCCGCTATGGTAACTATCGTTTCATTTTTCAAAACCGTTTTAGATGAATCATTTTTAAGTACGGCGCTTAATATGTAATCGCCCGGCAAAAGGTTGGAAAAGCTAAAATATCCTGTTTTAGAAGTGCTGGTTGAAAAAAGAGGATATGAGTTCGGCTCGATTTTTTTTCTGAGCTCGACCGTAGCTGCCTGAGCGTTAATTCCAATCTCATCAGTTTTAAATGTGTTTCCATAAATAATGTAACCGTTTAACGTCGATATGGAGTTTATCTTATAGTAATTAATATTCGCATTTCTATAATACTGGGAGACATTACCTGCTAAATCAGTAATTATAATGGAATAATTCACTGGTCCTTCAACTTCATCTGTCGTCATTAAATAGGAAGCCATATAATTTTCGCCGCCAATTTTACTCGCGTTGACTATATGACCATTAATCTTTATTCCCGGCATACCTCCTAACGGCTCATTTACGGTAAAAGTCAGTTTTATGGTATTGCCGGCTCGGGCCGAATAAATATTTGTAGAATTATCCGAAACCGCCTCAAATTGTGTCAGCACAGGCGCAATTTTATCTATGGTATATGTCGCTTTAGCCGTATCAGAATCGGACATGCCATCTTTTAAAGCTACCGCCGTTATCGTGACGGTAGAATTTATTTTTATCGGGTTCCCGTCGTATATATTAAAATTTGCAAGGCTGTTAATTCCCGGATATTCCAGATAATATTTAATAACGGCGCCGGGGGTATCGCATGATATAAGCACTTCCGTTGTATAATTAAAAAATCCTTCTTCAAGGTTAAATTTAGGCCTGGCAGCTTTTTCAAGCGGAATTATTTTATTTATGAGTTCCGGGATAGAGCCGTTCTGATTCGAAGACGAATTGATAACCGTTCCGGCGACGGTTATTGAAGTGGAAAGCTGGTTTTGAGTTATGACGCTTTGCGCTCCGGAATAACCCGCGACAGCCGTAAATGCGTTTAAAAGTTCGGAAATATTTGATATATTAACGGGTATAGAAGATATTTTGAAGCTTTCCGCGACACTCGAATCAGCGACAACGGACACCGTTTTTACCGCTTTAGCAAGTTCCGATACAAGCGCGGCGCCTCCGCAGTTTTTTTCAATTTGATCGTCAGACGGAATTTTCTTGTTTTCGTAGTTCAGGTTCAATGTTTCGTTTGACGCTTGTATCTCCGCAGTAGCGGTTGATATTATTGAAAGCAGCCCTAATTTTTTTTCGCAAACGAGTAAAGCACGTGCCGTCGAATTTTCATCAATAACGATCCCCGATAATTTTATTTTTTTCACTTTATCGGGAATCTCAGACGAAGCGGGGATTTTACCGAACATGCATTGGTATAAAATCCTGTTGCGCGCGTTGTTTTTTATAACGAGCTTCGGAGTCACCGCAGCCGCTCCGGCGGGAATACTCGCTGTATATGAATCGCCATTCACCATGACGCTTCCGATTATCGTGTCAGGATTATCGGCATTGACAACGAAAAATGAATTTTGAATATTAGAAAATCCCGGCGCGTTATTTTTTGATGATTGCGCAGGCGCCAGAACTGACGGCACCTGAATTTTACCTTCCACTTCTATGATTTTAACTGCTCCTCCGCCGCTTACCGCAGAATCGCTGCCGCCGCAGCCGGTTGTTGCAAGCATAATTATCAAGAATAAAAAAATAACCGGCACATTTCTTGAAATAAAATTGTAAAACATTTTTTACTCCTTTTATTTTTTAACGTTCTGTAAACTTAAATGAAAATCAAGGACTTAAATCCGATTCGGGACAATGTTCTTTATGACAAAAACAAAATCTCCCGAAAAGGATCCGGGTCCTCATGCGAACATGTGAATTTATTATTTTAAATAAGAAATAGCGATCGCCGCCGCGGCGTAATCGTCAATATCGCAAGTGACTGGAATAAGGCTTTTGGGGATAATATATTTTAAAATAAACGGAAGTTCAATCGAATTCCGGTATAACTCGCGCGCCGTTTGCGTCGTGCAATATTCATCGGCCGTTATTATTTTCAGGTCGCGCGATAGTTCCATTAAAGCCGGTTTTATATTCCCAAGAACACGTGAAAAAATCTGCGATGTAGTTCCGTTACCCATAACAATGACATCAGGCGCGCCGATTTTTTTATTTATTTCAACGAACGAACCGGCCAGGCTTTCGGCTAAAACGCATTCATTTATCGCCGAACCGGCCTTCATATCGAAACCTGAATCAGTATCGGTCATGCGGACAATTTTCCGGTATAATATTTTCCTTTTTTCGTTTATGACCGCAATCCCGAACTTATTGCTGCCCGGATCGATTCCAGCTATCAACATTTTAAATTCCTTATTTTATTTATTAAAAAAATTATGAAATAATCATGAATATTCAATAGCAGGGCTAATTAGTTATTCCTTAGCGCCTCATCGACTGATTATTCATCCCTGACATTTTACCGACTAACAATATTTTAAATTTACGTTTCGCCCCTGCATATTAAAATGAATATCCGCTCAAAAAAAGACCCGAAAACCATAATGATTTCCGGGCATTTTTTTATCAAAACAAAATAAAGTAAAGTATTCTATTCCTGAATCTAAACTTATTTTTTAGGAAGCGCCTCGGCCTCTATGCGTTTTACCGCGTCATTAAGCGCCTGTTCAACGGTCTTTCCGCCGTTTAACGCGTTTTCCATTTCAGGATTTATTATAAGCTCGAGCTGAGCGTATTTCAATACTTTCGGACGCGCCTTCGCGGTTTTCATCTGTTCCATAAATACCGATAATATTTTAGCCTCTTCGCTGTCGTCAATCTTGACGTTTGCGTATGCGCCCATATTGACCGGAATCTGACGGAGTTCCGACGCCCATTTAGCCTGCACTTCGGCCGAAGTGAGGTATCTTAAAAAATCGTAACATGCTTTCAGGTGTTCGTTCGAGCGTTTTCTCTGCTTGAATATGACCATATTGGTGCCGCCGACATTTGTCGAAGTGCCTTTAGGGCCTGCCGGAACGAGCGCCACGCCAAAATCGACTTTGGCTTTCCTGAAGTCGGCAACCTTCCACGGTCCCATGAGAACCATAGCGTAACGTTTATTCAAAAACCCGTCCTCAGGTTTTCTTCCGCCCGACGACCATGCGCGGCCTTCAACATTATGGACTCTATATAAATCTATTTTAAACTGGAGGGCGGCAATTGCCTCTTTTGAATTAAGAAGGCACTTATCTCCTTCCGGATTTAAAAATTCAGCGCCGTAAGTGTTAAAAAACGGAAACGACCACCAGAGGGAATTATCCATACCGAATCCAAACTGGTCTTTTTCTGGGATCGTCAATTTTTTGCAATAAGCGAGAAATTCATCCCAGGTTTTAGGAGGATTTTCAGGATCGAGCCCGGCCTCACGAAACAGCTGCTTATTATAAAACAGGCATGCGCCGTTCGTCTGGTCAGGAAATCCGTAAACTCTTTCCTTGCCGTCTTTATCTTTTATAATACATGAAGAAATAGCGGCGGGAACGTACTCCTTAAGAATTTCAGGAGTCGTGAATTGTGTTATATCTTCGAGAATTCCGTTATGAACGAGTTCAGGAACAAAAGGAGTATCGACGCGGCCTATATCAGGCGGCGCGCCGGCGATCAAAGCCGTGCGATACTTCGATTCCTGGCCCATCCAAGGTATCTGGGCCACGTGAATTTTATATCCGCCAGGATTCGTTTTAGACCATTCGGCGGCAATTTCGGTAAATAATTTATTCTCGCTCGGACCGTACGAGTTCCAAACAAGAATATCTTTCGGGCCCATACCGGTCACCTGATTCATAAAAAGCGTGCCGCATAAAAACCCTATCAGCATAACAGCCAGGATAAATGTCATTATAAAACTGTTTCTAATCATATATACCTCTTACAAGAAATAAAATTCAATTTAATAAACAAATTAACCTCATGCCTGCGTGGTCTTGGTTATTCTTTAACCGCGCCTCTTGTCATGCCTTCGATGAAGAAATTCTGGGCGATAAGGAATAAAACTGCTATCGGAATAATCGAAAAACATGACGCGGACATCATCAATTCCCATTCAGAGCCGTGCGGACCTGAAAAATAAGCGAGTCCTACCGGCAGAGTCAGAATAGCAGAACCCGGTTTTGTTATAACCAGCTGCCAGATAAAATTCGACCAGTGGAACAGAAACGTGAGCAAAAACAGTGTAACTATGATAGGTTTTGAAAGCGGTACTATTAAAATAGAAAATATCTGCCATTCTGAAGCGCCGTCAAGCTTTGCAGCTTCGATCAGCGAATCTGGAATGCTTCTCATAAACTGGCGCATCATAAAAACACCGAATACGTTGGCAAGATGCGGAACTATCATGCCCTGGTAGGTGTCGAACCAGCCGAGTTTAAGAGTAATCACGAATTGTGGAACAAGGTACATCATACCGGGAATCATCATCGTGCCGAGCAGAACATAAAATAACAAGTCTTTGCCGGCAAAATTTTTCTTGGCAAAAACATATCCAGCCATGCAAGAAAATGTAGTGGCAAATAAAGCCGCGAGAGTAGCCACTATAATACTGTTTATAAAATACTTCATGAAGTTGAATTCATTGAATACCTTTTTAAAATTTTCCAGTGTATAAAGTTCGGAAAATCCGGCCGGCGTAAATGAAGACGGTATAAAATTAAATTTAAAAGCGGTGCCGGGGTGTTTAAGCGCGGTTAAAACCATCCATATCAAAGGGAAAAGAACTATTATTCCGCCGAGAACAAGCACGGCGTAAAGCGCGAACATTTTTAAACGTTTCATTAACTTTACATTCATCGCAGATTGCATATATTATTACTCCTTTAACAAAAACTATCGATCAATTTTTTATCTTTTAAGAAAATTCACTAACGCCAGAATTAATCTTCCGCGCTCAGGAATTTTTCCTGCACTTTCGAAATAACAATAGTCAATATCAACAGTATGTAAGACATCGCGGCGGCGTAGCCGTATTCGCTCTGTTCCCATTTGGTAAAGAGATAATAACCTGTAAGCTTGGTAGCGCCAAGCGATTTTCCGGCGATTGAAACGATCGGGCCGCCCTCGGTCATTGCGTATATTTCGGTAAACGCATTAAGCGCGCCGATTATTCCGGTTACTGCCATAAAAAGTATTACCGGCTTAAGAAGCGGTATCGTAATATAAAAAAACTTCTGCACGGCGTTACAGCCGTCGATATCGGCGGCCTCGTAAACGGCTTCTGAAATGTTCTGGATCGCGGCCAGGAATAAAATCATTCCGAACCCGGCGCCTTTAATGACAAGCGCCAATACCACAGCCGGCATACATGTCGTAGCAGTGGCTAAAATGCCGCCGTCGATAGCACCTTTAACTGAAAAAGAAAGCATTCCAAGAAGTCCGTTAGGCGCAAAAACAGCGACAAGGAAACCGCCGTAAAGAAGAACATTAAATAAATTAGCGATAAAGCTATTTTTGAAGTAATTTTTCATCGGAAAAAGCTGATAGGCTTTATAAACGAAATATATAATTGCCAGGTATACCAGGGCTTTTGTAATAAGCGTAAACATGGCGAGAAAAAAATTATTCGACATATTTCCGATCGAGTCGTAAGTAAAGAAATCGAAGAGCGCCTTTACCGCCGAATCGACGATACCGCCTTTGCTGTATATAAGCTTCCATATTATACCTATAACGAGCATATCGAGTATATTAGGTAAAAAATAAGCGGACCTGAAAACATTTTTAAATGAAAGTTTGTTATTTAAAAATATGGCAAGAACAAGGGACGCTAAAATTCCCATCGGCATTATCAATACCGCGTAATAAAGCGTCATGAGAATCGCCCAGCCGAACTCGTAATCCGAAAAAAGCCTGACATAGTTTTTAAGGCCGACAAAGTTAAGGTTATCAATGGAATAACCGGTGCCGATTTCCTGAAAACTCAGCAAGAAAGAGTAAATTATCGGATACGCCAGGAAAATAAGAAAAATAATTAAAAAAGGGGCGAGAAAAAGGTACGAAACCTTATTTTCGCGTGTCATAGTTGAGTTTGCCATACTTTTAACGCTTTCCGGCCTAAAAGCATAATAATAATTCACGACGAATTTATAAAAAGCTTTTAAGTTATCCGCCGGGCTAAGCTCCTCCCTTTATAAATAAATTTAGTTTCAAAAGACCATAAATTAGAATTTAGAATAACTTTCAGTTTTATTTTGAAATTAAAGGTGATTTTATTTCTGGAAAATTTCCCTTAATTTTTGCAAATTCCTGAGCCGCCTCATTTTTGGAAGTATATCCTTCCAGGCGCACTCTGTAAACCGAGCTGCCTGAAGAATTTTTTACCATAACGGCCGTAACGTTTGAAAAACCGAGTTTCGAAATTTTTTCCTTCAAATTTTCAGCGTTTTTAACGCTTTTATAAGTGCCAAGCTGAACATAATATCCGCCTTTTCCGGAAGAGGCCTGTGTATCCTTGGCAGTTTCAGAATCGTCGGCGACGATCTCATCTGCCGGAGTCTCCGCGGTTTCTTCCGCGTCGCTTTTAGCAGAGAGTTTTGCGTCAGCTTTAGCTTCAGTTTTTTTGGATTTATCAGCGGCTTTAACGGTTTTATTTTCGGCCGTATTTTTTTTAGCACTTTCTTCCGGCTTCGATAAATCGGCAGTAATTTCATCTTCGGTTATAGCATTTTTTGAGCCTGCTGTTTCAGTTTTGGCCTTTTTATCAGGTTTCGATTCAGCCTTTGTTTGCTCGGAAACGGCGGCCGGCTCTTTCGCTTTTTTTGCGGCCTCGACACTTTTCGGAGATTTTACGACGACTTTAACATCCGGCGTATCTTTTACTACCTTAACGGTAGCGGCTGCTTTTTCAGACGCTGCAGCTGCTTCGGAAACAGAGATTTTATTTTCGGCCGACTCGTCAGCCGCAGTTTTTAAAGCATCAGTTTTAGAATCAATTTTGACCGCGATTTCCTGAACCGGCGCATTTTCTTTTTTCACGCTCTTATCCGGCGCCGGAATTTCCGGCGAAACAGGCGCTGCAGCAGTTTTATTATCAGGCATATTAATATCAGGAACCTTTGCATTGTCTTCTTTAATTTCAGGCTGCTTGCCGTTAGTTTCCGGTGCGGAAGGCTGCTTTAAATTTTCGACAATCTTCGAATCGGCCGAAGCGACGGTGATTTCGTTTGACGATTTCGACTCGGCCGGCTTTGGAATAAACGCCACTTCGGTTTTAGGATCGATTATCGTCTCTATCTGAGCCGGATAATTTTTTAATTTAACATTATTAAGAAGTGTTTTAGCCTCTTCGTACGCTTTAAAAATTCCAACCTGAAGCACGAATTGCTTTTTGTCGGGATTTACGATAACCCTCTGCGTATAAAGATTTTTGGCGCTGAATTCCTTTTCAATCTCGCCGATTTGATTTTCGTCGTAATATTCGCCGTCAACCGCCGAGCCGATCTGCACCGTAAAAACTTCATTTTTATTCAATGCCAGAGAATCAGTCAAAACCGAAGTCGACTCTTTTGCGACTTTCATTTCATTCTCTTCGATGCGGCTGTTAGAGTCAGCCGAAACTTCATTCTGGTTCGAATTTTTCGAATCGACTTTAACGGTCGACACGGCCTGTTCGCGAGCCTGCTGGCCGTAATATAAGCCTATTAAAACCACTATGATTACGACAATAATCCATGAAAGGATTATAAGCATTTTTTCATTGGTCGAAGAAACGCCCTGAAAATTAAAGTTTCTATTTTGTTTCATTATAACCGCTCCAAAAAAAATTAGATATATTTTATCATTTTTTAGAAAAATAGTCAACGTTTGCCGCAATTTTTAAGTAATTAAAATTTTCCGTATATCAAGTCGCCGCATTTTAAGCAGCAGGCAGTGCTCTTTTCAAGCCCTGTAACAACGCTGTCAAATCCGTTTCTTTCAATTAACATAGCGCCGCACGAAGGGCAAAAAGTTGAATTTCGTTGAGTATCGACAATATTTCCGGCATAAACGAATTTAAGTTTTTTCGAAGCCGCCTCATAGGCCGCAATTAATGTTTTAACCGGCGTTGAAGGAATATCTAGCATATAAGCAGGATGGTACTTAGAAAAGTGTAAAGGAATATCAGGCGAAACGCCTGCGACAAAATCGATAAGATCGCTTATCATGCCGGGCGAGTCGTTGAGGCCCGGTATCACGAGGTTAGTTATTTCAACGTGGATGCCGAGCGAATACGCTTTTTTTATGGTGCTTAATACAGTCTCGAACGAACCGCCGCCGCAATATTCATCGTAAAATTTAGCAGAAAATCCCTTCAGGTCGATATTCATGGCATCCATGTAAGGCGCCAGCTCGTCAAGCGCCGGACCGTTGATTTCCCCGTTCGTAACCATAACGGTTTTAACGCCGCTTTTACGGGCGATAACCGAAGTATCGTACATGAATTCATACCATATCGAAGGTTCATTATAAGTAAAGGCTATCATCGAACAATTTTCCGATTTTTTAGAAAGCGCGACCATGCTTTCGGGCGTAACTAAATTATAATCGGAATCATGCTGCGACAGTTCATAATTCTGGCAAAAACGGCAGGCAAGGTTGCAGTAATTAGTTCCGGCAGAAAGGATTGAGCTGCCGGGATAAAAGTGATAAAGCGGTTTTTTTTCGACAGGGTCTATATGCAGCGCCGAGACTTTCCCGTAATTAAGCGTATAAAGCTCACCAGAGAGGTTTTTTCGAGATTTACAAAAGCCGGTATGGTCAGGTTTGATAACGCACCTGCGCGGACACAATTCACAACGCACATTGCCGCCCTCGATTTTTTTATAATGCCTGGCAGGTTTAATGTTAAAACCATTTTCAGATAACATGAGCCACACTCCCGAAAAAACTTTTTATTGGACGCACGATATAAATTTTTTCGCTATTCTTCAGGTTCAATCAATTTAATTGCCTGTTTAGGGCATTTGTCGGCGCAAAGTCCGCAGCCCGAACATTTTTCAACCAGCACTTTGTATCCTTCGTTATTTTTCCGAAGAACAGCCATAACCGGGCAAATTTCAGAGCATATTCCGCATAAATTGCATTTTGACTGATCAATCACGGCGAATTTACGTACGGCATCGCCGCATTTTATAACTCCGCTCGGACATTTATCGACGCAGACCGAGCAGTTTACGCACCGGTCGGCCCATATTTGCGGCACCTCGGATGTCCTCTGCGAAATAGCATGATGCGGACACGCTTTTATGCATATTCCGCAATTTATACAGCCGCTTGAGCATATTTTATGTACTTTCATTCCGGGCAGGAAAGTCTGGCAGGCAATATAGGTATTCAGGCGCCCTTCCTCAGGTTTAATAACCGAATAGGGGCATGTCTCGACGCATATTCCGCAGCCGATGCATAATTCCTCGTCAATCACAGGCAAAAATCCGTCTTTCATCGTAATTGCCGAAACGGGACAAACCCTGGCGCAATCTCCGAACCCGGCGCAGCCCTGGCCGCACTCGCGGCTGCCGTTCCATAAAAGGCTCGAAGCCGAACAATTTTTAACGCCGTAATACCTGAATTTTTCTTCACACTCGCCGCCGCCGGCAGAACAATGAACGCGAATGTTTATTTTTTCGTCCTCGATATCGTTATAACCCCATATCTCGTTTGAAATCGATTCAAGATCGCGTTTAGCCTCGCCGCATAAGTTTAATAATCTCTGATTTTTTATAAGTTCCATGGCGAAATCTTTGCACGAAGGATAGCTGCATTTGCCGCAGTCCGTGCCCGGGAGAAGCTGTATGATTTTTGTAATTTTATCTTCGGCTGTGCTTTTCTGGAATCTTTTTTGATATAAAAGCTCAATAAATAAGCCGACTGCGCAGCTTACAGATATTAGAAAGGCATAAAAAAAGTATGTATTGGAAAAGCTTAAATTCATAATTTAGCTTATTTTTATCTCCTCGACTTTAATTCCGTTTTCATCGACAATTCTGACCCATGCCGCCTGCGAGAGCTTTTCGTAATAATCGAATTTTTCGCGGGCGTATCTCACAGCGTCTTCGCTGTTACGAGCGTCTATCGCAAACTCTATTATATGCGTTTTTTTTGTGCCGGTATCAAAGTAAGGCACTACCACTTTAAATTTTTTGGTCAAAATCATACTAAACCACCTTGAAGAAAATTGAGAAAGCAACGGAAAGCAATCCGAACGATATTAACTCATAGCAAAAAATATTAAATTCGTTATTTTCGTGAGTTTCTTCATAAATTCTGAGCTTTATGAAATAAAACAATGCCGAAGCCGCGAAAAAACCGCAGGCCGCTCCAAGAGCAAGAAGCGGCACATTATTTCCATAAGAACCTGTATTTATAAAAAAAGGCGCAGCTGTGCTGAAAAGATTGAGCGAATCGAAAAAATTCGGATCTTTGTAACCGATTACAGCAAAGAGGCATTCATTTATAAAAAACGCCATAATCATGGATATTATAAATAACTTATAACCGCTCAAAAAGGGAAAAAACTTAATTATGACGCTTAAGCCCGTCGAAACCGCCACCATCGCCGCCGAATTGACCGAAATTGCAGAAAAATAATGCCGTGTTCCGAGCTGGCCGCGGCCGATTATTATCTCGGCGCCTATGCCAAAAAAAATTAAAAAATTAAAAAATACAAAGAAAGTCGAAAACATTTTTAAACCTGCTGTTTAGATATTTATTTTGTACCGGGTTTCAATATTATACATAAAAAGATGAAATTAATCAATGCCGTCAAAATTTAATATAAAAAACTCAAATCAATTTTTCGATAAATTTTTTCAACAGTATCCCTGTAATTCCAAGAAAAATAAATATAATTCCGGGATAAGAAAAAAGGTTATTCTTAACGAAAAAATTACTGTCAGGCCCGGTCAGTGAAATTGCGCCGCCGAATAAGAGAAGCAGAGTTATGGTCGTCGAAATAACGAGGCAGTAAAATTTAAAGGCCTCAAAAACGGTCAAATTTTTAAATAAATTGCCAAGATAAAGCCCGCCGATCGAAAATGCGCAAATATATGTAAAAAATTCAGGCTTCCAGCCGGTCTGGAAATTATTTAACTTAAAAAAAAGGTAAGCGAAATAATTAAACGGCAGGGCGAAAATGACTGCCGCCGGGAATTTCAACCGAAACTCAAGATTTTTCAAGAAAAAAAGAAACACTGCCGTGGATGTTATCGATGAAAACAGCAGAGCAGCATAAAAAAGCGAAGACTTAAAGCCGTCTATAGCAATAAGCACAGGCATAATTCCAATTATAGACATTTTAAGATATTTATGGCTTATCAATTTTTCTTTCTCCTTGAAATGATGTAATTTTCAAGTTCCGATTTAACTTTCGGAGCGTTCTTCTTCCAGAAATTTATGATTTCGCTTTCGCGCGAATATATATAACCGCTTTTTTCGGTCTTATTTACAAGAAGCGAATTAGACGAATCGATGTCGCTTACGAGAAGCCCTTCGAACCTGCTCAAAAACGATTCCTGGCGGGCGCCGCCGTTAGAATAAAAACTCGCCTTTGACGTTATTATAAACAGCCGGGCAATCTGGCCGTCGCCTTTTATTAAAATGCCGGTTTTCACTTCGCCGAAGTATCCCGGAAGCGTAGTTTCAAAATAGGCGCCGCATACGGTATCACCCATGCTCAAATAGCAAACATAACCTGAAACGCTTTCCAAATTTAAGATTTCCGGCGCGGTAACCGTAATTTTTCTGCTCAGCGCATTATACATAGCGGCATATACGTTTTTTATCGAATAATCGCTGTCCTCAAAAAACTTTATACCCTTTTCCTCTTTGATTTTTGTCAATATGCGGTTCGACACGAGCTCCAGTTCCTGAATCGAATCGGCCGAACGATTTATAAGCCCCATCGAGGTAAAAACAAATGTTCTGTCACTTTTTAAAAGCATTTTTATCCAGGGCTTTTTGTTATCGAGGAATTTAATATTTCTGTATGCCTCTTCGAAATCTATGCTCTGAGTCAAATTTTTCTCATTTTCGATTATTTCATCATTTTTTTTCATACCGCTCTGCCAGTAATAAATTCCCTCCGGAATAATTTCCAGCCTTATATATTTACCGAGGTATGAACTTATTATCTCTGACTCGTTAACCGCCAGAGACCTTAAAAAACGGTCTTTATTTTTCAGTTTGAAATAGCCGTCTATAGCAGTTTCAGCAAAAAATGCCGCGGCAACGACGGCGGCCAGCATTATAGTCGATAAAAAGGCGCGCCATTTATTCATCTGCGTTCACTCCGCCTTCTTGCAAAGTAGTCGAGCGCCGGTACGAATGAACACGCGATCAGCACCGCAAAAAACGCCGGATCGAATTCCGGAAAATTAATGTTCAATACGACATAAAGCGCGCCGTACATGAAACCGTAAAAAAGTCTGGAACCGCGCGTTTCAGGCAGGCTGAAATAGTCCGTCAGCACAAAAAAAGCATAAAATAAAAAAAGGCTGCCTATAAAATAACTGAACGCGGTCAAAATAATATTTAAAAAACCTTTTTTGAAATAAAAAAAAGCGCAGCCTGAGATAATTCCGGCGATCGAAGCGTAAGCCGGCGAAAGATCGACGGATTTCTTCACTGCAAGCCAGATGCCGCAAAGTATAATAATTACAAATGACACTTCGCAAAAATGTCCCGGATGCCAATTGAACAATATTTTCGAAAAACCGGTGAAGTTTCTGGTATATTCATCGATATTAACCGAGGCGAAATTAGTGCTCTGAAGATAGCCGTCAAAAAATTCAGACGACGGCCATAATGAAAACCAATCGCCCGAAAGAAACGCGCGCGGCGCATTAAACGCCACCATCTTCTGCCGGAACGCAAGAAACATGACGGTCAAGACGGCCGGCACAGGATTTATAAGCCTGAACACATGGTTCGACGAATTATGAAACAACATGAAATAAAGAATCAGGCCGCCAGGTATCACAAGGTAAAAGCTTATTCCGGCCGGCAGGCACATCGAATATAAAAAAGCGTAATAATAATTCTCATATTCGATATCGGCAAAACGGCGCCCCTTATTTTTTAATTTAATGTATTCAGGCAAAAGGACCGAAGCCGAAGCAAAAATTGTCGTAGATAAAGCCATAAGGCCGTAGTTATATATCGATGAAAGAATTATCACGAGCATAACGATCGAACGGTTGAAGTAAATGACGCTCCTTGATATCGGCGAATGAATATAAGGATGTATCGAAACTGCGAATTTTTGATTTTCAGCCATTTATATCACTGCTTTCACGAAGCCGTAATTCAAGTATCTTTTTTTTCGACAGCATTATGGAATGAGTTATATTGATGCGCGACGGGCATATATACGAGCATACGCCGCATTCTATACAAGAATAAATACCGGCCTCGACCGTATCGATATGGTGCTCTGACCGGCTTAAATTATTTAAAAGCGCCGGATTTAAATAAACCGGGCAATGGTCGATGCATTTTTTACAGCGCATGCACGGCGCCTCGTCAGGCGACGAAAGGCGTTCAGTCGGCATCGCCGTAAGCGCTGAGCTGGATTTTATCACCGGCACATCGAGGGAATATTGCGAAAAACCGGACATCAACCCGTTTAGAACGACGGTAGTAACGTTTCCGCAAAAACCGCCGCACTGCTCGATTATATCGCGTATAGGCGTGCCGATTCTCACTTTCACGTTTGCCGGCCTGGTAATACCGTAACCCGAAACCGTCATATAACACTCGATTTGCGGCTTATTGAATTTCACCGCTTCGTGCAGGAAAAATAAAGTCGCCGCATCCATTATGAAACAATTATTGTCTATTATCTTCTTCGATTGAATATTGGTTTTTAGTATGCAATTAGCAAGAACGACCTCGTTTTGCTGAGGGTATTTATCGGTCACCCTTACTATCTTGACATTTTTAAAAGCCTCGTTCTGTGAAATATATTCTTCAAGAGTATTGATAAGCTTTTTGCGGCTGTGCGCAACCGCCAGGAAAATGAATTTAGGCTTTACGGCATTATTGAAAATAGAAATGGTATCGAATATATCCTGTGTGAAATTTCTGGCTATAGTCTCGATATTATGTATATAAGGCTCATTTTGAACAAAACTGATTATGAGGTAATGAATATTTTTTTCGGCTTTTTTTTCGATAATTTCGCTTAACTTATGCCCAAGAGGCAGTCCTTCGGAAATAGTATCGATTATGCCGGCCTTTTTTGAAATTTCAATCAATTCGGAAAGCGTGTAATCAGTTTTCGAAGACACTGAAATATTGCCGTTACCGGTGTCCTGGCCGTCCGATTTAATTACAATAGCCTGGGAATACTTGTAGTGCGGATGTATAAATTCCTGAATTGATTCCACAACGCCAGAAACCGGCGAATGAATGTCGCAAGATACAGCTCCGATGCCGCGCGCTATTATGTCGTAAGTCTTGACTTTATCGCCGGCTGAAACGCACGGCACGGCAGTCGATCCGCTGTGCTGGCTTAAATGCACTATAGCCCGTTCGGGTAATTTTATGGCCGTTACCGGCTTATCTATCGTAAGCTCATGATTTAATGGTAATTTTATCCCGCCGTGGAAATCCATTATCCGAATCCTTCATTTTTAATTTAACCTATTTTACCATGACAATATCAAAAATTCAATAAAAATTTATTTGCCGTTGAAATTAAAAAAATTAAAATTTAATTTATAAACTTTTATTTTTTTATAGCGTGTTCATTTTATCGCTGCATAAAATTTCAGTTACTTATTTTCCCTTAAGTAGTGAATAAGCAATCATTTTATATTGATAAAAACTATCCAATTTAATATAATTTTCAATAAACAAAACATTTTTATCTTTATTGCTCAAAATTTCCAAAACGATTATCATACCTTTTAAATATAAAATGGAGCTGTTTAAGCATGATCGAAGATGACATATTAAATGAATTTTTAATCGAGACAAATGAAAACATTGAAAAACTGGACTCGGATTTTCTGCTGCTCGAAAAAGAAACCGACTCGGAAGCAACGCTGAGCAACATATTTAGAGTATTTCACAGCCTTAAAGGCGCGTGCGGTTTTGTGGGTTTTACCAAACTGGAGGCAATAGCGCATTCATGCGAATCGATACTGGGCGCCGTAAGAGAAGGCTCCCTGACCATTAACTGTCGAATAACGAACACGCTTTTAAAAGCTACCGACAGCGTAAAAAAAATTTTAAAGACAATAGAAATTAATAAAAACGAAGGCAGCGCTGATTATTCGGAATTATTAAAAGATCTCGGCGAGTGCCTTACCGGAAGCGGCGAAAAACCGGCGGACAAAAATGCCGGAACTAATCAACCTCAAAATAACGCCAAATCTAACTCCGGCCCAAGTGACGACCATGGCTCAACCGATACGCTTACGGAAATAATAAAAAATTTACCAGAACATCAAAAAAAACTTTTCAGCGACACGATAGGGGACATATTGATAAAAAAGGGCTCGCTTATGCCCGAAGATATCGAAAATACGCTCAAATTATTCCAGCCTGCGGAGGAGCAGCTTGAAATCAACGGGGATGTTCACGAAAAAGCTGAAGCCGGCAAAGCGGCCATGCCTCCGGGCGTTATGCCGGCCGGAATTAACGAAGAATCGGCTGAACCTGCCGAACAAAAATCAAACATAATCGATTCTAACATAAGGGTAAATGTCGAACTTCTCGACAAACTGATGAACCTTGTAGGCGAACTCGTTTTGGTGCGCAACCAATTTATGCAGCTTATGTCCGAGGCAAAAGAAAATTCGCTGACACAGATATCCCAGCGGCTGAACCTTATAACCACCGAGCTGCAGGAAAATATAATGAAGACGAGAATGCAGCCAATAAATAACGTATGGCGGACATTTCCAAGAATAGTACGTGATATGGCACAAAGTTTAAATAAAAAAATCGATATAAAACTGGAAGGAAAAGAAACCGAACTCGACAAAACATTGATCGAAGCGATAAAAGATCCGCTGACGCACATATTAAGAAATTCGATAGACCACGGAATAGAATCGGTTGAAAAAAGGGCTGCCGCAGGTAAAAAAGAAACGGGCACTCTTTTATTCAGGGCGTTTCATGAAGGCGGCCAGGTAAATATAGAAATCGCAGATGACGGAAACGGCATTGACATTTTAAAAGTTAAGCAAAAAGCTATTCAGAAAGGCATTATTACAGCATCTCAAGCGTCTCTTATGAATGAAAGAGAGCTTTTACACCTTATATTCATGCCGGGCTTTTCGACGGCCGAAAAAGTGACGAATATTTCAGGGCGCGGCGTCGGCATGGACGTAGTCAAGAAGAATATAGAAAAAATAGGCGGCACGGTCGAGGTAGAAAGCATTCCCCAAGCGGGTTCGACGGTCAAGATAAAAATACCTCTAACACTTACAATAATACCTGCCCTTATAGTGACCGGCGGCAGCGATAAATTCGCCATACCTCAGGCTAACCTTATAGAGGTGGTAAAAATCAAAGAAAAAGATTCGGAAAAAATAGAACAAATACATGGAACGCCCGTTTACAGGCTGCGCGGCAAGATTCTTCCTCTGGTCAATCTCAACGAGCAGCTGCTTATCGACAAAGAAAATTCTAAAAACCTCTCGACCAATATAATAGTCCTCAAGGCAGGCGCCGATAGATTCGGCCTTATAGTGGACAGCATTAACGATACCGAAGAAATAGTAGTTAAGCCGCTTTCGAAAATCATAAAAAATATACCGGTTTTTGCAGGCGCAACGATACGTGGCGACGGGAAAATCGCTCTTATAATAGACGTACCCGGAATCGCTAAAGTTTCAGGCGTAACTTCATCAGACATGACTGCAAAAATATTCGAAGAAAACAAAAAACACGAGTCAAATGAAAACAAGCAGCAAATGCTTTTATTCACCAATCATACAAACGGAAGAATGGCGATACCGCTCTCATGCGTTTCAAGGCTAGAGCTTTTCGAATCGGAAAATTTTGAAAAAGCCGGCGAAAATCTCGTCATACAGTACCGCGAAAAGATTCTGCCAATAATAAATATTTCTAATATTCTCGAAGAGCGCAGGAAATTAACAAGAGAAATATCGGAAGAGCCTCCGGTAAATGAAATCATAAAAACGATAGTATTTGAAGAAAACGGAATGAATTTCGGGCTGGCTGTAAATTCGATAATAGACATCGTCGAAGGCTGTTTCAAATATCAAAACTCGGCAGTCAGAAAAGGGGTAAGCGCAACTTCGATAATCCAGAACAAAGTGACTGAAATATTAGACATAAATAATATTCTCGAACGCATAAGCGATTCGCAAAATAAAGGATCCACAGTTTAATTTAAGTCAAAAATAAACACGCGATCCATATAATACCGCAAATGTTTGAAAATAAAATTTTGAGAATTATAAACTGCTCTTTGCTGAAATAAACCAATTTTTTAACAATTAAAAAGGCGGAAAAATAATAATGGCTGAAGCTAAACAATTTTGTACCTTTTACCTCGATAAAATATTTTTTGGAATAAGCGTAACAAATGTTCTTGAAATAATAAAATTCCTGGAAATGACCCCGGTCCCGCTTTCTGACGAATTGATACGCGGACTGATCAATCTCAGGGGTCAGATAGTGACCGCGATAAATCTCAAAAAAATGCTTGAAATAAATGAAATAGAAAACGGGCCTGAAATAAATAATATGAATATAATAATCAAAACAGAACACGGCCCCGTGAGCCTTATAGCGGATGAAATAGGCGACGTTCTCGAACTGGAAGATGATATTTTCGAAAAACCGCCCGAAACTATTCCTCAAAAAATAAAAGAATTAATAACCGGCACATATAAACTTAAGGAAAAACTCCTTCTTGTCCTTAGCGCTGAAAAAATAATGAGTAAAATATGAAATATTGAATATTAAAATAAAAAAATATTAAAAGACTTATTGATAAAAAACATATTATCGATAACTCGAAATCGATAAATAATCGGAAAAAATTCTCGCGGCCAATCCGCTAAAATTGAATTCGAGCATAAAGCGAGAAGCGCAAATTTAACTCGGAAAATAAATAAAAATTATAAATTTAACGGAGGAATTAAATGGAATTATTTTTTAAACCAGGTATCAGTCTAATGAAAAAGCTTAATTACAGTATGAAGTTCGTTTTAATAGGAATTTTTATCGTCGTAACTTTTGGAATATTCCTTTACACTATCGTCACGAGCCTTCAGGCTAACATGGATTTTTCAGCCAAGGAAAAACTCGGCATAGAATATATAAAACCGCTCATGACAATGCTCGAAAATCTTCAAAATATGCGCCGGGCTTATATAAACAACGATAAAACAAGCGCTGATAATTTTATGGCAAAATCTCTTCAGCAGGTGAACGAAGTCGAAAAAACCGATCAGAAGCTCGCATCTGCATTAAAATCAACTGAAAAATGGCTGGTTGTCAAAAAGAGTTTTGAAAAAATTCCGGAGGCCGTAACCAAAAGCAGATTGGAAGCTGTGGAGGCTCAAAACGATTGCATCAATAAAACTCTGACTTTAATAATAGATATTTCAGACAATTCCAACCTGACTCTCGACCCCGACGTCGATACTTATTATCTCATGGATTCCATAATAACAAAAATACCGGCTTTGACTGAAAATCTATGCGAAATAGAACTCGGCCTTTACGATATAAGCTCGAGAAAGAACATGAGCGCAGAAGAAAAAACCAACTTCGTGGTCTGGCTCGGCCTTTTAAAATCAAACAATGAAAGCATATTCAAAAATATGCAGCGCGCGTTCGACTATAATTCTAAAGTAAAAGACACAATAAGTTTTCAAATGAACGACAGCATCAAATTCGTCAACACATTTATCGATTCGGTAGAATCAAGCATATTGAACGCTTCGGCGGTAAATTTCGATTTCAAGCAGCTGTCGTCGCAATATCAAAACGCATGCGCCAATAACTACAAACTCTGGACAATGATGACGGCTCTTCTTGACCAGTTAATCGAAGTCAGAATAAACGGGTACAAAAATCAAAGCGATAAAATGATTATTTTCACTGCCGGCAGCTTTCTTGTCATGCTTTATATATTCGTCTCGTTTTATTATTCAACGGGCAGGATAATACTTAAGCTTTCCGAGGTTTCAAATCAAATAGCGCGCGGCGATATACATCATGAAATAAACTACGATTCGAGGGATGAGCTCGGACGGCTCGCTCGTTCGTTCAACGAAATGATAGATTATATAAAATCAGTCTCCGACGCCGCAGCCGGACTCAGCAACGGAAATATAAAAATCGAAATCAATCCGCGTTCCGAAAAAGACACGCTTTCAAAAAATTTCATAAGCGTAATAAATTCGATTTCCGGACTCATAAACGACACCAATGAATTATCCAAAGCCGTTCTCGAAGGGAATATAAAAAAGAAATCAGAAACTTCAAAGTTTAACGGAGCTTTCCGTGAATTATCTGAAAACCTTAACAAGATAACCGAAGTTCTTTTAAACACCATTTTAAAAATGTCGGAATATACCACCATGCTTGCCAGTTCATCGGAAGAGCTTACCGCCGTCAGCAAGCAAATGTCAGAAAATGCCGGCAGCACTTCAAACATGGCGGTAACCGTTTCAAGCGCCGCCGAGCAGTCGCAAAAATCGATACAGATGGTAGCGACGGGCATTCACGAAATGGGCGCAAGCATTAAAGAAATATCAAGAAACACAAACGAAGCCGTCAAAATGGCAATGTCGGCGGTAAACGTGGCGCAGGGAACAAACAATACGGTAATCAAGCTCGGAGAAAGCAGCATCGAAATCGGCAAAGTGATTAAAGTTATAAACACCATAGCCGAGCAGACAAACCTCCTTGCTCTTAACGCCACGATAGAAGCCGCGCGCGCCGGCGAAGCAGGAAAAGGATTTGCCGTCGTAGCCAACGAAGTCAAGGAACTCGCCAAAGAAACCGCTCAGGCAACCGAGGATATCGGTCACAAAATAGAGACAATCCAGCAGGACACAAAAAATGCGGTCGAAGCTATCGCGCAAATAACTTCTATAATAAACCAGATAAACGACTTCCAGAACACTATAGCCAGCGCTGTCGAGGAGCAAACGGCGACAACGAACGAAATCAACCACAACGTATCGGACGTGACAAGGGGCAGTTCGGAAATAACAAAAAACATCAACGGAGTGGCCGCTGCCGCAAAATCCACGGCGACCGGGTCAAAAGACACGCTTCAGGCGGCTAAAGAACTGGCGCGGATGGCTTCGGAGCTTCAGGGCCTGCTCAATAGATTTAAATATTAATTCGAGCCGCGACCTTAAAATAATTATCCGCAGTGTTTAAACATGCACGCTCCTTAAAACCTGTATATTTAAGCGGAACCATGTTTTCTATAATCTTGAGTTTATATTGTCGAAATAGAATTAATTCAGCAAAGAATGAGGGATATGAGTACTAACATTAATATAATCCTCGTTGACGACTCGGTAATAAGCAGAAGAATGATTATAAACGCAGTATCAACCGTTTCCGATACCGAAAAAATAGAAATTACAAATTTTGCGGCAAGCGCAGAAATAGGAATTATAAAACTTACGGAAGCGCCGCCCAACGTCATTCTTCTTGATATCGATATGCCCGAAACAGACGGCATCGAGGCTCTTAAAATAATTAAAAAACTATACCCGGCCGTAGCGGTTATAATGCTTGCGGAACCAAGCGTCATAATACTTGAAAAGGCCAAAGAATCAATTGCTTTAGGCGCAGACGACTACGCGGTAAAGCCCGCGAATATGAACGATCTGGCCGCTGTCAATGATTTTTTGCGCCTCGAACTCGTTCCCAAGATAAAAAAATGCTCAAAAAATCGAACTAACGGATTAACTCAAAAAAATTCAGCGGACAAAATATTATCCGGAACGGATGTAACGGCCGAAACAGCCGCCGACGAAGTATTTTATCCAAATATCCCACCAAGTGCGGCAGAAGAAAAAATAAAATTCGAAAATGAAAATGAAATTACGGTCCCGGACGAAACAGCCGGCAGCTTAAAAGAATTTGAGATTCTGGCAATAGGGGTTTCAACCGGCGGGCCGAAGGCGCTCGAGATATTTTTCTCGAAATTAAAAAAGGATTTAAGCGTGCCGATTGTGATAGTCCAGCACATGCCTTCTTATTACACCGGCCTTCTGGCGACGCGCCTGACGCAGGAAACCGGCCATTTATTTTTCGAAGGCTACGACGGGGCTATGCTTACGCCCGGAAAAATATGGATCGCGCCGGGCGATTATCATATGACGGTAAGAAAAATCGGCAGGTCAGCCAAGATATTTTTAAACCAGGATGAACCTGAAAATTCGTGCCGTCCCTCCGTTGACGTTTTATTCCGTTCGGTGGCGCTTGAATATGCCGGAAAAAGTCTTGCGGTTATACTTACCGGCATGGGGCAGGACGGCCTGATAGGATGTAACGCTATAAAAAAATCCGGCGGCCGGATAATAGTTCAGAACAAAGAGACATGCGCAGTCTGGGGAATGCCCAAAGCGGTTTTCGAGGCAGGCATAGCGGACGACGTTTTGCCGCTTGAAAAAATACCTGTCGAAATAAATAATTTCATATAAAAGAGAATGAGTGATTATGCTTGAGATTTGTTTTAAAGAAATAAAAATAACGGAAGAACATTTTTCCTTTATCAAAATTTTTCTGAAAGAAAAATGCGGAATTACTATAGATTCGGAAAAGTTATATTTAGTGGAATCGAGATTGATACCGGTGCTCGAAAGCGAAAATTTCCAGGATTTTGACATGCTTATCGAAAAAATAAAGCATGACAGGCACGGCCATCTTCACCAGAAAATAATCGACGCCATGACGACTAACGAAACGTCGTTTTTCCGCGACACACATCCGTTCGAAACTCTCAAAAATACCATACTTCCGCATCTGACGAAAACCATGCAAACGCATAACAAGATCAATATGTGGAGCGCCGCATGCTCAAAAGGGCAGGAACCGTACAGCATCGCAATGCTTATAAAAGAGCATTTCGGCAATCTGCAGCCTTACCAATACTCCATCTATGCCAGCGATATTTCAAACGACATATTAAAAAGCGCCCAGAGCGGGATTTATACAAAATTCGAAATTAACAGGGGCCTTTCGGAAACATATCTCAACAAATATTTCGCGCCACACTTCACCGAAAATGAATGGCGGATCTCAGAGCAGATAAAAAGCAGCGTAACATTCATGAAAATCAATCTTATAGATGATTGGCCTTTGTTACCGACGATGGACGTGATTTTTTTAAGGCATGTGCTGATATATTTTGAAATAGAAACGAGAAGAAATATACTTAGAAAAATCAAAAAAATTTTAAAACCTGACGGATATTTATTTTTAGGCGTCGGCGAAACTCCTTTCGGCATCGACGAGGAGTTCGAATCTATATACATCGGAAATTCAATATGTTATAAGTTGAAACTGAATTAACCTTTTAATCCGCACTTTATCAAAAATAATCCCGGGTTGAGATACATAATAAAATGTGTTTACGAATTAATATTAATTGATGTAATAATATAAATTGCTGAAAATCCGCATACCGTAGTTAAATATAAATTCAAAATAGTTATAATACAAACACAAAAAATGCCGTTTACCGGATGAGCTCCGTAACGGCATTTTTGTTAATAAAGAAAACTCGGCGCGAAATTTACAATCCGAAATTATTTTGAAGATAGGTTACAAGATTAATCTTGGAATTACTTAACTCTAATTTCCTGCGTATATTATTTCTGTGAACTTCGGCCGTGCGCCTGGAAATTTTCATAAATTGCGATATTTCCTTACTCGAAAAGCCGTTTTTTATCATATTGCATATTTTCAGCTCTTTAGGCGTGAGATTATAAAATTTATTCTGTTTTAACTTGCCGCCAAGGGAATTTGTCACCGTAAAAATATTAGTCTCGATCAATTCAACGCATTTTTTATCGATAGAATTTGAATTCGTTTTCAGTTCGTTCAAAAGCGGAAGCAGTAATTTTTCTATATTTTTCTGAATGTTGTCTTTTATGGATTTTTTTTCGCTTTCTATCTGGCTTAATACTTCCTTTAAAGCTATATTTTTTTTCTCGAGTTCATTATTTTTCTTTTGCAGTTTCAATTCCGATTTTATTAACGCCTCTTCGGTATGTTTTCTTTCGGTTATATCGCGGTTAGAAGCGCGGCGCCCTATAAACTCATTATCCTTATTGTATACCGGCTGTGAAATGTGATTTATCCATAAGATAGAGCCGTCTTTGGTCACTATCCTGAAATCGAGGTTAACAATTTTGAGATTTTTAGACAGATTTGAAATTTTAAGCATACGGTGAATAGAAGCGTTTTCAGCAGGCAGTATTATTTTTTCGAGAAGCGTAGGATCGTCTATAAAAACCTCAGGCATATATCCGGATATGCGCTCGCAAGAAGGCGATACGTAGAGCAATTTTCCCGCCGGCGAAAGCCAGTATTCCCAGTCATAAGTAAAATCGGCGACAGTCCTGTAGCGTTCCTCGCTTTCACGCAATTTTTCACGAATATTGTTATTTTCAAATAAGTTTTTCTTTTCGTTCCTGGTCATAAAATTTCTGCCTTTCTAAAAAATTATAATTACGAACGGCTGCCGAATTCAAATAAGGCGCGCCGTTTTTCATTCAATTTTATCAAAATAATTAATGTAATACTTACAAAAAAGATAAAAGAACAGTGTTTAAAAGATTTTTCTTACCGGAGATTATTTTTTTATACGGCACGATTTTTCATTTATTAATATCTCAGCAATAAGTCCGTATAAATAACTCAAGCCATCATGCGGTTCGCGGTCAACTATCACGTCATAAATATGGCGCCTTAACTCAACTTACAAAAAAACATCGCATGAATCGGCTGCGTACTTAATTAATTATATCATAAATTTCAAGATAAAAATAACATACTTTATACTTAATTAAATCTTATTAAATACCTATATCAAATAAGTAATATATCTTATTAACCCTTATAATTAAAGATTTTAAACAATAAGTATCAGCTTTTTTTTATATTCGGCGTATATTGTTTGAAAATAAATTTAATTTCTGATATAATGTGGAAGGTGATTTTTATGGAAAATACTTTAAACGCCGGCGGCGTTAACGGCAAATTCTCAAAACTAAAGACGCATCCGAAGAATGAAGCTGAAGAAACTGAAATAATGAAATCCGACGATTATAAACTAGACAGCTATTTCCTGATGACGCGCAACAAATTCTGGCTGTCAGGCGAGCTGAAAGAGCTGGAAGAGGAGTGCATAGAAATAATCAATAACGTTCCGGATTATTTTCCGGCGTTTCTTGAGCTGTGCACAATCTATCTCCACAAAAACGACTTCGCCAAATTCTTCGAAACAGCCGAATACGCACTGAAGAAATTTCCCGACAACGATCAAATACTTATACTTAAATGCGAAGTGTTATACGGCCAGAAAAAATTCGCCGAATTCGAGGAAATTATTCTTAAGCTCGATAAAAGCCTCCTGGATTCAATACAAATCACCAGAATGCTCGGCGAAACCCTGGTGTCAAAGAAGATGAAAGCCGAAGCGGCCGCTCAGTACTGCTCATGCCTTAAAAAATATGACGATCCGGTCATACGCGAATCGTTAATAAAATTATACTATTCACAGGGCGAATTCCTGTCCGCGCTTAACGAGCTTAAATCTTTTACCGACGAAGCTAAGAATTACGACCTCAAAAAAGTCGAAGCCGTCTGCCTTTACTACAAAGAGGATTTTAAAAAATCGCTCATGATTTTCACCGAACTTTTAAAGACGACTCCCGACGACATATTCTGCCTGATGTATGCAGGCGACCTGTCGTTCCGCTTCAACAAGAACTTCAAGGCCGAAACCTACTGGGACCGTGCGCTCAAAATGCAGCCTCAAACGCCCGAAGAACGCGCTTATATCGCTAGAATTTACCTTTTTATAAGCGATTATCAGCAGGCCAGCTCGCTTATCGAATTTAACCTAAAAGAAAACGCGGCGCATTCACTTTCGCTGATGACACGCGGGCTTATAAGCATTTGCGAGGATAAATTCGAAAAGGCCGCAGATGACTGGGCGAAGGTAATAAAAAACGACAAAGACAATTTCAATCTCGAATTCGATATAATAAGAAAGAGCCTTAAAAACTCGAAGCTGATAGAATTATGCGAGAAGGCCCAGAAAACCGAATACAGTCAATTAACAAATTTCATACGCCAGAAAGTCGGTGTTTTAAATTGCCAATAAAAACAGCGGTAATACAAATGCGCGTGGACATAAACACGCCCGAAAAAAATATAGAAACTGGATTTAATTTTCTGCAAACTGCGGCGATGTTCGGCGCCAAGCTCATAGTCATGCCCGAAATGTGGGTAACAGGGCTTCATGCCGGATTACTCGACTCGCCGTTCGTCGAAAAAACTTCCGATATAATAAAGAAAATATCAAAAATCGCATTCGACAATAAAGCCGCCATAGTTGCCGGCTCGTTCGCTTACCGTTCTGAATCCGGCGCCGACGGAAAAAAGGTTTTCAACAGGGTTTACGTAATCGACAGCAATGGCGTAATCTGCGGCACATACGATAAAATCCAGGTATTCACCAAAAATAACGAGCATACTTACTCGGTACCCGGCAATCAGGTAAAAGTCATAGAGGCCGACGGAATGAAAATAGCCCCGTTCGTATGCTTCGACCTTCGGTTTCCTGAACTTTTCAGAACTGCCGCATTTAAAGGCATCGACGTCATTACAATCTCGTCTCAGTTTCCGACGTCGCGCATTAATCACTGGAAAGCTATGATCCCGGCGCGCGCGGTCGAAAACCAGTGTTTCGTGCTGGCGTCAAACGCCGTCGGTTTTGACGGCAATCTCAGTCTCGGCGGCAATTCCATGATCGCCGATTACGACGGGCGCGTCCTGAAAAATTGCGAAGATAACGAAGGCGCCGGTTTCGCCGATATCGACCTCGATTCGGGGCGAAATTACCGCCAAAAATTTATGTTTCTTGACGAAGCGTTTTTAAAATCAAAATTATCATAAGTTGGATTTTATGCAAATAAGTACCATACTGGCCGCGGCTCCGCTTATTTCATGTCTTTTAACCGTCTTTCTCGGCGGGTTCATATTCCTGCAGGACTTTAAAAAGCGGCTTAATCTGCTGTTCGCACTGCTGTGCCTGTCGCTCGGGATATATAATTTCGGAGTGGCTGTCGTTTATTTTTCCGAAAATTATGAAACGGCTTTTTTTTACTCAAGGCTTGCGCTTGGCGGGGTAATTATGACAATATGCCTTTTCCCGCATTTTACTCATAAATTCCTCGAACTGAAATTATCCCTCAGAAATCTGTTATTCACGGCTTTTTTTTATGCCTGCTCCGCCGCGCTTATCATAATGAATTTCAATTCATTGATATTTTCAGAAATACGGTTCACCACGATCGGATATGTAATCAAACCGCTGCCGGCCTATTATTTTTTTACAGTCGTTCTGGCGGCTTCGGTCATATATTCGGCCTGTCTTTTGATAAAAACTTATCTCGCGCCGGGCATCGATTACGATTTCAAGCTCAGGATAAGGCATTTTCTCGCCGGAATATTATTTTGCTCATTATTCGGCTTTTTCGATCTCATGAAAAAAATCGCCGGCATCGATATCAATTTTTCGACATTCGAATATGGAATTATAATATTTTCAGGACTAATAGCTTATTCGATAGTGAAGCATAAATTTTTGAACATAGAGCTCGCGTTAAGCCGCGGACTCTTGTATTCGCTGCTTATGCTCGGCGTAACGAGCGTTTTCCTTGTAACGTCCGTGACTATCGAGCAGTGCACCCAAAATTACATAGGCTCTAACTCGTTTTTTATAAATCTTATAAACGCGCTTATCATAGCCGTTATTTTCGAACCGCTTAAAAATTTTATCCAGATGAATTTGAACAAGTATCTTTTTCCTAAAATAATGCATTTTCAGGACGGCGACATCGACGATGTTTTATTTAAAAACCAGGCTGTAATCGACTGCCTGGCGCACAAGAAAATAGACGAACTGAAATCCCTTAAGCAGAAAATCGAGCAGATAATAAATAAATGCGAAGGTAACTAAAATGAATTCATCTTATTACATCTACCTCATGGAAGAAATATTTTTCCTTATCTTAAGAGCTGTATTCATGGTATTCGGCGGAATATATTTTTTTGAATATATATTCGTTCCGGCGCCTTCTTTTTTTTATTTCCTTATTTTATATTTTTTATTCTTCGTGGTGCTTGCATTTTTTTTCGTACACCGGCCGCTTCAAAAAAGTTTTTTCTGCCGGCTCGAAGTCTACAAAAATTCATTCGACTTCGGTAAAATTTATGACGAATATAAGCCGGCAATTTTAAAAGCTGTAAAAGACAAAGCGCATATCACGGCCAAAATCGACGAAAATTATCTCGACGGCAATATGTTCATTACATTCGCCGGCGATTATTTTATAGCCTATCCGCAATTTTTCTTTGTCGCGCTTGCCATATTCGCGGCCGAAACGTTTACGATGAATAACGTTTCATTATTAACGGCAAACTATAATTTCGGCGTTCTTATAACGGCCGACACAATAATTTTTACGTCGATATTATTAAAGTTTTTCAGGCACTTCTCGCCGATTTCAATAACCACGCATTACGGATTCACGCTCTTATTCGCGGCGTTTTTTTCGATAAGATTTCTTGTATTCGGCGTTTTTCTAAAAAATTCTTATCTGCTCATATTAAGCGCAGTAACTGCTTTATATTCAGTCGTCAAATATTTCAGCCTGAAAAATTCCAAAGCCGCGTTTCATGTTTTTATAAGGCTCACCGACAAAAACATCTGGCACATGGCTTTCAATTACCAAAAGCGAATAGTATTTCACCGGAAATTAGGCTTCAACGTTCCGATGAAATATGTTGAAACTCCCTATTCTACGGCCATAATATATCAGGAAAACAAAGAAAACGAGCCGTTAAAATTCAGCGCGCCGTTTTACCTCGGCGCCGACCGCAACCAGATAGTAAAATCAGTGAACGTATTTTCAAACCGAGTCCAATTAGAAGAGAAAAATTCCGCAGCGCCTTCCAGCGCCGCCGACAAAAAGCCTAAATATGACGTTTTCGAAAAGCAGTCTTTCGGCCAGTACGCCGCAGCTTACGGCCGCGAGCAGTTCGGCGTCCAAATCGGCCTGCTCCTGCTCTCATATCTATACTGTTACGAGCTTTATAAAACGATCTTCATGCCCAACCCAAATATAAACAATTATTATGATTTCATAATCAGCATCATGAACAAAGCATTAATTTACCTGAAAAATTTAAACTGAACCTTATTTCCGGTTCAACTTTTCCACCCAAAATTCTCTTACACGAAACACTTCGCCTATCACCCTCAATTCCGACCAAATAACAAACTTCGTCTATCACACCAAAACTTCCCCGAAAGCGAACCTGCCAAAATGCACATTCGCATTTTGTCCATATTTGAAGTAATAGACGAACAACTGAATATATGAAGTAGTTATACGACAGCGCAAC
>JASDSY010000004.1:0-109153 GCA_041441465.1 Candidatus Wallbacteria bacterium
ATTGATAATTTTTAAAAACGGCATCGAAGACATAAAATAGTTTTATATTGCTAAGCCGTTGAAGTTATACTATGCAATTTTTTTACTGGGTTTAATTTATAAGACCGGCCGGAGGATTTTTATGAATAAATTTTTAGTTTCATTTATGTTGAGTTTTATCGTGATATTTTTTGCCAAAAACGCTTTCGCCACTATGCCTGGTTTTGAGATACCAAA
The DNA here is from genome assembly GCA_041441465.1 of Candidatus Wallbacteria bacterium. Lineage (GTDB taxonomy): Bacteria > Muiribacteriota > UBA9980 > UBA9980 > UBA9980 > JASDSY01. The sequence goes on from JASDSY010000004.1 coordinate 217, forward strand.
GTGGTACAGCGTCGATGTCAAGATTGTAAAACCTCTCGATTTGCAGAAAAAAGATGATTTCGGAACGTTAAGGTTCGTATTTACGCCTTTGATAAAAGCTGATTTTGAGATTTCAGTTTCCGCTAAAGGTTTTAAAAATCTAAAAATAACTCCTGAAACCGGGAAATTACATTCGAAAAATATGAAAGAGGCTTCAATCGATTTTAATTTCAACGCCGTCAGTGAAATATATGAAAGCGGCTATATCGAATTCAACGTAAATTATCCGGAAAAGGCGCTTCTTGATATTGTTTCTCAAAAATACGGCAATTCGATTCCGGAAGCAAAGGAACTTTCGGCGAAAATAAAAAAATATGAACAAAAATTTAATTCTTCGATTGCGGCAGATGTTTATATCGCTAGAAGTGAAAATGCGGTCAGTCCTGAAGTATATTTCGGCGAAACCGACGCTAGAGGCTTTTTTTACTTAAAAACCGATACTAACGAAAACATTGTAAAAGCTAAGGAAACCTTGAAAAATTTCAACGAGCAATACGGCAGTGCGCTTGGGCTTAATATAGTCGAATTTAAAAGTTTTATAAAAGAAACGAAAGCCGGTTTTTCAAACGATATCGGCGGTTATTTGAAGGCTGCTTATATAGTCGAAAAAAATGACAAAAAAGTCAATGCCGCAGATATGAAATTAACGCCGGAAAAAGTTATCGAATTATTGAAAGCGTGCCGCGAGACTGAAGAAAAAACTTTTAACAACGAGATCCGCGAAAGTTACCTCAAGGCCGGATTATATAACGCGGCATATTTTAATCTGCTGTACTTGAAAGAATTTAATTCTAATAAGGACGGCAAGGCTTTTTTGAAATTGAAATCAATGATCGACTGTTATATGAAACTGAAATGTAATCAAAAAAGAGGTTTTTTAGAGCTTATTTCATATCTTAATTTTAACGCTGGTTTGATATTAAAGGAAACGGGCGGCAAGGACTACGAAAAATATTTTAACGCCGCGCAGGTTATGAATCACGGTATTATAGTTAGAAAATAGGTTGGTATAGTTGAAAGGAGATCAGTATGCGTAATTTGAAATCGAGAATATTATCAGTATTTTTTTTGACGTTATTTGGGCTTATTTTAAATCCGTTTAATTTTGCTGATTTTGCAAATTACGCGAATGCCGCAGCGAGGATCAGTGAAAATATTCAGGCCGCCGGCGGGAGCTCGACGTCTGAAGCTTCCATAAACGGCAGGATAAGCGACAATCCGGCGCAGGCTGCTGAAAAATACTTTCAGAACGACGATGTGACATTTCTTATAAAAAGCTCGAACGGCGCTTATAAAGTGGCTACGAGCAAGAATATTTCTAATCCGGTGATTAAGAAAGGCGCGGAAGTCGCTTATAATATGTTTGAAAATAACGAACAATACCGTAAAATGCTTCAATATTATAAGGACAGCTATAAAAGCAAACTCCAGGAACAGAAAGATTCGTTTCTTGCTAAAATTGCCGAAACCGACGAAAAAGTTAAAACCGGCGATATTTCAAAATATTCCGCGAAATCAATAAAGGATTATTACCAGAAAGAAATAGAAAAATTGGAAAAAACCAAAATTCCTTCACTTACACTGGTATTAGGGCAAGATCCGAACGAAACTGTAAGCTATATGATGCCGTCACGTATAGAATATAAGGATAAGGACGGCAAAGATTGCGAAGCGCCGGCTTATATAATGTTTCAGCAGGAAGAACTCGAAGGTTGCGCTGACGACAGCAAGAAGATAGGGAACCTTGTCGTGCTGGCTCATGAAACTGGGCATTCAATAAGCTTTAACGCGACCGGCAGCGCAAATATTACCATAAATTATAAAGATCCAAACCCGCTTTTTGTGGTTGACGACCAGTTAAAAAACGATTCGCGCGTTGTCGAATTGATGAGTAAAGGCGATCCGTTCGGCAATTCGCACTGGTATTCGAAGCCTATACACCCGGTTACCGCTTTTGAAGAAGGGTTTGCTGATTTTACCGGCAGCTTTTTCAATGACGCTAAATTTGATACTGAAAAATTAGGAGATAAAGATTTCAAGGTTGAAAAAATCGGATATAAAATTACGATTAAAGACGGAAAAGCGGCAGCCGATTATGTATGGACCGAAAACTTAAAAACAGAAGAAGAATTGGCGAATACCGAGTTTTTTATCGCTAAGGTTCTTTACAGGTGCGCTATGGCATTCGATAATCCTTATGACGGCTACAGCGCTGTATTAAGCATAAAAACTAAAGCGGAATTTAAAAGCTCACCTGATATAAAGACCTTTTTGAAAATATTCGCCGACAGCTATCCGGAGCAGTATATTAAATTCAGAAGCGGTTTTAATAAGGAAATTGCGCAGATGACAGCAGATGCGAATAAAAATAAAAGCAGATATAACGGCCAGAAAAACATTAATATAACTAATATAATATTAAAATCAAAAGATTTGATAACATCCGTCAGCGATAATGTTATAAAGGCAAAGAACATGACTTTAGAGCCGGTGGAAACAGCAGAAGTGGCCCTGGATTCGACATCGGAAATTGCAGTCGGCGGCGTGCCGAACGATAAATCAGGAAATACCGCTGAGATAAATGTGGTAAAAAACGACACGTCTAAAACTAAAAACACTAAGAAAAAACCTGCTGTTAAAAAGAATACCAAGGCTAAATCAAAAATCAATGATATTTTAGATAAAGCCAAAAAAGAAAATATCGAATAATTTCGATAAAAAGAAAAAACTTTACTTTACATAAAATCAAAAATATGCTAGAATAAATTTGTTATTTAACAATGTCGGAGTGGCGGAATTGGCAGACGCGCTAGATTCAGGTTCTAGTGGCTTTAATGCCGGTGCGAGTTCAAGTCTCGCCTTCGACATAAAATATTAAAATAAGGCCAGTTTGTAAAGTAATTTACAGGCTGGCTTTTTTATTTAGGAGGCGGCAAGTGGTTATGAAAATTCAAAATTTAAGGCTGAGATTATTTTTATTTATTGGACTGGCGTTGATATTTCTTATGTTCGCCGATTTTTTAGTATTTACGGCTTCAGGTGCGGAAAATACCGCTGAGAATAAACTGATTTCTGCAGGCAATGGCGGCAATATAAAAACCTCAGAAAAGAAAAAAACGGTATTTGCGGTGCCGGATAACAGTATTGACGGACTTTCTAATTTCACTAAATTATCGGATGGCTTTTACCGCGGCGCGCAGCCGACGGCTGCAGGTTTTAAATCGCTCAAAAAAATGGGCATTAAAACTATAATAAGCTTGAGAGCGTTTCATTCTGACCGCGATATGATTAAGGGAAACGGACTTTACTATATGCGCGTTAATTTCAATACATGGCATGCCGAAATGAAAGATATTTTAAAGGTATTTAAGGTTATTTTGAACCCGCAGTATCAGCCGGTTTTTGTCCATTGCGAGCATGGCGCAGACAGGACCGGCACCGTATCGGCAATATACAGAAACGTTATTCAAAAATGGGAAATGAGCGACGCTATAGCCGAAATGAAAAATTTTGGGTTTCATGAAATTTGGGCGAACCTTATAAAATTTTTGAATGGATTTGATTCCGCTAAGTTTACTGAATTATTAAAAAAAGAACCGGTGCCCGCAGTGGAATTTATTAAATAAACAGCTAATAAAAGTTAAAAAAAATCGTTAAATGTAAAGAATATGGAAATTGCTACATGCATTGATATACTTGAATATTTCTTACAATTATTAAAAATTTATTTAAAGTGATTAAAAAATAAACAGAAAAATATTTAAAAATTAATCTTTTTTTCTTGACAAAATCATTTTTAAGAGTTAAAATATTAATACCTTGATAGAAAAAAGCTATCTAAAAACGAAATCGGTACTTGAAAATGTATGTGGATAGCGAAATTTCACGGTAATATTTCGAAAGAGAGTGTGAAGGGGAGTATGGGAAAAAAAAGTTTAGTTCTTTTAGTAGCTTTAGTGGCAATTTGTATGGTTGCTGGCTCAGTGTTCGCTGCTGAATCAAAAGCAAAATGGACATTCATGGTATTTTTGAATGGTGACAACAACCTCGATACTTTTGGCGACAAAGACATGGTTGAAATGAAAAAAATCGGCTCAAGCGCGGATGTAAACATAGTTGTTCTCCAGGACCACTTATCAAAACCTGCTCAGAAATTATATGTTAAAAAAGGCGGAGTAGACGTTCTTGAAACAATTGGCAAAATCGACACTGGCGATTACAAAGAAATGGTAAAATTCGTTAAATGGGCTTCAGAAAAATATCCTGCTGAACACTACCTCTTAGACATCTGGAACCACGGTGCAGGCTGGAAAAAAAGCCAGAAAAACACAATATTTAAAGGTATATCATATGATGACGGTTCAGGCAACCACATCACAACACCACAGCTCGGCGAAGCTATGAGACAGATCAAAGCTATATTAGGTCAGAACCTCGATGTACTTGGTATGGACGCTTGCCTCATGCAGATGATGGAAGTTGGTTATGAAGTAAAAGATACAGTTAACTATATCGCAGCTTCAGAAGAAACAGAACCAGGTAACGGCTGGCCTTATGATTTAGTTCTCGGACCGCTTGTTGAAAAACCGACAATGACACCTGCAGACCTTGCTATATTAACAGTTCAGGCTTATCAGAAAGCTTATGCATCAGGCAGAGAAGACACAACACAGTCAGCTGTTGACTGCTCAAAATTCGACGCAGTATGCGCTAAACTCGATGCATTCTCAACAGCAATGCTCGCTAAATTAAGCGACAAAGCAGTTGTTGCTGGTCTTAAAAAATCAGCTGCTGCAGTTCAGGTTTACGCTTATGACGATAACTGCGACTTAGTTCACTTCTGCCAGCTTGTTAAAGCTAACGTTAAAGACGAAGCTATAAACAAAGCAGCTGACGAATTAATCGCTGTAGTAGTTTCAGCTCCTTCGAAACTCGTTCTCTCAGAAGTTAAAACTGGCATGAACGTTAAAAATTCAAACGGTCTTGCAATCTATCTTCCTAAGAAAAGCGTTGCTCCTAACTACAAAGAAATCGCTCTCGGCAAAACAGTATGGGCTAACTTCATCGCTTCATACTTAAAAGCTGCAAGCTCAGTAAAATAATATCAAATAACAAAGTTTTATAAATAAACTTTAAAACCGGCGTTGATTAATTTCAACGCCGGTTTTTTATTTATAAAAATATTTTATTTTTTAGAGTTTTATAAATTTATTTTTTTATAATTAAGATATTCGATTTTAATCATAAATAATCTGTTAAATTTAAATATATTTTATTAAAAAAGTTTAGTCTATTCCTTGACAGAAGCTCTACATTCTGATAAAATTTATTTAATTGTTTTTTTGAACGTATATTTGAAATTTTTTTAAACCCCTAATAAAATAAGGTAATTTCAGATAGTTGAAATATGCCTTATTTTTATTTATTTAATGTTTTAAAATTATCGCACATTTTTACCTGAGGAGAAAATAAAAAATGATGAAGAACATTATTGTTATTGGTAAAATGGGTTCCGGAAAAGACACTCTTGCCGAATTTTTCGTTAAAAACTTTAATTACAGACAGACTTCCATAGCCGGTCGCCTGAAAGTAATCGCCGATCTTCTTTATCCTGAAGCGTTTGCCGGAAACGACAGAAATTTGAAAAGATCAATATTGCAGAAACTTGGGGATTTATTAAGAAGCCAGAATATAAACATATTAAATGACGCATTATTCAGCGAGATAAAAGTTAAAAATCTAGCGCCTGTAGTTATATCCGATGTGCGTTATTCGATGGAATATGATTATTTCGTATCGCGCGGTTTCGTTCCGGTTAAAATTAATATTGATGATGCTGTAAGATTTGAAAGACTGTTAAAACGTGACGGCACCTATCCTTCGATTGAAACTTTAAATCATAAGAGCGAAAATGATATTGTTTTAAAAAATATGAATTTTTTGGAAGTCGACAATAATGGTTCGCTTGCTGATCTTGAAAGCCAGGCTATCGATATTATTACAAATAAAATAGTGACTTTCAACAATGACCAGGAATCGGAAATTGTTAACACTTTATATGAAAACGCATGCTAATTAAGTGTTGAAATGAAAAAGTAAATTTAATATATCTTAATGATTATAAACAGATAAAAATGGCGGGTATTTATATAAATATTCGCCATTTTTCTTTTCTTCTAATTGATTTAAAATAAATGCCGAAAATTAAAAATAAGCCGTATATTATATTTTTATATAATAACAATAATTGTAATAGTAAAAAAAATAACAAGCAATGTATATTCCAATTTCTGGCATTTAGTTGAAATATGTTATTATATAAGTTAATTGGATAAAAAATCTGATGCAGGCACAACTAAAATTACTAACGGGTTCATTAATTTTATTATAAGAAACTTGCCGATATTATTGATTTTTTTATAAATTTGATTCTGCAAAAATTAAAATATAAATTTAAAAATCATATTGTAAAACGGAGTGAATTTTATGAAGTATTATTATTTTATAGGTATTCTAGGTTCCGGAATGTCCGGTCTGGCTCGTATTCAGCATGAAATGGGAAATACTGTCGGCGGTTCCGACAGAAATATCGCAGTGCCAATTTACGATGAATTCAAAAAACTGGGCATAAAAATATATCAGCAGGACGGTAACGGTATTCGTGAATTTGCAGCTGAAACCGGTGCTGACATTAAAGATATAGTAATTGTTAAATCCACTGCGATTGAAGATACTGTTCCTGATATCGTGGCTGCGCGCAAAAATAAGCTCGCTGAATTGCACCGTTCTGACCTTCTTGCAGAAATGTTCAACGAGAAAAACGGCATCGCTGTCGGCGGCACTGCCGGAAAAACTTCGGTCAGCACAATGACTTCGTATGCGTTATCAGCTCTTGGTATTTCGCCTTCATTTGTTATTGGGGGCATTTCAAGAAATTTTAACGCTTCGTCGCATTTTGGCGCTTCGGATTATTTTGTAATTGAATCTGACGAATCGGACGGCACGATAATTAAATATAAACCGCAGGTTGCCGTATTGACGAATATTTCGAAAGAGCATAAAGAACTGCCCGAGCTTTTGGATATTTTCACGACTTTTATATCTAACATAAAGCCTCGCGGTAAGGCGATATTAAATATATCATGCCCTAATGTCGTAAATTTATTAAAAAACATTGAAACAAAAAAAATGCCTGTAGCCATAAAAACAGTTAATTTTGAAGATTCTTCGAATTACTCCGCTATTAAAGCCGATTACCTTGTAACTGATATCGAAGTAAGGCCGTATGGCAGTAGATTTAAAATTAACGGCCATTCGTTTGAAACCGGTTTAATCGGCCGTCATAATGTTGAAAATATAGTTTTATCGGCGATAACTGCGATCGAGCTCGGCAGCGCCGTTACTAAGGTGGCGGAAGCGTTTAAAGGATATCTCGGTGTTGCCCGCCGCCTTGAAATTGTCGGCCGCCATAATGACACTATAATTATTGACGACTATGCGCATAATCCGCATGAAATCGAATGCGCCATAAAAGCCGTTAAAGTATTTGAACAGCCTGTTATCGCGGTTTATCAGCCGCACGGATTCGGCCCGACTTCATTTACAAGAAATGAACTTTCGCTGGCGTTCCATAGTATGGGTCCTGATGACGCGGTGTTTTTGAGCGAAGTGTATTACGGCGGCGGCACCGTTAACCGTAACGTGTCTTCCGTTGAAATCGTCGACGAAATAAAAGCTAAATACGGCTATACAAACGCTTTTTTCTCGCCTGATTTAAACGATATCACTGAAAAAATATCGAATTTCATTTTAAATAATCCGGAAAAACAATATATCGTCCTTGTAATGGGCGCCCGGAATATCAATACTATATGTCCTGAAATTCTGAATCGCATTTCAGTATTAAAAAAAAATAAAATAATGAGAGATAAATAATGAGAGACAGGTTTATAAATTTTAAACCTCAGGAAAGTCCTATAAAAAAAATAAGTTATAAGCATGAAAGTGCGGCAGCTGAAAATGAATTAACGCTTTTAGCTGAAGAGTTCGGCGCTTATACCGGTCTTAAGTATGTTTATCCCGTATCTTCATATTCGGCGGCGCTGCTTACGGCTTTTTATACTTTAAATCTCGGTTCGGGAACGGCCGTTGCCACGTCTGCTTATAATTTCCCTGAAATTGCCGGCGCCATCGAATTAATCGGGGCGAAGCCGATATTTGTGGATGTCGATAACCATAATTATACTATGAACCTTGCGCATTTTGAATTAATGCTTTCAAATGACGTAAAAGCTGTTATCGCTTCGCATATTTTCGGCGCGCCATGCGCGATTGATTCGATAGTGGAAGCCGCTAAAATTTATAAGCTGTTTGTGATTGAAGATGTCAACACTTCATTAGGCTGTGTTTATAAAGGCTATAAATGCGGAACGCTCGGGCATATTTCAGTTTTTAACTTCGATTCGGCGTCTTTGATTAATGCCGGCGGCGGCGGTATTGTCGCTACTTCTAATGAAAAGGTGAATGACAAGTTAAAAATAATAATGAACGGCGGCCGCGATCCGATAACCGGCGAGATAAAATACCCCGCTCCTGATTTTTCAATGTCGCCTGATACGGCGCGCGTTATAAGGGAACACTTAAAATTTATAAATGAGCTTCTAGATTACAAATATACCATAGCTAAATATTATAAGCGCGAGCTGGCGCATTATACCGATATTGTCCTGCCCGAGCAGAGCATATACTCGCTTCATACTTTTAATTATATCGCCGGTTTTTTTAAAAAGAGCGAGGATAAGTTGAAATTTCAAAAAGCTATGGCTAAATCAGGTATTAACTTTAGAAAATCGCCGGTATTTGTTCCGGGTATGGCTTATTACAAAAATCGCTACGATCTTTTAGCCGATAAGTATAAAAGCGCCGCCTGCTGCGGAAATAATATAGGGTTCATGCCTACCGATTACAATTATTCCCTTGAAAAAATAGAGGAAATAATCAATAATATAAAAAGTTCCATAAATGTGTAATAGCTTTTATTATTGATAGTTAATTAAAAAAATCTAAAATAATCTGGATTTTTTTTGAAAAATGTGTTAAAATTAACTAAAATAATCCGGTGTTTGAACGCTTGGTTATTTTAATATCATAACATGGAGGAACTCTCACATGGCAAAAATTACAGTTTCATCAGATTGCACAGGTTGCGGAATTTGCGTTGATATCGCTCCTACAGTATTCAAAATAGGCGATGACGGCATTTCACACGTTATCGGCACAGACGTTGCAAAAGCAAAAGAAGCCGCTGACAGCTGCCCTGTAACAGCAATTACAGTTGCTTAGTTTTAAATTTTAGAAATATTTAAAAACAACCCGCTTTTAAACGGGTTGTTTTTTTTATTTCATCTGTTTTTAGGTGAGGTTATGGAGCAAACTGCTAAAAATCAAAATCGCAAGCCTAAAATACTAATTATAAGGTTATCTGCCGCTGGCGATGTAGTGCTTACAATGCCGGCGTTTTTTTATTTGCGTCAAATGTTTCCCGCCTCGAAAATTGATTGGGTTATTGATGAACGCTTCAACGGACTTTTAGATATATTGCCGGGAATTAACCGTAAGATCATATTTCCCGGAAAATCTTTAAAAAATAAAACGCTGTCATTTTTTTCAAAATTATATATATTAAAAAAATTTATAGGCGAATTAAGGTCTGAAAAATATGATATGGTCTTTGATTTTCAGGGTTTATTTAAAAGCGGTCTTATTTCATATTTAAGCCGCTCTGTTATGCGCGCTGGATTCCGGTCGGGCGGCCATGATTCACGCGAATTTAACCATATATTCCAGAATAAAATAGTTACTGTCAATGAGCATGAAACTGATTGCGAACTTCCGTTAAAAATTTTAAACAGGGCAATTTTACTATGCGCCCGCGCGTCTGAAAATAAATTCGTCATGCCGGCCGTAAATTTAAATATCCCGAGACAGTTCATTGATAAAATAAAATTGTCTTTAAATGAGGCTAAATCAGCATTTAATTACGATAAAGTGGTTGTGATTAATCCTTTTACAAACTGGCCGACGAAGACATGGCCGGTTGAAAACTGGGCCGGGCTTATAAATGAATTGCGTAAAGATGATAAATTTAAAAAGGTCCTTTTTGTTTTGCTCTGGGGGCCGTCCGAAAAGAAATTAGCTGAAAAAATTATTGAAATATCATGCAGTAAGGGCGTGATTTTATCTCCTGAAACTTCGTTAAATGAGGTTTTTGCTGTTATTGAGCTTTCCGATCTTATAATTTCAGGCGATTCTTTTGCGCTTCATGCCGGTTTTATATCCGGTAAAAAAACAGTCGCGCTTTTTGGCGCGTCAGAACCTTCACGCTGCGCGCCATTTGGTTCGAATACATCTACGGTTACGCTGTCTTTGCCGTGTCAGCATTGCTTCAAAAAAACATGCAAATTCAAAACTAACGAATGCATCGAAAAACTTCCGATTGATATGGTTAAAGAGGCTGTTTTAAAAATTATATAATTAACCCGGAAATAATTTTATCATTTGAATATCTAAAAAAAAATCTGCTATTTGGTAATAAACTTAAAAAATTATATAATAAAACTAATATTTATAATCTTTAAATATCACTTAATTGAATTATATGATTTAAAATAAAAAGAGCTGGTTCGAAAAGTATTTTTCGTGCAGCTCTTTTTATTTTGTGTGATTTTGAAATTATTATTTAATTTATCGTTAAATTTTACTTTGGTTTAAGTATTGAAAATAAAATTATTATTTAAAAAGTCCGGCGTTAATTAAAAATTAAAGCGCGCTCCGCATATAAATGATCTGGTCAAAATAATTTATATTTTTATTGTTATCGCCGATCGAAAATTGTATACATACTGCCATAGCTTTTTTTATGTCGTCGAATCCTTTAACTCCGTTTTTATCGGCTTTATATGTGGCTTTAGTTATCATTTCTTCTTTTTTATCTATATCTATCGTATCATCGAGCATCATTGCGGCATCATACTGCCCGCCTATCACAAAGAAGCGGCTTTCTTTTTTTACTTTGGCGTTATTATAGGGTACTTCCGATTCGGCGAGAACGCCTATCGTATTTCCGGTAATATTGTCTTTTCTGCTGTCAAGAAGCTTATCGGCAGCGGCTTTATTCAGCGCCGGCGGCTGCGTGTCCGATTTAGCGCGCATGAGTGTCATCGGGTTAATTTGTTTGCCGTTTAAATTTTGTTCTTTTTTGTAAAGCGTATAAGTTATATAGTCGTATTCTACAGGGTTATCGTCGGTGTCTTTTTTTATGTTTTTAACGTGCTTGAGCGTCATTGTTATCATTTCGTCATTGTTTTCGTATTCTGTTATCTCGCTTGATTCGCGTACGTCCTTTTCGAGCCATTGCAGCGATAACCGGGCTTCCCTTAAATTATCGCCTTTTTGCAAGGTGTTTTCGGCCTGGCGCCTGCCGTGCGACAAAAAATCGTTGAATACCCAGAATAAAAACGCGAACAGGCATACCGCGATCATTATCTCTACGAGCGTAAAGCCTTTTGAGCGCAGCCGATCGGCCGCTTTCAGCTTATTATTAAGGCGGTAATTTACTTTTTGTGATCTGTTTTTATCGTTGTTTTCTAAATAAGTGTTCATTTTATGCCTCGGCTAAAATTAATATGCGGTTAATCTCTTTTGGTGACAATACTGAATGCCGTAAAGCTCTGTTCTTTTGTGCTGGTCGGCTCTTTCCACGACACTTTAACCGTTATCTGAATCCTTGACCTCAATTTATCATGCTCTATTTTCGACTTTGGATTGACCACTGATGTGCTGCTGCTTGACGGGTCTAATGTAGTATCGTATAACACTATCGGGAAATTTTTTTTTGGGAAATATGAAACTGCGACTTCCATTTTATGATTAGGATATCCGGCTATTTTCCCGTAGTCGATGCTTTTTTTGAAATCCGCCCATTCTATTTTTCCGCTTTTTATAGTCTCATTTAATAAAATTTTATTAAGCGCGTTAAATCCGCTGTATGTAACTACGGAACCTGCTTCCTGTCCGGCTTCAGATACCGTTCCGTATTTTAATTCCTCTAGCTTGGATGTTGCTATTGTAATGGCCTGTATTGCGTAAACGCTTTTGACATTTGCCATGCCTGAATATTTCAGCGCGTTTACGAACGGAATTACCGCCAGCGCCAGGACGACAAATGCTATCAATATTTCGAGTATTGAAAATCCTTTAGTTATATTCTTGTTTTTAAATATTATAGCTGCTTTATTCATATAAATTCCTGTTTATTGATTTATAATTAATTTTCTTATTTAAGATTTTGTTTTATCAATTCGTTTTTTAATTTTGTTATTTCAAGCTTGGTTTGGGGGTTAATGTCCATTTTCTCGAGCGTCTCGATATAGCGCTGCATTGATTTCAAATACTGTTTCTGGTTTTGATTCAGCATAAATATCATGGCCATTTTCTGGTAAATTTTTAATTTCATAATGTCGTTTGTCGGTTCTGTTTTGGCGGCCGCTATAAGCAGTTCTATCGCTTTATCGAAATCGCCGGTGGCTAATAATTTTTCGGCTTTTGAAAAAAGCTTGCTCGCGGCTCCCGATGTTGCCTGTAAATATTTTGCATTATAGCTGTCATAACTTTTGATAGACTCGACAGTTTTTTTGTAGGCCAGGCGATTTGCTACGAAAATATTGTCAAAAGTTGATTTAGAATCGTACGTTTCGACGTTGAGCAGTCGTGAAGATCCCATTTTTTTGATTTCTTCGGCTTCTTCTGTAAGCGAAATCGTTTTAGTCCGTACTTTGACTTTCGAGGATTTCATAATATAATTCAAGCCCGGCACTACGATTGTCAGTATGAATATTATTGCGGAAAATATCATAATTGTTTTACTTTTCATAATGTCGCTCTTTAAAAAATATTTTCGAATTCTCTTTAATTTCAAGTGAATTTATTATAGCTTGTTTATAGTTGATTTTTAAGTTTTTTATGTCGAAACCCGCATTATTATATGCAATTAAATTTTATGCTGCCGGGTAAAAAATAAAAAAGAATTTTAAGTTCTTTTTTATTAAAGTGTGGAAATTAAATATTTTATTTTAACTCGCGCTGCTGGATAAAACCGTCTGATTGATTGCCGTAATTAATGGTGCAGTATTTTTCTTTTTTTGCGTCGTCGACTATATCTACCCATTTTTGAAATTTATTTATCATGATTTTATCGGGATAACAGTTGTCTTTTTCCTGCCAGTCAAGTTTTTCGCAGGCGAAGTTTCCGTTTATTGTCGTGAATGTGTCGTCGCTGCCGCTGAAGAGTTTGAACGCTCCGCTGTCGCGTGATTCAAGGTCCATCATCATGCCGTTTACGCCGTATAAATAAGCGTCAACCCTGAATTGGGGATTTTTTGAAAATATAGACTGCACCCAGCCGTTGCCAAAGTATGCCGGATCATATGCGTGCGGTGCGAATATGATTTTGCCTGTAATGCCCGGATAATTCGGCGAATCTTTGGTGCCGAGAGCTATAAGCTGCAGCCTGTTATAAGGTCCGCTCAAAAATTCAGGGTTTTTCTCGCAGCCCGGGTCGCCGACCTCGTCGTCTTTATGGCGCTGAATTGTTCCGCCGATTATAATATTCCCCGTTGCGACAATAACGCCGTTGCCTTTATAATATCCTTCTATTAAAACGTCGCCGTCGACATAATAAACGCCGTCGACCGGTATCGCGTATTCAGAAAGCTGTCGCGCCGCCTCGAATATATTTTTAGTGAAACTGAATTTATACCAGCTTTGCGGCGGGCAGTCATCGGCCTTTGTCGCCCAGCCCCAGAATGGACGCCATACTACGCTTTTAAAATTCTTGACTTTCACTTCGCCGATTAACGGGAACGAGCCGCCTGTAAATTTTCTTTCCTCAAAAAAAACTTTATTTACGCTGTCATCGTAATAGTGCGGACGTTTGGTTTTGCCGGGACTGATGGTTTCAGCTTTATCAAGAATTATATTGTGCCTTAACGCTATTCTTTTATATACGTCGATGTCATAAAGATGCGGTAATTTTGCAGGCGGCGCAGGATATTTTGCTGCGTCGATCGCGAGCGTGGCTTCAAAATCATAAGCCTCGGTATCTACGACTTTCATTTTGCTTACCCATTGGCCGAATCCTAAAGACTGGCCGACTTTTTTGAAGAAATTACCGATTCCGGCTAATAATCCGGTTTCTTCGGTGCCTTTGCTTGTGTCAAAATAACCGTATAATCTTTTAACTCCGACTATTTCGTTGTGAAGTGTCTTTTTAGGCGCGTCGAAAAATTTTGGCAATGCCCAGTGAATTGCGCTCTGGAACCCTTCGCCGATTTTTTCCGATGCGGTTAATGCCGGAAAATGTCCGGTCAGGTCGATATTGCCGCGCGTGCCGCCAGGCGAGCTGGCGATCGATTTCCAGGCTTCTAAAAGCCCCGCTAACGGCCCCGTCGAAGTGTCGTATTCGCATAAAACCTGATTTTGCCCGAGAATTGCTTCTAAATTTAAAATATCTTTTAAATTTAAAGAACTGCCGTCGCGCGGAAGATATTTTGCTATAGGCGATTCTTTGTCGAGCTTGCTGTCGACTGAAGGCGAATGTAATTTTAAAATCATAGGAACGTTATTGACGTTTTCCATAAATGATTTGATGCTTGCCCATTGTAAAAGCGGGCCGACTATCGTGGCAAGCTCCAGAAGTCCTGTGCCTTTCATTTCATTGAGGCAGACTTTTAAATTTCGACCGAATATTATAGATTTAGTCGGTTCATCGCTATTCCATTTGCATCCGTTATTTACGATTAAATATTGCGGTATGAAAGGTGAATTTAAAGTTAATTTTGACATCAGCGAATCGGAAACCCTTCTTGCCGGAATCATCTCTTCGGAAGGATTGTTCGCTACGAATGAATGGTCGTACATGACTGAAAGGTCGCGATAAACTTCTATAAGCCTCTGCGCCGTTGCGCTTCGTTTGGTACCGCGGTATTCGCCCTGGCATGTTATAGTCATTAGTCCGTAAACCAGGTTGTCGTCATTGAAATTTTTCTGAACGTCAAATTTTAATTTAATCGAATTGATTTTTCCTTCTGGGATTTGCTCTTTTATTTTTTGGTTTATATCGCTTACGTATAGGTCGTTTGACCATACGTCGTCGGGCGCGTCAAATGGGATATCCATTTCAAAATTTTTAAGCTGTCCGAAAGATTTATTGATGTCAAGCGGCGATGCCACATTCAATGTCGGTATGACATCAGTTGTTCTGTGTGTTCTTAATATGTAAAGCGCATGTTCGACGCCTGTTTCAGCGATGAAATGCGCCACGCTCGATTCTAAGTGCGCGAACGAGGATGCCGATTCCTGCCTCATCACATTTATGAATGTATAGGCTAATAAAAACATTATAAGCACCATTACAATGACGTAAACAAGAGCGAATCCTTTATTTTTGTTATATTTTTTATCGCATTTCGAAACGATAATTTTTTCAGGCATTGTTACACCTCCCGGCGCTGCTTTAATGCGTTTTTAATTATATAATAAAAAAATAATATTGAAAATATTTTAGCAGATACTAATGCATAAGTCAAGGAAATCGAGTAATTATAAGTAAATTAAATACACTTTACCCTATATTATTTTACTGAAAAAAATTTGTTTTTGTTCCCAAATGACAGATTTTTGATGATTTAATATTTTTATTAAACGGCCGATATTAAGTTAAGGCTTGCTTTCTTTACGTTAAATAAGATTTCCGGCGGATTAATTTTTATTGAATAACGGCCTGGATGTAAGATAATAACCCGATATTAGCTGAACGGCTATTTTTTACGGAGAATTTTAAATGAACGATTTTAAAAATAATTTGTTGAATGCCATATTTATGATGGTCCTGCCGTTTATAATAATTATGATTTTATATAATAACAATATTAAAAACATATTTAATTCTCATAATCGTACTGCTCAAAATAAAACGGTTTTAAGTTCGGTAATCCATAATGCGCCGCCCTATCCGGGAAAAATAATTAATTTTAGCGGCAATGGAAGCGGCGCATTAAAAATGCCGGCCGATCGTTTTTTCATAAATCACGCTCCCGGCCGCAGCTATTTGCGTGACTACGCACTGGCGCCGAAGGGAAACTTGAAGGTATTGGCCTTAATGTGCGATTTCCAGCCGGATAACGATCCGCTGACAACCGGCGACGGCACCATGAAATCTACGAATGCTGAAATTCAATCGGCTATGTCAAAATTTACGGATTATTATAAAACTGTTTCATATAACGCTTTGAATGTTTCTGTGGATGTTTCAAATAAGGTTTACAGAGTTTCAAAGGTAATGAGTTATTACGGCGAATCATATGAATCATCAGCTAAGCTGCGTGAATTAATAAACGAAGTTTTTGAATTGTCTAAAAATGACATAAATTTTGCGAATTATGATTCTATTATGCTTGTTCATGCTGGCTGCGGCCAGGAAAGCGATGTGGCTAACGGCGGCGTCGGCGATACGCCGAATGATATATGGTCGGTAAGTTTTCTTGATGCCGGTATTTTAATTGCCCCTGGAAAAACTATCAATCATGTTGTTGTTATACCCGAAACTGAAAATCAGGACGGCAATACTCAAAACAGTCCGCTTGGCGTTACCTGCCATGAATTCGGCCACCAGCTCGGACTGCCTGATTTATATGACATTGACAGCAGTTCGCTTGGCGTCGGCGCGTGGGATCTAATGGGATACGGCACATGGCGTAATCACGGCAATAATCCGTGTATGCTTTCTTCATGGTCGCTGGCGCTGCTCGGCTATCTCGTTCCTGCGGAAGTGCTTTCCGAAAACGCTTCGCTCCCGCTCGAGCCTTTAAGCGACAGGCCGAACGCATATAAAATATATGTAAAAGGCAAGGAAAAGAGCGCTACCGAATATTTTTTAGTTGAAAATCGCCAGAAGAAAGGCCTCGATGAATATATAATGCAGGGCGGCGTTTTAATATGGCATATCGACGATACTGTCGGCTCTATTTCGGATAATAACGTTAACTCGAATGAAGACAGAAAGCGTGTCGATCTGGAAGTTGCTGAAGGCCTTGATTCTAACGGCAAGGACAGGCTTGATTATAACAAGCCGAATACGGCGCCTATGAGTATTTACGATCCTTTTTATATAGGTTATAAAACCAAGTTCGACGCTTATACGAATCCGCCGTCGACGGCTTATGATAAGGCCAGCGCGCCTGTCGGAATAGAAGTGCTTTCCGCGCCGGGCGGTTCTATGAATATAAAGGTCACGCTTAATAAGCAGGAGATGGACCCTAAAGTCGAAATATCGAAAGCTTATTTTTACCCTAATCCGGTTTCAAGTAGCAGCGGTTCGCTTTACTTTTTTTTGAATTTTAATCCGGATACGGTTAAAATTAAAATTTTTGACAGAAACCGCATTAAGATATTCGAACATGAAACCTTCGGCCAGGCCGGAGCTAATACTTATTTATGGAACTTAATGGATGATAACTTGAGCAAAGTATCTAACGGTACATATATTTATAAGATAACGGCGGGTTCGGCGGCCGGAAGTGCCGAAAAAATGGGTAAAATAGTAGTTTTAAGATAATCGGCCGATTTTGGCGAGGTGTTATTTGCCTGTAAGTGTGAGTAAAATCAATATCGAAAATAATGTTTTAATAATTAAATTTAGCAAATTCATAATGCATGCCTTAATATTATATGCCGGTATGTTTGGTGATTTGCAGCCTGTGTATGCTTCGTCTCCTGATATCAGCTATATCCAGCGCGATATTTCCGCTGCCGCTGTCGGTATGGGAAACGCTTATTCTACGATAACCGAAGATTCGTACTCTATGCATTATAATCCTGCCGCGCTTTACGGCTTAAAAAAAGTGGAAGTCGGCGGTTCATCGTCGAGAGATGACTTTGACAGGAAAATTGACAGTTTTAATTATACTTTTTTGAATGGATATAAAAAGCGAGCTTATGGCGGGCTGACATATATAAAAGATGAGATTTCGGGTATAGAGGGCCGTGATATTAACGGCAATCTCACGGGAACATTCTCGGATAAAGCCGAAATAATAGGTTATGGAATAGGCAATACTAATAATTACTTAAAAAGCCAGGGTATTTCTTACGGATTTCTGGCTAAATATTTGAAACGCGGCATCATGAGCGCATCAGCTTCGGGCTACGGCCTTGATCTGGGGCTTTTAAAAGAGGAAAAAAACGGTCAGCGTTTTGCCTTGACTGTAAGAAATGCAGTCGGCGAAATTAAATGGAGCGGCACTAAAACCAACCCTAAGGAAACATTAGGGCGCGACATGTCGCTTGGTTATTCAACTAAAATAATGAATGACGGCCGGGCGGCATTTGAATTGATTAATGACAGCACTCAGCGCGATAAATGGGTTACTGCATTTGGAGTGGAAAAACAGGTTTCTGATACAGCTGTTTTGCGCGCCGGATGCTATGACGGCCAGATGGCTTATGGCGCCGGTTTTTTAATGAAACAGACTAAAATAGATTACGCCTATACTAAAAGAAACTCCGACGATTTGCATAAATTTTCAGCTATATTCTATTTTAATGAAAATGGACAAAAAAATTGATTATTACATACCGTTATGATATAATTTAACAAATTTTTTATTTTTAGAATTAGGATAATATGGCGTTACCAAATGAAGTTACAAAATTACTTGCCGAGTTGAAATCCGACAAGGAAGAAATAAGAAAAAAAGCCGTTATTACGCTTGGAAGGTATAACCTTCCTGAAGTGCGTTCCGCGCTGTCCGAGGTAATGGAAGATCCGTCTACGGCTGTAAGGTATTTTGCCAAAAAAGCCCTCAAGGATTTTGAAAACGCGGCGGCTGTACGCAGTACGATGGACGGCGGACTGCTTTCCGTTTCGGAACCGCCCAAACCGGCTGGCGCCGCAAGACAACAGTCAGAGGCAATATCCGATACCGGCGAGATCAAGGCTGTGCCTTCCGCCAACGCTACTCCGGCTGCCGCGATATTTGAAGGCGGCGGCTCGATTACCAAAATATTAAACGACCTTAAAAACCCTGATGAAACTGTCCAGACCGAAGCTTTAAAAAAGCTCGGCGAGCAGAAAGAAGTTGTCGCTGTAGAGCCCATACTTGCGCTGATTCATAATTCATCCAGAAATGTCAGGGTGTATGCCGTTCAGGCGCTCGGACTTATAGGTGAAAATCGTTCGCTTACGCCGCTTTTAAATCTGCTTAATTCGGAACAGGACGCTTTTGTCGTAGCTACGCTTGTAAAGGCCATCGCCAGAGTCGGCGGAGTGCAGTTGATTCCTATTATCGCCCGTTACCTGAAAGACCCTGATGCCAGAACCCGCGCTAATACCGTCGAGGCCCTCGAAATTATAGCCGACCCTAAGATTACCAAATTTTTAATTCCTTTAATACAGGACCCGAATCCGCGCGTTAAAGCTAATGCTATTAAGGTGCTTTCACGTTTCGGAAAGACAAACATGCTTGAAAAACTCGAGGAAATGATTCAATCCGAGGAAAGCACGATCCGCGGTTCCGCTATTTACGCTATAATGGCAATCGGCGGCGATCATGGTATCGAGTTGCTTGAAAAAGCAAAAAATAATGAAACTGATTTTGATAATATCCAAAAAATAATAGAAGGCCTTGTTAAAATAAATAATCCGCGTGCTGTCGAGCTTTTGAATGAATATATGAAAAATCCGGATTCTAGAATCGCTGAATATGCCCGGAAATTATCTGAAG
Organism: Candidatus Wallbacteria bacterium; assembly: GCA_041441465.1. Lineage (GTDB taxonomy): Bacteria > Muiribacteriota > UBA9980 > UBA9980 > UBA9980 > JASDSY01. Next base: position 20,094 of record JASDSY010000004.1, read on the forward strand.
CTGAAAACGGCGGCCAGGGCGTTGAACAGGTTAGCGTTCAACAAACGGTACAACCGGTTCAGAATGTTCAGCAAAAACCAGCGCAGCCTGAGCAGGCTCAAAATTTTAAGCCGTCCGTCGAAACTTATGAGTCAAGGCCGCAACCGCAAGTTTATGCTGCCGCCAAACCTGAAGAAAAAATTAAGACAATACAGGAAAAAGAGCAGCCGCCTGTAAGGCAATTTGAAGAAAAAACCGCCGCTCCGCCTCAATCTGCAGCCTCTCCAAAGATTGAAGAAAAAATCGTTCCGCGTAATTATACGCCAAATGATTTTGAAATGCTGTGGAATGAAGTGCTTACGTCACTTTATAAATTTCAGAAGCACCATCCTGATTTTGATCGTGAAAAAATGTCGGCATTCCTTGATTTTCTTAAAAGCACGATCTGATAAATTTCATGTTTTCAATTAATTGCGTTCTTGTTTCATCGAAATTACGGTGATTTCTAAATGCGTTAGGATCGCATTCTATCGTTATTCCACCGTCGTAATTTACGCCTTTTAATTTTTCAAAAAAATCGTTGAATTTCATCATTCCGTCATTTGGCAGCCTGTGTTCGATTCCTAATTTATAATTAGAAAGGTGCACATGCGCTATTTTGGTATTTATTTGATCTGCGAATTCGCCGGGTGCGCAGCCCCAAGTGCCAAGATGCGTGGTGTCAATCGTAAGGTAATTGAATTTATTTAAATGTTCGATGCCGTTTAACGAATTGTTAAGGATATCTATTTCTACGGGGTTGAAGATATCTTTGTCTGAAGTATGTGTTGCTATGTCGTAAGTTATTTTTCTGCGGTATCTGAATGGTATTTTTTTAAAATTAAAAATGAATCTTCCGGCATTTCCGAATAAAACATAACGTCTTGGCATATTTTCTATGGCTATTCTTACGTCGGGGTATTTTTCCTGAAAAGCCGGCAATTCATCTGTAAGCCAATTTTTATATTCTGTTTCGCCTGAAAGCGCGGTATGCGCTACCACTACTTTCGCTTCGAGCGCTCTTGCCATTTCAACGGTTTTCATAAGTTTTTCGTGCGGCTTGTTCGGCCAGTACTCATTTTTCCATGAGTTAAAGGGGCAGTGCAAAACCATCACCGGTACGTTATATTTTTTTGATAAAAATTTAATGAAACTGATATCGGATAATTCGCGGTTCCTGCCGACTATTATTTCTGCGCCGTCGAATCCGCATTTCGATGCGATATTAAAAAATGGCATCAGCTGATAGTCATAAAGCGATCCGTGACTGAGGTATATCCTTGGAGTGTAATTTTTTTTTAACTCGTTTTTACTGTCAGTTATTAAATTTTTATTGTTCATATCTTTTCCGCCATTCTTTTTTGTTTTTGCTGCGAATAAATTTATAGTTTCATTATATTTTACAGTAAATTTACTGAATTTTCAATACGCAATTTAATATATAAGAGAATATTAGATAATTTCAGCTTAATAATTTAATATTAAAGCCGATATTAAGGGAGTAAAGTCGAAAAAGCTTTTAAAAATAGGGTTTATGAGTAAAATTATGAGTTTTAAAAATAATGGTGCCGGAATATTTTTAATAATTATACTGATGCTTTTTGCATCTTTATTATGTGATATCAAAATATCCGCCGCTGCTTCATTCAATGACGTGGCTCAGGACCATTGGGCTTATGAGGCCATCGATAAGCTTGTTCAAAATGGTTATATGGACGGATTTGCCGATGACACATTCAGAGGGCGCAAAGTTATTACACGTTATGAATTGGCGCTTATTCTGGCTAAAATACTTACTAAAGTCGAGGATGTCGAAACAAGCGGCGGTATCATTTCACCTAAAGATGCCGAAACAATAAAAAAACTAGCTGCTGAATTTAAAGATGAATTGAATACGCTTGGCGTTAAAATTAACAGCCTCGATCAGCGCGTTACTGAAATTGAAAAAGCTCAGAAAAAAGCTGAGAAATTTAGACTTGCCGGTTATTATAAAACTAGCCAGACTTTTGTGTGGGACCGCCTTACAACGAAGGATGATGACGATAACGGCGATGATGACGATGACTATGCTGATAAAAACGGCCTTGGCGATATGGTCCATCGCGTTAACTTGAAAATTACAGGAAGGCCTTATGACGATGTCGAAGCTTATCTTGAAACCGAATCGTATATAAACAAAAAAACCGCCGATACTAAATCATACAGTAAATCGGTTCTGAGGCCGTATCTTAACAAATACCTGTCCGATTATAAAAACGAGCGCGGCGTAATTGCTAAAAAAGGACATTTGACTTTAAAAAGCCAATACGCAAACATAAGGACATTCAGCGGCGAAGATATGACGAAACTCGATGACCCTGTCATAATGCTCAACAAGGGCGGCGATCATGCCCGGGACGGACGGACCAGCGCGGTTTACTCAGGTATTGAAACTAAAGGTACTGTAAGTGATTTTACATATAATATTAACGTATTGAAAGACTATTCTGAAAAAATATACGACGACGGTAAGACTTATAACGATATTTATGCGGCTCGCGGAATTTATGTGGCGCCGAAAGATCTATTAAAATCGGATAATGCCGAATTAACCGTCGGCACTTCATTTGTCGAAAAAGCTTATGGTTATTCAACCTACGGGAACTTTTCCGAGGGCAACGGCGTTGATTTGAGTTTAAAGTTTACAGATAAAGGCACCGTGAAACTTACTACTGAATATATGGAATCAAGAAACGGCAATTCGGATAAAAAAATAGTCCGCGATGACGGCACCAAGCTTGACCTTGAATATCAGCTTGAAAACCTCACGTTGATATTAAACCACTATAAATACGGCAAGGATTTTTTCATTGCTACCGCAAGAAAAGAATCGCTTTTTACCGATTACGATGACGGCGACGACGACATGAAAAACTATGGTCATAAGACTGTCGACGGTGAAAACCTTTTGAAAATGACAATGAAATATGACATGCTGTTTGGCGATGATCAGAAGCTTAAACTTGAAGGTATAATCCAGACTAAAAAATGGGAATCAGATCCCGCTAATCCGTGGCAGACCGATGGCTATACCGGCCAGAAATTCTCGTTCGAGGCTAACGCTGACATGGCAAAAGACATGACCTCTAAAATATATACTTCGTTAAAAAAAGACGCTCTTAAAGATGAAGTGGGGACATATTATACGGAAGTTGAAATGAACGCGAAATTAAATGACAGGATATCGTCAACTGCAAGATTTGGAACCGGAAATGATGTGGACGATACAAATAAAGAAGGCAAAACTAATAAGAGCAATAAATTTTACGGCGAACTTTCATCGCAGCTTCTTAAAAATATATGGGGCAAGGTTTTTGGCGAACGTGAAATCAAACGTCTTGGCTGGAATGATGGAAATACTGCCAGCCCGTCAAATGATAATACCGAAATGCTGACGGATATCACCGGACTTGAGACTAATTTTACCCTTACTCCTTCGATGACTCTTAAATTGAGCACTAAATCACAGCAAGACTCATACAGCTCTTTTAATGACAAAAATCAAAAAATTAATTGGTTTATTTCGGAATTGAACCAGGTATTTACCGATAAACTTAAAGGCCGCGTTCAGTATTGGTGGAAAAACCCGAAAGCGCATGATGAGACAAGCAATGATAATTTGAGAAATTTAACCGCAGAACTTATATATGAAGCTACTGACAGAACAAGAATGTTTGTGCGCTACGGCGACTGGATAGAAGAAAAACGCGACGACAAGAATTATGAAACTGAAAAGAAAGTTACGTTCGAAGCGACAACTGATTTTTAAAGTGTGTGTATGACAGGCAAGCGGGTTTTTATATGTAAAATCGCCTGATTTTATAAAGTCTAATTGTCTTGATAATGTTTATTTAATTAATTTAGCATATTATAATTTATTAATGTGCGCCTTTATTAAATGGTTTTAGTTAGCGGTAATTTCCGGCGAAGGATAAATACTGGTGAGGAATATGAATAACAGTAGAAGAAACGGCATTCAAAATTTTAAAAACAAATTTTTTCTTCTGATGTGCGTAATGACAATTATGCTGTCGACAGGCTGCATTCAGGAAAAACTTGCAGATCCTCAGCTTCCTGCCGGCGCGCCTAAAACGCTGGTGCGTTGGACCTGTACTGTAAGGGCGCCTATCGGTACCTGGAAATATAAGGTGGGGCTTAACTCGAAATTATATAATAGCCAGTGGACTACGAACGAATGGGAAGTCGCTTCGTCATACGACCCTTATCTTCCTGTGCAGTCGGTAAAAATAAATCCGACTTATCCAGCTCCGGCTACTGGCGAGGTTGCGGCTTACGGCAACCAGACATTCAGGTTTTACGAAGATAACAGCGATATGAAGAAAAAATTGCAGTCCGGCGAGTCGTTGACTACCGCGTCATTATTATTTGAGCCTTTTAATTACCATCCGGGCAAGGATTTTTTTATAAATCAGGTTGTCGCCAGATTTTATATATATAAATCGGCTTATTCGGATAAATACGGCAACATAACGAATGCGGCTGTCGCCGGCGACTTTAATCAATGGGGCAAGGGCGGGGAACGAAATAAAAATGAATTTAAAGATGACGGCGTATGGCCTGATTCTAAGGCGAATGATGGAATATGGACCGCCGAAGTTCCGCTTCCTGATTATAACACTACTTCTACAAGCAGCTCTACAAGTTCAAAATCGAACGTAACATTTGAATATAAATTTTATTTGAACCCTCAATGGGACGCTACGGCCGGCCAGTGGCAGGAAAATTCATATCAGGCTGTATATGATCTGGCTAATGGTAAAAATTCAAACGAAGATTACAGCGGAAATTCATTGATTACACTTCCTTAAAAGTTGAAGTATAAGAATTAAAAAGCGGTATTTATAAAAATTATAATTAAGTAAATTTAATTTTTATAAATGTCAAATAATTTAAAAATAAGAGTTTATTATGAAAAAGAGCGTTTTATTTATAATAGTTTTTATATTCGTGTTTATGGCATGCTTTATATGTTTAAACGAGGCTTATGCTATAGACGGCCCGCGTAACGGCAAACTGCTCGTTACGTTAAAAGATAATTTGAATGATGACAACGGCCCCGGTACTTATGTTTATCCGCTTGGCCGTAAATACCGTTCAAGCGACGGTATGTTCGATATTCGCGAGATAAAAATATATGAAGTCGGCAGTTATTACAGGTTTGACATAGAATTCAGGGGAAAAATTTTAAGGACCTGGCCGGGCGAGCCTAATTATCAATATGGATGGCTTTTGAATGTAATCGAGATATATATCGATATGGACCATAAATGGGGTTCTGGCCATAAAAATGCTTTAATGGGGCGTAATTTAATATTTAATCCTGAATGCGGCTGGGAGAGGGTGTTATATATATGCCCTGTAAACGAGGAAACTGTAAGGAATGCCGTCCGCGAGAAAACCGACGATCTTGAGTTTGTAGAATCGCTTAAGGACTTCGTTTTTCCGGTTAACGTCGACGTTTATGACTATGCCCTTGCGGTGACTGTTAAAAAAAGCGATATAGGCGGTTATTCAAATAAATGGGGTTTCCAGGCCTTTTCGACGGTGCTTGACAGCGGTTCATCGTATATGACATTTTTTAATAAGGTTATGAAAATGAACCCGTCCGATGATGAATTCGGCGGGGCGTCTAATTATTTCGGGGCGCCTAATGTGCTTGATATTTTAACTCCGCCCGGCACTTCGCAAAAGGAAATACTTTCTAAGTATTATGCGCATCCGAATCCTGGAATGGCTAAATTTGCCAAAGTTTCCTGCGTGTATAACGACATCTCGCTGCCTGAAAATGATAACGTTCCTAAAATTACCGATGCGGCGTCGGACTTGAAAATATCTGGAAATGAAAAATTGACTAAAGATTCCGATAAGAAATATGAATTGGCGTTAAATGAGGAAATACCTAAAAATGTGTTTGATGTTAAAGAACGAGTGATTGAAAATAAAGGGCGTGATAAAAATAAATCTTCGATTTCCGAAAATTCTTCAAATACCGGTATAAATAAAACTATTGCAGCGGCAAAAGATAAAGAACAGCCGTCTGAACAGAAAAATGAGATTTCAAAATATGAGAAAGCGTATAGCGCAAACATTGATAAGTATAATGTTGACGATGCCGTCAATTTACCTGGTTCTGATAAAAAAAATACAGTTAACATAGCCGGCAGTAAACAAAATAAAAATAAAGCCGATAATATAAAAAAAGATAAGGATAAAGTAAGTTCGGATAAGTATGATGAGTTTATGGCTAAGCTTGAAAGGCAAAAGCTTGACGTAAAGGTTAAAGATGATGAAAATGCTTTTGACGGCGTGGAGGATTTTTTAAAGAAAGATACTAAGGTTGAACGTAAAAAAGCGGTTAAGGTTTCTAACAAACCTAAAGAAGAAGGCCAATTTAACGCTGAATTATACGAGATTGCAAAAACAACCGATGATGATTACTCGGATATAAAAAAAGTAAAAAAATCTTCGAAACCAAATAAAACCAATGATTTGATAAAAACAAAACCAGATAAAAACGATATTAATAATGAATCAGCCGAAGCTTCGTCAGCCGGTTCAACTGAAAATACCGCTAAACCAGCGGCTGAAACTGAAGTTAAAAACGCTTCTGAACAGGCGGAACCGGAACAGGAAGATAAAAGCATAATCGGAAGGTTATTTAAAAAAAGCAAGCCTAAGAACAAACGTCCGCAAATTATCGAAGCGGAGGTTGAAAAGAAGCCTGCTGTAAAAGAAACCGAAATTAATGACGTGAAAACAACCGAAGTTAAAGATAATTTAAAAGGCAAAAAAGCGAAAACGCCGGCGGATAAAAAAGGAATAATCATAGACGAAACAAGCGATATAAAGGCGGCTAAAGCATTAATAGAAGGCAATAACAGTGATAACTGCAAAGTTTGTACTAATAATATGAAGACTATAAAACAGGCAGCCGGCCAGTACCTTGAAAAAAATCCTGAAGTTTTGAGAATATCAATGAATATGCTCGTATCCGGCGGTTATTTGAACGGAGCTTTAAAGTGTCCTGACGGCGGGCGTTATTTAATTGAAATTAACGGCGGAAAAATAGAAGTCACATGTATAAATGTAAACAATACAGGTCATGGAAAGTATTAATAAATATAAGTTTAAGTTATGGGGAGGACGAACAAAATGAAAGTCGCAGCATTTAGTCGCAGCATTTTTAAAGCACAAGTTTTGTTTATCGCAATTTTAATCATAATTAATTTTACATTCGTTCCGGCGGTTATTGCGGCAACAAATGTCATACCGGATAACGAACAGCGCGGGATAAGACCTTCCGGTTTCGGCGAAGCCGGCACTCGGGCGCTTGGTATGGGTGAAGCTTATGTGGCCATCTCAGATGAAGCTTCCGGTACGTTCTGGAACCCTGCCGGGCTGGCTTTTTTGAAACAAGGAAAAAGACAGGCCGAAATTATGGTTAAAGCTAATGACAGAAACAGCACTACGTATGATTCGATCGCGGTAAGCGGCTCTGTTTATACCGAAGCTAAAAAATCCGAGTTCTCGATTCAGGAGTATCTTGAAAGTAATTTAAAATCACCGGTTTATGATCAGCAGCTTAATTATAATTATGGCGTCGGCGGTATATTCACTAATCAATACGGCGGCGTTCGCATAAATAACCTGGTGTTCGGCGTCGGCAAAAAAATCGATAAAATAAAGGGGCTTTCAACCGGTACCAAAGTTCGTATTACAAGTTATACCGATTATATGAACGCTCAGAATAAGCTTGAGAACTTTACTGAAGCGGCAGCCGGTGTCGGCGCTATATATGAAGTCAATAAATTCTTGAAAACAGGTTTAATGATTGATAACATATTAAAAAACAGCCGTTATGAGCTGCCGACATGCCTTACAGTCGGTATGTCCATAAACTTAGCCGAAGGTACGACTCTTGCCATGGATGGCTATAACTTGATAGATACAAAAAACATTCTAGGCAAAACAGAATTTCGCGCCGGCGTTGAAAAGACGTTTCTTGATAACGCCTTTACTATAAGGCTTGGAACCAAGAATGGCAACCTCAACCTTGGCTTTGGAATGCAGTTCACCCCTGAATTTCATTTTGATTACGCTTTTATGGGCGATTACGATACTAACGTGCAGCAGCATTTTGTTTCAGGAAATATAAAGTTCTAACAAAGTTTAATATATATAAACAAAAATAAAAAAAAACGTCTGAAATCGAATTTTAGACGTTTTTTTGTTTTTTATAATGAGTTTCAATATAAATTATAATTCAAATTTTATGTTTTATTAAAAGTGATTATTTGAAAGACAATCAGGCGAAAAATAAAAGGCTGATATAATTTAATTGTTTTTATATTTTTTTAGTCTTCGTTATTGTTGACTTTTGATATTAGGTCCATTACGTCTATTTTCATTATTTTGCCGTCTATAGTGCCGCAGATTATATAGTTATCGCTTGCGGTAATCGAGAAAACTCCGCTTATTTTAGCTAACGGCATAAACATATAAGAATAAGGTTTTTTACCGGTTTTATCCATTATGTTCTTAAATTTTATAATGGCGTAAACGTCTTCGCCGTTTGTAGCGTAGGTTATTTTTTTACCGTTTGAGGCCATATCTATCGCGTATATATTATTTAATTTTTCCGCTTTCGAATATTTTTCGTATCTTTCAAATGTCTTGTCGTATCTTATTAATTCGCAGGGAAGCGAGTCCGAATTTTCGAACGCGTACCATATGCTTGAATTATCGGCATACGCGAATGCTGGTTTGCTTGCGATAATATCGCGCGGACCGATATTTTTAAGTGAAGGATATTTCATTTGCTTGTCGAATATGCTTTTTTTATGGTCAAATTCGGGCATTTTTCCCGTTATGATTCCGGCGTTATTAGTCGATAATGAAAAATATTCCGTATTATCCGCCGATTCATAGATTATCAGGTTTTGTATTTCACATGTAGCGGTTTGCGTAAATTTTGAATAATCAATTGAGTGCCATTTTTTATCTTCTATATTGAAATAAAAAAGCGTGTTATAATTTGCCAGGTAAAGCTTGCCGCGGTGATAGTACATGGAATACCAGGAACTGTTTTCGAATAATTCGTCGCTGCCGATATCGATGCATTCGTTATTATCAAGATTTATAATATAAATTGTTTTCTGTGTGCCGAAAAACAAAAGATTGCCGCCGTCATTACTGCACATTGCGATGGTGTCATGCTGCGGAATTACGCCGGGCATAAATTTTTCAAATTTAAATTTAGTCTTGTCGGTTACTTTGGAGATGTCTAAAATTGATTTTTCATTTACAAAATAAATACCGCCGTTAGTTCCGATATAAATGTTATCTTTATATTTATATAAGAATTTAGATACTATTTCGGATTGTTTTAAGTTTATTTCTGAAGTGTCGGTAAGTTTCGCACCGTTAGCCGCTGACTGGGTAAGATTAGTTTCATCTGTGTTTGATGCGATTTCAGCGGTATCTACTGAATAGGTTATCTCGTTATTTGCCGTTACGGCGGCTTCTTTCATTGTTACTTTATTAATGAGCCGTATTAAAGCCATTTCGTGCTTTAATGATTCGGATTCGACTTTCAAATCATATAATTCGACGCCTATTGAATCTAATTCTGAAAAATTGAAAAGCGATGAAAATCTCTCTGAAAACCCTTGCTTTTCAGGATTAACACTGCCGCTATTCTGTGTTTTGCTGTTTGAATTGATATTTCCATTGTTTTTAGCCAGCGTGTTTTCAGAAGTTTTTTTGAGTTCAGCTGCTGTGCCGTTAGTTTTTATGTTTTTTTGATCGTTTGGCTTTATGCTGTTTGCCGCGGCCGCATCAGTTTTAAATATGATTTTTTTTACCTGCAAAGGTCCCTTTGCCATGATTTTCGTTTCCGAACGTAAATTAGTGCCGTTAGCATTATTTTTAGTTATATCGATAATTCCGGTTTTTTTAATCTCCATGGCCTGCTTTTTTTTGGCGGCCTCGCGTTCCAGCTTTTGCTTTTTATCTAATTCTTCTTTTTCTTTCTTCTTTTTATTCTCTTCGGAAACTATTTTTTCATAGGCAATCTTATCAAAAGCGCGCCTGTAAAAGGAACCGACTTGATGCGCTCCTATTACAAAAACGTTAATGATTATAAAACATATGATTTCTTCAGTTGTGATAAAACCTTTTTCGTTTTTAGGTTTTATGAAATTCATATTTTTTAGCTCGCCGTACTGTTCTTAATATAATTTATTTTGTGTTGAATTTTTTTCGAATAATTTGTTTTAACTTATTACATCTACGACTTCGAAAACTTCCAGAGGCTCTTTTTTTCCTTTAACGACAAGCGCCTCGTGTTCTTTTATATTTATGCTGGATTTTATATAATTATAAGTCGCTTTTGATATTAAAACCTCGCCGGGCCCGGCTTTAGATTCGATTCTTGCCGCGGTATTGACCGTATCGCCGATTGCGGTATAGTTCATCATTTTAGTTGATCCGACCATGCCTATGACTGCTTCGCCTGTATTTAAGCCGATGCCCACGTTAACGGCCGTTTTTCCTTCGGCTATAAGCTGTTCCCTAAGTTTTGTGCATTCTTCTCTGATTAAAACTGCTGCCGATACTGCGGCCAGCGCGTCTTTAGCGACATCGTTCGAAACCGGCGCGCCGAAAATTGCCATTAATGCGTCGCCTATATATTTATCAACCGTTCCGCCTTTAGCTATTATTATGTCGGTCATTGCCGAATGGAACCTGTTGACAATTTCAAGGACTATTTCAGGTCTGTCGGCCATAGCTTCGCTCATTGAAGTGAAGCCGCGGATATCTGCGAAAAACAGCGTTACGTTCCGTCTTTTTCCGCCAAGAGCGAGCGCGTCTGGATTATTCATTATATTTTCAATAACTTTAGGCGATACAAACTTGTCAAATATGCTTCTTATTTTTTTCTTTTCTTCGCGTTCTTTCTCTGAAACATTTTTTATATTTTGAAGGTCTTTTTTTGAAAGCTCAAGGTCGCCGGCATTTTTTAATGCCCATGCGCTTACGTCCGCCGTTAATTTTATAAGCCTTTTTACTTCCTCGGTAAGCTCAAAGCCTTCGCTTACTTCTTCGCAGTTTATAATTCCAACTATTTTGTTGCCGGCATTCATCGCGACAACGAATTCGGTCTTGATTTCAAATTCATTTGAAAATGGATCTTCCTGAGAAATTTTAGCGAGGTCCGATTTTGTGTAAATGCCGCCGCGGTTCGCTACTGCAGTTATCGGCGTCGAATACTCGATAGGAATGTTCATCTGCGAATAACGCTGCGCCAGCGGATGTTTATCTGAAAAACCCATAGGATATACAATCTGTGATTTTGAATCATAAATCCATAATGATATAGTCTTTGCTTCAAGCTGTTTTGTTAAAATTTTTATGAGCCTGTCAATTATTTCATCGGTTTTTTGGTTTGATATCAGTTCGTGTATCTGTATTAAAACTTCATTTAATTTTCTTGATTTTGCCGTTAAATTTAACTTTAATTTTGAAAGTTCATCCATGTCTTTTTCAATTTCAGCAGTGTCTTTCTTTTTATCTATTAGTTTTTTTAACTGCATTATCTGAATCTTAAAATCGTCGACAACCGTTTTTGAGTTTGACAGCTTATCGCGCAGGTCGGTCGTTATGCTTGAAATGAAATATGAAACCGCTAAAAATGTAAGTATTAATAGTATAGTCGGTCTGAAGTTAACCGTAAAATTTACGGCGTATAATATCATTGAAAGCACGCAGGCTGTAGCGGTAACCGGCAGGGCGATGTGTCTGTCATAAAAAAGCGAAACGCTGATTATAAGCCCTAAATATAACATGAAGAAGAAGAACGCCGGGACTTGCGGTGAAAATAATCCCAGAATAATTATTGCGATAAACGGTGCTATAACTGATTTGAAAAATTCGGCGTCGATTGATTTAATTAACTCAATTCCATTCGATTTTAATACGCTGCCTTTTCCGGACTGCAAGTCCGCGGAGCCCGTGTCCTGCTGAACGGTCCTTGCAAAGCCGGCTCCTGAACTGCCGGATTGTGATGATGCCGGTCTGGGACCCGCCGTATCGCCGCTGAAATTTTTTTTGAGATAAGATGAAGCTAAAAGCTTAATCGCCGTGCTTTTATCATGTGAAAGAAGCTCGAGAGTTTTCTTTGCTCGCTCATCCGTAATATCGGCGAGATCATTTAAAATCGCACGTTTTTGAGTTTCATTAAGTTTTTCGGTAGTAAGTGATGAATATAATTTTTCAAAATCAATAGACATTTTTTTGCCTTTTTCAAAATAATTTGCTTTTAGAAAAATAATGCACCGGTTGAATTTATTAAACTCGCCGATGCATTAGTAGGTTTTGGTTATTTAATTTTTTTTATTCGCTTAATTCCATTTTTGTGCTTAAGTCAACGATTGTTTTGACTTTTTTCTTTGCCGCTCCCAGTGAAGGCATGTCGTTTTCTAATTCCTGATTCATCGTTATGTCTGTTTTTGATTCATTTGTTACTACATAACCTTTGTCGAGATCGAAATAAATAAGTCCGGTTCCTTTTGCATTAACATTTTTTACTTCGGGACTGACGGTTATTAATTGCTCGATAACGGCACAATTATGATTTTTATGTTTTTTAACTTCTTTTAACTTATATGTTAATACCATTGGAATTGGTTGTTTTATTTCGGTTTTCCATGTATGGCCAACCGGTACCGCTTCTTTTGGAAAACTCATTGAAATTGAAATCGGATCATAATTAGCGTCATATGATGTCGCGCCGAGAAGTTCGCCGCTTTTGTTGATTGTCATATAAACGGTGTTGCCTATATTGGTGAGGTCTTCGTCTTTTCCTTCAGCGTTTTTAGCTACGCCCGAAAGTATTTTTGTCTGAAGATCGATGTTTCCGTTTTTCTGATTCACATATAATATATTCTGCTCAACGTTCATTTTAACGTCAACTTTAGCGTCGCCTTTTTTTGCGGCAGTTTCCATTTTTGTCACGCCGTTCATGATTATATTATATTTTATTTTATCGCCCATTTTATATTTGAATTCTAAAAGGTATTTTTCTGCTGCAAATGCGCTGATTATTGACCCGGCCGAAAATACTGCCAAAATAACTACGACTATCATTAACTTGAAATTTAACTTGAAATTAGTCATTTTTTCCTCCAAATTTTTAATAATTACATCACTTTTTACAATTCTTTAGTTTGTTTATTATAGATAATTAATTAATTTTTGTCAACTGATTTACTTATAATAACTTAAATTTATTTTCCGATATATATGCGGGATAGTAAGTTTATTACATATTAAATTTTTCAGGAAAAACATTGTATTTAAAATATAACTTTCAAAATAACTTAATATCGGTATTATCTGGAAGGATAACTATTAAAATTCCGGCATTGATTTTATTTATTGCATTGCCGGTAATTTCGTTTTTTTACTTATCCGGAACTTGCCTGGCGATTGAAATATCAGAAGGATTAAATCTTGACGGCCAGAAAATTATTTCATATAAAATGACAAATACTATTGATAACAACGAACTGAAACAAAATCTGAAAATTAACTTGAAAGGCAATATTAACGATAATTTAAAAACAGATCTTAAAATCGATGATTCTCTTAACAGTAAAGTCGAGAAAATAAAATTTGAATATAATAACAATAATAATTTGAATTTGGAACTGGGCGACATAAATTTTAATGGAATCAACCAGTTCAGTCGTAATGACAGAAAAGTTATGGGACTTCTGGCCAATATTAACAGCGGTGAAAAAAAGATTGATTCAAAACAGCCGGAAGTTACATTGCTATGTACTTTCGAATCGGCAAAGCCTTGCAGCGATAAATTTATTGGCGAAGGCCGACCCGGTCCGTTTAAATTATCAAATGAAAAAATCATGGTTTTGTCGGAACGCGTTTATATCGACGGAGTCCAGAAAAATAGGAATATAGACTATGGAATTGACTGCGAAAACGGTATATTAACTTTTAACGAAGATATTCAGCTTGGTTGTGAAATTTACATAACTTATAACATCGATACCGGCTTTGATAATGTAAACCGCTATTCTGTCGGTGCTTTTACTCAAGCGGCCTCTTCCGAGAAAGGCAACACTAAAATAGGTGTCATAAGAAGCAGTGAATCATCTAAAAATACAAACGAGACAAAATCATCACTTACTGAATTTAATTTGAATCAATCTCTGAAATTAAATGAAAAACTCATTACAAATCTTGAGTATGCGCATTCTTTTAAGGAAGGGCAGTCGTATGATAATTCATCGCAAAACGGTTCGGCGATAGCGCTTAATACCAAATTAACAGGCAGGATAGTTGATACTAATTTGAGGTTATCATCTGTTGATCCACAGTATTCGCCTTATCATTACGGCTATGTCAAGCCCGAGAAAACGGCTGAATTTTCATTTGACCTGCATCCTGATAAATCGGAAGAACTGAATGTATTTAATAAAATAAACGGCAGTGTCGGGGTGTTAAAGAAAGAGCAGTTCGAGTCTTCGAAAACTTCTACTGGCGATTTAAATGACGAGGATAAATTTTTCGGAAAGTTTTTATATAATTTCGATGAAAATGTAGCCATTACGACTAATTTTAATAAGACACCGACAGGTTCAGATCTTAAGGATCTGAAAATTTTATCTAAATCTTCAAAATTAAATATTGAAAATACAGTAACAAGCCAGAGGCGAAACGGCGGCAGCGACGAATTAAATTCCATGTCATTTAAGGCTTATTCATTTCCCATTAAAAAAAATGTATATTTTGTCGAATATAATGATAGCGCTTTAAAGACTTACTCAAAATTAAAAGAAGAAAACAATGATGTTAATTTTAAAGTAAAAAGGAAAGTAAATCAGGATCTTTCATTAAATTACTCATTGATGGACAGCCGCAGGATTGATTATACTAATTCGGAGCAAAAAATTTCGGAAAATCGTGCAGGCGTCGATTATAATATGAGCCGGAATACTTTATTGACAGGCCAGCTGGCGAAAAGGCATGAAAAACGCACATTCGCTTATGAGCCGAAAGCTGATTTGAACGGATTTTTGCTCGGCGCGCGCTACTCGCCGCTTGATTTTTTGAAAGTTCTTCTGAAACGTGAATTCTGGGGTACCGATATGACTGCCCGGAATATTAATTTCAACAAAATAGAGGATTCTTTGAAGGTAATACTGGCTTCCCATAACAGTCCCTATTCGCTTGAATTGAAAGGCGGCCTTAAATCGCCGGAATATGATATAGAATCCGGAGCAAAGCGTGAAAAATCCGCGCAGTACGGCGCGCAGTTTAACGTAAGGGCGCTTAATAAAATAAGATTTACAAGTGAAATAACTAAGAAAGACGAAAGCGGAGTTTCAGGCGTGGATACCTTGAACACGCGCGAGGAAATTAAATATAAAGTCAATGATGACATTGATTTTTCGATGAATTATGAAAAGGAACACAGCATTTTTAAAAATATAAGTACGGCGTTTCGCCTCGAGGCGAGGTTATAAAGATAAATGAAAACAAAAAACAATGAAAATATTATTAATAAATATTTTAACACAGCCATTTGGATATCGTTAATGGCTGTATTGGTATTTTTATCGTTTCTGAATCCGTCTGCGGCTGTCGCTGCCGGCAGCGATGACGATGAAATATACGCTGACGGATTTTTAACGGCTTCCGAAGTTGCCGATGATCAGCTGCGTTACGATGGACCCGGAACGGTTACGGCCTTGCCGAGAAGATTGGAAATCGGCAAAATAGCCGATTTGACGTTTGTAATAAATTTTTCTTCCAGCGCGGATTCTATATACGAAGTACAGATAAAAGTTCCGTATAATTTCAGGTTCAATCCTTCTAAAGATAATGTTAAGCTCGAAGGATCGGGCTTAAGCGTTGCCGATATAAAGGAAATTTCAGGTGCCGGTTATCAAAACCGTGAATATGTAATTAAGATAGTCGGTGCGTCTATAAAAACCGACCAGCCCGGGCAGATATCGCTGCTGAATGTGACCGCCCCCATGTACGTCGCTTCGAATAAATCGCCGTTAAATAAATTTTTGATTTCTACAAGAACTATGACCAGTGTAATTTCAGAAGTAGCCGATAATCCGATATTTGAGACATATAATCCGGGAAGCGTTGCACCTAAATTTTTGATAAATGAGGTTTGTCCTAAAAACTCAGCGAATGTTGATTTTATTGAAATATATTGTCAGAATGACGGAAATTCGGGAAATGGTATCGACCTTTATAACTGGCAGCTGACACAGTTCGCGTCATCAGCGTCCGATAAGACTTTCGGGTCGATTATAATGAAAACTGGAAATTACCTTATATTAAAGTATAACTCATCGACCGGCACTGACGATATTTTTCCGTCTTATAACACTCTTAATACCTATACGTCAAAAACCGGCATAAACGATACCGGGTTTATAATAGTTATGAAGGATCCCGATTCGAATATTTACGACGCGCTCGTATGCGACAGCACCTCCAGCACATTTGACTATAATAATGTCGCTTACCTTGTTTCTAAAAATCAGTGGAACAGTCTTGATAAAAAAGGTTCAGTGGATATAAGCGGACTTTTGACTGAATATTCGGTCGCGAGATATCCCGGCCGTGCGGATACTAACAGCAAAAGCGATTTTGCGGTAATGAATTATCAGACGCCTCTTGCTCCGAACGCTAACCTCGGCGTTAACGCAAAAATACTTGTTAATGAGTTTAAAACCGGTTCGAATAACGGAGATTTTATCGAATATTACGTCCAGGATGACGGTTCGGGCGGCGGCGGTACGGATATACGCGGCTATGAGTTCTCCGACGGCGTTGATTTTACGATGGTAATGCCTGAAAATACAATAGTTAAAACCGGCGAATATATACTTGTAAATTACGGTGCCGGCGCTGATTCGGTTTCTCATACATCGGGCAATATTTTAAATATTAACACGCACGTTACCGGATTATCGAAAGTTTTTGGAATATTGACCTGCCGCAATTCCGCGCTTTCTTATCTTGACGCCGCAGCTTATTCTTCGGGAACTTTGTCTGAAGCGAACAGGTTAAGCTTAAAAAAATTCGTCGATGCCGGGCTTATACTTGATATGAATCCTGCCGGCGTTTATGACGAGCTTGACTGCGTTTCGATTAAAAATATGACGCTTAATTCATCTTATGGCCGTAATGATAAAAGTGCGGATACAAATTCAGAGACGGATTTTACAAATTTCCTGAAACCGACTCCTGGAAAACCAAATATTGCAAGCGGTCTGCCGGTTTATATAACAAGCGATCCGGCCGATAAGATATATTCGAACGCCGATTCGGAAACAGCCATCGAAGTTAGAGCGATTGATATTGACGGCAAAATCGCGCCGGTATCGACCGTCACTATTGTCGTGACATCCGATTCGGAGGGTACTAAATTTTCCGAAGATGGAATAAACTACTCGACTAAAATAGAAACTCCGCTTCGTTACGGTGTTAAGAAGCTTTTTATAAAAGACAGCGCGCCGGGTTCGAAATATATAACAATAAAGGATAAGTATGACGACAGGCTTAAATATAAGCTGAATTATATAGTCACCGGTTTGTTTTCAGTTCAGATAAACGAAATTATGTATAACCAGCATTCGAGCATTGTTAAAGATCCTCTCGATATGCAGTGGGTCGAGCTTTATAACTCGTCGAAAAATGTCGTTGATATATCTAACTATAAATTGAAATGCGGTTCATATACATACATATTTCCTGAAAGCACCAAAATCGAAGGAATGACATATATCGTAGTAACCTCGAGGCTGAATAAAATCTCTTACCGTGAGGATTCTGCATTTTCCGATATATACGGTAACGCTGACGGCGAGTGGACATCCAGAGATGGTTTTATCGCGCTTGATTCTGGAACGTTCAGGGTTGGAAAATCATCCGGCAGAATAGCGTTTACAACGCCTGCCGATGTCGAGTTATCGGTTGTTAATTATGTAAGCGCGCAGGGCGGTAACGGTAATAAGAAGTCTCTTGAAAAAGCTAACCAGAACGTATATTCCGTCGGTGAAAATGATATCGACCGTTATAATTTTGTGGAAAGCGGCACCGATCTTGGTACGCCCGGAAAATTAAATTCGAAAAATTCATATGCTTCGAGCAAGGTTAAGATTACTCATGTACCGGTGACAAGCGCTTCACTCCACTCGGCGATAACGATTCATTCGATGATCGAAGGCATTACAAGCGCTGAAATCGGTTATCGTAACAGCCGTGTTTCGGGAGTTTATACATATATTCCAATGGTTAAGATCGATAACACGAACGTATACAGGACTATAATTCCGGCAAATGACGTTACTTTAGACGGTGTCGATTATTATATAAGAGCTAATAATTCTGCTGCGTCCAGCGTAAATTACTCGCCTGATTCCGGCGATACGAATCCTTATAAAATCAATGTTTATGACCAGCGCGCTCGTATCAGCCTTACCACTCCTGTAAAAGGCGTAGCGCCGAATGAAAGTTTTTACGTCGATGTCAATATCGAAAATGCAAGTTCAATATCAAATCTGTCATTTGATTTAAAATATAACACAGCTTATTTTACAGTAGAAGACCTTGATTCCGCTCGTGAAGGCACTCAAATTGCCGTTGGTTCGTTATTTTCAAATTATTTTAACGAAGTGAACGAAGCGAAGCAAAGCGAAGGCGTGATTTCTTTTAAATTAGTCGACCAGTCAGGGTCGGTAAGCGGCGCCGGACAGGTTGCGAGGATAAAATTTAAAACAGTATCCAATTATGGCGCTGCTTATAGTGAATACGCCGATCTTAAATTTGAGAATGTCATTGTTTCAGGATCGCCTGAGGTTAATTATTTCGATAACAAGGTTAAGCTCGGTGATAAGTCAGAAGCGGTAGTCGGAATAAGCGGCGGCGTTGTCGGCGGGGAAAATCAGGCAAAATTAGTTATACCGGCGGGGGCAGTAAAAACTGATACGAGTTTTACAATTAAGAAGATGCTAAAGTCTGAAATACCGGCCACTAATGTTATTGACAATTTGAACGGCATAAACTCGCTCGATGTCGCTTATGAAATACTGCCGCACGGAACAAAATTCCAGAAGCCGGTTACGGTCGAAATTCCCTATACGAGAGCTGATCTAACAGCAGCCGGCGTCGCCGATGAGAAGAACTTGAAAATTTATTATTACAATACCGAAAAACTCGCCTATGAGAAAGTTGGCGGCACAGTTTCTAATGGCAAGGTAACCGCGAAAATTAACCATCTTTCGATTTTTTTACTGGTAGAAGATCAATCTAAAGAAGAGTTTGACTTGAACACGATTTTCGTGTCGCCTAACCCGTTCTCGCCAAATGGAAATGGCTGGAACGACAGCACTTTTATTAATTATACTCTTACCGTCGATGCGAATATAACAATAAAAATATTTGACGTCCGCGGCGTACTGGTAAGAAAATTAATTACCAATGAAGCGGTTTCCGGCGGCCAGAATAAGGCTGAATGGGACGGTAAAAATGATTTTGGAAAAATAGTTAAAACTGGAGTTTATATTTATCAGCTAAAAGTCGTAAGCCCTCAAAAATCCTCGAAAACATATCAGGGAACGATAGTCGTTTCGGTTAATCTGAAAGATTAAGATTTTGTTGATTGTGTTTTAGTGCTTAAAAATAACGGTTTGTTTTAATTGCTTCGTGTTTAAATATCAGAAAATTACAGTATTATGTTGAACATTAAAAAAATATATAATTTTTTACGGTGAAAATGAAAAAAATTAATAACGTGAAAAAAGAAAACTTAATAAAATATCTAATAATTGCGGTTACGGCGGTTTTATTCGTAACTAACTTTGCCGGTTATGTTTATGCCGAATTTGAGGATAAGAACATCGGCGTGCGTTCGAGTTCTATGGGCGGCGCATATACTGCCCTTTCGGATGACGGCGAGGCGCAGTTTTATAATCCCGCTGGTATCGGTCTTGTTAAGCGTGCTGAATTTACGTCGATGCACACTTCTTTATACGGCCAGTCTGATTTGCCGCTTGATTATTTTAATTTCACTCAGCCGTTAATGCCGTTCGCGGTGGCGTCATTCGGAATGACGCGTTTCGGTTCCGGGCTTTATAAAGAAAGCGAGCAGTGCCTGACTATCGCCAGACAGATAACTGAACGGCATGCA
This sequence comes from Candidatus Wallbacteria bacterium, assembly GCA_041441465.1. Taxonomy (GTDB): domain Bacteria; phylum Muiribacteriota; class UBA9980; order UBA9980; family UBA9980; genus JASDSY01. The sequence continues at coordinate 40,411 of JASDSY010000004.1, forward strand.
TTCGGCCTCAGTTTGAAGCAGCTTTCGACTAATATTGAAAATACGCCTGAACGAAACGGTTTTGCAATGGATTTTGGCGCTATAGTAAAATTTCAGGAGAATTTCAGGGCCGGCGTTTCCATTATAAATTTGAATAATCCGAAAATGAATGAAACTGTGCCTAAAACTTTTAAATTGGGCGTGGCATTTATACCTAAGGAAAATTTAACGCTGTGCCTTGATTACAGCAAGCAGTCGTCTGAAAGTAAAGGTAATATATCACTCGGCGAGGAATTTAAAATGACGAGAAACTTCAAGGTTCGCGCCGGTTATAACACATACCCTTCAAGACTTTCAGCCGGGTTCGGATTTGAATTCAAAAATATAAAATTAGATTACGGATTCAGAAACCATGATACTTTGAATTCGACGCATAGAGTTTCCTTTACATACATGATGGATTAAAAAGTTCGTCAAAAAAGATTTTTTCGGGACCGCGTCATGAAAGTCATCGTGACTTTCATGCGCTTATTCTCAGCGGCTCCCGCTATCCATGGCTTCGCCACTTCCGAAATGTCCCTGCAAAAATATTTTTTGACTCATGGAAATATTTAATAAATTAAGACCCTGCTATATGACAATTCTTTTATGGACCGCGTTCGGTTCTGTCTAAAAAATTTCAATAGTTATTCAAAAAACTTTTTTCTCGTTCACTTGGTCCTCAGCGCCGGGCCTGACCTTCGACCACAAGTGCGTCTTTGGATTATGCGGCGTTAGTTTATACTCTTTTGAATTTTAGGTTATGATAAGGGGGCGGCTAAGGTATTTATTCTGCTATTTTTGAGAGACCGCGTCAGCAAATCCTTCCTGGATTTGCTGCGCTTATTCTCAGCCGCTCACGCCATCCAGGCTTCGCGGCTTCCGAAATGTCTCTCAAAAATTAGCATTCATAAATTAATTTTATTATATATTCAAAATTATATTTATATGTTAGACCAAATGAAAAATAACTTGTTAACACGCGTTTCACGTGCCGAAGAGGGGAGTTTTACGGCAGGCCTCTGCGCCTGCTCGTCAAATTACCTGATAATGTTCTGTCGCGGCCGGGAGGAACTAAAAATATAATATAATCATGGTAATAGAGGCCGCGATTGCCGTGTTGCATCGAACGTGCAGCGGTCGATGCAACTAATGCATAAAACAACAAAATCAAATGATAAAATCACAAAAACAACGGTAAATATAGCAGGATTAAAAAAGGGGCGCGGGGGAAATCAAAGGGTATCACCCTTTGTTGTCCCCCGCAGATATGTTGATAACAAAATCATCGCTATTCATTGTAATTATGTTTGCGATAATTTTTGATATTTTATAATTTTAAAGTATTAATCGCATATTACTTTATAGATAAGGTAGCTTTTAGCGGTTGGAACGCCTACATATACGCTGCTTTTTCCATCAGCCGCCACTGATGTGTCTATAAATCTTTCGATTAGCGGTATGTTTAAATTAGTTTCTATATTTTTTACACCGTCTTTTGAGTACTTGAAGATTTTAAATGCCGAGTTTGAAAAGCCGGCTACATATATGTTACCCTGCGAGTCGTCGCCTAAAATTCTGGCGCTTGAAGTTAAATCATTTGAAGGTATATCGAATCCTTTCAGTTTTACCGTTGATTCCCTTTGGAAATTGTAAAACTTAAGGCTGAGGCCGTTTTTTTGTTTATTTTCGAATAAAAGGGCGAGGTTTGAATTTTTAGTAATACCGCAAAAAGCTTCGGGCGTTTTTGATATTGTCTTGAAATTGCCGTCGGCGTTCATATAGTGAAATGTTCTGTTAATTGACGATTCTAAGGCTATCGTGCCGTCAAAGCTTACATAGATTTTGTCTATATTTTTGACGTTATGTTTTGAGAAATTAAATGTTACAGTTTCAGGTTTCGATTTTAACGAAAGTTTATGAACATTACTGTTAGTGTTGTCGAGAATATATATTTCTGAAGTCGATACAGGGAAGAAATCATCGATTTTTATGTTATTATTTTTGAAATAATTATTAAGGTCGATAGTTTCGATTTTTTTATTGTTCAGCGTGAGAATTTTTTTCCCGGCAGTGTCTAAAACATATACGATTCCGGCATTATCGGTTTTTATGATCGGCGGAGCGGCGGTAAGTGTTTTGAAATCGCCTGTTACTGAATCTTTTGCTGGAGCGGCGGAGTATTTGATTTCGATAACTTCTTTTTTTCCTTTATATATTGAATCGTATGTAAAATTGGTTGTTATATCGAGAGGCTTAGCGGGAGTTAATTTTAGTGTGCCTATTTTATATAGGCCTTTTGGGGCGTCTTTAGCGTTGTAATCCTGATAGTAGATTGTGCTGCCGGCCTGATCATAATAAAATTGGTTTCCGGCGACAGCGCTTATTTTTAAATTGAACGGAGTTATAATTGACTGGCCGTTTAAGTTAAATGCTACTATTGTAAAATAGCCGAATGGCCCCGGGCCGCCTTTGGATTTTGCGGCTATATTTTTTTGTGCGGGTTCGTCGAATAGGGCTATTATGAAATTGCCATAAGAGTCTTTGCCTATTAGTTTGGCGTTAAACCAGCCGGATTTTTGAAATTTGAACAAGGATTTTGACGCGCCGGTTAAAATATCGTGCCTATAAACGCAGAATATTCCTGATTTGTCATAAGATAATAAGTAAATGCCGTTATTTTCATCCGATATAAACCCCGAAAAGCTTTTCCAAGGCAGTTCTCTTATGTTTTTTCCGTCTTTTGAAATTATTGATATTTTCTTGTTAGCGCAGTCGCCGATTATTAAGTCGCCGTTGGGAGTGACTGCTATCTGTTCGATTTGTATAAACTCAAACGCGCCCGTTCCTCTTTGGCCGAAAGTTTTTTCGAGTTTTTGGTCATTTATTTTATATACCTTTCCGAGGTTTGAGTCGCCGAGAAATACGGTTTTGCTATTGTTTTTTGGAATGTAAATTGACGTTATGTATGGCGTAATTTTAGAATCGTTTTTTTCGTTTTTTAAAATTTCTGGTATGTTTATTTTTTCGGTTACTGCGCCTGATTCGTTAAAAAATTTTACCGACTTATTGAACCAATCAAGAACAGCCGCTTTGCCGCCGCTGATTGAAAAGTCGAAAGGCCCCATTGGGTATGCTTCGCCGAATCCTTTGATCGATTTATTAAGATACATCAGTTGATTTTCGCCTGTGCCGAATCCAATCGAGAATTTTTCGGTGTTAAAAGCCATCGCAAATGAAGGCATTGATAAAGTTATTAATGCCAGTAAGAAAATTTTTAAAATATTTTTTTTAATAGAAAACATTTTACGGCTCCTTTTTATGGATATTTTATGTTTATTTAAATAATTGTGTCAATTTTATAGTAAGCGAATATATTTATACTTAAATTAATATGATTGTCTAGTAGTTGTAATTGAAAGTTAATTTTTTAGTAAGTATGTTATTAATAGAAAAATAAAATTCGCTTTAGTTAAAGTTATATAGTAGAAATTAATTGTATTATACTCAAATAAAACAGCAAAGGAAAGGATAAAAATTACCCTTTCCTTTAATTTATTTTAAATTCCGTTGAATTTAAAATGCCGGGCTTGATATATACTTTATGAATTTATCCTGAGAACATAAGGTTCCTGGGAACCCCAGACACCGCGTTTTTTAGGCATTCCGGCGCTTGACGAGTTATCTATCGAATCGCCGTCTTCATCGATGAAACCGACGTGGCTGGTATCTTCCCAGAGTATTACGTCGCCTGTCTGATAAGGCGGAGCCGGTGTTTTAGTAAACATGCCTGTGTCTAAAAGCAATGTGATTAAATTATCGACGTTATATTCGACTCTTGGAAGAATTCCGGCTTCTTTTAAAACGTATGATACGAAATAAGCGCATGATACGTTACCGTGCTGGGTGATGCTCCAGCTCTCGCTTGTGTGAAAATCTCTGTTATTGATGTATTTTCTGGCGACATCGAGAAATTTTGATATTAGATTTCCGCCTGACGGCTTGGTTGCTTTGTTAGTTTCACTTACGAGCTGCTTGATACCGTCAGTTGTGACTGAGTTTGTGGCGTCCGGCTGTTCTTCCAGTTTAGGGAGTGCTTCGTTGTATAAGTCGAGAGCCTTTTGCTGGTACTCTGTGTTTGAAGGGTCGAGTTTTAAAAGTTCAGTATAACATCTGCCAAGGTATGTTAAGTATTTGCCGGAGCGATCTGAAGCGCCGACAAGTTTTTCGTAAAGGTCAAGTGCTTTTAAAAGCGAGTCTTTATCCTGGTTTTCAAATCCATTAGATAACAATGCCCAGGCAGCTTCGTTTGTTTTATCTAAATTAACGCTTTTAACATTGTCCGAACTTGAATCTTTTGCAGAACCTGTTGATTTTTTTTGCTTTTCATCATTTGTCTGGTTGATGACGCTTTTTGAAAGATCAGACTGGATGTTTTTAAGCGATGACGGTGTGGCGAATGAAGTATTGGCTAATAATAATGTGAATGTAAGAGACAAAATAAAACTTTTATTGAAAAATTTCATTTATGCTCCTCCTTTTATTTTTTTATTGACTTTTGATGAATATAAATTCAATAATTTTATTATACCAGAAAAAATATAAAATTGTTTCATAAATTTTTAATTAATAAAAAAATATATATAAATTAGGTATAAATTTCACCGATTATAACGATGAATTAATTTTCAATAAAAAAAGTTAAAAACTTGACATAAATAAAAAAATGATGTATGATTATTAGTGAAAAAAATAACTAATTTGAAATATTTGTTTAATAATTTAATATAAAACTTATTTAGTTAAGTTTTTTTTTATAGCGGACCTGTTATATGGTCCGCTATATGTATATCAGGTAAATTAGAAAAACGAAATTTTGATTTATTTTTAAAGAACAGGAATACTAAAAAATATATGAACAATATTGATTTTAGTTTGCGAATTATAGAGAGGCTTCCTAAATATTTGCAATTCGCCTATGATTTAAAAGAGACAGGATATAAATTCATAAGTTCCTCAACTCTTTCAAATCACTTTATTATAGATCAGAATAACATAAAAAAAGATCTTTCGTGTTTAAATATTAACGGCCGCCCTAATAAAGGCTATGAGATAAATGAGTTTATAGACGCCATAAAAACCGTACTTGGCACAAGGATTACTAACAAGGCGGTCGTTATAGGTGCTGGAAATCTTGGAACCGCAGTAAGTAATTACTCGGGTTTTAACGGTTACGGCCTTGAAATAGTGGCACTGTTTGATATAGATATATCAAAAATCAATAAAACCGCAGGAAATCGACGCGTGCTCCCGCTTGATTTGCTGCATGAAACCATAAAAAACCATGATATTTCACTTGCGATTCTGGCCGTACCGGCAAAGGCGGCAAATGAAATAGCCATCAGATTATATGACGCAGGTATCAGGTATTTTTGGAATTTTGCTCCAGTTCATGTAAAATTACCTGATGACGCGATAATTAAAAATGAAAATCTGGCGGCGGATTACATGGTTCTTTCATATTTGATTAATACCAAAAAAAACAACGGAGGTAATGAGTCAATGGCTATCGATGAAATGGAAAAACGTATTGATGAGGCGTTAAATAATTTCGCCAAATCTCGTGAAAACCTGATCCCTATTTTACAGGAAGTTCAAAATATCAGGGGTTATATATCAAAAGAAGATATATGCGTAATCTCTAAATATTTGAATGTGCCTGATTCAAAAGTTTTCGGAGTCGCTACTTTTTACAATCAATTCAAACTTAACAAACCCGGCGTATATCAGATTTCAGTATGCCGCGGTACTGCCTGCCATGTTAAAGGTTCGCTTAATATCTTAAATTCACTTAAAGATCATCTTAAAGTTGATATAGGCGAAACTACAAAAGATGGTATGTTTTCATTACAGCAGGTTGCCTGCCTTGGCGCATGCTCAATAGCTCCTGTTATGATGATAAATGACAAATTTTACGGTCATCTTGATGTAAGTAAAGCAATAGCTGTCATCGATAAAATTAAAAGTGAACATGTAAATGGTTCACATTCAGCGGAAGCTCACGCTTAATAAAAAGATTTTCATAACGGACTGAGGCGTTTTAATAATAATTTTAGAATACGCCCCCAGTTTGGTTTGTCTATTTATCGCGTATTTTTTTGAAAAAAACAGGAGGATACAATGAGTAACGTTAAAGTGTATATAGGCATGGGCACTTGTGGTCTCGCTCAGGGCGCTATAGAAATAAAAAAATCAATCGAAGACTACTTAAATTCAAAAAACATTAAACACGAAATAATTCCGGTCGGCTGCATAGGCTATTGCTCGCGTGAAGTCATGGTCGATCTTGAATTTGAAAATATGCCAAGGATTGCTTTTTGTGAGATAACTCCAAAAAATGTCAATGAATTCTTAAGCGAAGTAATTGAACACAAAAATTATACCAATAAATGGCTTCTTGGCACTTACAAAAAAACTCCGAACCTGCCGTGTGTTTATGAAACCCCTTTCTTCATCAAGCAGGTCAGGGTTGCTCTTGAAAACTGCGGTATAGTTAATCCTTACTCTCTTGAAGATTATATAAAAGCAGGCGGTTATATCGCTCTTAAAAAAACTCTTGCTATGAAACCTGCCGAAGTAGTTGACCAGATTAAAAAATCAGGCCTTCGCGGCCGCGGCGGCGGCGGTTTCCCTACAGGCAAAAAATGGGAATTCGCTTTAAACCAGAAATCTCCTAAAAAATATATTGTTATGAACGCTGACGAAGGCGATCCGGGCGCGTTTATGGACAGAGCAGTTTTAGAAAGCGATCCATTCAGAGTAATCGAAGGTATGACTGCCGGAGCGTACGCAATTGGCGCGTCTTTTGGTTACATATATGCTCGCGCTGAATATCCGCTCGCCATCGAAAGACTCGAAAATGCTATTAAAATAGCTAAAGATAAAGGCTACCTCGGTAAAAATATACTTGGTTCGGATTTTTCTTTCGACCTTAAAATAAAAAAAGGCGCCGGCGCTTTTGTGTGCGGCGAAGAAACGGCGTTAATTGCGTCAATTGAAGGAAAAAGAGGCATGCCTAATCCGCGTCCTCCATACCCTGCGGTTAAAGGCTTATTTGGCAAGCCGACCGTCATTAATAACGTTGAGACTTTTGCTAACGTTCCGTGGATTTTACGCGAAGGCGCTGAAAAATTCTACGCTTACGGTGAAAAAGATTCAAGAGGAACGAAAGTTTTCGCGGTTACCGGTAAAGTTAAATATGCCGGCCTTATTGAGGTTCCAATGGGTTTAACCATGCGCGAACTTATTAACGGCATAGCAGGCGGCGTTCCGGACGGCAGATCATTCAAAGCTGTTCAGATAGGCGGACCTTCAGGTGCATGTATTCCTGCTAAATTATTCGATATTCAGATTACTTATGAAAGCTTAAGGGATAACGGCGCAATGATGGGTTCTGGCGGTCTTGTTGTAATGGATGATCAGACATGTATGGTTGACGTAGCGCGTTTTTTCATGAACTTCATTCAGAGCGAATCCTGCGGTAAATGCACTCCTTGCCGTGAAGGTACGAAAAGGGTCTATGAAATATTGGACAGGATCGTATTGAAAGAAGCTAACAGAAAAAATTCGATTGATGAACTTTTAAGGTTTAAAGGCGTATTTGAACTGGAAGAACTTTGCAATACAATTAAAAATACATCGCTCTGCGGCCTCGGCCAGACGGCGTGCAATCCTGTATTATCTTCTCTCAAACATTTCAGGGAAGAATATGAAGCGCATATTTATGATAAAAAATGTCCGACAAAAAACTGCACTGCTATGGTAAAATGCACAATTTTGCCTGACAAATGCAAAGGCTGCGGATTATGCGCTAAAAAATGCCCTGAAATGGCAATCAGCGGTGAAATCAGACATCCGTTCAAAATCAACACTGAAAAATGCGTCGGCTGCCTGTTATGCTTAAATACATGCAAATTTGGCGCTATTGAGAAGGAGTAGTGATTAATTTGAAGATAAAAATTAATAATAAAGAAGTGACATTTAAAGCCGGTGAAACTTTATTTCAGGTTGCTAAAAAAGCCGGATACTTTATCCCTACGATGTGTCATATGGAAGGCTGCAAACCTACCGGCGCATGCCGTGTTTGCATAGTTGAAGATGCAAAATCACATAGGTTAATAGCTTCATGTTCATTCCCTGCTGAAGACGGCATGGAAATATTAACTGATTCGCCTGCGATACGCACGTCAAGAAAAACTATAATTGAGCTTATGCTTGCTAACCATCCGCAGGATTGCTTAACCTGCGATAAGAGCGGAAACTGCACGCTTCAGTCGCTTGCTAAACAGTACGGCATTTCAAAAGTATCTTATAAAGGTGAGATGAAACTTGACAGAATTGATAAAGCTTCTTTTTCAGTTGAAAGGGATTTTGCTAAATGCGTTCTCTGCGGTAAATGCGTTACCGTATGCGCTGAAAAACAGGGCGTATCAGCTATTGATTTTGCTTACAGAGGTTTTAATACACAAATCAAACCGGGTAACCGCTGTTCGCTCGCTGAAGGCAATTGCGTTGGCTGCGGCCAGTGTATTATGGTTTGCCCTGTTGGCGCGCTCAAAGAAATTTCACACAAAGAAAGAGTATGGGACGCGATAAACAATAAGAAGAAAAGAGTTGTCGTCCAGATCGCTCCTGCCTGCCAGATAACGTTTCCTGAATTTTTCAAGAAAAATATCTCGGTTGACGAGGCTACAAAGAAAGTTGTCGGCGCTTTAAAGCGTATCGGTGTGGATATAGTTATTGATACAAATACCGCCGCTGATATAACGATTGTTGAAGAAGCCAAGGAATTTGTTGAAAGACTTACAAAGAAAAATCCTAAGCCGCTTCCGATGTTTACGTCATGCTGCCCTGGCTGGATCAATTTTATCGAAGCTTTCTACCCGAATATGACGGACCATCTTTCAAGCTGCAAGTCGCCTCACATGATGGAAGGCGCGCTTGTAAAACGCCTTAGCAAAGAAGTTTTAAATATCGAGCCTAAAGACGTTTATATGGTTTCAATTATGCCATGCACGGCGAAAAAATATGAATGCAACAGGCCTGAACTTGAAAACGACGGAATGAAAAACGTTGATTCAGTATTAACGACGAGAGAACTTTTCGTTATGCTCAATGAATTTGGAATTCAGTTTGAACAGGTTGAAGGCGTGGAATTTGACGTTCCATTCTCAAAAGCGACAGGCGCGGCAAGAATATTTGGCGCTTCAGGCGGCGTTATGGAAGCTGCCTTGAGGACTGCTTATTTTTATGTTACAGGTCAGGAATTGCCTGACTCGGCTGTTAATTTCGAAGATGTCCGCGGCATCAGCTCAAACGTTAAACGCGCAACTGTCGATGTTGCCGGTACAAAAGTTAATGTCGGCGTCGTAAACGGTCTTGGAAACGTCGTTGAAGTAATCGAAGATATAATTAACGGCAAAAATGATCTGCATTTTATCGAAGTAATGACGTGTCAATCTGGCTGCATAGGCGGCGGCGGTCAGCCGTTTGAAACTGATATCGAATTATTGAAATCGAGAATGAAAAAGACATACAAGACCGATGAAAATTCAAAATTAAGAAAATCACATTTAAACCCTGAAGTTAAAGCTCTTTACGATAAGTATATCAAAGAGGATATGGCGCATGAATATCTGCACACCACTTATAAAAAAGATAAGGGAGGCAAATAATAGATGAAAAAGATATTAATTGCAAGTGATGATAATATATTGCTCGGTTCGATGAAAGAAACTTTTACTAAAGCCGGCTTTACTGTTGAAACAGCTGAAACTGGAGCTATTGCCCTTGAAAAATTTAATTCGGTAAATCCTGATCTTTTAATAACCGACCTTGTTATGGAAACTTTTGATGCGGGTTTTTTACTTTCATACAGAATTAAAAAACTTAAAGCTGAGTTCCCTATAATAATGATTTCAGGCATTAACCAGGATTCTCACCTGAATTTTGAGCTCGAGGAAAAAAATAAAAAATGGATGAATGTTGACGCTTTTTACAATAAACCCGTCAATATGACAAACCTTATTGAAAAAGTAAAAGGTTTTTTACATATTAAAACAAGCAAAGCTCACGGTCACGCTCATTAATTTATAATGTAAAAAATAGGTTAAATAGCATAAGAGAGGTTGGAATAAAATCCGGCCTCTCTTTTTTTGTTTATTTCGTAATGCTTATAATTTTGACCGAACGCCGGCTGGATAAAATTTAAATAAAGATATATAAGTAAAATATAGAATACTATTTTATATTTTAATGTTATATTAAAATCTTGAAATATATTGATATAATGATAAATTGAATTATAGATAAAAAAATATCTATTTATTGTTTGATTTTAATTGCAAAAAATAAAATTAATGGTATAATATAAAAAATGTAATTTTACAGCGGATTATTATATATTAAAAATTCATGCTTTTATTTGATTTTATTGTCGAATGTGTGCCGGCTGGCATTGAATTTTAGATATATTTATTTTTTACGGAGGTTTTATATGTCAGGATTAAATCAGACGCCGAATTCAAACAGGCTGCATATAGCTATATTCGGAAAGCGTAATGTCGGCAAATCGAGCCTGATAAACGCAATTACGAATCAGGATATTGCCATAGTATCTGAACATGCCGGAACTACGACAGATCCGGTTTATAAGGCCATGGAAATCCTGCCTATAGGTCCTGTAGTTATAATCGATACGGCCGGAATTGACGATACCGGCGCTCTCGGTGAGCTGCGCGTCCAAAAAAGCATGGAAGTTATAAAGAAAACCGACATCGCTCTTGTAGTTGTAACTGCGGCCGGATTGAGCGAATATGACAATGAAATTATTAAAACTCTTACTGAAAATAAAATTGAGCATATAATAGTTATAAATAAAATCGATGAAAATAAACCGGATGATGAGTTTTTAAAAAAATTAAAAGACGCCGGCAATAAAGTTATCATGGTGAGCGCACTTCAAAAAGAAGGAATAACAGAACTTAAGCAGGCCGTAATTAAATATAGCCCTAAAAGCTTCGAACAGCCTTCCATTCTTGGCGACCTGATCAAACCGGGCGATACCGTAGTTCTTGTCATACCCATAGATACCGGAATGCCGAAAGGGCGTCTGATACTGCCGCAGGTACAGACCATACGCGATATTCTCGACAGCGACGCACTTACTTACATTACCAAGGAGCGCGAATTACGCTGGGCAATTTCAAATCTCAAACAGCCGCCGAAGCTCGTGGTCACTGATTCCCAGGCTTTTTTGAAAGTATCGGCGGATACGCCGCAGGATATAATGCTGACATCTTTTTCAATACTGTTCGCGCGTTATAAAGGTGATCTTATGTCGCTTGTAAAAGGCGCGAAAGCCCTTAAAAATTTAAAACCCGGCGACCGGGTGCTTATCGCCGAGTCATGCACACATCACCAGCAGCCTGACGATATAGGCCGCGTGAAACTGCCGCGCTGGATAAGGCAGCATATCGAGGAAAAAGTCGAATTTGATTTTTATTCGGGCTGTAATTATCCTAAAAATCTCAGGGATTATAAAGTCGTAATTCATTGCGCTGGCTGCATGTTAAATCGCAAGGAGATGCTTTCAAGGATTGAAGCCTCGCTTGAACAGGAAGTGCCGATAGTGAATTACGGCGTCGCAATTGCCTGCATTCACGGTATTTTAGAACGGGCTCTCAAGCCTTTTCCTGAAGTTTATGCTGAGTGGATCGATTGATAAAAAAAAATATATTCAGTTTAAAGTATTTTATGGCTGGAATAAAATAATTCTTTAAATGATATTGAAAAATACTATAAAATACTATAAAATACTATAAAATGATTTAAAATCAATTTAAATCATTTTAATTTTTAAAAGAGGTTAATAATATGAAAATTTCCGTAATCGGAACTGGATATGTAGGTCTTGTCACGGGAACATGTTTCGCTGATATGGGAAATGACGTTATATGCGTCGATATCGACGAGAAAAAAATTGAAAACTTAAAAAACGGAATTATTCCGATATATGAACCAGGGCTTGAGGAGATGGTGAAAAGAAATCACAAAGAAGAAAGACTTAATTTTACTACCGATTTGAAAGATGCGGTTGAAAAATCGCTGTTTTGCTTTATCGCGGTCGGCACGCCTCCTGGTGAAGACGGCAGCGCTGACTTAAAACATGTTTTGAGCGTGGCATCGGGAATCGGAAAATATATGAACGGCTATAAAATCATAGTCGATAAATCCACTGTTCCTGTCGGGACGGCCGAGAAGGTAAAGGAAGCGGTAAAAAGGGAGCTTAATTCGCGCGGCGTAAATCTTGAATTCGATATAGTGTCGAACCCGGAGTTTTTGAAAGAAGGCGCGGCTATCGAGGATTTCATGAAGCCGGACCGCGTCGTCGTCGGCACCGATAATGTGCGCACTGCCGAATTAATGAAGGAACTTTACGCGCCGTTTATGCGCAATAACTTCAGGGTCATTACAATGGATATAAAAAGCGCTGAAATTACTAAATATGCGGCAAACTGCATGCTTGCTACAAGAATATCTTTTATGAATGAAATAGCCAATATTTGCGATATTTGCGGTGCTGATGTCGATATGGTCCGCCAGGGAATAGGTTCCGATACAAGAATCGGACATAAATTCCTTTTTCCGGGTGTTGGCTACGGCGGCAGCTGCTTTCCGAAAGATATAAAAGCTTTGATAAAAACATCTGAGGAGCTGAAATATGATTCGAAAGTGCTTAAGGCCGTTGAAGACGTCAATGAAGCGCAGAAAAAAATAATGGCGAATAAGATATTAAAGCATTTTAATGGTGATGTTAAAGGTAAAACATTTGCTGTATGGGGCCTTTCATTTAAGCCTAAAACCGACGATATGCGCGAGGCGCCGTCGCTTGTAATAATTGATAACCTTATTAAAAATGGCGCAAAAATCCAGGCATTCGATCCCGAGGCAATGAAAGAGGCAAAAAAAATACTTCCGGAAAGCGAAACCGTTAAATATTTCGATAATTCATATAAAGCTTTAAGCGGCGCTGATGCCGTAGTTCTTGTCACCGAATGGGGCGCATTTCGCGAGCCTGATTTCGATAAAATGAAGGGCCTTATGAAAGGGAATGTGATATTTGACGGCAGGAACCAGTATAATCCTAAAATTGTCCGCGAAAAAGGTTTTATTTATTATTCAATAGGAAGACCGTAAATAAGATAAAAATAATCAAAGCGTATGATAAAAAAGAGACTGTCTAGAAAGGTGACTTTCAAAACGGTCTCTTTTTTTATGCTATTTAAATTTTAACTGAAGGGCTATGTATATTTTTTTGCACCTATATATGCTGTTTCAAATTTTATCATTTATCTCCGACGGATGATATCATACGTAAAGGTCCATTGCGATATTTGCAAAAGCCCGGTTTTTATAACGCATGCGTCAATCCTTCGTAGCCTAATATTATTTCAAGTTTTTTGCCTTCGTTTTCCTTTAATTTCAATTGCCCGTCCCTGAAAATGAGCGAACGTTCATATAGTTTTTCGAGCTGGAAATCGTCGCGAAACGGTTCGTGATGGCCGAGCACTAAAGTGGAAACATTGGCCGCGAGAGCGTTTTTTATTCCCCATTCGTATGTGCTGTGGCCCCAGTCGAATTTTGTAAGCGCGCCGGTAAGGCATTTAGGATCGCCGCCTTTATATTCTTCCGGCAGGTATTGCGTGTCGTAATATAAAACATCGGCATTTTGAGCTAATTTTATGAGGCGCGGATCGGGAGAATCTTTATGTTCGGTGTCGGTCGCGCAGACAAATTTTTTTCCGTTGTTTTCGACTGAATAAGCGAAAACAGAGTCTGGATGGGTTAATTCCTGGTAGCATATAGTGGCGTTTCCGATTTTCATAGGACCCGGTTCCAGCCTGCCAAGTTCCATGCAATTTTTGCTGCAAGGCATATCGTCCCAGACTACAGGAAAATTAGGATATTCCTGCTGGCCGGCGAGAACTTCCGAAAGTCTCTGAGTCGTGTTTCTTTTTCCGTAAAATTGTATGTTGACTTTCATAGGGCCGGGTAAAAATCCAGGCGCGAAGAAAGGGAACCCTTGTAAATGGTCCCAGTGGTAATGCGTAAAAAACAGGTGAAGGTCTTTTTCAAATTCTTTTATAGTATTTAACGGATTTAAAGTCTTAATTGAAAATAGGCGGCCAAGTAATGTTTTGCCGAGCGATCTGGCGCCTGTTCCGGCGTCTATCATTATGAGAGGAGAATCTTTTACCTGTATCTCGATGCAGGTGGTGTCGCCGCCGTATGTGCCTGATAATGATTTTGGGAGCGAGTCAAGGTAATCGGAAATTTTTTTAGGGTCAGGTTCGCCGCCGAAAAGTTTTTCAATTCCGCCGTCCTTTATTATACGCTGAATTAGTTCTATTTCTTTGGCTTTTATCTGTTCTATAGTGAGCGGCGCAGGAATGCTTCCGCGCACTCCCCAGTATTTAACGATCATTGAATTGCTTTCAGCCATATTTTAACCGCCTTTTTAAATATTTTACGTAAATAAATAATAATATAATAATTTTAATTATTAATACCATAATTGTCAAGTTAAATTTAACAGGGCATTTTGTGCGGGGGACACAAAGGGTTGATAACCCTTTGATTTCCCCCGCGCCCCCTTTTTAATCCCGGCTATATCTACCGTTATTTTTTGTGATACTGTCGTTTGATTTTGTTATTTTATGTATTAGTTACATCGACCGCTTTGCGTTCGATGTAACATGGCAATCGCGGCCTCCATCGCTTTAATTATACTATATTTTTAGTTTTGTTCGGCCGCGACAGAACATTATCAGGTAATTTGACGAGCAGGCGCAGAGGCCTGCCTGGAGTTTTCCTGCGGCACGTGAAACGCGTGTTAACAAGTTATTTTTCATTTGGTCTAACACATAAATATAATTTTGAATATATAATAAATACCTTAGCCGCCCCCTTATACTAAACCTAACATTCAAAAGAATGTAAAGCTGCATAAAGTTTTTTCAAAAACTAACGCATCCTAATCCCAAAGCGCATTTGTGGTAGAAGGTTTGGCACCAAATGAGCGAGAAAAAAGTTTTTTATTAATTTTTAATTATGAAATTCAGGTTATTTAATGATATTAATCAAATTGTTGAAAAGTTTTGTGTCGATGAGTTTTAGCGCATCTTTTGATTTTTCGGTTTCAACCGTGTTTTTCAAATTATACGAATTCAGCGCGTGTATGAAGATAGCTTCGGCGTTTTCCTGTTCGGATTGCATGAATTTTTTTATATACTCTTCGGAATCGCTGAATTTATTGAGCTTATATAATGAAAATGCCGTGTAAAAATATAATTCAGGCAATTTTTTTTGAGCGGCCGCCGCTTTTAAATAATCGATTGAGTCTTCGTAATTTTCTTTAAAATATTTGATGTAAGCCGTATTTAAGAGTATGTAAAATGAATCTGGATCGGTAAGGGCCGCTTTTCTTAAATCAAATTCAATATCATTTATTGCATTGTTTAATTCCAGGTTTATTTCGCCGGTATATGACGGTAATTTGATATTTTTGAAACCGGTTTCTGCGTTATAATTATTAAGAAACTCGTTTGTCCTTATATGAACGGCCGTTTCAATGGCTGCCGCTGCGTCTTCGTAACGGCCTAATTTTATATTAGCGGCGAAAATAAAAAAGTATGATTCGATTTGATTTTCTGAAATCCCGGCGTATTTCTGAAAATTATCGAGCGCTTTTTTAAATTCCAGGTTTTTATAATAGCCGATACCGTTTTTTAAAAAGATTTCATGAGATTCTAAAACATAATTTTGGCCTGTATTGCCCGTTTTATATGTAATAACAAGCGATATTAAAATTAAAATTATATAAATTGAATTTTTTATTCTCATAAAAATAAAACTCTAATTTTTAGAGGTGTTTTCATTGAATATTTTTTCGAAATCGTCAGCTGTCATGAGATTTTTTTCTATAATAAGTTCTTTATATGATTTTCCGGTTTTGAATGATTCCTGAAGAATTTCAGTAAGCTTTTCATATCCTATTTTATCTATGAAGATGGAGGCGTGCGACCAGCTGGATTCAATATATTTACGGCATCTTTCACGGTTTGCCCTGATTCCTTTTATTACCTTTTGCTCGAAGAATTTAATTCCGTCTCTTAATATTTCGAGGTTTTCAAGTATGCAGTCGGCCACTAAGGGCAGCATCGGGTTTAATTCGAATTCGCCGTCAGCGCATGCCATTGCGACTGAAAGGTCGTTAGCCATTATCTTATAATATATTTGTTTTATGAATTCGGCTCCGACGGGATTTACTTTTGCCGGCATAATAGTAGAACCAGGCTGCAGGGGCGGCAGGAATATTTCCGATAATCCCGAGTTAGGCCCCGAATCCATAAGTCTTAAATCGTTAGATATTTTTTTCAAATTTACGGCAAGCGATTTTAGCAGCCCGGATATTTCGACAAATGCGTCTAAATTTTGCGTATTATCTATCAGGTTTTCGGCGCGCGCAAGGCCGAATCCGGTAAGTTTCTGAAGCTCGTCGGTTACGTAAAATTTATATTTTTGGCATGCGCCGACTCCCGTACCGATTGCCGTGCCGCCTATATTTATCTGGCGTATGCGTTCCTCGCATTTATAAAGGCGCCATCTGTCTCTTGAGATAGCTTCAGCGTAGGCGCCGAATTCCTGGCCGAGCGTGACCGGTACGGCGTCTTTAAGCTGTGTCCGCCCGATTTTGAATACGTCAGCGAATTCATGCTCTTTTTCCTGAAGCGCTGCCTGAAGCTGCATAATGTTATCTATAAGTTCGCGTAATACTTTAATTATCGCGATTTTAACCGCTGTCGGGAATGTGTCGTTAGTCGATTGTGACATGTTTACGTCTTCTATCGGATGAAGTTTTTCATATTCGCCTTTATTGTATCCAAGTCCAATCAGAGCGATATTCGCGATTACTTCGTTTAAATTCATGTTTATCGACGTACCGGCGCCGCCCTGCATTGCAGGCAACACGAAACTTTCATCATATTTTCCGTCACATATATCGTCGCATGCATTGACTATGGCGTTTTTCTTAGTTTCGTCAAGTTTTTTCGCTTTGTAATTGGCGATTGCGCATGCTTTTTTTGTAATCGCGTACGCTTTTATGATTTCGATATTCACTTTTTTGTAATTTATTCTGAAGTTATTGAATGCGCGCTGCGTTTGGACGCCGTAATATGCTGAATCGTCAATTTCTAAAACGCCGAGCAAATCATGCTCTGTTCTCATTTTTTACCTCGATTTATGCTTGTGATAAATTTATTTAAATAATAAAAATATAAATTAAAAAACAAATTTTGGGTAATATGTTTATGGCGTGATGATATATTTTTTGTTTATTGAGCCATTTTTTATTGTATTGCGGCAATCGAACGAGGCAAAGTAATTTGAATAATTTTACTATTGCAGCGTTCGATTGAATAAAAATTCAGTTGAAATTTTAACTAAAAATTTATTGAGTTATGATTTTAATTATATTGAAAGCCCTTTTTTCAGCATGTGCATTTCCCATGCGTATTCGATCAGTTTATCTATTACTTTCGAATATTTTACGCCGCTTTTTTCGAACATCTTCGGAAACATTGATATTGCAGTAAAACCAGGTATTGTGTTAATTTCGTTAACGTAAATCTGGCCTGATTCCTTTTCAAGAAACAAATCTACCCTTGAAAAACCTCGCGCATTAACTGCTTTATAAGCAGCTTCAGCCATTTCCTTTATTTCCTTTATTTTTTTTGCCGGCAGTTTGACTGGTATTTCAAATTCAGCTTTCCCGTTTTTATATTTGTCGTTATAATCATAAAAAGCAGCTTTAGGTATAACTTCGCCAGGAGCGGCTATTTCGAGGTCAAAATTTCCCATTATGGCGACTTCTATTTCGCGTGCGTTAATTCCCTGCTCGACTATTACTTTATAGTCGTATTTTAACGCTTCATTGATGGCTTTTTTCAATCCAGCCGGTTTCTCGACTTTGCTTATGCCGACCGATGAACCGAGGTTAGCTGGTTTTACAAACCATGGAGCAGGTATTATCTCTTTTATCGTCGATATTATCGATTCGGAATGCTTTTCGAAATCGGCACTTTCGAAGTACATATAATTTGGCGTAGGCAGGCTTTGTGAAACGAATAAATTCTTCATTACTGTTTTGTCCATGCCGCATGCGGAACCGAGGACGTCAGATCCTACATAGGCGATATTCGCCATTTCAAAAAGGCCCTGAATTTTTCCGTCTTCGCCGTAAGGCCCGTGCAGTACCGGAAATGCGATGTCTATCTTTAATATATCCTCTATTTCGCTATTTTTGTCGTTCATTATCCATAAGTTTTGTTCGAATTTCGGCTGCGGGATAAATATCGCGGTATTGCCTTTTTTTATTATTTCAGCCGGTTCTTCTGAGTTTTTGAGGTATTTAAAATTGCCGTCTTTGGTTATGCCTATCGGAATGACGTTATAATTTTTGCGATTTATGGCGTTTAGTATTGATTTTGCCGATACCAGCGATACTTCATGCTCAGATGAGCGGCCGCCGAAAAATACCCCTACCGTTAATTTTTCTGAGCCGCATCCGCATCCGCAATGCGAGTGATCATGTTTTTCGGTTTTTTTTGAGGTTTTACTATCTTTAGATGCCGATTTCGCGCTTGATTTTAATGTTTCATTTTTCTTTGCAGTATTTTTAACTGTCTTTTTTTCGCTTTTCTCTGAAATTTTTTTTGCCATTTTTATCACCTTTCATAATAAAAAATGCCAGAGCGGATTTTCGGCCCTGACATATTTTTATTTATTTATAAATTAATTGTAATAAATTCATAATGAAAATTATTTATTAAATTTCTCTATGGCCTGCGGGATATCCTGATATTCTTCTATAATGCTGTCCACTTTTGTCATCTGCAGGACTTTTCTCACAAAATCCTTGACTCTGCAAAGGCAGATGTCGCCAGAATACTTACGGAATTTAATCAGCGCCGCCAGGATCACGCCAAGCCCGATCGAAGATATTACGTTTGTTTTTTCAAGGTTCATTACGACTTTAATTTTGTTTGTTTGAAAAAGCTTGTCAAGGGCGTCTTTCAATTTTGTCGAATCTTCAGCGAAAATATCGCTGTCGACATTTAAAATTGTTACATTGCCTATTGTTTCATATTTTATTTCCATTAAAAGTGCCCTCCAGCGTAATAATATAATTTTATTTCGTTATTAAAAAATATCTGCGGCCCATAATATTAACGGACCGCAGATATTATATCGGAAAAAAATTAAATTATTTTACTAGTTCCATAACGAGGTCAATATTTACTTTTGTAACGATAGGTTCTGTCTTGCCTTCTATTACCTGGTTTGTAACTGAGCCGAATGTTCCTGTTACTGCGTTTTTAACGATTTTTCCTTCTTTGTATGCGAAGAAGATATTGCCTGTAGCGTTGACATCAAGCTGTGAAACTACGCCTGATTTTGCAGGTTTCGATGTTACGTTCGATTTGATGACGATGCAGTCATAACCCTGTTCTTTAACGAATTTGTCAACTGTGTATTTCATTTCTAATGTCGAAGGAATCTGTTCGCTTGCCGGTAATGTTGTTGTCCAGCTTTCGCCTACGTCAACTGTTTTGTCAGGGAATGCAAGCTGCATTTGCGACATTGAAACTTCAGATTTTAAACCCTGTGTGTCGAGGATTTTTCCTGACGGTTCCATGTGCATTGTGAATACCTGTTCAGCTGATTTGCCGTCTACCGGTGTTCCGTTAACTACTGTTTTTACATTTTCAATTGCCGTGAGGATATACATTACATTTTTTTCGTCTCTGTCGATTACTCTCTGAGCGAGTCCCATTTCAGTATCTGTTTCCATTTTTTCAACTTTTCCGAGTGCGCCGACCGATGTGCTGCTTTTCATTTTCATTCTGTACTTTGTTACATCGCCTTTTTTAAGATCGTACTGGAGTTTTACGCCAGCTGCAAAAGCGCTGTTCAAACATAATGATAACATAAAAACTACTGCTACGCCTGTAGATACTATTTTCTTTAACATAGAATAAAATCCTCCCCAAGAGATAAATTATAAAATATAATACATAAATAATATTCAAATGTCAATATATTTTTTGATTATATCATTTATCGGTTAAAATAAATGCTGAATTTATAATTATTTTTCATTTTCAGATGCCGGTTCATTATTTTCGTTTTCTTCATCGGTGAGCATCAGAAATATTTCCTCAAGTGTTTTTCCGGAAAAATTTACGTCGTTTGAGTCGCTTTGATTATTAGCTGTGTCGAATATTACTTTTTTCTTTAAGTTTTCGACTGTATCGAGCGCTTTTATCCTGCCGTGGAATATTATGGCGACTCTCGAGCATAATTCCTCGGCTACACTCAGTGTATGCGTTGATAGAAAAATAGTTCCGCCTTTTTGTGATATTTCCCTGAAAATATCCTTTACTACCCTGACGTTTTTCGGATCGAGCCCTATCATCGGCTCATCGACTATCAATATCGCGGGATTATGTATTAAGGCCGATGTGAAAACAAGTTTTTGCCTCATGCCGTGCGAGTATGTTTCGATCATGTTTCCGGCGCTTTTAATTATATTAAATCTTTCGAGATAATTTAAGGCCAGCGGTTCGGCTTCTTTCCAGTCGACTTTGAAGATACTGGCAATGAATTTTAAAAATTCCATTCCCGTTAATTTGTCATAAACATTAGGTGTATCAGGAATATAACCCATTACTGATTTTACTTTTTCAAAATTTCTGTCGCTTTCTAAAATATTTATGCCGTCGATTGAAATATCGCCAGACGTCGGCTTCAATAAGCCGGTCAGCATTTTGATAGTCGTGGTTTTTCCGGCGCCGTTCGGGCCTAAAAATCCGAATATTTCGCCTTTCTTTATCTCGAACGAGATGGAATCGACGGCCGTAAAATCACCGTATTTTTTTGTTAAATCGCTGACTTTTATCATTATTTAAATTTTGCTCTCCTCATAAAAATTATTTAATTTTCTGACGGCCATTTTTTTAGGGAAGTAATATATCGAAAAGGTGCCTGCGATAAAAATCGCTGTCATTATTATAAAACCGGCATATTCGATATAATTAAATGAATATCCGTTAAAATGCCCGAAAAAATAAATATATTCTATTACCGTTTCAAACATCATCAATATTGCCGTATATGCTATGCTTCCGACCATCGATACCATGCCGCCGAAACTTGAAGGAATTTCAGAAACCGAGGCGTCGAGCGCCGGAAAAACTATGCCGAGATATACGTTCAAATGGCAGATAAAATAACATAATATAAAGGTATCGATTCCGGATATCAAAAATATTTTTGGAGTGGCGCCCATCAAAAGATTCGACGCGACGCACAGAAAAATTCCGAATAAGAGCATCGGCAGAAGGTTTGAGTAAAACTTAAGCCGGAGATACTTTTTCATATCGACCGGCGCGGTTTTTATTATGTAAAATGCCTTTCCTTCAAGGGAAAACATCGGGAATACAAATCTTATTGCGTATGACGAAATGACGAAAGCGATCATAGCGTTATTCAAGTAGCCGAACATATCGAGAACGCCTTTTACCAGCGCCTGCGTGGACAGCGGCAGGAGCTTTACGTTGTAAAGATAAAGCGCTGTTACAGCGAGCATCATGAGGCTCTGCACAAGCATTACCTGCGTCCTGAAAAATGTTTTCAGGTCCTTGTCGAGTATTGTCGCAAGTTCCGACGGCAGGATTTTAATGAATTTATTATAAAGAAAAATAGCGAAAATTACGAAAGGCTCGAGCGCGAACCTTAACAAGCCCTGCTTCCGGCCGCTTAAACTTTCCTGCTCTTCCTGGTATTTCAGATAGCAGTCGCGGTAAATAAATATGCCGGTGAAAACGCATAAGCCGAAAATTAAAGCGGTGAACCCGAATGTGAGAAAGAGCGACTGCATAAAATTATCGTAATTGAGATTGAACCCGGATTTTAAAATGTCTGCCGCCCATGTAGACGGCGACCATAAAAAAATAGGGCTGTCAAGGTTTAAGAGATATTTTGCGAGATTTTCGAATTTTTCGGGCGACATCAATTTTTCGGGCTCTAATGCCCTGAACAAAAATATTAAAAATGCCACGGTGAAAAGCATAAAATAGTAAATTACTTTACGCGCTTGATTTACCGGAAAAATTTTTGAAATTGTAAGAGAAATAAGGCAGCCGATAGATACGGGAGCTATATAAAAAAACGGGGTTACGAGGAGTATACCGAAAATAAAATAAAGAAACGAACTTTGCGCATAAGAGTTGCTGAATGCGGCCATTACCGTAACAAAAGGTATGTAAGCGCTTGTCACGGTGAAAAAACTTATCTCGAAAAGCTTGGAAATGAAAATATTTCTATGCGCTAGCGGCATCGAGAATAAAAGCGGCAGGTCCTTTGCCGTGAACATTACGGACAGTGACGATACCATCGAGCTTAATATGAGCATGCTGAAAAGCGAGAAGGAGATCATGGACAAAAGGTAATTTTTTAAAGGGTCAGCCAGCATATATAAGCCGTTTATTTTGTCCAGAAATTTATATACGCCGTAATAAATTCCGCCGAGCGTGGCCGCTATAGCTATAAATATAATAAAAACTGTAAATTTGGAAATTCTCTTATAAATATTTTTATAAGAAGCGGTTTTCGGGTAAATTATTTTGAAGATATTTATAAAATTTAATTCTGGCATTTTTCGCTTTTTAGTAGGCTGCTGAAAATTTACATGTAAAATGTGACAGGTTAATTATAATTATAAAAGAGGCGGGCATAAACCCGCCTCAGTGTAACATATATTTTATTTTAAATTAGAACATCGGTAATTTTATAGGATTCTTTGCGGTGATTTTTTCAAGTGCCACGGTCGCCGCTTTTCTTACTGAACTATGCTGATCCATCTGCGCCATCTTGAGCGGTATCATCGCCCTTATATCAGCAATTTCGCCGAGAGCGAACGCCGCTTTTTCGCGGACCGTGCGGTTTTTGTCACGAAGCAGCATAATAAGCGGTTCTACCGCGATTTTTGACTGCATCTCGCCGAGAATTTCAGCCGCGTTTTCACGCATGTACCTGTTATGGTCTGAAAGCGCTATCGTTAACGGCTGTTCGGATGACTTGTATTTCAATTTTGAAAGCATCGATGTAGCTTGCATTCTTATATTTTCTTCGTCGTGTTTTAACGCTTCGATCAGTTGTCTTACGGCCCTTTCGCCGAACGCTTTGATGCTTTCGAACGCTTTATTTCTGATAAGAGAATTTTCAGCGTTTAACGTTTCGAGAAGCGGTATTATGGCCTTTAAGTCGCCGATCTTACCGAGCGCTTCGACAGCCTGGCGTTTGACATTTTCCGCGGCGTCGCCGAGCGCTTCTATTAACGAATCGCATGCGCGTGCGTCGCGTATGTTGCCTAGAGCGTATATCGCGGCCTCGCGGACTTTATCGGAGCTGTCTTTTACAAGCCTCAATAAATGTATCGGTACGCGGTCGTCCTTCAATTTACTTATCGAATAAATCGCGCTTATCCTTACATTTTCGGCGCTGTCTTTTAATCCCAGCGTTAACGGCTCGATCGCGCGTGATGAATTTAAGCTGCCGAGAACGGTTACGGCACATTCCCTTACGGACTCTGAAACGTCGCGCAATGCTTTAGCGAGCGGGTCAATTATCGAATCGCCGCCGATTCTGCCGAGCGCGCCGATAACATTCTTTTTGACATTTTCATTCTGATCGTTGATTTGCGACACTAGCGGGTTGATGGACTTCTGGTCGCATAAAACCCCGAGTGCGTAAGAAGCCGCTTCTTTTACATATGACGACTGTTCGCTTAACAGCCTCTGAAGCATGGACGATACTTTATCGTCTTTTACACGCTTTAACGCGAATGCGACGTCTTTATAATGTACGTCTGATTTTTCGTCCTTCAATATTTCTATCAGGTTAGATACAGCTTTCGATATACCTATGCGGCCGAGCGCGTAAACTATCCATTGTTTCGTTTTTACGTCCGAGTTTTTGTAGGCGTTCATAAGCGTATCGACGGTAGTTTCGTCGCCGATCATACCTAAAAGCTCGCAGCAGTTTTTAGAAACTGAAGGGAATATCTCAAATACGAGCTGTGAACGGCTGTCTTCTGCGTTTAACGATTTTATGTCGCGTTCCGTCAGGGTGCTTATTATTATCGAAACTAGGTGTTCGGAAGCGCGCTTATCCTTATAAACATATAAAGTGCGGGCTATTGCGAAGCGGTTCCATGACATAGCTTCTTTCAGTATTACATCGTCTTCCGATAATTTGCAGATATGCGCGTCGATACTTGTAAGCGCGTCCATTATTACTTTTGTGAAATCTTTCGACGAATGGTCTATTAATTTAATTAAAGGCATTATCGCTTTGCTGTTGCCGATTTTGCCAAGTATCCTTACGATCTTGTTCTGGAATTCGATATCCTTTTTGTCCCTTATATCGTCGTATATGTCCAGGCGGTTTAAAAGATTATTTACGGCCATATTGCCGATTTCTATAAGCGCCCACAGCGCTTTTTCCGATACATTTTCGTTCGTGTCGTTAAGGCATTTTATTAAAGGTTCGATAGACTGAGGATCGCTGAGTTTGCCGAGGGCTTCTATTGCGCCCGTGCGGACTTTTTCGTTCGGATCGTTTAATATGCTTATTAACGGTTCGACCGAGTTTTGTGATTTTATCTTTCCGATCGCCCATACGGCTTTTTCGCGGACATCCTCGTTTTTATCGGAAAGTGTTTTTATTAAAGGCGATATAGAGGCTTCATCGCCGATATTACCGAGCGCGGTCACTATGGCGAGCCTTATGTTGTCTGCGGGATTGCCGATTTCATTTATCATGTATTCTATCGAAAGCGGGCTTTTGATTTTACCGAGCGCTTCGATCAACGCTAATTTTATATCGTTATTTTCAGTCGGCAGCAGATAACAGAGTTTTTCGACTGATTTTGAAGAGCCGATTTCGCCGAGCGCGAAAGCGGACACTTTTTGAAGTTCTTCATAATCAGAGTCTAATTGTTCGATTAACGCGTCAACTGCTTCGTCTGATTGTATTTTTGAAAGCGCCATACATGCCGCGATTCTTATATTTAATTCAGGATCTTTAAGCATTTCGATAATAGAATCGCGCGCTTCATCGCTTGATATTTTACCGAGCGCTTCGCATGAAGCGAGTCTTACCTGCGGCGAAAGATCGCGCAGAGTCGTTATCAGCGCGTCAACTGCAGCTGAATCGCTAATATTTCCAAGACTTTTAGCGGCTATATAGCGTATATCCTCTAATTCGTTGCCGAGCAGTTTAATTAACGGCTGGATCACTTTTGTGCCGCCGATTTGTCCGAGCGCTTCGCACGAACAATATACCAGGTCTACGTCTTTGTGGCGGAGCAGTTTTATCAGTATGTCGGACGCCTGAGGCGAACCAATTTTACCGAGGCATTTTACTATGTTGTAGCATATGTCTATGTCGTCGGTTTCAGTCGATAATGCCCTTATCAAAGGTTCGACCGCGAGCGGGCTTTTAATTTTACCGAGCGCTTCGATGACGGTTTCTTTTAAGTCCTTGCTCGAATGTGAAATGAGTTCTACAAGCGGTATTACGGCTTTTTCATCGCGCATATCGCCGAGTTTCTCAATGTATTCGTGCTTTTCGGACTCGTCTTCAGTATTTACCGCCAGATCGATTAATTCGTCAACGCTTAGTTTCTTTTCAACTTCGCCAGTTGTTTTTTCAATTTCAATGAATTCTTTTGACTGTAATTTTGTCTCTGATTTCTGCGCCTGGCTTTCCTTAACTTCCGGAGCTTCTTCGATAAAGTCTTCGATTAAGGCTTTTTTGGAAGCAGAGTGATGTTTTTCGTCATGCGCTTCTTCGGCACGTTGTTTTTCATGCGCAGCATGAGCAGGCTGAGTGATATCGTGTTTTGACTCTGCAGGCGCTGCGTCATTTTCCATAATCTTGACGTTAACGTCAAATTCAGGTTCAGCTGCTTGTTTTTGCTGCTTTGGTATTTCGATTGCCGCTTCAGGTTCGTGCACCTGAAATTTTGCGGCCGAAACTTTCGGCTGCGCCGGTTTTTCCGTTATGTCGAAATCCAATGATACAGCTGGTTTTTCAGTTTTTTTAGAGGCCGGCGGCGCCATGTCGCCAAGAAGGTTATCTATTGAAAAATCGCTTGCAGCTGCTCTCTCGACGATTTTTGCGTCCTCTTTTTTTTCTTTGGCTTTCGGCGGCAGAAAGTCCGCGTTTTCATCTTCGAATATGGTCGTCGTGTCTTTTATTTCGCCGCTTATTATTTTTTTCCTGTTTTTATTTTCTTCTTTAGGTTTTGAGCTTTCCTGGATTAATTCAGATAATAAGTCGTCGTTCGGTTCGTCAACGTTCAAGTCTAAATCGCTGCCCAAAAGATCTCCGATTGCTGACTTTTGTTTAGGTTCGGCCGGTTTTGGCTGTGCGTTTTCTTTGCCTTTAACTGCAGGTGCTCCGCCGAGAAGGTTATCAAGGTCCATTTCTACCGTTGATTTTTCTTCGAAATCGGGTATGTCGAGTTTTGGTTTTGCCTGCTTTGCGGAAGCGGTTTCAGCTTTAGGCGCCTGTGCCGCTGCAGCCGGTTTAGGTTTGCTTTCGATTAGGCTGTCGAGGTCGAAATCCATTGAAAGTTCGTCTTTGGCCGCTGGTTTGGCCGGCTCTGATTTGGCGGCTGCAGCTGTTTTTGATGCAGCCGGTTTAGGTTCGGCCATTTCTATTCCGAGATCGCCAAGGTCGAATTCATCGGATTTTGCCGCCGATTTTTTGTCGGATTTAGTTTCAGTTTTAGCAGGGCCTTTTGACGGCGGAAGGAGGCTGTCCATATCGAATTCATCGGCAGCGGGTGCCGCTTCTTTTTTAGCTGCTGTTTTTTCTGCAACTGGAGCCGGTTTAGCCGCCGGCTTGCTTTCTATGAGACTGTCGAGATCGAAGTCCATTGAAAGTTCGTCTTTAGCCGCCGGCTTGGCCGGTTCAGCTTTAGGCGCCTGTGCCGCTGCTTTTGGAGCCGTTTTTTCATCGACCATAAGGTCGCTTATCAAATCGTCTAAATTATCCGGTTCTTTAGCTATGGCAGCTTTGGCCGGTTCAGCTTTAGACGAGCTTGCAGCCGCTTTAGCCGCCGGCTTGGCGTCGGTTTTAGGAGCCGGTTTTGTATCGTTTAACAGAAGTCCGGCGAATGGATCGTCGTCATTAGCCGCCGCTTTTGGTTTATCTGCGGCTTTAGTATCGCCGCCCAAAAGGTCGCCAAGATCAAAATCGTCAGTTTTAGCCGCTTTAACAGGTGCAGGTTTTTCGGCCGGTTTAGCGCCTGCTTTAGGTTTGACTTCTGCCGTAATTTCAAGTCCGAGATCGCCAAGGTCAAGATCGAGATCCTCTTCGGCTTTCTTGGCCGCCGGTTTAGCTGAGTCATCTTTGGTTTTAGCCGGTTCTTTTTTAGCCGGCGTTCCCAATAATCCGGCCAAAAGGTCATCGTCGTTTGAAGTATCTATTTTTTTCTCGTCGAGTTCAAGACCGGAACTTAAATCGTCGAGGCCCGCGAAAATATCGTCGTCTTTTTTAGCCGCCGGTTTGGCAGGCTCAGGTTTAGGCGCGGCCGCGGCCGGTTTTGGAGCTGCAGCCGTCGCTTTTTCAGCCGGTTTAGCGGTTAATCCAGCGAATGGATCGTCGCCTCCGGATATTCCTAAAAGCTCATTGGTTATGTCTAATTCATCAGGCGCGAGTTCCATTTTTTTCTTTTCTTTAGTTTCGGCGTGCGGGTCCTCTTTTTTCTTTGTTTTTTCCTCTTCTTTTTTCTTCGCGGCCATTGTTTCCATCAGATTGCCGTCGTCTATCTCAAGTTCAAATCCGTCTATTTCTATTTTTTCAATCACTGGTTCTGACGCTGCCGGCTTAGCCGCCGGTTTGGCCGGAGCAGATTTAGCCGCCGGTTTCGATGAATCGCCGTCTAAAAGATTGCCGAGGTCGAGGTCGTCGAATATGTTGTCTTTAGATTTTGCGTCTGCTTTTTTTGCGCCGGCAGGTTTGGCGTCAAAATTGTCGAGCTCGGCAAAAATATCGTCGATACCGGATGATTTTCCCTTATCGCCTTTAGGGCTCGAGGACGAAAGATCCTGAAATATGTCGCCTTTATCGGATTTGCCTTTGGCCGCCGGTTTAGATGCGCCAAGGTCTTTAAAAATCTGGTCATCGTCAAGATTTAGGTCAAAATCCATATCTGAACCGCCTTTTTTTGCGGCTGTTTTTTTATCCGACTTTATTCCGAGGCTTCCGAGCATATTTTCTAAATCGTCATCGCCGCCGTTTGTATTAGCTGCCGGTTTTAAAGGCGAATTACAACCCGAACAAAACGCCGCCTTATCATCGTTCATATCGCCGCATGTTTTGCATTTTTGCGCCATATTTCATCCCGCTCCTGCCATTAAATCAAAATATAGAGCCCCCGGCTATGCCTGTGCCGGCTCTTCATAGAAATAATTATCGATCAAATTACTCAAATCATTAATAATTTTTTCTTCATCTTCCAAAGATTCGCCTTTTGCCGATATAATAATTTTTTCTCCCGTTGATGCGCATAACATCATAACTCCGAGTATGCTTTTGCCGTTGACTTCTATTTCATCCTTTTTCACGATTATGTGGCACTTTGATTTACTTGCCAATTCGACGAATAAAGTTGCGGGCCGCGCATGCATTCCCGATACGTTTTTAATTGTACATTCTCTTTCGATCATAATTTTTAGCCGCTTTCAATTTTTTATGTTGCGATTTGCGATTATTGTTTAACATGATAAGTTAAATATAAAATTATGGGAATATATTATAACTTATTTTGCAGAGATATTCAAGAATTTATATTAACTGAATTTACGTTATTATGTTAATTTATTTTTCAGGCGGGCCATTCGTAAAATAACTCGCTTAATTTGGCGCATAAGGCCTTGCCCGCGCATAAATTTACGATTTCTTCCGATACGCGGTCCCAATTTTCTTTTGTGATTAATGTGATTTTAACCCTGTCGTCAAATTGCCTGTCGGTTATCTTTATAGCTTCTTCGTTTTTTCTTAAATAATTTTCAAGATTTTTAAGGTAGTGATAATCTATTTCGATGCTGCCTTCGAAGCTTTTTTGCATCCTGACGATTCCGGCTTCTTTTATAGCTTCGGCGGCCGCTCGTGAGTAAGCCCTTGTAAGCCCGCCGGCGCCTAGCTTGACTCCGCCGAAATATCTTATCACGATTATCGTTACGTTAAACAGGCAATTTTGCGTTATGACATTAAGTATAGGCATTCCGGCAGTTCCGGACGGCTCGCCGTCGTCGTTGAACCGCCTGAAATTAGTTTCTGTTCCGATATTATAAGCATAACAGTGGTGCGTGGCGGCCGGGTATTTTTTCCGCATATCTTCGATTGCGCCAAGCGCGTCTTTTTCCAGCTCGGTTCTGAAGCATTCCGTTATGAAACGCGATTTTTCTATTACTATTTCGTGCCGAGCGCCTGCTGATTTTATTGTGTTATAAGATTCCAGCATAAAAATTCCTTGAATTTTATTCTTAATTTACTTCAGTTGTGTTATTTTCATATTCTATCTTAAAAAGAGCTTTATACGCTTCTATAAAGTCTTTGTATTCAATATTCGAGTAATCGCCGTGCACGTCGAGGGCGATAACGTCTTTTGTCTCAGGCGTTATGCCGGCCGCTTTGAGTTCTATCAACCCGTAAAAATTCATTAATTTCAAAAGCCTGAGAAGATATGAAGGCCCGTATTCGCCTTTTTTTAATTTTTCATAAGCCGTCCTCAGCGATATGATCTTTTCGGTAAGCTCGTTTATTGTGAATATTTGTTCATTAAGGTTCAAGTCTGAATTTATAGCGTAAAGGAAATCAAAAAGTTCGCGCAAATAATTTTCGAGTTTTTCCATTTTCGAGTCTATATATCCCTGCATGTGCAGCCTTTTAATGGCCGGGGTGCCGTCGCTTAAGGTGTGCATGCGGCAAATTTCGAACCAGATCAGCGGGCATAATTCGCGGGCATAGTAATAATCGTTTTTAGAAAGGCTGTTAGCGTCAAAAAACGGAAGCGTAACCCATTTTCCTTCATTATATTCCTTGATGTCGCATAGAAACTGCATTAATTTTTTTCTGAGTTTTGCCGAGTGCGTTAAAATTTTTGAGCCGTCTTCAAATTTTAATTTAAGCTTGATTTTTACGTTGACCGGCTTTATGTTCCACTGCGCCAGCGTATCTATAAATTTATATTCATTCTTTACGCTTATCTTTTTACTGTTTATAAGTTCGAGAATTTTATGTTCATGCAATTCTGAGTTATTGATATTTTTGTCTGTTTCGATTATACCGGCTTCCTTTAATTCTAAAAGTTTTATATTATCGATTCTGGCGTCTAAATTGAGTTCTGTCTTCTGATTTAATAAATTATAGTCTGTGATTTTTATTTTCGAGCAATATGACAGGACCGCGAGGCATCTCATCGCGACTGATTTTGAAAAAGCCGATACCGGTGAAAGCATGGCAATATCTTTTTTAGTTAAGTATAGTGAACATCCGGCTTTCTCTTTAAATAAAATATCGTAATACTGCACATCTTGAAAGCTAATCCATGATTTTTTCGAGCGCTCGGCGGCAGGCAGGTTTAATATTATTATTCTATTTATATTTTCAGATAATTTATCTTTTAATATTGCGGCGGCGTAATCCGTATCGTATTGCGATTTGAATGATTTGATGAAATATGCCGTGATTTCATTGTAGTCTTCATTATTTTTTTCATTGTTTATGCTTACATCGAAATCATTTGAATTGATCGCTATTTTTTTTATTTTTCCGGCAACTTCCTTATACTCTTTGAACTCGGAATCCATTATTTCTCCGAATATCGCGATGTCGGAATTTTCGCCGTAAATAATTGATTTTGAATCTGCCGCGGCCGAAGAATCCTGCAGCACTATTTTTACCGCTTCCTTTAATTCTGATATATTTACCGTTGAAATGCACCTGTTATCCTGTTTCTTTTCGGCATATCCTTTTATCGCTGAATTTATTGAAGATTCGGCGCTTTTAAGCTTTAAATTCAAATAATTTTTCTCAGGCCAGATTATCAGGTTAGAATTGAACGTTGATATTGTTTTTTGCCATGCCTCGTATTTCAGCGCGTCAAAAGCGAGCGAATTAAAATTTAGAGTATTGATTCCGGCGCATATCAGGATATTTTCAGAGCTTCTTATTATTTTTTTACCGCTTATGCCTGAAGATTCAAGGTTGTTGAATGCGGTTATGACGGTTAAATTGCGTTCCTGTTTAGCCTGCGGCATTCCGCCGGGTTTAATTAAATTAGCCTTTATAAGCGTTTCATTTATTTTTTCGGCCATGAAATCATCGGCCGCGTATATGACCACATTTTTTCGATAGTTTTTTTCAGTTAATGTTTCGCATAAGATCGATATTATGAATTCGAATATATTAAGCTGCGGCGCCGGCAGTCTGAACACTGCTTCCGAAATTGCCAGCTCGGCGAGCTTGGCGGTTATTTTGTTGAAGTGTTTAAGCCATGCGTTATTGAATATGAATTCTTTTTTTTCCGGCAGGTTTTCGCGCGATTTTAAATCTTTCAGGTCTTCGTATTGGGCCGTTGAAGCTGATTTTTCAAATAACTCGACGTTTTCCGTTTTTTCCTTAAAAGCCGATATGTATTCAAGCGCGTTTGGATATGCCTTGAAATTTTTGAATTCTTCGAATTCTTTGGAATTTTTGGAGAAAATATTATTATACAAATAATCTGATATGACTATCCAGAAAACGTCGACGCTGTATTTTATTATTACATTTTTTAATATGGCCAAAAATGATGTTATGCGTTCTTTCTCGGCTGAGTGGAAGTTTATTACGACGCAGTCGAGTTCCGGCAATATAGGTTCGATTTCTGTCGGCGAATTTATTGTCATTTTTAAAATCTCATTTTCGCATAAATTGCCGTTTGAAAAATCATGAAATTTTTTGTTGAATTGCGGCCAGTAATCGAGGCCGGTCGTAAAATATCCGACGCGTTTCTGATTCCTCTGGAAATTAGTTATTATATTCTGGTATTCGGCCGAATTTTCTTTTTGAATAAGGGCGGCGCCGGTCTTTCCTGAGGCCAGTTGATAATCGTCGGATATATCGATGCGCTTAAAAAATTTGACGAGCTCTTCGAATTTATTCTCAAAATAATTTCTGGGCTTTTCCGGGTTTATTATATAAGCCCGCCTGGTTTGCCTGTTCAAGAATATTTCATGCTTGAAATTTTTGTTATAAAATTTATATTCTATTTCGTTCGAGTTTTTATTTTTTATAAGAAACGAATCGAGCGTTTTTGCCATTGCTTCACCGGCGTATGCCTGCGATATAAGTTTTAACTTGAAAAGTTCCTCGAATTCTTCTTTTATAACGTTTATTGTAAACTTTTCCTCGAGAACTGCTATAAAAGCGACTGCCTTTTTCAAAAATTTCCTTATCTTGCCGTTATCGTTATATATTTTTAAATAATCAGGCATTAGATTCTCGAAATTTTCTAATGCCAGTAAAAATTTTGCTGTTGTTTCTATCAATTCGGCGTTTGACAGGCTTATCGATCTTAATTCATCCTTCAGGTCCTTGACTTTTATGGAGCCTGAGTAAAAATTGACGGCATTATAATAAAATTGCGGTAAATCAAAAATTATAAGATTGTCGGTTTCATTTATTTTTTTGATATTGAAATTTAAACTTATAGTTGTAAAAAAATTGTCGTATGATGAAATATGAAATTTTGAGCCGCAAGTGTTATAGGAATTTATCAGGGTTGACATCGCGCAGTTGTTAAAGTCGTTGCAATTTGAGCAAAAGCAATCAATTTGAGTGAATTTTATTTTATTTATGATTTCTTCGTTCAATATCATGGATATTTTATGATAATTGTCGAAACCGGCGCGGATGGACAGTATCAGAAGAAGAGCGTTGCGCGCGTAGTCCGGATTGTCATTGCTTCCGGCCAGTAATTTATTAACTTTTTTAAGGCATATCATGTCTGAAATATTAGAAAAGCTCTTAATAGCGCTGTCGCTATATTCTAATTTTTTCAAAATGAACGAAAGCATTTTTTCTACCGGTTTTAATTTTGACGGTTCCGTTAATATATGCACGGTTTCATTGCCGTCGATCTGGTTTTTTAACTGCCTTAAAAAGTTGAATATGAAAATATCGTCGCTTCCGTTCACTATGAAGCGGTCGCGCGACTGGCCGGATATGCACTGAAAATTTATATTTTTAAAGTTTATCATAAACGGCCATATTTCTTTATAATCTTCGTCGCCGGCCGACATGCTCGATGAAATAACCGTTTCGCTGCAATAGTTGAGTATCAGGTCGAATGCGCTTTTTTGTGTTTTAAACATCCTGTAAAAAAGCAGCATTGAATTTTTATTAATTAATTCAAGGGATTCCGGAACGTATTCGCCGGTCGACGCGAATTTTAAAATATCAGGCATCTCGTTTAGATTAATGGTGCTTAAAAGGCGGGCAATTAAAACAAAAGGCGCGGTTTCTTTTTCAATTTTAGAGTAATTGAAAGGATTTTTTTTCAAATTGATGAAAAAATTATTGTATAATTTATTGCCGAATTTAAAATCACAAAATATAGGATTACTTTTAAATTCGGCAACGAATTCTTTTATTGTGTCAAAATTCGTTTCATTGTTTATGATTAATATAATATTATCGATGCTGTGACTGAATTTTTGGCGTATCCGGCCTATTTCTGAAAATTTTTCCTCGCCGACATAAATGAATCCCTTGAAAATTTTCACATTGAAATTTGTATCTGATTTTTTAGGCGTATTCGGGTCGCCGTTAACCGTTTCCGGCGATATGAAAAGGAATTCTGCGCTTTTTTTATATGTTTTGATGAATCCGGCGAGCTGCTGGCATTGCAGATAATCAGAAGGAGCTAGTGACGTCTGATTTATCGAGTTAAGAAGCGTCATCGCTTCGTCGTGTTTCTGAAGGTAAAAAAGATTTTGAATAATTGCAAGCCGTGACTTAAATATAAGCTCGTCGAGGTAATTTATATTTTCAGTTTCGCACAGGTTTATGAATTTCGCAAAGCAGTCGTTCGATATTGAATTCATACCGATTTCAAAATAACACATGCCGCAGTAATAAGTGCATTCCGGCGCGTTTGAATAAAATTCGCATGGTATTTTATTAAGGTAAAGCAGCGCTTCGTTAAATCTTCCTGTATCGTATAATAATTTTCCGAGCCGGTAGCATGCGGCATTGTCGTCAGGGCATTCTTCAGCATAATTTATCAGCGTTTTTATGCAAAGCCCGATTTCGCCTGACGAGTATTCGTATAAATTGGCCAGATCAAGAAGCGCCAGGTGGTAAAATTTTACGGCAGGTTTGTAATTTTGCGAATGCGTTATGACTGTTTCCAGTATTTTCTGAGCTGTTACGGCTTCGGCCAGCCTGATTTTACATGCCGCCATTTTATAGTTGCATTCTATTTTTAAAATCTGGCGTTCTGCTGCCGATTCGGCTTCGTTGTAATATTCGAAAGCGGTCTCATAATTATCACGGCAGAAGTTCGCCTCCGCGGCAGTGAATAGCAGTTCATATAAAAAAAACTGGATGGAAAAAATACTTTCCAATATTGAATTTATCAAATAAGAATCGGCGGCCATGGTTTTTACCTGCGGAAATAGTATAAGCAGCCGTTCCTTGCGCGAGTTGATTTCATTTATTATTTTTTGTGCCCAGATGATAGCGTCGTCGTACTTTTCAACTGCAAACGCCGTTTTTATCTCGAGAAGGTTAAAATAGTAATAATTTTTTAATGTCTCTCTTCCATTTTCGATGTGCGATAATGCGTCTATGTAATTAGAGTGTTTTTCTTCTATCGATATTATCATTAGACGTGAAATGTGGCAAAAATTGTCACTTTTAAGACATTTTGAAAATAAATTTACGGCCGCGGCAAAATTACCGGTCATGTATTCGCAAATGCCGGTAATAAAAATCATTTCCGCTGAAAAAGATTCCTTGTATTCGGCTGGTAAAGATTCGATCCCTATTTCGGAGGATATTATTTCGCAATTTTTTTTCGCGCTGTCGTATTTTTCGTTTTTTAGGTCTCTTTTTAATTCTTCAAGCCTTTTTTGAAAACTTTTTCCGGAAAAAACTTGTTCTAAAAATTTAATGGTTAGTGAATATATAGTGTTCATTAATTTTTATAATCTTTAAGCGTTATTTCATTCCAAAATTGATAATTTACGTTTTTTATCGAATACCCGTAATTTAATATGCCTTTTTTTATGTCTGTTCCTGATTTGATGCCTTTCTTGCATATACCCTCCATGAATGCCATGCTTATTATATGCTTATAGGTATAAAACGCCGGTGTCGGCTTAAAATCATAAGTATGCAGATTCAGTATGTAAGCGAGATTTATAAGCTTCATTTTTTTATTCAAGGCGTAGCGGTATACCAGGTATATGAAATCGTCTGCGTATTCGTCTATATAAAGAGCGACTGAATCCCAGAATTCGGCTACTATTGTGTCTTTTGATACTTTGCACATTTTTATGTATTGATTATACGAAAACATGTCTTTCAGTGAATAAATGAGCGCTCCGAAAGCTACATTTGAAGGTTTGATTTTCTGGAATTTCTGGAACAGGTCGTAATCCGCTTCGGAACTAAGCGTATTTTCAATAACGATGATTGTACCGGGTGATTTTTTACTTATTTCGGCTGCAAAATCTGATACGCACCCGAGCCATAATTCCACCGGTACGGTTTCATTTATTTGCTCCTGAAAGTCAATGAACGGCTCTTTGATGATGGTAGCGTATTTCGGTTTGAATTCGGCAATTACCGCCGACATTGCCTGCTCGCAGTGGTAACGCCATGTTATGAAATTAACCGTTCCGAAAGGCCTGCCGCTTTTTTGTTTGAAAGTGAGGTCTTCGCCGTAAAATCCGCGTACGCCCATGAAATTTATATAAAGATTGAAACCCGAATCTTTTATTTTCTGCAGAAGTTCGCGGATTTCATTAATTCTGGCAGTATTTTTATATACCCAATAATCGAGGTAAACTCCGATTTTTACAGTATTGACTCCCAGTTCTTTCGCGGTGTCGAGTTCTTTCCACAGGTCTTTATTTTCGCGCCAGCCGCTCCAGATGCTGTCGACTGACAGATAATTTAAGGTAACTGAAAAATCGAATGAATCGTTAAAAAAAATAGTGTGGTCGAGGGAATTATAAAAAAGAAAGTAAGCCGGTTTAATAAGATTTGTGCGCACCCTCTGGACTGTCAATATAATTTCTTTCAGTTTACTGTAAATATTAAGCAATTCGAAAGGTATAATTTTTCGGTCGATTTTTCTGATGCCCCAGATTTCTTTTACCAGAAAAATCATATCGTTTTTTAAAAATTCGATTTCTTTTTTTAAATCTCGTACGGATACTTTATATTTTGAGCCGTCAAGCCCGACGGGTATATTATTTTCAATGAATGACACAAGGCCCCATAAATAAACAAATCCCCATACGTCCATTTTCATTACGGCTTTGTCGGACGGGAAAAAATTCCGGATAAAATTATCGGCGTATCTGGCATTAGACCATACAAGTTTGTATTCGGAGTCGAAACGCCTGTCGACGCTATTTTTTTTGTAATTCGAAGCAGTGTTTTGATTGTTGTCGGCTTCTGAATTTTGCTGACTTTGCTGTATATTATCCTGATTATTTATTTGATTAGTTTTGTCATCGCTAGAGGCCGTTGTATTATTCGTGCCGGCGCTGTTTTGGAGATTGTCGGCTGCGTATGAATTTATAGGTGCCGCTGCGTATGATAATATTGCGATCGAAATAAAAATAATGGAAACACCGGCGGTAAATGAGTTGAGAAAGCTATTGAATTTACCTGATGGTACGGCCGACAAATTATTTTTTGTCACTTAAATCGACCATCACTTCGTTATAAAGGTTAATCTTATTATTTTTAAGATTATTCAGCAATTCGTCAGCTTTAGGTTCCATCTGTGTTTTGATGTAAATCATATAAAGATTGACGTATGCTTCCTTAAAATCAGGATCTATGGCTAAAAGCTGGTTATAATGATATGACGCGGCCGTATAACTTTGTTCGTTAAAATAAATTCTGGCCAGTGCCAGGTGCGCGTTCTTGTAATTCTTATCCATCCTCAGTGCTTCGTTGTAATGCTCTTTTGCGCCGGCGACATCGCCAAGTTTTAATGCCGTAATCGCGGCGTTATTTCGTAATTGTATGTTCGCCGGGATTTTTTCGATGCCGGCAAGGTATGAATTCATTGCTTCGTTGTACCTTTTCATGCCTAAAAATATATTTCCTAGATTTAAATAAGCCATTGCCATATCTTTTTGCGATCCTTTTAATTCGAGCGCCTTTTTACATTCGTTCAGCGCGTTTTTATAGTCTTTTGCGATTATAAGCGAATCGACGAACATATTTTTAAATTCAAGGTTGGCCGGGTTAGCGGAAGCTATTTGCTTATACGCGGCGGAAGCCCTTTTATAATCTTTCAGGCCTATGTAGCATTTGCCTATGAGTACATTTGCCTCGATTGACGATTTCGAGTTTGCCGTTATTTTTTTTAATAATCCGATGGCCTCGAGGAAACGTTCCCGGTTGATTAAAGTTTTTGCGTTTATAAGGATTTCGGCCGGCGTCATGCTTTCAGGATTTTTTATATTGACCGATTCGGTTGATTGCGCCGCCTGGATTTTATTTTCTGCAAGCGGCCCCGGCGCCTGCGGATTATCCGGATTTTCGTCAGGCCGCTCCGGAATCGTAATTTTTAACTTTTCGGCGCTTCTCATCATGTGTTTTGAAAGATCTGAGTCGGCGAAGCTTTTGGGGATCTGATAAACCGCTTCGAAAAGCTCGTTGCCTGATTTTTTGTAAACTGCCACTTCATAAACATTTTCAAGTGATGAGGTGTCGGAAAATTCTCTTACCGCTATCGCGTTTTTAGGACCGGCGGATGTTATGGAAATTAGTTTGTAATCCGGCAGGCCGGAGTAATTTTTTTCTATTAAATTTATGATTTCGTTAATGTTTTGCTGTCTTAAAACGAAATATCTTGAAATAACAAGCGATGGAACGAACCGGTAATTTTCTGAGTCGGCCGGTGTGAATCCGATTATGCCGCCTGATGTTTTAGATTTTATCAATGATTTATGGTATGAAATTTCAAAGCCGTAGTCGCTGTTTTCGTATTTCAGGTAGTTATATTTTTCTGCCGATTCCGCCTGGTCTTCAATTATAGGCTGCCTGAAAGTATTTTGCGCGTATGTAAATTTTGAAGTTTTAAAAATCAAACTAAATAAAATAAAAATAAAAATAACCGATAGAAATAAAACGAGATTATATTTTTTTAGATTTTGATAATGCATATATTTATTCCTGACTTTTTTAATATTAGCATAATGTTATCAAAAGTTGCTTTAACTGTCAACTAATTAAGTTAACGCACATCAGGTTAAAGAAGATATTACTAAATTTTTAATAAAATTTTATGGCGCTCTAAATTTTTCTTGATAAATTTATTTGACTTTGATATAATTTTAAACTACTGTAAATAGTATAACAACAATTAAAATCGGGCTGAAGTATTTTTCAGCTCTGTCAATTATAAAACTAAGGGGAGATGTTATTTTATGTCAACAGTTGTCATTATTCTTCATTTTATCGTTACGATAGGCCTTATCGGCGTGGTACTCGTTCAGGCTGACAAAGGTTCAGGCTTATCCGGCGCATTCGGCGGCGGCGCATCGCAGACGATTTTCGGTTCAACCGGCGGCCTTGATTTTCTTGGCAAACTAACGACCGCTTTCGCTATTCTTTTTATGGTTACTTCACTTGCGCTTTGCGCGGTATTGCCAAAAAATTCAACTTCAATAGATCCTAATATAAAACAGAACGCTCCGATGCCTAATCCTGCGAGTGTTCCGGATAATGGCTAATATTACAGAGCGTGTTTTATTATAAACACTAAAATTGTTAATTTATGCCGGGTGTATAAGCTAATTAAGATACTCAAAATTAATCCGGAATGATAATGATTTAATTCAATGATCTCAAAATTTATTTGTTTGAAAATTTGAAATTTGGAGTTTTTTGATGTCGGATTTTAAACTTGAGGATAGTTCGGAATATCAGCAAATCAAAGAGTATAGAAGAATTGCGGTTTCATTAATAAGCCGCGTGGGTCCGTTTATGCCGGCTGCGGCAAATGCGAGTTCATCGATTTTATCGCAGCTTTCGCGCGAGTATAAGGGCAGCGGCTACGATGCGAACTCCGAAAAAGGGTATGCCGAAAAACGGGCGGTCATTTTAAAACTCGTTATGAAACCGGAGCAGATGGAAAATGCAATTTCAGAATTTGTTTCGGAGCTTAACAAAAGCTTAAATAAGCTCGTTGCGGTTTCTAACTATGCTTTCGCCGAATTTATTTTTTGGAATGACTGCGAACTCGCGGCGGATTTAAAAAAATACCGCAGCACGACCATTGAGGATATGCAGGCGAAGTCGGCTAAGCTTATCAGAAAGCAGGCTGAAGAGTCATACCGCGGAAACTGGATTGACGACGCCATAAAAAAATTCAAGGATTCCGAAGCTAAATATGGAATGGACTGTACCGTACATTATCAGCTCGGTCTTATATATTTCTTTGAAAAATCAGATCATGCGCTTGCCATAGAATATTTTAAAAAAGCGGCTAAGTACGCGCAGGATAAATGCAATCCGGTTTTTGTAAGCAGCATGATATTTATAGGGTTAATTTTAAGGCTTATCGCTAATTTGACAAGGAAAAATGAATTTTACACTGAATCATTTAATGCGATTGCGCAGGCTTATGGAATTGATCCTAATAACAGTTTTACTAAATACGCTTTAGCTCAAATTAATGCGGCTATGAGCGGAAAATCCGGCGCGGCTGAAGAAAGCGCGAAGCAATTAAAAGAATTGGTTCAAAAAGACAAGTTATTCGCCATTCAGTCTATATATGACAGGGCTTTTGAAGGCTATCTCGCCAATCTCGAGAATTTTTATAAAGATACTATAAATAATGCCACGACACTATGCCAGGAAACCTTCAAAAAAATCGAGGAACTGCTCGCGCAGATTACAAAATCGACTCAATACATGGCTATTCCTTCAAAAGTCACAGGATTGAAAAACGATTACGATTCGCTTACGACGCAGTTAAACAATATAAGTTACTTTGAAACGATGGACATTGACGCTAAATCGAAAGTAGTTTTAAATACCGCGCAGGAATTAAATAACGAGATAACAAAAAATAAAACATACTTCGAACTGAAATCTTTTGTCCAGGATCTTACCTTAAAGTATAACGAAGAAGCGAATGAGGCTTTAAAACCTTATATTAAAGCCGACGAACAGCGTGAAATTCTTTTAAAACAGCTCGAGGAGCTTAATAAAAAGCATCCAGAGGCCGAGCCTGAAAAACGCATTGAAAATCCAAAGAAAAAAGGCGAAGAAGAATATATACCGCCTAAACCGGGTTGGGAAACCAGCGGTTATTTTAAATTTATAAAACTTTTAATAGGCTGTTTTTGCTTTTTTCTTGTTTTGCCTGTAATATTGATATTTTTGATAGTAACAATGGGCGGAATGGATAAGATCACGGACCAGCCGCTTATTCCGATGGTATTGTTATTTTTGAATCTTTTGATGATTCTTTTATATCAATATGTCGGCGGCGAAGTTTATTACATGTACGTTGAAAATAAAAGAAAAGGCATCAAGAGTTCAATAAATAAACTTGAAAAGAACGCTGAGAACAATAAATCCCGCGTGAATGAAATCGATAAGAAGATAAGGGACAAATATACGCAGCAGATAATCGATAAATTCAAAGTATCGCAATTCAGCGCCGAACAGATGCTCGATGCTGGCATTGAAGGGACTCTGGAGAAAATTAAGAACTTTATAAGCTAGTTACATACATTATTAATACATAAACAAAAAAAGGCGGACAAAAATAAATGTCTGCCTTTTTTATTTTATACCCTTGCGTAAGTTTTTAAAATATTGTTATAATAATTTCGCTAAATGAAATTAAAATATTGCCGAATGTAAATTGACGGTTGATAAAAAATAAGGTTTTTATATAAAAGTTAAAGCTAAGAATAAGCGACAGATTAGTTTGATAATTTAATAAAAAATCATTAATACTCTAAAAAATTATAATTTTTTTAAAAATATTTTTGCTCAAAAAAATCAGTAATTAAAGGTAATTTCTAAAAAAATAACATTACAAAAAAAATATTTTTAAAAAAAACTTGACATAAAAAAAATATGTTGTTATAATTTTTGTAACTTGTTTTGGTAACCGTTGATAATTTAAAAGTCATGTTCGTAGAGTAAAAGGAGGTGAACCCGAAATTTAGTGGACGGATATGATTTGGTGTCAACAAATGGTACCGCAACAGGCCAGGGTGAAGAAAGCCTGAAGTTTGAAAGCTGAAGTGAAAATAAGGGAAGATTGGATAAGTAAGTTAAAGGCAACCTCGGAGACTTTAAAGTGAAAATCCATGAAACCCCGAAACGAAGTGAAGCTTGAAAAGCTGAGGCGAAGAAAGCCCGAGCTATTTAAAAATCACTAAGGGGGATAAAATGAAAAAAGGTTTAATATTATTAATGGTAGTTGCGTTTATCGCAGTAACAATGGGAGCAGCTTTCGCTGGTCCGTTCTCTGATGTTCCTAAAAAACACTGGGCATACGATGCAGTTAACACATTGTCATCAAAAGGTCTTCTCGAAGGCTATTCCGATGGCAAATTCAAAGGCAACAAAGCAATGACAAGATACGAAATGGCTCTTGTTGTAGCTCGTCTTCTCGACAAAAAATTCGGCGGAGCAGACCTCGAAACACTCCAGAAATTAACAATCGAATTTGCTGACGAACTTGCACTTCTCGGTGTAAAAGTTCAGGCTCTTGAAGAAGAAGTAAAAGTAATCCGCAACGATATGGACGCTGTTAAAGCTGACGTTGATCAGATGAAAAAAGGCGGCTTCGGCAAGATCAAATTGAACTTCGAAGACAGAATCCGTTTCGAAGAAAACAAATACAAATCATTAAACGCTGGTGCAGTATCACCTAGCAACTCATCAATTTACAACAGACTTCGCATGAACGTAAAAGGTAACGTTGACGACAACGTAACATTCTTTACATCATTGCAGTACTCAACACTTCATGGTGGTAACGTTCAGAACAACCCAAATAACCGTAACGTATTTGGTTGGAATGGCGACAACACAAAAGTTGACATGTTCCTTGGTTATGTTGACATTAAAAACTTTGGCGGCAAATTCCTTGACAACGTTCGCATCGGCCGTCAGACATTGACAATAGGCAAAGGCTTCACATTCGACAACGAAGTTGACGGTTTAACAGTTAGCAAAAACTACCGTGACACAAGATTCACTCTCGGTGCATTTGACACAAGATTTAACTACACAGGTTTCCCTGCTATTAACCAGAACCTCAACAATAACGGTTTAACAGCAAAATATTTTGCAGTTGATCACGCTTGGAAGAAAATCGCTGCTGGTGCTTACTACTTCGTAGATAGCGAAGGTATGTATACAGCTACTAACATTAACCCAGCTAAACCGGCTGCTATTACAAGAAACAACCCTAAATTTGAAATGTACGGTTTGACATTAGATGGCAAACTTGGCAAATCAGTAGTTGCTTTTGTTGAATACGCTGACCAGAAAGTTAAAGACAAAGAATTCTATTCAAATGTTAAAACTTTAGATGGCGTTGCTGCTAACAATGATTATTCATGGAAAGGCAAAGGCTTCAAACTTGGTGCTGAATGGACAGTCAACAATCGTTGGGATTTAACAGCATTGTATCAGCAGAGAGAAAAAGACTTCCGTATAATCGGAATCAACGACGATTACAGCGATTCAGTTTACTATGGCAATACTCCATATTCAGCTGCAGTTAGCAAAAACGTTGGTATGGCTGGTGCTCCTGTAATTGGTGATACCTACAACAATTCAAAAATCGCAAGCGTAATAGTTGGTTACAAAGCTACTGACAAATTACACTTAGACTTATGGTACGAAGATTTCAAAGGCAAAGACAATGTTAACAACAGTGGTGCTCTTGCTGTTAATGGCGTAGCTGCTCGCACTGCTTTAACAAATAACTTTGATCAGAATGCAGTTCAGTTAGTTTCAACATACCAGTACAAAGAAAACACAGCATTCAAACTTCGTTACAGAACAATCAAATACAAATCAGGCGACAGCGATTACCAGGTTCTTGGTACAGGCGCTCCTGCAAACTACGATCAGGTTCGTTTAGACCTCAATGTTAAATTCTAATTAAGTGTAAGCCGAAAAGAATCCTAACATAAGATAAAAAAAATCCCCGGTGCGGTTTTTACCCGCCGGGGATTTTTTTATGCGTATTATTTACGGATTGACATTTTTGATGACTGCTGTAATTCTAAAGTAATTTTTAGGTTGTATTTGCAACAAAAAAATATTTTTGTGATAAATTAAGCGTGTAATTTTATTGTAACTTGCCGAAAAACTTGAATACATTATTGAATCTGTTTATATATTATGCTATAATGCTTATAATGAAATATGAAAGGGAGGTCATTATTTTGATTTATCAGGCTGTTATAAAAAAAGGCGGAATATTTATTCCAGATATTGATGCTCGAATATTTAAAAAAAATAAAGCAAGAATTGATATCGTAATTGTTACTAATGATAAAAAAACTAAAAATCCAATTTTGAAAACAAGCGGCATTTTGAAAGATAAAGTGATTGACGGCCTTGAATTCGAAAAAAAAATTCGTGAAGAATGGTATGAATAAATGTGTAATTATTTAGTTGACACAAATATAATAATATATCATCTTTCAGGAAATTTGGATGCTTCAGAATTTATGTTGAAAAATATGAATAAAATAAGTA
Source organism: Candidatus Wallbacteria bacterium (assembly GCA_041441465.1). GTDB lineage: Bacteria > Muiribacteriota > UBA9980 > UBA9980 > UBA9980 > JASDSY01. The sequence continues at coordinate 84,670 of JASDSY010000004.1, forward strand.
TTTCGTTTATAACATATATTGAGGTACTTTCTTATAACTTTAATTCAAAAGAAGAAAAAATGGTAAGATCATTTTTAAAAGTTTTTAAATTAATTGGAATGGATAAAAAAATAGCTGAATGTTCGATAGAACTCAGAAAATCTAAAAAATTAAAATTACCTGATTGTATAATTGCTTCTACAGCTAAATCTAAAAAACTTGTTTTAGTTACAAGAAACATTAAAGATTTTAGCAATATAGGCCTTGATATTTTAAATCCTATATTGTAAAAAAGAATCATAATATAAGATAAACCAAAAAGTCCCGTGTGGTTTTTACCCGCCGGAGTTTTTAATGCGTAATTATTACAGTTTGATATTTTTGATGATCATCGGAAATTTAAAAGTACATTCAAAATTTCAGTACTTATAAAATTAATTCCAAGAGCAAAAAAAATATTTTGAAGGGACATTTAGGATGACGGGAATGGAGGCCCTAATGCCGTGAGTGCCACGGATGGCAAAGACGAACGGCGCACCGCGGAGCCATGATGGCGAGAGCGTCTGAGAATAAGCGCAGGAAAGCCACGATGGTTTTCCGGACGCGGTCCCTGAAAAATATTTTTTTGCGATACTAATTAATGAGTTTTTTTATTTCATCTTCAGTAAGCCCGGTAATTGTTGATATTTCATTTATTTTAAGATAACCTATCATTTTTTGGGCAAGTTCTAATTTTTCTTCAAGTTTACCCTCAAGTTTACCTTCAAGTTTACCTTCAAGTTTACCCTCGAGTTTACCTTTTTGCATACCAATTCTTTCAGCGGTAGTAATGTATGGCATATTTTTAGCCTCCTCAAATTTACTTATCTCTTCATGAAATTTAATTGCAATATTTTCCGGTAACAATAGCAACCAGTCAATAAACCTGTAAAGATTTAATATGTCATTCTTTTTGAAACCTTTTATGTATAAGGCTTTAATTAAACTTGTTTTCCAGAATAGCCTTTTGTTTTTATTATTTTTTGTTTCTATAAAGCGTAAATACGCAAGCGTCGCAATAGCGAAAGGATTGTTATTTTTTTCTAATTTCTCAATTTTACCTTGATAATCAAGCAGTTTGACCGTCGGAAATTTAAAGGTATGTTCAAAATTCCAGTATTTTACTTTATAAGATTCTGGCCTGAAATTTTCACTGTCATCGGCGAGTATTGCGAGTGTTACTACATCTTGATGGTACCTATCAAATATTCTGTAGTTATATACATAAAGACGCTCTGTAAAAGTTTTGTCAGCGGTTCCCTGAATTTCAATGTGTATCAATATCCACTTTTCTTCGCCGGTTTTTAAATATACTTTTATAAGCTTATCAACGAATTTTTTGTTTAGCTCGCTGTCCTTTGTTATTTTTTGAAACTCTTTGTCAAGGAATTCATATTTTTTATTAAAATCAATATCACGATGAATTGTTGGAAAATAAAACATAAGAAACTCAGGAAAGTACGCGTCAATGATATCTTTCCAGGCGCTGTCCTGATAGTCCAACATTGATAAGTTGTCAACGGCTTTTTTAGCTTTTCTCTTTTCCATAATATAGATTATACAATACTTCAGTTATAATTTCAAGCCGATATTGATTTTTCTAAAGAAGATAATACTTATAAAAAATCTAATGTTTATAAAATTAAATCCAATTATTGTTATAGTTATGTGATATAAGTAAAAACAATAAATATTTTCTTGCTATTAAAAATTTTTGGATATGTTTTTAATTTTTTTATAATAAAGAATTTACAACTGTTTTACTATTCGAAACTTAAATAAATAATTTATTATGGATAATGTAATTGAAAAATGATAAGTATTTTTGTTGTTTTAAACCCGGCTTATTTTCTCTATTGACTATTAAATTTTATTAAAGTATAATTAAACATTGATTTTTTACTGAATATGATAAGTTTTGAAATAATATAATAAAAATATATGAAACGGAGAAATTATTAATGATTGCAGTTAAAAACCTGTCGAAATATCACGGCGAGAGATGCCTGTTTAAAGACGCCACATTCCATATAAACGACGGCGAGGTTGTCGGTTTTTGCGGTGAAAACGGTACCGGTAAATCGACTATGCTTAAAATTTTGTGCGGAATTGACACACCGGATTCGGGAGAGATTAATTGCCCTAAAGGAACGACTTTCGGGTACCTTCCCCAGGATATAATAATGAAATCCGAGAAAACCTTATATGAGGAAGTTTCCGAAGTATTTAAGGAAATTCTCGAACTAAAAAAGGAAGCCGAAAAAATAGAGGAACTTTTCGCGAGCGGTGATTACGACGAGAACCAATACCAGAAGCTCCTGGATAGGTACGGCGAATTGCAGGATAAAATAATGATGTTTGAGGCGCATACCGTTGACGCGCAGATTCATGACGTATTGCGCGGCCTTGGATTTCTTCATAAACACTGGACAAAGAAAGTTTCTGAATTTTCCGGCGGCTGGCAGATGAAAATATACCTCGCCAAGCTTTTGCTTATGAAACCGTCAGTTTTGCTTCTTGACGAACCTACCAACCATCTTGATATAGACGCGCGTAACTGGCTTGAAAGGTTTTTGAAAAATTATCCGAATTCCGTTTTAATTGTATCGCATGACAGGCATTTTATGGATTCTGTAGTTAATAAGATTTTTGAGGTATATGCCGGCAAACTTGAGTCGTTCAGCTGCAATTTTTCGAGATACCTTGTCGACCGCGAAGAAAGAATCGACAAACTTTATATAGCTTATGAAAAACAGCAGGATGAAATCGCTAAAATTCAGGAATTTATAGACAGGTTCAGGGCGAAAATAGATAAGGCGCAGCTCGTGCAGAGCCGTATCAAGACTCTTGAAAAAATGGAAAAGATTGTGCTGCCGCCGCGCCGTAAGAAAATTAAATTTTTCTTCCCGCCCGCGTTGCCGTCAGGCGAGGTTATAATCGAGGCGTTTGACGTTACAAAAAGCTACGGCAACTTGAAGGTGTTTGAACCGTTTTCATTTACCGTGAGCCGCGGCGAAAAAGTAGTTCTGCTTGGCGTTAATGGCGCCGGTAAAACTACGCTGATAAAAACCATAACTAAAAATATCGCTCCGACAGGCGGCGAAGTCAGGATCGGCCATAACGTTAAAATAGATTATTTCGCTCAGGATCAGGCGCAGGAATTGAATCCTACAAATTCAGTCCTCGGAGAAGTGTCGCAGAACTGTCCGTTTGATATGGTGCCAAAATTGAGAACGCTGCTCGGTACATTTCTGTTTTCGGGCGATGACGTTAATAAAAGCGTTTCAGTGCTAAGCGGCGGCGAGCGCGCGCGTTTGTCAATCGCGAAAATGCTCTTAAGGCAGTCAAATTTTATAATCATGGACGAACCGACAAACCACCTTGACGTTCTGGCCAAGGACGTATTGAAAGAAGCGCTTCAAAAGTATGAAGGCACTGTGCTGTTCGTTTCGCATGACCGCGATTTCGTTTCAAATGTCGCTACGCGCGTTCTTGAGATTTACGACGGCAAGCTTCGCGATTATCCGGGCACCTATGAGGAATTCCTCGAATATAAACTGCGCAATAACCTCGACGCCGATCCAGATGATATAAGATAGGATTAAAGGGATTAAGGGGAGGCGAAGGGTTTAACCCTTCCCTCCCCTTAAAATCCCCGCCAATCCTGCTTTCAATATTTTCGAAGCTTTGCTTCGAAAATATTTGGCAATTATGGTTGGTTTTGAAGTGAAAGAACTTTGAAATTTTGTTTCTTCCATTACTTTATTATTTCGTTGTAAAACGGATTTATAAAATATGATAGGAACGTATAATGCAGGGTGTTATTTTCATTTAAAACGGTTATGGCATAACCGTTTTAAATGAATGTCGAATGACCGCAAAGCAAGCAAACGAAGTTTGCGCTTTGCGGTCATTCAAAACATAGCAAGATTGGATAGGGTTTCAGGGGAAGGGAAGGAATAATTCCTTCGCCTTCCCCTGGGTTAAAATAAACATTTGAAAATAAAAGGACAGTCTGATTTTGAACATTATAAGCATAGTAATTTATAATTTCATAATATATTTCGGGTTTATAATATATTTGCCGGTATTAGTTTATAAAATGGCGCGTACTGGCAAGTACCGCCACAGCTTCTCGCGGCGTCTTGGATTCGGGCCAGCTCCCAAAAATATATCAAAATCAGATAAAACAATATGGCTTCACGCCGTATCGGTCGGCGAAACGCTTGCCACACTTGAGTTCCAAAAAGCGCTTAAGGAAAAATTTCCCGGTTATAAGCTTTTGTTCACCGTAACGACGGAAACGGGTTATAAAATCGCTTGCGAAAAGTGTAAATGCGTCGATGAAATTATGTATTTCCCGATGGATTTTAATTTTTCTGTCAATAAATTTTTGAGTAATTTTAACGTGCGGCTTTTTATAATGACAGAAACTGAAGTCTGGCCTAATCTTCTGAGAATATTAAAAAAAAGGAATATTCCCGCCGCTATAATTAACGGCAGGATTTCGGACCGCTCGCTTAAAAATTACATGCGTTTCAATTTTATATTCAGGAATGTTTTCAGCCTGATAGACGGATGTTTTATGCAATCCGATGTCGATGCCGCCAGGATTATTGAACTTGGCGCGCAAAAAAGCAATACGTTTAATACCGGCAATTTGAAATATGACGAAATGCTGAAATATCTCGGCTATAACATAGATGAAATATATGAAAAATTCGGATATTCAAAATCCGATAAAATATTTGTAGCCGGTTCCATCCACCCCGGCGAGTATAAAGATGTTGTCGATGCCGCTGTTACATTAAAAAAAATGAAGCCTGATTTTAAAATTATAATCGCGCCCCGTAAATTCGACCAGCTCGAGCCGCTATTTGTATATTTACGAGAGAAATGCATTAATTATATCAAGCGCAGCGATATAATTAAAAAAGCCGAAGCCGAACATAGCGCCGATAATAAAATTGATTATGCCGTGCCGGAATTTATGATACTAGATACTATTGGAGAGCTTGTAAAAACATACGCGATGGCGCAGGTTGTCTTTGTAGGCGGTTCGCTAATAGAAGTCGGCGGTCATAATATACTGGAACCGGCGGTATTCAAGAAACCGGTGATATTCGGCAGATTTATGCATAATTTCAGGGAAATGAGCGAGAGTTTTGTGAAGTCGGGCGCCGGAATTATAGTTAACGATAAAAATGAGCTGGAAGCCGCGATAATCAAGTATTCGGATGATTCGGACGGCGGTTATATAAAGTCCGCAAATGCGGCATATATGGAAGTGACCGGACGGACCGGAGCGATTTCCAAAAATATTTTGCGCTTGCAAAGTTTGATAAATTCTGATAACATGTAATAAATTTAAATTTTATGTTATTATAATTATTACCGTATTTATCAGCTTAGAGATTGCGTGAAATTAATACTCAATAAAATCAATATTTTATATTTCAAAATATTCGAATTCCATTTTATGCAGTATGTTATTTAAATAAAAAAATGTAATGAATTATTGAAAAGATTTTTGCGGTTATAAAAGAAAAATTTATTTTCTGGCCTTAACAAAAAAATATATGCATCTAACATAAAATAGTAATGATAAGTGCTTTGATAAAATATAATAAAAGAGGGTATTTTATATGATCAATGGTGATATGTCAAATAAATATGTTATTGGTGTTGATCTTGGCGGAACGTTCATAAAATTCGGTTATGCCCGCGCTAACGGCGAGCTTCTTTTCAGGGATAAAATTCCGACCAGAGTGTCGCACGGCGCTGAAACCATATTAACGGATATTGCCAATAAAATACTTGAATTGATAGAAAAAAACGGCAATAAAAAAGAGGATGTGCTCGGCTGCGGCATGGGCTGTCCCGGCACTGTCGACATGGAATTCCGTAACGTAATATTCGCGCCGAACTTAAAGTGGAACAATGTAAATGTTAAGGATACCATTGAGAAATTAACGGGAATAACCACCTATATCGATAATGACGCCAATCTTGCCGGCCTTGGCGAATTCTGGCTCGGCGCCGGCCGCGGCGCGCATGACTTTATATGCGTAACGCTCGGCACTGGTATCGGCGGCGGCATCATAATAAACGGCCAGATGCTGCGCGGTCAGAATAATAACGCGGCTGAAATCGGGCATATGACGATTGACATAAACGGCCAGCAGTGCTCGTGCGGGAACTACGGCTGCTGGGAACGTTACGGTTCGGCTACGGCCCTTGTAAATCGCGTCCTGAGCAAATTATCGGTTTCGCAGTCACAGCGGAGTAAAATAAATTCAACTATCTTCGATTTGTGCTCGAACGACCTGAGCAAATTAAACTGCGAGATAATATTCGAAGCGGCGCGTCTTAATGATCCTATCGCTAAAAATGCGGTCAACCTCCAGGTTGAATATATCGCTATAGGCCTTGTAAATCTTATTTATCTTTGCAATCCGCAAAAAATCGTAATTGTCGGCGGACTCGCGAATGCCGTTGATGATTTGATAAAACCCGTAGTTGAAGCGGTAATGAAAAAAGCGCCTAAAGTATCGACAAGCGGTCTTGAAATAACCACCGGCAAATTAGGCGGTGATTCCGGCACGATCGGCGCTGTATACCTGGTTTTGAACGAAACATCAAAAGAAGGAAGGGGCATGAATGAAAAAAATTAATTTTATTTTTGGACTTCATAATCACCAGCCTGTCGGAAATTTCGGATTTTGTTTTGATAACGCTTATAACAACGCATACCTGCCTTTTTTGGAGGCCGTCGAACGGCATCCTAAAATGAAAATATGCCTTCATTTTTCGGGGATACTTCTTGACTACTTGATAAAAAACAGGCCGCAATATGTCGAAATATTAAAAAAACTTGTCGACAGGGGGCAGGTCGAGATTTTGACCGGCGGCTATTATGAGCCGATACTTCCTTCCATTCCTGAAGACGACAGGAACGGCCAGATTGAAAAATTGACTGATCTGATTAAAGAAACTTTCGGTACTACTCCTTCAGGGCTATGGCCCGCTGAAAGGGTCTGGGAACCGCAATTAGTTAAAACTCTTACCGATAATTCAATAAAATATGCCGTACTCGATGATTCACACTTCAAAATGCTCGGCTTTACCGATGAAAAATTGAAAGGCCGGTATGTCACCGAGGAATCCGGCAAAACTGCCAGCATATTTCCTATTTCAAAAACTCTCAGATATTCGATACCTTTTAAATCACCAGAAGAAACTATAGAAATTTTAAGACAGATGGCCGACGATTCCGGTAACGCCGTTGCGCTTTCATTCGATGACGGCGAAAAATTCGGCGACTGGCCTGAAACTTATAAAACCTGCTATGAGGAAAAATGGCTTGAACGCTTTTTTGAATTGATAGAAATTAATTCGGACTGGATTAATACAATGACACTCGGCGAGGCCAATGAAAATCTTCCCGCGCTCGGCCTGGCTTACCTGCCTTGCGCGTCATATCCCGAAATGATGGAATGGTCGCTGCCTGAAAAAAACGCCGCGGTTGAAATGAATAAAAATTCATCCGCTCCGGAATCGGGCCAGGTAAAAGCCGCCGGTTATTGGCGCAATTTTCTGGTCAAATACCCGGAAGCAAATAATATGCATAAGAAAATGCTTCATGTTTCAGATCAGGTAAATGATATGGTGCGCGGTAAAATCAAATCCGACGCGCTTTCACATCTCTGGGCCGGGCAGTGCAATTGCTCCTACTGGCACGGCTGGTTCGGCGGCTTGTATCTTCCGCATCTTCGTTCAGCCGTTTACGAAAATTTAATAAAGGCGGAAAATATCGCTTTTTCTAAGAAACACAGAGGTAAAAGCGTTATCAGGCAAGCTGTGCATGATTTTAATCTTGACGGCGCCAATGAGGTGCTGGTCGAAAATAACTTTTATAACTTTTATATCGCGCCCGAAAAAGGCATGAGCGTATTCGAAATTGACGATAAAAAATCTAATTCCAATCTTTTAAACGTGCTTTCAAGAAAACCTGAAAAATATCACGGCACCCTTAAGGATATAATAGCCGGTAAATATACATCTACTGAAATACACGAAAAATATAAAATAAAAGACAATATTGAGGAGCTCCAAAAACATTTGAACTACGACAATTACCTTAAAAACTCTTTTATAGACCATTTTTTAGATGATGATACCGACATATTCAGCGTTTATAAAAATAATTATAAAGAAGCCGGCAACTTCATAAACTCAAGATACAAGTACAAAATAGAGGAGTCATCCAACGGTAAAATTAAGATCGAGTCGAGTTTTGAGGGGAAAATTATAAAAAATGGCGTTTCGTATCCGATACGCGTTAAAAAGACCTTTAATTTCGAGTCAAATTCCTCTGAAATAAAGGTCGACTATCTGATAACTAATATTTCCGGCCAGAAACTTGACTGCCATTACGCGTGTGAGCTTAATCTCGGACTTCACGACTCGAACGAGAATAATCAGTATTTTTATGTTCCTGGCGTCGAGCTTAATGATAAAAAATCAACCGCCCTCGGCGCTATCGAAGATGTCAACGAATTCGGGTTCGCCGATAAGTTGAGAAACCTTGATATCACCCTTGAAACGAGCGAAGATATAAATTTGTGGCGGTTCCCGATCGAAACTGTGTCAATTTCTGACGGCGGATTCGAAAAAATCATTCAGGGCGTGACTTTATTTTTGCACAAAAAAATCGAGCTCGAAAAAAATGAGTTCAAAAAAATAAGCTTCAAATTGAATATGAATTCATTATAAAAGATATTAATTTGTTAATTATGTAATATTTTATATTGGATACCATAAGCCGCTTACTTTTAGGCTGTTTATGGTGTTCTTTTTTTTACTGGATTTAATAAAATGCTTTTGATTTTGTTATTTATGGAGGCTTGTACGTGATTGGTGATAGTTTTTGCGGGGGACAACAAAGGGTGATACCCTTTGATTTCCCCCGCGCCCCTTTTTTAATCCTGCTATATCTACCGTTGCTTTGGTGAAGTAATCGTTTGATTTTGTTGTTTTGTGTCTTAGTTCCATCGACCGCTGCGCGTTCGATAGAACACGGCAATCAGCCGCGCGAATTTTATATATTCTTATGTAACACCGTTTGCGGCTGAACGCGAAGGTTGCATATAGCAAACCTGTCTTAGGCTGGCGAAGCCAGCAAATACGGACTTCAAAGTGTTTAATAACTTTGTTTCGCGAAATATTATGCGTGAGCATAATATTTCGCGATTGCTGGATTTGTGCAAAGCATAAAAAAAGCATTTATTGATATATTAATAAATACTTTTTTATGTTAATCAAAATAATACTATAAAAAACTTTTTACGAGTGAACGTTTCCGCAAGCGCACTTGTGGTCGAAGGTTAGGCCTGGCGCTGAGGACCAAGTGAACGAGAAAAAAGTTTTTAATTCCTTTCCTACCCCTTATCCAAAAAAATTAATAAATTTATACTATGGATTATGAATTTTTGAGGCAATTTTTACAAATGCCGTAGAATACTATTTTATGGTATTTAATTTTATGGCCGCATAGATTAAAAACTTTTTTATCGAGAGTATTTAAAGGCGGCAGTTCGAGATCACTTACTTCTCCGCATTTTTCGCACATGAAATGATAATGGCGGCTGGTATCTCCGTCGAATCTGTCGAATGTGTGGCCGAAGTCGAGCCTGAGTATTTCGCCCTGCTCAAGTAATATATTTAGGTTTCTGTAAACTGTGCCAAGGCTTAATGCCGGCATTTCGGGCTTGAGTTTTTCATAGATCCAGTCCGCTGTCGGGTGTGATTTTGTGCTTCTTAATATTTCAAGTATTCTTGTTTTTTGTTTACTTTTGCGGTAAACGATTTCTTTTTTTTCTGCGTTCATAATAAGCTTACCTCGATGTTTTGCATGGTGAAAAGTAAATGGCAATTTGGTAATTTTAAAGTAATAAATGATTGGTAAATTTTTATATTAATAAAAACGCGCATAAATATTATCAAATAACATTCATACGCGTTAAGATTTTAAAAAACTGCTAGTAAAATACTTAGTAATATTATATTTTAAAATCTATAAAATGTCCATAAAGTTTATAAAATTATTTATCTTTTTTCAGGCACATGAACCAGTCAAGGCAGTATTTGCCGTCTTCTTTGCTTTCTACCCTGTCTTTAGCGGAGCCGCACGAGCCTGGAGGCGGAATTATGACATCGTCGCCCGGCTGCCAGTTAGCAGGTGTCGCCACGCCGTCTTTATCGGTTTTTTGAAGTGCGAGTATGAGTCTTTTGATTTCTTCGACATTTCTGCCGTTTGAAAGCGGATAGTAGATTACGGCGCGGATTTTGGAGTTCGGGTCGATTATAAATACCGCTCTGACCGCCTGGGTCGTCGAGGCATTAGGCTGTACCATTCCGTATTTTTTAGCGACTTCCATTTTTATATCTTCGATAAGCGGGAATGTTACTTCGATATTTTTCATGCCCTTGAATTCTATTTTTTCCTTTATTGTGCGAAGCCATGCGATGTGAGCGTAAAGGCTGTCGATTGAAAGCCCGATAAGTTCGGTGTTCATTTTTTTGAATTCAGGCTGGTTATAAGCGAAGGTCATGAATTCAGTAGTGCAAACAGGCGTGAAGTCAGCTGGGTGGCTGAAAAGCACTACCCATTTTCCTTTGTAGTCTGCCGGAAAATTTATTTCTCCCTGAGTGGTTTTAGCTTTAAACGCCGGAGCGTCATCGCCGATCAAAGGCATTCTGTAAATTTCATTATTGATATTGTTTTCCATATAAAACTCCTCCTGATTAAATTTAATTTAATTTTAAATATGTTGAAAATATTATAAATAATAACACTTTCTATGTTCGACATTTTTATTATTAATAATCGTTCCGATTATTGATAATTCAATTATACAATATTCTTTTTTTTATGTCAACTAATTTTTAATATTTTTTATTTTAACTTTGATATTTTGAAACATATAAAATAAATAATCCATTGTTTGGGGCTTTTATCATATTTTAATATGCTTATTATTATTGAAGCTGCTTGAATTTATATTTAAAGTATTGTATAATACTTTTATAAAATGTCATTATTACAGTGATATCATGATTTGAATTTAACATTAATTTTATTAAAAATCTCTTAAATTAATATATTTACTAAATAAAAGATATATGATTTTGGCTTATGGAACAAAAAGATAAAGATTTAACAAATCAAACTATTATTGAAAATTATAATAACTCTGAATCAAATCAAACTGTTATAGACAGTAATACTCCCTATCCGGCAAATTATAATTCATTTAAACATAAATCTGCCGGCTGTATTGTAATCTTAAACGGCCGCGAGTATAAAATTATTGAATGTCTGCCGGTTATTTCAAGCGAAGCGGATATTTATCTTGTCGAAGATTCATCAAACAATCAAAAGTATATATGGAAGTCATATAGATATCAAATGGAGCCTAAAAGCGAAGTTATTGATTTATTGAGGTCATTTGCCGGGAATGCCGTTATTAACATTATTAGCTTTGGCCAGGATAACGAACATAAATTTTTTGAAATTCAAGAATATGCAGAATATGGTTCAATTGCAGATTATATAAAACGTGAAACTTCGTCCGGGCAGAAGATTAATCCAAATTTTATAAAAGAATTCATAAAAAAAATTAATTTGTGTCTCAATCAAATACATTCGAAAAATGTAATACATCGTGATATAAAACCTTCTAATATCCTTTTAAGACGTATAGAGCCGCTTGAAATTGCGCTTACTGACTTTGGAATTTCATCGGTGACGGAACTTTCTCTTCATCAGACTACATTAAGCCGCACTATTGCATATTCTTCGCCTGAATCGATGACCGGCATAATTTCAAAAGCCACGGATTATTGGGCGTTAGGATTGATTATTCTCGAGATGATTATTGGTAAGAATCCTTATTATGGAATGAATGATAAGACGATAATGTATCATCTGGCTACTAAACATGTACCTTATGCTTTTGAAATTACGGGTGAATTTGAATTTATTGTAAAGGGGCTGCTCACCAAAAATGACCGGAAGCGCTGGCAGTTTAACGAAGTTGAAAAATGGCTTGCCGGGAACAAAGACATACCTATTTATTTTGAAAAAATTGAAAATATTTCGAGCGTAATCATTGACGTTGATAAAAAAGCTTATACTTTCAATGAAAATGTATATATGTCGCTTAAGGAATTGACTTTTGCTTTTGCCGCGGCTCCTGAAACATGGTCTAAAGCAAAAATACACTTGAAAAATGGTTATGTGAAAAAATGGCTTGAAAAAAATGAGTATTATGATGATGCGGCAAAAATGGATGAGTTATGGTCAGAATCTCAGGAAGATGCAAATTTATTTTTAATGAAACTTATAGTATATTTAAATCCGCATCTTCCGTTTTCGGTATGCGGAATAGTTTTAAATTTCAACTCGCTTGCGGCTATCGCCGGAAAGAATATTATTGGTGTATCAAATGATTCCGAAAAAGAAATCTTAAGTATATTATTAAATTCTAATATATCTCTATTTGATTATTACGACTCTTATTTAAAACTTACAAATAAAGCTTGTTTAGATGATGAATTTTATTTGTTTTTGAAATCGCTTAGAGATTTTCCTGAGTTAGATGAAAAGACAGCGTTTTCAATATTAAACATTATATTAAAAAGTGATGAATTTATAATTCCAGATATAGTTAAAAATATTCCCGCGGCTAAAATTGAATTTATTTTTAAAACTTACAATATTATAATAAAAAAATCGGAATATGAAAAGAATGAAAATGAATTCATGATTTCAGAAAGCGTAAAAAGTGACATTTTTTCGAATGATATTGAAAAATATATAAAATCTGCTTCTGCCTTGAACGGATTATCCGGCAAATTGATAACTAAAGCAAAATTAAGTTATTACAATGAATTATGCTTTTTACCGGGCAGTCTTATGAGGGATATTACTAATGGCGGGCCGGACGAATTTAAAAAAGCTGTTATATTTTTCGATGAATGCGGTTCACAATTAATAAATAAACGGGAATTTGAGGAATATGACAAAAAATATAAAATTCCGGATAATATAAAGGCCGGAATAAAATCAGATATTTTAGAACAATATCAAAAAGCGGCGGTATATATTGGAAACATTGACTATATAAATCTTAAAGCAGGGGATTTGAAGATATTTGATATTAATGGGGAAAAATTTGAATTTGTGTGGATTCCTCCAGGAAGCGTAAGGCTGGGGCTGCTCAGGTCGCGCTGCACGGCTGTAATTACAAAAGGATTCTGGCTCGGTAAATATCCTTTGACTGAAAAACAATGGAAAGCGGTAACCGGCCGTGATCCTTATGAAACGGTAGCTTTTAGTGTAAAACGGTGTGATAATAAACCTGTTCAATTTGTTGCGTATGAAAAAATAATGAAAAATTTTATGCCTGTGATAAATTCTCTTTTCGAAGGCTGCGGCCGGTTTCGTCTTCCGACCGAAGCTGAGTGGGAATACGCCTGCCGTGCCGGCACCCAGACATTATATTATTGGGGCAATGAGATGGATGACGGCTGCTGCTGGTATGAAGGAAATTCTAAGGAGGTAATGCCTGTCGGGCTGCTTAAGCCGAATGCCTGGGGTTTATATGACATGAGCGGCAATGTCAGTGAATTGTGCTGCGACAAATACGGCGCATATCCAAAGGGAATAGTAATGGATCCGGTTGGAAAAAATTCCGGTTTTTTATATTCGGCACGCGGCGGCGCTTATTCCGGTTCGGCAGATGATTGCCGGTCGGGCGCTCGTTTTGGCGCGAAGTCATATTGCGGTTATTGCTTTACCGGAGCCAGGATAGTTTTCGAACCGGTAATTAATAATCAGACATAGTGAAATTTAAATTTTAATAATATTTTTCTAAGTAAATTTATACTTATTTGAAATTTTGGAGAAATGTATGAGCGGGCCTAAATGCGTTAAACTTTCGGTAGAGCGGTTAGCTGCTATTGAAGAAATGAACAAGAAATCATTAAAACGCGGGATTAACGAAACTCGAAATCTTGTTAAGTTAAAACTGAGCGAGCTTTTAACATGCAGTTTAAATAACGAGGAAGAATTAAAAAATGTCATTGAAAAAATACGGGTGCTGGCTTTAGAAATAGATAAAATATCAGAAACAGCCGTCAGCTGTGAAAAAATTAATGAAATAAAAAACTTTTTTTCAATGATAGATAAATTAAAAAAAGAGTTTGATATCGAAAATAAAAAAATTGTTTCATTTCTTTTAGAATTTCGTGAGGCTTTATTTAAAAAAATCAATGAATTTGAATATTTAAAAAAACTTTTGACAGAAGCTGATTCAAGTATATTTGGAATGGTTTCCGGCGGATTAAAATCAAAAATTATAAGTAAATTCAGCGGTGAAATTTATAAAGCTGTTATTCCGTCAATTTTTGATTTTACTTTTTCATACGGCGGCTATGATAAAAATCTTAATTTGCAAGCTCAGATTTTTGAGGCCGGCCGGCACCTGGAAAAAATTAAAGCTGAAATTATTGAGTTTATTAATGACGAAAACAAAGCGTGCGCCGAAGAAATTTTAAGCGGCAGAAATTTAACAGACATAAAGTCTTTAAGTCAATTTTTAGAGCAAAATAAAACTTCAGAGTCTGAAAATGAATTTGAATTCATTAATAAAATCGAAGCGCTTCTTGCTGATCTTTCGGTAATAAAGAATTCTGACGAATATCATGAAATTTTAATAAAATATGATAACATAAAAAAAGAGACTGATCCCCGGCTGCGTTTTATGCTCTATGACGATTTTATAGTGTTTTGTGACAGTATTATTTCAAACGCTAAAAAAATGGCTGCCTTTTTAAATGAGTTAAGCGGATTAAAAAATCGAATATTATCTTTGGATGAATTAAATAATCATGATATAGAAACCGAGATTGAAGATATTGAAAGGGCAGGTAAAATAATCTCTCTTGAAGAATTAAAGAAAAAAGTAGATTTTGCGTTAGAGCGAAATTTAAAAAAAGAGAAAAATAAATTTTGCGGTAAAATAATTAAATCTGCTTTTAAAGAATTGGGCTATGAATGCGATGAAAATTTTGAGACAATAATGTTTCAAAATCAAAAAGCGTTTATACATAAGCCGTCGTTAAAAAATTATCAGGTCCAGGTTATTTCAAATTCCGAAAATAATATGTTACAGGTTGAAATTGTTCGAATGGTCGATTCAGCTGCCGAACTTAACGATTCTGCACCGTCACAGGAAATTCGTGATATCGAGGTTGAAACCGAATTCTGTGAAGATTACGATAAAGTTTTAAATTTTTTAAAAGACAGCGGAATCAGCGTTATCGAAAAAATGCGCAAAAAGCCGGGCGAAGTAAAAATCAAAAAAGTTCAGGTTTCTAAATCTGGCTGTAATTCAAATAAAAACAATGAGTTTATTAGAGTAAAGAAAAATGATGGAAAATAAATTTTACGGTAATTTTGGAATATTGATTATTAAAAGTGTAATTAGAATGTGAATTTAGAAATTAACAAATAATTAATAACAATTTAAATTTTTTTTATAAAAATAATGTTGCTTATTTTTAGATGTATTAGAAAATACTATAATATAAAAAAATGGTGAAGTTAATGTTAAAACCAGGTTTATATGAACAAATATTAAATATTTTTCTTGAAGAAAATGTAAAAAAATTAAATTTTAAAATATTATTTGAAAAATTGGATTCAGGTGATAGTCATTCGTTTCTTGCACAATACATACATAAAGTATTATTATCAGCACTTTTAAAAATTGAAAATAAACCCGACAAAGAAAAAGTATTTGGCCAGATCGATATTTGCAATAAAATAATTGAATTATTATGTTTGAACAATATTTCAGAAAAAGAAAGTAAAATATCTACGGATGCATCACGTCTTTTAGCTATTTTGAATAATGAGAAAAAAATTGAAAGACCAGATACTCCTTTATCATTGGGTGCGATATTAACAGGAACAAGATCTGATCCGTCGCTTGTATCACAGTTACGTCATGAAATGCTTTCCGCCGAAAAAATAGATATTTTGTGTTCATTTATTAAATGGAGTGGTATCAGAATATTAGCCGATGAGTTTATAGCTTTTACTTCAAAACCTGGTTCACAACTTCGTATTATTACTACAAGTTATATGGGTGCCACTGATATAAAGGCTTTGAAGTTTTTATGGGCTCTTCCTAATACTATAGTAAAAGTCAGTTTTGATACACACCGTACCAGGCTTCATGCAAAATCATATATTTTTCATCGTGAAACTGGCTTTGGAAGTGCATATATTGGATCTGCAAATATTTCAAATCCAGCACTGACAGACGGACTTGAATGGAACGTAAAAATAAGTCAGTATGAGCAATTCTATCAATGGGAAAAAATTATTGCGACATTTGAAACATATTGGAATGACAAAGAATTTGAAACATGTTATGATGTTGATACGGAGCGGATTGCTATAGCGCTTAAAGGTGAAAGCGGATATAAAGCCGATAATACAAATTTTATTGATTTTTATTTTGACCTTCGACCTTATGCATTTCAGCAGGAAATTCTTGATCGAATACAGGTTGAGCGAGAATTATCAATGCGAAACAGACATCTTATAGTGGCTGCTACGGGTACTGGTAAAACAATTATAGCAGCATTTGATTTTAGTCGCTGGCGCGAGGAATTCAAACGTGACAATGTTCGCGAACCAAGAATTTTATTTGTAGCGCATAGAGAAGAAATATTGAAACAGTCTCTTATTACTTTTAGACATGTGTTGCGAGATTACAATTTTGGTGAAGTGCTAGTAAATAGCCTGTATCCGGCATCACACGATCAACTTTTTATTTCGATACAAAGTTATAATTCACGCCAATTTAAAGATATTTATGATCCGCTTTATTATGATTATGTTGTGATTGATGAATTTCATCATGCGGCGGCAAATTCGTATATTGAATTACTTGAACATATTAAACCAAAGTCGCTTATTGGTCTGACTGCCACGCCTGAACGTGCAGACGGAAAAAATATTATGAACTATTTTGATGGTCATAAATCCGCTGAGATAAGGCTTCCGGAGGCAATTAATCAAAAATTATTATGTCCGTTTCAGTATTTTTGTATATCTGATTCCGAAGATTATTCAAAATTACGCTGGCAGCGTGGTGGTTATGTATTTGAAGATATTGATAATCTTATTTCATCAAATGATATCAGAGCAGAACTTATTATCAGGCAATTGCGTGATAAATTACTTGATGTTGAAATGGCATGTGGTATTGGGTTTTGTGTGTCGAAAAAACATGCGGAGTTTATGGCTAAAAAATTTAATGATACCAAAATTAAATCAGCATTTCTCACATCTGATTCAACCGATGAATATAGAAAAACCATTAAAAATAAGCTTGTTTCACGCGAAATAAATTTTTTATTTGTTGTTGATCTTTTCAATGAAGGAATTGATATTCCGGAAATTGAAACTGTTTTATTTTTAAGACCTACTGAATCACTAACTATTTTTTTACAACAATTAGGTCGAGGATTGAGAATTGCAAAAGGTAAAAACTATTTAACAGTCCTTGATTTTGTTGGACAGGCTCATAGAAATTTTCGGTTTGACTTACGTTTTTCTGCTTTGATTGCTGAAAACAGTCATTCAGTTGAAAAAGAAATTATGGAAGGACTTCCACATCTTCCGGCTGGTTGTACTTTTCAGTTAGAAAAAAAGGCAAAAGAATATATTCTTGATAATATACGTCAAGCATATAGAAATATTGGTCGTAATGGTCTTGTTAATAAGATTGCAACATTTGAAGCTGAAACTGGTAAATCACTTAATTTAGTTAATTTTATTGAACATTATAATATTGAGTTGGAGCAAATCTATAAACATTCGACCTGGACTACTCTTAAAAATACTGCATTAGGTTTATCTATAGATGCCGAACCTGATGAAGAAAGATTAAAAAAAAGTTTTAGGCGTATACTTCATATTGGTGATACCGAACAAATAGATTTTTTGCTGAAAATTTTAAGTGAACCTGAATTTATTCCAGATTTGAGTGAGGATTTGACTAAAAAGCGCATGCTAATGATTCATTTTTCGCTTTGGGGAAAAGGTGTAAAATCTGGACCAATAGATCTTTTGGATAGTATTAAACGTCTGCGGCAAAACAGATATCATTGTCTTGAACTAATTGAATTACTAAAATTTAATCGTGATTCAATAGATCATGTGCGGCAAAAATTAGTTCTTCCATTTGTGTGTCCACTTGTACTTCATTCTAAATATACGCGAGATGAACTTTTGGCGGCACTTGGTTATTGGACAGACTTGGTTCAGCCTGAAATGCGTGAAGGTGTTAAATATATTGAATGTATTAATTCTGATATATTTTTAGTTACGCTAAATAAGACCGAACAGCATTACTCGCCGACAACTATGTACGAAGATTATGCTATTTCTGATACACTTTTTCATTGGCAGAGCCAATCTACTACTACTATTAATTCGTCAACTGGTAAACGTTATATTGGACATCGTGAAGCGGGCGGAACGGTTCTTTTATTTGTACGTGAAAATAAAACAGAACGTGATGGTGTTTCAGCACCATATTATTTTTTAGGTCCTGCTGACTATGTAAGTCATACAGGAAGTGCTCCAATAAGTATAATTTGGCAATTGCGGTTGCCGATTCCTTCTAAATTACTCAGAAAAACGGCACGTATGGCAATTGCTTAATTAAACTGATACAATTATAAAATAGTTGATTAATTTTATTAATATTAACAATTTATATGTTAATTTAATATCGCCAGATCATAAATCCCTGATTAAAAGCGAGTTGGTGGAGCGGTTTAATCGTTTCATGAAGCCGCTGGTTAAATTCGATAAGATTGAGATTAGTTTTGGTTAAATCAAGCCCTATATTCACATAAGATTCAAGCTCTTTTTTGGGAAACTTGTTTTCAATAGAAATTGAAATAGCTAAAAATTGCATTTCGCAAAATTTTTCCAGATAAAGATTCAAATCAGGTAGATTATCACTTTTACTGCTGTTAATATTTTTTTTTGTGGGAATTAAATTCCATAATTCATCGTGTAGAACGAAACTCCATGGAATAAAATGGTCTATACTTAAATTATCTGGCGTGATAATTGTATTTGAGTAAATATCGGTAATACTTTTATGCGTTATTATTTTCTTCCAGAATTTTGTCGCACCCGATAAATCTCTTTTTTGTGGAGGGTATATTTTTAAGGGAATTGCCGGAACATTCGGGTTTCTTTTCTGTAAATAATAAATAAGTTTATAGTTTAGCCAGCCTTCTATTATTGCCTGATTATGGTAAATATATTCAAACCAAATTTCGTTTATTATAATTTCATCATTTTTAATTTTATATAAAGCATAATTATCATTTAATGAAAATGCTGTTATATACTTATTTTTATCACTATCTGGAATGCCGCGAAGATCACGGTCATAAAACGGTGATAATAGTCTGTATGGGACATATTTGCATAAATCAAATATCATTTTATCTAATTTTTCGTCATTGATTTTTTGTAATTCGCTGAAAAGTTTTTCATCGTTAATTTCGATATCAAAATTATATTTATCTTTTATAAAAAGTATTATGTTTGTCAACTGATCTAATTGGCCGAGATTGAGCCTGTATTGAATAACAGGATACCAGGCTTTGCATATCATTTTTAAAATTATATTTTTAAAGAGTAATACTGAATCACCTTTTTTGATTTCCTCGAATATTGAATAAAACCAATATATTTTATAACTATTGGTTAGATATTTCAGTTCGAGCATATTTTCGAAAGCGTTGATATTCAGTTTTTCATTTGCCGGTAATTTGTTCATATTAATCCGTATCTATTAAAAAAATATTTTTGTCAAAACTGCCATTTTTATTAGCTTTGTTTATTCTAATTTTTTCTATTTCATCATAAGTCCAGTTGTATTTTTTTATTATTGAATGCAGTATTTCGAAAATATCCGCCATTTCTTCTTTTGATGGTTCTTTTAGAAATTCATCGGCCTCTTCGAGAATTTTTTGTGAAAGTAAATTAACTGCGTCTTTATCGCTTAAAATTTTAATGTTGCAATTGCGTTTTTCATTTCTTATTATATCCGGAATTTTATCGCGGACAATTTTATTATATACCGGCATTAATAAACTCCATAATTTGCTATTTTTAGCAATTATATCAAAAAAAGCTTTTTCTGACAAATAAATTATTAACATTAACTTAATTATACTGTTATTCCGGCAGGCCGGCGGCCTGCTGCCGATAAATTCAAAGTATTTGATTATCTTCATTTCGCGCAAGGCTTCGCGTCAGCGACGGCTTGCGCGATTTTAGTATTGCCGCGAAGCAAGCGGACGAAGGCCGCGCTTTGCGGCAATTAAATATTAATGCTTAAGAAAATAAAATGATAAGTTGTTTACATATCAACTATCAGTATATCTGAAAAAATATAGAGCAGGATTGGAGGGGGTTTCAAGGGGGAGGGAAGGAATAATTCCTTCGCCTCCCCCTGATTAATAAGTTCTATAGTAAAATAATAAAATAACTAATGCTGATAGTTTTATTTATTATTTTATAGGTACATAGATGTCGAACTCGGAGTTCGGCTCATTTGGGCCGGTAAATCTGTCGTCGTATAGTTCGAAGTCGTCGGCGCGGACAATTTCATGGCCTGATTTAGGAAAGTATGTTTTATATATGAAGTCATAAGTGCTTCGCAGTGTTGAAAGCGGGCCTTTGTGAGTGAATACGGCATATTTTTGTTCTGGTATTTCTTTTGTTACCATTCCGGCTGGTATGTGGTCGAAATTTTTAACGGCGACGCATACGAGTTCGTTAAAAAATGTTTCGTCGTTAAAAAGATCGGCTGTGTCTATGTCGTTGGTTTCGCATATACCGTAATAATCAATTCCTTCGCGATTTTTGATTTCACCGACGCGCGGGAAAAACTCATTCCACATTTGGGGTATTATGTTATTTTTAAGGCAGGTTTGTTTTCTTATGCCGATTACTTTAAAAGCTTTTTTTGTTATTATTTTAGGTTCCATTGATACTCCTCCTTTGCTTATGTGCAGCAAACTTTCGATTGTTATGCGCGGTCTTTCATACAGGGCGCGCCGTTTGCCGTTAGCGCGGTAGCGGCCCGGCGTTTCCTTGAACGTTTTCTTGAACGCTCTTGTAAACGCTTCCTGCGAGTCGAATTTGAATGTCAGCGCTATATCGATTATGCGGTCCTGGGTATTGATAAGTTTCACGGCGGCCTGTGTCATTCTGCGTTTTCTCAGATAGTCGATGACGGAGTCGCCTGACATGGCCTTGAAAATCCTATGGAAATGATAGGGCGAAAAACATATTTCTTCGGCTATTTTTTCAAGGTTAATGTCATTTTCGAGGTTTGACTCGATATACTCGATCGCTGAGTTAACCATTTTTATGTAGTCCATATGGAGAGTACCCTCTTTTGTTTTTTTGCTTAAGCGAAATGAAGTATATCACAACACTTAAAATTATGTCTTGATAATTATTGCTATTTTAAAAAAATTAAAGCAATCGAGGAAAAAACCGATAAAAAAAATATGAAATCATTGCTTTATAAAGTTTTTATTTTAAATATGTCAAATTACCAGAAAGCTGAAAACAGCGCAAGGATAATATTGAATGGGTATCCTGACTCGAAGAAGCGAGTTAATCGTGCTATTTTTATGCTTTTTTTATTCGTCACAGCGATTACGTTTATAAACATAAGTTGTACAAGTAAAAGCGGCGGAGATAAGGTTACGGGGATTGTTACGCCGGTAAATCTCGCGCGTGTCGCGATGGCGACGAATTCGGCCGATATCGAATGGACGATAAATTATGACGAGGATTATTCGTCGTATGTGGTTTATCGCGGTACAAAACAAAACGTGGCGATAAATTCGGATTATAAGATGGTATTTAGAAGCACCGAGCGGTATAAGGTTAAGTTTACTGATTGGGGCCTCGAACCCGGCACGAAGTATTATTACAAAGTGTTTACATTTAATACTAATAATGAATACGGCGCGTCGAATGAAGTGATGGGCGAAACTCCTATGTCGGCGAATATGGTTTTTAACGGCGAGCTGACCGAGGACACCAAATGGACGAAAGCGATGAGTCCGATTGTCGTGAAAGGCGATGTTACGGTAAAGTCAGGGAAGACGCTTACTATCGATCCGGGCGTTACGGTGCGATTATCGGCTAACGATCTTCAGTGCGGCGGCAATTTTTCGCAAAAATCGGAGCTTATAATAAAAGGAACGCTGAAAGCCGAAGGAAATTCAGTTGAACCGATAATTTTTATGTCGAATGAAAGATATAACACTCCGGGCGACTGGGGCGGAATATCGTTTGAAAACGCTTCAGGGAATACGAATAATATAATGAAATACTGTAAGATAATACATGCGAGCACCGCGGTTAATGTGATCGGCACGCAATGTATTCTTGAAAATTTGCAGATTTCGCACATTCTTGGTTATGGCATTGTGAGTACGAATGCGGCGGTAGCTATAAGGTATTGCCAGATAAATGATGTCGGTCAGGGAAATTCGCAGGCCGCGCTTATAAACACGAAGACTCCGCCGAACGCGAATATTTATAACTGTGTGCTGGGCGCGAGCAGCGGATATGGAATATTTATAGAACAGGGTCCGGCGACTATCGACCACTGTGTTATCGCGGAATGTGCCGTTGCCGGAATTTACTGCAAAAATGAGGCGCTTGATACGGTTAATAATAATGTTATGGTAAATAACAGGGTGGCGATAAAAAACGCGGGTGCGCCGGGTGATTTGAAGCCTGATTTTAATAATGTTTATAATACGGCTGATTTCAGTAATTACGGTGGCGCGTTTTACTCGAATTGTACGGCAGGCGCGAATTCGCTGAATGTGAACCCGAAGTTCGTGAATCCTGATTATAAAAACCCGGAGTATGGTGATTTCAACCTTGACGCGAGTTCGACGCTTTTAAAAAAGGGAATGAGCGGAAGCGATATGGGATTACAGAATCCTATCAGATTTGGTATTAAATAACAGAATTTAAAGCGGCTGGAGAATTTTTATGGCAAGTATAAGAAAAGAATCTAACAATAGAAAACTTTTCCAGATGAAAGCCGGGCGGCAAAAGGAATATCTGGAAATACTCAAAAAGATAAAAAAAGTAAAAGTCGCTGTAATCGGTGATATTGTGGCCGACGAATATATTTATGGAAATTGTGAAAGGATATCGCGTGAAGCGCCGGTATTGATATTAAGGCATCACAATTCTAAAATTACGCCGGGCGGTGCCGGAAACGCGTCCGCGAACGTGGCCGCGCTTGGCGCTGAGGTGTATTCGGTAGGCGTTCTCGGTATGGACCGCGCTGCCGACGCGGTCGTTAAATTTTATAAAGAGAACGGCATTAAGGTTGACGGCATCCAGAGGAGTAAAAATTACGAAACCTGCGTTAAAACAAGGATTATGTCGGGGTCGTTACATACGACGCTTCAGCAGGTAATAAGGATAGACAGCGGCGGCGAGATAGAGATAACGAAAAAAGACGCGGATTTATTATTAAAAAAAATAGCGGCGATCGTTCCGAAAGTCGATTCGATACTTCTGTCTGATTATAACTGCGGGCTGTTTACAGAGTATTTTACGCTCAAACTTCAGGAGATATTAAAAAAAGAATATTCAAAAAGAAAGATATTTGTGCTGGTTGACTCAAGGCACAGGCTTTTTGATTTCAAGAATGCGTATCTTGCCACTCCGAACGAATCCGAGGCGTTTGAGGCGACCGGGATAAAGATTAAGGATACAGAGTCGCTAATAAAGAGTTTGAAAAAATTGATAAAATTGACCGAGAATAAGGCGATGCTCATTACGCGCGGGTCGCAGGGCATGGCGTTTCTGGATGAAGAAGGCGCGCTCCATGAGGTTCCGATAACGCGTATAGATGAAATCGCGGATGTAACGGGCGCGGGCGATACGGTGGCGGCTGTTCTGGCCTCTGCGCTGCCGGCGGCTAAAAAGCCTGAAGTGGCGGTAGAGCTTGCGAATATTGGCGGCGGCGTGAAGGTAATGAAACGCGGCACGGCGCAGGTATCTGACGCTGAGCTGACAGCTGAAATTGCCAGAATCGGTATCAGGTAAAGCGGCGTAATAATATTTTTATAAAAAAATAAAAAAAGCTCTTTACAAAAGTAAAAAAATGTGGTAAATTATAGTCATCCTCATTTTGCGAGGGTGGTGGAATTGGCAGACACGTACGTTTGAGGGGCGTATGGCGTAAGCCGTGCGGGTTCAAGTCCCGCCCCTCGCATAAGACAAAACTCCCGGAATCGAAAG
>JASDSY010000005.1:0-235170 GCA_041441465.1 Candidatus Wallbacteria bacterium
AAAAAGTCTGTGCCGAACAGAAGTTTTTTATAAATTCTTTCCTTGAGCTCGATATTAGCGGTATTTATGAAATTACCGAGGTGTTCGTAATAGCCGTCGATCGCGCCGTTGAATGAAAAATCAGTATAAACTTTTTTATAACGCAGCATTAAATCACATATTTTTGAGGTCCATTCGCTTATCGGCCTGCCGGTGCGCCGGCCGAAATGCGCTATATTCAATTTTAACTCCGGAAAATTTTTAAGCGCGCCCTCGAAACGTTCCGGGCTCGTGTATGCCAGCGCCTCATTTTCATCGCATACCAAAAAACCCTCGTCATCACAGTGCGTAGTTACAGGAATATTTTTTTCGCAGCAATACGAATATAATAATTCAAGTTTTTTCAATTCGTCTATATCGTTTTTGGGCCACGGATCAAAGCCAAGCGGCGGATATAATTTAATGCCGGCAAAAAAATTGCTCCCTGTATTTTTTATATCGCCGTTGAATTTCCCCATATTGCTTTTCAAATCGCTGTATTTCCCTTCGTATTCACCGAAATATTTATTTAAAATTTCACTGATTTTATTTGCGGTGTAATTTTTTGTATTAATGCCTATAAAAGGGTAAATTTCAAAAAAATTAACCTCGCTTTTTTCGCAATATTTTTTAATGCCGTTTAATAGGTCGGCGATTTGTTCATTGACCGGTTTTTCGGCAGGCTTGTTATAATAAATACCGGGGATCTCAGAGGCTTGATAGCCGAAGTCCATTATGAGCGGAGTGAGGACCATGCCTGAATACTTAGCGCCGGCGACTGTCATGACATTGTTTTGAATGAGCGGCGGCTTGAAGCCGTAATTTCCGAGCAGGCAGTTTTCCTGGAGCAAAAACAGGCTGCCTGCATCGTTTTCCATTGCCGACAACAAGTTTTGCGTTTCGCGCATCGAGAATGTCATATTTAAAACTTCGTTGTAAATCCGCGAAGACGCAATATTTTTAAAAGCGCCTTTCATCGCCGAGAATGAAATTTCCTTTAGCGATTTCAGGCAGCGCCGCGCAAACGCCAGAAGGCACGGATGACTCATGTTTATGGCGTGGCAATGGATATCGTAAAATTTTGCGGATTTCATTTTTACCTCTTTTGTATCTTCGTGCTCAAGAATATTAACTATTATTTACAGCATTTTTATTAATGTTTTAATTATAATTCCGATATTTATCGTATCAAAAAGTATATCACAAATTTATCGATTAAAAAAGGAATTTTTGTTATGCGTTTTATTAATGATACAATAAATTACGGTAAAAAAAGAACCGGTTTGTTCTTGGCCGTTATTTTTATTTTTCTGTTTTTATTTGATTTAAGCGCGGCCGGCGCCGAATATTACAGATACAAAGACGAAGGCGCCATGACTATATGGTATAACGATTTAAAAGGTTCGCTCGAACTTAATAATCCGGCGTTTGATTTGAATACAAATTTTAAGGATAACGGAAATTTCAAAACGCAGGTTAATCCAGGATTCAGCTGGAGGTATAATAAGAATGAAAAAATGTCGTTTTTGGTTTCAAGCATGAATACGGAGCAAAAAGGCAGATTTTCAGCCTATTCGTTAAAAGGCGCCGGGGTATTTGTGAATGGAACGAAATTCGGCACGAACGCCGTTGAACTCATCGATGAAAAACTCGATTTTAACAGGGTAAATTTATTAATGTCGTATGAACTGCTGGGAAATGATGAAAACGGCCACCTAAATTTAATCGCCGGCTGCGAGCTTTTTAAATTAGGAATGAATTTTTCCGCCGCGGCGACAAATGCTGTCAGCGTATATAGCCGAAAGGCTTTTATGCCGCTTGCCGGTATCGGCGGGGATTTTAAAATGTCGGAAATTTTAAGATTTCACGGCAGTTATCATGGAATGCAGTATAATTTTAACGAAGGCGACTCGAAACGGAAAACTACAATCCATAATACCGAATTTGGAATCGAATATCATATCCTGCCGCCTAAGGATAATTATATCGTACTTTCGCAGAACTCTACTCACATTGTGCCGAATGATAAAATTGAATGGTTTATCGATCTTGGATATAAGGAAGATTATTTTAAGGAAAGTTATAAGAATAATAAGATAATTTTACGCCACTTTGGGCCTTATTTGAACATCGCCGGCAGATTTTAAATAAAATCATAAATTAAAATCGTTAATTTATAATCTGGCGAATTCTTATTTTCAGAATACTTATTTTATAAAACCGTATTCCCGGAAAACAAAGCGGCTGATGCAGGGAAAACCGCACCAGCCGCCCGATATAAGAGTTGAAATTCTCAATATTATTTCGCAGGTTTTTTTGCAGCAGCTTTTTTCTGAGCAGCAGCTTTTTCAGCAGGTTTTTTTCCCATTTAATTTCACTCCTCTTCAGGTATTGTAAGTAATTTAAATATTACTTACTTAAAATATACTAATAAATTCAACTTTTGTCAAGGATATTTTAAAAAAAAACAGAAAAAAATCAAAAAAACATAATTTATTGAAATTATTCAATAAACGGTGTATAATAAATTACGCTGTATTAATGATGAAAAACCAGTTAATTTAAGAGTTAACTAAACGTATATTATATTTCAATAATATTATATTCCTAGTATGCAGGCGTAATTATCCGTGCGTGAGAAAATATGAAAGACGGCGTTTGATGGGTAAAAAAAACAGGAAAGAAGAAACTTTTTTTGGATTATTATATGAAACCGTGACTCGCAGGTTAAAAATCGATTTAATTATATATTTGGCCGGGTTGACATTAGCGCTTCTTTCTTTACTGTCCGTAAAAAAGTAATCGGATTATTAATATAAATGGCAGGTGTTTTTGGTGAGTGATAGTAATTTGAGTTCGGGCGGGACATTCCTTGAAAAAAGCCTTGAATATTTAATCCCTGGTTATAAAGGTTACGGCGATGCCTCGGCTTTAAGCGATTCTGATATGCAGATCAGGGCATACCTGGCCGGAATTATCGACGTACATATCAAAAAAATTGACCTGAAAAAACGCGAAATTATTGGTATGCCAGGCGGACTGATGATGCTTCCGCAGGCCGAATCATGCGCCGAAAACTTAAAAGCGGTATCGGCAAAGTTAAATTACTCGTCTTTTACTTCAGTTAAATTTAGTTATAAAAAGGCCGCCGAAAACGATACCGGCGGAAAATTGAAAGCGTTCGACGAGTCGCTTTATCAGCTCGTAAAAAAACTTGACCCGATTGTCGACGGATTAATGAATGCTGCCGATAATAAAGATTTTTCAGCTTCCTGCCAGGCCGTTAAAATATGGTGCGGCGATTTTCTGGCACAATTCGAGTCACGAAATAACGTCTTGCTCTAACGTCTATATTTATATTTCAAAAGCAGTGTTTTATTTAAAATGAATTAAACTATTTCATTGTATTAAAAATCATTAGTAGATTTGAGGGATTTCAACTTTAAACTGCATTTTTCGGGTTAATAATAAATTATTTTGAATTTAAAAAGATCGGAGTGCGAATATGAGTCAATTTATTGAAGTTCTGGAATTTCTGGATAACAGCGGTCAGGTCATAGCGTGCCGGCTTCCCGGCGATGATTCAGGCGAAATAAAATACGGCGCGCAGCTTATCGTGCAGCAGAACCAGCGCGCGATTTTTGTCAAGGACGGAAAATTTTTAGATTCGTTCGGCGCTGGCCGTCATACGCTTGTTACTGAAAATATACCATTTTTGACTAAACTGCTTTCTCTGCCTTATAATTTTAAGTCGCCGTTCAGAGCTTCCGTGTATTTTGTTACTCTGGCTGATTTTACCAATCTTAAGTGGGGCACTGGCGAGCCGCTGCTTTTTAAAGATTCGACTTTTGAGCTGGTAAGGCTGCGCGCGCGCGGCACATATTCTATAAGAATTGCCGATCCGGCCGTTTTTCTCGGTAAAATTGTAGGCACCGCCGGACGTTATGTTATATCGCAGCTCGAGGATTACCTGCGTAATGTCATAGTTTCACAATTTTTTGACGCGCTCGGCACTAATATTACTACGGTGCTTGATTTGCCAAGGATTTACGACGAGCTTGGAATGCTTGTAACCGCCCAGGCTAAAGACCAGTTCGTCAAATACGGAATTGAACTTATGGATGTAAAGGTCCTCGCGGTAACTCTTCCGGACGAAGTGCAGAAGATGATCGATGAACGCGCGTCCATGGGCGCAGTCGGCGATCTGAATAAATACACTAAATTTAAAGTCGCGCAGTCGATAAAAGATTTCGCTCAAAATTCAGGAAGCGGTTCCGGAATCGGTACAGCGGCCATGGATATGGGAATGGGAGTTGCCATGGGCCAGGTTTTTGCCGACGCGCTGAAAAATCACGGCGAAAATATCAAGAATAACGTCGTTCCGGCGGGCCAGCCCGAGCAGGGAAATGCGCAGCCGAAACCTGAAAATAATCCGGCGCCATCAGGTGCAGCCTGCGTGAAATGCGGCGCCGTTAATATTAAAGGAGCGCGTTTTTGCAATAATTGCGGCGAGAAATTAATACCGGCCGGATTCTGCCGGGCATGTTCAACGCAAAACGCCGACGGCTCAAAATTTTGCAATAACTGCGGTGCTAAATTATAATTTTAAACTGAAATAACGTGATAACTTAAAAACATTATCATTATTTTATTTTTATCGAATCATATTCATTAAAAAATGCTGCCTGAAAAATTACTTTTTCAGGCAGCATTTTTAACATGAAAGTTGAATATTGAATGCGCCATGGAAGCTGATAAAAGCCATAAATCACGCAATAAAAAGTATTGTTCACGCACAATACAAATAGCCAAAAAAATGTTTTTGAGGGACATTTCGGATGACGGGAATGGAGGCCCTAATGCCGTGAGCTGCCAAGATTAATTATTTGATAAAAAAAACTTGCATCAAATTTAACATGTGAAATCATGCCGGTTAAGGTTATTAAAAGTGTATTGTTTATACACAATACAAATAGCCAAAAAATGTTTTTGAGGGACATTTCGGAGGCTGCGGAGCCAGGGATGGCGTGAGCAGCCGAGAATAAGCGGCGAAAATCCCCGGAGGGATTTTCGAACGCGGTCCCTCAAAAACATTTTTTGGCTAATATTAAATAATTTTCACCCTCGTAAGAGTCATTTTCGTATAGACTTTCGAAAAGCCGGCTCGTTATAGGGGTGATTATTTTTTTATGGAATGACGGAAATGGAATATACCGGCCGAGTATTTTTTTGTAAGCCAGCCCGCGGTAGAGGTAAAAGGATGTTATCAGCTGTATCACGATGGTCGAAAATGACGCGTATTTTTTGTGGAATATTACTTTAAAACCTGCGTTTTCAAGGGTAGTGACCCAGTTTTTAAATGTGAATATCGATTTCAGCCTGAAATATGTTTTTATATCATGGTTAAAAAACTTTATGATATCCAGCGGCGAAAAGCTCTGGATGAACTTGCTTTGCATAAGGCTTGTAAACGCTCTTATATGAAACGCCGGAATGAAAGTCGGCACGGTAAAGCATAAAAGCCCGCCGGGCATGAGTACTCTTCCGGCCTCGCTTATTGCGGCTGCCGGCGCCTGTAAATGGTGAAAAAGGTCGTTTGCCATAACGAATTTAAAACTTTCGTCAGCATAAGGAATATCATTCGCATCTGCCACTTTTATTTCATGATAAACGGTTTTCTTGTAAGCTAGCTCGACTTCCGCTTCCGAAGTGTCGATAGCGGCGTCTATGTAATCGCGGTTTTTGAATAGAATATTGGAAAACAGCCCGTCGCCGCAGCCCAAATCAAGAATAGGGTGCGCGAATGGCAACGCCGACATTATTTTGCACTCGATTGCCCTTATTAATGCCAGCGATATTGGAGCGCTGTTCAAGTAATCCGTTAAATAATTATTTTGTGTGCCGTTTTTGTTCGTTGCGTTCATAAATCTTACAAATATCCGATTTTAATATATTTTTTATATGGCGTTCAATTTTATTTTTCCTGCCGCTCAAGCGGTTGATTTCTTTAAGTTCGTCATAAAAATTTCCGGAATTTATGTTTTGATATATATCGTTGAATTTTTTTTCTATTTCATCGATGAACCCCGATTCCCAAATGGCGGCGATCGATCCGTAAAGCGCTGTAGTTGAAATGTTATTTATGAACTTTCCTATGCCGTTTTCGCATATCGTGTCCACTATATATTTTATTTCGTGGAATGTCGAAAGATAAGCAGCCTGCGCCGGTATTCCATTTTTTTTCATGGTCTCGAATGAAGCCGTTATAAGCGCCAGTATTCCTCCCACAAGAAGGGTCTGTTCTGCGAATAAATCCGACACTACTTCCTGCTTAGCTGTTAATTTCACCAGACAGTTTTTTTCTAGATTAAGCGCCCGGCAAAATCTTTCAAGCCTTTTATGCGCGCCGCCGGTCGCATTTTGCAATAACGATGTGAGCGCGTAGTTTTTGTCTCCGCTGATGCTGTTTTCATAAAATTTATTCGCTATCGCGTTCGGCGAAATCAATATAACGTCGCAATTTTCAGGAAATATTTCCGGCGTATATAAAAATGAATAACCGTGGCATAATATTACGCACTTACCCGCGAATAAAGACTTATTGTGTTTTTTAAAAAACTCCGGAATATTATTGTCGGGTATGGCGAGCAATATGTAATCTGAATTTTTTATGCAATTTATTGTCGTTACGACTTTAAAATCGGAAGCTTTAGCGTTTAAAGCCGATTGCGAACATTTGCTGCGCGCGCCTATAGTTATTGAAATGCCGTTATTTTTTAATATTCTGCAAAACGCGGAGGCCATGCTGCCGAAGCCTATCGAGCCGACAGTTGGTAATATATTTTTAATTTCCTTTTTTGATGTCGATTTTTTTTGACGATTTTCCATTTCAGTTTTTATATCGGTTTATTAATTGGATTTATTACCGGGTATGCCGTAATTATATTGAAAAATACAAAAAAATAATGTATAATCGAATTGAATTCATATCCGGAGTGTGATGTTGATGTTTAAAAAAATATTCGGGTTCCTCTTTACCGTCGTTATTTCTCTTGCTGCGGCTTTGTTTTGGCCCGCAGCGGTCTGCCATGCCGACGGCATTTTAATCGTTGATTATCCTCCCGATATTCCGCCTGTGCGGCGCGTTGTACGCGAAGTGCCGCCGCCTTCCGTTAAATTTCATAAAGTGAATGTCGAAATTAACGAACAGGCTTCAAAAACGTCAATAGATCAAATATTTATAAATGAATTCAACCAGGAATTGGAAGGCACATATATATTTCCCGTTCCGGAAAATGCTACAGTATCTGATTTCGCCATGTTCATCGACGGCAAGCGCCAGTCCGCTGAGCTTATGGATAAAGATAAAGCGCGCGGCATTTACGAAGATATAGTGCGCCGCCGCCAGGACCCGGCTTTGCTTGAATATATGGGTTCGAATATGTTTAAGGCGCGCGTATATCCGATACCTGCTAACGGCGAAAAAAGAATACAGCTTGAATATCAGGAAGTATTAAAACAGGACAGCGCCATTACAAGATACGTCTATCCTCTTAATACGGAAAAATTTTCTTCAAAACCTCTTCAAACTGTTTCAGTTCTTGTGACTGTCAAATCGAAAAATAAAATAAAAAACGTCTATTCGCCTTCGCATAAGGTCGATATAAAAAGGGTTTCAGATAACGAGGTAAAGGTTTCATTCGAGGATTCCAATTTGAAGCCTGATAAGGATTTTGTGCTCTATTACACGTTTTCTGAAAATCCGATCGGCGTGAATGTAATAACACATAAGCCGAAGAATGAGGACGGCTATTTTATGCTTATGCTGGCGCCGGAAGTTAATACCGAAAAAGCCGAGAAAACGCCCAAGAATATATGCTTCGTGCTTGACACTTCAGGCTCGATGAGCGGCGCGAAATTGAAACAGTCCCAAAATGCCCTGAAATTTTGCCTGAATAACTTATATCTCGAAGATAAGTTTAATATCGTAAATTTTTCGACCGAGGCGCGCATGTTTGAAAACAAGCTGATGCCGGCCGATAAAGGCAACATTGAAAAGGCCCTTAATTATGTCGATGAAATTAAGGCCATAGGCGGTACGAACATAAATGAGGCGATGCTGAAGGCGATTAATTTTGATTATGACACAAATAAACCTTCATTTATAGTATTTTTAACTGACGGCCTGCCGACTATAGACGTGACTGACGTTCCGGAGATTTTAAAGAATATCGAAAAAGCCAACAATAAGAAAATAAGGATTTTCTGCTTTGGCGCCGGCTCCGATCTTAATACGACCCTTTTAGACAGGCTTTCGTCTGAAAATCACGGTGCTGTCGATTATGTGGCCGAAGACGAAGATATAGAAATTAAGATTTCGAATTTTTACACTAAAATTGCTTCGCCGGTTCTGACCGATATTAATATAGATTTCGGAAAAATAAAAACGGAAAATATTTATCCTAAGACTGTAAGCGACATATTTAAAGGCAGCCAGGTTATTTTAACCGGACGTTACCGCGACGGCGGCAGCACTGCGATTACCGTTACTGGCAATATAGGCGGCAAGCCTCATAAATTTTCAAATGATGCCAAATTTCCGGAGTCGGATGACTCGAACAACTTTTTACCGCGTATCTGGGCGCAGCGCCGTATAGGTTATTTACTCGAACAGATAAGAATTAACGGTGAAAACAAGGAATTAAAGGATGAGGTTGTCCAATTATCCAAAAAACATGGTATTATGACGCCTTATACTTCATTTCTGGTCCTGGAAGATAACGCGTTCATTTCTACGTCAGGGCGGCCGCCTGTTCTGATCGATGAAGAAAAGCGCCGCTCAGTCTTTAAGGAAAGGGTGTCATCGAAAATGAACAGCTCCGAACCCGGCATGGCGCTTTCGAAATCGGACCGTGCCGCTTATGAACAGGCTAATATTTTCGCCGCGCCTGAATCGGAAAAGACGATGTCTTTAGATTCCGGAGCCGGCGCTGTCGGCATGAGCAGGGCAGTCAAAAAAATTCAAGCTTCAGATACCGCTGTTGATTTCAGCAAAATAAATCCTGAGTCAATGAAGTATGCCGGCGCGGGCACGTTTTTCAAAAGAGGCGATGAATGGCAGATTTCAACTTACGATGAGGCGCGTCATTCAAAAAATCTTTTGACCGTCAAATTCGGTTCACCCCTTTATTTCAAGCTTATGGCTAAATATTCCGATGCAGGCAAATATTGCGCGCTCGGCAAAAAAGTCCTTTTTGAGATTAATGGAAAATTCATAAGAATTTCTGATACCGGCGACGAAAAAGCCGAATTGATCGATAAATTTTAGCGGAAGGAAATATCGGATGTTTTCAGAACAGAAAAATGCGAGAATACTGGTTATTGAAGATGATGAAGCCGTAAAAAAAATCCTGGCGGACGAAGTTATAAAAAATACGCCTTTCGAGGCGTCTATTTATAACGATATCGTCTCCTCGTTGAATGACCTTTGCGTGCCGCTGGCGCAAGATAAGTTTGATTTTTGCCTTTTTAGCCGCGCTCAGGCGGCGCAGGATAAGTTCGTTTTTATGAAAACTCTCACAATGCCTGTTTTTATGCTTGTGGAAGAAAATGCCTGCGCGGCAGATATGGCGGACGCCGTCGAAAACGGCGCTTCAGGATTCATATTGAAGGGAGCGCCTTTTTTAAAACAATTTCATAAATGCCTGCGCCTTTTTTTAAATGAAAATTCAGCGGGCGTTTTGGAAAAACACGGCGGCGCGGATAAAACCGCCGGGTCTGAAATAAGCCAGTCAGGCATTAACTTTTTCAATAAGCTTATAGGCAATGTCCAGCATTCAGTCAATAACTTGCTGCTGCCAATACTTTTAAATATGTCGAAAATAGAATTATACGTCGAAAACGGTAAAATCGATGAACTGAAAAATGAGCTGAACCCGCTTATTAAAAATTGCGAATTGAATATCGGCATCGTTACCGAGCTTATGACTTATATGAAAGAATTGACTGCCGGGTATAACAAGAACAAGGAATTGTTTGACCGGGCCGATTTGAAACAGATGCTGAAAGCTTATATCGAAAATTTGATCAAATAAAAAAAAAGCCCGTCTTTTTAAGGCGGGCTTTAATTATGGGAGTTAGGTTAGGTAAGGGGTATATAAAGGAATTTGCTGTTTCGAGTTAATTAGAGTCGCGCAGGTGTTTGAACTTGCCGCGGAAGTCACAGTCTTTGCAGTCTTTTTCGTCTGATTTTATAGGTACATACGGCTGCGGGCGTAATGACGGCGCAAGATATAAAACCTGGTCGTGGCCGAGCATATCGCCTATCGTCGCTTCGACTTCTACAAGCCTTGCGGTTTCATCTTTTGTGGCGCAAGGCGTCGCGAAAACTATTTTATAATATGTCTTAAAGCTCTGTAATACCTGTTTAAATAATCTTGATAATTCATAAGGCGAAGGCGCGTAATAGTAAGTGCCTTCCGTTTCATTCGCGAAAGCCGCCAATGTATTTTCATTAAAATCCTGGCCGATACCTATTACATAAATAGGTACGTCAACCTGCTTGGCGTGGGCAAGCACTTCTTCGAGCGTATGTCTTGAAAACGGCTTGGAGCCCGAATAGCTTTCATCTTTTCCGTCGGTAAGTAGCACTATCGCTTTTTTACCGTCAACCAGGGCGCATTTATTTATCGCCTGGAAAAGCCCGTCATATAAAAGCGTACCGCCCTTCGCGCGCATCTGGAAAAGCGCGTTTGAAAGGACATATTTATCGTTTGTAAAATCCTGTAATACAGTGACTTTATTGTTGAATGTGATTACCGAGCATTTGTCTGTCGGATCGAGGCCTTTAATGAAGGTGAACGCCGATCTCTGAAGTTCGCTCATCGCTTTTTTCATCGAAGCGGAATTATCAAGGCATAAAACAATGTTCATATTTTTTAAATTCGATTCGACAACGAATGAATCCAATTTGAATTTGTTTTCAGCGACCGCGAAATTCTGTTCTGTCAGGTTTCGGTAATAAGCGCCGTCGCGGTCAGTTACCGTCACATATGCCTGAATTACAGGGAAATGTGAGGCATCCAATGATTTCACCCTTACGTCAAGCTTCAAATCTTCGCGGGCTGACGCCATTCCGGCTATCATTGTGAGAATAAGCGCTAACGAAATAAGTATTATTTTAAATCGGCTCTTTAACATGGTTTCTCCCTTTCTGGAAAAAATAAAAATAAAATTTACTATTTTTTTATTCGGCGAAAAATTGATTTTCTTTAGCGGTAAATAAAAAAAAGGCTATTTTCAAATTTATATTTTGATATAGCCTTTTTTTATTGTTATAAATATATTAAAAATGGATATAGCAGTTTGATTATTGTTTGACTGAATATACGAAGTAAATTTTAGCCGAAACTTTGTAACTATCGGCCTTTTCGACGGTGAATCCTTCGATTATGAACTGAAGGCAGGGCGCTTCGGTTTCGAAAAAGCTTATCACTTTTATTAATTGATCATAGTTATTGACATAAAAACTGATATTATAATCGTTGACCTTGCGGCCGCGTGAATCAGCCGGGCGGGCCGCCGATTCGTCGATCTTGAATTGGCATTTTTCGCCGACTATGTAAATTATATTTTTGCGCGCTATTTCGTAAATATTATATTTTGCCGGTTCCGCCGGTTTTGGTTTTTTAAATAGTACATTTGACATTATGCTGAATTCATTTTCAATTTTAAAATTATAATTATTTTCGAGCGCCTGGGTAATTTTTAATTTACCAAGTAATTTCGAGGCTTTGAACTGATTTTCAAGGTCGAGGTTATTGCTGAGGCCCGGCGCGTAAAACTTGCCTTCCACTATATAATTAAAGTTATTGTCTACATTGACTTTTGATGTAATGCTCTTGAGCGTGATCTTGCTTTGCTCGAATGCCTTGAAAAGCTCTTTATAAAAATCGGCCATAAAAATTACTTTTTTGTCAACGTCAAAAATCGTCAATTGATTTTTTTTGCTGTATGACATCGAATTTATGACGTCCTGGCCTTCGCTTTCAGTTGAGCCGGCGCCTTTTTGAAGTTTTTTGCCCCATTCGAGTATTGTCGGTATCGCCTTGGTGAAATATACGGTCATGAAAGTCATTACTATGAATAATATCAGGAATAATTCTATTGTTTTACGCGATACCGGAAGGTTATTGGCGTTTTTTAAGAAATCGTTGTCGGCGTATTCGCGTGAATTTTTATAAAACTGCGTAAGCCCTTTTTTTTCAGATTCAGGAAGTATTAAATAAGAAAGAATGATTACCAGCGTGATTATGCCTACTAGATAAAGCATTTTAAAGTTGACTATAGACGATACAATTAACACGAAATCAAGTATTATAAGTATTATTATTATCCCGTAACCGATGCTTCTAAGAAAAAACTTCGTGTCCTTGGACGAAACAGTCCGGCCCGCCTCGTCAATGCCGAGAGCTTTTCTGGTCTCAGGCGTCATCAATTTAACTTTGTCATATTTCGAAAGGCCCTGTGTCGAAAGCTCGAGCTCCTCGACAAGCGCTTTATAAGACTCGTGCGGTATCGTTTTTATGAAACTGCGCCATTCTATTTTTAATGTGCCGTTTTCCAGTAGCCATACAAATCCTTCTTTGGCCATACTTTTGGGCGAAACTATTCCGCTTTTGCCTTTGAGTTTTTCAGGATTTAAAATATGCGCGGACTGGTTGGTTACGCGTAAAAAATTAAGCAGCGAGTTGAACTCCTGGCGTGTGAATTTATACTCGTTGCCGAATTGGATATATATGGTCTCGTTATCTAAAAAATCAAGATAAATACTCAATTTTATATTGTCGCGAAACCCTAATAATAAGGCGTTTTCATTCATATAATATCAACCTGCCGGTTTATTTATTTATTCAATAATTGAGGATGTTTCGACAAAAAATAATCATGTAATAAAGCGTGATTGAATCTCTGGCTTTATAATAACATATTTATTTTATTTAATCAACTTGTAAGCTTCTTAATTTACGATTGGACCGGGACTTTAAATAACTATGAGTTCATATTAAAAATGAATTTCAAATTATATTTGGCCGGTTAGTAAAATTTATTATAACCCTGCCGGATTTGATATAGGGAGCGGATTTTGACGCAGCCGTTCACCGGATCGATGGTATCGATCATTATCTTGGCATAATTACCGCCCTGTTCGGTCCATTTATAAAATGCGTATGTGTGATTTAATTTAAGAAGCGTTACTCCGTCAGTTGTGTCAGAGTAGATGACATTATTTTTTACGTTTTTATAAACGGCTTTATAATCGGTTATAGCCGGAACTTCTATTATGTTTTCATACTTCTGGTCGCCGAGATCCATTATTTTAAGGTATGATTTTACGCCTTTGGCGGTGAAATATCCGCCGCGCAGTCCTATTACTTCAGTAGAATCGAGGTAGAAGAAATTCAGATCGTACGGAGTATAAAGCTCTTTGGGATTTCCGTCCGCCGCGCTGCCGTCAAGGGTTATGTAATGATTTATGGTAAGCGTTTTTTCATATTCAGTAACCTGCGGTTCGCTGTTTACGATTTCTCCCTTTTCCATGCAGCCGATGTTGGCCAGGAAAAGAAATATCGAGAATAAAAATATGAACAGTACGTTTGAAATGTTAGTTTTTAACGTCATATTATTATTTTCGTCATTTTTTTAAAAAATCGTAAAAAATAATTTATGTTATCAAATAAAAATTCGATATAAAAATGGGATGCTCAAATAACAAAATTAATTGACAATTTAATAAACGGCCCGCAACCTGAATTATAGAATATTATATTTGTAATAACAAATGTAGAAGGAGCCGTAGCATTATGACATACTCTCAAAATCGCACTACAGACACAGTATCTAATATTCAGGCAATTTTTGTAATAGTCACTATAATTTTTATGACTATATTCTATTCTGTGGGCTGCCTGGATAAGGGAAATCCATTAACCGCCAATTCCCCTACGCTTTCTACAACCGCTACTGCCGAGGATAATACCGGAATTGCGAAACTCATACGTTCGCATTTCGGAACGGCACTCGGCCAGATAATCGCAGTTGAAAACTACTATCAGAACGCGGCGCAGGCGATAGTAACGCTTACGATACCGCAGCCTGATGTGGCGAAAGTGTATATAATTCGCGAGAATAACGCGTGGGTTATTGAAAGAGTTGAAAAGGGTTATACTCTTGAGCAATAATGGGCCTGTTTATTAAGTTGTAAAAAAAACAGCTTTCTTGAAAAAGAAGGCTGTTTTTTTATTATGTCAGATAAATTCCTAGAGTTATGCTTATATTGCTCAAATAATTTTTATATGTGTGAGATAATCCTTTATATCTATTTCCCGGCCTTCAAACTATATATGTCATTAACGTTTATAAGCATCAACATTAAAATATTTAGTTTTTATACTTACCAAATATTAATTTATGAATGTCAATTTTTGCGGGACATTTAGGATGACGGGAATGGAGGCCCTAATGCCGTGAGTGCCAAGGAGGGCAAAGACGAACGGCGCCGGCGGAGTCAGGAGTGACGGGAGCCGCTGAGAATAAGCGCCTGAAAGTCACGATGACTTTCAGGACGCGGTCCCACAAAAATGACATCATAGATGCACTTTAATCCCTGTTATATCTACCGTTGCTTTTGGACGATTCTATCGTTTGATTTTAGTTGACTTTAGTTTCATCGACCGCTGCGCGTTTAATGAAACACGGCAATTGGCCGTCCCCTTATCCTATAGGTAAATATAATTGAAGATGAAAAAATTAGTTGATATTCAGTGCGGCTTTTATTTTTTGAGCGGCGTAAATTTCGAGGATCGGGTCTTCTGTTAATGACACTCTGAACGTGTCGCCGATGCCGCGGTATAAAAGGTAGCCGATTCCTGACGCAGACCGTATTTCGCCTGTTTCTGAAATGCCGGCTTCGGTTACTCCGAGGTGGAGCGGATAATCGCATACCTGCGAAATTTTTTCGTAGGCCGCGATTGTTTCGGACGGCGATGATGATTTTAAAGAAATTATTATATCGTGGAAGCCGAATTCCTCTAAAAGCTTAATTTCCCAGAGAGCTGCTTCTAAAAGTCCGTCCGGGGTTACCAGGCCGTTATATTTAAGAAGGGTTTCCTTCGGCACGGAGCCTGAATTGACGCCGATTCTTATCGGAATTTTATTCTTTTTAGCGGAATCGGCGACGAGTGCGATATATTCTTTATTTTTTATGTTGCCCGGGTTCAGCCGCAGTTTGTCTACTCCTTCGGATATGGCGATAAGCGCGAGTTTATGGTCAAAATGAATGTCTGCGACGAGAGGTATTCTTATGGCGTTTTTTATTTTACCGATGCATCTGGCCGCGTTTTCGTTCAGTACTCCGACTCTTATTATCTGGCAGCCGGCGTCGGTCAGCGCCTTTGTCTGCTCGATAACGGCGCGGTAATCTTCGGTTGGCTTATTCGACATCGATTGGATTGCGATCGGGTTGAAATTGCCTATTTTTATGTTACCGATTTTTACTTCGCGGGTTTTCCGGCGTTTTATGAAGCTGACCGTATTTGGCGCCGGACTACCTGCCGAAGAGTTTGCGGGTTCGTAGCGGTATTTTGAATTATTGCCGAGGTTATTGTTGGAATTGATATTATTTGTGTTCATTTAACATCCCGTTTAATTCAGTTTCTATATTTTCTAAAGCTACCTGTTTTATTATTTTGCCTTTTTCGAATATAACGCCGCGGTTAAGTCCGCCGGCGACTCCGAAATCAGCCTGTGACGCTTCGCCGGGGCCGTTTACTTCGCAGCCCATTACGGCTATTTTCAAAGTTTTTTCGACGTCGAGGCTGCTTTCATATATTTTCCTGGCAAGTTCGATTACGCCTATTCTTGTGCGCGTGCATGTCGGGCATGCTATTAAAAAGATCCCTGGAATATTTGAAAAACCTATCGAACGTAAAATTTCAAGGGTCTTGTAAAAAAAAGAATTATTTTTTTCTGCGTCAGAGAACGCGGGGCAGATTGATGGATTTTTAAATTCACGGTTTTGAAAAACCGCGGTAAAAAATATGGCGTTTTCCGTGTTGGAAATTGCCGCCGGCGGCTCGAAATGAAGTTTATCACATATTTCGGGGTACTTTTTTGTAATTTCTTCATTTAAATGCAGCGCATTTATAAAATTTGACGATTGCAGGCATAACGAAAAATTTTGTGCATTAGGGAGAAATTTTTCGGCCGGTTTTATGATATGCCCGGCGAGTTCAAAAATTTCGCTTGACGAACGGTTATCTGTGTTTATATAAAATCTTATTTTTTTAATGTTTTTGATTGAACAGCTTTTCAGAAAATTAGAAATATCATTCAGGCTGTGATTGTCCTGGATTTCAAAAATGAACGAATCGTATTCAGAAAAACTGGAATAATTGATTTTTGACGAAAGGTCAGAAGGTTTGATTTTGATGAAATAATTTTTAATGTTAAATTTATTCAACAAATGGCAGCTGCTAAGGTCGGCATGATATGTAAATTCTCCGCAAGAATGTGTGTAATTTTGAAATATATTAGTTGTGTCGATTTTCGACAAATCTAATTCTATTTTACTTAATTGTATGTTTTTTTTATCCATTTTAGTTTATCCATTTCAAAAAATATGAGATATTAAAAAGCAGCAGGAAGTAATTGAACGCGAAGATAATCAGGAAAAAATAATAACTGAACGTTATGAGTGAAATGATATTAGCGATCAGGATGACGCTTGTTATAATGATTTTATTGGCCGAGGCTGATTCCATTAATGATAATATCTGCGCGCCGAAACATAAAATCGCGGTTACGAGATAAGATGCGAATATTTTGTCGTCGGCCACCATGCCGGTACAAAAGTACCCTTTCCAGAATGATATGAGAGAGCGTGTGGCAAGGACGAAGAATGAAATCCATGACAAAACGAAAATAACGGCACAGCCGCGCGGACTGTCTAAAAAGAGAAAATATTTTAGTAAATACGCTATAAACAGGACATCTGTATACGGCATTATCTCTTTAAGCACGCCTATTAAATATTTTGTTTTTTTCATAAAAATTCTCTTTTATTTTTATTATTTATTTGCTATAATATATTTGTTGATTTTAACAAAGTATTCGTAAAATGTAAAGTATTATTGAATTTATTTTGAAAAAATGGATTAGTTATTTTTTTCACTTATAGTTTTAGGCACAAGATATGCTCCCATAAATTTGCGTAAGGCTATGAGTCTGGTTATGATTGTCACGAATATTTTATTTGATAATTAATGAAATATTTAAGTTTAATAAATATTAACTAGTACGAAATTATTCTTGCTTAATATAAAATAAAAGGAAGGTGAATTCTATGATATTAAATATCAATAACAACACACAGACTCAAAACACCACAACCAATACTACGACAACGACAAATATTAACATTAACCCTAAAAAACCCGTTGAGCTTCATTTGATATATTCAACCGAAGTGCTTGATAATACAAGAATGGTTTTCGAAAGAATGTCTAATATGAAAATCATTGATACAAATGAATTAGAAAAAACAGTTAACGCGATTGAAACGATAAAAAACGATAAGAAAGCCGCAATCGCCTCTGCCACAATTAACGCTCAGCAGTAATTAACGGACTTATTAATAAGTTTTTAATATTATAAAAAGACTGTCCAACCTAAAAATTGTGCAGTCTTTTTTTTTTACTAAATTGAGTTTAGCGGGTAAATATTATAAAGATAAGTAAATTAGGAAATTATAATATACTTAATTCCGCGGAATTAATAATTTGAAAGTGTTTGAAATTTATATTTAATGGTAAGTATTTTATGCTGCCGAAAATATTATATTGTCATATTTTATGGAATTTTTACGGCAGAAAGTTCAACGATTTTGAATACGCCCATAGTTCGTTATTGATGTTATAGCCTTTCAGGTGCCACCAGCTTTTTTCATCGGCCGGTATTTGTTTCATAGCTGACATTTCGATATCGCCTGACGAATAATCAATATCGCCGTAGGTCAGGGCGTTTTTGTAAGTGCGCGCGCGCCAGTATACATAAGATTTGTCCGGATGATATACCGTTATTTCGAATAAATTTATTCCGGCCGGTTTGGACCATGAAAATGCAGGTTTAGTTGTCGTGCCAAGGCAGTTCATGCCCGGCGCCAGGCCCTTTATCGGTTTTAGTAATTTTATTTCGACAGTTGTAGGATTGAATTTTGAAATCTCGATTTTTCCGTCGAGTTTTGAATCAAGGAAGTTGGCATATCCGCCGCCTATGGGGTCTATTCCGATCGTAGGCTCTAAATTCGTGTCGTAATCCACGAAAATTCCGGCGTAAAATACATCGCCAGCCGTTACGTTTTCAGTGTAAAACTTCATTTCAGGCCAGTTCTGGTTGCCTATACGCGTACGGTAAAACGGGTTTTGCATGTCTGCCGTTTTTGAAAATACAACTTCGCAATTGCCGATTTCGCTTTTTTCTAAATATTTATTTGTGATTATCAATGTCAGCGCCGGGGTGAACCGTATTTCGGGATTGGGTAAAAATTCGGACTCGCCGCTTTTATTGTTAAGGCATCCCGAAATTAACGATAATACGAAGACTGAATTTATTAATAGGATTATAAAATACCTGCTGATTTTCATGTCGATACTCATTTTCCCTAAATTTATA
Organism: Candidatus Wallbacteria bacterium; assembly: GCA_041441465.1. Classification (GTDB taxonomy): domain Bacteria; phylum Muiribacteriota; class UBA9980; order UBA9980; family UBA9980; genus JASDSY01. Next base: position 18,748 of record JASDSY010000005.1, read on the forward strand.
TAATGTCGTTATGGTTTGTTTTTAATAAGCTTTATAGCGCTTTTAAATGAAAAATTTATGTGATATAAAACCTGGTATGTTCGTGCTTATAAAACCATTAAAATAGTCATAAATATTGAATAATAAAAGAAAATTCCGCGGCTTTCTGTTTTTTTATTCAAATACCTATTTTATTTTTGATTTGCACGAGTTTTACAAATAAAAAAAGCAGAGGGTTTAAATACCTCTGCTTTTACTCCTGCCAGTAATTTATTAAAGCGCGAAATTTACTTCAGTTACAAATGCTGTGTCTGTTCCAGAATTTCTAGAGCGCATTAATTCTTCCATAATATGTCCAGAGTTTTTAACCGGCATTCTTGATTCTTTGAATGTTTCGTTGAATGAATGAGAATAACTGTTGCTACGATTCATGTTGTGACCACCTCTTTTTTTAAAAAACAATGTTTTGTGTAATGACTTGTGTTACGTATTGCCGTTAAAAATTTTACCGCACCTTTAAGGTGTTACAAAAATTATCGGTTGAATTTTAATATGCTTTAGTTATATAATGTAAAAAAATAATATTATAAAGTTTATTGATTTTTATGCTTTTTTGTTAATTTATTTTATTAAAATACTCAGTTTATCCTTAAAAATTTAAAAATACTTTTTTGAAATAATACTACATAAAATTAATTATAAAAAAATATTTAAGGCTTATATATTGTAAAGTAGTTTATAGATAATATGTTTTTTATATCTGCAAATGTGATTTTATTGAAACAAAATAATTATAAGAAAGGAATATTTTTATGGGTTCTAAAGTATATTTTAAAGAAATCTCGAATGACGCTTCGGCTGCTTTGATTGCGCAGTCGAATCTCGATCTTATTCTTAAAACCGATATATTGAATAAAATAAAAAACGGCGATTTTGTGGCGATTAAGATGCATTTCGGCGATAGGGATAATTACGGCCATATCAAGCCGGAAACGGTTAAAATTCTGGCCGACGAAATAAAAAAACGCGGCGGCCGGCCTGTGTTGGTTGAGACGTCTACATTGTATGTCGGCGCCCGTTCGAATGCATACGATCACATAAATATAGCTTACAAACATGGTTTTACATATGAAAATACAGGCGCTCCTATAGTTATGGCTGACGGGCTTCTTGGCAATAATCAGGTTGCCGTTGAAATTAACGGAAAACATTATAAAAAAGTTTTTGTTGCCGCTGACGTTCCGCATTATGATTTCATAATAAGCCTCGCTCATGTCACCGGCCATGTTATTGCCGGAGTCGGCGCTGCAATAAAAAATATCGCAATGGGCCTTGCTTCACGCGGCGGTAAACTCTCGCAGCATTCCACAGTCTCGCCTTCGATAAATGCTAAAAAATGTAAAAAATGCGGACGCTGCAAAGCGTTTTGCCCTGCCGGCGCAATCACCGCTGGGGCTGAAGGAATTTATATCATCGATAAAGTAAAATGCATCGGCTGCGGAGAATGCCTTGCGGTCTGTAAACATGACGCTGTTAATTTTTCATGGAAACAGGCTTCGAAAATCGTACAGGAAAAGATGGCCGAACACGCTATCGGGGTTATAAGCGGCAAGGAAGGACGGATGCTGTACGCTAACCACGCGATCTATGTAACTAAGGAATGCGACTGCATGGCTAAAAAAGACGGCAGAATATTCGACGATATAGGCATTTTTGTTTCCGACGATCCAGTCGCCGTTGATTACGCTACTTTAAATGTCATAAAGGAAAAAATCGGCAAAGAATATAAATATGACGAGAATGAACCGCTCGATCCAATGCACCAGATTAACCACGGCGCTGCGGTCGGCCTCGGCAGTAAAAGCTATGAACTGATAAAAATAAAATAAATATCAATGGTAATTTTTTACAATTAATAAGCGTAATGTGGATTGTCAGAAAAGGTTTTTATTAAAAAATTATATTTAACAAAAAATGGACTGTCAAAAATTAATTTCGGAACAGTCCATTTTTTATTTATTTTAGTTACTATTAAATAGATTAATTTGTTTACTTGACCGGTAAATTATCTCTTGGATTATACCGCCTTAAAAATATTACCAGCCCTGTTTCTTTAATTCGGTTAAGGTGTCTACTAATGCGCTTAAGAAATCGTCGATTGCTTTTTTAGGGATATTTAACGCCGGTTCGATTCTTATGGTTTTGGAGTTCAAAAGCGTTCCGGCTACAAGTATTCCTCTTTTGAATAATCCGGCGGCCACAGCGTATCCGAATTCGGAGTCGATGAATTCCATACCTATTAAAAGGCCGAGGCCGCGGACTTCAATTAAGAATTCCTCGAAATCTTTCTGGATTTTGCGGAGCTTGCTCAATATATATTCGCCGGTTTTGGCGGCTTTTTCAGGAAGGTTTTCCTTCAATGTGACATTTATCGCGGCGATCCCGGCAGCGCACGCGAGCGGGTTGCCGCCGAATGTCGACGAATGGATGAACGGGTTCGGTTCGAGCACTTTCCAAATTTTAGGCGTGGACATAAACGCTGATAATGGCATTACGCCGCCGCCTAAAGCTTTTCCGAGGCACATGATGTCCGGCGCTACATCCCAGTGATTTACTCCGAATAATTTTCCCGTGCGGCCAAGGCAGGTTTGCACTTCGTCCGCTATGAGCAGTACGTTATATTTATCGCATATTTTCCTTAATTTAGGGAAGAAATCGTCAGGCGGCACTATCGCGCCCGCTTCGCCCTGTACAGGTTCGACGACGATTCCGGCAATATCGAATCCTACCGCTTTTGCCCTTGAAAGTTCCTGCTCGACAGCGTTTGCGTCGCCGTAAGGCACGAAATAAACATCCTGAAGGAGCGGTTCGAAAGGTACGCGGTATTCAGCTTTGCCCATTAATGAAAGCGAGCCGTAGGATTTCCCGTGGAACCCTTTTAAAAATGAGATGAATCCCGATTTTCCGGTATAGAGGCGCGCGAGTTTCATCGCTCCCTCGACAGCGTCAGTTCCGTTATTTATAAAAAAGCAGTATTGCAGGTCGCCCGGGGCGATTTCTCCAAGTAATTCAGAAAGCGCGCCGCGCAGCGGATCAAGCAATTCCTGCGACGAGAGCGGCATTCTTTTTAATTGGTCGCGCACAGCTTTTACTATTTTCGGATGACGCAGGCCGGCCGAATAAATGCCGAATCCGCCCAGCAGGTCAAGATATTTGCGCCCGAGCGCGTCGGTAAAATAGCTTCCCTGGCCCTGCCATTCAACCGCGGCGAACCCGTCAGACTCGGTGACAGATTTGCGGTATTCTAAAAATCCCTTATTGTAGTAACTTGCGAAATTTTCAACCGTTTCTGAGACTATTTTTTTCCTTTGCGCGTCGCTTATTTTGGTGCTTGAAATTCTGTCAAGCCATAATTGTGATTCCGATATGATTTCTGTTCTGGATTTTGCCATAATAACTACCCCAATCTTTTTAATAATGCTGTAATTTACTGATTTTTTCTGATGAAATGAGCCATTTCGACCGGGATTTCTATTGATAATTCCACTAAACCCATATACTGGCCGTTTTCATGCCACGGCGCCTGGTGGATAAGTTTTTTTATACCGTTTTTTTCGATTGTATATGAATTTGTTCCGCCGGTTTCCAGCATTTTTACTAATTTTGACCTGGCCGGTTCGGGATGGCACTCGAGCAGGCTTTTGCCTATAAGGCCGGTTCCGCCGCTTTTTGAAAATGTTTTGCCCGCTTTATCATTCATTTCAAGTATTATTCCATTACGGTCGCAAACCGTTATCGCGCCGTTAAATTCCTTTATCCAGTTTCCTGAAGTCATAAATTCCCTCTTGAATTTTAAATTTTACATTTGATTTTACTTTTTACTTCACCGATATTCCCATTCATATTATATCATATTTTTGCTTCTTTGTATGTTAAAAAATACAATTTGGTATTTTGCTGTTATTTAGTAAAAATTAATACTCTAAAATATAAATTTAAAATAATAAAATAATAAAAGTTAAAAATTATACAAATTAAAAATTATATAGCTATGTATAAGAAGCGCGTGTAAAAAATTATTCACGTATACTATATTTTATTATGTCTTATTAGTAAATCGGCATAAAATATGCTTCCTTTAATTTGTAATATATTCATTTTAATAATTTAATATCTTCCACATTTAAGTTTCTTTTTTTTATTTATTTTAATATAAAAAAAGTTTTTTGAATAATTTAAGGAAAAAGTATTAAAATCACCTCTTCATTTCATCAACAAAATGCCGATAAGTATAAAAAATACTAAGAAAGAATTACTGCGGGGAGATATAAAATGTTGATGAAAACCTTTCAGAAATCATCATTAATAGCGATAATAGCGATTGTTATTTTTTGCTTTTTTATGGATATTTCAGTTGCATACTGCCAGGTCGACGTAACGGCTGGCAAGTCTGCATCTCAGAAAACATCTTCGAAAAAGAAGAAAAAGAAAAAAACGACCAGTGACAGCGATGTGCTTAAGGCGGCCGGCTCGGCGGTTTTAGATACAGACAGTTCCGAGGTTATGGTAGATAAGCTGGGTTTTGATTATGTAGCCGCCAAAGACGGCGAAAATATAAAACAGCCTAAGCCTGAGCCTAAAAAACCTTATACCGGTAGTTTCTTTGGAAATACTCTGATGGGTTCAAACGGGTTGATTGAAATAGCGGCGCCAGATACTACGCCGCGAGGCAAATTCCAGATCGGCGCTCAATATCTTCACCGCCGTATTCAAACTACGCCAAGCCTTCAGTTGAATGCAAGGGTTATGTTTCAGACCATAAGCTTCGGCGTTTTGAAAAATGCAGAAATCGGTTTCGGGTCGTCTGGTTATTATAAATCATCAAATAATACGACATTTTTAACAGGTAAATTCAGGGTTACCAATCCCGAGAAAACAAAATTTCAAGCGTCAGTCGGATTTCAGGCAGTGGACTTCGGGTCGTCAGGTGTGACGAATTCAAATAATTACTTCGGTCTTTTTTCATACGACGTAAGCGGTTCAAATATTTACTTTCAAGTTATAAATGACGGAAATAACAGCAGCGCCAATTTGACTGTAAAAGGCGGCGTTATAGTGAAGATGAAAGAAATCATGTCGCAGCCGTCATGCCTTATAGTTGAAGCGATCCAGGATTATAACAATAACTTTTCGAAATATAACTTTGGAGTAAGAACACCGATCGCGGATAACGCTTTATTTGATCTTTTCTTAATGAAAGATATTAACTTGAATGAGTTGTCTCCGGCAGTGGGCGTTAACCTTAAATTTTAAAATTTACTATTGTCAATTTGTTTAAAAACTGAATAAAAATAAAAAAATAAAGAGATAAAAATATATAAATAAATTTTTTTATAAATGTTTTGGGGGGAAAAAATGAATCTTTACAAAGATTTCTACAAAAAACTTACGCCGGTAAAAAGATACGTAGTTGTCTGTTTACTGTTTTTTGTTTTATTGATTTTAAATAACTGCGGAGGCGGAGGCGGCAGTTCAAATAACGCTTCCGTGCTCGATCTGATGTCTTCTAACGACGTCGAAGTTACGACTTTAAACAGCCAGACTTCGATGCTTCTTGGAAACGTATTCGTTTCTATCGCGGAAGTCGGCAAGGAGCAGGTGATATTAAAAAGCGCCAATACAGGTGATTCAGGCGTATATATATTCCCGAAAATTAAAATCGGCTCCTATGTCATCAGCTGCTCGAAACCAGGCTACGAAATCGCCACTGCGAATGTCGTAGTTACCGATGGTCCTCAAAAAATAAAGGTAAGTCTGAAACCTTCATATCCGGCGGACTCGATTTCCGGCGTTGTCAAAAGAAGTGACACGCTTGCCGGAATTCCTGACGTTACCGTTGAAATAAAAGATTCGTCACCAATCATTAAAGCTATTTCAGATAAAGACGGTAATTATGTTCTAAACAGCGTACAGCCTACTTCAGCCAGCTCGTCACCTTATACTTTAAAAGCTTCAAAGGCTGGTTTCGCCACTACTGAAAAAAGCAACGTGACAAAAATATCGAATATCGCGTTGAAAAATGTCGATATCATTATGCCTCCTTCAGGCAGCAGTGAAATATTACTGCCGGGAAGGATTATTGGCGTTGTTAAAAGTTCGACGACCGGCCTTCCTATTGAAAACATAAAAATCGAACTTCAGGATTCGAATGTTGCAGGTGACTTCAGCCGTTCAACCGGTTATTACCACCTCGATACAGTCCCGGCCGGAAAGACTTTTTACTTAACGGCGATTGAAACCACAACCACTAAAAGCTATAAACCATATTCATTGTCGGTAACGTTGACATCTGAACAAACATTGGTGCAGGACATTCTAATGGAGCCGGTAACTCCGGCGGCAACCCCGGACTACGGCTATCTTGTCGGGACCGTCCTTGACGATGTGTCTAAAAATGCGATTTCAGGCGCGACTGTCGAAATTCTTGGCACGTCGCTTTATAAACTTACCGATGCTAACGGTTCGTTTAAAATAAGCACTATAACTCCTGATACTGAATATATTGTATTATTCTCAAAATCGGGATACGTTTCTCAAACCCTTAAGCAAAAGATAGTCAAAAATGAAAATAACCTCGATCCTATATACTTAAAGCCTACATCATCAACGCAGAATTACTGCTCGGTAGTTGGTATTATAAAAGATGCCGATACTAAAATTGTTACTTCAGGCGTTACAGTTGAATTATTGGTTCCTGACACCACATCGGTCGGTTTCAATAAATTGACGACAACTTCGGGCGCGGGCGGAGAATTCGCGTTTACTAACATATTCATATCGAATGAAAGAATTACAGGTCAGCCTATGACGATGACTCTTTCAAGAAGCGATTATGTTTCGAAAACAATGCAGATTACCGCGGTCGGCGGCACTGTAAACCAGATAGCCGAATCGCAGACTGAAATGACCAAATTAAAAGGCAATATCATGGGCAGCATTATAGATGCCGACACGAACCAGGGTATTCCTGGAGCTAACGTTACCATCGCTAATTTTACATATCCGCAGATTCCGAACCCTGTTACGTCAGCGGCAGGTACAGGCGGCTTTTCATTCTCGAATATTCCGGTCGGCACTTATACCATAATCATTTCGGCGGCCGACTATGCTACTGAAATTAAAAATGGTATTACCATAAGCACTAACGGCCAGACCGTATCTCTTACCATTCAGTTGAAAAAAGATTACGGCACACTGTCCGGATATGTGTATTTAGAAACAAACAACACTCCTGGTTTTCAGGTTGGCGCCGGCGGCGATACTCCGATTTCAGGTATAACCGTCGAAGCTAAATCGTCTTCCGGCACCAGCGTGCTTACAAGCGATATAAGCAAGAGCGACGGCTCGTATTCACTTAAAAATTTACCGCTTTCGTTCATAACGGTTTCGGCTAACGGCAATACCAGCAGTAACTCAAACTATACTTCGTATTTTACAAATTACACTGTAACTAAAGGATATCAAAACTTGAATATGGAATTATCGCCGACGCGGGGCACCATATCAGGTAAGATATATGAAGACGTTAACAGGGATGGCAGCTTTAACAATGAACCGGCCGTTCCGAATGCCACCGTTACCGTAACTCAGAGCGGTTCTACAATTACGGCCACCACCGATGCGCAGGGTAATTATGTGATGACCGGCCTTTCGTTTGGCAGTATCACGCTTACCGCCTCGAAAAGCAATTATAATTCGGCTTCCAGAACCGTTACATTGCCTCAAAACGCCAATCTTTCAAATATTGATATCGGCGTTTACAGGCCGACTGGAAAATTGGCAGGCCGTGTTATAGATTCCGTCACCAAACAGGGTGTAAGCGGCATTACAGTTAAAGTACTCGGTTTTTCGGATTTAACGACAGTTACGAGCTCGACAGGTGATTATAACTTTGATAATGTTACAGCGAGCACCGGCGGCGTTTCCAAATATACGATAGTGGCTGATGGATCGACAATCGGTTATTCAGTTGTTACAGCCGATACCGACGCTCCGGCCGAAAGCGCCGTAATTAACGTTACGCCTATTGAAGTTACAAAAATAACAAGATTAATTTATGGTAAAATCGTGGACTCAGTTACTAATGCAGGAGTAGAAGGCGTTCAGGTACAGATTCAGGGAACGAGCATCACTCCGCAGGTTACTTCGGCGTCCGGCACTTATATATTTGACGCGGTACCGGTAGGCACATATAATTTGAACATAAGCGATACCGCCGCTAAAAATATCAACGGTTCTCCGAGATATCAAAGCCGTGATATGCAGATCACCGTAAGTAATGACTCGATACCTCTTAAGGTATCCGATATATCCGTTACGCCTAATTTAGGTAAAATCAGAGGTACGGTGTATGATTCGCTTACAGGTTATCCTATAAAATCAACATTATTTACTGAACCGATAAAAGCGTCAGTCACGATTCCGGGCCTTGCCGCCCCTGTTGAAACGAATGTTTCATCGACTAACGGCGAGTTTATAATAGAAAACATTCCTCAGATGGGTTCATACAATTATACGGTAAGAATATATCATTCGACGGCTAACGCCAACCAGAAAATGTTCGAGGAAGTAAGTAAGACTACGGTTGTAAATGCAGGCCAGATAAGTGATATGGGTATAATTTATGTCGCTCTTAAAACCGTGACTATTAAGGGTTATGTAAAAGACAGCGTTGACAGCTCGTTTAAAGTGGCCGGCGCTACTATTACGGCTACTATTAAGGATATCGCGTGGTCCGGTAAAACCGCGACGGCTAATTATAACGGTTATTACCAGATAACAGTTCCGGCTTATTCGAATTATTTATTTACTGTAAACGCCACAAATTACTCAAATCTTGAAATTGACTCGCAGTCGGTTATATTGCAGTCCTCGCACAGTCAGGATTTTGATCTTACTCCGACGCTCGGCAAAATTCAGGGTGTTGCATATATAGATGTTAATAATAACGGATATTACGATGCAGGTGATACTAAAATTGACGAATCGCTTTCAAGTTCAGGTAAAAAGTATGATCCGGAATTATTTCAGGTACGAGTTAAATATAAAAATGTATACTATTCAGCTTACGTGAAACTTGATTCGAGTTTTGAATTCAATAACGTTCCGATCGGCGATTATTATCTTACTATGGTTCCGCCGGCGGCTACCGGTTCTAATCCGCAGTATTCAGAATTAAATACGACGACGTTTATCGACGGCATATCTAATTCAAGAATTATAAGCGTGGCTACTTCGTCTACAACACCGTCGCCTGTTAACGCGGTTGTTACCAGAACGCAGCACTCGACCGGAAGAATTTTCGGTACTATAGTGGATTCTACGACTTTGAATGGAATTGCCAATGTCGAAGTCAGCATTGCCGCTAAAAATATAACCACATATACTGACAGCTCAGGTAATTTCAGTATAACAAATTTAAACTACTGGACAAATGACAGCGATACGTCTGAAGTTTATAAACTTGATATTAAAGGCCCCGGTTATATCAATATCGAAAGAACTTACACGCTGTCTGATTATGCGGTTGGTTCAAATTCCGTTGAAATTTACGAGAAATTAAGCAAAGGTGCCGGAACTATTACTGGTACGGTTACCGATTCGGGAAGCGGCAGCCAGATTGCCAATGTTAATGTTACATTAACCGGCACAAATATAACTCCGCAGATAACGCAGACTGATGCTAATGGTAACTACAGCTTTACAAATATAGCGATCGGCACTTATGACTTGAAGTTCAGCCTTACCGATTATTCGTCATATACGCTTAACGGCGCGGCATTGACGCAAAACGGCCAGACTTTGATCAAAAATGTTTCGATAAGCAAAAATTTCGGATCGGTAACCGGTACGATATATCTTGAAACGAATAATGTTACGGGTTATCAGTCCGGCCAGGATAAGCCGTTATCTGATATAACAGTAACCGCTACAGGCCCGTCGGAAATAACGACACCGCAAACTTATACGGCTACAACACTTTCTGATGGAAAATATACATTGAATAATCTTCCATACGGAACGTATTCGTTGACATTTTCAACGACTGCCGCTGAGCAGTACAACGCCTCGCCGGTTACTATAAATATTTCTGGCTCGACTAAAAATATTCAAAAAGACGTAGAAATGAAAGCGAAAACCGGTTCGCTTTACGGCGTGATATTTGATGATGCCAATAATAACGGCATTAAAGATGGAGCTGAAAGCGTAATTTCGAATATCACCATAACTCCTGATACTGTTTTTGGTGCGAGCGTTGCGGCTTTTACGACAGGATCGGACGGCACTTACCGCTTTAATAATATGCTGCCTGTTAATGGTAAAATTACAATCGCTAACGGCACGAACGTAAAAAGCTACCAGACTAAGGTTATTTATCAAACAATTACTTCGGGCGTCAGCACTGAACTTAATATACCGATGTCTAAAAATACATTCTCGATATATGGAAAGATCATCGATAAAGATACAAGCTCAGCGATCCAAAATGTCAATGTCTCGATTAACGGACTTTCAATAAGCACGGTGACCGGTTCGGATGGTAAATTCACTTTAGCGAATGTTCCGCTTAATTCTACAGGCACTACGACATATAATATATTCTGCGAGGCGATATCTTTAGGTTATCAGACTGAAATTACACAGCAGACTAAGGCAAGCAGCGATTTCACGGATATAGTTTTCAGCAAGGATATAGAACTTTCAAAATCGGTACGTAAAGTTACCGGTAAAGTCGTTAATTCGGGCGATACTAAAGGGATCAGCGGCGCTAATCTTGTAATGATAGGAAACAGCTCTATAACGACTAATACGGATTCGTTCGGTAATTTCACGCTGGACAATGTTCCGGTTGATCTTGTAAATCCGATTGAACTCCAGGTTACCGCGAATGAGTATGAAATAAAGATAGTAAATTTCAACCTCGGCGTTGGTACCACTACTTATAAAATCAGCCCTGATATTCAGCTTACATCAAGCCTTGGAAAAGTAACGGGTAAAGTTATTGACAGCCTTACCGGCGGACCTGTTTCTTCATTGAATTTTACGGTTTCAGCCGGCATTACCGAAGGCAATGTCTCAAAGTCAGCGGTTGTTAAAAATGACGGTACTTTTACTGTAACGGATGTTCCTAAGGGCGGGCCGTACTCTCTTACGATTCGAAGCAGCGCGGGCGCCAACCAATATTTTAACGACGTGGTCACTTCAGTTAACGTTAATGCCGGCCAGACAACAGATGTCGGCACATTATACGTAACGTTGAAAACAGTTAAAGTATTCGGCACCGTTTATGACAGCAAGGTTTATCCTATGGCTGTAAACGCAGGTAATGATTCGAGAGCCGGTATTTCAGACGCTATGGTTACGGCCGTATTCAAAAAATATGACGGCTCTAATTATACAGTAACCGCTAATACTTCGTCATCCGGATCGTTTGAAATTGAACTTCCGGCCCTGACATTCGATTTTACTGCATCTAAAGCGAATTTTGTGTCTCAATCGATATATAACAAAAACATAAATTCATACCCGGCAGATTTTACCGGACTTGATTTCAAGGTTAAACCGGTTGTGAATGTCGTATATGGCGCGGTTTACCTGGATGAAGGAAATCCGCCTAACGGTTATGTCGATGACGCTACTGAAAAGCTTTTGCATATATCGCAGTCGGGAATATTCAGCAGCATAGTAAGCTCCGGATTGATAAATGTAAGCTATACATATAAAAACTTCACGTTCGGCGCTACAGTGCAGAATGATTCGAGCTTCCTTGTTTCTGATGTGCCGGTTGGAACTTATACAATGACAGTTTATGATTCGGGAACCAGCCCTAAAATAATGACTAACGTCTGGATCGATCCTTTGAATCCGACCAATAGAAGCGTAATCGTTAATTCTAACAGTGTAAGTCCTACAAGCGTAAAAATAGCGGTTTCGCCTTCCACAAGTCAATATGCCGGTTTCTCGGGTCAGGTTTATGACGATAAAATATGGACTGAAGGTTATAATCTTTACAATACAAATGCTTCGTACAATAGGGCCAATACCAATTATCAGGTGCCGAACGCCACTATAACAATAAGGTCGGAAGGCGGTTATACTAAAGTTGTAAATACGGATGCGGAAGGTAAATTCTTCTTTACCGTTCCGGGCAACCAGCGCTATACGATGAGTTATACCGCTTCGGGTTATATCGATACGAGCGAAAGCCAGGTAGTAGCTGACTCAGGTCAGACCTACCAGAACCGTGAAGTAAGGATGTATCCTAAATACGGCAAGTTAAGCGGCACAATTTATTACGATAACAATGTTAACGGTCCGCAGGATGATCCGTCGAACCCTAATATGAGAAATCCTTACAAGAACAACAACGATCCTACTGACTATAACCATATTTCGGACGTCGGCGAAATGCCTATAAATAAGATATCAGGCGACTTTGCGCATCCTACACGCGATTCGAACTGGAGCGGTATAACGATAAACGTAACTTATAGTTACCGCGGATTGACATTCGGTACGACCACATTCGACAAGAGTAACTCCGTATATACCATAGAAAGAGTGCCGGTCGGAAGCTATCAATTGCTTGCAAGGGACGTTTCATCGTTAGCTAACTGGGCGAATATCGGTTATCAGCATAATACTTCGAAATTCATGGACCAGAAATATACTGTCGATGGAATGAATCCGGCTAATGTCCTGATAACTGAAAATACCGAAACTCAAAATATAAATTTTGCGATGATGGTATGGGGCGGTCACTTAGTCGGCAGAAGGTATCTTACAAGCGGCGGCACTACGCCTGATTTTACGCCTGGTAATCTTGATAAACGTACGGGTGTAACTGTAAGCGCGCCGATAAGAGGTTATAACTACTGGCAGCTTATGGGCGGTAATTTGAATCAGATTAGCGGTATGAACATTCCTAGAAAATACTACATAGAAATAGTCGAACTTGGATTTAAGATACCGTTCTCAGACGCGCTCGGCTTGATAGATATCAAATCATATCCTGTAGGCAACAACCCTGATATTATCATTCCTCCTGGAACCTATACTCTGGCGATTGCCGGCGATATCGATTTGAGCAGCGGGCCTATTCCGGTAAATGCAATGGGACCTAACGGTGATGTCGGCATGAATTGGTTTACATCGACAACCGGCATTTATTACAAATATGGTGAAACTGAAGCTACTGCCGATGACAGGTGTTTAAATACTATTAACATATACCGCGGTTCGACGACAGGCGCTACCGGCGTTGTCGTAACTCCGGGCCAGAATGCGGTAATTCAATAGAGTAAGTTCAGTTTATAGATAGGTTTAAAAACTTGAAAGGGCGTATTTCAAATACGTCTTTTCAAGTTTTATTAATATTTTTTATGCTAAATTTTATTGATATTTATTTAAATTTAAAGTATAATAAAATAATTTAATAATTCATAAATAAGAGGTAAATTCAGTGTCTAACATATTGAAGATTAAGCAGATTGAAAATAAATCGGAACGCCTTCAGGCGGTTAATTCGATTAATATGAAGCAGCTTGCCGGCGGCGAGATATACGATTTGATAGAATTGTTTTCGGATCCATACTGGCCGATTCGCGAGGCTGTTTCAAAAAAAATAATAAGCGTCGGCGCTGACGTGTCATCTTATCTTGTGAATTCTATTTCATCGCCTAATGAAGACATACGCTTCTGGTCGTCGCAGGTGCTTGCGGCGATAAGTGATGATAAAGCCATAAATTTGTTGATAAATTCGTTTTCGGCTTATTCTGAAAGCGAGGTCAATCTTTATTCAGCCAAAGCGTTGATAAAAATCGGCAGCTGTTCCGAAAAACATTTGATCGAAGCGCTTTCATCAAAAGAACATATGATAAGGCTTTATTCGGTTTATTGTCTTGGCGAATTAAAATCCCGCGCGGCTATACCGTATTTGCAAAAGTTATTAAAGGAAGACGCTAATTTTGCCGTGCGCCGTAACGCTGCGACCGCGCTTGGAAATATCGGCGATATTGCCGCGCTGGAATCATTGGTTGAAGCCATATCGGACCAGGCCTGGCATGTTCGTATCGCAGCTACTGCCGCTCTGGGCTGTTTTAAAGAGATTATCGATTCCGACCTGGTTTATTCAAATGACAGGGAAAACCAAACCATAAGGGAAAAAATAAAAAATACTCTTCTGTCGTCGCTTTCCGATACCGAAGCGAAGGTGCGCGAGACCGGAGCGCGTATATTATCAGATGTTTCCGGTGATGAGAGTCTTAACGAGCATTTATTGAACGTACTTGACCAGAAGTCCTCGGACCGTGAAATTATAACTGCGGTAAGAGGGCTTGGGAAAGCGCTTTCTAAAGAAGCTTTGCCTAAGATTCAAAAATTACTTTCCTCGGACTGTGCTGACGAAATAAAAAAAGAGGCGCTGATCGCGCTCGGCCAGATCGGTGATCCTTCCAGCGCGGAGCAAATTATAGACATTATAAAAAACGGCCGGAATGATCTCGCTTTATACGCGGTAAATGCGCTGTTCGGTCTGCCGCCTGATTGTTTTGCGTCGAAAATAACCGAAATATTGGATGATAACCGCGAGGAAATTAAGAATGCAGCGATAACCGCACTCGGCCATTCGGAAAACATTGACGTTCGGCCTTATCTTTATCCGGCGCTCGAGGATGATTCTTATATAATAAGAAGACAGGCGCTGCTCGCTCTTTATAATTCAATCGGCGATGAAATACTTTCGGAAGCCATAAATATGGCCGGCGATAATGAAGAAATGGTAGCATGTGAGGCTATTACGATACTTGGCAAGATTAAAAGCGTTGACGCGCTTCCGGCAATTTCGAAAGCTATAGAAAAAAATACCGGCCGCGTCGGTTATATAGCTTTTCAGGCGCTGGCTGCGATCGGGCCTGAGGCTGAGCCTGTGGTTTTGCATTATCTCGATTCGAATAACCGCGATATATGCTATTTCGCGATGACAGCCTGCGAAAAAATAGGCTCTAACGCGTGTGTCGCTAAATTGATTGATATTATAAAGCGATTCGAGTCGGAAGGCGAGATCGTTGATAAAGCATTAAATGTCTTGCTGCAGTTTGATTTTGATATCGATGAAAATTTCTTCCTTGACATTTTGGAAAAGATAAAAACATCTAGAAAAAAAGTAATAGAATTATTCGGCAAGTCTTGTAAAGAAAAAGCAGCTTTAAAATTACTCTCATATTTAAAAGATCCCGACCGTGATATAAGATTTGCCGCGGTGAGCGCGATTCGAAAATCCGGCCTTGCTTCGGAAGAGGTTATTGCGAGCCTGATTGAGTCGCTTCGCGATAAATATTGGCCGGTTCGTAAAAATTCGGCTGAAACACTTTCTAAAATAGGAAATGCAGCCGCTGAAAAACTTATAAATATTTTACAGGCAGATAATCCTAACCCGGATGTCATTTACTGGTCGCTGCGTGCGCTTTCAGAATCCGGCGCTAAACAGGCGCTTCCGGTTTTTAAAAAGTATATATCATCCGAAGTCGCCGATATCAAAAAGACAATAATAAAAGGTCTTGGCAAGATTATGAATAACGAATCAAATGCCATTCTCGCCGAACTTTTATATGATAAGGACAGAGAAATCCGATTTCACGCGGTAAAAGCACTTAAAGACACAAAAGACGAAACTATGGTCGCACATTTAATCAAGAAATTATCGGGCGATGAATATGAGAATGTCCGTTCATTTGCGGCTATAGCGCTTGGCAATTTTAAAAGCAAGGAATCGGCCGACGCTTTAAAAAACGCTTTTTCGGACACGAGCCACTGGGTTGTCAAATACGCTAAAGAGGCGCTTAGCAAACAATTAAAATAGGAGTAGATATGCAGGAGCTTATTAAACAGGAAGAATTGCTGAAAAATATAGTTGAACAGGTTATTAACTTGAATAAACATAACGCCTCTAAAATTAGAGTTAAAATAGGCGCTTTGACTAATGTTACAGAAAATATGATTATTAATTTTTTTAACATAGCGGTCAACAGCCAGCAAATAACCGGCGGAGTTAAACTCGAAATCGAAAAAATTCCGGTCAGGCTGCAATGCAACGTGTGCCATAAGATCGTAAGCGCTCAAAAAGACGGATATATTTGTCCGGAATGTCAGTCTGAAGACTTAATGATAATTTCCGGAGAAGAATTTTTTATAGAAGAAATCGAATAAACTTTGCTTTTGCTCATTAAGACATTTTAAGTAAAACTTAACAAAAAACCTTATGGATAAATAAATAAAAAAAAACTTGATTTATAAGTTGTTATGATGTATAATAATATAACCGATTTAATGCAGGTAAAAAATTGTGGGTTTAATCAATAGCGATACAGCGGCAAAGTTTTTTGAAAAATCCGCTATTACTCTTACAGGGTTTATGGCCTGCGGGAAGACGACGACTGGAAAGTTATTGTCAGGCGAACTGAACTGCGATTTTATAGATCTCGACGAATTTATTGAAAATGCGGTATCGCAAAAAATAACCGAAATCTTTGAAAGATTTGGCGAAAGCCGGTTCCGCGAGATTGAAAAAGAAAACCTTATCAAGGTTTTTAAAACTGAAAAAGGAAGCGGTAAAAAATTAGTTCTGTCAGCCGGCGGCGGCACTATTCTTGATGACTATAACTTGAAGTTGATTAAGCGGAAATCGCTCCTGATTTATCTCGAGGTTTCATTTGAGACTGTGAAAAGCAGGATCGGCGCGAAAAACGAGTACGATAGACGGCCTCTTTTAAAGTGCGGCGAAGACGGGTTGAAAAAATTATTTGATTCAAGGCTTGATTATTACGAAAAAGCCGATTTAAAAATTAACTGCGATAATTTAAGCAGCATTGAAATTATTGAACATATAAAAAAAATAGTAAAATTTTAAAAAGAATATATAAAAACCATAAATTATTACGATAATACAATTATAAATCCATAACGAAAGGAGGCGATAGAGAGATGGCAGTCGAAGTAGGACAAATTGTTGAAGGAACCGTAGAGGAAATAAAACCTTTTGGTGCTTTCATTAAACTTGAATCAGGTGAAAAAGGCTTGATTCACGTTTCAGAAATAGCTAATACTTATGTTCAGAATGTTGCCGATCACCTCCAGCTTAATGCTAAGATTAAGGTGAAAGTTATTGCTAAAAAAGATCATAACAAAATTGATCTTTCGATAAAGCAGATAGATAACCCTTCAGAACCGAGATCTGAACAGGCGGGTTCAAGAGGCGATAGTCATGGCGGTCACGGCCACCACGGACACAATCACGAACGTGGTGAACGCGGTGATAGATCATTCGAAGAAAAACTTAGCGCTTTCATGAAAGAAAGTTCAGAACGTGTTTCTGAATTGAAAAGACACAATGAAATGCGTAAGAAAAAAGGTAAAAGAAGATAATTATAGATTTTGAAAAAAACTAGAAAATCTTGATATAACCTGATTTCTCAAAAATGCGGTCGTTTTTAAGCGGTCGCATTTTTTTATTTTATGGATAATTTAACTGCGAATTCCAAAATGACTTTCAGCTTAAATTTAAATTATATTTTCATAAGGAATTATTTATATGTCAAACGATAAACTCATCATTTCTCTTAATTATTCTGATTTTGCGGCGGCTTGTTATCAATTCGAAAAACCGGCCGTTAATTTTATAGGCGTATCGGCGCGATGTAAATTTAATAATCCGGCCGCCTTCATGCAGGACCCGTTTCAAACAAAGGACTATGTTTTTCCGACTTTGTTTTATCTTTCATGCCCGCGCGTCGTCAAATGCGTTTCTAAGCTTGAAAATAACGGATTTCTTGGCGAACTGAAATGCATGGTTACACCTGAAAAAACCGCTCCCGCGCTTTATTCCGAACGCTACGAAAGGCTGATTTCACTTTATCAGTATTACATAAAAAAAATTATCGAGGATAAATATATCCACGGCGATAGATTTTTGATTAAAAATTATGACGTATTTTGGAATAATTGCCCTATTGATAAAAAAATAAATACCGATAATTTAATTAGTGAAAGAATAGACGGCGTTAAATATGAGCAGTATTTGAAGTTATTAAAAAGCGGAATCGGCGGCAGCAGTTACACTCTCGCGGTAAAATGCCTTCACGCTCTGTACGCTTTTCTGGTTTCAGCGTCCTGCGACGCCGGCTTAAAAACACATGAAAATTATGAAGAAGTAATATTTTTTAAGAATATTATAGACTCGAAATTAAAACTCGACACCGAATTTGAATCAATATTTTAACTGGACATACATTATAAACATAATATTTAACATTAATTGCAGTATTTTTTAAAACATCAGTAAAACATTTTTAATTATTTTATTTGTAAATTTTTTCGCAGCAACAGGTGAAGTATGATAAGAGGCATTTATACGGGCGCATGCGGTATGCTTATAAACGAGATGCGTCAGAACATAACGGCTAACAATCTCGCTAATGTCGATACTACCGGCTTTAAAAAGGATGTTGCCGTTTTTTCAATGGAGCCTGATAATGAAATACATAAAATCAATGATTGGAAAAAAGAAATAAAGAACAGGCACATCGAGCATTCGAGATATATTGGAAACCTTGGCACCGGAGCGGTTGTTTCAAATGTTTATACGACCAAAAACCAGGGTGAAATCAGGGTAACCGATAATAAAACCGATTTCGCGCTCAGCGGTCAGGGTTATTTTGCGGTCGAAACGGACGGCGGCGTTAAATATACGCGTGCCGGCAATTTCGCAATAACTAAAGACGGATTTCTTACTGATATGAGCGGAAATAATGTCCTTGGCATTAATCCGGCCGAAGCTATGAATAATGTTGACTCTATCGGCGACGATAAAAACGGGCTTGGCGTTCAGACAACCCCCATAAAAGTCGATACTCAGTTTCCTATTTCAGTCGATTCGGCGGGCGTCGTTTATCAAAATAACCAGCCCGTGGCTAAAATGCTTGTAGTCGAATTTGAAAGCCAGAACAATGTCATTAAAAACGGCGCTAATTTAATATCGCCCGGCCCGGAAACTAATATAAAAGCAGCTGCCAATACCGAAGTCATGCAGAATGCTATCGAAGGCTCCAATGTTAACGCTGTTTATGAAATGGTAAATATGATAGAACTTCAGAGGGCCTATGAAATGAACCAGAAAGTGATATTGACACAGGACGAAATGCTTCAAAAATCGATCGGTTCGGTTGGCAAACTAACGGCTTAATTTCTGCTGACGGACTTTTTTAGATTTAGAAAAAATTGAACTTATAAATGGCCTTATATTTGATTTTTTATATGAACAGATTATAAAATTATATATTTATAGTAAACATGAAAATTTGATCAATGATAAATAATAAATAATAAATATAGTATTTTTTCAAATAAACGGAGGTGCGAAAATGATAAACGCTTTATGGGTTGGAGCGACCGGGATGAATGCCCAGGAGCTCAACATTAACGTTATATCAAATAACCTTGCAAATGTTAACACTATCGGTTTTAAAAAATCAAGAGCGGAATTTCAGGACCTGATATATAGTAACCTGCGTTCGGCCGGAGCGCCTATCGCCCAGGGAACCACCAATCCAGTCGGTCTTGAAGCGGGTCACGGCGTTAAAAGCGTTTCTACCCAGAAAATTTTCTCGCAGGGTGATATTGTCAATACCGATAATCCTCTTGACCTTGTTATTGAAGGCGACGGTTTTTTCCAGGTGCTGCTGCCTGACGGGAGCAATGGTTATACTCGTGACGGCGCATTCAGAAAAGACAACAACGGCATTCTGGTGTCGGCTGCCGGCTATAGACTTCAGCCTGAGATAACAATTCCAGCCGATGCTACCGATATTACAATCGGCCGTGACGGCCAGGTATCGGCTATGATAAACGGCCAGAACCAGTCGCTCGGCCAGCAGATTTTGATAGCCCGGTTTACTAATCCGGCCGGCTTGACTTCTGCGGGAAGCAATGTGTTCAAGGAAAGCGAAGCGTCGGGCGCCGCCATAGGGCCTGGCGTTCCAGGACTTGAAAGCCGCGGAGAAATTCTTTCGAATTATACCGAAAGCAGCAACGTTAAGGCGGTCGAGGAAATCGTTAAAATGATCGTGGCGCAAAGAGCTTATGAAATGAACTCTAAAACGATACAGACAACCGATCAGATGCTCCAGACTGTAGGCACATTGAAACGTTCGTAGAATCTGTAATTAATTAAAGTTGTTTTTTAATTCATATTAACTATCGAAAAATATAACTAAATGTTGTTACCCGATAGTTTTCCTGAGTAAATATGTAAAAAATGCCATTCGAAAGTAATTTTTTGAATGGCATTTTTTTTGTTATATATAATTAACAATAAAAAAAACGGTTAGCGCTAAAAATGACCGCTGATTATGCTATTTATAAAGTTTATGAATTATTGTTCAGGCGGGGGACACAAAGGGTTATACCCTTTGATTTCCCCCGCACCCTCTTTTTAATCCTGCTATATCTATCGTTGTTTTGGTGATTTTATCGTTTGCTTTTTTTGTTTTTTAGTCACATCGACCGCTGCTCGTTCGATGTGACACGGCAATCGCGGAGGTTTGCTATTAACTAAGTTCAAGTATTTAACAACTTCGTTTCGTGAAATTTTATGCGTAAGCATAAGATTTCACGATTGCTGAATATCGGCAAAGTAAACAGGCAACGCCTGTGCTTTGCCGATATTAAAAAATAACAAAGTAAAAATTATGATAATAGAATAAAATTGAGATGTTTTTAATAAAAAAATAGCAGGATGGGTGGGGGATTATAAAGGGGGCGGCAAGGAATAATTCCTTGGCCGCCCCCTTATCATAACCTGAGTATGCGCTTGTGGCTGAAGGTCAGGCCTGGCGCCGAGGACCAAGTGAACGAGAAAAAAGTTTTTTAATCCATAAAAAATTAAATTCTGGAATTATAATTCCGATAACATGCATTGAAGTGTTTTTTTTAAAATTGACTGGAGGAAAATAATGGAACAAATTTTAGCTAACGTTCATGGTTTTATTAAGTTTATGAATGAGTATTTATGGGGGCCGCCGATGCTTATTATGCTTTTTGGCACCCATTTATTTTTGACATACAGGCTTCGTTTTATACAAAGATATACGCCTGAAGCGATAAAAATAATGCTTAACAGCAGAAATGAAGGATCTGGAGACGTCAGTCAGTTCGGAGCGCTTATGACGGCGCTCGCTGCGACGATCGGCACCGGCAATATAATAGGTGTGTCCGCGGCAGTCGCGCTCGGCGGTCCCGGAGCTGTGCTGTGGATGTGGCTTACAGGCGTTTTCGGCATTGCGACTAAATATTCGGAAGCGCTGCTGGCTGTAAAATACAGGGTTCGCACTTCCGACGGCACAATGCTCGGCGGGCCGATGTACGCGCTCGACAGGGCTCTTAAAATGAAATGGCTCGCTGTTTTGTTTTGTTTGTTTACGGCGCTTGCGGCGTTTGGAATAGGAAATATGGTGCAGGCTAATTCAATCGCTACGCTGATGAAAGAGTCTTTTAATATAAGCCCTTATATTTCCGGAATTATAATGACCGTAGTAACCGCGTTTGTAATCCTCGGCGGAATTACTTCGATATCGAAAGTGTGCAGCAAGCTTGTTCCTTTTATGGCGGCATTTTATGTCGGCGGCTGTGTCATCATAATTGTAATGAATTATTATCTTATAATTCCAGCAATAATTTTAATATGCAAATCTGCATTTACGGTTCAGGCAGCCGGCGGCGGGTTTGTAGGCGCGACAGTGCTTATGGCTGCGCGTTTTGGTATCGCGCGCGGCCTTTTTTCGAATGAATCCGGGATGGGGTCGGCGCCTATCGTAGCGGCGGCCGCCAAGACTAAAAATCCCGTAAGACAGGCGCTGGTTTCATCGACCGGCACGTTCTGGGATACGGTTGTCGTATGCGCGATGACAGGTCTTGTGGTAGTTACGGCTATAATGAAAAATCCCGAGGGTATGGCGTCGCTTAACGGCTCGGCTCTCACTAAAGCGGCTTTCGCTCAAATCCCTTATGTTGGACCGACAGTCCTTGTTGTAGGGCTTTTAACATTTGTTTTTTCGACGATACTCGGCTGGTCTTATTACGCTGAACGTTCACTTGAATATTTATTCGGGAAAAAAGCGATTATGCCTTACCGCTGCGTTTGGGTTTGCGCTGTAATGTTAGGTTCTGTTATATCGGTGCCTATGGTATGGGATTTCGCGGACATGGCGAACGCTTTGATGGCGATACCTAATCTTATATCATTAATTGCCCTAAACGGCGTTATTGTGGCTGAGACTAAAAAATATCTCTGGGACGGCAATCTTGACGAAGAAGAAGGCCCGGTTAAAAGTATCAGCGAATCGGCACATGAAATAGCTGAAACTGAATTCAAAAAAGCGTCCGTCGAAAGTAAAACTATTATTGAGTAAAACAGTTGAGATAAGTATAATCAGATTATTTATAAACCAAAAATAAAAAAACCGGGCTTTTGAGAAAGAAAATTTTTCAAAACAGCCCGGTTTTAGTTTTATATTAATTTTAAATTTATATATCGTTGAAATTATTTATGATCGATGCGGCCCGATAAAAATATATGAATAATGAGCATTGATTGGCGGTAGTTGTTTTTATGTTATTATAAAAAGTCTGTAAAAAAACTATTAAAAAAACTTGACAAATTAATTAAAATAAGATAAAATAAATAAAAAATTCAAAATCCGGGTTTATCTAAAAATTAAATAAAATATACAAATTACAGGCACGTAGCTCAGTTGGTTAGAGTACTACCTTGACATGGTAGGGGTCAGCGGTTCGAGTCCGCTCGTGCCTATTTTTATATTTATAGGGGTATGTTTCATGGCTGCGGCTTCATTTTTCGAAAAGTCCTCAAAAATCGAATCAAAGCAGGAAAAGTACTGTGTAAAGCCTTCTATAATAATAGGACTCGGCGGCACAGGCACTGAAATATGCCTTAAATTAAAAACTCTTATTAATGAAAAAGCTGGAAATGATTTTCCTCTCGCGAAATTTCTTATCTTCGATACCGATATTACCGATGTCCGCACCAATGCTCAAAATGAAACGGTCGCGACGAATCAGGTAAAAGCCTTATTTACTCCGAGTGAATTTTATCACCTTAAGGTAAAGGATGTTGCGGGCATTATAAAAAATGCAGATAAGCATCCGCATATTTTTTCGTGGTTTTCAAAAGATTTTGAAGCCGGCGATATTTTGAGCGGCGCCAATCAGATCAGAATGATCGGCAGGTTCGCGCTGTACTGGAATATGCAGTATGTTGTTGACGCGATTAACCGTGTCAAAAAAGAGGTCGCTTCTATAAAAAATAAAACCACGCTGGGTGAGCGCGGATTTGAAATTCAGGACGGTATTTCGGTCTATATACTTACTTCGCTTTGCGGCGGTTCCGGCTCGGGAATGTTTTTAGACCTCGGATATTTGATACGCGAATATGTCGAGGGGGCCGAGGTTAACGGCTGTTTTGTAATGCCGTCGGCATTTCAGATAGAGCAGCAAAACAGTATCGAGGCTAACGCCTACGCGGCGCTTAAGGAATTGGATTATTTTATGTCAGGCGGCGAATTTAAATTTGACATCGGGCCGCTTGCCGAACCGAAAGTTATGAAATCCAAGCCTTATGACAGGTGTTATCTTGTCGATTCCTGGACTGAAGCATGCAGGCACTTAGAAGGGGTCGATAATATCGCCCAGATTGCGGCTAATTCAGTATTCTATGATTTTATGACCGTTTCCGGCAAAAAACATAGAAGCCTTATAGATAATGTAAAATATAAATTTGCGAATAAAATTTGTGATAAAACTACGGCTTATTCAAGTTTTGGCCTTGCATCGATTGTGTTTGACAACGTGAAGGTAAAAAATACATGCGCTTCGATACTCGCCGAAGATTTTTTCGGCGGCATAATAAAGCCGTTTGAAAAAAAAGACGTTAAAACCAGGATTTTAGAGTTTATAAGAATAAATAAGATCAACGAGGAATTAACGGACGATGTTATAAATTTCATGCGTTTCGATGGTAAATTCAAGATCCAGGCCGTGAAAAATCCAAAGGATTTTGACGCTTTTTCGATGGATAAGATGCTCGGCGAAATGCAAAGCTGGCATGCCTCTTTAAAAAATATCACGATGCCTGAAAAATACAAAATAATGGATAAAAATTGCGAAGAGCTTATCCAGAGAATTTCTGCCGCGCTCGATAAAGAAACTGACGCTATGCTCGCGGAGAGAAAAATAGGAATTGCGTTCGCCGAACAGTTTTTAGTTTCTCTCGATCTTGTGCTGAAGGCATATTTTGATATAATGTCAGGCGAGGCACAGAAGCTGCGCGAACAAAAAAAACAGGTCCTTATATTGCTTAAAACTAATAAAATTGTTGAAATGCTTGGGTCGCTCTGGTCTTACATCATGAATAAGTCAAAAATAATTGAGCTTCGCGACGATCTTGTACTTGAAATGGCGAAAGATATCAATCTTGATATTGAAGTATACATACGAGAATTGGCGATGACATTTTATAAAAAAATGTCGGAAAAAATAGCTGAAATTTTGAAAAATAGAATATCCAGCATTAAAGAATTAATTTCAGACGGCGAGAAAAAATATGAAAAAGCGGCCTACGAGCTGCTTGATGCGCGTACTAACGCAGTTTCTTTAATCGAAAAAAAAGTTAAATGCTCGTCGGAAGAAATTAAGAAGATATATCAAAAATACTCGCCGGCAAACCTCGATGAGATAATTGAGAAATTTTTAACATCCGGCGGATGCGGTCAGATTAACGAATGGGATATTTCCAAAAAAGAGGAAATAACTGAAAAAATATATTCTTATTGCGCTTCTTTTTTTGAAGGGCTTGATAATATACTTATAACGGATCTTTTTAAGGAAGACGCTTCGCTGCCTGATTTGGTCGAGGATATTATGCAGGCCGCGGCGCCTATGTGGTCGTATTCGACGGTCGAAATGCCTTCGGGGACTTTGATAGACGAGATAGTGGTAATTTCCATTAATGACGAGGCGCGTCCTGAGTTCGCGAAATATATGCGTGAACAAAATAAATCGGTATTTAACTCGACGGTGGATAAAAACAGGATAACCGTCATTAGATTCAGGCATGGATTGCCGCTTTTTGCGCTTACGTCGCTGAAGCGCGACATGAAGCCGGCCTATGATATGTTTAAATCCGGCGGCAATGTTAACGCTCCAAAAAAACCGCTGCATATATCTTGCGCCTATGAGGAGCTTCCGGATATTTCTTTGAATTGATGTTCATTTTTACTGCGGATGATAAAAGAGTGATGAAATATACAAAAAAAATAAGAGTTTTAAATATATTATCTGATTTTTATTTTCTATTCAAAAAAAATACTGAAAATTTTTATGTACTGATTTTAAAAAATAAGCGGTTGGCGCTAATAGCTGCCTGCCTGCTTATTTTTTTGTTTAATGTATTTTTTATATTTTTAAATTTTGATGTTTTATCCGCCGCGCCTAAAAAAAGCAAAGCGAAAATAAAGCGCGAACGAGTAATTGAAGAAAAGCAGCTAACCGTAAAAAAGCCTGACGGCATTGATAAAAATTCCGATGATGTGGTGATATATAAAAAAGGACTCAGTTATTATGAAAACGGCGAATATATGAAAGCCGTCGAATATTTTAAATATATATATGAAATGTACCCGAAATCTTTTTATTATGACATGTCGATTTATTTTATGGGTGAATCATATAATAAAACCGGGCGTTTAGATGATGCTGTCGGGGCTTACGCCCTTTTGATAAAACATTGTCCGGCTTCTGCGCTTGCGCCGGAAGCGCTTCATAATATCGCTGTAATTTACAGAAAAAAAGGCGTAAATGCAGAGGCAATAAAGTATTACAAATTTTTGATCGATGAATATCCTGGTTCATTCTGGGTCGAAGAAGCGAAATCATTCGTTAAATATCAGAAAATAAGCGCCGAGGTTGAGGAAAGCCCTGCGGTTTCGTTTAAAAATATCGACAAAACCGCAAAAGTTTCGCAATTCGAAGAGATTAAGGTGGATGAAAAGCAGATTAATTTAAAAGACAGCGACATGAAGCAGTATCAAGTCATAAAATACGGCGACGCCGATCTTTCCGATTATAAAGTCGCTCTTGCTGAACATGAAAGAGGCAATATAGAAAAAGCGAAGCTTCTTTATCAAAAAATGATACTGAAATATAAAAATTCATTGTGGATGCCTAATGCGTATTATATGCTCGGCAGCTGCTATCTTGCCGGCGGCGATTTGAAAGCCGCGATAAGGTTTTATTCAGCTTCGCTTATTTACTGCAAGGAACGGGTTTTGAGAAAAGAAATAATGAATAAGCTTGCCGATTTATTGTACGTGGACAGGCAGTATCGCCTCGCGCTGCGTTATTATGAGGTGATTGCGGAAAGCGATCTGCCTGCCGAGGAGAAAATTTCATTATATTACCTTATAGGCGAGTGCAATATGAAGCTTGGCAACAGTGCGGAAGCGGCCGCGGCTTACGCCAAAATTACGTTCGATATCGTTAAGGTGCAGGAGTTGAAAACGCAGGCAGCCGCCAAAAAAGTATCATTTCCCGAAGCTGCGCCAGCCGGCGAGACTTATCGTGAAACAAGCGAAAACGAGCTTAGAGGGGCTGAGACGTCCGGAGTAGAATTGATCGCTAAGCCGGAAAATAAAGATTACCTCGCGGGTATGGAACATTTTCAGGCAGGTAATTATATCAAGGCTGTTTCGAGTTTTGAAAAATGCATGACGGCGGAACCGGAGAACGCAAAGGCGATGTGGCACCTAGCGCTTTGCTATCAACAGATTGAAAAGCTTAGCAATGCAGTTGAATACCTTCAAAAATATATAATAAAAGCGCCTGATTCCGTGGAGGCTAAATCGCTTCTGGCATATATATATTCGAAGCAGGGAAAATTTGACAACGCCTGCGCGGAATATTTAAAAATCATAAGCTCCGCGCCGGATTCGGCAGCGGCAAAATCAGCTCATGATGCGATAAAAAGGATTGAAGTCATAAAAAACCGTCTCGAAAGGGAGAAAAATGAATCTAAATAAAATAAAATATCATTTATTTTTTTATGTAATATTTTTGATGACATTAATGACGGTATTCTGTAATACGGCTTATTGCAATGACGACATTGACCTTAAAGACCCTAAAAATTATTTTTATGACCGGTACCATAGCTGCGGCGGCAATTTAAAATATGAAGACTATTATAATAAATCCGTTGCCGCCTTTGAAAAAAAAGATGTAAAAAATACTTTATTTTATTTAAATAATGTGTTAAAATATCGTTTAATAACCAGAGAAGCCTTTAATTTGTATGGTTGTGCCCTTATTTTCAGCGGCGATTATCCGGGAGCGGAAATTTTTTTAAAGAAAGCCGTTAAAAATAATCCGGAATACAAAAATTCGTATATGAACCTTGGGCTTTTATTTATCAAAACCGAGAAATGGAAAGCGCTCAAGGAAGTGTCGGAAACTTATTTATCCATGTCGTCCACGGATTTTGAGGCGAATTTTGGCGCGGGAATGGCCGCTTATCAGTTGTTTGATTATCGTGAAGCGGCTTACTATTTTGACGCCGCGTGGGCTGTAAGGGATAAGTGCGGAAATGTTAATTTCATCGATGTATTGAACGATTACAGGCGCCGCGTAAGGGCAAAATCAAGGTCGTTTTAAAATTAAATTTTAAAATTTATGATAAGCGTTTTTTATATAAAATATTGTAATAAACTAACTGATTGAGCTGTTTTTCGTAATTTACCTGCCAGTTAATAATTACTTTATTAACCTTAAGGAGGAAAATTAATGTCGATTTTTGCGTCACTACTCGGACTTTCACCTGAAGAATACATAAAGCAGGGTGATGATTTTTTTGGCGAATCAAGATTTGGCGAAGCTAAGGTTGAATACGAGAAGGCCGAAGAATTATTGCCGTCTTCTAATACCGAGAAAAAAGAATATATAACGGAAAAAATAAAGCAGTGCTGTGACAAGTTATGCGATTTACATCTTGAGATGTCCCGCGGTTACGTCGAATCAAAAGAATTCGAAAAAGCGATAAGCGAGCTTGAGACAGCATTCGAGCTTTGCGAAGCCGAAAGTCAAAAAAGCAAAGATATTCACAAGGAACTCGACCGCGTTAGAATCAAAATGTACCAGTTCGAAGCGGATAAACAGGCTGAGCCTTACATATTACGCGGCGACGAGTTTATGAAAGAAGAGTCTTATACCGAGGCAATGGTTGAATATCGCGAGGCAATTAAGACATTGAAATATTATCAGGAATCCGAAGACGAATTCAAACGTTCGGCAAAAGAAAAACTGGTAAATTGCGAAGTAAAAATAGTTGAACCTTATATAGAAAGGGCTCGTAACTTCGAAGGCACGAAGATGTATGACGAGGCGCTTGACGAACTTAATGAGGCACGCGAAATAATCGATGAACTCGATGAAACCAATAAAACCAGAATGACTATAAATAAGATGATATTTGACATTTATAAGAAAAAAGGGCAGCAGGCCGGCGAGGAAATTTCAGAGGAAGAATTTGTTTCCAAGCAGGAATGGGACGAAGCGATCAACGAATATAAGGAACTTCTGTCACTTTATTTCAATTATTCTTATTCTGAAAACGACCCTTATTATCCGGTTCATCAGAATAAATACGAAGAAGAGTTCAAGACTGCCAAAAAGCGTCTTGCCGGCTTGTATTGCAAACGCGCAGACGGCAATTTATCGAAGCAGAAATACGCTATGGCTCTTAAATATTATCTTGAGAGCCAGAACCTTTTTAATGAGGAAACTCCTGAGTATAAGTATGTTATGGAGCAAATTGAAAACTGCAAACGCAATATTAAATAATGAAAAAAATTAAAATATTTATAAATGTAAAATGAACATGAGGTTTATTCGGCTGCTGGAACGGCCGCCGGGTAAACCCTTTAGTTGTTTTTTACATACGCGATTAATAACAACTGGCAAATGTAAGTTAATGTATTGGTGATTAAATTTATGTTAATGTCGGAAACATTACAAAAAAAAGTTGAAACCATACCAACCCTTCCGGTGATAGTGACAAAAATCATGCAGCTTGTAGAAAATCCTAAAACAGCTGCGGCTGAGATCACGAAAGTCGTTTCATTGGACCCGGCATTGACTATAAAAATACTGAAAATAGTTAATTCGGCTTATTATGGTTTCCCGAAACAAATTACCACGATAACGCATGCGATAATGATACTCGGGTTTGAAGACGTTAAAAATATTGCCCTCGGCGTTTCGGTCTTCGATATATTTAAAAACAAGAATGTTAAAGATTCAGTTGATTTTGACAGAGTCGCTTTCTGGCAGCATTCAATAGGCGTCGGCGCGTGCACAAAATTGCTTGCCAGAAGGCTGCGTTATAAAAACCCTGAAGAGGCTTTTATTTGCGGATTATTGCATGATATCGGAAAGATAATACTTGACCAGTATTTTCATGATGAATTTAATAAGGTCATAAAACTTGTCAAAGATGAAAATTTGTTATTTATAAATGCTGAGCGCAGGGTCAATGACATGGATCATACGGAAATCGGCCGCGTGGTCACTAAAAAGTGGGGGCTTCCTAATACGATCGTTGATTCTGTCTCTTTTCATCATAATTCATCCGCGGATATTGAAAATAATTTACTTGTTTCTATAGTTCATGCCGCCGATGTTTTTTGCAGAATACAAAAAATAGGATGCGGCGGCGATATGCTGGTGCCGCAGCTGCAGAAGGCTGCGTGGGATTATTTGAAACTTCAGCCGTCAGACCTGGCTAAAATATATCAGGAGCTCGCTGAAGAAGTGAAAAAAGCTGACGCGTTTATGGAATTTACAAAAATTTAAAATTTTATTTGTTCTTACTAATTATTTGTTTTGGAAGGAATGGCAGC
Organism: Candidatus Wallbacteria bacterium; assembly: GCA_041441465.1. Taxonomy (GTDB): domain Bacteria; phylum Muiribacteriota; class UBA9980; order UBA9980; family UBA9980; genus JASDSY01. Next base: position 48,804 of record JASDSY010000005.1, read on the forward strand.
GTACCGGGTTATGCAGGATATTGGCGGAGTAAATTTAAGCAATGTAGCGGATAATCAAAAAATTGAACTTTTAAAAAAAGTTAATTCTGATTTGCGCTCTACTTTAGATGATATTATTTCAATATTGACAAGGTATTCTGAAGCCATTTCGATAAAATTTGACTTTAAAGTCCTTCTTGATTTGATAATTGAAGTGCTTTACGATGTCATCAAATATAAAGCTGTGGCGATAACAATTTATGATAAAACTAACGCTTCGTTTAATTATGTGGCTAATCGCAATCTTGATTCAGAGATAGAGTTAAAAATAAAAAATTTAATAAAAGACGGCCTGGTCGTATGGGCCATCGCTCAGAAGCGCTCAATTGCCATGCCGGATATGGAAAGCAACGGCGGAGCCACTTTCGTAATTGTTCCGCTTATAACACAGCTCGAAACGGTCGGCGCGATTTTTTTATACTCCACTATGCAGGCTGGAAATTTCAGGCAGCAGGAAATGGAATTTTTGAATATTCTAGGCGCGCAGATTGCCATGGCTATAAAAAACACGTTTTTGTATCAGGAAATGGGCCAGAAAAATCAGGCGCTCGCCAATCTTAAAAATTATTTGGACGATGTTATAAATAACATGGTAACGGGCGTTGTTGTGCTTGACATGGAAGGCAATATCAGAACATTTAATAATATGGCGGCAAAATTTTTATACATTAACAGCGCGGCGATTATTGACAGAAAATATTCGGAAGTTCTGCCAGCGAGTATTAGTTCTGCTTTTTCAAATGCTTTAAAAGTTATAAAAGCCAATCCTGATAACAGTGTTTTTCCTGAAATAGAATTTGATTATAACGAGCCTGGAAAAGCTATACCGATAAGGCTGTCATATAACATGTTGAGAGATAATCAGCATAAACTTTTAGGCGTTATATTTATGATACAGGATATGACGGAATCACGCGAAATCAAAAGGTTGCGCGAAATTGACAAGATCAAGTCGGAACTTGTCGCGAACGTATCTCATGAATTGAGAACGCCGCTTACTTCGATAAAGGCTTATGCCGAAACCTTAATGGATATAGCCGGCACCGATGAAGTTGACACTCAGAAGGAATTTTTGAATATTATATGTCAGGAAAGCGACAGGCTTACAAGCTTAATTTCTAATTTGCTCGATCTTTCAAGGCTTGAATCGGGAGATTTCAAGCTTAATAAAACGCCTGCCAATATTATCGAAATCGTAAAAAAATGTGCGATGCTCTTAAAAGAGCATGCCGCGCAGAAGAATGTTTCGATTGTGCTTGAATTGCCAGCGCAGGCGCAGAGCATAAATATAGATATAAGTAAATTCGAGCAGGTGCTTATTAATTTGATATCGAATTCGATCAAATACAATAAACCTGAAGACGGCAAGGTATTTGTGACCTTGAAGGACACGCAGAATAATTTTGAGATTACGATAAAAGATACTGGAATCGGAATTCCAGAAGAGGCGCTTGATAAGATTTTTGAAAAATTTTACCGCGTCGATACTTCGCTTACTTACCAGGTATCCGGAACCGGTCTTGGACTTGCGATAGTAAAGCATATAATCGATTTACACGGCGGAAAAATATTTGTCGAGTCAGTACTGAACGAAGGTTCAAAATTTACTGTAACTCTGCCGAAATATTAAATTGAGGCATTTGAAATGAGCACTTATATGGTTGATTTGAAATCTGACAATACAATAAGTGATGTTAATAATTCGAATATACTTGAAAATGTATATGATTTGAAATTTTTAAATTTTATTTTCGCGAAGTTTTTTAAAAATTTTGATCAGTTGTTTTATAAAAATATCGCCGATTGTGGATTTATAGATATTATCGATTCGCTTGTTTTCAGGTATTTAAATGTGCCTGGCGACGCTGCCTGCTATGAGCCGATTGAAAGCCAGAAAGAAGGCGAGTATTTCAACTGGCTGATGGGCGGCATCGGCGGAGTAAGTGATGAAATAAGGCCTTATATGGCTGAGGTTATAAGAGTTAAGAATGCCGAAAAGACCGTAATAGCCTTTCCGATAAACAGAATTGACCGCGACCGGGTTAATATAAAAAAACTTGACCCGTTGAAGGAAACTGTTATAAAAGACCGCGATAATTACTATTGCTGCGGATATATTTATTTCGTTATAGCTAACGGCGATATCGATTGTTTTAACGATATCACGGCTAAACTTAATTTTTTCAATTCCGTACTTAATGCTACGGTTTTATTTTTTAAGGAAAATATTCAGAAGGAATATATTCTTGACTGCAAATTAAGGGAATCAAGGGATTACGAGCTTTTGATGAGCGTGGCTAACAGCATCATTTCATCTCTCGATATCAACGATGTGTTGCAGGAAATGGTAAACGGCGCCACCGATTCGTTAAAAAGCGAGCGCGGTTCGTTAATGTTGATTGACGACAGCGGCGACCTCGTGCTGCGTTACGGGCGCGGTATGAAACCTGAACTTATCAACAAAGTAAAAGTTAAAATCGGCGAAGGCATAGCCGGAAGCGTCGCTAAAAGCGGCGAACCTCTTTTGATAACCGATATCGAAAGTTCTGACAACTTTAAAAAGAAAAATAATTCGAAGGAATTTAACAATAAATCCCTGTTGTCGGTCCCGCTTAAAGTGAAAGACCGCGTGATAGGCGTATTTAATATAAATAACAAACTATCAGGCGATATCTATGATCATTTTGACCTTAAACTTTTAAAAGCGCTTTCGACACAGGCCGCCATAGCTCTGGAAAATGCGCGGCATTACCAGACCGCTATTAATTCGCAGCGCGAACTTGAAGAGCAGGTTGAGGCTTATTCAAACTTATACGAAGAAGTGCATACCCTTTATGAGATTGTGCGCGCTATTAAAATGCTTAATGATCCTAACGTAGATCCGCGCGACAGAATACTTGAATTGGCCATAAATACTTTGAACGCCACTGTCGGTTTTTTGTTTCTGCCGCATGATAACATTATAAAAGCGATATCGATTAAGGGCGATTATAACGATAAATTTCAATTTTCCAAAATATATTCTAACGACCAGAACCTGATCACTAAAATAATTATGCGCGGCCAATCCGTTTTAATTACAAACGTCGATCAGGAGTCAATTTTAATCGAGCCCGAGTTTTTAACGCCGGCTGAATTTAACGAAGACGGTGTAGTTAATGAAATAAAGCAATTAATCGGGCGCGACTTAAAGTCGATTTTGATAGTTCCGCTTTTTGAGAAATCAAACGCTATAGGCGTTATATTGATTGTAAACAAAAAAGTCGATAACAGCAATTTCAACGAGCATGACCGGAACCTTTTGCAGATATTGGGCGAGCAGATTTCGGCTATAATAACGGCCGATAATTTGCAGCGCGAGTACCTGGCAAAAAAGAGCATTGAAAAAGAACTCGACGTCGCCCGTAATATTCAGCAAAAACTTATACCTAAAAAACCTCCCGTACTTCCCGGTATTGACATATATGCGATAAATAAAGCGGCTAAAACGGTTTCTGGCGATTATTACGATTTTTTAAATCACGACAGCGAGAACAATAAAGTAGGCTTTGTTATTGCCGACGTTTCCGGCAAAGGCATTCCTGCGGCGCTTATTATGTCAATGACAAGGGCCATATTGCGTACACAGGTAGTCGATAACTATTCGCCTGCCGATATTTTATACCGTACCAATAATTTTTTGATAAAAGATATCGAGGGCAACCGTTATGTTACGATGTTTTACGGTATGCTCGATACCAAAACTCTTGAATACACTTATGTTAAGGCCGGCCATAATCCGCCTTTGTGGTTTCATAATAACTCCCGTGAAGTCGAGCAAATCGAGGCGTCTGGATTTTTCGTAGGAATGTTCGAGGAAGCGCGTTACGAGGAAAAGAAAATCCAGCTGCTGCCGGAAGATAAGCTTATACTCTTTACTGACGGCATAATAGAAGCGATGAACGAAAATAACGAAGAATACGGCCTCGAACGGTTTATCGACATAATCAAGCAATACAGCGATTTTGATGCTCGAAGCCTTACGGATAAAGTACTTCTTGATATTGAAAAGTTCGTCGGCACCGCTCCTCAGTCGGATGATATAACGATGCTCATAATTAACGTTAAACAGTCTGAATATACCGAACTTGTAATGGATTCGGCGATCGAGGAAGTAGTGAAAATAACGAATCTTTTGGGCGACATAGTTATGGCAAAGGCGATAGAAGGGTTCGAATCATGCGAAATAATGATGATATTGGACGAACTTTTGATGAATGCCATTGAACACGGAAACAAGTTTGACCGTGATAAAAAAGTCTATGTTTCATATATTTTTAATGATTATAAATTTGAAATAATAATACGCGATGAGGGCGAAGGATTCAATGTCCAGGATGTTTACGGCACTCACCAGAAAATATCGCTTTACGATAAGCGCGGACGCGGCATATTGATTGTCAAGAATTTAGTCGATAAAATCGAGTACAATAAGGAAGGCAACGAAGTCAGGATCGTTAAATTTTTTAGATAGATTTAACTGTTACGGCGTGCCGGCCGATAAAATAAAATTAATTTTTTTATTGCAAAAATTACTGGAATAAATAATTATTTGCGGGGTAAGGAGAAGATATGGGAAAGAAAGTTTTAATTGCCGATGATGAATCTCATATTGTTAATATTTTAAAATTTAACTTAAAAAAAGCCGGATTTGACGTCATAACCGCGGGTAACGGCGAAGAAGCGATTACCATGATAACGAATGAATTGCCGGACCTTATCATATGCGATGTAATGATGCCTAAAGTTACCGGTTTTGAAGTATGCCAGAAAGTTAAAAACGATGAGAATTTGAAAAAAATCCCGTTCATACTTTTGACTGCGAAAGGCCAGGATGTCGATAAAGACGCCGGCTTTAAATACGGCGCCGACCATTACCTGACCAAGCCGTTTTCGCCTAAGAGCATAGTTGATAAAGTTACCGAAATACTGGCGCAGGCTTAATCGTTTTTGGGGATTGGCGCCCCAAAGCGTTACACAAGGCATGAGAGCGGCTTATTATAAAGCGTTTCATAAATTAGAATATTAGAATTTATGGAAAGCTTTGACTGCTGAATTTAAGTTCATTTATATAATCCTGAAATAAGACAGGTTGATGCAAAAAATAAAAAATAAAAGGTAAAAAATGTCGTTTTAAAATTTACATTTTTTGACGGCCGTTTTTTATCATAAATTAATAATTATTCTGGAGGTAATGGTGTTAAGAGAGTCAAAAGACTTATTGGAAGTAATAACTGAAGCTATAGGCGATAAGAAGGGGTATGACATAAAGATAATGAATGTCATGCAGGCTACTACGCTTACCGATTATTTTGTGATGTGCACGTCGGATTCCGATGTTCAAAGCAGGGCCATTGCTAATAATGTCAATGAAAAACTGGGCAAAATATTTGAAAAAAACATGCCTCAGCCGGAAGGCTATGCAAACGGCGAATGGATAGTCATCGATGTCAGGCGGGTGATTGTTCATATTTTTCTGCCGGAACTCCGCGAAAGATTCAACTTAGAAGAGTTCTGGGAAAAGCAGCTTGAAAAGGCGCTCAGGGACAGGAGCGATTCGGCCGAAAAGCAGGCTAGGGAAAACGGAAAGCAGGTAAAGGAAACAGGCAAAAAGGCCTCGAAACCTGCTGCTGGAAAAGGCGTTAAGAAAGCCGGAAAAGCGGTTTCGGCCAAGGAAGCGGTCGAAACCAAGCTGAAAAAATCCGCTGCTAAAAAGAAATCGGCAGGCGAGAAGATCGCTAAACTGGCTAAAACTTCGAAAAGCGCCAAGGAAGCCATAGAAGAAGAAATATTGAAACATAAGGCGAAAAAAGAAACTCAGCGTGAAACAGCCGTGAAAAGAGCCGCTAAAGCCAAGAAAACCGCGGCGGCCAAGGCGCGCCCGGCGTCCTCTACATCTAAAAAGGCAACTGCCGGCTCGTTAAAAAAGAAAACCGTGAAAAAATAAATAAAAATCAAGGCGGTATGAAGTTATGAAAATAAAGTTTATCGGGGCTACTAAAAGCGTTACCGGCTCGTGCTATTTTTTGACTTTTAACATAAACGGCGCTTTAAAATATGCGCTTGTCGATTGCGGAATGTATCAGGGCGACAGTGAAACCGATCGTAAAAACTATACGGATTTCCCATTTGACCCGTCTAAACTGGATTATGTTTTTTTAACTCATGTTCATATCGACCATTCGGGATTAATCCCTAAGCTCGTGAAAAGCGGATTTAACGGAAAAATCGTAACAACGGACGCGACCGCAGACCTTGCCACGATAATGCTTTTGGATTCGGCGCGCATACAGGAATCTGAAACTGAGAGATATAACAGGCGCAGACTGCATGAGGGAAAAACATTAAAAGAGCCGTTATATACCGAAGATGATGCAAAAGCGGCATTGAAATTTTTTGCGCCGGTCAAATATAATCAGGTTTTTTCTCCTTACGCCGGCGTTGAGCTGACTTTTCATGATTCGGGCCATGTGCTCGGTTCGGCGTTTTTAAAATTCAAAATAAAAGAGGACGGCGAAAGTTTTACAGTGGTATTTTCGGGCGATGTCGGTAATGCGCCGGTGCCTATTTTAAAAGATCCTGAGACAATAGGCGAAAGCGATTATGTCATAATGGAATCCACATACGGCGACAGGGTGCGTGAAAATGACGGAGAACGTTCCAATCAGCTTGCCGAGGCCGTTAAAGCGGCAATTAATGCGGGCGGTAAAGTGATAATCCCTTCCTTTGCGGTTGGAAGAACGCAGGAATTAATATACGAAATTCATCAGCTGCGCGATAAAAAAATGATACCGGAAGTGCCTGTTTACATAGACTCGCCGATGGCCTGCTCGGCTACGGAAGTATTCAGGAAACACGCCGAATGTTTTGATCAGGAAATGATGAATTACCTTAATTCATCGGACGATCCTTTTAATTTTTCAAATATTTTTTATTCATCGACGCCTGATCAGAGCCGCGCGATAAACGTTATAAATGAGCCGCAAGTCATTATCGCGAGTTCGGGAATGGCTAATAACGGCAGAATTTTGCACCATTTAAAGTATAATATTTTCAAAAAAGAATGTACAATCTTATTTGTGGGTTATCAGGCCGTAGGAACGCTCGGTCGGCTTATTTCTGACGGCGAGAAAAACGTTATGATAATGGGTAATAAATATGCCGTTAACGCCAGCATAAAGATGATACACGGCTATTCATCCCATGCGGATCAGAAAGGCCTTTTAAACTGGCTCAATACCGCTTCGCAAAAACCGAGAAACGTATTTTTGATGCACGGCGAAGAAAATTCGAAAAAAATCCTTCAAGGCAAGCTTTCTGAAAACGCGGTGGCATCGGTTATTCCGGATGAATTTGATGAATATGAAATAGTCAGTTCGAAAGTTTTCCGGCAGACATGCGACGGCAGGGCCTTAAAGCCTTTAGTCGATCCCGGCGCCGAAAAGTTATTCGCGCGGCAGGCGGCGAAGGTTGAAGCAGTTCAGGGACACCGCGGCAGCGTTATGGAAGTTCCTTTGAAAATGGTCGAACCTTTAGCTCCCGTGGATGACAATATGATAGAAAAATTGTCCAAGCGCGATATGCTGAAGATACTTAAGGAGTTCAGGTCGCAGCTTCAATCTATGGCAAGTAAGATTGACAATATTATATTTAAAGTGAAAAAACAATAAATTAGCGTTAAATCAGTTGGCAGCCTGGCAGCAGGTTGCCTTTTTTTTAAGGGCGTGAAAATTTTGAGTGCAGTTATCCAAAAAAGAAGAAAAAAAATTTTGCATGTTATAAGTTCCGGCGTGATGGGCGGCGCTGAAAAATGCTTTCTGGAGATGATTGACGGTCTCAAAGGATACGGATATGACATAGCGGCCGTATGCGCGCCGGGCGGAGAATTATTTGACCTTACGAAAAAATTGTGCGATGAAGTCTATGAAATTAAGTTTCTCGACAACGCGGATGTTTTTGCTTTGTGGCGCCTTATAAGCGTCATGAAAAACAGCCATTTCGATATTTGCCATCTGCATATGAACCGTGCTACTTTAATCGGAGGCGCGGCGGCAAAAATGTGCGGAGTGAAAAGCGTCGGGACTATTCAGGGCGAAGTTAAGCCGATATATGGATATTTTCCTGATTATTTGACTTACTGTTCCAGGAATGTGGCTGAATTTATAAGAACCCGATCGCATAAAGTGGCTCAAAAACCATGTTTTTTTCTTTACAATAAAATCGATACTGAAACGGTTATAAAAAACAGCGCAGGCGCCGGCCGCGAATTTTTGAAAAAGGAATTTAATATTCCAGAAAATGCTTTTGTTATTTGCGAAGTTGCGCGTCTGCATCCTAATAAGGGCCAGAAATTTTTAATAGAAGCGGTAAGTATTCTTAAGGATAAAATACCTGATATTTATTGTTTGATTGTCGGCGACGGCGACAGAAATTATGCCGAAGAGTTGAAAAATGTGGCAAGGCAGAATAAAATTGCCGACAGGGTCATATTTACAGGATTGCGGCTTGATGCAGCCAGAATTTTTAAAAGCTCTGATTTATTCGTTCTGCCTTCGCTTCAGGAAGGAATTCCCGTTACTGTTATGGAAGCGCTTTGCCTGCAGGTCCCAGTTGCCGCCTTTAATGTCGGCGGTATTCATGAATTATGCGAAACCGACGCAGGCTATCAAAATTTTATTGAGTTTGTAAACTGCGGCAATGTTGAAGGCCTTAGTGAAAGAATTGAAACTATATATCGGAATTACGACAATTATAAAGCGAAAGCAGCTGCCGCGAGCGAGCATATAGTTAAAAATTTCGACAGCAAAAGCTATATAAAAGAAATAGACGCGATATATAAAAACATTCTCGGAGACAATAAATGAAAAAAATTTTGAAACTAAATTTAATATTATTTCTATTATTATCTTTATTTGTTCTCGATGCCGGAGCCGCCGCAAAATTGAAACCAGCTGACTATAATTACGCGGCTTTTCATTATAAAATGACGGTCGGATTTAAAATATCGGACAAGGCGACTGAAGAAATAATTATCAGGCGCAATGTTCCGCGAAGCTTTGAGCATCAAAGTATAAAAAATGAAAAATTATCCTGCCGTGTGCCTGGAAATTTGATATTACTTGACAATAAATATAACAGATATATTGAATATAATTCTAAACTGAAGGATTATCTTGATTATTGTCATAAAAACGGCACAAATCCATATGATACGATTGAAATAAGTTATGAATGCGATTATGTAGGTTTTAAGACTAATGAGCTTGTAAAGGAAAAATATCCTTTCAGGTTTTATAAGGTAAAGCCCGAAGTCGAAATTGCCTTAAAAAATAAACTTATGTCGATTCTTAATATTGCGGTTTTACCGTATTATACGAATGAGACTGAACTGAAAGGCGATTTGTACGGCGGCCTCGCCAAAGTGTTTGAATATGTCAATAAAAACGTATTATATACGAGGCAAAAACAAAAACGCGATATAATTACTACGCTTAACAGCATGAACGGCAATTGCATATCGAAAACTAATTTATGGCGTGCCTTTATAGGAATTATGGGGATTAAATCTTGCAATGTGACTTGCATTATAATGTCGCGCAAGAATAAAAATGTGACGCACAGGATCTCGCTTGGCAGGATCGGCGGAAAAGCAGTGCCGTTTTGCCCTACGAATAAGCATTTTGCGTTGCTGCCCGCGCATTATATGGTTTTATCATTTGTCAAAAAGGATAATTATGCCTGCGGGATAAAAAAATCCGAAAGCGTGTTTGATATAACGCCTGTAAAACGCGGTATGGATTTGGAAGAAGTGGAAGAAGAAATACTCGGCGAAGATGCGAATGTTATGGAAACCGAAATTTTAGGTGAATATTAAAGTATTTTTCGGTCCATGGTTGTTGACTATATTTGAAAATAATGATATTATAATAATATAAAAATAAGAAAAAAATAAAAAATTGCCTGTGTGATAATTGAAATTTTTTAATAAAAAAGGCTTGATTATTTAAAGGTGTCTTCGATGACTGAAGTTGCCTTTTATAATGCCTTATTTATTAGGTAATTTGCGTTTATGCGACAGGCATAAATTTTATTATATAGTTAGAAAAGAGAAATATTATGGTGACTTTAAAAAAAAGCTTGACTATTTTTTGCGCATTGATCGCAGTGTGTATTTTTAGCGGCTGCGGAAACGATAAAAGCGGCATTGCCGATTCAAAGTATTATCAGAATTCTCCGTTAAATAACTACGCTCCGTCTGGAAGCAGCATAAAAAGTTATTTCGTGGAAAATAAATTGAAAAATGCGGTTGAATCGAAGGATATTAATAATTTTATAAGCCTTTACGGCGATTCTTCGCTGCGTGAAAAATTTTACACCGTTAATTTTATTGAAATTTTAAATAATGTAAATAATATCAAATTTGAAGTGCTGGGCAGCGAGGTTGCCAAGCAGCCCGGTGAAAACGAAGACGGTTTGAATCAAAACAGCCGGGCTCTTATTTACTATAAGATCAGCGGATATAACGGCAGCGATTACGAAGAATTTTTTAAACGCGGCGTGCTGGATGTCGCGCTTAAGACTTACTACATCGAGAATGAATCAAGAAACGATATAAAGATAACGGGAGATTACGCCCAGCAATATTATCATTTAAAGGGAAAAATAACGGATACTGAAGGCCAAAATATTTCTAATGCTCAGGTTTCAATAAAAACTTCGAAATATGAATATTCGGCGACCTCATATTCGAACGGAGTATTTTTTATTGATTTTATAAATGAACCGGCGGTGACCGTGAAAGTCGAGAAATCGGGGTATGCTTCATTTGAAAGCGAAAAGATCAACCTGGCTGCCGGCGGTATATTAGAAATCGGGAATATACGCCTTAAGCGCGATGAAAAGTACATGGCGACCAAATATTTGAATATCGATAAATCGGAAACATCCGAAACCGGCTTTTTTTATGAAAACAAAATTTTAAACCTGAATGAATTATTGTTCGCTACCGCTTATGACCGCAGGGTTGTTATAGATTTTGAAAAAATTATCAAGGAATATGTCGATAGCGGTTCGGATTTTATAGCGGTATTATACAAGAAGGAAAAAGATGCCGAAGTTTATGAAAAAATAGGCGAGGCTTTTAAAATAAACAGCTTTGAAGATAAAGACGTGGTTAACGGGAAATGTTATTTTTATAAAGTCGAAATAAAATTACCTAAAAATAATCAGCAAAACTTAAAGGGAATTGAAAAAATTGTCGCTGGGCCGGTTATGGCAATTCCGTCTTCGTTTTCGCTGAGGATGGAATTCGAAAAAATGCTTGCGGCCGGGCTGAAGTTCAAAGGCGAAAAACCCACAGCGGTAAGTAATTTGAAGTACAGTAACAGCGCGTATTTGACTTTCGATCCCGAGTTGACCGAAGGCATATCGTTCTTGACTCCGGTTAAGGTCAAGTCAGGCAATTATAAAGTTTTTTTGTGCGCCAAAAAGCTCGATAAAAACGTTTCTCTAAATATCAAGATAAAACAGTTCGGCGACGTGGACGGCTCCTATTTCATGAATAAAACAATTGATTTAAAAAGCATTTCAGGCCATGATGAACGCGAGTTGATAGAACTCGGAGACATATTGATCGAGCCGAAGGACTGGCGCAACGAAGTAATTACCGAGGATTTTGACGATATACTGATATACGTCGAAAAAGTAAGCGCAACGGAAAATACAGAAAAAGATTCCGATGAAACGGGACGTAAGATATGTCTCGATATGATGGAATTTATTAAAAAAGATTGATTTTAATTTAATTTTTGAAAAGGTGACAAATGTTTGAGATATCCGCGAAATTTTCGATTTCATCGGCGCATTTTTTGAGAAATTACGAAGGCAAATGCAAAAATTTGCACGGCCATAACTGGAAAATAACGGTTTATGCCGCGGGCGGCACTCTTTCTGAAAAAACAGGTATGCTGTTGGATTTCGGCGAATTAAAAAGGCTGATGAAGATAATAGAAAACGAGCTCGACCACAAATCTCTGAATGAATGTTCATATTTTACGGACGCTAATCCTACCGCTGAAAATATAGCGAAATATGTGTATCAGCGAATGAGTTTTCTCATCGAGGAACACGGCCATAAGAACGTGAAAATTTCTAAAGTATCAGTATTTGAAACGGAGAATTGCGAAGCTTTGTATTACGAATAAAGTGCGGGTATGAAAGATGAGTAATATTTGCAATATTGAAATAGCTGAACATATCCAGAAACTTGCGCTGATGAGCGAATATTGCGGAGAAAACCCGTTTAAGGTTCAGGCGTATAAGAAGGCGGCCGGGACCCTGGAAACTGTTGAATTTGAAATCGACGCAGAATTTTTAGCGGACGAAACGAAAACGATAGGCGGAATCGGCAAGGGCATAAGGCTTATAATCGAGCAGTTTGTTACGACGGGGACCTCGGACGCGTACGGTGAGCTGATTAAAAAAGTGCCGGAAGATTTCTTTTTGATGCTGTCGCTGCCGGGAATCGGTATAAAGAAGCTTAAAAGTATATGTGAAGCTCTTGAAGTGAATAAGCTCGACGATCTTTTGGGCGCGGCGAAAAAAGCTATGATAAGGGAATTGAAAGGCTTCAGCGAGAAGAGCGAAGCGGGTATTATCAGCGGGATAGAATATATCAATTCTTTTAAAAATTCAAAATTATACTGCCAGGTCGAGGGGCTTGGCGAAAACATAAAATCTATTCTTACTGAATTTAACGGTGTAATAGGCGTCGATTATTGCGGTGAATTTTCACGCGGTCTGCCTGTCATAAATACTTTCGAGTTTATTTTAAACCTTTCTGAGTTTAACGATTATAAAGAAATATCGGATTGTTTGAGACGCGAAATTTCAATGGTTTTAATTAAAAGCGATGAATTGAAGCTTGATTTTAAAGATACAATTCTCAAGGCGCGCGCGCTTACTTTTAAAGTTAACTCCTCCGATTTTTTAGTGAATATTCTGGCGCTTACTGCAGGCTGCGATACTTTTGCGGAATTAAAAACGCTTATGTCTTATTCTCCGAAGTATATGTCGCACATTTTAGACAGCGAATTCAGTTTTAAAGCCGCTTTCGATGACCCCGTGAGAGCTTTTAGCGAAAGAATTTCAGGAGCTGTGCGTATTTTAACCGCGGCCGAAGGCGTTTACGAAAAATATTCTATATCGCCGCGGCATTCCGAATTGGCGTGGAAAAATTTTGACCGGGCCGAACTTCTGTCGCGCGGTTTGTTCAATGCCGATGATATTAAAGGTGTTTTTCATATTCACTCGCAGTATTCCGACGGTCTCGATACGCTGGGACAGATTTGCGAGAAGGCTTTAATGAACGGGTATTCATATATAGGCATGGCCGATCACTCGAAAAGCTCTTTTTACGCCAATGGTTTGAGCGAGGAAAGGCTTATGCGTCAGCTCGATGAAATAGACGCGCTGAACGAAAAATATTCGCCGTTTAGAATATTTAAGGGTGTCGAGTGCGACATACTTTCCGACGGGACGCTCGATTACGATGATTCGGTGTTGACTAAACTCGATTATGTGATAGCGTCGGTGCATCAGAATTTCAAAATGCCGGGAGACAAGATGACTGAAAGGGTTTGCCGTGCGCTTTCAAATCCTTATGTGACGATGCTTGGGCATCCGACCGGCAGGCTTTTGAATCAAAGGCGGGGCTACGAGATTGATATGCATGAAGTCATGAACGCCGCGGCAAAATACCGTAAGCTCATAGAATTAAATTGCAATCCGTACAGAATGGATGTCGATTACAAATATCTTCATGAAATGGAGCGGCTTGGGATAATGACTTCCATTAATCCCGATGCGCATACCGCGTCCGATGTAGGCGCTGTAAAATTCGGCATAAACGCTCTTAACCTCGGTGCCGCCCGGCGTGAAATGATTTTAAATACGATGACGGCGGATAGAATCAGCGGGATTTTCCAAAAAATCAGAAGCCGGTAGTTTTTTTATTTAAATTTTTTCCGGGCAATAATTTTATTAAAAATAGCGATGGTAAGAAAATGAACAAAAGTAAAGCTAACGAGATATTTAATATCATAAAAAATGAATATGGCGGAAAGCCGGTATGCTTTTTAAAAAGTGAAGATCCGTTCCAGCTTCTTACGGCAGTCATATTGTCGGCGCAATGCACCGATAAGATGGTTAATTCGGTGACGCCGGCTTTGTTCAAAAGGTTCCCCGACGCGCAGTCCATGTGCGGGTGCGACCTCGATGAATTGATGGGGCTTATAAGGCCTACGGGTTTTTATAAAAACAAGGCTCAGAATATAAAAAAATGCGCATGCGCGTTGATTGAAAAGCACGGCGGGAAAGTTCCGGAAACTATGGAAGAATTGGTTGAACTGCCGGGGGTCGGAAGAAAAACCGCGAATGTGATCCTGCAGAACGCATTCGGGATAACCTGCGGTATCGTTGTCGATACGCATGTTAAGAGGCTTTCGAACCGTATCGGTTTTTCAAAAAACGAAGATCCTGCCGATATCGAGGCTGATATAATGAAACTGCTGCCCCGGAAAGAATGGGAAGCGTATTCGTATTACCTGATATTGCACGGCCGAGCCGTTTGTGACGCTCGCAAACCGAAATGCGGCGACTGCTGCGTAAAATCTTATTGCGATTACTTTAAAGAAAAAGGTGTTTAAGATGGTTCAAATAAAGAAATTAACTTACATTATCGACGCTTATAATGCCATAAACCTTATGAAATTTTTTAAAAAACACGTCGAATGGGATATGGCTGAAAAGCGTGAAAAATTTTTGAATTTAATTATTAATGTTTCGTATCAGACGGGAAACCGGTATATCATTGTTTTCGACGGCATCGCCCCTTCAGGAGCGAAACTCAGTTACGGCGAAGATATAAATGTGGTGTTTTCCGGAAGCAGTATCGCCGACAGCGTGATCGAGAGAATGTCGTTTAACGAGAATTCACGACTTATGCATGTGGTGAGCTCAGACAATCAGGTGGTTTCGATATGCCGCAACCGCGGCGCGAAAATCTCTTCTATAAAAGAATTTGAGGCGAGCATAGACCGGTTGAACGAGCGTTCGGGAGTTGAGTTCATAAAGGAGAAGGGCGGCAGCGTTGATTTGACCGGTATTCGAATTGCCGATAAATTGAGCGATTCGGTAATTTCGAAGCTGAACAATTTTAAAAAGAAACAGGAAATCGAACACGCGAAGGCGGCGGAGAAAAGAAAGCAGGAAATGATCGAGGCTGAGAAACGCACAAGATATGAGCGCGAGAACCGCGAGGCGGCGGATGAATTCGAATCGATGTTCGGCGGGGCCGGAAGCCGGAAAATAACCTCGAAATACGTAGAATTTGATGATGAAATATCTGAAACGAAAGAGAATGCGGTCACAAAAAAGAACGGTCAGAAAAATTCAAAAAAAGGCGACAATTCCGCTATTGACGCTGTAAAAGGTAACCAGACGGGGCGTTTCACGAAAAAAAACGCGAATGAAGAAAACTTCGACTGGACAAAACATATTGACGATTCGTTCCAGAAATCGGGCAGGAAGCGGTAAATAATAATGAAAATACTTCTTGTAAATCCCGCTACTGCGAAGGACCGTGTTGATGTTCGCGGCAGATTCAAAGGTTCGGATATATTCAGATATCCTAAACTGGGCGTGCTGGCCATTGCCGGCGTTACGCCTGAAAGGCACAGCGTAGAGATAATAGATGAAACGGTCGAAATAATTGACTATAACAGGAAATATGATATTGTAGGAATATCGGCTGTGACGGCGCTTGCCAACAGGGCATACGAAATAGCTGCGGAATTTAAGAAAAGAAATGTTTTTACTGTTATGGGCGGCTGTCATGCGACGTTTTTGCCCGAAGAGGCTATTTTACATACCGACTGCGTTATAAGAGGGCTTGGCGAAAAACTGTGGCCTGAATTTTTAAATGATTTCGAAAATAATCCGGGCGGCGTGAAAAAAATATATGAAACGCGGTGCGGTGCTTATGACAGGAACTTGCTTTCCGGGGCAGGATTTCCGGCGCGGTTTGCGGAGAATAAAAAAGGCTATGCGGCCGGTCATGTATTTTCGATAATGCGCGGCTGCGTTAAAAAATGCGATTTTTGTTCAGTGAACGCTTTTTTTGAAAGGAAAGTTTATAAACGTCCGATCGAAGAGGCGTATCGTGAGCTTCAGACGCTGCCGCAGTGGATTATAAATCTTGTAGACGATAACATATATTCCGATCCTGAGTATGCTATGGAATTTTTTAAGCGTGTCAGGGAGTTAAAAAAGCACTGGTTATTTCAGGCCTCGACCGATATAGTGAAAGACCGCAAGCTTTTAAAAGTTTTAAGCGAGGCGGGCGCCAAAGGCGTTTTTATAGGGCTGGAATCGATTTCGGCGCAAAATCTGATCGATGTCAATAAAACGCAAAACAGGGTTGATGAATTTAAAAGGATAATCGATGTATTTCATGAATTCGGCATAGTCGTCGAAGCCGGAATGATGTTCGGATTTGACTGCGATACGCCGGCGGTGTTTGAAAGCACTTATAAGTTTTTTCATGACGCCAACCTCGACCTTATGCAGATAGCTACGGTTACGCCGATGCCGGGAACGGCATTTTACGATGACATGAAATCTAAGGGACGCATTATAAGCGATAATTGGGATGATTTTGACTGCAAAAAAGTAGTAATAAAACCTGCGCTCATGACTGGCGAAGAATTAAAAAACGGCACCGATTGGCTTCGTAATGAATTTTATTCATATAAGTCGATATTGAAACGCGGGCTTTCTAATTTTATTCACCTTGGCGTTATCGGCACGCTGGGTTATTTTTTGCGGGGCAATTTAGGATTTAAAAAGAACCATGCCCTGGGGCTTGATTATCCGCCGTAAACATTAAAGGAGGTTTTGTTATGGATAAACTCCTGAGGTTTAATTTTGAATACCGTGTTGAGATTTCTTATTTTATTTTTTTCCTGGCGCTTTGTACCTTAATGATGCCTGACAGCGCGCTGCTTTATAGAAAAGCGGCTGAATTTATGGGGACATCGCCCGAAACCGGCATGAAAATATTATTTTTAATGATAGCTTTTGTCAATATCGCGGCGGGTATTTTGCGTTCTTCGGCGTGCGCGCATATCAGTTCTTTTGTGATGATGAAAAAAGAGGTCCAGACTAAAAAGGTTATAGCCGCCGGGCCGTATGCGTACGTCAGAAACCCCATTTATCTTTCTGATATTATAGCAATGACAGCCGTTGCCTTTGCCGGCAATGTTTATTCGCTGGCCGTCCTGTTTTTCGGAAAGGTCATAAGCTCATTCCTGTTTTGCCTTTATGAAGAGTACAATCTTTTAAAATATCTTGGCGATGATTATAAGGACTATTATGACCGCGTACCAAGGTTTATACCTAAATTTTATCCTTACCACAAGGCTGAAGTGCTTGACAAGCCGGATTATAAAGACGGCGTTTTAAACAGCTTCTATCCGTTCGGTATCGCTGCCGGCTTTTTGGCTGCTGCGTTTACAGGCGCCTATATGCACATATTTATTTTCGGCGGTATAAGCGCAGCTATATGGTTTTATCTTTATAAAACAAAAAAATAACGATTATAAAAATATTACGGCTTAAAATAAATTTATTTAATTAGAAAATTTCATTCCGGCGGCGTAAAAAAATATAAGTAAAAAATAATAGACAGGGGAACTTTGTAATAATATGCAAGCTATAACAAATTTTGACGATTATGTTACTAATTGCCTGATGGAACGCATTAAAAGCCCGCGGCTGAATAAGGTTTCTTCATTCATAACGCATTTCGGGGATGCTAAATATCACGCACCGCTTTTTGCGTTTTTATATATTTCCGGCAACGATACCGTAAAAATGCTGGCGGTAAAAGTGTTTATCGCTACTGTAATCGGCGCGGCGCTTTTATATTTAATGAGGATAACTTTTAAAAGGCCGAGGCCTATAGGCGATGTGCCGCCTGAGTATGTCCTGATTCCGAAACTTGAGGTATATTCGTTTCCATCGGGACATGCCATGCGTAATTTTATATTTCCGGTAATATTTTATAATATGTTCGGAATCGTCCCGGCATTGGCGCTTGCTGCTTTCGCTTCGGCGATAACTATTGCGCGGGTGTATTTAAGGCTTCATTATTTTTCGGATATTGTATGCGGCGCGATTTTAGGCGGGATTTCAGGTTATATTGCGCTGGGATTAACTTAATTCAACATTAATTTTTCGAAATCTTCCTGCTCTTTTTCGACTAAATTATAGTACAATGTGTTGTAGTATTCATATTTTTTCATATCCTGGCTCACATAATAACATAATGCGAGCTTACGGTAACATTCTTTGATTATTTCCGGATTTTTTTTATTTTCCGATTCGATTTTATTCAGAACCGCTATTATTTCGCTTATCTTATTTTCTTTTACCAATGGTTTCAGAGCCGCAAACACTCCTGACGAATTATCCAAATCGTCGGAAAGTTTAATGCCTCCGTTCGGCGCCGTGTTATTATTTGGGTTAACCGCGGCAGTCTGGATTGTTTGAGGTGCAGCGTTTGTCACATTTTTCTGAAGCGGGTTGCCTGCGGTTTTATCCTGGCCGGTAGTTTTATCTGTTTTTTCATCGCTTTTGGCTTGATTTATTTTTTCTATTATTTTTTGTTCAATCGTGTAAATTTCAAAAGCGTTCTTGAACGAATCTTTTGAGGCTTTCTGATAATTTTGGATCGTATCGGAATAATAGCCGCTGTCTACAGGTTTAATTTCGGTTTTCTGGCATGAACAGCCGGGCGACGATATTAAAGCTGCCGCTAACGACATGATTATTAAATTGTTGTAAATATAATTTTTTTTCATCGCTTATTCGTTACTAATTTATAAAATTAAGTTCTTCGCTTTTTATTTTTATATCTGCTTTTCTAAGAAAACAGCTTGATTTTAATATTCTTTGTCTTCGTCGACCGCTGAAAAATAACCCTTATACCTCTGCGATTGCATCCTGTAATAAGGATAAACCTTGCTTAAAAGGAATGTCGACGCTTTGTCATATTTTTGCTTTTCGACGTAAATTTCGACTTCGGCCTCGATTTTCACGCCTATGTAGTCTTTTTTTTCAAAAATTTTAAAATCTTTGACATTATCTGCGATTTGTTCTTTTTTGTTTGCGGTTACGCTTTCGTAAATTAATTTGCCGCCGTCGAGATAATATTCAACTTTTTCTGTATTGGCGCCGGAAGCGGCTCCTATTGTTGGTTTTCCCCGAAAGCACTGAAGCGACAGCTTTGAAGATTTATATTCGATGCTGTGCGCTCTGCGTATGTCTTTGGTAATTCTCTGAAGGGCTACGCGGGCGTCTTTTTGCAATTCGACTTTTTCTTCGATGACGCGCCCTTTGCCGCTATAATTGCCGAACAGCTGCATCATTATTCCCATTATAAGAACAATTGCGATGACTGAAAAGAATATTTCAATTATCGTGAAACCTTTGTAGAGGTCATGACTCAAATATTTTTTTATTATCGGACTGCGGCTGCTCGAATTATCAGTCATTTTGATTTTCCTTTGAAATATATGTGACAAGCTTTATCGAAGCGTGTGACAATGCTTTGCGTTCATCCGTCAGCTCGTCCCATTTTATATTTACGATGACTTTTTTTAAGTTAGGATTTTTCGGCGTCAGCTCCTCGCCTTTGGTAACTAAAACCTGTTTTTGAAACATTTTATAATATTCAGGATAACTAATATTATCTCCGTCTTCTGCGATCCAATCGCCGTCGAAAGATTTCCAGTCATTCGGCGACATCGAGCCCACGTCGGCAAATTTCATCGCTTTTATTTCTTCGATTGTTTGAACTGCCAGATTCATAGCTATCATGGAGTTTTTTGTCTTTACCGTAGTATAGCTCGAATATGAAAAAATATTGACTATGGGTATGATTAAAAAACTTAATATTACAAAAAAAACCAGGGTAAGCGTCAGCGAACTGCCGCGATTTTCAAAATAAATACGCCGGTATGCAAGTTCAGGGCAGTTCTTTTTCAGCGACTGACAGCGCGGCGGCGCTGATGAATTATAATTCATTGATGATTTTATGTTCATTATTTTCCGCGCCCTCCGTCCTCGAACCAGGCGGAATATATTGGACTCATATTTATTACATAATGCTCCAGTTCGTCTTTAGTTTTCAGTCTGTCGCGGTAAAAAATCCTGACATAAGCGAAAAAATTGGTTATGTTTAATTTTTCAACCGCCAGGTTGCCCAAAATTTTTAAATTGCGGCAGACTTTAGGATCATGTGGATTATATTGCGTGGTATTTGTGGATTCGTTAGTTATGCCGTCCTGCTTCGGTTCGCGTATGCTGTTATATGAAAAAATATTGGCTTCCACGTTAAGAGATGTATTGCTTCCCTTTTGGCGGGAGAAGCCGAGCGGGTTATTAAAGGCCGTACCGATTTTATCGGGATTAAGTACCAGGCTGAGGTTTGATGTTATGCTTTTCAATTCCTGGCCGGGCACCGGTGAAATTCCTTCTTTTTTTATTTCAACGTTATGTTTTATGTTCATTTCATTATCGGAAACGATCATCATTTTTCCGTTATATACGAACGGCTGGCTGTCAGAGCCGATTTCGGCATGATGGGTGAATATAATCCCGTTTGCATAAATAGCGTCGCCGTATTCAAGAGGTTTTAAAGTTTTTGTGTTAATGTTGTCTTTAAATAAAAATGCCCGCTGCTTATAATATTTCGAATCCTGGACTTCGCTTCCTAATGTCATGGAATCGTGGGTTATTACCAATGACGAAGGTGAATCTTTATCGCCGTAGCGGTACGGGCCGATTACTTCGGTTAACGGCCCCAATACGAACTTATACATCGGTATTCCGCTTGTCGACGTTATCGGATCGAGCTTCTTTTCTATTGTGCAGTAGCCGTAACGCTTATATACGTCACCGTAAATTTCAGCAGGGAAATGAATATTTTTATTTTCTCCGGAGGTTGTTTTTACGTACATTCCGACAAGCGACACGCGCGCTCGTTTGTATTTACTGTCTTTTTCAGGGGCCTGCGGTGCCGCGGCGTGCGGATCGGGGAGTTTTAAAGCGAAAGATATTGTTTTTAAAGGAAGATTTAAGCCGGTAATCAATGTATCAATTTCTCCGCCGCCGGGAAAAGGCACTCCCAGAGTGAGGGCTGAAATAAGGAGCCCGCCGAGGCGGCTCGGAATTAATACCGGCATTAAATTCGTGAGATTGATTATATCTAAATTCAGGCCGTCGTATATGCCTAGGTTTATTATATTTTTTCCCTTAAGCCTTACGCTGCCGATTTTTCCGTTATTCTCATCGCGGTTGAAGCAGAAAAGATAAGCCCCTTTATTTATCTCATAAGGGTCAGCCGGAGCGGCGTTAGTGTATAAAGTGAAGTCTCTGGCCGGAGGTTCGATACTGACTATCTTTATGTCGCGCGTTATAGTTAACTTTTCGTTTATGTCCAGATAGGAAACTTCACACGTGAATACCAGAGTAAATTGTTTTTCTTTGGAGTTTTTTTCGCTGGCGGCGCCTGAAAATTTTTTTGCGTCGCTGACGGCCGCGGTCAGCCTTACAAGCTGCGCTCCCGGCATTTCCGAAATAAGCGAGTCTATATTTTTCTTTAAATCGGGAAATTCCTTATCGAGGTAAAAAACCGTCGATGAACTCGAATCGATAAATTTTTTCTTCAGGCTGCCGTTTAAGTTGCGGTTAATATATTCCATCGAGGCTTTTAACGAGCCTTCCGCAAGATACATAGCGACATTTTGCCTGTGCAGGCGGAACGATTGTGTATGGTCGGCAGATGTTCTGGATATCAGCGCGTATCCGAAAACAAGCAGAAAGAAAACAAGCGGAATGAACATTAAAAGAGCGTTGCCTTTACTGGCTGAAACGCTTTTTAATGGCGGCATCACTGCAGTTGGGTTCAAATATTCGTTTGTGCGCTTAAAAAATTTTCTTATCATAATATTTTGAGATTAAAATTTTAATTAATTCTATCAAAAATATTGTCAATTGTCAATTTATTATAAGCCTTCCGTTCGTTAAACTCTGTTTTAGTTTCGCCGTGTATTTATTTTAATTTTATTATCATCTTTTTATTTTATGATATAGTTGATTGATTTTATTTTTTTATCGTAATTTATAAATTGATTTTCGCCTGAAATTATGATAATATTCCGCTTATGAACTGGTATTGTAATAACGATATAACAAAATCGCAATTTAATGATGACGCTATTTTATGTGCCGGGTTGAATGTCGTGCTGATCGAGCCTGAAATAGCGCCTAATGCCGGAAATATCTCGCGTCTTTGCCATGCGACGGGCTGCAGGCTCCATATTATCGGGAAGATGGGCTTCGAAACGACCGGAGCGCATTTTAAACGCGCGGCTGTCGATTATTGGGACAAGGTAGATATTTCGTATTATAAAGATATTGACGATTTTTACGAAAAGACAAAAATAACTCAAATATTAGAAGACAACGGCAGTGCTGATAAAGATATGAATAATAATTCATGTGTTAATTCAGGCCGCGGCTTTCATAATTATATCTATACGACGACCTGCGGAAAAAATCTGTATTTTGAATATGATTATAAACCCGGCGATTTTATAATATTCGGCCCTGAAAGCCGCGGTATTTCAGATGACATAATTTCCGCAAATTATGAACATACGATCAGAATTCCGCTCAATTCGAAAGTCAGATCGCTTAACCTTTCAACATCATGCGGCATTATTGTAATGCACGCAATCGCCAGCATATATAAAAAATTGCAGTCTTGAAAATATCATCATAAAGTAATATATTATAAAAAAGAATATATTATATACTGGCGATAATTTTCGCCTGATTATAATGACATCGACTTGATGTGATTTTACATAAAAAAAATGGGCCGTTTCGAAAGTTGCCTTTCCGGACAGCCCATTTTTGCGTTTTATAGCTTATAAGATTTTTTGTATCATTATTTTGCGATATATTGGCTCAATACTGTATCTGGCGTTAGCGGCTTATCGTTAGCGAAAGGTTTTGAGATTTCTCCCAATTTTTCGTTGAACGTAGGCCTTTCTTCGCGGTAAATTACGCCTATATAGTGCTTATCGACGGCTTCGGCCATTTTAAAAGCTTCGACTTTATTTGTAGGATCGTGGCTTGCCTGGATTTGTACGCAATTTTCTTTCGCTTTTTTGAAATAATCCATTCCGCGGTATGTTACGCACGGAGAGATTACGTGGATAAGCGAGAAGCCTTTATGTTCGATACCCTGCTTGATAAGAGAAGCGAGGGTGTTCATATCGCCGGCGAATCCCTGAGCGATAAATGAAACGTTATACGAAAGCGCCAGGCTTACTATGTTGATAGGCGTATCGACCGAACCCTGCATGGATGTCGTCGTTTTTAAGCCAAGTTCCGATGTAGGCGAGAGCTGGCCTTTGGTGAGTCCGTAAATCTGGTTATCCATTACGATATAGGTCATATCGATATTTCTGCGCGCTACATGAGGCATATGCCCGCCGCCTATGGCGAAGCCGTCTCCGTCGCCGCCTGCTACTATTACAGTGGTTTCTGGCGATGATATCTTGAGTCCGGAAGCTATCGGGATTGCGCGGCCGTGAAGAGTGTTGAACCCGTAAGTTGAAACATAGCCTGGAATTCTCGATGAGCAGCCGATGCCTGAGATCAAAGCGACATTTTCAGGGGCTAGCTGGAGTTCGTTTAACGCGCGGTAAACTGAATTGACTACGCCGTAATCGCCGCAGCCTGCGCACCATATCGGTTTCAATGGGGTTTTATAATCGTTTATAGTATATTTTTTTAATTCCTGTGAATTATTTTTTTCAAGTGAATTAGCGGTTGTCATTTAAAACGCCTCCTTTATGGCATTGCGGATTTCTTTTACGCTGAACGGCGCGCCGCCTGAGTGTTTGTATAATTTAGCCTCTTTAGGAAGGTCGGCGTTAGCTTTAAGGTAGTGATAGAATTGTTTCGAGTAACTCATTTCAATGACGAGTATTTTTTTCAATGATGAAATGAAACTTTTGATATCCGCTTCGGGTACAGGATAAAGTACCTTTGGAATCAAGGCTTTAACTTTCATGCCGTTTTTGTTGAGCTCTTCGAGAACTTCCATTACCACGCCTTTTGTCGATCCCCAGCATATAATGCCGTTTGTCGCATCGGCAGGCCCGATTATCTCGACGAGGTTGCCTTTGAATTCTTCAATGAGGAGTTCTAATTTTTTATACCTTTTTTCATTCATTTTTTCATGCATTTCCGGAACTGACGAAGGATAGCCTTGCTCGTTATGCTCTATTCCGGCTGCGGCGTACATGCCTTTTTTTACTCCGGGATATGACATAGGCACGACGGGATTTTCTGAAAGCCTGTAACGTTTATAATCTTTTAATTCTTCCTCGGTCGGTATCGGTCTTTCATATGTTTTTATGAAACAGTGCTTTTCGGTGAATTCATCGCGGTCGATCGATACTTTGCACTGGCCGATATATTGATCGGATAATATTATTACAGGAGTTTGATATTTTTCAGCCATATAGAAAGCTTTCATTGTGGTGTCGAAACAGTCTGTAACGCTGGTCGGCGCTATTACGACTTTCGGCGCGTCGCCGTGGGTGCCTGATATTGCCTGCATTAAGTCGCCCTGTTCGGTTTTGGTCGGAATGCCGGTCGAAGGGCCGCCGCGCATAACGTTTAATATGACTGTCGGAAGTTCCGCGATTGAAGCGAGTCCTATCATTTCTGACATAAGCGATACTCCCGGGCCTGATGTCGCGGTGAACGATTTGTGGCCGCCGAACGATGCGCCTATTGCCATGCCGAGAGCTGATATTTCGTCTTCAGTCTGGATCATTTTGCCGTTCATTTTTGGATACTCTTTGCCGAGTATTTCCATTACTTCCGACGACGGAGTTATAGGATAGCCGGAATAAAAGCGGCAGCCGGAATATAATGATGCTACGGCCGTTATTTCATTGCCGGTCATCATGAGCTTTGGTTCAGACTGGCTGTATTTTAAGCCTTTGAAAGGCATGTTTTTTTTCATGTTTTTTTCGGCAAATTCAAAACCTGCTTTTAATGCTTTTAAATTGCCTTCTAAAACTTCTTTTGATTTTTTCTTGAATTTATTCGTAAGGGATTTTTCTATGTTTTCGGTAGGAAGGCCTGAAAGATTAGATAATAATCCTACAATTACAATGTTTTTGGCAAGTTCCGTGCCGGCGGTTTCCATAGCGATCTCTTTAAACGGAGTTTTATAAACATACTTTTTACATTCAGCCGGAACCGGTATATCTTCTATTTTTGTAGTGTCGCTTTCAGGATAAATAATTATAGTGTTTTCATGGACGTCTATTTCAGATTTGAATGCGATATAGTCATTCCAGTTAAAAGCGATTAACACATCGACTTTATCGCCCGTGGTATAAATTTTTTTGTTGGCGATACGGGTTTTGGATAATGATTCGCCGCCTCTGATCTGCGCGCCGTAGCTTTTTATCATTGCCGAGTAAAGTCCCAGCATTGAAGCTGTTGCCGCTAAAATTTCACCGGCAGCGACTACCCCGTCGCCGCCCCTGCCTATCATACCTATCGTTAAATCGTCTTTCATACGATCCCCCCGTGTTTTTAATAATAATTTTTTTATACTACACACACGTGATGAATTAGATATATTTTAACATACTAAAGATATTTTTGCAAGTAAGCCATTTAAAAAGTTCAGCTTTTATTATACTAATTAAATTTTACGCCTCAAAAATGCTTATATATAGATATTTTTTAATTATTTTCTAGCTGCCGCCTTTTTCATTATATTCAGAAGCCCTGAAAGTAATGCGTATGGATGCGGCGGGCAGCCCGGGATATAGATATCTACAGGAACTACTTTGTCGACTCCTCCGAAATTAGAGTAGTTTTTGGAAAACGGCGCGCCGGAGATGGCGCATACTCCCATGGCGGCTATTACACGCGGCTGCGGCGTGGCTTCTATGGTGCGCAGGACAGCTTCTTTCAAATTCCACGTTACCGGGCCGGTAATCAACAGGCAGTCCGCATGCCGGGGCGAAGCCACAAAATCTATTCCGAAGCGGCTTATATCAAAATAAGGATTGCAGGCCGAAACCATTTCATGGTCGCAGCCGTTGCACGAGCCGCCGTCAAGCTGCCTTATATGGAATGAGCCGCCGAAATTTTTTCTGATATCGGTTTCTAATTTTTCCTGCAGCATATTGATTACCGAGGAGCCGGCGCCATACTCAGCGAATGAAATCGCTTTATGAGGGCATTTGTCGCTGCAGTTATAGCATTCAATACATCTTAAATATGACGCTTCGATTTTTTTATTTTCGCCGCATTGCAGTGCGCCTGTAGGGCAGGCTTCGGCACAGACAGGTTTTAAGCAGGTCTGGCAAAGCTTTTCATTTATTTTTATGAAATTTTGAAAATTATCCAATAAAAAAGATTCATCTTTTTGGCTTTTGTTTTCTGTTACAATGCCTTTGCTTAAAAGCGATTTTAATATAGGAAACATAATTACGCCTTCCTTTGGGTTTTAGCTTATAAAAAATTCTTATTCGTTTTATGAATTGCCGTAAGATAACGGCTGCATAATACCGGCCGAGACTTAATATTTAGTGCTGATTAACGGTCGCATGCCGAATAGCACAAATTAAAGCTTTTGTTTATTACCGGAAAATCGGGCACGATATTGCCTTTTACGGCAAACGTGAGCGCCAGCCAGTTTGCGAACGAGGCCGACCTTATTTTTAATCTGTATATTTTTGCGTTGTTATCGAACACCACGAAATGCGAGTGCTCGCCTTTGGGCGCTTCGGTAATTCCGAACGCCGGCTTGAACGGCGGAATAGTGCCTATCGGTTCGCTTATTTTTCCCTGCGGCAGTTTTGAAAGCAGCTGCTTTATTATTTTTGCCGATTCCTGGAGTTCGCCGAGCCTTACCATCATACGCGAGTAAACGTCCCCGGCCTGACCTGTAATTTCGTTGAACTCACATTCATTATAAGCTTCATAACCGAACGCCTTGCGTGCGTCGCATTTTATTTTGGACGCTCTTGCGCCGACGCCTACGATTCCAAGCTCGAGCGCAGTATTCGTAAACAGATATCCTGTCGTTTCGACTCTTTCGAGAAACGATGTAGAGCTGAGCAAGAGGTGCGACAACCTGTCGATTTCTCCGGGAAGCCTTTCGGCCAGGGCCTCGATTTTTTTCAGGCTGTCGCCGGTTATATCGCGCCTGAGGCCGCCGGGCATATTTATGCTGTGAAAATACCGCGATCTCAGGATTTCATAAGCTGTTTCGAGAATATTTTCGCGAAGTATCGACGCGAAAGTCGATGCGCTGTAATAAGCCACATCCAGAGCTATTCCCATTATATCAGTAAGATGGCCTGATATTCTTTCGAGCTCCAATAATATTGTTCTTAAATATTTCGCGCGTTTGGGAACCTCAGTGCCGCATATCTTTTCAACCGCGTTAGAATACGCCACTGAATGCGATAACGAACATACGCCGCAAACCCTTTCGGCTATAAAATTAGCCTTGAAATGATCCATTCCTTCCGCCATTTTTTCGAGGCCGCGGTGCGTGAAAAAAAGTTTGGCGTCAAGATTTATTATATGTTCGCCGAGGCATGAAAACCTGAAGTGGCCGGGTTCTATAATTCCGGCGTGGATCGGGCCGACCGGAAGCTCGTAAATGCCGTGGCCTTCGACTTTGCTTGCGATTGAATTATTTTCCATTGGAATAATAGCTGTTTCGCCGGCAAAATCCTTTCTCAGCGGGTATATATTTTGCGGAAATTTTTCGTGGTGGCAGAGCCTTTTCATATCAAGATGATGTATGGGTTTAAGGCCGAACATATCAGCTATTTCGCGCTCATACCAGTTGGCGGCGAGGCAGATATTGGTAATTGAGTGAAACTCAGGCTCGGCTTCGAACACTTTTATGGTAAGCACCAAAATTTCCTTTAACTCGTCTGATGCCATTATGCTTGATTTGGCTGGATTTTTGTCTTTTGTATTTTCGAACGGCACTTTGAAAGCGTAATGTATTTTAAAGCATTTGCTTTCGCTGAGTTCGCGCTCGTCGATACAGATTATAGACATCAGCGTACCCTGTGAAATTACCATAAGTTCCGCTACTATTTCAGGCAGCATATCCCTGGAAACTTCAATATAAGTTTCGTCGTTATAATAATTATCGATTTTAATTATATGGCTGCTGAATAAGTTTATAAGTTCGCTTTTTTTCATTAAATTCACCCGATCGATTAATTTTTTATGAATTATTTGCTTTTTTTACTTCGTTATAATAGATGCAGCTTTAGAGATTGCCGCGGCCAGCGATTCGGGCATATAAAATCCGCTTATTATTGATATTAAGAATAATATTATAATTGCCGTTTTAGATGTTACCCCGAAAATCACGGTTGATTGGCCGTTATGTAAATTATCTGAAATGGAACTGACAGGGGGAGTTTCATATTTTAAATTGTCGTGTTCCGGACAATGGCTGAATACCGTCCTGCTCAAATGGTGTAAAAAACCTATGAAAATAAATGTCAGGCACATAAGGTATAAACCTACGGTGATATAACTTTTGACTTTAAGTCCTGCTATTAAAATCATGAACTCTGAAAAGAATATACCGAATGGAGGCATTCCGCAAATGCCGAGGCCGCCCAAAAAAAACACGGCGCCGAGGAATTTATTTTTTTCGAATATCCCTTTTATTTTAAAAATATCTTTTGTTGAATAATGCTGGATGACCGAACCGGCAGTCAAAAACATCATGCTTTTTAGTATCGCGTGATTGAATATATGATAAAAAGCTCCGAGGATTCCTGTAAAGCCGCCGAATCCCAACCCTAAGTATATGATTCCGGTGTGCTCTATAGAAGAATAAGCCAGCAGCCTTTTAAGATCGTTTTGAAGGACTATAAACGGAAACGATACTATCAATGAAAATATTCCGAAAAATATTAAAAGGTTGGACGTAAATTCTGAGCCGATCGCAAGATTTATAATAGTTTGAAATCTTATGAGAGCGTATGTCGAGCATGACAATAAAACTGCCGATTCAAGACCGGCGACAGGCGACGGTGCCTGAGAATGCGCGTCAGGAAGCCATGTATGCATCGGAGCGAGCCCGGCTTTAGTGCCGTAGCCTACGAGTACGAACACGAATGCCAGTTTTAAAAGGTTTTTATTGAGATAAGCCGCATTTAAGGATAAAAACGAGTAATCCACGCTGCACAAAGTATTATTGGCGGCTAAAGTAGAATAATTAAGTAAAATTACTCCGAACAATGAAAGCGCGATGGCTACCGTGCATATGATAAGATATTTCCAGGCGGCTTCAGTGGATTCCCTTGACTTATAAAAGCCGACCAGAAATGCAGAAGTCAATGTCGTAAGTTCGACGCTGGCCCATATAAGGCCGAGATTATTGAAAAATATTACAAGCATCATTGACGCTATAAAAAGATATATGCTGAAATAATAATTCGGCGTCTTGCGCGGACTTAAAAGCCCCGCATTAGTTTCGTTTATAAGGAATTCGCCGGAATAAATCGTGATTATCAGCGCTATGAAATTTATCAAAAAAGCCATAAAAGCCGAAAGTGAATCTATGTAGAAAAGGTTGCTTTTAAGGGCTGTAAATATAGGCAAAAATGAAGACTCGCTCGTTATCACGTTCAGCAATACGCATGAAATTAAAAATGAAATTGACGATGATACGAAGGAAATCAGCCTTATTGCCGAGGTATTTTTAAAAAATTTGATTATTACAGCAGTAATTATCGGCAGGGTTATTAAAGTTACCGGGAAAAACGACATGGAATTAAAAAAACTTTGCATTATGCACCATTCCAATCATATAAATAAATTAAAATCATTTGTCACGAAAATAATATTTGTTTAATGTTTCAAAAGGTTAAGTTTATTAGTATCGAGCGTTTCGAAAGATTCGTTAATTTTATTGGTCAGTATACCCATTACGATTACGCCGACGATTATATCGAAAAACGCGCTCAGCTCAACTATAAGCGGCATTCCGTAGGTAGTCGATATGCCGGCTAAGAATAACCCGTTTTCTATCATCAGTATTCCGAGGACCTGAGTCAGGGCGTAGGTGCGGTTTATCATCAACAATATGCCTATTAATATTAACGATACCGACGTATTTAACGTGCCTTTGGTAAGAACCTCGAGATGGCTTGAAACCGGAAGCATTAATTCGTGCGAAAATATGATCAATATTCCTGCGATTATAAGCGCTGTCGGCACGGTAAAGAATTTTTCGGTGTCCTTGCAGATTTTTGTTTTGTTTGATACGTTTTTCAAAAATATCGGAATTATAACGCATTTGATCGCGAACGTGAGCGCGCCTGCTATATATATGTGATATGAATTTTTGGCGTATGCGATTAAAAAACATATACATGAAAGCGCGAACGACTGAAATGAATAAGACGTTATCTGCGAGCGTATCCGGCGAAAAACAAGCGATAATATCGCGGTCAATAAAAGCATCATGTCAAAAAACCTTACATTAGCGACAAGTGAATCATATATGTGCGTTTCCAATTTTATTCTCCTTCATTTTTTCATATTTCGAAGATTGAAAATATATCTATTTTTTATTTTGCAGGTTTATTTTATTACGTTAATTATGATGCTTGTCAGCGCCAGAACGAAAGATATGCCGGCAAGATCGGGTATCTGGAACAATCGTGATTTAGCGAGCGAAGACTCGAATATTCCTACAAATATCGAGAATACGGATAACTTGACTATGAAATAAAAAGTGCTGAGTATGAACGCGCTTATTGTTGTCGTCATCATCATGCCGTAGGGGAAGAAAATATTCACGATCAGTGTGAACAGCACTGCCTGTTTTATATAAGAAGCCAGCGTCATCATCGCAAGGTAGCGGCCTGAGTATTCAAGTATCATGCCTTCATGCACCATTGTAAGTTCGAGGTGAGTGGCTGGATTATCGAACGGGATGCGGCCGGTTTCGGCT
Organism: Candidatus Wallbacteria bacterium; assembly: GCA_041441465.1. GTDB lineage: Bacteria > Muiribacteriota > UBA9980 > UBA9980 > UBA9980 > JASDSY01. The sequence continues at coordinate 80,056 of JASDSY010000005.1, forward strand.
ATTACGATTAAAAACAGGCCGAAAAGGATAAAAAGGTTTGTCGTCGTGAAAAAGAAATTTTCGCCTTGCGCTATTGCCGACATTATATTTGAAAGATTCGTCGAATTATGGCTTATTGCGATTGATATAAAGCATAATATCATGGCCGGTTCGGCGATCGAGGAAATCATCATTTCTCTTGACGACGCCATGCCGCCGAATGCTGAAGCTGTATCGAGAGCGGCGAGCGCCATAAAAAATCTCGCAAGCGCCATGAGGTATATTATGACGATAATGTCTCCGAAGCCTGAAAACGCGTAGCTGTATGATATCGATGGCATTAAAAGTGCCGTAGTTATTACCGAGGCCAGAACTACATAGGGAGTCGAAGTAAATATCCATGACGCTACGTCGGATAATATGACTTCTTTTTTGAAATATTTCGAAAGGTCGTAGTAAGGCTGAAATATTGAAGGGCCGCGCCTGAATTGAAAGGCGGCCTTTACTTTTTTTATTATCCCGGCCAGAAGCGGCGAGATTATTATTAATATCATAGTCTGTACGAGCGGGATTATTATCTTTGCTGTATAATACGTTAATGATGGTAATTGTTCAGATTGCATGATTGAAACGCTCCATATAATGATGAATTAAAATTCTTTTTTTTATAATCTATAAATCGTGCGCTGCGTAATTTTTAAGCGCGGTATTAATGCCGTGCCACGAATAAAAGCGTCAGCAGTGTTATGAAAATATATAAAAGGTAAACGTGTACATAACCTACTTGCATTTTTTTCATGTAATTAGAAAGTATCAGCACAAAACGCGTGAGCGGCTTATAAAAATAATACTCAAAAAACGGCACGGCAGTCTGCGTGTATGTGACTTTTTTGGTGATGTAGCGGTCCTGGTTGTGTTTTACTTCGATTTCGGTACGCGGCCTGTATATTTTTTTGAAAACGACCATGAGCGGCTGGGAATAAGATTCAGGCGTGTATTCCATGGTCGAGTCAATGTCGGCTCCGCAGCTCCATGTTTCGTAAACCCTTATTTTCATCTTTGAATACATGAATGAGAATATGAATTTGAGGCCGAGCGTCATCGCAATTAAGACGCAGAATACGAATATCGGCGATATCGATGCGAATTCCCTGTGCATAGGCACCAGGTAAGACGAATTGTACGTAAAAAAGTCGCTGCCCGCGATTTTACAGCCGCTCAACGCTGTGACAGCGTATTTTAAATTCGGAATCAGAAGCGGCGAGAAAATGCCGAATACGAAACAAAATATCGTAAGTATGAGCATGGAAATTTTCATTAAATACGGTACTTCTTCAGGCGTATGCTGATATTTATGTTTTTCGCGGTTTTTAGCCAGGAATATCGAAAACATTCCGCGCACCGCGCCGAAGCAGGCCAGCGACGAGGCCAGGGCCAGCATCGCGCCGGCGAGCGGCACGCATATCTTAATTATAGTAAGCTGGCTTTTTAATGTTAAAAGTATAGACTGGAATGTCAGCCATTCCGATATAAATCCGGCCATCGGCGGAAGCGACGCCATGCTCATGGCGCCCATTAGAAAATAAAATGAAGTATAAGGCATCTTATTTATAAGGCCGCCCATTTTATCCATGTCGGTTTCGTGAGTGGCGTAGATTACGGCGCCCGAATTCAAAAATAAAAGCGATTTAAAAAGGGCGTGCGCTATGATATGGTAAAAAAGCGCCGTTATCGCGAATGCGGAAAATTCTATTTTACCGAGCGTTCTAAGTATTATGGCGCAGGATATGCCGGTAAAAATTATGCCTACGTTTTCAATTGTCGAGTATGCCAGAGATTTTTTCAGGTTTGTTTCAACTACGGAATACATTATTCCAAGAAGCGTGGTTATGGAAGCTATTACTAAAAGCGAAATTCCGCACCAGATATTAAGCGTTCCGAGAAACTCGAAGTTGAATCTTAAGAATCCATAGATAGCGACTTTGACCATTACGCCGGACATAAGCGCGGAAATATGCGCGGGCGCCTGGGGATGCGCCAGCGGGAGCCATATATGGAGCGGCACGATACCCGCTTTGGTGCCGAATCCTATTAAAAGCATTATGAAAAGAGATGTTTTAAGCGTATCTGAAAACGTCGACGCTATTATGTAATCTTTGAAATCGAAACTTCCGGAATAAGAGTACATGATACCGAAAAATGTCAATAAAAATGCGGTGCCGAAGTGTGTCATTATAAGATAAGTAAAGCCTGCGGTACGTGTTTTGGGATTTTCATGCTCGGTCATTACCAGAAAGTAGGAAACAAGCGACATTAATTCCCAGAATATTAAAAACACCACGGCGTGGTTTGAAACTATGACCATTGCCATGGCGATTATAAAAATAGGGAAGAAGAAAAGTATCGAGGTGATTTCGCTGTCTTTATATTCCCTTATGTAACTTGCGGAATAAAGCGAGCATATGATCGAGATAAAATATATGATCGACAGGAAAAAGGCTGAAACTGATGATATGCGTATCAATTCGCTGTTTTGCGTTGATATAAATGTCAGTATGTCGTAATTGGCCTGATAGGATATGTCCATGCCGAACGCGAGCACTGCGAGTGAGAACAGCAATCCGGTAAGGCCGCCTGCTATATTAAAAAAAGTCGCTGTGCGGATTGATAAATCTTTTTGTTTTTTCAATAATATCGGAATAAACGAGCTTGCCAAAAAAATTAAAGTGGATGTGACGAAAAATAAAAAAACCATTGGCTTAGCCATTGGTATTTCCTCCAAACGTAGATTGACTGTTGAATTGTTAAGGCTGTCCGTACGGATCGTATGACGATTTTTTAGTTACGGGCAAAAGCGTGGTTATTATATCATAGGCTATTTTAAAAAGCAATAGTTTTTAAAATTTATTTTAATTTTTTACTAATTAATTGTCGGCCGCAAATGATATTATATAATTATATTATAAATTTGTGCGGTCGATTGCCGTGTTTCATCGAACGCGCAGCGGGCGATGAAACTAAAAAACACAAAACAGCAAAATCAAACGACAATATCGCAAAAGCAACTGTAGATATAGCCGGGATTAAAAAGAGGGTTCTGGGGAAATCAAAGGGGCATTGCTCCTTTGTGTTCCCCGAACAAAAATTGCAAGCATCATCATTAATCAATGCCCGCGATTATTTTTTGATGCGAGCAGCGATTTGCAGTGATTGCCGATAGAAATAATAAATGTCCGGTTATTTTCTGGTGAATATGGAGATGAAGATTCTGAAAAGTTCTTCCTTCACTATTTCAGGCCTCTGGTCGACCCTTAAAATGCCGCGTTTTACGCGGACATCGACGCTGTAAAGCCTGTTAAGAAGCTCGAATAATTCGTCTTCTTTATAGTTTTTAGAATAATAAATAGCGTTTAAAGTGTTCTGTGTGACGGCGTAAAGCAGGTCATAGCGTGAATCCGGCCTGAACAGCGGATAATTGGTCGAGAAAACCTCGCAGTAGTGTTTTAATTTCGCTATGCAGTCGTTTGCGTGGGCAAAGCGCTGGTAGCCGGTTTTGCGGCGCATGCCTTCGGCGAATTCGGCGGCTATTTTAAAGACACCGCTGCCGAGCTTTTCGTTTGATTCTTTTAAAAATACGGCTGACAGCATATTTCTGAATATAGACATAAGCCTCATTACAAGCGGCATATAATGGACGCCTTTGCCCAGGAGCTCTTCGAGGATCGATACGAGCGATTTTAAATTTCGTGTAAAAATAGCGTTATCAAGTTCGTTCATAACCTGAAAAGAGTCGGGATTGAAGAAAAATTCGACGTTTTCCTCGATGTGCGAGGTTTCTATCTCGGCTGCTTCATGGCATAAAACCGAAAGTCTTTTTATTTCGGAATTTATCTGGTACATATCGCCGCGGCACCGTGAAACTAGTTCTGAAATTGCGTCATCGGTGAAGTTCTTGCCTGTGCGTCCGGCGACAGCCGTGGTAAAAGTCATGATATCGTTTTCATATAGTTTTTTGCAGTTTATTATATGAAAATGCTTTATTACTTTGGTTACCGCGGCGGAAATTTTTTTCGAGCCGTATGGAATTATTGTCAGCTTGGAAGAGGCTTCATCGGTTTTACCGAGGTTTGAAATATAATTCACGAATCTTTTGGTAACAGGATCGTCGGCGGTTAAGTCTTCAAGGCCGCGCAGTACTATTATTTCGAAACTTTCGTCGGCGAAAAGGCCGAGCGTGCTTTCGCCGGAAAAAAAATCATCGGCGTTAAAGCTGTCGTCGGAGCAGTGAAACCGCTTGACCGTTACTGAAGGATATTCTTTTTGCGCCATCTTTTTAAGTACTATAAGCGACTGGTCGAGGCAGTCCTCGATTGAAAAGCCTTCTTCGCCGTAGATAAGGATATTCGTTTTTAAGCTAAGGTTAGTGAGTGCTTTCGAAAAATCCTTGGGATATATAAATTCATTTTCAGGAGCTCTTTTTGAATATGCGGCTTTACCGGCCATATTTCACCTTTATTTTATTAACTTAGTGAAATTTAATTCGTGATGGAGTTTGTCCAACAATCAAAAAATTCCATTAAGTTGATTGTTTACTATTTTTAGGTTACTGTTTGGGGCGTGTTATAAATTTTTTATTTTGTCTGTTGCGGTAACGATATTTATAGAAATTCCAATGGTATTATTTTAAAGTATAACAGCGGGTTTGGCAATTATTTTTTTTCCTCGTCAGGGAGGCGTTCGATTGTTCCGTACCCGTTTGTTTTTTCGGCCGGAACTTTCCGGCTGCCCGTAATTTTTTCGAAATTCTTTTTTACTGCGTCTATTTGTCTGGTATCGAGCAAATGCGTCTCGCCTGATTTTGCGCTGTCAGCGCCGGTATCATTTAATAATTTCGCAAGATCTACCTGTTTAACCATTTGTAAAATTTCAGGGTCGTTCATCAATGATAAAAACTTCTGGTTCGACATGAGCGAAACGAAGTCCTTGTTTAAAACGGCTTTTTTGATTTCAGGGTCGTTTGCTATTTCCTGTACTTTCGGGTGGCTTACGATATTTTGGACCTGCGGGTTATTGGCGATCAGTGCCGAGTTTTTTTCGGGATTTTGTGCGAGTTTATCGGCGGCTTCAAGCAGTTCGCGGTCTCCGAAAAGTCCCATTATAAAAGGCTGGACTAATTTCGAAACCGTTACGAAAAACGAGCCGTCAAGCGCCGCTTTCGGCTGCGGCCCGAGCGGCAGCAAAAGCAGAGAAACGCCTATAACCAGGCACACAATACCGCTTTTGACAAACCCTATGACCATGCCGGCCGTTTTGTTTGCGCTCGTAAGTTCCGGCGATTCCGATATTTGCTTATTTACAAGCCATTTTAAAATCTTAAGTCCGGCGTATACTGCTGCGAAAACCATTATGAATGCGCAGATATATGCCGCGACATTTGATATCCCGAGCTGTTTGACAAGCACCGCGGCTACGTTGCCGTATACTTTTAAGGAAATAGCCAGAATTATTATAAGCCCGGCAAGGCTGAACAGTTCGTTCACGCCTCCCGCGAAATATCCCCATATTACGCAGAAAATCATATAAGCTAACAGCGAAAAATCTATATATTCCGGTTTAAGCAAAAATTCACCTTTTAAATTTAATATTTGTAATAAAACCGTATCGATAAACTGGAAATAAAATTTAGAATATTATCTAAAACGGCTTAATTTTCTTTTATTTCTTATAATTTAGGTATAATTAAATTTGTTAATCAATCCATAAAAGCAAAATTTAATTTTGGGGATGGCCGATGTCAAGTGTTTTGTGTTTTTGCGGCAGGTTTGATTTTTTTAGCGGAAAGGGAAAGAATTATTCCTTCGCCTTTCCATTATTTAAAATTTAAGCTCTAAGTTCGCCGCCGAGTTTTTCCTTGATAGCGGAAATTATTTCTTCGAAGCTTTTCTTGGTTTCTGCGTCATTAAGAGTTCCTTCGTTGCTCTGGAATGTGAGAGTAAACGCCACGCTCTTTTTGTCGGAAGCGACTTTTTCGCCGGTATATTCATCGAACGGTGTTACTTTTACGAGGTTTTTACCGCCGATTTTATAGCAGAGTTTTTCGATTTCCGAATAAGTTTTGTCTTTTGAGATCAGCACTGCAAGATCGTAAACGCTTGCCGGGAATTTTGACGGATACTTCAATCTGAACGGCTTACTGAGGTTTTCAATGAAAGGCGCCGTGTTTAATTCGAAAATCAAGACTTCGCGCGAATAATCGATATCGAAATTTTTGGCTATCTCGGGGTGCAGCACTCCGGCGTAACCTATAATTTCACCTGATTTGAGGCATATTGCCGCTGATTTTTTAGGATGTAATATTTTTGAATAATCGTTAACAGGCTTGAAATCGATTTTTAGTTTGAAAGCGGTAATTAGATTTTCAATAACGCCTTTTAATCTGTAAAAATCGTAATCTTTTTTGGAGGCGTTCCATTGGTTTTCGTCGGCGCGCCCGTACATTAAACCTGTTACAAGCTGCGTTTCCACGATCGGATGGAGTTTTCCGTCAACGGGAATGGCCGGAATATGCTTTGTTTTGAAATCTTCTTCACTTATGTAGTTTTTGGCCAGCTTATATGTCTTGCCTATTTCGAATAATCTTATGTTTTCATATTTCTGGTTGTTATTATAAAGCATTGTGTTTAAAAGGCCGTAAAGCATTGACGGGCGCATGATCGAATACTCGGATCCAAGCGGATTTCTTATTTTGACTAAATTAGACTCTTCGCAGCCAGCGAATTTTATTTTTTCGAGGTCGTTTTTGCCGAGGAACGAATAGTTCATGCACTGGCAAAATCCTGAATTAATAAAAAATTCGGTGAGCTTTCTTACTGTGTCATATGAGCTTTCGATCGGCTTTGAGTATGGATATGAAACTTCGACATCGTTAACCTTATTGTAACCGTAAATTCGTAAAAATTCCTCATAAAGGTCGCAGACATAGTTTATGTCGTGACGGTACGGAGGCGCGGTCAGGCGAAGCTCGGCACCGTGTTTTTCTATTTTGAAGTTTAATTTTTGGAATATGTCGAGCACTTCGTTTTCTTCGAATTTTTGACCGACAAACTGACTTAAATCCTCGGTTGTCATTTTCAGCGTATTAAGCGGCAGCGTTTTTTCGCCGTTATCCAGGATTTCAGAATATACTACTGCGCCCGGGGATAATGCCTGGATCAGGGAAGCCAGCGCGTTGATAACATATTCTGAATTTTGAATATTTATTCCGCGGGTGAATCTTTGCGATGATTCCGAAACCAGGTTTAATTTTTTCGAGGTTTTTCTGACGGATATTGCGTTAAAAGTCGCCACTTCAAGTAATATAGCGGTGGTATTTTCATCGACTTCTGAATTTTTTCCGCCCATTACGCCGGCTATGGCCTGAGGCTTGTCCTGCGAGCATATCAAAAGCATTTCATTTGTCAATTGATATGATTTGTTGTCTATCGCAGTTATGGTTTCATTTTCAACTGCGCGTCTTACGTTAATTTCGGAAGCGGGAAGTTTGTTGAGGTCGAATGCGTGCGACGGATGGCCGTACATATATGTTATGAAATTCGTTACGTCGACGATATTATTAACAGAACGCATTCCAATATTTTCAAGCGTTTTTACAAGCCATTCAGGCGATGCGCCGATTTTCACGTTTTCGATTACGCGTGCGCAGTAACGCGGGCAAAGATCTTTGGCGGCTATGCTGATTTTTATTTTGTCTTTTGTCTTTTTCGATACGCATTCGCTGAATTTATATTCAGGCATTTTCAGCGCGCGTCCGTATATGGCCGAAAGTTCGCGTGCTATGCCGAGAACGCTCATGCAGTCGCCGCGCTGCGCTGTTACGTCGATATCGAAAAGCCAGTCGTTAAGCCCCATGAACGCGGCGAATTCCTCGCCTACAGGGGTTTCTTTCGGAAGTATCATAAGACCTGACGATTCTTTGGCCAGGCCGAGTTCTTTTTGCGAGCAGAGCATTCCGCATGACTGAACTCCGCGGAGTTTCGCTTCCTTTATTTCAAGGCCGCACGGAAGATTGGCCCCTACCGTTGCGACAGGAACTATGTCGCCTTCTATCATGTTTTTGGCGCCGCAAACGATCGAAAGCGTTTTTGATTTTATGTTGACAGTGCAGACTGTCAATTTTTCGGCGTCCGGGTGTTTTTCGATTTTTTCGATCTTGCCGGTATATACTTTTTCATAACCTTTGCCAAGGTTTTCGACGGCGTCGACTTTAAGTCCGGCGAATGTAAGGCTGTCAGCGATTTCACGCGCAGTCAGTCCGGTTAAGTCGATTAATTTATTTAATGAACTTAGAAGTACCTTCATAAATTTCTCCCTTTAATAAAAAAATATCGTAAATAAAAAAATAATTTTCGAGATATAAAAAATTATCAACAGCTTCCATAAAATGCTTGCTAATACGGTAATCTGGAGTTTATGCCGAACTATATTAAAATTGTTCGCAGAGCCTCAAGTCGTTTACATAGAAATCCCTGATATCGGTTATGCCGTATTTGAGCATAGCAATTCTTTCGACACCCATTCCGAATGCGAAGCCGCGGTAAACTTCAGGGTCGATGTTGCCGTTTTTCAATACGTTCGGGTGGACCATTCCGGCGCCCATAATTTCGAGAAAGCCGCTGCCTTTGCATACGCCGCAGCCTTTGCCCCCGCATGCGAAACATTCCACGTCAACTTCGGCCGACGGTTCGGTGAATGGAAAATAAGACGACCTGAATATTACTTTTCTGTCGGCGCCAAAAAATTCCTTGCAAAACGACGTGATTACGCCTTTGAAAGCCGCAAAATTCGTTACTTTATCGACTAACAATCCTTCGATTTGGTGGAAAACGGGAGAGTGCGATGCGTCGACTTCGTCGAAACGATAAACTCTTCCCGGCGCGACTATTTTGATAGGCGGCTTGTTGTTTAACATTGTCCTTACCTGTACGCCGGAAGTATGCGTCCTTAAAACAGTGTTGTCAGAAATGTAAAACGAGTCCTGCGCGTCGCGGGCCGGATGCCAGTCGAACATATTAAGCGCGTCGAAGTTTATGTAATCTGTTTCTATATCCGGGCCTTCGCTGACGGAGAAACCCAGTCTTTCAAATACTTTAACTATATCGTCCATTGTTTTGGCGATAGGGTGGATGTGGCCGCTTTCATGAAATTTGCCCGGCAGCGTAACATCGCAATATGCCGCGTTCAGTTTTTCATTCATGAGTTTCGCGTTCAGAGAGTTCTCGAATTGACAGATGCCGTCTTCAACTATTTTCTTTACGCTGTTTATTTTTTCGCCGTATGCTTTTCTTTCGTCGGGGTTGATTTTTCCCATTTCTTTAAATAGTGAAGTAACGGCGCCTTTCTTGCCTATAAAATCGACCTTGACCGCGTCCAGATCGGCCGTCGTAACGGCGCTTTTTATGCGCGAATCAAAATCCTTTAAAATTTGAGATAAACTGGTTTCGTCCATAAAACACTTCCCTTTTAAATTGGATTATTTATTAAGAAATTTGCTGATTTCATAACATAAAATTCCTGCCGCCACGCTTAAGTTTAACGATTCATTTTTGCCGTGGCATGGAATTTTGACCCGAATTACATTCGGGCATTTATTTATTATTTTTTTTATTTCTTCGCTTATTATTCCGTGGCTTTCGGAACCGGCGACTAAAAGTATCTTCTGTGCGGCGTTTTGAGGCAGTATGGCTTGAAGGTCGTATGCCGAAACATCGGCGTTTAATTCAGTCGTCAGTATGAAATTGCCTTTCATTGAAAAAAATTTTTCAATTGCGTCGTAATCGTCCTCGATTAGCCTTGCAACGGGGATATTTTTAAAAGAACCCATTGTAGATCTGATGACTTTTCCGCTGTATTCATAAACAGAATTTCTGGTAAGGAAAATTCCGGCTGCGTTGAAATTATCAGAAAGCCTTATTATAGTGCCGAGGTTTCCGGGGTCATTTACCGAATCAAGAAGAACGGCGAAACGGCGATCGGAATTTTCCAGACTTTGAATGATATGTGATGCGCCTATTTTAGGGACTGCACATATCGCGATTATGCCTTCGGGCGATTCAGTATCACTTATTTTACTAAAAATTTCATCAGATGTTAAGTAAAATTTTATCTCAGTTTTAATTTTTTTTGAGATAATGTCATTTATAAGTTTACGTTCCAGCTTGTCGCTGAAGATGATATAACTTATTGAGTTAAGAAAAGATGTGTCGTTGAAAAGCTCGAATACGGCTTTTTTTCCTTCGACGGCGAAGAGGCCGTATTCGAGGCTGTATTTTTTTTTGTGAATGGCCGCGGTCTGCGATATTATCTTGGAATCGCGGCCTAATCTTATTAATTCAGGAATAATATCTTACTCCTCTTTTAAAAATTTATCTACGGCGTTATTTGGGACAACGGCAAGTATTGTGTCGTCGGCTTTTATAATTGTGCCAGGTTTTACGCTGAATTCGACTTTTTCGTTATTGGCCGCCTTAATGCCGATAATATTTATGTCGTATTTTTTACGAAGGTCGGTTTCTATAATTGTTTTTCCGATAATACTTTTAGGCGGAGTAATGCGCATGAATTTATAGTCGGCGGAAAGATCGAGTTCTTCCTGGATATTCGGACGTACAAGTCTGGTGGCGAGAAGATCGGCGATATCGCGGTACGGATAAATTACTTCATCTCTGCCTTTTGAACCGGTATGGAGTATTTTTTCAAGGACTTTTCCGTGAAGGTCGTTTTCCACTTTAGCTATTATGCGCGGCACACCTATTTCCTTTAATATAACCGAAACGAGAATACTGGCTTCTATATTTTCACCGATGCATACTATTCCGATGTCATATTCGCATTTTTCCTGTTTATTGCCGCATAACAGCGTCCGCATTACAGACTCGTTGGTGGCATCGGCCGTAACCGCGTATGTAGCCAGGCGCCTGTCGTTTATTGACTGTATTATCTTTTCGCTGCTGTCGATTACAAGAACCTGCTGATTCATCCTGGAAAGGCTTTCGATAAGCTCCATGCCGAACCTTCCGACGCCGATTACAACATATTGTTTCATAATTACCTCTTTTGTATATATTAAAATAACCCTAGTTTCTGCGATTGCTAAAGAAGTGCTTCCGCTTATTGAAATAATTGATTATATAAAAAAACTTAAAATATTGCTTGTTTTTAATTTTTAAAGCGTAGCTGATATTAGGTTTTATGTATGATTTTAGCCTATTAATACAACTTCTTCAGGATATTTTATATCTTGTTTTGGTTTTTGCTTTGCGAGCGCCAATACGACTGTAAGCGAACCGACGCGTCCAAGAAACATTATAGCGGAAATTATAATCTTACCGGCTGCGGTCAATTTTGTCGTAAGTCCGAGTGTGAGGCCTACCGTGCCGAAAGCCGATACGACTTCATATAAAATTTCTATAAATAAAGCCTTTTCAGTGAATAGTAAAAAGAACACGCCTGCAAGCACAAGAAATATTGAAGCCGCAAAAACCGCCATGGATTTACTTATGCTTTCCTTGGGAACTGCTTTTTTGAATATTACGATCTGGCTGTCATCGTGAATTGCGCGGAAAACGGACTTAAATAATACTGCGGTAGTGGTAGTTTTTATTCCGCCGCCTGTTCCGCCCGGCGACGCGCCCAGAAACATCAGGATTATACATACAAGGACCGTAGGCAAAAGCATTTTACTGGTATCGATGGTATTGAATCCGGCTGTTCTTGTGGTTACAGATTGAAAATATGCGGCCATTAACTTATTGCCGAACGACATTTTGCCTATGGTATTATCGTTATTATATTCTATGAAAAAGATTAATATCGTGCCAAGTACGAGTAAAATCAGGGTAGTATATAAAACTATTTTTGAGTTTAGCGAAAGCTGATAGTGTCTGCCTGGTGTCTTGAAATAATAAATAATGTCGACTATAGTGTTAAATCCTATCCCGCCTATTATTATAAGCGAGGTAATTGTCAGGTTAAGCAGTATATTTTTGTCGAAGCTCATAAGGTTATCTGTAAATAAAGCGAAACCTGCATTGCAAAAAGCTGACACTGCGTGAAAAATGCCGTAATATAGGGATTTTAGTGTGCCAAGGCCCAGGCTGAATTTGAAAACCGTAAAAAGCAAGACTGCGCCTATAGATTCGATAATAAAAGTAATTTTAAAAACATATTTTATAAGTTCTACAAGGTCGATCGAAGTGTTCGACGGCCGGTCTTCACGGGCGAACATTCGGAACTTTAACGATACGCGCGAACTTATGGTGGCCATGCCGAAAGTGACTATTGTCATTATTCCGAGCCCGCCGAATTGTATCAAAAGCGCAATAATGATCTGGCCGGGTACGGAGTAACTTGTAACGGTGTCTACACAGGTAAGGCCCGTGACGCAAACCGCCGATGTTGAGGTAAAAAGCGCATCGACGAAATTTACGCTCACTCCCGGCCGCGCGGAAAATGGCAGCGTAAGGCATATCGCGCCGATAAAAATTACCGTTAAAAAGCTTATTACGAGTAACTGCGTCGGATTAAGCTCAAAATCCTTTTTTGGCTGAAGGTTTGAATAGTTATTACTGCCGTTTGGCGAATATGGCATTTTTATACTCCATAAAAACTTTAACACTGCGGCTTAAAAGTTTTTATGCCTTTAAGCCGCAGTGTTTTTATAGTGATTTTTTATTTGTTAATATGCAAATAATCTTGTTATTTTGTGTTTAGTACGTAAGTTACAGATTATTTACCAGCTGATTTGGATTTTTTTTCAGCTTTCGGTTCAGCTGCTGCTTCATTTTTCAATGTAGCGAGAGCCGCTGCGAGTCTTGCTACCGGAACGCGTTTCGGCGAGCATGATACGTAGTTTAAACCGAGTTCGTAGCAGAATTCAACTGAAGAAGGTTCGCCGCCGTGTTCGCCGCAGATGCCGAGCTGGATGTCAGGGCGCGCGCTTTTACCTTTTTCAACGGCCATTTTCATGAGCGAGCCGACGCCGTTTCTGTCGAGAACTTCGAACGGGTTAACGTTCAATATCTTCTTGTCGATGTATGTTCCGATGAATTTGCGTTCAGCATCGTCGCGCGAGAAGCCGAATGTTGTCTGGGTAAGGTCATTCGTACCGAATGAGAAGAACTGCGCGTCTTTTGCTATTTCGTCAGCCGTAGCGCAAGCGCGAGGCAATTCAACCATTGTTCCTACCATATAATGAATTTTTACGCCCCATTTGCCCATTACTTCTTCGGCAACTTTGTGGGTTAAATCTTTTAAAGGATTAAATTCATTAGCGTGGCAGACAACCGGGATCATTATTTCCGGTTTAACGTGGACTTTTTCTTTTTCGAGCTGGCAAGCCGCTTCGAATATAGCGCGGATCTGCATTTCAGCTATTTCAGGATATGTGAGTGCGAGGCGGCAGCCGCGGTGGCCGAGCATCGGGTTGATTTCGTGCAAGTTCTTAACAATATTTACAAGTTTGATTTTCGAAGCGATAACCTGTAAATGTTCTTCGTTCATCGGTGTCTGGTTGAGCTCGTCCATGATTTTTTCCTTCGAAGGGAGGAATTCGTGGAGAGGCGGATCCAGCAGACGTATTGTAACAGGAAGATCGTGCATTTCTTTCAAGATTCCGTAGAAATCTTCGCGCTGCATTTTAAGGAGCTGTTCGAGAGCGCCGTTAAGTTTTGCGTGAGCTTCCGTTCTTACGCGTTCGTCTTTATCGTAGTATTTTTCCGTAGCCATGATCATTTCCTGAACGACAGGAATTCTGTCTTCAGCGAAGAACATGTGTTCGGTTCTGCAGAGGCCTATACCCTGAGCGCCGAACTGACGAGCGACTTTTGCGTCTTTCGGTGTATCGGCGTTAGCCCAAACCTGCATTGAACGGACTTCGTCGGCCCATTTCATAAGCTGGTCATAGTATTTGTTGTTTTCAGGGATGATTAAAGGCACTTTGCCGAGAACGAGTTCGCATTTCGAACCGTCGACTGAGAGCCAGTCGCCGGCTTTAACTGTTTTGCCGTGTACTGTGAATGTCTGTGATTTCATGTCGATGCTGATTTCTTTGCATCCGCAAACGCAGGCTTTACCCATCTGACGGCCTACGACGATTGCGTGAGCTGTAGCGCCGCCGACACATGTAACGACGCCGCTTGAAACTGCCATACCGTGGATGTCGTCAGGGCATGTTTCGTCGCGTACTAATATTACAGGGAGGCCTTTTTCCTGGTTAACTTTAACCGCGTCGTCAGCGTCGAATACTACAACGCCGCAGCCTGCGCCAGGTGTGCCGACCGTACCTTTAGCCAATACTTCGTATTTAGCTTTCGGGTCGAACATCGGGTGTAAAAGCTGTTCGAGCAATACAGGGTCAACAAGCTTCAAAGCCTGTTTTTTATCGATTAATTTTTCGTTAGCCATTTCGACTGCAATTCTAACGGCTGCCTGACCTGTACGTTTACCGTTACGTGTCTGGAGCATGTAGAGTTTGCCTTCTTCGACAGTGAATTCGAAATCCTGAACATCGTGGAAGTGTTCTTCGAGTTTCTGGCGTACTGCAAGGAGTTCTTTGTATGTTTTAGGAAGTTCTTTGTCCATGTCGATGATTTTTTTGCCCGTACGGATACCGGCAACAACGTCTTCGCCCTGAGCGTTAAGGAGGTATTCGCCGAAGAATTCATTTTCGCCTGTCGATGGGTTTCTTGTGAATGCAACGCCTGTAGCTGATGATTCGCCTTTGTTACCGAAAACCATTGACTGAACGTTAACTGCGGTGCCTATATCATCGGATATTTTGTACATTCTTCTGTAAGTAACGGCGCGAGGGTTGTTCCATGATTTGAAAACCGCGTCGCGTGCGCCGAGAAGCTGTTCCATAGGGTCCTGCGGGAAGTCGCTGCCTGTTTCTTTTTTGTAGAGGGCTTTGAACTGTTTAACGAGTTCTTTCAAGTCGTCGACTGTTAATTTTGTGTCGTCTTCGACTTTTCTATTTTTTTTCATTTCACGGATCATGTGTTCGAATTTATGTTTTTCAACGTTCATAACGACGTCGCCGAACATAGCGATGAAGCGTCTGTATGAATCCCATGCGAACCTTTCGTTGCCTGTCTTTTTAGCGAGGCCTTTAACTGATTCGTCATTCAAGCCGAGGTTGAGTATTGTATCCATCATACCAGGCATTGAAAGTTTTGCGCCTGAGCGAACTGATACAAGGAGTGGATCGTCTTTGTCGCCAAGTTTTTTACCGTTTAATTTTTCAAGTTCTTTAATGCCTTCCATCATCTGTGTGTTAACTTCTGTCGGAACCTTGCGGTTGTTTTTATAGTATTCGATGCAGGCTTCTGTCGTGATTGTTATGCCTGCCGGAACAGGAAGGCCTATGCTTGCCATTTCTGCGAGGTTAGCGCCTTTGCCGCCGAGCAAATCTTTCATTTTGCCGTTGCCATCGCATTTTTCTTTTGAGAAAAAATAAACGTATTTTTTGTTAGCCATTAAATAAACAACTCCTTAAATAAAGTGAATGCAACCTTTTTGCCATATTTTTACTACATTCTGAATACCGGCTTTATAATTGCACATGTTTTGGTTTTTAATAATAATTTTAATTTGCTTAGTTTTGTTAATTTATCGTAAAACTAATAAAAAAATTAACCCGAAAATTTTGAAGCTGGCAAATTAATGCCTTTTAAGCTTTCAAAGGCCCGATTGGAAATCGCTTTCGACGGACTCAATTTTTCTCGGATTAATTTTTTTCATAAATTTTATTTTACCTTTATACTCTTTGTACACTTAATAATCTTCGATAATCCTTTCAAACGTTTTAACGCGTTTTACAATTCTTGAAACTATTCAGCTTATTTGAGTATAACCGGATTTTAATTTGTGTTTTTATTATTTCGCGCTTAATGCTGTTTTGGCTTTTTCAACTATTGTGTTGAATGTGCCCTGATCGCAGTGCGCTATATTTGCAAGAACCTTTCTGTCCAATTCAATGTTGGCTTTTTTCAAGCCGGCGATGAATTTTGAATATGAAAGACCGCATGCGCGTGTAGCTGCATTGATTCTTGTGATCCAGAGGTTTCTGAATTCTCTTCTTCTGACCCTTCTGTCGCGGTATGAATAAACATGCGCTTTGATAACAGCCATGTGCGCCTGTTTATAAGTTCTGCGTCTTGAACCGAAATATCCTTCGGCCATTTTTAATATTTTTTTGTGATAAGCACGAGTTACTTTGCTTGGTTTTATTCTCACTTGAAACTCCTCCTAATTGAGATCGCTAATTAATTGAATAAAATTTTTTCCATAAATCAGTCAGTATGTGAATTAATTAACAATGTTCCGGTGGCTAATTAACACTTTTTTTGACTATAAACCAAGGAGCGCTTTAAGCTTTGGCATATCTACCTTTGATACATAAGTAGGATTGTGAAGATCATTTTTCTGTTTTTTTGTCTTGCCTGTTGTCAGGTTGTGACTGATGAACGCTTTTGATCTTTTAATCTTTCCGCCGCCTGTAACATTGAAGCGCTTTTTTGCGCCGCTGTGTGTTTTTGCTTTTGGCATTTTCCGTTCCCCTTTCTTTAATTAAATATTTTTTTATAGGTTATATATTTGTATTTAAATTCCTGATTCTTTATTCTTTCGGAGTGCTGTTATCTGTATTTTCCTCGGTATCGATTTCGTTATCAATATCATCATCAGCTTGGGTTTCGGCAATTTCACGGGCTTGTGCGGCTGCCGCTTTTTTCAACTCGGCGGAGATTCCAGGTTTTGGAGAATATATGGAAACCAGGTTTCTTCCTTCCGATATAAGCTCTTTTTCAGGTATCCCGAAATCTTTTATTAATTCCGTGAATTTAATAAGTATCTTTCTTCCAAAATCCTGATACGCAATTTCGCGGCCTTTAAACATTACGCTGACTTTAACCTTGTGCCCGTCTGCAAGAAAACCTTTACCCTGCTTGAGTTTCGTGTCAAAATCATGTCCGTCTATTTTAGGGCGCATCTTTATTTCTT
This sequence comes from Candidatus Wallbacteria bacterium, assembly GCA_041441465.1. Classification (GTDB taxonomy): domain Bacteria; phylum Muiribacteriota; class UBA9980; order UBA9980; family UBA9980; genus JASDSY01. The sequence continues at coordinate 97,090 of JASDSY010000005.1, forward strand.
TCGTAGCGATCGCTTTTTGTTTTTTTCGATTTTCTTTGTTTTTCTTGCTTAATTCGTATTTATATTTGCCGAAATCCATTATCTTGCATACCGGCGGATTCGCACCCGGCGATACTTCGACTAAATCAAGCGTATTTGTTAATGCTATTTGCATTGCCTCTTCAATGGGTTTTATGCCAAGTTGATTGCCTTCATGGTCAATCAATCTTACTTCCTTTACACGGATTTTTTCATTTATTCTTGGCATTTGCTGGGTATTATTGATAAAAAACCACCTCCAGAAATTTTAAAAAGAATATTGCAATATTATACAACTAAGATTACGATTTGTCAATATTTTTCTAACGTTTTAATAAAAAAAACATCGATTTTTTTTGCATTTGTAATTTGCCGGCAAACTTACGAGCAGATTGAATAGTCAAGCACCGGAAAAATATTTTCTTTTATGAATTTTTTTGAATCATTTATGCATGTAAATTTTAATAATTCGTTCGTGATTTCAACGCACTTGGAAAGTTTGACGCTTCTTATGATTTTCCTGACTCCGGCTATTGCGGTCGGGCTCATTGAAAGATTTTTCAGGCCGAGCCCCAGAAGAATCATCGTAAAGAGAGTATCGCCGGCCAGCTCGCCGCAGAGCGTTATTTCCTTGTGGTATTTATTCGCCGAGTCAACGATTATTTTAATAAAATTTAAAACCGCCGGGTGCAGCGGTTCATAAAAGTGCGCCACGCGGGGATTTGTTCGATCCACTGCGAGTATATACTGTATCAAATCATTTGTGCCTATCGAGAAAAAATCGACATGCTTCGAAATCTGGTCGAGTATGAAAGCTGTCGCCGGCACCTCGATCATTACTCCTACTTTAACGTTGCTTGCGCTCAATGCGCGGCTGCCGAGCTCGAAACGCGCTTCTTCTATGATGTCGCGCGCCTCTATAACTTCCGACAAAGTGCTTACCATCGGAAGCAATATTTTTACCGGGCCGTGCACCGATGCCCGCAATATGGCTTTTATCTGGTTCTTAAATAGGTCGATTTCATTAAGCAGCACGCGTATTCCGCGCCAGCCGAGCTGAGGATTGAATTCCTGCGGCATTACAAAATAGGGAAGAGTTTTGTCCGCGCCGATATCCAGTACCCTGATCGTGACCTCGCGCCCGTCCGCATTTTGTATGATATTTTTATAAATGTGATATTGTTCGTCCTCGTCGGGCATCTTATCCTTGCTCATGAATATGAATTCAGTCCTGAAAAGGCCTATCGACGAAGCGTTGAATGTTTTTACGAGCTCGATATCGGAAATCTTATTTATGTTGGCTGATAATTTTATCTCTATGCCGTCCTTGGTTACCGCCGGCAACTTTGCGGCTTCTTTCTGGTCGTCCTTCATCAGCGAATATTCGATCTGAAGTCTCTTATATTCAGATACTATTTTAGCGGACGGATTGATCGTTACCGTCGAATTGATGCCGTCCAAAATTATCATGTCGCCTGTTTCGACTTCCGAACATATCTTTTCGAGCCCGGCTATCGCCGGAATGTTCAATGAACGTGCCAATATTGCCGCATGCGACGTCATTTCGCCGTGTTCTACCGCAAATCCGAGAATGTTATCTGAAACTTTTACAGTTATTGAAGGGATAAGCTCTTTAGCAACGATTATTACTTTTTCGTTAGGCTCTAAATTCAAGCTTTTCTTTTCGCTCAAAAGATTTTTTAGAAGTCTCTGCCCGACATCCCTTATGTCCGAAGAACGTTCGCGCATGAGGTTATCTTCAAGCATTGAAAACATTTTGGAAAATTTTTTGATTACTTCTGAAACGACATATTCTATATTTTTTTTATCATGTCTCAGTTTTTCGCTTACCGCTTCGAGTATATGCGGATCTTCTAATATGCATATATGCGCCGAGAATATTCCGGCCTCTTTGCCGCCCAGTCTTTCGCTTATTATATCGCGGAGCGATTCGAGCTGCTCTCTTGAGGTTTTAACGGCTTTATGAAACCTTTCAAGCTCCGATTTTATTTCGGTTTCATCTATACTGCGCGGTTTATGCTCTGACTCATCGCAATTTTCAATTATTTTCCAGACTTTTGCCATTTCGATGCCGGGGCTTACAGTTGCGCCTTTTATAGTTATATCGTGATGCGCCCGGTCATTTTTTCTGCTTGACATGTTACTTTACTCACTTACCATTTTTTATAATTAAAAATTAAATTTCTCTTTTTTTTCGCTTGAATTTAATATTTCACTTAAAATATTTTCAAAGCCGCCGGTTATTGAAAACATTATTTTTTCTGAACTTATGTTTATATATGCATTTTTTATAAATGCCCTGTTGTTTTTTTTGAAAGAAAATTCGACTTCGACGGTTTCATCGCCCATGGTGTCCTTAAGTTCATAGGCTATATTTTCGCTTTTGAGCATATTTTCAATTGTATCGCACAGCCATTTTTCCGCCATATTCTCGTCTTTAATTATTTTAGCGCTTATATCGATTTGGAAACGTTTGTAAAATTTATTTATAGTATTTAATACTTCGCCCAGTTCGAGCGCTAATTTGAGGCGGTCAGTTTTTATAAAGCCTATATCGCAATAACTTTTTTCAAAAGTGGCGCGGTTGTTGCTCGATATATTATTCTGGATTTTTTGTATATTAATGATATAAAACTTATCAGGAATATTTTCAATTTTTTTTATTAAAAAATTACTGCTTATGTCAAAATCGTCTATGAACATTATTCGTTCGAAATCTGAGTCTTTATAGATGTTTTCAATGGTATTCACGAGCGAAAAAAAAGCTCTGCAGCCGGTTCCTGTAAAATATCTTTCATTCGAATTAATTTTTTTTATTATGCCGCATTCTTTTATTTCTTCCAAAACTGCGCCTCCATCCGATTTTTTATTTTTTAAACAACGGGCGGTTGATTAAAGTAATACATACACAAAGCGGTTATATGTAAAATAATCAAATTATTTTATCATATAACCGCTTTATATTCAAGTTATTATTATTTTTTTGCTAACATTTCCTGAAATAATTCATTACTCTTGACAATAAGCCTTCACGGCTTTTTGATATTATACCGCTTAACCCGGTTTTTAATATTAATGTAGAACCGCATTCCGAGCAGTAAATTTTAGAATTTTCAAAATGCGCATGGCATTTTATGCACTCTTTATAAGTACGGTTTAACGAACCGTGGCCTGATTCTACAAGTTTTTTTACGTCGTCGCAGAAGAATTCACCGCATAAATTGCAAATTTTAGCGCTTTCAGAGTTCACTGTCGAGCAGTGTTCGCAAATTTTGCCTGAAAGCAGTTCTTCGTTGCAAGTTATGCAATATTTAAAATCTCCTCTGTAATTGATTTTACATTCAGGGCAATACATGATAAAATCACCTCGTCTTTATTGTCGTTTTAAATTATCAAGAAAATAAATTACTTTTTTTGTCAATTCTCTTATCTGTTCGTTGTCATCGTTGATACATATTTTTAATTCGTCTATTGCCTGCGGCGAGTGCATTCTTCCTAACGCTTTGATAGCCGCCATTCTTACTATTTCGGATTTATGAACGAGCATTTTTTTTATGTTTTCTATGAACTCAGGGTTTCCTGTTTCTCCAAGCGCCAGACAGGCTGCCGACGAAACTATTATGACCGGGTCGTCAAGCAGCTTTATTATCGCGTCAAATCCCTGCTTTTCATTAAGTTTGCCGAGAGCGCGCGCCGCTACCGCTCTTATGCCGGGATCCGGGTCGCCTGTCATTACAGTCAATGCATCGAGCGCAAGGTTGCATTTTAAGTTTCCAAGAATGCCTGCCGCCTGGCTTCTGATTTCGGTATTGGTATCGTTCAATGCTTTATAAAGAATTATATCGAACTCCGGCTTATAAAATTTGTCAATTGTCTGGAGCGCTGCGTATTTTACCTGGGCGTCACCGTCGTTGAACGCTTTTTTAATAACATCTATAGTGCTTTCATCTTTCAGTTCGCCGAAAGCGTAAATTATATAACTCATGGTCATGCCTGAAACATCCGGTAATATTTTCAAAAGGTATGGCACAATGGGGTTACCGATAGCTATTATCGCGTCAAGTAAATATTGTCCTTCAAATTCGTTGGAATTTTTTAAAGAAAGGCATAAAAGCTCATAGGCGGGTGCGCCGATTTCCCTGAGCTGCGCTATCACGCTCTCGAATTTATCGCCTGCTTTGGCTTTTATAATATCTATTAATTCCTCTATTAATATCTCAAGGGCGATATCCATATTTCCTCCGATTATTGAATGAAAAATAATCCGGCCATTCTTCCGGTATCCCTATTATCGCGCCGGTATGAGAAAAACAGTTCCCTGCGGCAGCATGTGCATATTTCATGAGTTAATATGTTATCAGGCGATATTCCGCAATCTGTAAGTAGATTGTAATTAATCTTTTTCAAATTTATTAAATATTTCGGCGCTGATTCTTTGGAAGTTTTACTTTTAAGAGTTATATTGCCGCTTGTAATTTTCTTGTCTAACTTTTCTTCAAACTCACGCGCCACTTCCGCTCCTACCTCGAAACAGCAATGCCCTATTGATGGCCCGATGACAACCGTGATGTCTTCTGGTCTGCTTCCGTATTTTTCGGCCATGAAATTGATCGATTCACGGCCGATACCGTTACAGGTCCCGCGCCAGCCTGCATGTACTAGTCCGCCGGCGCGTTTTTTAGCATCCCAGAAAAACAGCGGAGTGCAGTCTGCAAAATACATGCATAAGACCGTATTTTTTTCTACTGTGAAAAGGCCGTCGCATTCGCCGTATTCTTTTTTAAAATCAGTCACTTCGACTACTTTTATGCCGTGTATCTGATCTGACGAAACCATTCTGTCTATTCCAAGATTGAATTCATTCAGCACGATAGCGCGGTTTTCATATATAAGTTTTTTATCGTCTAATGTTGAATAGCCCATATTCAGGCTTTCATAACGGCCGTTCGAAGCTCCTCCGCGCCTTGTTGTAAACAGCATTTTTAAACCCGGTTCGCCGTTTATTTCGTATCGGAAATATTTTTGGTTTTCAATTATATTGAATTTATTTGTATTTTTAGTCATTCAGCCCACCGCTTTTTTATTAAAAATTCCTGTAATAGCCGATTTTAAATAAATTTGTAAACTCTTCCGGCGTGTTCAGCTTGCTTTCATCCCATAAGTTCGAATATTTCAATATTATCTTAAGGTTGTCCTTCACGCGGCGCTGCCATTCGAGGCTTGTTTCAGAATTCCTGCCGGCGGACGTATTGATATCGTTGTCTTTTATATAAAATTTGCCTATTAATGATATTTTCGGTTTGTAAGCGTACCTCACTGATGTCGAGAATATATTATTTGCAATATCCAGCGGGTCCTTCTCGTCGGCGTATGTCATCAATATTCTGGTTTTTACAGTAGGATACAGCAAAAACCTGAATTTCGATATTTTATATTTGCCGTAATCTTCGTCCGGATCGTTTCTTTTCATATCGCTTTCCTGATAAGACGCGGCGAATGACGAAATATTCGAAAAATTATAATTCATTCTTAAAAATGTCGTAAATTGACCGTCGAAACTATATGGCTGTCCTTGCGTAAAGTTGGTGTAGTTTTCCTTGACTGAAAGTATTCTTGTCGTTACGCTGACATTGTTGAATTTTGACATAGCTTCCGCGAAAACTGAATCGGCTCCGTTAAATACGCTCTGCATTTCGCCGTAAACATTTATGTTTTCGAGTTTGCCGGCGCCGTACAAATGAACATAATCAGTCTGCTGGTTGCGGTCGTTATTCCATAATTTTTCGACGCGAGCGCCGAGCCTTGTATTGTCCTGGAGATAAAAATTCAAGCTTCCGCCCAGTCTTTCGGTGTCGCGCTCCGAAGCCTTTGTTCCTATTGCGGTAAAATCGAAATTCTGGAAATATTTTTTAAACTTTAAGCCTGAATTTTCCGTGCGGTGCAGCGGAATTAGCGGGAATTTTCCCTGCGGCACCATGACGTCGCCTATTGTTAATACTGAAGATATGTATTTAGTATCGCTCATGCGTCGTTTTACATCGATTTCAGACGTCATGTTTCTATTTTTATTGTAATCCGGAATGTCGAGTTTTACGTCTTTTACAAGATTATCCTCAGGTTTAGCAGCTTTGTCCGTTTTCGCCTTTGTCTCTTCCGCCGGCTTTTCAGCTTCATCTGCCGGTTCTTCCTCGGCTTCTTTCGGCTTTTTCTTTTTTACTAATATGTATTTATTCGCTTCGTCCAGATTTGTTTCGTAAAGGCCCTGAATTTTTTTCCTTTTCTTGCGGCCTACCATTACTTTTTGAGAAAAATAATTGTCTAAATATTCGAAATCGTTCTTTTGAATTTCTTCGTCTTTTTTTGTCTGCACTTTTACTTTTTTTACGGCCGGCGATGACTCTATTACGTAATCCTTTTTTAAGTAAGAATCCGTATAGAAGTAATAATTTAAATGTTTTTCAGTTAATTTTAAGTTGCTTTCCGCGGTATCCTTGCCGAATGCAAATCTTAAATCGACAGTATCGCCGAAATTAAAGTTATAGCGGCCGTGGCTTGTCATAGAATTCTTCTTGTCCACGTCCATTGTGAAATCCGAATATGAGTTGCCGCTGTAACCGTTAAGGTTAGGCGCGCGGAAAGTGCCGATTTCGATGCTTTCTAAAACGTCAAGAAATGCGTCTTCCGGCATGAATTTTAACAGGTCTTCCTCTTTCGAGAACGGCCCGTTTTCGTTACGGAATTTAACTATTCTTTCGGCTGACAGCATGTCGAGTTCATATATGTCCATGAAATCGAATTCATCGGCTGAGTTCATGTCGAGACGGTTTTCTTCGGTAAATGGATAAGCGCAGGCTTTTTCTGAAAAGAATGCCTGGATTAAAAACATGGCGGAAATAGATATTATAAGCGCCAGCGTATTATGCTTTTGTAGAGTGTTTCGAATAAATGCCATAACTTAATTCTTTAACTTTATTTTGTGAATGATTGCTTTGTTAATTACGCTATTTTATTTGTTGTGATTAATTAATACCGCGGCTTAAATTAATGATTTGTCAATAATATGATATGTTTTGTGCTGTGCTATTTATGAATTATTACTTTTTACTGCGGAACTGTTTTCCGAACGCCCTATTTTCAGGCGTTCGGAAATGACCGCTATTTTTATTTTACTACGATTTTATCTAAGTATAAATTGTAGTTTAATGATGATGCGTTTTTGCACATACATATAAATTTGAATGTTACTGCGTTGCCTATAAGGTTTGTTATGCTTATGTTAGTAGTAAATGATGCTACTTCGACAGGGCCGCTCGTGAAGAAATCGTAATTACCCTTGTCAACGCCGTCGATTACAAGCTTATATGTTCCTGAATCGCCGGTCCTCAATGCCCACAAATCGATATTATATACGCCGTTTGCAAAGTATTCTGAAAACTGGAACCAGTCGCCGTCGCCGGTGCCGGTGCCCGCAGCCGCGCTGTCAATGTTAGGGAACGGGCTGCCTGTTATGGATTCGCCGTGTTCATCGTCAATCGGCCCGAAGAATAAGAATGAATTATTATCGTAAGGGAATTGTAATGCCCTTACTTCGAGCTTAAATGGCGCGTTTATGGCTGTCGAGTATAAAGGGCTTATTTCACGGATATGACTTTCGGCTTCGATGCTTCTATACGCCACGTCGCCTGATACAGAGACATGGTTTGTGAGCGAGCCTTCGCGTCCTGCGGAGTTGACAGCCGAGATCTTATAATAATATGTCTTATTGACGGCTATTGTGTTTGTAAATTCAGTCGAGAGCGGCTGGCCGATCTGCGCATAAATACCGTCGTAATATTCGGAGCGGTAAATTCTGTATGAAGTAGCGCCTGTTACAGCCTGCCATACGATTCTTACCTGCCCGAGAGCCTGCATTCTTATAGTCAAACCGGCAGGTGTTTCAGGAAATTCTACGCCGACCTTATTTGTCGCCGGCCTGCACATTCTTGATTCATTTCCGGAATTATCGAATGACGAAATAGTATATTGGTAATATGAATCCATGCTTACCTGCGTATCAGTCCATGTAGTATCGGCCGGCATTACTTTTACAAGCTGGTATGGCTCGCTTACGTCAAGTTTTTTCCTGTAAATTTTTATGCCTGCCAGGTCGAGTGTTTTGCCGTCCATGTCTTTTTCTGGTTTCGTCCATGTTAAAACTACCTGGGCGTCACCGGATACTATGAGATTACTAGGAGTACCCGGCGGTATGTTGTCAGTTTTTCCGGATAATGTAAATGAACCGTCAATGTATTGGCTGTAATTGCCCTGCTTATCGACAGCTCTTACCCTGTAATAATAAACGCCGAGCACAAGGTTTGAATGCGTAAATACGTTGCTGCCGGCCGGAACTTTCGCGATTTGCGTCCAGTCGTTAACATTTCCGGGATGATATTGGATTTCGAATTCTTTTAAGTCGTCGAGCGTCGAACCGTCGGTATTTTGTGTCGGCGGGTCCCATGATATTATTATAGAGCCGCGGTCTATTCCGAATTGTGTCTGCCGTGCAGGAGCGAAGAATATATTCTGCGGCGCTTTAGGCACCGAACCGGAGGTGGCGTCGAGCCTTATTGTCTGCGGAGCTGATGTGGCGCTCTGCCTTAAATAATTGTCGAACGCTACTACCGTATATATGAATTTCTCGCCTTCTATTAATTCGGCTGATTTATCTACATAATAATCATCGGTCGTCGTCGCTATTTTCTTGTCTGCGCCGCCTTCGCGTCTTCTGAATATGTAATAACCGACAATATTCTTTTTGGTCTGGTCATATTTATTTGTGGTGACCGGGTTCCAGTCTAATGTCACCTGATAATATTGTTCAGTCAGTTTCTGTACGACATACGGCGTGTCAATTTTCCATGTCGGGTTGTTAGGCTCTACGCCGTCGTCCGACCATGTTACTACCGATGAAGTTGAGTTGTTTGACGTTGTGCAGCCGACAAACATCATTACCGACATTACAAATACCGCCAAAACAAGGTAATTGTGTTTCCTGATGAATTCCTTCATTTCTTCCTCCTGGAAATATATATAACTTATGTCCTTTATTTTTCTAATCTCAGTATTTAAGCCCTTTTTAAAGTTTCAATCGCCCGGTATGATAAAGGCTTTTACTCTGAATCATTTTTATGTATCGGCATATATATGCTTTTTTTTATATGTTGAAATTTACTTTGCTCGAAAAAAACTGCAAAGTATTTAATAACTACATTTCGCGAAATTTATGTGTGAACGTTCATAAATTTACAAAAATATAAATTTATGAATGTCAATTTTTGAGGGACATTTCGGAAGAGGCGAAGCCAGGATTGGCGAGAGCCTCTGAGAATAAGCGCATGAAAGTCACGATGACTTTCATGACGCGGTCCCTCAAAAATGACATCATAGATATGCTTTTTTAATCCTGGTTATATCTATCGTTATTTTAGTGATGCTGTCGTTAAATATTGTTGTTTTTGTGTCTTTGTTTCATCGACCGCTGCGCGTTCGATGAAACACTGCAATCAGCCGCGCGAATTTTATTGTATAACTATGCCGTATCATTTGCGGCTGAAGGCATATTCCCCCGGCACGTGAAAACGTGCTAACACGGACTTCAAAGTGTTTAATAAAAACACCAAAATATGCAAACAAAACAAAGAAATTTAAAAAAGATATTAAAGATTGTAAATATAAAAAAAATAGCAGGATGGGTGGGGGATTCTAAAGAGGGCGGTAAGGAATAATTCCTTAGCCGCCCCCTTTAGAGTCGTATTTAATATATGGCGCCGCGTGCCCAAGCGAGCGGCAAAAAAAGTTTTTTAATAACTTTAAAACTTTTTAGTTAGTCCCGTGACGCGGTCCCTCAAAAATGACATCATGAATTATTCTTTGTGGAATACTTGATCTTCGTAAATGACCATTTTTTTATAAGGTATTTCGATTCCGGCTTTTTTGAATTCCTCGAGGATTTTTTTCCTGAATTCACATTCGAAATCAAGGCGTTTGCCGACGCTTAATTTGGTCTGCGTCCTTATTATTATTTCAGAATCGCCGAGTTTTATTATGCCGATAACTTTGGTTTTTTCGATAATAAAAAGGTTCCAGTCCTGGCATAGCGCACCGCTTATTGTATTTATTAATTCGAGTGTTTTATCGATGTTGGATTCATAGGCTATCGGAATTTCAAGGCGCGACACAGAAAAATCCTTTGAAAAATTTGTTACCTTTGTTATAGCGCCGTTCGGTATGATGTGCAGGCTGCCGAAAACATCTCTTATTTTTGTTATTCGTATTGAAATTTCTTCGACGGTCCCTTCGATGCCTTCCACTATTATGTAATCGTCAACGTTATACTGGTCCTCAAAAATTATGAAGAAACCAGAAACAAGGTCGCGGACAAGGTTTTGCGATCCGAACCCGACGGCCAACCCCAATATTCCGGCGCCGGCGACGATCGGAGTTGCGTCGATTCCGAGCTCTTTTAAAACTAAGTATATTGCGAAGAACCATATTATGTATTTCGCCGAGCTTTTAATGAGCGGCGCCATAGTTATTCCGCGTTTTTTCAGGTTTTCGGATTTATTCTGCGAAAACATGTTTTTTATTATATCGTCCGCGATATGTGAAATCAGGCTCCAGCAAAGAAAAGCTACAAGCAGTATCGAGAATATGGTCAGTATTTTTTTTACGAACATCAGTACGATATCGGATGTGAACAGAGATATTATGTAATGCATTTTGAAGCCCCATATTTTAAGGGCGAATATGATAAAAATCGCAACGAAAAAAATGCGGTAGAAGATTCTTATGTATTTAACGGCGTTTTCCCTGAAATTGATATAAGAATTCAATGTAGACAGCGATTTTTTATCATCGTCCGAAAACACCCATTCGACGGTCATCATCGAAAATTTAGGCGCGAGGTATAATACCGAATATAACAAAAATGTGAGCAGCGACGAATTGAACACATAGAACGCCTGGTCGTAATAGCCGGCAAAGAGCATGGTCAGCGTCGTAGCGGCAGCGATAATTATAATGTTATGGTATTTTTTTAAGACGTAATTATAAAGATCGGCCAGATGTATCGTCCACTCGCTGTAATGATTTGCTGACAGCCTGTGTTTTGAAATATAGAAGAAGGAAAGTATACTGTGCCTGTATTTTCTGGCTAATATTATTAACAATATGAGCATTGAAAATTTATACAGGAACTTGAATAAAATAATGAAATGTATCGAAGGCGAAAGATTTGTGATTAATATGAAAAAGACTGTTAAAACAGTAAAATATTTTAAAAACAGTGAAATCCTGAAGTAAATATCGTCGCGCATGTTACTTTTGAAATACGCTTTTAGTATGACTTCGGTCATGACCTTATAAAACATTAATATAATGGCTACTAATGTTATTATCAAGCGCCATATAGTTTCAGGGAATGTCATTGAAATGAAAAATGCAGCCGCAATGAATTCAATTGCATATTTTAAAAATTCAATTGTGAATATTTTATATCCGTTCAGAAATTTATGTTTTGAGAATATGTTTAATGAAGCCTTATATGATAAAAAAACTGCCGATATGGATATTATCAAATACTTCAAATAATTCAGCAGGGCATAAAAATTATTTTTGTTGTTTATTATATCGCTGACAGATGACGGTAAAGATTCAAGTTGCGAATAAAGTTTTTTCAGGCTGTCTATTAAAAAATCGTATGATTCCGTAAATGTTTTGAGTTGCAGTTTTCCTTCATACTCGTTAAGCTGGTTAGTGAGCACTTTTGATACGTTTCTAATGATTTTTATGCGCTGAGATGCGAGGTCCTTATATTTTTTCAGGCTTTCATAATAATTTTCAAGGTTTTTGGTCCTTTTTCCGAGCGTATCAGTTATATTTGCGAATAATTCTTTTAAATGCTCCAGGTCCTTAGCGGCTAGCTTTTCCTTTAATTTATTAGCCGCGTAAACTGAAACGTTATCTTTGTTCGCGGTTTCAGCTTTCAGCATGTTAAGAAGCGTTTCGATTTTCTTCTGATCGGAGTTGATATAATTTATAAGGCTGCGGTTTTCTTCCGATATTTTTTTATATTTTTGTATTTCCTGCTTTAGAGAAGCATGATTAGCAGGTGTTCCGCTTAAATTGATAAAATTATATATAGTTTTTAAACTTTCGGCGTCTTCTCTGGCGACTTCTTCGGAAAAATTCGAGATTTTGACTTTATATTGTGCTAATTCCTCGTTTTCTAAAGCTGCAGCTCTTTTATAATTGAGCAATTCATTTTCGAGGTGAAGTTTAAGTTCGGAAAATTTGGCGTGGATTGTTTCGGCAGACGCTGATTGGGCTGCGGCGCTTTTTATTTCTTCAATCAAACTTTTAATTTTTTTATCGTATTCTTCGGTATGCGCCAGATTCGAGTTATTAAAAATATTTTGCGCCATTCCGCCGGAAATTTGGTTTTCTTTCGTTGCGGATTGCTGAGATGATTTACGGCGGCCGTATGAATTAAGGTTATTGTCTTTTAAAAATTTATCAAGCTGCTTTTTTTGATCATATTCGGATTGTGTTTTCGCGATTTCGCGCGTTAAAAATTTTTCTGTAAGGTTCATTGAATAAAGTTTAAGTTCCAGATGGCGGAGCATTTTTAAATTCAGCGTATTTTGGGCTGATTCAATTACCTTATATGAGTTTAATATAAACTCCGAATTATCCTTTGAATAATTTTTAGCGTTTATCAAATTTTCTAATGTGCCGGCAGCGGATTTGCTTTCGGCGATCACATTTAAAAGTTTTTGCTGGTTTTCTGAAATTTTTTGCATTTCGGATTGTATTAGTTTTTTTTCGGCGAGTTTGGAATTTAAAGTCGTTTCTAAAAGGTTAATTTCGTATGAAAGTTTCGTTAAATCTATATTTTCAAATTCTGAAAAGTTTTTGAATAAAAGATTTTCATTGTTATTTGCGGTTTCGCTTTTTTTTAAGAGTTCATTTTTTATATTAAGCGATATGAAATCGCGGTAAAGTACCTCAAAACTGGAGCGTGTTTTGGAATATTCGGCTTTTAGATTTGACAGCTCGTTCTTTAACTCATCGCTGATTTTCACTTCGTCGCTTTTCGAAAATTCAGGCCAATTTTTAGAGGCCGGATAATCACCGAGAGTTTTAATATTTATAATTATTTCATTTAAATGTTCAGATATTTCATCGAGAACTAAATTTGTCGCGCCGCCGGGTTTTTTTGACGCGGCCGGAGCGGTTTGAGACAGTGCATCATGTATATTAAAACACAAGGATAATGTGATTGCCAGGCATAAACAGGCTGTGCCGTAAATTAATAAAGGTATTAGTCGGTTATCGGCCTTTTTTTTATGTAAATATAACTTCAAGTGGATCACCTTTTATTTTGTGTTTTTTATATATTACAAAAAAAGGCCAGATGAATAATCCGGCCTTTTTTTTATTATAACCTTTGATTCATAAAATAAATTTCAGGGCAATTGAAATTAATTTTCGCAGTCAACCGTGCCTTCAAAATATCTTATTAAAGCTTGTTTCAATTTGTCAGGCCATTCGTTGACGCCGAGTATTTCAATTCCTACTATTTCATTTCCAAAACCTAGATCTACAGAAATCCCGTCAGCTACATCTTCGCTGTTTATAGCTTTTAAATTCTGATTCAGTTCAAGATATAAAATACCCTGTTCTTTTTTGTACTTTAAGATTTCTCTACTACCCATTGTTTGTTCCCACTTTCAAAAAAAAGATTTATTTTACGAAATCAGCTGCTTTGAACTGATATGGTAATAATTCACTAACCGTGAATATTTTATATGGTGTTTTGGCAAGGTTCTTATCGTCGAATTTGCCTATGGAGTATATTTTCATATCGTTGTCGGCGAATTCTGAAATTACCTGACGGCATGCGCCGCAAGGTGAAACGGGTTTATCCGCTGTTGCGTAAAGAACCAATGCTTTGAATTTATAATTACCGTCTGAAATTGCCTTAAATATTGCAATCCGTTCAGCGCAGCAGGTCATTGAAAATGAAGCATTCTCAACGTTGCAGCCTGTATAAATTGAAAACTGTCCGGCATTAGACTCCGATTCGATAAGAAGTACGGCGCCGACTTTGAATTTGGAATATGGCGCGTATGCGTTCTCCGATGCCGCTTTGGCTTCTTTAAAAAGCCTGAATAAAAGTTCGTCGCTTATTTCATTCGATTGAACAGGCGCTTTCTTTTCAGCAGCTTTTAAATGCGTATTTTCAGCTTTGGCAGGTTGAGCGTTCACATTTTTTGAACCTGCATGAAAGTTTGAATTTTTCGCAGCCGTAGTAACAGGAACAGTTTTTGTTCCCGCGAGCTTTTTAGCGGCCAGTGCTCCCGGATTCAATTTCTTTTGCGGCTCCGGCGCTTTATTCCCGGTAACCTTAAAAGGATTGGCCGTTGTATTCTTGTTTTTTTGATTTTTATCGTCGTTCTTTTTGTTAAAGCTTTGATTAATTGGTTTTACGTCTTTTTTGTTTATGGAGCCCATTAATTAAGCCACCACCTTTTCCTCATATTCTTTCCATGCGACAATCATTGGGGAAACTACATATATTGATGAGAAGCAGCCGATTACGGTACCGAAGATCATTGATGACGCGAAGGCTGAAAGAACTTCGCCGCCGTAGATATACATTGCGATAAGAGGAAGTTCGGTTGTTAATACCGTTATGACTGTTCTCGAAAATACCTGAGCGAGACTTTCATTTACTAAATCGTAATATTTCACTTTTTTCATGATTCTATAATTTTCACGAACACGGTCACATATGATGATCGTATCGTTAATTGAATAACCAACTACGGTTAGTAAAACTGTTAATTGAATCATATCCATTTCTTTTCCTGTCAGTATTATAAATCCTATGGTTATGATTACGTCGTGAAATAGAGCTATAATTGAAGAAAGCGCAAACTTAAATTCAAACTGGTAAGTAACGTATGCAAGAATTCCTATAAGAGCTATCATTACAGCGATAGCAGCCTGATTACGCAATTCCTGGCCAATTGACGGACCGACTGAAACTTCACTGAGTGTTTCTTTGATTGTCAATTCTTTGTCTTTGGCCTGTAATGCCGCTGTAATTTTCTCTTTAACCTCTTTTACCGTTTTGACTTCTTTTTTTGTTTCAGGGTCGATCATTGGTTTTTCAGCTAAGAAGTCAGTTTTAATGAGTTTATCTGTCGACTGGCCAGTTGTTAAATTGGCCTTTACTGCGTTGGTTTCAGCGTTTGCGTTGCTGAATACGGATTGAACTATAATGTAGTTAAGTTTGCAGTCGTCTTTTAATACTTTTCTTATAGTTTCGTCATCTACCGGTTTGCTGAATCTTAACAACAATTCGGTGCCGCCTTTGAAGTCAACTCCGTATTGAATGCCAGGGGTAAATACTAAAATTATTGTTGCTATAAAAGATATTATTGAAAGGGCATACGCTATATACCTGTAACTTAAAAAATCAATTTTTTTCACTTTTGATCACCTTTCTTAAAAATAAAGGATGTTTATACTACTATAATTTTTTTGATTAAAACTCTTTTGCCGTTAGATGCTTATGGTTTTATATTTTTTGCTTGTTACTATAAGATCGAGAATTACCTTAACTACGAATATTGCGGTGAACATCGATATTACAATACCGGCAGAAAGTGTAACTGCGAAACCTTTAACAGGGCCTGTGCCGTAAAAATAAAGCGCGACGCCTGAAATAAGGGTTGTTAAGTTTGAGTCCCATATTGAGAAGAATGCCCTGTCGAATCCTGATTCAATAGCTGCCCTTATTGTTTTGCCGACTTTCAGTTCCTCTTTGATACGTTCATAAATAAGAACGTTGGCGTCAACGGCCATACCGAGTGTAAGAGCGATACCGGCGATGCCAGGCAAAGTGAGTGTGCTCTTTAATAAAGCCATTACAGCGACAAGGAAAAGGATGTTTATGCTCAACGCGAGCGAAGCGATTAATCCGCAGAACCTGTAGTAGAATATCATAAATATGAACACCAGGATAGCACCGAATATTGCAGATGAAACGCCTTTTTTAATTGAGTCCTGACCGAGCGACGGTCCTACGAGCGTAGCGCTCGCCTTGCGTATAGGAGCTGGAAGGGCGCCTGCGCGGAGAATGATCGAATATTTATTGGCAGTTTCGTCTCCGAAGTTGCCTGTGATCTGTGCGCGTCCGTTAGGAATAGCAGACTGAACTACCGGAGCTGTCTGTACTTTGCCGTCGAGCACAATAGCTATTTGTTTGTGTAAATATTTTGTTGTTATTTCGTGAAATTTAAGCGCGCCTTCTGAATTAAATTCCATCGATACGCATAGTCTCTGGTGATCGTCGAATGCAGGGCGTGCGTCGACTAAAAGATCGCCTGTCATTAATACTTCTTTTTCTAAAACGTAAAATGGAACTATATCGCTTTTGGCGTCTTCTTTAACTCCAGGAACTATTTCTTCGTTAGCTTTGTCTATATTTTCCTGAAGCGACGAAACTACTCTCTTAACAGCCCTGAATTGGAGCTGTGCGGTCGAGCCGATAACTTCGATAGCTTTTTCCGTATCGGATTCGCCTGGAAGCTGAATTCTGATTTTATCATCGCCCATTGTTGAAATAAGCGTTTCTTTAACACCGAATTGGTCAATACGGTTTCTTATTATTTCAACGGCTTTTCCTGCCGAGTCTTTAACTGTATTTTTTAATTTGTCCATATCTATTGTCATTACCCATTTATTGCCGCTTTCTGATTTCAAAACAGCCGGCTCGGCGACAGTCATTAAAGCGTTGGCTTTGTCTGCCGCTTCTTTTGAATTGTCAACTAAAGTAAATGTGTAACGGTTTTCTTCCGGAATCAAGTTTACGAAAACATTTTCCTTGTCAAGGCGCTGTTTGAGCTGCCTTGATTTGTTGTCTAACATTGTTCTAGCAAGTTCGGCTGAATCGACTTCATAAATCAAGTCAACGCCGCCGCGAAGGTCCAGACCGAGACTGATTTTTTCCTGAATTGGATAAATAACTACCAGCGCTAAAATAACTAATGCGCAAATGAACATGACCTTAAACTTAATGTTCATTACAACTTCCCCTTTACTTGTTGATTTTTCCAACATACCTTTGTGTTTGGTATTAGGATTTTGACCATACCCAGTTGTTATGTGAAGTGACATTTTAACATTAAATCGTTATGTTGTCAAATACTTTTTCATTATCCTGCTAAAATTTATGGACAATATCACGCACCAAATTTTTTATATTTTATATTTACTTTTTATTGAAATCATGATAAAATGCCAAACTTACGAACTGTAGTCATTATTATCATTTTATATTATAGTGTTTTTAAGCTGTTGCGGTAAGCCATTATTAGAGGCGCAGTTTGATATGTCATGCGGTGTTATGATAACATCGATGGCTTTTATTTAAAGTATAATATAGGAAGGAAGATTGTAAAGTGAATTTTTATGACATTGAGAATATTTTCAATAGAATATGTATTATAGCTATTTCCGTGGTCATTTCACTGATTGTAATCCAGACGGATCTTGATAAATCTCTTTTGCCGATAGGGCCTTCTACTTACATGAACCTGACGATTGGCGTCGGTCTTACTACGCTGATTTCAGTATTTATTCCACGGCGTTTCGTGTCTGAAATAAACTTCTGGCTTTTAATAATTTTATTTACCGCCATGCCGTTTTTATTTTCAAGGGACACAAAAGAAAACTTCCTGCTCGTTAAAGAAACCATAATGAGAATTTTTCTGATCTCAATGCTTGCCGTTTATTTATTCCGCAAACTTTCATTCGCGCAGCTTACCGAAGAACTTAATAAAGTGCCAAAGTTTTTATATGCGTTTGTCGGTATCGGAATTTTATCCTTGATATGGAGCAAGTCGCCATATATGACGGTGCATTATTCGCTAATATTTATATCCTATATTATCCTTTATGTTATGGTTTCGGATACGCTGCGTAAACCATGGCAATTTTATACGATTTCGGATATTTTGATAACGGCCGCGGGTATCGCTTCGGTTTATGGTATCCTGCAGTATTATAGAATTCCAGGCACGAACTTTAATTACGATCCGCTTTTCGGCGTTGGTGAAGTTGTCGGAAATACCGATAGAAAAAGAGTATTTTCGTTTTTTGGAAATCCGGTTTTCCTTGGCGTATATCTTGACGCGGCGCTTCCCATAGCTTTCGCTATTTTTCTATCGGCGTTCGCTAATTCATCGGTATGGGCGCATAAATATGAAAAATGGCTCCTGCGTTTTCAAATTGGGTTATTTTCGTTGACAGGAATTTATGTTTTTATGTTCTGGAAATACACTAATGTAGCGATAGGCGACTTATTGGCGAATAATCCTAATGCGCTTTCCGATCCCGGAGTCAACATATCGCAGTATATAGTCAGTGCCGGAGAAATGGCAAAACAGCACGTACTGTTCGGTTTGATAGGTTTCTGGGTCGTAATGTACTTATTATACAATCAGATTAATATGCTGCGTCATTACGAACGTGAAATCAACATTATCGCTGTTTTATCAGTTCTTCCCGCCTTTTTTACCAGTATTTGCTTGTTTATGCTGAAGCCGTTCTTAAAAGTTTTAACCGGCTCCGCAGTTTCATTCAATTTTATGCAGGTTAATTTTAAATACTTTGTCGTAGTGGCGTTTCTTGGCATTTCTGCCGCTGCGGTTTATTATGCCATGAAACATCTCGACCGCCATGAAAAGCAAATTTATAGATTAATCGTAGGACTTTTTAGCTTTTTGCTCATATTTTATTGCATATATGTGACATTTACGCGTACCGCATGGATCGCTACCGCCGCCGCGCTTTCATTTTTTGCAATACTTTTATTTTTCTATGCGCATGATATCGTTTATGCATATCGCAAATGGATTCTTTCATTCGTTATTATATTTTCATTTTCCACGATCGTTCTCACTGCGCATTTGTTTCAGCAGAACGCTCTTAACACCGGTACCGAATCGATAGCCGGCCGTTTGACTTCCGCGTTTACGGTGCTTCAGAGAATAATGCTTTATGATATAACCATAAATATTATAAAACAAAGCCCTGTTATGGGCCACGGACTTGGTTCGTTCGGCTATATGTATCCGATCCATCAGGAAAAATTTTATAAAGGCGAATTTCGCAGTTTGATAGACAGTATTAACTCGTTCTGCAAATTCAAGCCGGTTAATAGTTCTCTTAATTTTATGGCCTGGAGTTTCGGAAAATATTCGACGAGCAGTTTTTCAAGAATATTTGTCGGCGTTTATTTTATGATTGTATTAATCGGCGGCACGCTTCTTTTGATTTACTATAAGGATATAGACTTGAAGAGAAATTTAAGCGTATACCTGGCGTTTGTGATTTTGCCGCTTCTTTATGTATTTAAAAAATTTGCGGCATTTCCGGATTATTATTTGAAACTTCATGAAAATATACTGCCTGTAAATCCTGACGATTATCAGTGGCTTTCAGCCGGCTTTGCGCACGTACACAATGAGTACTTGCAGGTATGGTCTGATATGGGAATTTTTGGAATTTGCATATTTTTATACACGTTTGCATACTTTTTTATAAAAGGCTGCGGTTTAATTAGTACATTGAAAAAATCCCCGGACCGCATATTAATAATAGGTTATATGTGCGCTGTTATTGCTATGTTGGTAGAATCGATAGCGAATTTCCCTTTTCAGCGAATCATGCCTATCTTAATCGCATCGCTTTCTTTTGCGATTATATTCAACGGACGCAGGATATTTCTTAAAGACATTCAAAATGACGGCATTAAAGTGGAATCTTCCGAGAGCGATGATGCCAATTCAATCGATGTGAAAAAAGAATATGTTTATACTGCGGATTATACAGGCGGTATTCTCAATGAAACTCTTGCGCCTGAATTAGCTCAGAATCGTGATTTTAAAGAACATTTAAAAAATAATATTATGTTCTATGCCTCCGTTTCGATTTTAATCCTTGGTTTAAATTACTTTCCGGCGAGATATGTTCTTGGCAATATCGATTTAAAATCAGGCCATACATTTATAATGCAGGCGCCGGCTTACCGCGAGAACAAGCCTGAACTTTTTAAGGCGATTATGGATGAAGGTATCAGATATCTGCAACGTTCGTGCGAACGTGTGCCTTATAATTCAGAGGCCTGGTTCTGGTATGGCGATACATTAAAAATATTAGGACGGTATAAAGACGCTATCGATAAGTTAAATGTTGCCATAAGCCTCAATAACACCAAACATGCGTTTTATTCATTAGGAATTTGCTATTATGAGTTATATAAAATGAACCACGAGCCTAAGGATATGGCAAAGGCTATTGAGTCGTGGAAAAGAGCGGTCGGTGTCAATCCTAACTTTCCACAGCCTTTGTATCATCTCGGTTTTTATGAGTATCAGACAAATAAAGATTACAAGCAGGCGCTTTATTATTTGAAAAATGCTTTCAAATGGGATCAGGACGCTCTCGGCGATGCTTACAAAATAGCTGGACTTTCAGCTTACGCTCTGGGACAGATGACTGAAGCAGTCGAATTTTTAGGAAAGGCGAAAGCTAAAGGCGCGGTTGGAATATCAAAAGCTTATGGCGTGCTTTTAAGCAAATCCGGCAAAACCGCTGACAGTGTTTCTGCTTTTGAGCAGGCTGTTGCTGAGGACGCTAATGACAGTGAAGCTTTTGCTATGCTGCTTCAGCTTTATAAAAAGAATGGAAGTTATGATAAAGCTGTGGAACTTTTAAAACAAAATTCTGCCAAATTGAAAGAAAGCCCTGAATATTTTATTGAACTCGGTAATGTTTATTTTCTGGCGGGCAGTTTTGACAAATCATTGCTTGAATTTGGCAAAGGCCTTGATAAATATAAAGACAACGTTGCCATTTTAGAAGGAATAGCTCGTGTTTACTTTGAGGGGAAAAAGGATTATAAAATGGCCGCGTCATTTTTCGAGAAAATATTGCAAAAATCGCCGGACAGCATATTAAATCAATATAATCTGGGCGTTTGCTGTTTCTATTCGGGCGATTTGAATCGCGCTAAAGAATTGTGGGAAAAAGTAAAAGCACGTGACCCTAAGTTTAAGGATATCGATGTTCATTTACAGTCGTTATCGGCGAAGCAGTCACAAATTACGCCTAAATTGGAAACAAACGAGAACGCTTTAAAATCGACGGCGGAAGTTGCGGCTTCAAATGAAGTCAATGTTTCAAAGCCTCTAAATACTGCTGAAGCGGTTATTCAAACAGCAGATAATAATTCTGATTCTAAAGAGGCTCTCATAGCGCCTCAGTCTGTTTCGCAAAAAGGGACTGATACTTCCGAAAATAAGGTTACTTCATCGGTTGGCGTATTGGATAAAAACACCGGTGAAATCGGAGTAAAATAATAAAATCATATTAAATTATATGTGGTAAATAAAAGAAGGACTGTCTGGAAGATAACTTTCAGAACAGTCCTTTTTTATTTATTGATTTTATTATTACAATAATTTAAATTAAATAATTAAAAGTGTTAAAACCCTTGTCTTTATATGTACGTTCATTTTTATGATTTATTAATTGAGGCCACTTTTTTAGCGAGCGGTTTTTTATTAATCAGTATATCCTTGGCGGCAGCAATTCCTTAATTTTTGTTATTTTCCATGTGCCTGCAGAGTTTTTTGTTATCGTTACAGTTTCATCGAGGTCGGCGTTAACCTGGTGTGTAAATGGTGAAATTGCCGTATATTCTTTATGAAGTTTCATCGTTAACTTTGCAGATTGTTCGTTCAGTAATAAATATTGATCATTGAACTTATAATTTATTTTTTCTATTTTCTGGAAAAAATCTTTATAATCATAAAGCAATGTCCGGTAAGTAACATTCAGGTTTTGATTGATTTCATCCGGAAAATTCAGGTTGGAATCGAAGCAATCAACTGTCTGGCTGACATTTCGGGCGTTAAGGCCGGCTTCATATTTAGAAATCAATTCTTTTATTTTAGTTTCGTCTTCGTAATTATTGCTTACGAAGAAAACGTCATTTTCTTTTTTTATGCAGCCGTTAGAAGTGACTACGAATAAAAAAAGAAATATTAATATTACCGCTGTAAATGTTTTGACCTTTAAATTTTTTTCTGTATTGTTTTTTTTCATTTTTTATTTATTGCTTTAATTTATGATATTTCGGGTTTTTCTTTTTTAGATAAATTAGTATTTTATTGTCTTTTATCGCGATATCTAACTTTTTTTCTATTGATTCATAGCCGTCAGCGCTGCACTTTAAAATTGATTTGCCGGATTTCAGGCTTTCTAAAATGAAATTCCCTTCGGCGTCGGATATCGCTCTTATTCCTGACAACTCGATAATTGCTCCATAGATCGGTTCATGAGTTTTCTGTTCAGCTACAACGCCGCATATCGAATTATAAAATGTATACCTGTCTATGTATATCGGAATTATTTCTCCGGCCGCTGAGCTGCCGCGTTCGAGTGTCTTTATTTTGGTTTTATATGGTTTATAGCCGTCCGATCTTATATTGAGCGTTTTTCTTTCGTCTTCTTTGGAGAAAGTGATTTCACAGAAACCGTTGTCATCGCATTTAAAACTTTTTTCCCCGATTTTAATATCGGCGTTTGATATCGCGGCAGCTGTTATCCGGTCGTACAATTTGATTTTAATATTTTTTTGTTCTTCCGGCGTAAGTTCAATGTTTTTGTATTTGATATTTTCGTGATTGATTATTGACGCGAAATCTATTTCGAATGTGCAGTCTTCGTAACCGCGGCTTGAAATTTCAATAAGATTTTTGCCGGGTTTTAATTTAATTTTATATTCAAGGCTTTTGTTAAAAATTATGTCAGTATTTTTTTTGTTTACTTTTACTTTAACTTCGGCTGCTTTTATCGGTTTCAATGTTTGCGCCGATTTAATAAAACCGGTTAACACGCAGTAAGGCCCGTCCGCGCAATACGCATTAACCGCCGTGATATTAACTATCAGGGCTGCGGCGAAGATTATAAAAATAAAGCCAGTGATTGTAGTTCGAATAAGCAGATATTTTATTCGCATAATCTTGATATCGGCATTAAAGTATGTTATAATTAGTCCCCAATGATCAGTTAGTAAATTTTACTTTATATATCAGGAGGGCGCATTAGTTATGCGGGCTTTTAATTTAAAATTAAAATCAATATATTTACTGATTTTCTTGCTTTTATGTTCATTAATTTCATCTGCTTTTTTTAATGTTTCCAATGCAGCTGCGGAAGTTGCGGCGGTAAGTGAAGTGCAATCCGAAAAAACAGAAGTGGTATTATCGGATGACGAATTGAAAAGCGGTAAAGAACTTTTCAGGCAATTCCTGGATTCTGTTTTGCTTGGCGATAAAAGCTATGAAAAATATATTGTAAATGAAATCAATGATTCTTATATCCAGAATAATTATATTATAGATAATTACATCATCAAAAACTATAAAACAGAGATCGAGCTTCAGAAGAACGGCGAAGGCGTCTGCACGTATAACGGCCCTGATGAAATTATAAAGCAGGAATTTTCGCTTACCAAGACTCATGATAATCAGCTTAAAATAGATACCATTTCCGAAAAACGCTATATTAAAATGAACCCTAAACGCAGGCAGTGTTACATCAACACCCGCGCTATTTATAAAGCGGCAAGCATTCTTGAATCGCTGACTGCTGAAATGGAAGTGCCGGCGGCGATAAATTATGACATATTAAAGGCGAACGGCCTTATCAAAGAAGAATTAAAATGCCCGGGCGGCGGCGTGATTACTTTTAATAAAATAAAAAGCGGCGATTCCAATGATTTTGATTTAATAGCTCATTGCGATATGCATGGCGATTTTTTCGAGCTTTATAAGATCGAGGAAAAAGTTCTTGCTAACCCTGATAAATATAACAAAGACCTGGATAATGACGAGGCGCCGGTTCTCGAAAAAATAAGCGGCGACACTTATAAAAAATTCCAGAAAATACAGCCTTTCGAGACGGCTTTTTATAACGCGATGGAAAAAAAAGATGTCCAGGCAATGCGTGATAATTTGAACAAGGCGTCTCAGATTGACGTTCACCTGGGCAATATGTATCTTGTTTTTATAAGAATGTTAAGGGAATTAAAAGACGAAAAAACGGCAAAGGAAATATTTGATATCGCAATTAAAGTTTATCCTAATTGGAAAGACTTAAAAAACAGTCTTAGTGAAAAGTTGCAGCAGCATATTGACGAGGAAGACGGAATCAATTAATTTCATAGGCTGTTCTTCCTTATAAAAATTCATCAACGAAAATAATTTGAAATTATATGTTAAATTTCTATATTTTTAAATAATATTATGGCCTCTTATCTTTTTTGCGCTTCTTGATATAAAGATAAGAGGTTTTTTATTTATTAAATAATTGCGCTGAAATGCGGTGCGGCGGTTAATTAAATTTTTTTAGATTTTGTTAAAATTATTAGTTGATAAAAACTCGATTATTTTTATGAATTAAATTTTTAACGCTTTTTTTAAGAGGACATTTGTTATCGATAACTAAATTATAAAATTTGTATTTCGCGGTTAAAATTGTTATAATGAATCGTTATTGCATATAATATAATTTTTATCTTCTAAAAAATAATGTGAGTGAAAGAATGAAAATGGAGTCGAAAAAACAGGATAAAATATTTGAAATAATAGAAAATTCATTTGAAAATGAGATTTCAGAAATTTCCGCGAAACGGATTTCCGCCGCAATTATTGCTGGTGGCGAAATGATTTGCTGCGCGCGGGAAAAGTTGCCGGATACTCCAAGCTGGTTTAGCAGCGCATCGAGCTTTTTATTATATAGCCTTACTAAGACTTTGATATCCATTTGTATATTAAAACTTTTTAACGCCGGCAGGCTGTCGCTTGATGATAATCTCGGAAAATGGTTCCCGAAATTGAATAATAGCTGCGGCATTTCGTTATTTAACTGCCTTCGCCATACGGGCGGCCTGCCTGATTACGGCGGGCTTGGCGAATATCATAATGCAGTAAAGGCAGGCTGTAAGCCATGGACGTTTGATGAATTTCTGCGCCGCACCGTTAAAAATGAACTTTTATTCAAGCCTGGCGATAATTTTGCATATTCGAATATAGGATATATGCTTCTTAAACGAATACTTGAAATAGAATATGGCACTTCGTTTTCAGATATAATTACCCGTGAGATTTTTAATCCTCTTTCATTGAAATCTGCTTGCGTCATAGAGTCTAAAAATGAACTGTTAAATGTCATTCTGGGATCTAGTTCATATCTCCGAGCTGAAGGAACTCCCGGCAATGTTTATGAAAAATATGATCCGGGCTGGGTTTCTCACGGTGTTGCAGCGGCGGATGCTTATGAAACGGCGTTAATTTATAACGGCCTTTTTAACGGAAAAATTCTGCACCGCGATACGGTTAATGCTATGACTGTATCTTTTCCGGTAGCGGGAGTTACCGGCCGGCCGTTCTCAAATCCGGGTTACGGGCTGGGGCTTATGATCGACGATTCATATCGCGGAAAAATTTGCGGTCATACCGGCGGCGGGCCGGGATCTTCTGCGGCTTGCTATACGCTGCTTGATGATTCAGAACCGCTTACTATCGCTGTTTTTACTGACGGCGAAGACTCTGTTCAGGCGGAAAGAATTATTTATAAAATATTTGAAGATGTTTTTCCGGGCTGTGTTTCTTAAATAATAAATTTTTGAAACCGTGCCGCCGCGTATTGCGCTTTTATTTATAGCCGGCCTTTGTATTTAGCTTTACATTCATCCTGTTGTGCTATGGGTGCTGCGGTTTAAAAAGTCAATTATTTAGATTACCGATGTTCGTTATGACGCCTATCCTTATGTATGGATGATTCGACCGGCGTTTGAACGACTTGATTCGATAAGGGAAATATCTTGAAATAAAAGCAGAAATCGGCGTTTAGCGTCAGTAGCGCCGCCGGCAATAGCGGCGCGGTGAAATGTATGGAATATACTTTTATAGGCGATATGTAATATTTATTTTATTGCCTTAAATTCAGAATTAATAAGTTATGAGGTAGGTATGGGTAAGTCAAATATGCGGCCGTTTAATTATACCCGGAATAATGTGGAAAAAATAGCGAAATTATTTCCGGATGTTATTGTCGAAAAGCGTGACGGTAATGGAGAATTAAAAAAAATTATAGATTTTGATCTTTTAAGACAGGAGCTTTCAGATGAAAGTTCCTGCACTGAGAATGAAAGATATAATTTGACATGGCCCGGCAAAAAAACTGCGGCTGCTGCTGTAAATGCTCCGGCCTATAAAACTTTATATGCGGTGAAAAAAGGCAGTGCCGATTGGGATAATACTCAGAATATTTATATAGAAGGCGATAGTATCGATGCCTTAAAAATTTTACAGGAAAATTATTTTAATAAAATAAAATGCATATATATCGATCCGCCTTATAATACGGGCAAAACTTTTATTTATAATGACAAATTTAAAAGTAGTAAAAATAAATATAGCAGGCAATTAAGCATGCGCTATGATTACGCCGGAGGAATTTCTTTTGATAATTCCGAATTAAGCGGCAAAATCAACGACTGCTGGCTTTCTATGATGTATTCGCGCTTAAGATTAGCCAGAAATTTGCTACGCGACGACGGCGTTATTTTTATCAGCATTGACGATAATGAAATTCATAATTTAAGAAAAATTTGTGATGAAATTTTCGGAGCTGGAAATTTTTTGGGGTGTTTTGTAATTAATATGACGCCTAATGCCCGTGATTATGGCCACATTGGGAAAATGCACGAGTATGCGTTGTTCTATGCTAAAAAAATATCTGAAACAATAACATTCATGCTTCCGGACAGCGAAAAAAAATTCAAATACAGCGATGAATTTGGCGGATTTAATATTCATCCTTTATATAACAGCAATGTCGCGTTTAATAGTGTGAACCGGCCCAATTTATATTACCCGTTTTATCTGCTGCCTGATAGTAAAATCGCCGGTGATTTTTATGAGATAAGTTTAAAAAAATCAAAAGGCTCAATAGAGATTTATCCGCCGATTTCGATTAAGGGCGACGCACAGTTCGTATGGCGCTGGTGTAAAGAAAAGTCGGAAATTAACTTAAATAAGGAAATCATCGGGTATAAAACGGCCGGCGGCGGGTATAGGATAGTCCAGAAAATGCGTACCGCAAAAAAGCTTATAAGAAGTTTGATACTTGATAAAGACATTACGAGCAGAAAAGGTACAGCTGAAATTGAAGAGCTTTTCGGGAAAAAAATTTTCTCTTTTCCAAAGCCGCTAAAACTGATCTATAATTTTTGCAAAATTTCGCTTGGTCCTTCGGATATTGTACTGGATTTTTTTGCGGGCTCCGCGACGACTGCCCATGCGGTAATGAAATTAAATGCCGAAGACGGAAAAAATCGTAAATATATAATAGTCCAGCTGCCTGAAAAACTTCCGGAAGACAGCGAGGCGTATAAAGCAGGATATAAGAATATATGTGAGATAGGGCGGGAGAGGATACGCCGCGCGGCAAAAAAAATTCAGGCAGAAACCGGCGCCGGTATTGATTACGGGTTCAGGCTATTTAAAATAATATGAAACGTCAAAACGATTAAATATAAATAAAAAGGCTGTCCTGAAACTTATATTTCAGGACAGCCTTTTTTTATATTAGCGTTTATTGCTTGTTACTTTAACTTTCCTGTTCAGGAATGATCGAAGGTTTGATAAGGATAATAAGCTGCTGGGTATCTTCCTGAGTTTTCTTTGAGGAGAAGAAAGTTTTTAATAAAGGAATGTTTCCTAATATCGGGAATTTAATGTTTGTGTTTGTGGTCTGTTCCTTAATTAATCCGCCTATTAATATTTCTTCGCCGTCTTTTACCCTTACTACTGTTTTAGCAAGCCTTTTGCCTATTAACGGAAGTTTGCCGGTCGCTGTATCGTAACCTTCGAGGTAGCTTACTTCAGGTGAAATTTCAGCCGTAATCCAGCCTTCATCATTGATCTGCGCTGTGATCGAGAGTTTTATGCCCACGTCTTTTTCAGCAGCGCCCTGGTCGCCGCCTGTCGAGTACGATATTTTCTGTCCGACTTCAATCGAGGCAGGCTGGCCGTTCAATGTCGCGATCTTAGGGTTGCTAAGGATTTTTCCGTGACCTGTTGATTCGAGCGCATGTAATGCGGCGTCGAAAAACATCGGGCCTCTGAAGAAATCGCCAAGTTTGAAAATGTCGCCCTGGCCGCCGACTGACAAGCTGTTGAGTTCAGGTCTGTATGACGATGAACTTGCGTTCTTAAGCTGAGCTTCGGTAATAGCGGCGATTTTTCCTGTCGCTGAAGACGATTTAGCATCGTATGCGCCGGTACCCCAGCCCCACTGCATACCTACGTCCCTGAGGCCGCTTGTCGTTACTTCGACGATTTTCGCTTCGATTAATACCTGATGTACTTTGACATCTATTTGTTTTATTAATTCGGCAATCTGGTCAAGCTGCTCTTTCGTACCCTGCACGATTACCGCGTTTATACGTGTGTCCGATGTGACTTTAACAGGCACGCCCGTTGTGCTCTTGTAAACGTCGCCTATCGTTTTTTGAACATCCGCCGGTTTCGCGAAATTTAGCTTGAAGTTGCGAGTGGTATATTTGTCAAAACCTTCGGCAAGTGATTTGGCCTGACCTACTATAAAAGTGTTGCCTTCTTTTCTTACCGCAAGATTATTGGTTTTCGCGATAAGATTAAGGGCGGTTTCGTAATAAACATCTTTTAACGATAAAACTACTTTGCCTGAAACTGATTTATCGCAAAGGATGTTGACCCCAGCCTGTTTTGCTATTGTTTTTACTACCTGTCGAATATCTTCGCCGGCGCCCTGCGTGTTCATTGTTATGTATTCATTCGATGCCTGGGCATAGGCTTTTTCGTTGGGAATCGCCATCGCCAGTATCGAAAAGAAGAATATAACAATCAACAGCATTTTTTTGAACGATCTTTTTTTGCGCCTTGCAATTTTATCGTTCGGAGCATTTTGTGTTTGCTGCTGGTTCATTGAAAGTACCTCCTTGATAGTTCGAATATTATTGTTTTATATTTTTTATATTAAAATTAAATTCGAATAATAAAAATATTTCTTTTATTGTGCTATGGTAATTTATCGGAAGAATTATTTTTTTATTAATCATATTTTTACAAATTTTATAAAAGAAGTAAAAGCGATATAATTAAAGTAAAAACTCGCTATAAAAAAGGGCTGTTTCGAAAATTGATTTTCCGGACAGCCCTTTTTGGATATATATTTTATTGTTTTTTAACTGTTAGTTGGTTTGTAACGGGATCGTTCTTTCTTTCTGAACGCGCGAGTCAAATATTTTAACGTTATTATCGGTAACTTCGAGGACTTTGAATAAACCTGCGTCTTCCTGTTCGCCAGCGCCCATTTCGTAAGTTTTATTATTAAGCGACATAACGGCTATTTTCTTAGCGTCAGAGCCGACTATGAATGTAACTTTTATAGGCAGCGGCGGCACTTCTTTAACTGGTTCGGGCTTGTTCTGCTGCGGCTGCTGCTGCTGCGGCTGTACCGGCGGCGGCGGAGCGATCAGAGGTTTGAACGGGTCTTTCGGGTCCTTGCTCTTATCGCGCGGCGTATATTCTTTTATCGGCGCTTCAGGTTCATCGGCTGCTGGTGCTGCTGCGGTTTCTGTTTTCTCACCGCCGCCTTCCTTTTTTTCGTCGCCTGCAGCCGGAGCTCCGGCGTCTCCGGCACCCGCTGCCGGCGCTTCGCCGGCATCTTTTGTGCCTTTATTGTCTTTTGCCGCTTTAGTATCACCAGTGCCTTCGGCTGCCGGTGCGCCGCCTTCAGCTGCCGGCGCAGCCGGAGCTGCCGCTTCGCCGCCGGCCGGCGGGGCCGGGTCTTCGGCGTTTGCTTTCATCGTATAGCCGCCGGCTAAGGTAATAATAAATACTAAAGATAAGGTTAGTATTATTTTTTTGAGTTTTTTATCTGTCCTTTTCATATTTATCATAAGTTAGCCCCGCTTTCGTTCAATATGAACGATTTAACATTCAATACCATATTTATTTCAGTCTTTGTGGCGCCTTCGCGGCTTACGAAAGGCTGAAGCTGCAATGTCCCGGCGTTGACGTTAAACAATTTCATATGTTCGAGTTTTCTTAAAACCCTTCCGACGTCATGGAAATTGCCTACCATTTGAAGCTCGATCGGAATTTCCGAATAACCTTCGTAAGGGATTATGTTTTCGATTTTGATTTCGTTGAATTTGATCTTGGTATCAAGCGCAGCCTGTTCGGTTTGACGGAGCATTTCAGGTATATTTATTTTTATCTGGACCTTTTTCTTCAGCTTTTCATATTCTTCCTTGGCTGAGGCCAGCTCCGCGTTTTTACGGTTAAACTCTTCTTCTACCTTGCTCGCGTTATCGATATCCCTTTTTAATTTGTTGAGAATATCTTCCTTGTCGTTGTATCTTACCAGAAAATCCTGGTAATTAACGAAGTACCATACGCCGACCATAGCGGAAGCGAGTATTATAAATAATATGAAGATCATGATTTTGGTATTATTCATTTGTCTGCGTCTCTCCTTCCTTGGCGGCATTTTTCTTTCCTGCGCGGTCTATTTTAGCGGAAAGCGTGAATTGATATATGTCCTGGCCGTGCATTTGCGCTCTCTGGGCGTTAGAAAGATATATATTTGAGAAATAATAGCAATCGGTCAGGTTTTCGACGAATTTTGAAATTGATGTCATTATCTTCTGAGCGTCCTGCTTCTTAGAATCGGCGTTCGGATCGCTCTTGGCCACGCCCTGCATTACGACCTTATTTTCGCCTTCGCACTGGAAGCTTTTAAGCCATACTGTATCTTTAGGCACTAAAACGGTCATATCCTCGAATACTTCGCTCCATGCCACCATATCGCTTCCGATAAGCCTTTTTATAAGGTTTATCTGCTGGCGGTAGGTATTTATCTGCTGGTCGAGGCCTGATAATTTATCCTGCTTATCGGCGAGCACTCTTTTCTTTTCAGCTTCTTTTTTCTTTATTTCGTCTTCAATCTGCGTTATCTGGTCGGTAAACTCTTCTTCTTTCACTACCCATAAATAATAGCCGAGCCCAATCAAAATCAGCACGCCGAGAATCGTACCGATCGGGATTTTGGGCATTTGCATTTTCTTTTTTTGCGGTAATAAGTTAATCCTTATCATTACTATACCACCTCGCGTAATGCTAGCCCTATCGCGGCGGTGAGTTCTAGCATATTTTCTTCAAATTGCGCCGGATCCGGAAGGTTTGATACAATACCTTCCATCGGATTAGCTTTTTCTACTTCTATGCCGAGTTCGTTAGCCAAAAACACGTCTATGCCTTTTAATTTGGCGGTGCCGCCGGATAAAAGTATTCTGTTGATAGTCTGTTCGCGGTGCTGCGCTTTATAGTAGTCGAACGAGCGCCTGATTTCAGAAGCCAATTCTTCGATTACGCTTCTTACTACTTCGGCGACGTCGTTATTTTCGCTGTCTTCTTCGCTTGAAACTACAACTTCGTTTTGCTTTATATTTTCAGCCTGAGCGAAGTCGAGCTTTAATACGCTCATGATCGAGTTTGTGATATTGTTTCCAGCCAGAAGAATATTACGCGTGAATTTCAAAACGCCTTCTTTTATGATATTTATATTGGTCGAGCTCGCGCCTATGTCGATTATCGCAGTGACCTCGTCCGGCTTGATTGATTTTTCAAGAGCGTTTATTATAGCCAGATTGTCAACGTCTACAATTTGCGGAGTAATTTTCGCGTTTTTCAGCATATTAAGATAGTTTTTCAAAAACTCTTTCTGCGCGCACACAAGCAGTATGAAGTGCTGGGCAATGCCGTCTTCTTCTATTTGCGAGAGTTTATAATAACTCAGGTTCATTTCCTCGAGGGCGTAAGGAACATATTGCTCCGCTTCATATTTTACCGCTTCGTCAAGTTCCGCGTCAGCCATCATCGGTACTTTAATGAAACGCGATATTATGTTTTGGTTTGAAAGACAGGTTACAACATTATTGGTGCTGATTTTATTGTCTTTAAAAAGCGCCTTGATTATTTCTGAAACGGCGTTCGCATCAACGATCTGGCCGTCAGCCGCTATCGCGCCTTCATTTGGCAGCAGCGCTGTGCCAAAGCTTACAAGCTGAGGCTCGCCGGCGCCTTTTTTCAAATGCACCATCTTGACTGAATAACTGCCGACATCAAGACCTATAACTGATTTTGATGAACCAAAACTAAACAAATTACCTCACCTACTTTTATAATCGTAAAAGTTAATATTTAAATATTTGATTTTTAATTTTATGTAAAAAATAGCTAATAATTATATTATACTAAATTTTTTTATTTTTTCCTAAATAATATTTTAAAATCAGCGGTTTAAATGTAATTTTTCAATATTTATTATAATGCCCGTTCATTTTATCTTGAGATGCTTACACGGTCCGTAAAATAAAATTTTATTATTTCACGGCAGCTTTTCCCTGATTCGGCCATTTTTTTCGCGCCGTTCTGGCACATTCCCACGCCGTGGCCGTGGCCGCTTCCCGTGAATATTATATATGAATTTTCAAAATTTTTCCTGTTAAATGCGGATTTCTCATTTATTATTTCATCGAGTTTGTTTCCGCGCTGTTTGAATTTTGATGAGCCGCCGCTGATCGATACTTTGAAATAGCTTGATTTTATTTTATTATTACCGAATATTTTTCTTATTTCATCGGTCGACATAAAAAGCGGCCCCGAGTTATCGTGAAGTTCGAGTGTGTAAAAACGTCCTGAATTAGTGCTGTCTTCAACTTTTGCGTATGTTATGTCCGATACTTCAAAACCCTTGGAGCGCATTTTGCTTATGAATTCCCTTTTGCTTATTTTATATTGCCATTCTACTTTATCATCTTTTTCGCAGTAAGGGCATCTTATTACTTTAAGATAGCTCGCCGATTTTGCCCCCGGCCACGCTGCGTCGACGGATTCGGTATAGCCGCCGCACGATGAACAGTAATATGAATTGATAGGGCTGCCTTTATATTCAATAGTCATTCCTGCAGTTTGCGATACGGCCGTATTGGTCTTTTGTGTTTCGTGCGCTACGCCTTTATAAACCTGGCAGCATGTGCTGCTGCAAATGTCATATCCGAGCGATTTATGCTTGCCGGCCGTTATTATCGTGTATGTCCTGGCCACTATCGCCTGAGCTTTTAAGGCTTCGAGTTCCGATTCTGGTTCCATTTCGCACGCGATAACGCCTTTTAAATAATCTTCCAGTGAAATTTCATTCACGACATATGCGGCGCCGGATTTTATATAGACTTCGAAATTTCCCCTGTACGGGCTGCCGTTTATTTTTACAAACGAATCTTTTTTTGGATATATTTTAAATTTTTTAAGGCCTGTTCTGGAGCCGCTTACTTTAAAATATTCATTTTTTTCAATTTCGAGATTAAGCGTATAATTAAGCGGCACTCTGGCTTTTCTTAAAATATTGGCGAATTCTTTTGATTTGGCGTAATCGATGTTGCTTATGGAGAAATTTTTAGCGCCGCGCACTACTCCGACCCTGAGGTAAGAGCGGGTGCCTGAAGCAAAAGCGCTGTTAATGCATGGAATCAGCCATAAAATCAAAATTATTATTAAAATAAAAGCCAATTTGGTTTTTTTCATATTTTTTAGTATCGGCTTTTATTTTAATTTATTAATATGAATGTTTCAAATTTAAAATAATTGTCCCTGATTAGGTTCAAAGCCGTTTTTGCGGTTATACGGTATTTTCAGGTGCTCATACGCAAGCCGTGTGGCTACCCGGCCGCGCGGCGTTCTTTGTAAAAATCCGAGTTTTATAAGGTACGGCTCATAAACGTCATAAATGGTATCGGCATCTTCGCCGACGGAAACCGCTATAGTGTCGCCTGAAACCGGCCCGCCATCGTATTTTTCGACTATGGTCGATAGTATCTTGATATCGATGGCGTCAAGGCCGAGTTTATCGATTTCGAGCATCGAAAGGGCCATATCCGCGGTTTTTGCGTCGATTATGCCGTTATGGCGGACTTCGGCGAAGTCCCTTACTCTTTTTAAAATCCTTGTCGCTATACGCGGCGTGCCGCGCGACCGCCTGGCTATTTCATAAGCGCCGTCTTCCACTATTTTTACATTTAAATTCTCGGCCGCGTGTTTTACGATGTCGGCAAGTTCATCATGTTCATAATAATCGACGAACAGCACCACGCCGAAACGATCTCGAAGCGGCGCGCTCAGCATGCCCTGGCGGGTCGTGGCGCCGATCAGCGTGAAACGCGGCAAATCAAGCCTTATAGTTTTGGCGGCCGGGCCTTTGCCCAGTATTATGTCTAATTTGAAATCTTCGAGGGCGGGATATAATATTTCTTCAACCATGCGGTTAACGCGGTGTATTTCATCTATGAATAAAACTCCGCCGGGCGGGATGTTGGTTAGTATTGCAGCGAGGTCGCCCTGGCGTTCAAGGACAGGGCCTGAAGTCGTATTTAATCCTACGTTCATTTCGTTTGCGATGATGTTTGCCAGCGTGGTTTTACCGACGCCCGGCGGCCCGCAGAGTAAAACATGATCTAATGCTTCGCCCCGCTGTTTGGCGGCTTCGAGATATATTTTTAATTTCTCTTTCACTTTTTTCTGCCCGACGAATTTGTCAAGCGTTTTGGGGCGTATATCGACAGTATGGTCGGTTTCCTGATAATTTGGATTGAATATACGCTCATCTTCTGTCTGGAAATTTTCTTCGTTCATTTTTTACCTTCAATTATATTTTCATTCGTTAATATTTTGACATTTGCCGCATATATCATTGACGGGCGGCAATTTAGCTTAAAGTCTAAGGTTTAAAAGTCAATTTTGAATTTTAATGTTGATATCAAATTTAACGCCTTTTTAGTGCGAATTTTATAATATCTTCGGTCGTGAGTTTAGTCAATTCGCGCTCTTTCAAAAGATTTGATATCATTTTTTCAATTTCGCCGTAACTGAAGCCGAGCGATCCCAAAGCCATTCTTGCCTCGTCCAGCGCGCTTCCGGCAGCCTTTGACGAAGCAGCGCCGAATGCCGCAGTTCCGGTTTTTTCGTCTTTCGACATCGCGTGCAGTTTTGAAAGCTTGTCTTTTAACTCAAGTATTATTCTTTTTGCCGTTTTAGGTCCGATTCCTGAGATTTGCGTCAGGCATTTTTCGTCTTCGCGAAGTATCGCCTCTATAAGCTTTTCGATAGAGACGGATCCCATTATATTGAAGGCAGTTTTAGGTCCTATTGACGGCACCGACGTCAGCGTGTTGAAAAAATTTTTCTCCTCGCGGCTTAAGAAACCGTATAAATAAAAACAGTCCTCGCGCGGCAGGAACTGAGTATAAACCGTGACTTCGCTTTCTAATTCAGGGAGGCTTCCGAACGACGATGCCAGAAAACTTATTTCATAAGCGATTCCGCCGGTTTCAACTATTATATTTTCCTTTTGCTTCTCGATTAATTTACCCCTTATAAAATGTATCATGGTAAATGCGCCTCAATTTCTGATTTTATTTTGTGAAAAAAATGTTGAAATGAAAAAAAAATAGTAAAAAAATAACTTTTATTTTATACAGCAAAAAGACACGAAATAATTTCATGTCTTTTTGCCATATTATTTATTTAGATTATTTTAAGTTAATTTAAACAAAATGACTTTGCTTTTTTACGTCCGGCAGTTTTTTAGCGCTTGCCGGCGCCGTGCATTTTCACTAATTCCTGATATTTTAAATAATGACTGCCGGCGGCCGCGTTAGCATTAGTGCAGCCGTTTACCGCGCCGGCCGTCAAGAATTGATTGGTATGGAGATGGCATAAAGCCGCGGCTACAGCGTCGGCTGCATCATCCGGCTTAGGTAATTCCTTTAATTTCATTAAATTCTTTACCATCTGCTGGACCTGTTCTTTAGTGGCCTTTCCGTAACCGGTTATTGTGCTTTTTATCTGGAGCGGGGTGTATTCGGCAATTTTAAGGCCGTTTTCATAGGCTGATAAAATTGCGACACCGCGCGCCTCGCCGATTGCAATAGCTGTTTTCAAATTTTTGTTGATGAAAAGCTTTTCAATCGAGAGAAAATCCGGCTTAAATTTTTCGCAAAGACCGAATATGCCCTGTTTTATTCTTAAAAGCCTTTCCGCGGAAAGCGCATTCCTGTCATTTTCTAAAGTATCAAAAATCCCGTAAGACAAAAGCTTCAGGCCAGGTCCCGTTTTTTCGACCACTCCGTAGCCGCAGCGGTGCGTGCCGGGATCTATCCCGAGGACTATCATTATGCTAAAGCCGCCATTGTTTCTTCGTCGATGTCGAAGTTCGAATATACGTTCTGAACGTCTTCATATTCATCAAGAGCTTCCTGGAGTTTTATCATTTTTTCTGCATCCGGCCCTTTGACTTCGATTGTCGTGTCGGAAATTTTTGTGATTTCAGCGCTTGTAACTTCGATTTTCGCATTATCAAGAGCTGTTCTTATAGCTTCGAGAGTATTAGGAGCGCCTGTTATTTCGAATGTGTCGCCGTCTAATGTAATGTCTTCGGCGCCAGCATCGAGGCAGATTTCCATAAGTTTATCTTCGGTAGCTTTTTCTGAGCTTACGAGTATGCAAGCTTTAGTGTTGAACATATAGCTTACCGCGCCCTGTTCAGCGAGTTTTCCGCCATTACGGTCGAATATGCGGCGGATTTCAGCTGCCGCTTTGTTTTTATTGGTTGTCAAAACTTCGACAATTAAAGCTGTACCGCCGGGACCGTAACCTTCATACATTAATTCCTCGTATGATACTCCCGGAAGTTCGCCTGTACCGCGCTGAATAGCTTTTTTTATCGTATCCTGCGGCATGTTGTTGTCTTTAGCTTTCTGCACTGCAACGCGCAATGAAGCGTTCGTATTAACGTCGCCGCCACCATTTTTTGCTGCGATTGTCAATTCTTTAATGAGTTTTGTGAATAATTTACCTTTGATAGCGTCTGTTTTTGCTTTTACGTGTTTAACCTTAGCCCACCTATTATGCCCTGACATTGATCATATCCTCCCTTGATTCTCTGTAGATTTATTAGTTTTTTCTTGATTAATATCAAAAATTCAAAGTTATTTTATCATAAATTTTAAGACTTTTCAAGAAAAATGTTGAAACTGACACTAAAAAACTAAAATAATTTTAGCTTATTTATTTTTTATGAGCGCTACCTTTAGCTTTTCATAGTTTTTACCCTCTGAACTTAAAATTAAACTTTTGATAATATCAAGCTGCATTTGAACGGCGAAATCATATTTATATTCGTCGCCGTAATATTTGCCTATAAGGTTTGCGATTACTTTATAAGCGTTATTTAATGTATCTTTTTCAAATTTATTCAGGTTCTTTAATAAGAATATGACGGTTTTGCAGGTTCCGATCTTTAAAAATGCCGAAACTACAATCTTACGGAGCTC
Source organism: Candidatus Wallbacteria bacterium (assembly GCA_041441465.1). GTDB lineage: Bacteria > Muiribacteriota > UBA9980 > UBA9980 > UBA9980 > JASDSY01. Next base: position 134,750 of record JASDSY010000005.1, read on the forward strand.
GTCGTTGCCGTCTTTGAACAATTTATTTAGTATGTCGACTTTCATGTAAAGTCCGAGGTTGCATAGTACGTATGCGCCGATTTTTTTCTCATGGATGCTTGATTCATCAGATATCAGTGTTTCTATAGTTTCATAAAGATTCAATTTAGAGTATTTTGCAAATACATTTTCTATTTCCTTCGTGATTTCAGCAGTTTCAAATTTGCACGTTTTCAGGACGCGTTCTTTTAACTTGTCATCCTTAAGTTTGTGGAGGCATTCGATAGTGGCGCCGCGTAATCTTAAATTGTCGGTATTTAAATATTCGTGCGCGAGAAAATTTATGAACCTGGCATATCCCGGGTCGCCGAGCTTATTTATAGCGTAAATTTTGACGAAATCAGATTTATCGTTTTGCAGGATATACATTATGCACTCTTCCGCTTTATTTTTATACCGTTCAATTATGAGGTCGAGCGCCATAATCCTTATTTTTTCATTCTGATTTTTTAATTCTGGCATAAGATCGAGCTCGAGACTTAATTTATCAAGCCGGCCGAGCGCGATCATACTCAGCTGCCCGACGTCAGGCAGCCCGTTTTTCAGATTGTTTTTAATCGTGTCGTAGTCGAGATTGCCGTCGAATTTATAAAGCCGCAGCGGCTGTTTCTTGCCTTTTAATTCGATCTCACCCATGTCCTTGAATTTAAATACATATTTTGCGAATTTATAAACCGGTTCCGATATTATTATTTCGCCGCCTTTAGCGACTGACTGAAGCCGCGAGGAAATGTTGACGTTATCGCCGATTACTGTATATTCCATTCGCTTTTCAGAACCGACGTTTCCGCTTACCACCTGGCCGGAGTTTATGCCTGTTCCGATTTCAAGGTTGAATCCATACTTTTGAGTATATTTGGAATTGAATTCGCGAAGCTTTCCGTTCATTTCGATGGCGCTTATAATGGCTTTTATTTCTGAATACTCGCAGAGATTAGGCGCGTTATATAATACCATCATCGCGTCGCCTATGAATTTATTTATGACGCCGCCGTTTTTCATTATAATATTTATCATCTGGTCAAAATAATTATTTAAAATATCCAGAAGTTCACGCGGTTCAAGTTTTTCCGAAAATGTCGTGAATCCTCTTATATCTGAAAATAAAATCGTCACATTTCTGTACTCGGCCAGAAATCTGCCTTCTAATTCTTCTGTCAATATTTCATCTGCTATAAGGTCGCTCATGTATTTGGAAAATGTCGATTTCATTTTTTGCTTTTCAACGTAAAGCTTTGAAAGCGTGAGCAATGATTTCTGCATTTCACCTATTTCATCGTCACGGGTGGGCAGGATTTTTATATCGGTATTGCCTTTTGATATTTCGCGCGCCGTTACGGCAAGCGTTTTGAGCGGGCCTGTTATCTTGAAAAAAGCGACTGCCGTCGCGATTAGCGTAATTATCAGAAATGTTAAAAAAAGCGCGGCGAATGAGGCGAGAAAATTATCGTCGGTAACCTGGATATAGTATTTTAAGAGCAGTCCAGCGACAATGCCATACGGAATTATCGCTATCAGGAATATATCTTTGATGACTTTATTTATTAATTTTGAAGGCTCGGAACTCATTTATGCAACCCTTCGATTTTCTTATTTTAAAATTTGCGGACCGTTAAATTTCTGTTATCGAAAATACCGGGTTTTCAATTGCGCGCGTCTTGCGGTTGAATGTAAATTCGAATTTGCCGAAATATGCGCTGTTCTTTTTATACTTAGCGGGGAGAATATACGTCGATTTTTCTTTTATGTAGTTATCGCCAGCCTCGGGTGAAGCGCCGGCGCTGATTATTATATTGTCGAAGCTGTCAAGTTTTTGCGCCAGGTTTTTATTGTAATTCAACCCGTTATGCGATATAGCGATTAAAAGATTATATTCCGAGGGATTTAAATTCTCCATTGATACTATTTTTTCAGCCACCTTTAACGGGTCTTTAAATGTATATTTCCTGGAAAATGCTGTCGGTATTTTTTGTGATATTTCTGCGTCGGTAAAACCGAGCAGGCAGAAATTGAATCCATTGTCCTGATTTATGAATATCTGCTTTATGAACTCGGGGCAATTTCCGTTCGAAGCCGAAAAAAGATGCGAGCAGATTACGGGAAGCTTGAAAGCTTTAGGCTGAACGTCAAGCATATTTAAAAGGAAATTTGCGTCTTTGCTTCCTGTCAGAGCAGCGTTGAACCCGGCGGCGTTTAAAAACGTGAACGTATGTTCTGTATTGGAAACGGCAATTTCCGTGGTTTCGAATGCCGTGTTGCCGCCGTCGACAACTATTATTGACGATTTATTTTGCGCCGCGATCTCGCGGTGCTGCGTTATGATTTGCTTTAACAGCTCGCATTTATTGCTTTTCGCGGCTGGATTGGTTATCTCGCCGAGGTTTGACGTATATAACACCGTAACCTGATATGTCGTTTTCGCTTTAAAAAAACCGGCTATATATTCTCCTGCTTTTGTTTCTGAAATATATTGGAACGCGAAGGCGCCCGCTACTAATACGATAAGTATTACCGTGATATTTAATATCGAATTCAGATGCCTTTCGAAGAAAAACTTTACGGGCAGCAAGAAATCTGTATTTACGGCCGGCTGGCTTTTCTTTTTTGTCGAAAGCAGCTCGCTGTCGGATACATTTTCATTATAAGCCACGTCGAGCTGGTCAAGGACGGTTTTAGAAAAAATATATTCCGCTGACCTCGATATATTTTTGGTGCCGATTCCGAGTTCGTTCAAAAGTCTTTTCGCGTTTAAGTCATTCAAGTCGTTCCCGAGATATTCGAGCGACGAGATTGCGCGCTCTTTGATTTCTTCGTCCTCATTCGCTACGAGGTCTTTTAAAAGCGATATTGTCTCGCCTTTAATTTGCATGACTGCATAAATCGCTGAAATAATCATCAGCTTGTTTTTGCTTTTTATCATTTCGTTAAGTTCCGAAACATGATCGATATTCGGATACTTTTGCAGCGATATGATGACATTGGCGCGTACCCTGTTATTTTTGTCCTTAAGCAGCGGTTTTAAATGCGAAAACAGGTCTATGCCTTCTATTCCGCCGATTACTTCGACTGCGTTGGCTCTTATTCTAGGGTTTTCATGCAAAAGAAATTTTTTCAGAACGGTAACTTTTTTTAAATCCGGAATACGGCCGCACGCCGTTATCGAATATGCCAGTACGTGTTCGTCTTTTTCGTTTTTTAATATATTATTAATGAATTCAACAGCTTCTTTTGACTGCGGCTGGGCCAGGTAATCGCGTATTTTATCTATTTTTATGTCGACTTCATTTTTCTTCTGTTCTTCGGCTGCGTTTTCAGTAACAGGCAGTTCTGTTTTACTTTCAGCCGTATTTGAAGAAATTACGGGGCGTTTGGAAGTTTCGATATTTATCGGCGGTTCGGGGGCGACTGTTGAAAAGCCGTTCATAATATTTTCGTAAGCGATAGATTCTGCGTCGCTATCGCTCAAAATTGCGAGTTTTTTGACCGCCGCCGAGGCTTTCGCCGATATTTGCGGATTTTTATGAGCGGCCAGCTTTTCTAAAAGCGGCACCGCTTTAGGCGTATTGAAGTTTGATAATACGAACACCGCCGAATCTGCCATCGCGTCGCTCGGGAAATTTATCATTTCTTCAAGCAGCGCAAGCGACATTTTCATGTCATAATGTTTCATATAATCTATTATATTGGCGGTTATTCTGTTGTCCTTATTATTTAAAAGCGAGATGACGTATGGAAACGCTTTTTTGTCGCCGAGCATTCCGAGCGCTTCTATAGCGTTGGCTATAATTCTATAGTCCTTATTTGAAAGATATTTTATGATTATATCGGTGCATTTAGGTTCGCCGGTGCTGCCGAGCGCTTTTATAAGAGTGGCCACGACGGTTTCGTCCGATTCTATAAGCAGGCGGCGCATTATGAATTCTAAAAGCTCGTCGATTTTATATTTAAGCGCGGCTTTTATAGCTATAATTCGTTCTTCGACTTTTTCGGAGTCGCCGAGTTTCATTATTTTTTCCGCAATCGCTTTTTTTTGAGACTGCTGTTTTTCGAGGTCGCTGTTAATGTTTTCTTCGCGGGCTTTTTCGGCGCTCAGTTCTTCAAAATAAGAAAATGCCTTCTTGGCGTAATATCTGACGTTAAGGCTTTCGTCGGAAGCCGCTATTTTTTTCAGCAATGGCGAATAATCGGTTAATTTATTCTTCACTATGAAGTAAATAACCTTAATCCTGTCATTTTCGAACGGTGACGATAGTAAATATTCGATGTTCTGCGGCGCCATTATAACCACACCTGTCTGTTATCTTATAACTTATTTATAAAACAATATTTTAATTATAAACAGGCTAACTGTCAAGATATAATTTAATTGTAAGGCTAAAATAATTTTAAAGAATGTTTAAGCTGTGTCAGGTTATGCCTGTGGATATTGATCTGGCATGCAAATAAATTAATAATAATAGAGGAATTATAAATTTACTTGAAAATATACTGTTATTTTTGTACCTGATTTCTCAGACAAATGAATTTAAAAATAAGAATTTTACTAACTGATGGATCTGAATTGTAATGGACTGAGTAAATTTTTAACTATAGGCGAAAAAGTATGGAATGTGCTTTGTTACTGAAAATAAACGTAATTATAGGTGGTAATGCAGTTATTTCCGACTCTCGTATCGGAATCTGATTTGCGGGTTACAAGCCCTTTATCGTCGTATGAAAAAATTGTTTTTTTTACCGTAACTTCGCTATCGCTCATGGAGGCTTCGCTTAGTAAGCCGTTAGCGTCATAATTATACTTCATTATGAGATGGGATCCGCCTGCGTATTCCGTTGTTTCGGCCGTTAAAGATCCGCCTGCGTCATAATGATAATTTTTTTTCATAAGCATTGCGCTGCTGTCGTGTTCTGATAGTTCTTTTAAATTACCGTTCAAGCCGTAAATATAATTTTTTTTGTGTGCGCAGTTTCCGGCCGAGTCAAATTCCATTTCGCAGGTTAAGTTTCCTGAATTATCATATTCATACGTAAGAGTTCCATATTTAGAATAATTTAGCCGCTTGATATCTATAGTTTCAGGATAGGGCGGCATAAATTTATTTTTTGTTATACTTACCGGCATATTGAAATTATTATAGTTGTATTCAAACATACGATGGCAGTAAGTTTTTTCATATTTTTTGGAAACCAGGCCGCCGGCGTACTCGAAATACGCTGATTGTGAATTAATATTCATTATCTGGTCGGTGGCAGTCCTGCGTATTTCTTCGATAAATCCGTTCTCGTTATATTTGAACATGCTTGACGTGTTTGTAGAGGTTCCGTTGAATTCGTAAGAAAAATAAAATTCTGAAAGTTTCCCGTCCGAATCGAGGATGTACGATGCGTTAAAATTTTTTTCGCCGCCGCTCTGGATTGCGGTAATGGACTTGATTTTTAAATTTTGAATCACATGCCTTAACTGCGTATTATTTAAAAATGCCCATTCTTCATAAAAAAAATTATCTTTATTTATAAGCCATTTTGTAGGCATTATATCCTGAATGTAATTAATCTGCAAAAATGAACGCTCCCTGTTTTCGTTAAATCGGTTCCTCGAGTGATGCGACTTCTTCGATTCTTCTTATTCCGTCGCGGTTAAGGACGATCCTGAATCTTTTATAAGTTGTGCTGGATTTCGAGTGGTATTTAATCACAAGGTTAAGATGATATACGCGCTTGCCGGTAATTTCTTTCGGCCCGTTTTCATTCAAAACGAAAAGCGATTTTTCAGGGTCGTCCATCTTGCTCAAAAATTTCAATACGTCAAAGCGCATTACGTTGTTTACGCCTTCTACGGTATAGTCCTTATAGAGGTCTATCAGTTTTTTTGAACTTAAATTCACTTTTTCGATGTATACCGCTATTTTTTCGCCCATCCAGCCATTTTCAATTTCAGTGATGTGGTCCCTGTTTCGGATGCGCATTATTTCCTTATCGACGTTTTCTTCCTTGGTAAAATAAAAAGATTCTTTGAGCCAGCCTATTTTTTCCTTTTCAGCTGTAAAAAGGTTGACCGTATGGTCGAAAAGGAAATATTGCATTTTTTTTGAAAAATAAGCGCGCAGAAGTTCTTTTATGCGGTCCTTGAACATATAGCTGATTATCAATATTATAAAAACAGTGGAACTGATCGAGCCGTATTTGAGCTGCGAATAGAAAGCGACAGCCGTGGCGAACAGCATCGATAATCCCGCGGCGACGCCGAATAAAAGCTGCTCTATAATTATGCCTTCTTTTTCTTTCGTGGTTTTTAAATATAATGCGCTTGCAGTGAATTTTTTAAGTACGCTCTTTCGGAATATTATTTCCTCATTATCGCCTTTTTCGGTCGGTACTGACGGATATTTATTGGTTATACGGTTTTTCATCTCGTTTTGTATGATTTCATATATCTTCGGTGAATAAACGGCAAAATCGATGTCGTGATTTGATTTTAAATAATTTATCAGATTATATGTCGATTCCTCGATTATGAAGCTTAAATATTCGTCGCCGAATAAATAGTAAGAATAAAGCTTTTCCGATATGCTCGGAACGTTTATTATTGAGCGTAATTCCCTGTATTTTGAGACTATATTAGGAATGACTCGGATATATTCGTTTATAAGATTTTCCGTGTCTTCTTTTATTTTTTGTTTGGCGATAAAGCTTACATGATCTCTTAAAGCGCTTTTTAGTATGCACGCAAACATCTTAAGCTGCCTTACGTAATCAGCTGTAGTATTATCATCTTGATGTTCGAGCAGCTGCTCGAAGCTGTTTTTTAATTTTTGTATGGGCGAGTCTTTGCTGGGCGAGGCAATATTGCGTAATATTACTGTCGGCGACTTAAACCGCAGATAAGTCTGCAGATCTCCGTAAAAGTCTTTTTTTGTATAACTGTTTTTATTTATATCAAGGCTGTTAGGAATGAAAAAATACATCTCGATGTTATACAGTGTATTTAAATCTTCAGGAGAAATTTTGTAGCCTATTTTTATTTCAAATTGGTATTTGTCGTGTATTTCAATGCTTTCCTGTATCATTGCCAGCCCCTTTAAATTTGTAGGGTTTAATCTATAACTATTTTTAAAAAATGTCAATGCCGTTTGAAATTTTTTTATTTACTTAATTGTCATAAATAAATAACCTGAAAAAAATTTAGAATTTGATAAACATTTTTTTTAAAACTTTTTTATTTGAAGCACGTATAACTTCTTGAAATAATATAATTTTTGTAAAAATTAGCCTTGACCAGGATAATTTAAAATAATTTTTTTAGAAAATGGAAAAATACGAGCAAAAACTTATTTTTCGATGTAATTTTTTGCTTCTACTGTTTTAATTTTAGCCTTTATTGTCGTTTGGGTGGAAAGTTAGACTTTATTGCTATAATTAAGAATTTTTGATTTTACTATTAACGAATTCCATTATCCTGCAATGGCTTTGATGGGCGTATTTCCACGATTCAAGATCGTCATACGTGAAGTCGTCAGGAATCCTTTCGACATTCTGCTCGAGGCGCTGCCTTAATATCCTGTTTTCTTCCGAGCTTTTATAGCGGCGGTGGCGGTTGTTTTCGGTTTTCATCTTTAGTCCTTTCGTTTGATATCATATTTAATAAGTCTTGATTTTAATCCGGCCTATATTGTGCCGTGCCGTCGCATTCCGGCATTATAATTGAAGTATACCATAATTGCAATGACCATGCAACAATTAATTTGTTTTGTAAATAAGGCTTATCTACCGGGCTTAATTTGTAATAAATCCTTATTTTATTAGTTTTTATATTGAAATCCGGCTTCGTTGAAAATAGAGACGCATAATTCGTGTTCCCGGGATTCGGGTATTATGGAATTTTTGTTGTCCTGCGTTTTTATTTTTATGACGCATTAATTTAGTTAAATGCAGAAAAGTCAGGCGTTTGCCGATAGCCTGAAACAGACCTCGAATTAATTTTTATTGAATTAAATTGACATTTTATGAATGATATGCTAAAATAAAATTATACTAAGTTTATTTTTATACTTAGTATAAAAATATTATTGGAGAATTGAATGAAGAGCATAAAAAAACGAGACGTAAGCCGTATTGAGCGGAAAAAGGAAGAATGCCGGAGTAAAATAATAGATACCGCCGTCGCATTATTTTCGAAAAAAGGAATCGATGGCACGACAATGGAGGAAATCGCGGAAACTGCGGATTTTGCGAAAGGCACCCTTTATAATTATTTTCCTTCCAAGGAAATTATTATAGATGAGTTTATAAAGCGTTCATTTAAAAGGAAAAACGCTGACAGGATTATTAAAATGAAATCTCTTCCCGATACCGTTTCACGCATGAAGGCGATGTTTACGGAACTTATTTCAGGAATCGGCACTCAGCGTGAATTATTTGAAAAATATATAGTATCGAGGATGAAAGCAATGATTTCTTTCAGGCAGCGTGAAAGCGCTAAAAGCGGCATGTATGAGTTGACCGGCGAAATAATCAGGCTTGGAATCGAAGCCGGCGAAATAAGAAGCGATCTTCCGTTATGGTCGGTCGTAGATTTTTTTGAATTTTGCTTTATAGAGGCTGTAAAGGAATTTTATTTTTCACGGGATGATTTTGATATAAGTTATACTGTTGAAAAATATGTCGGCTTATTTATGTCAGGGATGCGTCCGTTATAAAAATATAAGATAATATTTTTGAAAGTAACGGCAATAAAAAAGTTAAATGTGGCTTATATTGATTGGTCAAAGTATTAGTTATTGCATATTTTAAAAATGAGGTGAAGTAAGTTATGCAAAGTTTAAAAAGCAGATTTTTTAATTTTATGATAAGAAACAGGCATTTATTTGAATTCAAATTGAAACGCGAAAGTTTCGATTTCGATTCTTCGATTGAAGAGTTTCGTGAAAAATGCGAGAAAGGAGCCGCTAAATATTCGAAAATCCCTGACGGCGTTAAGATAATAAAGGAAAGTGCCGCCGGAATAAACTCGGAATGGATTATTCCGGACGGGGCTGATAACGATAAAACGATTTTTTATGTTCACGGCGGCGGTTATGTTTCGGGCTCGTGCAGCGATCATCGCGGTTTTATTTCTAAATTTGCCGATTTTTGTAAAATACCGACATTTATATATGAATACCGGCTTGCGCCTGAAAATCCATTTCCGGCGGCGATAGATGATTCTGTTAAAGCATACGAATGGCTTCTATCGGGTGGAAAAAAGCCTGAAAATATTCTTGTTGCCGGTGAATCGGCGGGCGGCGGCCTTGCGCTCGCGCTTCTTCTTGCGCTCCGCGAAAGGAAAATCGCTTTTCCGAAAGCCGTGGTCGCTATTTCGCCGTGGACAGACCTTTCATGTTCGGGCGAATCATATAAAACTAAAAATAAAATTTCGGGGTCGCTTTATAATTCATGGAATGTTTTTAGTAAGTATTATGCCGGCGATACAGACGTTAAAAATCCTTTAGTTTCGCCTTTATACGGTGATCTTCACGGCTTGCCGCCTATATTTATAAACTCAGGCGAGGCCGATGAATTATTTGACGACGGAAAGAGTTTTTATCTTAAAGCGAAAGCGGCAGGTGTGGACGTTTATTTTCGCGAAGGCGCCGGAATGCTTCACTGCTATCCATTATTATCGCCTTTTTTTCCGGAAGCGACCGAGGCTATGAATGAGATACGCGATTTTATAAGAAATCATATGGGATTAAGTTCCTTGAAAAAATTTGGCGATTAGATGGAATGATTTAAACCAAATAAGTGAAAGTGCTGTTTTTGAAAATGTCATTATAGAAACAGCACTTTTTTATTTTAGTTATGCTTTTAAAAGTTTGATTGTAAAAATATCTGTTTTATATTTGTTGTATGAATAAACATAATTCGTATCAGACTTATTCATATAATCGAACTACATCCAATAATTCCATGAAATTATTTATAACGTGATCCGGTTCCATAGTTTTGTTTTCAAAACTGCAATTGTTCGATTTGAAAAACACGGCCTTTATGCCGCTCGCCTTCGCGCCGTAAATGTCACGGTACATATCATTGCCGACAAACAAAACTTCGGATGAATTCATATTCATAGCGGTTAATGCCTTTTTAAAAAGTCGCATGTCCGGTTTGCGGTAGCCGAAGTCGCCTGATACGATTACCGGGTCGAAATAATTGAGAAGTCCGGCGGCGTTTAATTCGGGGACTACGTAAGCTGTCTGACCGTCTGAAACTGCCGCAAGACGATACTTTGAATGAAGCTTTTTTATTACGCGTTCGACTTCCGGATAAAGACACAGACGAAAAAGCGATGCCGCTCGGAATGTTTCGGCCAGAAATAACGGCAGCTGCCCGAGCTTTTCGGGGTGAAGTCGGCGTGTAAAATCAGTCGAATTTTGTTTTATAATCTCGCGGAAAATTCCTGGAGCGTCAAATTCCGGAAATTCTTCGCCGCTTGTTTCAAACTGGTTTTTCATGAACTTAAAATAAGACTCTTTCAACGCTTCCGGAGTTAAAAATATTCCCTGATATGAAAGCAAATTGCTTATTACCCGGTAAATTTCATCATGCGTTTCATTGGTTTTGATGTCTATGAGAGTTCCGTTGATATCGAAAATTATTCCTTTTATTGGCATAAAATCCTCTCTAAAATTAAGTCCGAAGCGTTCGGAAGAATTTTGAGTTCGTTTGTAAGGGTTCGTTATTAAAATATAAATTTAAAGTTATTAATTAGTCAATATTTACTTTATCGGAATGAATATTTCTATTTTTGAATCTGGATCGTTTATACCTGTAAACCGGCCGTCATAATATTCAAAATCTTCGAGTGTGGCAAGCTCATAATTTGAGTTCGGGAGCCATGTTTTGTAAATGTAATCATAAGTGAGAGAGAGTTTGCCGGCTTCGCCGGTATGCATGAATACTGCGTATTTCTGAGCCGGGAGTGTTTTGGATGTTATGCCGGCCGGAAGATTATTTATTTCAGAAACCTCTCGCGACATAAAGCCGACAAATTTAGTTTCTGAAACCGAATCCGGCGAGTTGAAACACAGGCATTCGCATAACAAATAGAAAGCGTTTTCGTTAACTTGATTTTTGATTTCTTTTGAACTTGCCTGGAATTTCGTGAAAAATTCGGGGATTATATTATTTTTTAATTCCGACTGGCATCGCATGCCGGCTAGTTTGAAACTGCCGCGTGTTACTATTTGCGGCTTCATTGTGATATTTCCCGAGATTTCCCTTAGCCTATTTACGGAAACTTCAGGCATTTCGAAGAATGTCAAATTATAGTTTTCACGCCTGCATTCGGCCGGATTTATACCGAACATTTTTTTGAAAGCTTTCGTGAAATTTTCGTGAGATTGAAAATGATAATTTACCGCGGTATCGATTATTCTCTCATTGGAGGAAATAAGCCTGTGCGCGGCACAGGTCAGGCGTCTTTTGCGGACGTATTCCATTACGCTGTTGCCTAACATGGCTTTAAATATCCTGTGGAAATGATAATATGAAAACCCTATATGTTCCGCTATATCTTTAGGCTGCAGGTCATTCTCGAGGTTTCTTTCGATGAATTCCACCGACTCTTTAATTATTTCAAAATAATCCATTTTACTCCTTAATGTGAATGCGGATGAATATGAACTTAAATTCATTAGTTTTTGAATCGTAATGAATTAAGATTATTTTAATGATTATTGAGCTTTTAATTTTTGCAGTTAATGAAATTTTTGGTTTTAGTTTTGAAATTATTTTTTTAAATTCACGACTGACGCAATTTCAAGGACATGTGTATTTATTTTTTTGAATATTTTGTTAAATTCTGGAGAGTCTACAGGCGGTATTTCATTTCCGGCAAGCGCTTTTTCGTCTTTTAAAACGTAATCATATTTATGTAAAAGTAAAAGCCCGGTCAGAAAAATTTTTGTCGGGTCCTGCGGCATAGGGAGATTGCGCCAGTTATCGAATAGCAACGGCTGCTTGGCGATTTTAATAATCGTCAAAATCTGACGGCCGTTATTTTCATTTTTTATTCCGTAGAAGTAATGTTTGTCGTCATTTTCAGATTTGAGACTGATCAATTTCTCATTGTATATTTTAAGAATTTCATTGTGAAATGCCAAAACTCCTCTGGAACTTGACTTGGCAAGTTCTTCGTCGCCGATTTTTTCATAACAGGATTTGTCTGGCTGTATGTAAAGTGATGAAAAAATTGTATTTTGATTGAAATATTCCTGTGCGTTTTTGTCTTTAGTGTCGATGATCAGCGCCGGGTATGGATTTTCCAGTGAAAATACGGTTTCAGACTTATCGACGTAACAAAGTTTTACGGCGAGGTTTCTATATTGCGACGCATATTCTATAAGCTTAGGACCGTTTGCGAGGCAGTCTAAAAAATACCCTTTAATAAGCGGCAATGATGATGCCTCAGGATTAAAAAATTTTGGGAACATAAAAAGTTTTATAAAAAAATTATATTTTTTTGCTTCTCCTTTGACATTAACAGGAAATCCCATTCCGACGAATCCTTCAAGATTTATATTCGTAATATCCGGGACATAAGATCTGGTAAACCCTAAATCAATTGGCCTTTCGATGTTTTCATAATTTTTCCCGGCGTAAATCGCTGACTGCGCTTTAATAACCCCGGCAGGCGGCAGATAGCCGAAGTTGAATTTCATAGCATTGTTTATTTTCCAGCCGCTTTCAACCTGCGATGCCAGGCATAATTCCGTCGGGAAAAATGCGCACGTAAATAAAGCTAATAAAAATAAAGTTAAAAAAAGTTTTTTCATCTTAATTTCCTCCTGTGATATTTTTCATTTTGAAATTTTAGCGTAATTTTGGGATTATAAAAATTATACTCTAAAAAAATAAACATATTATAACAACAGTTATTAAAATACGCTTGATGTTTTTTGCTATTTTATAAAATTGATTATTTTTTTAAACTGTCAAACCAATATTTTGCCTCGATGCACGAAGGTATTACCGCGTCGGGATGGCCGATTTTATCCCCTATATTTATCAATTCCACTTTTGCTCCATTTCTTTTCATTAATTTATAGGCGGTTTCGGATATATTCCACGCCACTATGTTATCGCTTTTGCCGTGATAAAATTGAATAGGGGCTGTCGGCCTCCAGTTTTTATATACTTCGTTTTCGGTAATGCGTTTATAAAATTCGCCCTGTGATTTTTTATATGCGCTTATAAATTCGAGAGTTAACAGTGTGTCGAGTTTAACCGCAAGAGTGTTCAGGAGCGCGGCGTTGTTTTCTGTTTCAAAAACGCTGTTTACGATATCGCTATAGGGTTTATTAAATGCCTCATCGGCGGTACTTGAAATATGATATATTTTTTTATATGAAGTCAATAAGCGTGCCGTTACGAACGGTGATATGAAATGAGGATGGATAAACCAGTAATTAAGCATTAAATTAAGATCATAACATCCTGATATCGGCGCCGCCGCCATGACTTTGAATCCATATTCATTATCGCTTTCAAGCAGTTTTTGCAGCGCCAGAGTCGAATGACCGCCCTGCGAAAAGCCGGTCAGAAAAATTCCGTCATTTATTTTTATATTGTTTTTTAAGCAAAATTCTTTTACCGCAAGCAGAAATTCAGCGCATGACGAGGCGGCGCTTCGAGCGTGCAAATACGGATGAAATCCTGCTCCGCCGCCCTGACCTATATAATCAGCCTGGGCCACTGCATAGCCGCGTCCCGCAAATATGGCTGAAATCACTCCAGCTTCATCGCATGTTTCAATCGCGGAAGGAACGGCTTTGTTGTCGAATATTGTTCCGTGCTGGTAACTTACAAGGTTCAATGTTTTTTCAGAAGCGTCAGGCAGCGCCAGAAGGCCGGTTGCTGTCGTTATTTTATTTTCAGTGTTACGCGCAGCGTATGTTATTTTATAAAATATTATGCCATTTGTGGCAGGTTCGAGTTGTTTTAAAGAATCATGAGCCGAAACGGCGGCCTCACGGAGAATTTTATTTCTTTTAAAGAAATTTTCAACTTGTGCTTTAGTCCAGTGTGCGGTTTGTTTCGCGGATATTAAAGCGCCGTCAGGCTTGGAGTAAGCGGTGACCTGGTGCGAAAAAAAGCTTATTAAAATAAAAATCGCCGTCAGTAAAATAGTTCTGGATAAAAGGCTTATTTTTTGATTTTGGGTTTTACGATAATTTGATAGCTGCATTATAACGCTCCTTGTAAAAATAAATTTTATTTTTTGTATTTTTTATTTTATTGTTGAATTGAATGTGAATTCACCCTTGATTTTATTTCCGTGCTTTATATAGTTAGGCGGGTCGATTATTACCCGGTCGCGGGCTGCAATGCCGTCTGAAATTTCAATATAATCATCATTTTCTATGCCTGTTTTAACCTGCTTTAATTCAACCGTTCCGGCGTTAATTTTAAATAAGTGATTTTTGCCGCCCGACTCAAAAACCGCTTTGTATGGGACATATATAGCTTCAGTTTTCTCGCCTGTGAGTATATTGACGTCAAGTTCATATCCCGGCCTGAAAATGTATTTTTGCGTGTCATATTTAAGGCGCAGTTCAATTTTTTGCTGTTCTACGCCGAGCGAAGAAATTTTAGTGAAGGCGCGCGGGGCTATAAAATATACCGTCGCGGGGAGTTTTTCGCCGCCGATAGCGTCGCCGCTGATTACGGCGTTCTGGCCTATTTTTATTTTTGCCATGTCATCGACTAAGAGTTCGACTTTTATGTAAGCGCTCTGGTAGTCGCCGGATTCGTATAAAAGAGTTCCGGGCTGCACATAAGCGCCGTTATCGAAATGCTTTGCCAGAATTGTTCCGTCTATTCCTGATTTTATGTAACACTTATCAAGGATGCTCTTGAATTCTTCGATTTGAATTTTTGCCTGTTCAGAGTTAAATTCCGCGGCTTTTATCGCATGCTCAGAGGCGCCTTTCTTTAAAAGCTGGAGATTATATTCCGCTATTTTTATTTTTTTTCGCGCGTCATTTAATACACTTTCGGCTGCGGCGTACTGGTTTTTGGCATCCTTTTGTTCCTGCTCGGCGACCGATCCCTTTTTTAACAGCTCGATTATTCTTTCGAGGCGGTCTTTTTTGTAATTGAAATCAGTTTCCGATGACTGGAGAAAAATTCTGGCCTGGCCTAGCTGCTCTTCTGCTTGTTTTATCTGTTCGATTTTGATGCTGTTTTTTAAATCTTCAAGCTGCGCTATCGATGATTGATAATTTGCTTCCGATTTTTTCAGCGATATTTCGACGTCGCGAGTGTCGAGCGCTGCAAGCACTTGATTTTTCTTAAAATAGTCCCCCTCGCGGGCGTTGATAGAACTTATTACGCCTGAAACCTGGCTGAATACTTTTTCGCGGCTGTCAAGTTCGACTTTGCCCCGAAGTTTGATATATTCGCATATCGCCCCTTTCTGCGCCTCGCCTATTCTTAACTCGCTTGAATCTACAGTGCCTTCTGAAAATTTTATAAATAAAATCAGTATAATTACAACTATCGCTATAAGTATATTTTTAACTTTAAACATTTGTTCTCCTTTCTGAAAATAAATTTTAATTTTAAGCTTTTGCTATTCACGGCTTTTTAAAACTTCAACCATATCGAGGCGCCTGATATTGCGTTTAGTCGCAAGCTGCGCAAGAATTACGCATAAAAGCACGCCGGCGATTGTCATTAAATATGTCCGCGGATAAATTATAAGTTCGAGCGAAAACATGTCGTTGCTGAATGCTTTGTTTATGATTCCGCACATAACCCGGCCGAAGGCCATTCCGGGAAGAATCGCCATGACCCAGAGAGCGATATTTTCAATGAAAAGCGCCTTGAAAATTTCATCGTTAGAGTAACCAAGAACTTTAAGCGAAGCCAGTTCGCGTGCGCGTTCGGTTATGTTTATGACAGTGGAGTTAAATATTATCGAAAAACCCATAACTGAGCCGAAGATTATCATTATTGTGACAAATATCTTCATGAATTTCATCTGTTCCATAAAAGCCTCATAAGCGTCAGTGCGGCGTTCGATAGATTCCACTCCGCTCATGTCCTTGATTTTTTTCCTGATTGCGGATGATTTTACCTGTTCGGCTTTTATAAGCGTTTGAGTAACAAAATTTCCTTCTTCCATGAATTCATTCAAACCGCGAAGGCTCATGTAGCAGTCGGCGCCGGCATACTGCTTGGCGATTCCCGATACTGTCACATCTTTTTTTATTTCGCGCGAAGATTCTTTCACCTTGAGGTTGCCGATACAGGCTTTGATTGTTATTTTGTCGCCGGGCTTTATACCGAACGATTCGGCGATCATGTGAGGTATCAATATTCCTTTTTCTGGAATTAATATGCGTTCCTTATTTTCATTTATCAGCCTGTAAAAAGCGTTTTCTGGCGAAGCGGCCACGAGCATAGTTTCTTTTTTCATGTAGCCCTTGATTACTTCGACAGGAAGCGCCGCGCACGGTTCGTTTCTTAATACTCCGCGCACGCTGGAAAGCTCGAATGCGTCTTTTGAATGGACCGGCTTGGAGAAAACTATTTTATAGTCCTGCCTCTGGAAATCGAAAAAATGGCTGTTAAAAGCGAAATCTATGCTGTCGACGAAAAAAAGCGATATCATAAAGAACATTATGGTCATTGAAATTCCAAATATTGTAAGCAGGCTTCGCTGCTTATTCCGAAAAATATTCCGCGCTATCATTTTAT
The DNA here is from genome assembly GCA_041441465.1 of Candidatus Wallbacteria bacterium. GTDB lineage: Bacteria > Muiribacteriota > UBA9980 > UBA9980 > UBA9980 > JASDSY01. The sequence continues at coordinate 151,526 of JASDSY010000005.1, forward strand.
GGCTGAATGTAAGTTCATTCCATATAGTTTTTATGTTTTCCAGAAATATGCTGTGGCCGGATTCCGGCGATTCGACGCGCATGGCCTGGGCCGGAACTATTCTTACGGCGCGCTTGGCTGAATTATATCCGGCCGCAAGGCAGAATGAGCAGCTGATAAGAACGCTTATAAATGCCACGCGCCAGTACATTTCAAGATTGAGATCCGGTATGCTGAAAACCTGGTTATAAGCGTAAAGCATCATTCCGCCGAGGTAATAGCCGGCGGCTACGGCGGGAAGCGCCCCGGCCATGGCTATTGAAAGCGAATATTTGACATAATAAAATAAAATCGATAAATCCGAATAGCCGAATGCCTTCATTACTCCTATTAAAGTGCGCTGATTATTTACAAGCCTTTTTTGCATTACATATATTATTATTCCGGCGACTATCAAAAATATGGACGGAAAAATTACAGCCGTTCTTTGAAGGTTTTTTATTTCTTCGCTTATTATCATAAAGCTGAATTGTTTTTTACGCTCGGTTCCGTTCATAAATCCATAAGGCTTGAGTAATTTCTCAATTTTATCTATCGCGGCGTAATGGTCCGCTCCCGGCATAAACCGCACAAGGACCTGGTTATATGAATTTTCATATCCGAACATTTCCCGGGCCGTTTCGTCTTTTATATAAATAATTCCGTAGTCGCCGTTCAGCGGAGTTTCCGGCGATTTAAGAGCTATCGCGAATTCAGGGGCGGATGCGGCAGCGCATACTTTAAATTCTTCGAGTTTGAGATTAATAAGGCATTTTAATTTACTGCCTCTGGATATTTTATTGAATTGGGCGAATTTATCGCTTACGATGCATAAATTTTTATCCGGCGAATTGAAATAACTGCCGTTTAAAATAAGAATATCGTTGATTTTAGGCCGGCGGTTATCGGGAAGAGATATAAGTTTCAGGCTGACTTTGCGACCGTCATCCATGAACGCGCTGATATCCGAACATATCCGCCCTTCGGCAGATGCGACTCCTGCCATAGCCTTTATTTTATTAATAGCCTCCGGCGTAATGTTTCGCGCTTCGGCGTAATAATGCAAAAATTTATTTTTTTCATAAAAACATTCGACTGAATTCTTTAAGTTGAAATAAGAAATATAAGACGACATAAATAAAGTGATGCCGAAAAATATGACGGCGGACGCCGCCAGAAACTGGCTTTTAGATTTATATATTTCCCTGAAAAGCATCCTGTTTAGTTTACGCAAATGATTTGTCCTTACGTAATTTTGATTTCAGCTGATTTTTTCAATTTATTAAAACCGCCGGTAAAAATCAAATGTATTTTTACCATTCTATTTTATCTGCGCTTAAGGGAGTATTATTTTCTAATATTGTGGTTATTTCGCCGCTTCTGATTTTTATAACTCTGTCGGCCATCTGTGAAATCGGCTGGTTATGAGTTATTACTATTACGGTTTTTCCGGTGTCGCGATTTATATCGCTGAGAAGCTTCAAAATTTTAACGCCGGTAACATAATCGAGCGCTCCTGTTGGCTCATCGCACAGCAATACATCGGGATTTTTTGCGATAGCGCGCGCGATGGCGACTCTCTGCTGCTCGCCGCCGCTCATTTGCGCGGGGAAATTAAAAGCTTTATCGGTCAGGCCGACTTTTTCAAGTATCGTTTCAACGGCGAACGGGGCCGGTGATATTTCCGTGGCTAGTTCTACATTTTCAAAAGCGGTGAGGTTGGGCATTAAATTATAGAATTGGAAAACGAACCCTATATTATTTCGGCGGTATTTGGTGAGTTCGCCCTCATTGTAATTTGATATGTCAGATTCTTTAAACTTAATACTGCCGCGCGACGGTTTATCCATGCCGCCCATTATGTTTAAAAGCGTGCTCTTGCCGGAGCCGCTCGGACCGAGCACAACTATGAATTCGCCCTTTTTTATTTCGAATGTGGCGTCCTTCAGTGCGGTAACTGTAACATCGCCCATTATATACTCTTTAGTTAATTTTTCAGCTTTAAAAACGCATTCCGGCATATAAACCTCATAAAATAACCCGTACTTTTTTAACGGTAAAATATCTTATCAAATATTTTTTATAATATCAACGCTAAATTTTGTTTTTAGAATGTAAAATAAGCCCTGCTTAATACGTAATAAAAAAATGAGTTAATTAATAAATTATATTTTGAAAACTAGGTTTTTATTAAAAAAAACTAATTTTATATATCTTTATATCATTTTATTAAAAATATTTTCTACTAAAAAAATTGTTTAATTAACGGTAATTATCTTTTGAATTAAAATTTAAAAGAATTTTAATGCATATTATGCGTGTTATATGATATACTAGCTTAAACTTAACTAATTATGTCATCGATTTTGATATGAATTTAAACAGGTTAAACTTTTAAGATCTGCTTATAACAAATTATTTTTTTAGATTAAAAGGAGAAGTAATGTCTTTAATTCAAAAATTTAAAGCTCATCCGTTGTATTTATTTTCAAATTTCAGGAATTTTTTTATAGGTGATGTGCTGGTCGCGATAGCGGAAAGATTTTTTGCTATAACGTTCGTATGGTGGGTCGTTTCGCAGGAAGGCGAAAACGGCAAATGGCTCGGCGTTTTGATGTCTCTTGAAGCGCTTCCGATATTTTTTCTAAGCCCTTTTATCGGGCCTTTTATAGATAGATACGATAAGAAAAAATGCATGCTTATGGGCGTACTGATGCAGGCATTCTTTGTTTCTATAATCGCCGCGTTATATTACCTGCAGCTTCTTACTTTTCCATGGCTTTGCTTTTTAAGCTTTTGCATGAGCTGTTTTGTCCCGCAATTCGAAGATTCAATAAGCGCTTCGATACCGCAGATAGTCGATGAGGAGCATCTTGCGAGCGCGACGGCTACGCAGGCTTCTTCGATTGATTTTTCGAATATAATAGCCGCAAGCGGAAGCGCCATGGCTATTGCAAGTTTTGGAATGTTTCATACGATTTTAATAAATGTGGCGCTGTACTTTATAGGCGCATTGTTTCTTTGCGGTATAAAAGCCGATCTTTCACCGCTTAAAACCGCCGAAGAGAAAACGGAGGAAGAAAGCTACTTCGACGAACTGAAAGCCGGCGTGAAATACGTTTGGTCTGAAAAGCCGCTTCTTTATTTCGCGCTTCTTTATTCATTCGGAACCATATTTATAATGTCGATATTTGTAATGATTCCGCTTATAGTAAAGGATCTTTTACATGAAACGATAAGCTGGGTTGCCGTATTCGAGACATCGATATCGATCGGCGTAGTTATTACCGCATTGCTTTTTAGTCTTAAAACAAGCTATAAACATTTTTATAATATGATTTCGGCGAATTATTTCATACTTGCCATTTTGATGGGCGGCCTTGTTTTTACAACAGGGAAAATGGCTATATCGATTATAATTTTCGGTATAGGCTGCGTGTTCGCCGCTGATATGGCGCTTTCATTCGTATTTTTTCAGCATGTTGTCAAAAATGAATTCAAAGGCCGATTTTTTGGGCTTATGAGTTCAATAACTACAGGCATGACTCCGCTATCATATATGTTCGCCGGAATGCTCACTGATTATTTTTCAGTTTCGTATGTTGCCGCGGTAAACGCTGTCGGCGGCATAGCTCTATTTTTTCTGATGCTTATTATTCCGCGGGTAAAAGGAGAAATTGCAGTCTGCGATGAAGACGATTCGGGTAATGATACCGATGATGAATCTGAGAAAGCGGAAGCGAATGAAACCGCTAATTAATTTTCCGGCTGAAAAATCACACAAGCTATGAAAATTTAGCAATGTAAGCGGAAATGTTAAAGATGGACCGGAACTGTTATTGCCCTCAAATTAAATCTAATTCGATAAAATTTATTTTTTGATGAGTTATAAAAATATTGCATATATGAAAATCTTCAAATTTTAAAGAGGTGTGTTCTTTAAATGAAATATTATAATCTTTCAAATGCCCAGATGAGAATATATATTGACCAGATTTTTTATCCGGAATCTAATTTCGCCAATATTTGTTACACAATTATAGGCGCCGGAATCGATAATACGGATATTGTTAAAAACGCATTGAACTTGGTAATACGTGAAAATGACGCGATAAGATTGAAATTTACGCAAAGTGACGGCGGGATTATGCAATATATCGAAGACTGTTTCGAACGCGAATTCGAGGTCCTTGATTTCGAATCGCCCAAATGCAGAGAATACGCCGAATGGGCCCGCCTGAAAACCAATGAAAAAATGGAATTATATAATTCTGAAATGTTTTATTTCGTGATAATAAAATTTAAAAAAGGCGGCTGCGGACTTTTTATAAAATTTCATCATCTTGTTCATGACGGATTCAGCGCTTATGTTTTCGCTGATAAGCTCGAAAAGCATATTTATTCGAATGACAAAGAAAAAGCGGAACCGCAGGTCAGCCATTCATCCTATATCGATTTTGTCGATTATGAAAATGAATATTTAAAATCTGAAAAAGCGGCTCATCATAAAAAATACTGGATAGATAAATTTATTCCGGCGCCTGAAGAAAATCCTTTATTCGCAGGTAAAAACAAAATCAAAAACATTGAATGCGGCACCAAAAACTTTTTTTTGACGAATGAATTAAATAAAAAAATAAATGATTTTTGCGCTGAATTAAAAATTACTCATTTCGCTTTTTTTATGTCGCTTTTAGCGTCATATTTTTCAAAAATTTCAGGGCTGAGCGATGTCGTAATGGGGTTTCCGCATCATGGCAGGTCCGGCGCCGGAGCGAGGCGCATGTGCGGAATGTTTGTAAGCACTATTCCATTTCGCATAAATATTGACGAAAATATTTCATTCAGGAAAATGGCGGAAGATATAGCTAAAGAAATCAAGGAAATTTCACGCGAATATTATCAGTATCCTTTTAATAATATCGCAGAAGAGCTTAAAGATAAAAAATGTGAATTGAAAAATGTCCTGGATGTCAATCTGGTTGAGGTGCCGGACATAAAAAAAGCCGGTTTAAATTTTAAATTTCATGTGCCAGATCAAGATCCTTCGCTTTTTACGCTGTACCTTAAGCCCGGGAAATTCGAGGATTCTCAGCTCGAACTAATATTCACTTTCAGAAAAGAATTGTTTACCCTTTCAGAAATCGATCTTGTATTCGACCGACTTATTTTTATGGCTTCACAGGTTATTGAAAATCCGGAATTACTAACTAAAAATATATGTATTATACCGGAGGCCGAACGCCGGAAAGTGCTTATAGATTTTAACGATACCGGCGACGAATTTCCGCTTCATAAAACCGCTCATGAACTTTTTCGCGAAGCGGCGGCGGCGTACCCGGAAAAAACAGCCCTCGTTTTTAAAGACAAGAAATATACATACGCCCAGCTTGACGAAATAACGGACAGACTCGCTAATTATCTCAGAAATAAAGGAGTAAAGCCGAATACGATCTGCGGCATTCTCGTAAAACGCTCCGAGGATATAATCATATCGCTGCTTGGAATTCTCAAGGCGGGCGGCGGATATCTGCCTATAGATCCTGGTTATCCTGATGACAGGATATTATACATGCTCGAAGACAGCGGCGCGGTCGCGTTAATTGGCCATTCGGAATTGCAGGGTCGCGTTTCAGGTTTTAAAGGCGATTTTATAAGCGCGGATAAAGGCGAATTTATGAATGAAAGTTCGGCTAAGCCGGAAAATATAAATAAGCCTGATGATCTTGTTTATGTTATATATACTTCCGGATCGACCGGAAAACCTAAAGGCGTTATGATCGAGCACCGAAACCTCATAAATTTATGCCGCTGGCAGAATAAATTTCATAATGTGACATCTGCCGATACGGCAGCGGCATATTCAGGCTTTAGTTTTGACGCTTCGGTATGGGAAATGCTCCCCTTTATAACATGCGGGGCTGAGCTTCACATAATAGCCGATGAATTAAGGCTTGATATAGACGGCTTGAATGAATACTTTAACTGCAATAACATTACCATAACCAACCTTCCGACCCAATTCTGCGAGCAATTCATGGAAAGCGTCGATAACAGGTCGCTTAAGACGCTCGTTACCGGCGGCGATAAGCTGCGTTCTTTCAAGCCTTCTAAATTCAGGCTTGTAAATGAATACGGCCCTACGGAATACACGATTTCGGCGACCGCTTTCCTGGTTGACAAATATTACGACAACATTCCAATCGGAAAGCCGCTTTCGAATACCTGGCTTTATGTGGTAGACAAAAATTCGAATCCCGTCCCTATCGGAGTTCCTGGCGAGTTGTGGATATCCGGTGCGCAAATAGCGCGCGGTTATTTAAATCGTCCTGAATTGACGGCTGCGAAATTTGTAGCAAATCCATTCAAAACTTGTGAATTAAATTCCAGATTATATAAAACGGGCGACCTTGTCAGATGGACAATTTCAGGCGATATTGAATTTCTCGGAAGAATAGATCAGCAGGTGAAAATCAGGGGATATCGCATAGAGCTTGGCGAAATCGAGCAGCAGCTGCTGAAAATTGCAAACGTAAAGGATGCCGTTGTTATCGATATCGCCGATCAATCAGGAAATAAATACCTTTCGGCATATATTGTGACAAAAAACGGAAATATGGACCGCGGCAGCATTAAGAATTCGCTTTTAAAGGAATTGCCGGAATATATGGTGCCTTCTTATTTTACCATGATAGAAAAAATCCCGCTGACCCCGAACGGAAAGATCGACAGGAGAGCGCTTCCAGAGCCTGATTTGAAGCCGGCAGAATTTGAACATATCGAGCCGCGCACCGAGCTTGAAAAACAGTTAGCCGGATTATGGCGTGATATATTGAAACTCGAAAAAGTCGGGGTGAGAGATAATTTTTTCAGCCTTGGCGGTCATTCGTTAAAAGCGAGTATGCTTCAAGCTAAAATACAGAAAAATTTAAGGGTGAAAATTTCCCTGGCCGATATCTTCGAAAACCCGGTTCTTGAAAACCTTGCCAATTTTATAAAAGGGCTTTCATTCTGCGACCTGCCGCCGCTGAAATCCGAACCGCCTGTTGCTAGAAATATACTGACAAGTGCTCAAATGTCAGTTTATATAATGAGCGGAAGTGAAGACAGCGCTGCCGGATATAACATTCCGCTTGTAAATATTATAACCGGCGAAATCGATAAATGCCGTCTTGAAAACGCAATAAAAACTATTATCGGGCGCTATGAAATTTTGCGGGCCCGTTTTGAGCCTGACCCGAATTTCGGCGCGGTTCAGATAATTGAAAAAGAGGTATTTTTTAAACTTGACTGCTTCGAACCCGCAGATCTTGAAAAAATTTCAGGCTGCCCGACTTTAAATTCAGAAAGCAGCCGTGAGGATTTTATAAATTCGGTATCGAATTTTTTCATAAGAAAATTTGACCTTTCAGCGGCGCCTTTATTGAAAGCGGTATTGATAAAAATCAGTCTTAACGAATATGTATTTATTTTGAATGTCCATCACATAATTTTCGACGGCGCTTCGGCCGGCATATTTATCGATGAGCTTGTCAGGCTTTATAACGGCGAAACACTGCCGGAATCAAAATTTCAATATAAGGATTATACAGGCTGGAACAGGCAATTCAAAATGTGCCAGGCTTATAAAAATCAGGAAGAATATTGGCTTAACGTATATAAAAATTCGGTTTCTCCTCTTAACCTAAATATCGATTTTCCGCGTCCGCCTCTTCAAAGTTTTAACGGCCGCAAGCATTACTTTACACTTGAAAAAAATTTATTTGAAGGAATAAAGCGCGTAGCGGCGGATAACGGCGCCACCCTTTATCACGCCTTGCTGGCGGCCTGGTATGTGCTGTTATACAGATACAGCGGACAGGAAGACATAGTTGTCGGTACGCCGGTTGCCGGCCGGCCGCACGCCGATCTTGAAAATGTAGTGGGGATGTTCGTAAATACTATCGCAATGCGCGGGTTCCCGCACGGCGATCAGTCGTTTCTGGAATTTTTGAAACAGACGAAGGATATGTCGCTGGCGGCTATCGATAATCAGCATTATGAATTTTTCGAACTGGTCAATAAGCTTAACATAAGGCGCGACGGAAGCAGAAATCCGCTTTTTGACGTGTTGTTCGTGCTGCAAAATGCTGGCGATATAACCTGCGATACCGATAAATTTAAAATGCGCCCGTGGAAATTTCAAAATAATTCGTCACAGGTCGATTTGACTCTTGAAGCGGAGGAAATCGACGGCAATCTTGAACTGCTTTTAGAATATTGCACGGATTTATTCCGCCCTGAAACGATAACACGAATGGCTGTTCATTATGTTAATATTCTTGCCGCCGCGGTAAATGACGCCAATATATCGCTTGACAAAATAGAAATGCCGGACGCGCCTGTTAAAGTACAACTCTGGAATGATATCAACGGTTCCGCCGGCGCCCGATTATCTTCGATTCCTGAAAAATCAGGCTACGCCGAGCCCAGGAACGACCGGGAAAAACTTCTGGTTTCAATATGGCAGGAAGTGCTTTTTGTCAAAAAAATAGGAATATACGATAATTTTTTCTCTCTCGGCGGAGATTCCATAAAATCGATACAAATAGCCGTGCGCCTGAAAAAGCACAACCTGAAGCTCGATACAAAAAAAATATTTACGGCTCCGACAATTGCCAGCCTCGCCTGCTGCCTTGAAGAAACGAACGGCGCGGTAAATAATTCTCCGGTCTGCGGGCTGGTGCCGCTTACGCCGATTCAAAGCTGGTTTTTTAACCAAAAATTCAAGGAACAAAATCATTGGAACCAATCCGTGATATTTTCGTCAGAATGCCCTGTCGATCAGGCGGTATTGGCGGCAGCGCTCGGCGATATTGTCATTCATCATGACGCCCTTAGAATGATTTTTAATTTTAATGAAAATGGAATCACGCAGTATAACCGCAATATAAACGAAGGCGAATTTTTTAAATTGAATGTTTATTCATTAAAATCAGGAATTGACGGCGATGAAGTGTTAAATGAAATTACCGGTCTTTCAGATGAACTGCAGAAAGGAATTGATTTGAAAGCCGGCATACTTTTGCGCGCCGGGCTTTTTAAAGGTAATCCGGCCGGAACTGTTAAAGATTATGTAGTAATAGTTATACATCATCTTGTCGTTGACGGCGTTTCCTGGGAAATAATTCAACGCGATCTTGAAGCGGCTTATAAAGCGCGGTTGGAAAATAAAAAACCTGATTTTACCGATAAAACCGATTCATATAAAGAATGGTCGGAAAAACTTTTGCAGTATTCCAAAAGCCAGAAGATTTTAGATAAAATATCTTATTGGAAAAATGTAGACGCAGTTAATGTAGATTTGCTTCCGGTTGATAAAATTTCAAACGAAAGCCGTAAACTTGAAAATATAGAATTAATTTTCAGTCCGGAAGAAACATATAATTTATTGGATTCTGTTCGATCAGCTTACGGTTTGACCATGGAGGAAGCATTGATCGCAGGATTGGCCCTGTCGTTATGGAACTGGAGCGGCGGCGCTATCAGAAATACAGCGATTACTCTTGAAGGGCACGGCCGCGAAGAAACGATTAACGCAAATATTATGCGTACGGTAGGATGGTTTACCGCTACTTATCCGGTCGTTATTTCAGGAGCGGCAGGCAATATAGGCAATGTAATTAAAAATATAAAGGAAAATATCCGCCATATTCCTGATCACGGCTTTGATTATGAAATAATTCATACGCTCACTCCGCCGGAAATGAAAAAGGATTGTCATGAAAGGCTGCTTTCTGAAATAGAATTTAATTACCTCGGAGAAATTATTAATAATACTAAAGAACCCGCCGGGAAAATTTTTAATCTTATCGATATCGGCGTTGGAAATGATTCCGATCCGCTCGAAACTCCAGATTTTAAGTTATATTTCAGCGCCAGCACAAGCGGAGGCGCCTTAAGCATTTCGATTGATTACGATTCGGGTTTATACTATCGTGAAACAATAGAAAAATTGGCTTTGTTTTACAAGAATTCGCTTTCTGAAATGATTTTACATTGTTCGGGCCGCGCTCGCGAATATACGATTTCCGATATAGCCGACAACAAACTTACGAATGATGAATTTCAGGCGGTTAAGGCTATTTATGGTGAAAATATCGAAAAAATTTATCCTCTGGCGCCTATGCAGGCAGGAATGGTATTTTTTAATTTGATGTCTGGCAAACATTCGAGCGATTATCTCGAACAGAGCGTTTACCTGCTTAATGGCGAAATGGATGAAAAACTCTTCACTGAAAACCTTGCCGGAATGATAAAGCATTATGATATATTAAGGACAGGATTTGTAGTTCGTGAAATCGAAACTATGCGCCAGGTAGTTTTGCGCGAAGTAGCTCCTGATATAAGATTTTATGATCTATCAGATCTTTCTGAAGAACGCCATTGCGAAAAAATAGAGGAAATAAGCGAAGAAGAAAGGCGTTCGGGTTTCGACCTAAAAAAACCTCCGCTTCTTAAGGCGGCCGTTCTCAAATTTTCAGGCGGCAAAAATATAGTTATCTTGAGTTTTCTTCATATCATTCTCGACGGCTGGAGTGTAGAATTCATTGAAGAATTTATGTTTTATGACTATTTCAGGCTTAAAAAAGGCATTCCTGTAGAACATAAACCAGTATTGCCGTACGCTAACTATATAAACTGGCTGGAAAGCCAGGACCGCGAGGAAGCGTTTTCTTTCTGGCGTAATTATCTTTCAGGGTTGAGTAAACCTACGCTTTTACCTAAAGGCCGTTTATCGAGAGAGGAAAAACGGCATTTATTCAAAGATAAAAACATAACGATTTCCAAAGAATTAACTGGGCAGTTACAGGCGCTGGCGCGCGAAAACGGCATAACTCTCGGCATAGTTATGCAGGCATTATGGGCAATATTGCTTATGCGTTACAATGAAAGTAATGACGCTACATTTGGTCTTGTAGTCTCCGGACGCGGTATAAACTTGCAGGGAATTGAAGACATTCCTGGTCTTTTTATAAATACGATTCCGGTGCGCGTTAAAGCCGAAGAGCCGATGACTTTTATAAGCCTGGTTAAGGCGATGCAGGAAAATTCAATTCGCGCTGATAAATATTCGTATGTTTCACTGGCCGATATCCAGGCGCAATCCAAATTACGCGGCGGCCTTATAAATACACTTTTCACTTTCCAGTTTGTTTCGAATAAAACCGTCACGATACCTGATGGTTTCGAATTAAAAGAAATAGACGGGTTCGACCAGATTAATTACGATTTCAGCGTTGTCATATTTCCTTACGATGAAATGTCGATAAGGCTTAATTATGATTCAGGTGTATATGAAGATTTTTTTGCCGATATCGTCGCCGGCAATCTGGAAACGCTTATAAATGAAGTTCTGGCCGAACCTGACGGCATAGTCAGTAAATATGAATTTTTAAGCGTCGCCGAAAAATATTTAATAAAAAAGGTTTCGAATTCGGAAGCGCCTTCTTTAAAATTGCCTTTTGATAAACCGAAAATAATTTCAGAAAATGCGGGATATGAAAGTTACAATTTTGACTTAAATGAAGCCTCGATTAAAAAATTAAAAAATGTTTTATGTGAAAAAAACCTTTATTTACGAGATTTGCTTATTGCCGCGCTGAATATTACATTGCATAAATATACCGGCGATGAAGATATAACAATATTATCGCCGGCGGCGCAGGATTGGTTATCCGGCGATAAAAACGGAAACGATGCCCAAATGCGTAAAAATGTTATAGAAATACGCAATTATCCATCGCCTTCGAAAAAAATTATCGATTTTGCGGCTGAAGTAAATGAACATATAAGCGTAATTAATGAGCAGTTAAATTATTTTATTTCGCCGGATAATATGGTCAACCCCGGCGGATTACCTCGAAATGCTTCGGCAAAATTGATGTTTTGCTATGAATCCGGCGGCGTGTGTGAAAATAATAACTGCGCCGGCGAATACGGCTTTGGATTAAGCTTTATAGTGCGTGAAAATCCAGGCGGGGTTAAAGCTGAATTAATGTACTCGAATTCTATGTTTGCGAAACAAACTATAGAGCGCATGGCATCACATATAATCAAGGTTCTGGATGAAGCGGCACTAAAACCCGATAAAAAAATCAAGGACATATGCGTTTTAACCGAAACCGAAAAAAATAAGATATTGTGCGAATTCAATTCAACTCTTATGGATGTTTCTTTGGATAAAACTATTCCGGAATTATTCGCCGGGGCTGCCGCAGCATTTCCTGAAAGAACAGCGCTTGTTTTCAAGGATAAAAAATATTCTTACAGCGAGTTAAATGAAATTACCGACCGGCTCGCGGCTTATCTTTCGAAAAAAGGCGTAAAAAAAGATACCGTCAGCGCGATATTAGTAAAACGTTCCGAAGACATTGTTATAGCTATGCTCGGCATAATGAAGGCCGGCGGAGCGTACCTTCCTATCGATCCTGCTTATCCGGACGACAGGATCATGTATATGCTCGAAGACAGCGAGGCAGTGGCGGTGCTCGGACATTCGGAATTGAAAGACAGAATTTCCGGTTTTAAGGGCGAATGGCTCGATATCGACGCACGTGAATATATGAACGAAAATTCAATAAAACCTGAAATGACCTGGGCTGCTGATAATATCGCATATGTAATATATACTTCGGGGTCCACCGGCAAGCCGAAGGGCGTCATGGTGGAACATAAAAACATCGTAAATTTATGCAAATGGCATAATAAATTTTATGGAATTACTGAAGAAGACTGCTCCGCCGCATATTCAGGGTTCAGTTTTGACGCGTCGATCTGGGAAATGGTTCCGTTTATAACGAGAGGCGCTGCGGTCCATATATTGGCAGAAGAATTGAGGCTTTCTCTAGAAAAGCTGAACGAATATTTCAAGGAAAATAATGTTACGATAACCAATCTGCCTACGCAGCTTTGCGAGCAGTTTATGGAAAATATTGCCGACTGCCCTCTTAAGACAATGGTTACAGGCGGCGATAAGCTAAGATTCTATAAGCCTTCAAGATTTAAGCTTGTAAATGAATACGGCCCGACGGAATACACAATTTCATCGACCGCGTTTGTCGTCGATAAAATTTATGATAACATCCCGATAGGTAAGCCGCTCGCTAATACATGGATATATGTCGTCGATAAAAATTCCATTCCGGTGCCGGTCGGAGTGCCGGGAGAATTATGGGTGGCAGGAGCTCAGCTTTCGCGGGGCTATTTAAACCGTCCCGAACTTACGGCTGAGAAGTTTATAGATAATCCTTTTAAAACATGTGAATTAAACGCAAAGGCATATAGAACCGGCGATCTTGTGCGTTGGACCGAAACCGGCGATATCGAATTTCTTGGAAGGATCGATCAGCAGGTAAAAATACGCGGATACAGGATCGAACTTGGTGAAATCGAGCAGCAGTTTTTAAAAATAGCCGGAATTAAAGACTGCGTCGTAACCGACATGAATGACGCGTCCGGCGGTAAATATTTATCTGCTTATATTACGGCGTCTGGCGATATCGATATTAATTACGTGAAATCGTTTCTTGCAAAGGAACTGCCGGATTATATGATGCCGTCATATTTTACGATACTTGATAAAATACCGCTCACGCCGAACGGAAAAGTCGACAAAAAATCACTTCCGGTGCCGGATATAAATGTTTCGGGCAGTGAATATATCGAACCTGCCACTGAAAATGAGATAGAAGCGGCTGAAGCCTGGCGCGTGTCGCTTGGATTGGAAAAAGTCGGAGCGCGCGATAATTTTTTTGCTATTGGCGGTAATTCGATAAAAGCTATTATGGTGGTTTCGAAATTATCAAAATCATTTGAAATCACTATCGAAGATATTTTTAAATTTCCTACGCTTGGCGCGCTGGCGGCGAATTTAAAAAGAAAAATCGCTTCCGATAATGTATTTACTGGTGAAATGGTTCGAGATTTAAGGGATGCGGTAATTCAACCTGCGCCTAAAAAAGAATATTACGCTCTTTCATATTCGCAAAAACGAATGTTTGTTCTTGACAGGATGCAGGAGGATAATTCGGCTTATCATATTACGGCGGCCCTTATGCTCGAGGGCGCGCTCGATAAGAATAAACTCAGCCGCGCTGTCGATATAATAGTAAAGAGACATGAATCTCTCAGGACTTCATTCGAAATTATCGACGGCGAACCTGTTCAGAAAATCAATAAAACAATAAAATTAAAAAAAGTCTTTAAGAAAATCGAGGAAAGCGAAATTGAATATTCGATAAATGAATTTATCCGAAATTTCGATCTGGAAAAACCTCCTCTGATAAGGATTTTATTACTCGAGCTTTCCAAAAATAAGCATCTTTTCGTAATGGACATCCATCACATAATAGTCGACGGACTCTCGCTCGAGATTTTTTACGAGGAGCTTTTCAAAATTTATAACGGCAACGAGCTCGAACCGGTGCAATACCAGTATAAGGATTATTCCGAATGGGAAAACGGTGAATTTTTCCAGAAAGCGCTTGCCGATAAGAAAAAGTTCTGGCTTAAAACTTTTGAGAATGAAATTCCGGTTTTGAATATGCCCTATGATTTTCCGAGACCGGCCGTAAAGAGTGCAGATGGTGACGTTGTATTTTGTAATATAGACGCCGAAACGACTAAGATATTAAGAAAAATTGCGTTAGAAAATCAGACAACTATGTTTATGGTTCTTCTGGCGGCTGTTAACGTGCTTTTACATAAATACAGCGGCAACGAGGACATTGTATTGGGCACGCCATGTTCCGGGAGGACAAATTCCAGCCTCGAAAAGGTCATGGGAATGTTTGTAAGCACCATTCCGGTGCGCAATTATCCCGCGGCTTCAAAAACATTCAGGGAATTTCTCGCCGAGGTCAAGAAAAATTCGATCGATAGTTTCAACAATCAGGAGTACCCTTTTGATCAGCTTGTCGAGGCGCTCAATGTAAAAAGAGACCCTTCCAAAAATCCTATATTCGACATAATGTTCAGCTATGATGTGAACGGCGGTTTCGATTTTAACGGCTTGAAAGTATCTTCATACGATGCGGCAAATAAGCTAGCCCAGTTTGATTTGACTTTTGATGCATGCGAATCGGAAGATGTGATAAGCCTGGCGCTCGAATACTCGGTTAAACTGTTTAAGAAGGATACAATCCAAAGAATGGCAGGCCATATCGGAAGGATATTCAGTGAAATTACTTTAAATCCTGATATGTGTCTTAAAGATATAAATATTTTATGCGACGGCGAAAAAAATAAGATATTGAATGAATTTAATTCGACTTTTCTCGAAGTGCCGGCCGATAAAACTATCCATGAACTTTTCGCGGAAGCTGTTTCGAAATATCCGGAAAAAACAGCGCTCGTTTATAAGGATAAAAAATACACTTATGGCGAACTCGATTCGCTTACAAACCGACTTGCGGCGTATTTACGCAAAAAAGGCGTAAAACCTGGAACAGTCAACGCGATTTTAGTAAATCGTTCTGAAGACATAATTATAGCTATGCTCGGCATAATAAAGGCCGGCGGCGCTTATCTTCCTATTGATCCTGCATATCCTGACGACAGGATTATGTATATGCTCGAAGACAGCGGCGCGGTGACAGTGTTAGCGCACGGCGCGCTTATGGGACGGATAAAAGATTACAAAGGTGCGTTCATAAATCTTGATTCGCGCGAATACATGAATGAAAGTTCAGAGATGCTTGAAAATGTAAATAAGTCTTGCGATCTTTTGTATGTCATATATACATCAGGCTCGACAGGAAAACCCAAAGGCGTCATGGTAGAACACAGAAACCTCGTAAATTTATGCAAATGGCATAATAAATTTCACGGCATAACCGCTGACGATAACGCGGCAGCATATTCCGGATTCAGTTTTGACGCGTCTATCTGGGAAATGACGCCGTTTATAACGTGCGGCGCCGAGCTTCACATAATTGCCGACGAATTAAGACTTTCGCCTGAAAAACTGAACGAATATTTCAATAAAAATAATATTACAATAACCAACCTGCCGACGCAATTTTGCGAGCAGTTTATGGAAAGCGCCGAAAACCGTTCGCTTAAGACGCTTGTCACAGGCGGCGATAAACTGCGTTCATTCAAGCCTTCAGAATTCAGGCTTGTAAATGAATACGGCCCTACGGAATATACCATATCAGCTACCGCGTTCGCTGTAGATAAATTATATGACAACATTCCTATCGGAAAGCCGCTCGCTAATACCTGGCTCTATGTCGTGGATAAATATTCCTCGCCGGTTCCTGTAGGAGTGCCGGGTGAACTCTGGATTGCCGGCGCGCAGATTGCCCGCGGATACTTGAATAGGCCCGAACTTACCGCTGAAAAATTTATAGACAATCCTTTCAAAACCTGCGAATTGAATTCTAAAGCATACAGAACAGGCGATCTTGTAAAGTGGAATTCCGACGGGAATATAGAATTTTTGGGACGAATTGACCAGCAGGTAAAAATAAGGGGCTATAGAATCGAGCTGGGCGAAATTGAACAGCAGCTCATGAAAATTTCCGATATCAAAAATGCTGTCGTAATCGATCAGACCGATATTCCCGGTAATAAGTATCTTGCCGCTTACCTTGTCAGTGTTTCCGGCGCTAATATCGATATCGCCGCAGTCAGGAAAATTATCGCGAAAGAACTGCCGGATTATATGGTGCCTTCCTATTTTATGCAGCTCGATAAGATACCGCTTACCCCGAACGGCAAGATCGACAAAAAATCACTGCCTGTGCCTGAATTTAAGAAAGCCGAATCCGAATATATAGATCCGGCTTCCGAAAATGAAGTGAAAGTGGCGAAAATATGGAAAGAAGTCCTCGGGCTGGAAAAAATAAGCGCCGGAGATAATTTCTTCGAGTTGGGCGGAAATTCGATAAAAGCTATCGCCGTAGTATCGAAATTGTCGAAAAGTTTTGATATTTCTATTAACGATATATTCGAGCATCAGGTTCTTTCAGATCTTGCTGTAATAATCAAACCGAAACAGAATAATCTTAAAATCAAACTAGCTGAAATTATGGATGAAAATTCATTATCTGAAAGCGATATAACTAAATCACCCGAATATTTAAAAGAATATGAAGACGCGTTCAAAAAATATGCTGAAAGTAATCTTAAATATTCGAAAATGGATTTTTCGAAGCGGAAAAATTATGAAAATGTATTATTAACGGGCGCCACCGGATTTCTTGGAATACATGTAATGCGCCATCTTCTTCTTAATAATTCATGCGGCCTGACCGTAATAGTTCGCGGAAAAAATAACGATGATGCCTGCGAACGCGTTAAATCAAAAATCAGGTATTATTTAGGCGAAAGTATTTTTGAAAGCGCCGAATTTAAAAGACTGAAAGTATATTGCGGCGATCTTTCGAAAGGAAATTTAGGTTTATCAGACGCGGATTATAAAAAATTATCCGAAAGTACGGACGCGGTAATTCATACTGCGGCAAATGTCAGACATTATGGGCTTTATAGCGAATTTTATAATGACAATGTCATTTCGACCTTAAATCTTTTAAAATTTGCGAAGACGTCAAAATTCAAGGATTTTAACCATGTTTCCACAGTTTCGGTCGGAAGCGGAAATATCGACGGCCGCGATTTTATTATTTATACTGAAAATGATATTGACTGCGGCCAGGTACATGACAACTATTACCTCAAGACTAAACTTCTGGCTGAAAAAGAAGTTGCCGCGGCCCGCTTGGAAGGCATTAACGCTAATATATTCAGGGTCGGTAATATAGTTTTCAACTCCGAATCGGGATTATATCAGGAAAATATAGATGACAACGCTTTTTATAACCAGATAAAATCTTACCTTAATATCGGCGCCGTCCCTGACCAATTAGATGAAGCTGAATTTTCGTTCGTCGATTATGTCGCTGCCGCTATATGCAAATTATTTGACTGCTCGGAGATTAGGAATGAAATTTTCCATTTATGGAATCCGGAAACTGTAAAATTATCGGAATTGCTGCCTGATAAATCGCTCGGACTTAATATCGATAAGCTTAATTTGCGTCAATTTGTCGATCACTTATACGATAATTTCGACAGAAAAGGCATGGCGAAATATATAGAGCAGATAATGACTCATCTTGGGTGGCTCGATGATTCGGATAAAAAAGAAACTTATTTTACGGTGCTTTCCGATAAAACTGAAATGATATTGAAAAAAGTCGGTTTTGAATGGCCGTGTCTCGAAACGGAAAAATTAGGTATGATGATAAGGAAAGCGTTCGCCGAAAGAATAGAATTTTTGAAGACTATTCCGTTATTCGCATCGTTCGGGCAGGATGAGCTTGCAAATATTGCCGGGATTTCCCGTCAGAAAGTATTTAAAAACAGCGAGGACCTTTTGTGGGAAGGCGTCGAAAGCAATGAATTTTATGTAATCGTCGACGGCTATGTAGAAATATGCCGAAATTCAGTTGACGGATGGACCGGCACGCTCCTTGTCGCCGGATCGGAAAGCGTGATCGGCGAGGAAAATCTTATACTGAATAAGCCTTCAAGCATAACCGTAGAATCTATAATGGGTGATTCGCTGGTGCTCGCGTTTAATTTTAACAGAATAAGAGACCGTATAATGAATAATCCGAAGATATTGACTGAAATGCTTAAAATGATGGCCGATAAAATAACGCGGCTTGAAAAAATAATAGTCAGCATGGGTTAGTAGTTACCGTAACTTGAATGAGAATATGAAGCTTTTGGCATATCAATTATTCATAAATGATATGCCAAATTTATGAATCGAGGTAATTAGTGGATTATATTACTAAACGAGAATATTATAAAAGTCTTTTGGAACAATTTCTGCTTAAGTATCAAACGGCTGATCTGTCGTATGCTGTAAGAAATATTATTCTAGACCTTTTTGAAAATATTGTCCATATTTTAAACTCGAAAAATGATATCGATAATTTATTTGAGAACATGGGCAATATTATTTCCGCCATTCCATATGAACGTGAAAAGACTCCGCTTGGATGCGAGCATATTTATGATGATTCTAAAATTACGAAATTGGCTTCGGAGTTAAAGTCAATGAATGAATTTATAGCTGCTGCGACTGCCGATATTTTTAAGGAACATTCCCAAAAGAAATATTTCGTTAAATTTATTGATGATAATTCATATAACGGACCAGCAGAATATTTTCTTGCGGCTGTTGAATTCAAAGATCAGGCGGCTATGGAAAATATTTTTAAAAAATTACGTGTTGATTTTAATAAAAAAGAAGTTTTTTTTAATTGTTTGATAAACGAAATACCTGTTTTTATTTCATTGGATATTAACGAAAATAAAAGCGGAAAAATCAATATCAGTATTGTGAATGCTGAAGATCCATACAAGATAAATGAACAGTCGGTTATGAACATGGAAAAGCTTGAAATTTTTTTGAAAAGCATTCTTTAATATATTTTTATGTCCGGTGTTTTATTGAAACGGTTATTTAATGCTTAATGTCTTTTTAAGTCGGATTAAATATTATTAAGACATAGTAATTAAGCGGCAATTAATGTTATTTAATGAGGTAATAATTAAATTGTTTTAACGGATTCGCATTAACAGGAAGAACATTAATTGTATTTTAGTATAAGGAAAAGCTATGGCTCAGACAAAAAACAAATATATAATAGTTATTGATGCTAATAATAAAAGGCCATTGACAGCTGCAATGGCCGGACGCCGGAATATTGAATTTAATACGGTTACACATGATAAAATTGCCTCATACCTTATATTTTTAGCTGAGGTTATTGAATATTTCGGAGGCGGCCATGCTTTGTTTTCATGCGATCGGTTCGACGGCAATGAAGAAACCGGCTGTTGGGATTATAAGTGGCGGCTTTACAATGATGATTTTTCTATATATCGCAATTTTATAAGCAAGCGTCATTTATGGCAGAACCGTTCTGTAGTATGCGAAGATGTCACGAATGTCGTATGCAGCTGCGGAAAATATAAATTGGATTTAAGCTGCGCCGGCGATGACGGATTTTCACAATTGACGCTGACGTTAGACGGCGTTTCTAAAAATGATTCTATGTTCATTACAAGATTGGCGGAGCGTTTTTTTAATGCGGTAAGAACTGAAGAATCCCAAAGCGAAGTTATTGATGATGTGCCGGAGCAGCGTGCTTCTGAATCTGACTATAAATGTGCCGATAAAGATGAAGAACTTATTTTTTTCAAGGATATATATGATGCCGCCCAATACGGCGGGCTTAATGCCGTAGAAAAGTATATTAATCAGGGCGTACCGGCAGATCAGAAAAACGCTGATTCAAAAACGCCGTTATTTATTGTTTGCGAGCGGTTTGACGAGCGTTTGGAGATTGCCGGATTTCTTTTATCGCACGGCGCTAATGTCAGGGTGTGCAACGAATACCGTCAATCAGCGCTTTTTGCGGCATCGGAAAAGGGGCATGCCGAAATAGTAAAGCTGCTTTTAAAAAATGGCGCGTCGCCTCAAACTTCCGATCTTACTGGTATGTTTGCTATCCATGCCGCTGCTATGTACGATAGGCCATATGTTATAAAGCTTCTTATCGAATCGGGCGCGCCGGTTGATGCAAAGGACGGCGGTAAATATACGGCACTTCATATCGCTACTATGAATAAGAATCTGGATTCCGTAATTATGCTTGTAAATTGCGGCGCAAGTATAATGAAGAAAAATCCTGACGGGCATACTGCCATCGATATTGCGAAAAATCGTAATTTTAATGAAATAGCGACTTTTTTAGAGGACGCGCAGAAAAAACACAATAACAATACTTATGACGAAAGGATTCAAACTCCGCTGCCAGGTGATGATGTTGTTCAAGCAAAAAACAATAATCTGAATTCTGAAATTCATAAAAAAATATCTGACGCACCGCAATATCATTCTAAAAATACCGTAGAAAAGAAATCAGGTAATGGGCAGAACTGTGCCCAAACTGCCGAAATCGGTTGCAGCCGAAAAAATTCCGGCAATAATAGTAATTCTAAAATAATTTCTGAGTTGACTTCTGCCGCGGCGCGTTCCGACGAGTTTAAGATAAAGGAGCTGTTAGATAAAGGCGCCGACATTAATTGCCATGAATGTAACGGCCAGACGCCTCTTATTGCGGTGGTTTCCAAATTAAGCACAAGTTTAAAGGCTTTAAAATTATTAATAAATTCCGGCGCGTGTCTGGATGCCGCGGATAATAAAGGAAATACCGCTCTTATTTACGCCGCTGAAAAAAATAATGTCGGCGCGATGAATGAATTGACTGACGCCGGATGCGATATGGATATCCGGAATAAAAGCGGTGAAACTGCGCTTTATTTAGCCGCATTTAACGGTTCTTACGAAGCGTGCAGGCACCTTTTGAGCGCCGGAGCGAACCTGGAAATAGCCGCTAAATATAAAAGAACGCCGCTTATAGCCGCCGCTGCGAAGGGAGACATAAAAACGGCTCTGCATCTTATTTATTCAGGCGCCGATATAAACATAATGCCGGATGGAAATTGGAATGCCTTGATGTATGCGGTTTATAATGATAATTATACACTTGCGGAAGAGTTAATTAATTTTGGCGCTAAAGTTAACTTTCAGGATTGTTCCGGTGAAACGCCAATTATTAAAGCCGCGTCGAAATTAAATGGCGCTATGATTAAATTGCTGCTCGATGCCGGCGCCGATCCTGAAATTAAGGATATTAAAGGCCGTAATGCAATCGATGCCGCAGTTGAAGCGTCGGCCGGGGAAAGTATAATTAATCTTATAGCGTCAAAATGCGGTCAGGAAATATGTGATAAGGTTAAAAAGATGAAATTCAGGCCGGAACGTGTGGAATATGTCGGGCCGCTGGATACTGAACCCCGCGGTTCGAGTTCTTCCGGTTCGAATTCAGCATCTTCGAGCGCGTCTTCTGGTAATGACCGGATGCCTCCGCTTCCGGAAGGATTCGAGCCGTCGCAGGCTTTCAGGCGTTTTTATGACAGTTTTTTCGGGAGTGCTTATATGGCCTGGCACGACGGGCTTGATCTTGAATCTATCGATCTTCTTAAAGGCGAGGAACGCGAACTTGCCGAGAAACTGCTTTTAGAGTACGGCGACCACCGCGCTTCGACAGGATTGGGGCAATTAAAATCGGCGAAATCAGCCGAACTTTTGAAGGAAAATTTAAAATCGTCGTCGGCTCAGGAAGTTGTAAACACGGCCGTCGCGTTAAAGAAAATCGAAAATGACGATAAATATTGCGAAAATATAATATATGTCCTGAAAAAATCAGTAAGTGAATATGACAAACTCGAGGCGGCGATAGCGTTAAGGCATTTTAAGACGCGCGAGTCCATAGCGGCTCTATACGAAGCCGTTTGCGATGAACATTATCTGGTAAGATATCACGCGTGCGATTCACTTCTTATATTGTACGGAATGAAAAGCGGCATTTCAGATTATAAGGAAATTTTTCAGAATATCATAGGCGGCAAAAACGACGAGCCGGTAACTCCAATCGACAGGCAGCGCTTCAGGCAGGCCGTAATTTTATTAAAAAGCATGTTTGAAAAGTAATATTTTTAGTAATATTTTTGCTCGAAAATATGCTTTTCTATTTCATCTATAAAAAATTGAGCCTTTTCGATCTGTGTTCTGGCATCTTCAGAAGATACAACATAAAAATCCGTGTAATCTGCATCATGTCGGAAACTTTCAGCATCTAATATTATTCTGGCAAGTTCATTATTTAATATTTTTGTGGCAATGTAATTTTTAATAAAATAAGAAATAATTCCTGAATGTTTTTTTGAATCAAATTCATTATATGCTAATAATGCCCTTGCCGCATGAAAAATTGAATAATACGAACAATTTAATGATTTTGAATAAATTCCTTTTTCAAATAATAATTTTGATGCATCAAATTCTTCTCTGGCTTTATTTAATCGATATTTTGATAATGCGGAAATTTCTTCAGGCAGCATATAATTCAATTCCTTCATTTTCTATCTTACGATATAAAAATTGAATGTTTAAATTTTTATAATATTCATTTTCGTTTTCAATTGAAATTGAAGGTAATACTGAATATTTAATCGTTAAATCAAGCCTGATAGAAGTTATTAAGTCTTTATATGCTTTTTTATCAATGTTATTTACTAATACCATAATATCGATGTCAGATTCATTATCATAATTACCTTTTGCGTATGAACCAAATAAAATAATCTTTTTAAGGTTATTTTTAAATAATTCTCTTAATCTTGCTTCAAGTTCAACTAAAAGTTCTTTTATTTTATTGTCTTTAATGATTATTTCTTTTGTCATAACAGTCCTTTTGGCTTAATTAAAATTTATTATATCACAATATTATAATTTTTCATATATTAAAAAAAAATTTTGTATGCCCCCCTGAATATTAGTTCAATTATTTCGTTTTCTGAATTACGCCGCTATTCGTTCATATAGATATTTCTGAAAAGTAACGAATGTATCGCGAATTTTTTCAACGCCGCCGAGTATTTTAGTCGCATCGTCAATCGCGTGATATTTTAACGTCAAAAGGTCCGGCAGTTTTTCCTGATCGAGTTCCTCTACGCCGGTTTCAATGTATTTAGCCAGGACAAATTCCAGAAACTCAATTTGCTTATCGTCTAACCCTTCGTAAATTTTTGATTTAGCTTCGTTAACCCTCAGCTGCCTTGTTATAGGTTTGACTGCGAACGCGACAAATTCAAGTACATCGAATAAATCACTTTTTTCGGCGTTTATTAATTGCTGTAATATTGTAAATTCATCTTTGCCATAGCCGTTTTCAGAGAGTTTTTCCAGGAATATTTTTCTGGTTTTAGGATGCGACCAGATATTTCGAAGTTCGTCCTCATTTTTAAAGAAATCCGGTAATGTGCCAAAGAGGTTATGCAAAAATTCTTCGGCTGAAATTGGCGTGCCGTCAGCGCTCCAGAACGAAGTAGAGATCATATGCTGTATTTCGCGTTCTTTGCCGTCAGCCAATTTTATCTTTAATTTTCTTTTAGGTTCCAGCGGCGTGCCTGGCGGATCACTTATTACTACCGGCTTTTTAGGGCCGGCCGGCGGATCCGGATTTTCAGGTTTTCCGCCGGCATCATCAACAGGTTCGCCATCCCATTCAGGATCGGCAAAATATTTATAAGCATCGACAAAATCATAAATCGTAAAATAATCTTTACCGTCAAAAAGCCTTGTGCCGCGTCCGACAATCTGTTTAAATTCGATAATATTATTTATGGGGCGCATTAAAACAATATTTCGTATGTTTCTCGCGTCAACGCCGGTCGAAAGTTTTTGCGATGTAGTGAGAATGGTCGGTATTGTTTTTTCGTTATCACGGAATTCCCGTAAATACTGTTCGCCGAGTTTTCCGTCGTTAGCGGTTACGCGGACGCAATAATTAGGGTTCGGCGACTGTTTTTGCTGATTAATTAAATCCCTGACTGCAAGGGCGTGGTCTTGATTGGCGCAAAAGATGATTGTTTTTTCATTCTGGTTAATTTCTTCAAGGATTATTTTTACTCTTTTGCTTTCGCGTTCCTTGATTTCGATTATGCGATTAAAATCCGCTTCTTCATATATTTTTCCAGCCTCAACTTCGCCTTCGATAACTGTATCGTCAGAAGTATAAACATATTCATCGAGCGTGGTTTGAACCCGTTTTACTTTGAACGGCGTCAAAAATCCATCGTTAATGCCTTCTTTTAATGAATAAACATAAACAGGCTCGCCGAAATATTTATAAGTATCAACGTTATCTTTGCGTTTGGGCGTAGCGGTAAGGCCGAGCTGGACGGCCGGGGAAAAATATTCGAGAATGCCGCGCCAGTTAGATTCGTCATTCGCGCCGCCGCGGTGACATTCGTCAATTATAATAAAATCAAAAAAATCGGGCGGATAATCGCCGTAATACGGAGTATTGTCAGGGCCGCTCATAAAGGTTTGGAAAATAGTAAAAAATATATTTCCGTTTTTGGGAATGCTTCCTTTTTTTCGTATTTCGTCTGGAGCGATACGGATAAGGGCGTCTTCCGGAAATGCCGAAAAAGCGTTAAAAGCCTGATCCGCGAGAATATTCCGGTCCGCTAAAAATAAAATACGCGGCCTTCTGCTGCCGTCGCGTAACAGGTTCCAGCGTGTATGGTAAAGTTTCCAGGCAATTTGAAACGCGATAAATGTTTTTCCTGTGCCGGTGGCAAGAGTCAGAAGGATACGCTGGTTTTTATCGGCTATTGCGAGCATTACATTATTTACGGCTATTTCCTGATAATACCGCGCTGATTTAGTGCCGCCGACTTCTTCAAAAGGAACCTTGTTAAATTTATCGCGCCATTCGTTTTGTGCGGAATAAATTTTATTCCAGAGTTCATCCGGGGTCGGAAATTTTTCAACAATGCCTTCGGCGCCGGTTTTCATGCAAATTTCATAGATTTCGAGGCCGTTTGTTGCATAAGCGTAGTCAAGGCAGAGTTTTTCCGCGTAATTTTTAGCCTGCGCGACTCCTTCTCTGACGCTGATTCCGGCGCTTTTGGCTTCTATAACGGCGAGTTTGCGGTTATTATAAACCAGAATATAATCCGCTTTTAAAAGATTTGAGCGTTTGCCGCCTGATTGAATTTTTCCGGCGGTAATGTTATATTCTCTTGAAATTTTAGAGCCTTCAACAATGCCCCAGCCGGAGTCTTTCAGTTTTGGATCTATATATTCGGCTCTGGTTTCAGCTTCATTCATTTTCAACTATCCTTATCGTTTTTTTCAAATTTTTCTATTCTTTTTAAAATTGCGTCAAAATCCGAAACATAGTTTTTGTCCTGCACGATTCGGAAACTCTCATATTCTTTTTCAGCCAGAGCAAGAGCCACTTCGTGCGAGATTTTGGCCGTTATATGCAGTTATCGAGAATTCCTCGGCAACTGATTTCGGGTTGATTGTTTTTAGTTTAACCTTTCTGCCGCCTTCAATTTGAACTACCGAGAAATCCTCGGTAGTTGACTTCTCACTTAATTCAAGGGTTTCGTAAATATTTTTGAGGTGAAATGAAATATTGTCTGACGAACATTCGAACAATGCCGCCATTAATTTTTGTGATAACCATAGGTTTTCATTTTCGAAGCGAACTTCTATCTTTATTTTGCCGTCAGGCGTTTCGTAAAAAGTTATCTGATTGATGTTTTCGTTCATAATTCACCCGCAAAAGCTTTTTGTAAAAGCGATTTTTTCAGTTCAGTGAGAGCGGCGAGTTTTTGACTGTAAATTGATTCGAGTTTTTTTGTTTCTTCTGATAAATCGTCAAGCTTAGAGACAATTGAGTGTTGTTCAGAAAGAGGTGGAATAGGAAGACTAGCCTTTTTAACCAGATCACCACTAATGTTTTTTACAATTGCTCCACTTGCCAATGAAATAAACTGGTTCATTGTAAATGGGGATGCTAATAGATACCAAAAAAACTCCGTGTCAATATTTTGGGGCAGTCTTAAAACAAACCATCCATCGTGAATATATCCTTCGGTTTTCATAATATAAGGTTTTCCAAAAGACATTGAATTTGATAAAATGAAATCGCCTTCTTTTACATAACGGGATTTTTCAGCACCTTTTTTTGTAATTTTTTCTTTTGTAGTATAGATATATTTATCAATGCCTTTTGTATCGCCAATTTTAATCCAATTTACACCATCTGAATCATTTGTAAGATATTTTTCAATTGGTCTAGGAGAACTTCCTCTTTCAACAATGCACACTTCACCAAGTTTTTTTATTTCCCAGCCTTCACCAGCATTATCAAAAATATTCTGCAAATAAGATTCAAAAATTTCGCGCGCGTTTTTAAGATTTTTTTCGGCGTTTTCTTTTGCTTTTTCTATAGCGGCAAATGCTTCGTCTAAAATGGCGACGATGCGGCGTTGCTCAGAAAGTGGTGGAAGCGGAATAAAAATTTCTCCAAGTTTATTTCTACTTACACGTTTTCTGGTTGTACCTGATGTTTCTTTTTCAATATCATTCAGATATTGAATAGATTGTGAATAATAATTAAAATATTCAGAAATTAATATTTTAGTATTAAACCTAACAATTGTACAATCAACTGCAGTTATCATTCGTTCACCAGTGTTAGGCAAAATACATGTTCTTCCAACCGGATCTGGTAATCTTGAAATTAAACAATCGCCTTCAAATATTTCAGTACACTTTAATTTATTAAAAGTTGTTTCAGATATATAACGAGCTTTTTCAGCCCTGTCTTTAAAATAACCTGTGCCAACATTACCGGTTTGAATTAAGCGTATTCCTTCAGATGATTGATCTTTACTTTCTATCCAGTCACCGTCAGCAAATACTTCACATATTTCATTTAACTTTTTTTTACTCCAATTTTTATTCATATCATTTTCCTGATTTTCTTCAAGACTTCCATGCTTTCCTTATCCAGAGTTTCAATTTCATTCAATATTTCTTCCGGCTCGCGAAGCATTGTTTCATCTTTTTTATTAGGGTTTTTAAGCGATAAATCATAAGTTTTTTTATCGATATCAGCGATATTAACCGACCATGAATTTTCTGAATCGGCCTTTGTTTTTTGTAATTTTACAAAATCGGCAAGGTCGTTTTCATTTAATGGATTGGTTTTACCGAGGTTGCGGTCAAGATTAAGCTGATAATACCATACTTTTCTCGTTGGTGCGCCTTTTTCAAAAAAGAGGACAATGGTTTTAACGCCGGCGCCAGTAAATGTTCCGCCCGGCAGGTCAAGGACAGTATGTAAATTGCAGCTTTCTATGAGCATTTTTCGTAATGAGATGGAAGCGTTATCGGTGTTTGAGAGGAATGTGTTTTTAATAACAACACCGGCCCGGCCGCCTGCTTTTAAAATTTTGATGAAATGCTGAAGAAATAAAAACGCCGTTTCGCCTGTTTTTATGGGAAAATTCTGCTGTACTTCGGAGCGTTCCTTGCCGCCGAATGGCGGGTTAGCAAGTATAATGTCATAACGGTCTTTTTCCTGAATATCTTCGATATTTTCAGAAAGCGTGTTTGTGTGAACGATATTCGGCGCTTCGATGCCGTGAAGTATCATATTCATCGTGCCTATTATATACGCGAGCGCCTTTTTTTCCTTGCCGTAAAAAGTGGTTTTTTGAAGAGTTTCAAATTCTTTGGTGGTAAGATTTTTACTTGCTTTTAAATATTCGAATGCTTCGACTAAAAACCCGGCAGAACCGGCCGCGCCGTCATATATTTTATTTCCGATAACCGGAGCCGTAACCTTAACGATAGTTTTAATTAACGGCCGCGGAGTATAATATTCACCGCCGTTTCTGCCGGCATTTCCCATATTTTTAATTTTATCTTCATAAAGATGAGATAATTCATGTTTTTCATTTTTGGAACGGAAGCGTAATTCATCGATGATATCAATTATTTCGCGCAAATTATGCCCGCTCTGGACTTTATTTTTCAATTCATTGAAAATTTCGCCTATTTTATATTCAATAGTATTTGAGCTTTCCGCGGAAGTTTTGAATTTTTTAAAATATGGAAAGAGCTTATGATCGACAAAATCTTTCAGATCGTCGCCTGTTAACGCTTTATTGTGATCTATTTTACCGTCCTTTGTTTTAGGCGCTGCCCAGATTTCCCATTGATATTGCTTTTCTATGATTTCCTTATAAAATAATCCCGAAAGATCCGCTTTGATTTTCCGTTCTTTTTCAAGATCGTCAAGATATTTTAAAAATAAAATCCATGAAGTCTGCTCGATATAATCCAGCTCGCTGCCGCAGCCTGCGTCTTTATGCAATATGTCATCTATGTTTTTAAAAGCCTGTTCAAACAATTTCTACTTCCTCTATTCAGAAAAATATTTTTTTAACTATTATAATACTTTTATGCGTATAAAATCAATAATTTTTTGCCGGCTTTTGGTTATGGAATTTTTATTTTGTATTGCATTTTTTATGGCAGCAGTTGAACTATGTTAAGTATTGTTTTAAATACCTATAAAAAGAGCTTTTTATGAAATAATTTTAGTACGTTAAGTTTTTAATGTTATTGCCGCGCTGAAAATATAAAATAAGCAGAATAATAAAAAAAGGCAGCTTCGAAAAAATTCGTTACTGCCTTTTAGATTACTAATTTTTATAAATTAAGACCGGCGTCTGCGGCGCGCGTCTTTAAATCTATCGTAGTAGGAAGGTTTTTTAGGCGCTTCGTACGCTTCGCTTTCCGTGGCGAATTCTTTTTTAGAAGCTCTGTGAGGGCCGGAACCGTCGTTTTTAGTGTGTTCGTGGCGGTCGTGGTTCTGGCGGTGTCCGCTGTGTTTATGATCTTTGTTTTCAGAGTGTCCGCTTTTAAATTTATCGTTTCTGTTGAAATTTTTGAAATCACGGCCGTGTTTGTTTCCGTCATGGCGGTTATTACGTTCCGGCATTTCATTTGAAACGCCGTCACCGTTCGATTCGGCCTCTTCGTAAACAAAAAATTCAAAATCGTTATTGCTTTCATTATTTTTTCTGAACTTATCTTTGCGGTCATGGCTGCCGAAACGGTCGTGGTTTTTATTATACGGCCGTTTTTCGTTAAATTTATCGGTGAATTTACGTTCATTATTTCCGGCGTTTGCTTCTTTGACTTCCGGGTAAGAACTTGAACTTTTATGTGATTCGCGGTTCGCCGCGTTTGCGTCGCGCTTTTCAGCGTATTTATCGTATTTGCGTGCTTTTTCTTTGCGGCTGAGCGAAAGTTCATTGGTTACAGCCGTATCTTTATCGACAGGCTTATTATTGACCGGTTCCGGTTTTATTATCGGTTCCCACGATTCGGTTTCTTTAAGGTTGAATTTGTCGCCGACTGACATTTTAAGAAGCGCCGCGGCTACGTCGAGTGCGGAATATTCGTCACCCATAATGCGTTCCGCCAGTTTGACATACTTGCCAAGCTTGCCTTCCGAAAGCGTTTGTATAACAGTTTCGACGTAAGATTTGATTTTTGTCTCGTCGATGCTGGCTAACGACGGAATGTGCTGGTTGACTATTTTTAGTCCGTTAGTTTTTTCGATTCTTTTCAAGTTGAAAATCTGCCTGCCTACGATAAAAGTGAAGGATTTTCCTTTCTTTCCGGCGCGTCCCGTGCGTCCTATACGGTGTATATAATCTTCGTCGTCGCGCGGCAGGTCATAATTGAAAACCGCTTCGACATTATTTACGTCAATGCCGCGTCCTGCGACGTCGGTGGCAATGAGTATCTCGACGGATCCGGTTCTAAAGCCGTTCATAACGCGGTCGCGCTGGCGCTGGTTGAGGTCGCCGTGGAGCGCTTCGGCCATATAGCCGCGGGTCTGAAGGACTTCCGTTAATTTATCGACGCCGTGTTTGGTATTGCAGAAAACAAGGGCAAGTTTGATGCCGTAGTAGTCGATTAAGCGCGCTAATGCTTCAGGCTTATCTTTTTCCTGAAGGTCGAAATAATACTGCTCGATTTTCGGGGCGTCTAATTTCTGACCGGTTACGTCGATCCTTACCGGATCTTTCTGGTAATTTTTTGTCAATTTTACTATTTCATCAGGCATTGTTGCCGAAAAAAGTATTGTTTGACGGTCTACTGGAGTATCTTTAAGTATTATTTCGAGATCTTCGCGAAATCCCATGTCAAGCATTTCGTCCGCCTCGTCAAGAACTACGAATTTTACTGTTTCCATTTTAAGTGTGTTACGGCGCATATGATCCATCATTCTGCCAGGCGTGCCGACAACAATCTGCGGCTTGTTCTTAAGGGCGAATATCTGACGCTCGATTTCCTGGCCGCCGTATATAGGTACTACTGCGAGATTGTGATAGTATTTGAAAAGTTTCCGGAATTCTTCGGTAACCTGCATTACAAGTTCGCGCGTCGGGCATAAAATAACCGCCTGAAGCTGCTTGGATTCAAAATTTACTTTTTCGATTATCGGAATAGCGAATGCCGCTGTTTTTCCAGTCCCGGTCTGCGCTTGGCCTATAACATCCTTGCCTTCCAGTAAAACTGGAATCGTGGCGGACTGTATCGGTGAAGCTTCTTCAAAACCCATGTCTGATACGGCTCTTAGTATTTTCGGGGATAAATTTAACTCTTCGAATTTTAATTTTTTCATAGTTTTTCCTTTTTGATTTTTATATTATTTCTTTTTATTATTATGCTGTCAGAATTACGGCCGGTTATTTTTGCCTGTATATATGCCTTGGGTTAAGCTCCAAACATATTTTGGAATTATTGTTTGCAGTCCGGCAGAATAACCAGGGCCTTAATATTTGAACATTCCTCAGTTATATTCATAATATTTGCTATTTTTACAACAAATAGTAAAACCGTTTAAATACAACGGTAATTTTTTATGAATAACTTGGGATAAATTTAATCCGACCAGATTAATTATGAATTTCAGACAGGAGTTAGAATCAAGATTTATCGGGGAATTAAATTGAAAGGCCGTTCAGATAACTTGAAATACGGCAAAAAAAGCCTTTTAGAGCAGTAAACGTCAAACTTGAAATCAACATAAATCGACCCGGGCTGATTCAGGAAATTATAGCTGCGCATTTTTGTAAATTGATTTTAAATTTGTTAATCGCTTATTTTAAGTAAGTTATCGTTTGATTGTAAAACAATTTTAGGATAATAATTTTTAAAGATATTTTTATTTTATCACACGAATTAAAAAAAAGCAAACTATTATTTATGTTTTTCAAATTATTTACGAAAAATAACAAAACATTATGCACAAAAATTAAAAATATAAAAACAATAAAAATTATTTTTAATGATAAATAGTTATTTATTTCACTATTTGAAGAAAAAACTTTAAAAAGATATTTTTTTAAGAAATGAATTCTTTACAAAATTAAAAAAATATGGTATATTACTTTAAACTTTTAAAAACAAAATAAAACTGACAATAAGAAGATTTAATTGTTGAAAGTTAAGATGAGCATGCTCCGAAATTATTTGATTTTTGGGTGCGGCTTTTTTGTATAGATGAAGTTGATTCTAAAATTTTATTTTTATTGATAACTGCATTATTAACTGTCAGATAATTAAGAGAAAAATAATTTAGAATTTGGTTAAAGCGGTCTGAAATCGATAAAGTTTTATTCGATACCCGGAAATTTTTTATATCGTTATTTTTTAGGTTTTTACATATATGGTATTAACTAACGTATAAAAAAAGCCTGTAATTTAAATTAATATAGAGATGAATTATAATGTATTAATTTAACTATACTAAATAAAAGAAATAAATAAAGCTTGAATGTAATTTCATTGAAACCGATAAATAAATGTTCAAGCTGATTGCAAAAAGTTTTGGATGAATAAAGTGTGTGTAGTAAATAAGTAAAGACAAGAAGTCCAATAACATAACAAAAAGAGGTGTATTATTAATGATTGAAGTAAGAATTCACGGACGTGGCGGCCAGGGCTCAGTTACAGCAGCGGAGCTTCTCGGTTTCGCGGCATTTTCAGCGGGAAAATACTCACAGGCGTTTCCTTCGTTTGGCTCGGAAAGAATGGGCGCTCCTGTTAAGGCGTTTTTAAGAATCGCTGACAGAGAAATCAGAATGAAATCACAGATTTATAATCCTGACTATGTAATTATTCAGGACCCTACATTGCTTGCTACAGTTCCTGTATTGCAGGGATTAAAAGAAGACGGAGTCGTAATAATAAACACTACAAAAACTCCTGAAGAATTGAACATGGACACACACCACAAAATCATAACAATCGACGCTACAGGCATCGCATTGAAACACATCGGCCGTCCTATAGCTAACACCACGCTCATGGGCGCATTTGCCGCAGCTTCGGGCCAGATAAACCTCGAAGGCATCGAAAAAGCCATCAACGAAAGGTTCTCAGGCGAAATCGCGAAGAAAAACATCGAATCGGTTAAAGAAGCTTATGATGTTGTAAAAAACAAAGCTTCAAAATGCAAATGCGGCTGCAAATAATTATTGGTTAATTTTTGTTTAATAAATTAAGGAGGAACAAATGAGCTTAAATTATGGAGCAATGTTAAAACCTGGCACGTCCAGAGGCAATAAAACAGGTAACTGGAGAAGTCAGAGACCTATATTCAAACAGGAAAAATGCACAGGCTGCACGACCTGCGAAAGAATCTGCCCTGAAGGCGTAGTTTTCGCCCAGGACAAGAAAAAATACAGCGTCGACCTCGATTATTGCAAAGGCTGCGGGCTTTGCGCCGAGGAATGCCCTGTAAAAGACATCGAAATGAAAATGGAAGAAAAATAATAAATCTGCCGTTCATTTTTTATAAATTTATGGCGCTTTTCATATCCTGAAAGTTGTCTGAAAAATTTATAAAATCTGCCGGATCAAATTGACTTAAAGATATAAATTATCATAATTATTTTGTTGTTATTTATAATAAAATTTTATTAGGAGGATAACTTTAAAATGAAAAAATTTATAGAAGGCTCAATGGCCGTTGCTGAAGCGGTCAATCTTTGCCAGCCTGCTGTTATATCCGCTTATCCTATTACTCCTCAGACACACATAGTTGAAGATCTTTCAAAAATGGCTGCTGACGGAGAATTCAAAGGCCAGTTCGTAAACGTTGAATCTGAATTCGCAGCTGCTTCGGTAGTTCTCGGCGCTCAGGCTACAGGCGCACGTTCATATACAGCTACGACATCACAGGGCTTGCTCCTTATGGCTGAAGTATTATTCAACATCGCCGGCATGAGACTTCCAATCGTATTGACATGCGCAAACCGCGCTATATCAGCTCCTATCAACATATGGAACGACCACTCTGACGCTATGGCTTTAAGAGACTGCGGTTTTATCCAGTTATGGGCTGAAAACAACCAGGAAGCCGCTGACCTTCATTATCAGGCTTATAAAATAGCTGAAAACGAAGGCGTACGTCTCCCGGTTATGGTTAATATCGACGGCTTTCTCGTAACCCACTCGGTTGAGACTGTTGATATGCCTACACAGGCCGAAGTTGACGCATTCCTTCCAAAATATAATCCTAAATACTATCTCACGACCAAAAATCCGATATCATTCGGTTCTATGGTCGGCGAAGACGGCTATATGGAATTCAGAAACTATCTTGAAGAAGCTATGAAAAACGCTCACGGCGCTATCGATAAAGTTGCTAAAGAATTCAAAGATAAATTCGGCCGTTATTACGGATCGCTTATCGATACATATAAAATCGAAGACGCTGAAACCGTTATCGTCGCTATGGGTTCAGTAATCGGAACAATAAAAGAATCGATCGACTTAATGAGAAATAACGGCATTAAAGTCGGCTTATTAAAAATCAGATCGTTCAGGCCTTTCCCTGTTAAAGAAGTGGCTGAAGCTTTGAAAAAAGCTAAAAACGTTGTTATAATCGACCGCGCTTCATCAGTCGGCCGCGGCGGTATAGTTGCAACGGAAGTTCGTTCGGCGCTTTATGAAGAAAAAGTTACGACACCTAACGTTACAAGCTTCATGGTTGGTCTCGGCGGCCGTGATATCACAAACAAAACAATCACGGACCTTGTCGGCCAGGCAGGAACAAAATTTGAAGGCACTAAATTTGCCGAACTCGATAACAACGTTATCAAACAAGGCGAAGAATACTTAAAAACATTCTAATTCCGCTAACTTAAATTGCGGAATTAAAAATTAGTGCTTATATATTTATGTTAATCATTAAATAAATTAAAAATAATTAATTTTTTTATATAAATGGAGGCTTAGACGATATGGAACAGAAAAAACATTTGATGGCTCCCGGCCACACTGCGTGCGCTGGTTGCGGTCTTTCAATGGGCGCTAGAATGGTGGTCGACGCTGCCGGCCCTAATACTATGATTGCAAACTGCACAGGATGCCTTGAAGTTTTTACGACAAGATACCCTCAGTCAGCTTGGGAAATTCCGTGGATACACTCGTTGTTCGAAAATAACTCAGCTATCGCTTCAGGCATCGACGCTGCCTTAAAAGCGTTGGGCCGCGAAAATGAAGCAAGGATCATCGCTCAGGGCGGCGACGGCGGTACGGCTGATATCGGTTTACAGTGTCTTTCAGGTATGTTCGAACGCGGCAACGACGTTTTATACGTTTGCTACGATAACGAAGCATACATGAATACAGGCGTTCAGAGAAGCTCACAGACGCCTTTTGCTATGAGCACGACAACTTCGCCTTCAGGCAAATGCTCATACGGCAATAACACAAACAAAAAGAACATGGCGCAGATCGCTCTTGCTCATAACATTCCTTATGTAGCTACAGCTACTGTAGGTTTTGATATGGATCTCAAGAAAAAAGTCAAAAAAGCTTTGAGCATCAAAGGCCCAAAATACATGCACGTTCTCGTTCCGTGCCCGCTCGGCTGGAAAGTCGGCAACCACTTGACAATTAAAATCGCTAAAAAAGCGGTTGCTACTGGCTTATTCCCGATAGTTGAATGGGAAAACGGCAAAATCATTGACGTTAAAAAGATCACACCGGAACCTGTCACCGAATACTTAAAATTACAGGGCCGTTTCAAACACTTATTCGCTAATACGGACGAAGCACGCGCTCAGCTTGCTGCTATCCAGAAAATAGCTGACGACAATATAGAAAAATACGGCTTAAAAGCTTAATTTTAATTAATCTTTTCAGTCTTTTTGATATATAATAAAAAAACAGGGGCGCCGGTTAATAAACTGCGTCCCTGTTTTTTTAAAAATGTAAATTTTAATATTTCATTGAACGTGTCTAATAATCGCAAAAATGCAACCAAAATTAGTAAATCGTTATATACTAAAATCATTAAATAATAATATTTGGGGTTGTAAAGTTTTTTCATTGAAATATTTTCATTTGTTAGGCAGGCTCTACATTTAAAAAGATATAAACTTAAATTAACTAATATTACTCACAGATGGTGGAACGATAATGAAAGTTGAAAAGGAAAGAAAATTCAAATTAAATAAAATGCCTGATAACATTGACTTAAGGTCCGGGATAAGGCTGGAGCAATATTATCTTCGATTAAGCCAAAAGGAAACAGCCCAGGGTTTCGATGTCAAAAGAATCAGGATGCACATCCGACCAGACGGCACAGGCAAGTTCTATCTGACATTTAAATCCCGGGGCCTTATGGAACGGCTCGAATCTGAAAAGGAAATATCGAAAGAAGAGTTTGATTCATTAAAAAAGACTGCGCTAAAGTATATTTCAAAAATACGGCACGTTTATGCTCTTAACGGCTTTAAAATTGAGCTCGACATATTCGACGGGCGCGACCTGATAATTGCCGAAGTAGAGTCGCCGGAAGCCGAAAAATTTCAGCCGCCCTGCGATTGGGAAGAAGTTACCGGCGATCCCGCATATCAGAATGTGAACCTGGCGCTTTACTGCCCGAAAATTTAGCGAAAGTTTCACCGTCAAGCAGTTTTTAGAAAACCGGCTTATTTGATTGATGTTATAATGATAAATAAATTAGAAAATTATAATATACTAAAATTATTAAATTCGGTAGTTTTAAAATGACGGAAAAATTCAATTTATTCTAAAATATTTTAAATTATTGGGTTGACTGAACTAAATTATAATAATCAAAAAATAAAAAAAGGCCGTTAAGTATAATGCTTTAAACAGCCTTTTTTTATTTTAAAATTTAGCTTTTATGACGGTCAGGAAGGACTTCCAGCCAGTACCCGTCAGGGTCGGCAATAAAATAAATTTCCATCGCTTCATTTTCGTAGCAGATGCAGTCCATCGCTTTATGGTGCTCGTGCGCCTTCTGGAAATCATCGACTATGAACGCCAGGTGGAATTCATTGTCGCCGAGGTCGTATTTTTCCTTCCGATCGCGGAGCCATGTCAATTCAAGCTTATGCGGCGTCACGCCGTCGCCTAAATAAACTATTATAAACGAGCCGTCCGCTGAATTTATTCGGCGTGTTTCCTTGAGCCCGAGCGCTTCTTCATAAAATTTCATGCTTTTTTCAAGGTCTAAAACGTTAAAGTTGTTGTGCGCTAATTTGAATTTCATATTTTCTCCTTTATCTTAAATTCGTTCTGTAAACTTAAATGAAAATTTTATCTTTTCCAAAAATACGGAGTAAAAAGGACCAATACAGTATATAATTCGAGCCTGCCGATAAGCATGGCGAATGAGAGCGTCCATTTAACATACGGCGCAAGGAATGAATAATTATCAGTCGGCCCCACAAGCCCGAGGCCGGGACCAATATTGCCTAATGTCGCAAGAGTGGCCGTTATTGATGTTAATATATCGTTATTATTTGTTGATACTATAAATGTTATAATTAAAACCGCGGCTATATATAAGAAAAAGAAGCCTGATACGGCGTTGGCGATAGGCGCTTTAACGACATTTTCACCGACTTTGAGCGCGAAAACTCCGCGCGGATGAATAAGGCTTTTCATCTCGATCATAGCCTGCTTTAAGAGTGTCACAAGCCTTATTACCTTGATGCCGCC
This sequence comes from Candidatus Wallbacteria bacterium, assembly GCA_041441465.1. Taxonomy (GTDB): domain Bacteria; phylum Muiribacteriota; class UBA9980; order UBA9980; family UBA9980; genus JASDSY01. The sequence continues at coordinate 189,114 of JASDSY010000005.1, forward strand.
GCTTGTAGAGCCGGCGCAGCCCCCGATGAACATAAGGAAAAAAATAACGTTCTGGCTTACCTGCGGCCATTTTTCATAATCCGCGGTTGAAAATCCGGTGGTCGATATTATCGTTACTACTTGAAAGCTTGCATATCGCACGCAGTCGCTGACGCTGTTATATATGGGGCCATAAGTATTAAATGAAATTATTGCCGTGGCCGTTAGAACGATCAAGAGAAAAGTTCTTAATTCAACATCGTAAAATACCGAGCGGAATTTACCGGTTATTATTTTATAATGGAGCGTGAAGTTAACAGCTGCAAAAAAAGTGAATATTGTTATAACATAATCGATATAGGCTGAATTATAATGGCCCACGCTTAAATTTTTGCATGAAAAACCGCCGGTCGCTACCGTTGCGAATGTATGAAAAAGCGAGTCGTAAAGGCTCATACCGCCGAAAAGTAAAAATATTGTCTGAAGCACTGTCAGGCCGATATAAATAAGCCATAAAATTTTAGCGGTTTCGGCGATACGCGGCGTGATTTTATCGACTGTCGGCCCGGGAGCTTCCGCTTCAAGAAGCTGCATTCCGCCTATGCCGAGAAATGGCAGTATCGCGACGGCGAGTACGACGATTCCCATGCCGCCGAGCCAGTGGGTCAGGCCGCGCCAGAATTGCATTGAAAACGAGAGCGCTTCCGGGCTTGTGAGTATTGAGGCGCCGGTGGTAGTAAATCCGGACATTGTTTCGAAATAGGCGTCGGTGAAAGACGGCACTGAATTTGAAAAATAATAAGGCATGGCACCTATAGCAGAGGCAATGACCCAGCTTAAAGTTACAAAAATAAAACTATCGCGCGGTTTTAAATTTTCGACATTGCATCTGGCCGTTAATTTATAGCATACTGCCGATATTACCGTAGTTATGGAGATTGTCATAAAAAAAGCTTTTAAAGAAGCCGCTTCATTTAGCCATAATGCCATAAAAGCGGGAATTAATAGTGAAATGCAAATTATTATGGAAAGTATTGAAAGCAGTTTTATTATTATTTTTAGATTCATTATTTACCATCGCCCGTAAACACTCTGGCAAGTTTTTCAACTGAATCGCGCAAGGCAATGGTTATTACACGATCGCCGGCCTGGATAACAAAGTTGCCGTCCGGAATTTTATTTTCGCCGTCCCTTATTACTGACAGGATTAAAGTTCCAGCCGGATGCTTTAAATCCATAACTTTTTTGGAGCAGGCAGGGCTGAGAGGTTCTATATGATATTCTATGACTTCCGCTTTTTCATTAAAAAGCGTATGCACGCTCTTGATATCACCGCGCCTGATGAATTTTAATATGGCGTTGACTGTACTGGATTTAGGGCTTACGATAGAATCTATATTTAATTTTTGCGCAATTGGTATATATCCGGCTTTGGTTACAAGAGCAAGCGCTCTTTTGATACCGAGGCTTTTTGCGTATACCGACGAGAGTACGTTTAATTCCTCGTTGCCTGTCGCTGTGATTATAAGATCATAGTTTTCAAGGTTTTCTTCCTCGAAAACCCCTTCTTCTGATATGTCCGAATGGATTATGAGAGAATCAGAGTATTTTTCGGACAGAGTCTCGCACAGCGTTCTGTCTTTATCGATTATGGCAACGTGTGTGCCGCTTTTTATTAATTCGTCGCATACAAGAGTGCCGATTGTCGTGCCGCCGACTATTATTACGTTGTCGTTTTTTTCGCTCTTGCGTCCAAGGTCGGCGAATAACCTGCTTAAATCGTCTTTTTCAGCGAATATATATATGTTGTCATTTTCATGGATTACAGTTTCGCCTGACGGAATTATAAAATCATCGCCGCGGACTACGCCTGATATCAAAAAGCGTTCATTAAGAATCTTTCTTATTTTTTTTAAAGGCTTGTTATAAAAAAATGAACTTTTATTTACTACAAAATTCCTTATCTGGACATCGGTATTTTCGAACATCATCACGTCGCTTGAGGCCCCGAGTGTAACTGTGTTATGGATAAGTTTAGCCGCTTCAACTTCGGGGTTGACTATAAAATCGATTCCTAGGAAATTCTTTTTCAAAAGATTGGATTTTGAATAATCTACATTACGCACGCGCGCTATTTTTATCGGAATATTAAATTCGCTGGCAACTATTCCGCAGGAAACTATATTGACTTCGTCGCTGTTGGTGACGCTTATAAAAAAGCGAGCGTCTTCGGCGCCGGAATCTTTAATCGACGACGTGAGAGTACTTTCTTGATTTAATACCATACAGTCTAGTTTCGACGAAATAAACCTGGCGCGTTCCTGATCTTTTTCGATAATTACGACATCGTATTTTTCCGCTATTAATAATTTGGCGAGCTGGAACCCTACGGCTCCGGCTCCGAAAATAATCGCTTTCATATTAGCCTTATTATACTTAAAATATACTTAAAAATCAATAAATTAAATTATTTATTTGGGTGAAAGCTGCCGAAAAAATAATGAGAAATTCAGGCTTATTTGCTGCGGAGTTACATTTTTCAGGAAGCGCATGTGAAATTTTGAGGAAATATGAAAAGATTCAACCGGTTATTTTCTCGAGCTCCGAAAGATAATTGAACGCATATTCATTATTATCGCCGCACATTTCGATAGTAGGCGAAAAGTTCAGGCAAACTTTCGGACGTTCGGGCTTTCCGAATAAAAGGCATTCGTTGCGTTCGTTCAATTGGATGCACCTAATTCCCGCCGGTTTGCCGTTCGGCATTCCCGGAATTTCTGACGATATCGAAATTATGATGCAGCACGCGGCGCATCCTGAACGACAATTCATTTTTTTTACAACAGCCTTTCATATTTTAAAATATCCGATTTTTTATCTCAATACTATATCGTTAAATTTTGGATATTTTGGTTCGAACGATAGTATTTTATAGCCGAATTGGCAAGGCTTATCCGATTTTACAAGTGTTATTACAGCATCGCCAAGAAGTACCGGTTTTTCATCACCAATTATGCTGCGCGAAATTTTAGCGTTAACTACAAGCTTCCCGTTTTTTTCATTGAAGCTTGTTACTTCTACTGTCTGTAAATATGGCGCGTCGGAAAGTTTCACTTTGATGCCGTTTTTTGTGTTTTCTATAAGGAAATTAAGTGATTCAGGTGCTTTGGGAAAATTGCCGTTTACGAAATAATCACGGTATAATTCATCAGGAGAGACTGAAAAGTCTTTTGAGTTTTTGTTTTTATTATTGAAACAATATGCATCATCCTGCATTTGAAGCTTATCTTTCCAGCGGAAATTGCCGTAAACCACACTGCGGTAAAGTGTTAATGCTGCCGTTACGGCGTCAGGCTTTTCAGTAAAACTGTCATAGTGCAATATCTGGCTGAAGCAGAGCTCGTCGATTAATTCCATGGCAGGAACTTCTTTTTGCTTGTTAATTGCGGGTTCCCCTTTTTTTAATTCTTCGGTCATAAGGCTTACCGCACCGGCAAATTTTGATTTTTGGCCGGCCGGATAACTCAGGATAAAACAATTTACCTTTTCTTCGGTTACATATCCGCATTCGTAAAATTCAATGGGGGTTTTGTCGCCGCCTTCATATACTATTTTATAACTGTTTTTATCGGCGTGTTCCTCAGAAATATGTGCTGCCCGTTCTTTAGCCTGTTTTAAAAGCGCCTGGCCGTCACTATTCATTACGTTAAAGCCGCCCCATATTTTAAGAGTGTAAAGGCCGTCGGCTGATTCCATCGAAACGCCGTCGCCGCTGTCGCTTTCGTTAAATGTTTTAAATATGTCAGGATATGAAAGCAAATATCCATACTTTGAGTTGCCGTATTTTTTGAATTTTAATTCATTATCCGGCGTTTTGGAGGAATCTTTTTTATTCTCGCCTGTTTCTAAAGTTTTTTCAATTTTTATATTTTGAAACCCGGCCGGTTTAAATAATAATAATTTTTCCAGGTCATTGTATGATATTGCAAACTCTATATGGTCGCCGACCGCGTGAATCGCTTCCGCGCTTACGACTAATGAATCTTTGGTGAAATAGAACACTGCCGGTTTTTTCAGGAATTCCTTTAACAATTCTTTTTTGTCGAAACTTTTAATAATATCCGGCAGTGCGCCTTCTTTCTGAATATCGAGATCATCGCACCATGTTGTGTATTTTCCTTTAATGAATTTTTCGACGAATTTTTCGTTTATTGTTACAACATCGCTTAAATTAAGGATTTTGACATTGGCGATATCTATATTGGTTGTGTAGAATATATTAAACGGATGCGCCATATTCGGAAATGTTCCTAATCCGGAGTATTGAATGCTCAGTATATTGGAGCCGCTGTATTCAATTTTGAAATCAATTGAAGTTTCGAGATTTTCAAAGTCTTTTTCGATGTTTTTCAATATTTTTAAAGTATCGTTTTTTATTAATTCATTAATTTTTGATGCGTTACTTTCATTTCCGGCTATCTGCGGATAATTTATCTTTATTTTTTTATTTTTATTTGTGTATAATGCCGAATTGAAGCTGTGTTCCGTTTCTGTAAGTACGGCATTTTTAGTTTTTTGAAAAACTTTTTCGCCGCTCGCCATGCAGATCGGATTATTGCCGCCAAATATCATAGGTATCGCTATTGCGGCAGCCAGAATAAATTTTTTCATAATAATAATTTCTCCTTTATTTTTTTATAAATTTCATAATAAAGTGTTTTTACAAAATTACAGGCAAGTTTACTTTCCGGCCCATTTTTTACACTGTTCGATCCGCTTGCCGTTATCGCCCTGTTCTTTGTCATAGGCAAATTTCGTCAATAAATCGCATGGAAACTCTTGGCAGTTGCCGCAATGTTCCATTTTTTTATTTTCGCAGCATGATTTAACGGGACATTGTTCGCCCCAGAAGGGTTTTTTTATATTGACGCAGCCCCCGCAATTCATAGGTTCCTTATATTTACACTCATTGCATAAAATTCCGCACCTTGACTCTATCATGTTGGCTTCCTCCCAAATTCATTTCATAAAATTATACGAATTTGAATCGATATATATCAAAAGCAGGCTCCGCCGCCTTTTTTCTCAATGTATTTCTGATGATACTCTTCGGCTTCGAAAAATTCTCCGGCCTGAACAACCTGCGTTACTATACCGCGCTTAAAAATTCCTGATTTTTGCAATCTTTCAATATATTCGCGCGCCGTTTTTTCCTGTGACGGCGAGTGGAAAAATATGGCGGACCGGTATTGCTCTCCATAATCCGGGCCCTGCCTGTTCAGCTGAGTCGGATCGTGCATTGAAAAAAAAGCGTCTAACAGCTTCTCGTAAGTTATAACCGCAGGATCGAATTCTAATAAAACCGCTTCGGCGTGGCCGGTGTCTTTGTAACATACATCCTCATAAGTCGGCTTGTTTAAACGGCCGCCGGTATAGCCTGCGGTAGTTTTTATTACGCCGGAAATCTTGCTGAATTTATATTCAACTCCCCAGAAACATCCCGCCGCGAACGTTGCTTTTTCCATTTCCTGACCTCGATTTGATGAAAATTTTATCATTCGTTTCTTTACGCGAAAACAAAAAAGATTATTAAATTTATCAAAATCAGTCTAATTTGTCAAGGATTGAAAATTTAAACTGTTAATAAAAAAATAATAAAAAAAATAATAAAAAAAATAATAAAAAATTTGCTTAAACATATTTAGTGTAGTAAAATATAATGAATGAAAATTAATTAGAATACATCCATTTTACTTGATATAAATACTTGAAAAAATGTTCTTTGCTTTTCGGCGTTTATCATAATAAAAACAGAATATTGGCACAATCAGGGGGGATAAATGAAACCAATAATTGAAAATGTATTCAGGGCCATTAAAGAAAAAGGCGCATCTTATGCCGATTTAAGGATTGTCTCATCGACCCAGGAAAATATCGCCACTAAAAACGCCAAACTTGAAAGCTACTCTGTTTCTTCCGACGAAGGATTTGGGATAAGGGTATTTTATAAGGGCGGCATGGGTTTTGCTTCGTCGAATAAAATCAACGAGGACGAAATTAAACGTGTCGCCGATCTGGCATTTTCTATTGCGTCCGCGTCGGCTATAACAATCGAAAATCCGGTTTATTTTGCCGAGCAGGAAGCCATACGCGACAAATACGAAACTGAAATAGAAATCGATCCGTTTAAGGTTTCGATCGATGAAAAACTCGGGCTTTTGTTCGAATGCGAAGATAAAATGCGTAACGTCCAGGGAATATCCTTAACCCGCGGTTTTTTATGTTTTATAAAGACTAACAAACATTTTTACTCGAGCGATGGTGCCGATATAGAGCAGACGATACACGAAGCCGGCGCGGGAATCGACTGCATGGCTTTCGGTAACAGCGATTTTCAGAAACGTTCATACCCGGCTTCATTCGGCGGCAATTACGGCACTGCCGGTTATGAATACGTGAAAAAGCTTAAGATGTCTGAAAATTCAGAAAGGATAGCGCGTGAATGCGTGGCGCTGCTTGACGCGCCGGTAATGCCTTCGGAAAACACGACGCTTATAATTGACGGTTCCCAGCTTGCGCTGCAGGTTCACGAATCATGCGGCCACGCAGTGGAACTCGACCGCGTAATAGGCCTCGAGGCAAGTTTTGCCGGAACGTCGTTTTTAACTCTTGAAAAAATGCGTAACTTTACTTACGGTTCGAAAAATGTGAATATTACGGCAGACGCGACAATAAAAGGCGGCCTCGGCTCGTTTAAGTATGATGACGAAGGCGTTCCCGCACAAAAAATCGAGATAGTAAAAGAAGGTCAATTTTTAAATTACCTTGCTTCTCGCGATACCGCGTTTGCGGCCGGTTATAAACATTCAAACGGCACTGCCCGCGCGTCGAGCTGGTCAAGGATACCGATCGTCAGAATGACCAACGTCAATCTTGAACCGGGCGCACCTTCTTTCGAGGAATTAATCGCCGACACTAAATCCGGATATTTCATACAGACAAATAAATCGTGGTCGATTGACGACAAACGCATAAATTTCCAGTTCGGCTGTGAAATTGCGCATGAAATCAAAAACGGCAAGCTCGGCCGCATATTCAAAAATCCTACTTATTGCGGCATAACATGGGAATTCTGGGGCGGCTGCGACGCTGTATGCAACAAGGCCAGCCAGGTTATATGGGGCGTTCCTAACTGCGGCAAGGGCGAGCCGATGCAGTCGATGCACGTTGCGCACAGGACTTCCCCGGCAAGATTTAGAAATGTAAGGGTAGGTGTTAAATAATGACCGGCGAAAAAGAATTTATAAAAATTTATGAATATATAAAAGCGCACTCGAATTTTGACAAGTTTGACATGATTATCGAATCATTTGATCAAAAGCTTACAAGATTCGCCAATTCGGTAATTCACCAGAACGTGGCGGAGAAAAATATTGACATACTGCTCCGCGGCGTAAAAAATGGAAAAGTAGGCATCGCATCGATAAATTCGACAGAACCTGAAAAACTTGATTTTTTGATAAAAAATATCGAGACTATAATTTCATTGAAAAAAGAGAACGAGGAAGCCGAAATAATCGAAAAATGGGAGGAGCTGCCGCGTTATGACCAGTTCTGGAATAAAAGCACGGCCGAATTCACTCCTGAACAGATGGCAAAATCTGTCGATATCCTATTAAAAAAAGCTAAAAATAATTCCATTGACGCGTTTGGCGCGTTCGAGGTCAATCTCTCGGAGTTATTCATAGCCAATTCGTTCGGCCTTAAACGGTATAGTCCGAGGACAGTGGCAGGTATTAACTTGACAGCCATGGGCGATAAATACACTTATGCCGGACTCGCGCTTGACAGAAATTGCGATGTTTCCAAAATTAATTTCGATAAAATCGGACAGGAAGCTTGTGATATATGCCTGAAAGCCAAAAATCCTGTTTCAATAGAACCAGGGCATTATGACGTCATCCTTTCGAGGCAGGCCGTGGCTAATCTTATAGAATTCATGGGGTATCTCGGTTTTTCCGCAAAATCATACCAGGAAAACAGGAGTTTTTTGTGCGGCAAGCTTGGCAGCAAGATATGCGGAGAAAATATAACGATATGGGATGACGGCCTTGATATTAAAGGACTGCCGATGCCATTCGATTTTGAAGGTGTCAAAAAGGAAAAAGTAATGCTAGTCGAAAACGGCATCGCTAAAAATCTTGTTTACGACACAAAAACGGCCAAAAAAGAAGGCCGTAAATCGACAGGCCACGCTTTGCCGGCTCATTCGACTTCAGGTCCTATGCCGATGAATATATTTGTCAAGGGCGGCTGCCATACTACCGAAGAAATGATCGCTTCCACAAAAAAAGGCCTTTATGTAACTTCATTTCATTACGTTAATGTCGTCGATCCGCGCGAGACCATAATTACCGGCATGACGCGCAACGGCACGTTCTTGATTGAAAACGGCAAAATTACAAAACCAGTCAAAAATTTGAGGTTTACGCAAAATATTTGCGAAGCGCTTTCGAACGTTGAAATGATGAGCGAATCTAAACTCAACGGCGAAATGGGCGGAGCTATAGTAGTTCCTGAAATGAAAATAAAAAATTTCCATTTTACCTCAAAAACTGATTTTTAATTAATTGTTTAATTGAAAAAAAATAATATACAAAAAGCCGCTTAAAAAAATTTGAGCGGCTTTTTTTGCTATATATTTATTAAATATATTATAATTAACTTTTTATCAGCAGCAGTTATTTTTTGTGCCTGGCTTGTCACAGCCGCAATCGCAATTTGGTTCGGTACCGTTTAACATTCCATTTATTATAGCCTGCGCGCACCCTACCCCTGATTTAACTTCTATCGCTCGCGCCGGGCAGTTTTTTTTGCAGGCGCCGCATTCCATACAGGCGCCCCGGTCGACTATTTCAGCTTTTTTTTCTCTCATTTCAAAGACTTTATGCGGGCAGACCGCGATACACATTCCGCAGCCCGCGCATTTTTCTTTATTAAGTTCCAATTTTATTGTTTGTTCTATGTATCTTAATGTCATGATTTATCGCCTCCGATTAAAAATTATAATATTTTAAAAGTTAATAAAATATTTAAAACAACACCGCTAATAAAAAATAATAAAATCGGCCGGAATGATTTTTTGACTTCGAATTCAGTTCCCGATTGAGATGTGAAAGTTGTCGCGCCGGTGAAATTCATAGCGAAATAAGCAGAAATTGAGGTTATTATCAAAAATTTAGCGATAGCGGGAATTAATGTCAAATTATAAGCATTTATTATAATCAGCGACCATATCGCCCCGCAAATAGTTCCTTTTAAAGAAAATGCCCTGAAAGGCAAATACGGAAGCAAAATAGGGACTGCCGCGCAGCCGGCGATAATCGATCCTAAATAAGGCATGAAATCAATTGCAATTTGTTTAATTAATGAATGAAAAAACATGAATTGGACTGAAGCGCCTTGCGAACCGCTTAACGCAAATTCTTTTTCGGCGGCTTTAAGCAGATGGCAGCTATTTAATATACCGGCAGCCGCGACAGCGATTAAGATTAAAAATGTAATTTTCCATGAAAGAATTAGGTCCACTGGAATTACGGCAAGCCGTTCTTTTAAAGTAAAAGTTACTGTTGACATTTCAGGCGTTTTTTTGAACCCGTCAGCTATAAATTTTTTTATGTCCCGCGCGTAAACTGGTCCGTATATTACTTTAAAACCGGTTTTTTGCAAAACTTCATGAGCGCATACACCGGGCGCACCAAGCTGAGGCAGTATTAATTTATTATGCGAAACGATGTTTTTTAACCCTGTTCGATTTATTTTACTTATCAGTTCATCCGTGCCAAACGTTCCCTTGCCGGCCGCGCACCAGACATTTACGCCGTTTGTGTCCAGAACCAAAATCCAGGCATTTAACTCGGTTAATTCGCATCTTAAGCTGTCGAATGTCAGCTTGTAATTCGAAGTGACCAGCACTAAAGAGTCTTGGTCTGGATTGCCGATTTTATAAATTCCAGGCATGACAGTATAATTCGATCGGCGATAGCCCAGCCGCACGCCAATATTGCCTAAAATATCAGCCGTTTGCAGTTTCGCCGTTGTGGTCATTATATTTTTTTGTGAATTGTCATTCGTATCAACCGAAGAATCATTGCGTCGGTTTGCATTTTTGCCTTTTATTTGAATTTTTGTGCCGGGGCCGCAGCAGCATTTTTGTTCGCTCATTTTGCTATCTCCTTTTTTAGGTTAACCTATTTACAGCATTTAGAATTTTTTTTGCTTGATTTTTTTCTGAAAATATTCATGGCTTCAGCGAAGATTTTTATTCCGTTTATTATTGTTTTATGATTTTTATCCGGTATTTCATCGAATAATTTCGAGTAGTATTCATTACACATTTTATTTATTTTTTGTACTGTTTTTTTCCCTTTGTCCGTCAGTGAGATTTCCGTTATCCGCCTGTCTTCCTTTAATACCAGCCGTGTTATTAAGTTTTCCGTAACAAGGCTGTCGATTGTACGGCTCAATGTGCTTTTATCAAGTTCTAAAATGCCGGCGATAGTTTTTATTGAAGTTTTTTTCAATATGTCAAGTTCGAGCAGAAGATGACATTGCGCTAATGTTACCCCGCAGCAGCCGGTTTCGGACTTCATCTGCCTTTCGAATTCACGCTCTAAAAACCTTAAAGAGTGTCGAAAGTCCTGGATTTGTTCATCGCTTAGCATGTAAAGCTATCTCCTTTTTTTCGTCATTATGGTTGTGCTGTACAATTGTTGTATATACAAATGGTTGTATTATACAACTATTGACCGGAAAAGTCAATAGAGTTCAAAAAGATTGTTATTGAGTACTTTTGAAATTAAAAATTGAATTTTGAGTTTTGACGCCGGAAAATATTTTTTCCGGCTTTAAGTGTTTCGTTTATGTTTTATATATAAATTACCATGATTTAACCAGCGAATAAATTATGGTAATTACGATTATTGTTACAGTAATTATAATAGGCAGGGTTTTCCGGTTTATGCCTTCAAAAAAATTTTTGGAACCGAAATAGACGTCAAATGAATTTCTGACAGGTTTCACTCTTAAATAAGAAGCGCCAGGACATTCTGCGAATTTACATTGAAATAACCTTGCTAGGCCTTTAGCCTGAGCATTAAGTAACGCGCAGGCTTCCTTCTGACTGTTACCAAAATCGATTATTTCGCCGTTTTTTGCGACCATGCAAATTTTATAAGACCACCACTTTTCCTTTTGGGAATTATATTCTTCGCCGGTAACCCCTATCGCGAGGATGTTATCGCATGTCAGAAACGGTGTTACGCTTTCGTAAAAAAAGAATTTGAAATGGTAATAAACTTTTTTTTCTCTGGTATTGAGAACATAATAAATATCGGTTTTCCAGGCGGCGAACGCAAAGAAAAAAAATGCCGCTATGGAATAAGGAAGGTAATGAAGCAGCTGCGTTTGGGGCGGATGATAATGGCCGTGTTTGTGACTTCCAAAACTGCCGTCAAAAAATAATAACGCGCATAATATGCAGCTGCAAAATATTCCTAACCAGTTGAAGTATTCAAGCGGTGAGACGACATTAATCTTTATTTTTTCAGGAAGTTTATAATTGCCGCTTCCGTCATTTACATTTTCGGAAGTTTCGAATTTAGAAAATAAAGTTAAATTATTTTCCGAATCGTCAGATTCCAATAATTCATTTTCATTTTCATTATCATCAGCATCTGAAAATTCTGAAACCTCGTAGTTATCTTCTGAAATATTTTTATTTGATAATTTAGGACCCGCGGGATTCTTTTTAGAAGGAATATTCATATTCATTCCCTTTTTTATAAAATGCAGGTTATGTTATTTTATTATAACACTTCGTTTAGCCGGAATGGATTTATTCAAATGTATAAGTTTTCTTTTTTTATTTTTTATCAGATAAGTACTAAATTGTTTTATTATTTTAACATCCAGTCAATTGATATTTTGATTTTAATGACCGGTGTTTGGTAAAGAGCCTGAATGCAGCGCTAATGATTTTGAATTTATCCGAAAAGTACGAGCGAATAAATTACGGTCAGTACGCCGATTGCGATGGCTATTAAAACCGGCAGTGTCTGCCAGCTGATGCCGTCTAAAAATCCTTTTGTTCCAAAATAAATGTTAAATGAGCCGCCTGCCGGTTCGACCCTTAAAGTAGCGAAGCCGGGGCATTCCGCAAACTGGCATTGGAATACGCGCGCCATGCCTTTTGCCTGAGCGTTCAATGCGCCGCAAGCTTCACGTTCCCAGTCGCTGAAATCGATCATTTCACCTTTTCTCGTTATTATGCAAATTTTATAAACCCACCAGTGATCATGTTTCGAATGCCTCTCTTCGCCGGTAACGCCTACGGCCAGTATGTTATCGCATGTTAAAAATAACGTTACGCTCTCATAAAAAAGGAACTTGAAATGGTAATAAATTTTTTTCTGCTCTGTCCTTAAAATGTAATAATTATCTGTCATCCAGTAAGCAAGCGCAAAAAATATGACGGCGGCGATGGCTAAAGGAAGATAATGTAACATCTCCGGATCGGGCGGATAATAATGCCTGTATGAACCGCGGCCTGAGGTATGTCCGAATGTGCCGTTAAAGAATAATACCGCGCTTATTATGCCGCTTATTATAAGCCCGGCGAGGATAAATTGCTCTAACGATGTCGTAAGGTCTATTTTAATACTTTCAGGAAGGTTATATTCGCCGCGTGACTCCGGGACGTAAACATTTTCATCATTTCCGGATGTGGAAAAAGATGAGCTGTCTTTCGAAGGTTCGAGCGAATCCAGGGAATCGCCTCCGCCTGAAAATCCGGAATTAGTATTTCCGGGTATGTTTTCATTTGACGGTTTGGAAAATGCCGACCGCTTTTTAGGAGGATTATCCATATATATCACCACTTAAAATTTTTTTATACCAGTGCCAATGATATTGACTTGTAATAATATTTTAACACAAAACAGCGGTTTTATCACTCAAAATTTAGATTAAAATATTTTCGGATTTGAGTTTGCAAAAAAGAAGCTTTAAAAATATTGACTTTTATGATTTTTTTATATAAAATATTTTCATAAAAAATTAGGGGAGGGATTTAAAATTAAATACTTAATCGAAAATTTCAAATGCGTTTCTTACGAAAAAGGCAGCGCTCTCGCTCAGCCTTTTGATTATATAATCATCGATGACTCGACCGGTAAAATCGTGAAGACCGGAACCAAAGTGAAAGATAACATTAATGAAGCCGAATATACGAAAATTAACCTGAAAGGCAAGCTCCTTTTGCCTGGATTTATTAACGGCCATATGCATCTTTATTCGACATTCGCGCGCGGTATGGACATAAAAGCGGAAGTGCCGCCGCGCAACTTTCTCGAAATATTAAATAAGGTCTGGTGGCGCCTCGATAAAAAATTAAACGACGAGGATAATTTTCTTAGCGCCCAGGTTGCGCTCCTCGATTCGTTAAAGTGCGGTGTAACTACAGTATTTGACCATCACGCATCGCCGTTTGCATTGAAAGGCTCGCTCGATATTCTCGAAAAAGCTGCTGAAGAAATTGGTATCAGAACATGCCTTTGCTACGAAACCTCAGACCGCGACGGCGAAAAAATTGCAGACGAAGGCATCGAGGAAAACGTCAGATACATCAAAAAATGCAATAAAGCTGATAATCCAATGAGAAAAGCGCTTTTTGGCATGCACGCCTCTATTACTGTTTCTGATAAAACAGCTAAAAAAATTGCTGAAGCAGCCTCGAATTTAAATACCGGATATCATGTCCATGTCTGCGAAGATAAAGCCGATTTGAACGATTCAACCGCTAAATACGGCCGTTCAGTCGTAGAACGCTTCAACGACGAAGGATTATGCAACTCGAAATCGATCTTTGCGCACTGTGTTCACGCGTATCAATCGGATTTCGATATAATGGCTAAAAAAGGAAATTTTATCGCGCATAACTCGCATTCGAATATGAGCAATGCAGTCGGCATACTCGATATTCCGATGGCGCTTTCAAAAGGCGCAAAAGTAATGCTCGGCACCGACGGGTTCACTCCGATGATGCAGGAATCGATAAAAACGGCCATGGTCCTTCAAAAAGTAAGTAAATTGGACCCGCAGTATTTAAGCTATCCTGAAATGCAGTCGGTTTATTTTAAAAATAACTTCGCTCTCGCTACGGAGTTTTTCGGCATGCATTATGAAAAAGCTTTCGGCGAAATAGCAGAAGGCGCTCCGGCTGATTTGATTTGCGTCGATTATTTCGCTCCTACTAAAATCAATGACTTCAATTTCCTCGGCCATTTCCTTTTCGGAATATCGACAAGGCCTGTGACTGACGTTTTTGTGGCCGGCAAATATCTTATAAAAAACGGCGAATTTACGATGTTCTCCGAACAGGAACTCGCTAAAAAAGCTCAAAAAGCTTCAAAAAAATTCTGGGAAAAGTTTTAAATTATGAATCGTAAATTTTTAAAGTTATTAACTATTAAATCAATAACCCTTGAACTTATTTTCTTTTTACTGATTGGACTCGCGGCTGCGCAGCAGGGAAAAGTCAATATTAATGAGGCACGTTTCGAGGAATTGACGGCTATTTCCGGCATAGATGAAACCATAGCCGCTAAAATCATCAAATACCGCCGCGAGAATAATAATTTTAAAACAATTTACGATCTTATGAAAATAAATGAAATTAACGGCGAATTATTTGAAAAAATCAAAGACAAATTGACGACAGGCGATAAAAAACCGGCGGCTCAGCCAGAACCGCCGGCTGTCAATAACGGTTCGGGTCAATCAGTGCCCGATTCGGCCGGAGGCAAAGCTCCTGACAGAATCGCAGAACCCCCGGCAGCTGATAATCCGCCGGCCGCTGAAAACGGGACCGTTCCACAGGCTACGGCTCCAGCGGCCACTTTACCTGCTTCTAAAAATGAACAGGCGCCATCGAATGCCTTTGAAGACGGCAGATCGTCTTCTTATTCTTCGGCAAGTGCGCCGTCGACGCCAGGCGCGTCTTCGGCATCTAATTCAGCAGCGCCGGGCGATAACTTCCCGCGCCGCCGAGTTTCACGCATCGATGACGAGGTTAAAAGAATCGAAATGACGCCGGATAATTATTACAAAGTAATTATGGGGCTCATGCGCCTTGGTAAATATGAAAAAGCGGAAAAAAGTCTTCAGGATTTTTTGAATAAATTTCCGAACGACAGGCGGGCTGATGACGCTAATTACCTTCTGGGGGCTTGTTTTGAAGAAAAAGAAGATTATAAGATGGCTATAGATTTTTACCAGAAAGTTTATGAAAATACAAAATCTCAGATTCGCGGAATTGCAATTTTCAGAATAGGAATTTGTAATGATATTCTTGGAAAAGCCGGAGACGCCATTGAGTCTTACCGACGTTACGTTTCGGAATTTCCGCAATCATCGAGCGTAAAAGACGCCGAAGCTCGTATCGAAACTCTTTTGAAAAAAAATTAGATCAATTCTTTTTTCCTGAAATAATTGTAACTATATACGCCGATTGCTATAAACACAATCCAGACGTACAAGTATCCATATTGCCATTCTATTTCCGGGAAATTTTTAAAATTCATTCCGTAAATACCGGCAACAAATGTGAGCGGCATAAAAATAGTCGCGATCGTGGTAAGTTTCATCATAGCCTTATTCATCTGATTCGACATTGTCGAAAGGTACGCGTCAAGTATGATAGAAAGCATTTCGCGGTTTATTTCGACGCTGTCGAAAACTCTCATTAAATGGTCATGGATATCCTTAAGGTAGTAAAGCGCTCGTTTGGAAATCTTATATTGCGGGCCGAACATCAACTTTTCCATTATGCTTTTTTCATGCATCAACGAGCGCCTGAATAATAAGAAATCACGCTTCAGCCTTACTATTTTATCATTAATCCCCCTTGCGCACTTTGTAATGACTTCGTCTTCTAAAATTTCTACGACTTCATCTAAAACATAAGAAACCTGGACGTATTGATCGACAATTGCGTCGGTTATTTCATGCAGGATAAAATCACGGCCGTTTTTGAACGCTTTTATCCGCTTTTTAAATTTTTCGGAGAGCCTGTCAATGGCCGTAAGCGCTTCGCCGTGAACTGTGACTATTGTATTCGAAGTCGTGAAAATGTCTATTTCCGATATCTTTAGCTCGAATGCGTCGAAATTTTCAGCATAGGCAGTTTTTAATTTAGCATATTTTTCTTCGTCGCTGCAATTAAAAAAGCCGTCGGCCAGGTTCATCTGTATATCGTGAAACACTATAAAAAGATAGTCGTCATATTCATCGAATTTCGGAAAAAGTGAAAAATGTTTGCAATCTTCAACTGCCAGCGGGTGGAATTTAAAAAAGGATTCTAAAATTGCGTATTCTTCGTCAGTCGGGTTTTGCAAATCAACCCAGTTGGTAAAATCTTGTGTTTTTAACTCCTCGGAAAGGAAACTTATGCCCTGGCCGTATGTAAAATTATCTTTTTTTGTGTCATAAGAATAAACTGAAATCATCTGTATATTTCCTTTTTCTTTTTTCTGACTGCCGGCTTTTTATGATGATAATACTTCATTTACAAAAATTTTGAAACCGCCGCAAAAATTAGTAAGTTATTATATACTAAAAAAATTAAAATTAATAGCCGGACTATAAAAATCATTTTTGAAAATAATTTCAATTTTCAGATAAACTTACTGATTACCGATCATGAACATTATATCATTATATAATTTTCAGATAAAATATTCAATATAAAATTTTTGATATATAGATTTTGGTACTTATAAAAAATGACCAATTCATAAAATAAAAAAATATAAAATAAGAATGACGATGTTTGTATAGTATTGTAAAAAGTTTGCAATTTTATTGAATTTAATGTATAATTAATTAGTAATTTTATCATGTTAGTATTAAAAAGAGAGGTTTGAAAAATGATTTTAAAATTTGAAAATCTTACAGGCAGTCTTATAATTGCTTTAATCGTATGCGTATTGCTTTTATCGAAAGCGAATACTGCTTCGGCTCAGGATAATCCGGCTAATAACGAGATAGCCGAAAAAACGCAGCCTGCCGCCAGTGAAAAAGTGCTTGAACCCAAAACAATCAACGACTTGTATTACAAAAATATAATTCCGGGCATTACTTCGGAAAAAGACGCGTTAAAAATAATGGGCGGCAAATTCGAAAAGAAACGTGAAAATGAAGATAAAACCATAAGCTATATATTTGACTCGAAAGTTCCGGGATATCCGAATGAATTCACAGTAGATTCGATCGGCAAGGTAATACACGCCGCAATCGTTCCGGCACCAGGCGAAAAATTAAATATCAGCGCCGTCGAAAAAATACTCGGCAAGCCTGACCGTCATGGCTTTTCACACTACGCGTTTTTTCTCCGCGTCCATGTTTTCGCTAAGAGCGGTATGGTGTTTATTTGCAATGAAACCGGAGATGTACACGAAACGCAATACTTCGAAAAATGCGATTTACCGGCTTTCGAAAAGAAATTCGGCAAGAACTTTCCGGAAAAAAGCCCTTATAAATATTAATATGGCGTCAACTAAGAAAAGCGTAACACGAATCATTTATATACTTTAACAGTTGTTTTTTATTGAATATCCAGGTAAATAGCCATACTGCGCTTATGAACATTAGTTCAATATGCTCTCTTGGAATAAACGGAAAGGACGCCTCTGGTGGGGCAACCGGTCTTCAAAACCGGGTGGGCGCAGCAATGCGTCTGGTGAGTTCGATTCTCACCCTTTTCCGCTTCAAAATCGTTTTAAATAAAAGGGTTTTAAAATACGTACTCATGCAATTGGGTAAATAAAAAGTAATTTTTTATATCAGGTGAATTATCATAAAAAAAAAGCCGGTAATTTATAATTTAATACTGCCGCTGCTGCTTATAATGACACTTTTCGCAGGCATTAATCTGGTCATGGAATACGATATCGACTTAACCGACGAATTAACATGCCATAATTTTTCTTTTCATAATTTTTTAAACAGCGATCATTTCGAAATCCTTTATTCGAATGTTCAATTTAATGTCACGCTGATTTCTCTTTTCATTACAAGTACAATTCAATATAATTTATATTCCCATCATAATCATAAACAAATCGATTCTTACGGATAATTAAGTAATTTCATTCCAGCCCATATTCTGAATAATATTGGAGGAAGAAATGGACTTTTTAGAAGAAATGTTCGAATTATTTGATTTTGATAAAAGGAAAAAAAGCGGAAAGAAAATAAATTGAAAAGGTGAAAAAAGATGCTTAATGTAAGCTGCGAAAAGTATAAAGGACTTACCGAAAGCGAGGCTGCGGAAAAGTTAAAAAAAGAAGGCTATAACGAGCTTCCGTCATCGAAGCCGAAAGGAATGCTCGATATAGCGGCCGGGGTTATAAAAGAGCCGATGTTCATTTTACTTGTTTTGTGCGGTTCGCTTTATATAACGCTCGGGGATTTTCAGGAAGGCATAATGCTTTTATGTTTTGTTTTTGTCATAATGGGTATTGAATTTTATCAGGAACGGAAAACAGAACGCGCACTCGATGCGCTGAAAGACCTCGCCAGTCCGCGCGCTCTTGTGGTCAGGGGCGGCGTTGAAAAAAGAATAGCCGGCCGCGAAGTTGTGACCGGCGATATAATCGTACTGCAGGAAGGCGACAGAGTGCCGGCGGATGCGGCGGTTTTATTTTCAGTTAACCTGATGGCCGACGAATCGCTCTTAACCGGCGAATCTGTGCCGGTAAGGAAAACTGAATGGGATCAGGATAAAAAAATGTGCCAACCGGGCGGCGACGACATGCCGTTTGTTTATTCGGGAACTATGGTTGTGCAGGGAAACGGCATCGTCAGGGTAAGGCATACCGGAGTCGATACCGAGATCGGAAAAATTGGAAAAGCGCTTGAATCGGTAAGCGAAGAAGACACGAAGCTGAAAAAAGAAATGGGAGCATTAGTTAAAAAGCTTACAATATTTGGATTTTCACTATGCCTGGCCGTCATCGTGATCTATACTTTAACGCGCGGCGGACTTGTAAAAGGATTTCTTGCCGGCATTACCCTCGCCATGGCTTTATTGCCTGAGGAATTTCCGGTCGTATTGACGATATTTATGGCGCTTGGCGCATGGAGGATGTCGAGGAAAAACGTATTGACAAGAAAGCCTTCGGCTATCGAAACTCTCGGTTCTGCGACTGTTTTATGTACCGATAAGACAGGGACGCTGACTCAGAACAAAATGGCGGTATCGCTTCTTTTTAACGGGAAAAATTACCTTGACACGGCAAGCGGGCAAAATCTTACCGAAGAATTCCATGAAATCGTGGAGTACGGCATACTTGCCAGCCAGACGACGCCTTTCGACCCGATGGAAAAGGCTATTAAGCATCTTGGCGACTTATATTTGAACGATACAGAGCATATTCATAACGACTGGGAAATGAAAAAAGAATATCCGCTTTCTAAGGAATTGCTGGCCATGTCACGCGTATTTTCAAAATGCGGTGACGGCTTCCATGTGATAGCGGCTAAGGGCGCTCCGGAAGCGATACTTGATTTGTGCCATGCCTCAATCGAAGAATCTGAAAAAGTAAGCGAACATATTCAAAAAATGGCATCCTCGGGATTACGTGTGCTCGGCGTCGCCGGCGCGAAAATCAGCGGTTCGGCGCTGCCTGAAATTCAGCATGATTTTAATTTCAAATTTATGGGGCTTATCGGCCTTTTGGATCCGATACGTGAAAATGTCAAAGCCGCCGTGGATGAATGCATTACGGCCGGAATAAGGGTCGTTATGATAACAGGCGATTATCCGGTCACCGCCAAAAACATAGCTTCGACCATCGGCATTAAAAACCCCGACCTCGTGATTACGGGAACACAGCTTCAGGAAATGGGCGATGAAGAACTCAGGGAAAAAATCAAAAATGTAAATGTTTTTGCGCGCGTAATACCCGAGCAGAAATTAAAAATAGTTAACGCGTTAAAAATGAATAATGAAATAGTTGCAATGACAGGCGACGGCGTGAATGACGCTCCGGCTTTAAAATCGGCCCATATAGGCATAGCCATGGGCGAAAAAGGGACTGATGTCGCACGCGAAGCGTCTTCGCTTGTTTTGATGGACGATAATTTTGCTTCGATCGTCGGCGCGGTCAGAATGGGGCGCAGGATATTCGATAACCTTCAGAAAGCGCTCGGCTATATTTTCGCGATCCATGTTCCGATCGCCGGACTTTCTCTTATTCCAGTGCTTTTTAGCAATCTGCCGCTTATTTTGTGGCCGGCGCACATCGTATTTCTTGAATTGATAATAGATCCGGCGTGTTCTATAATATTCGAGGCTGAAAACGAGGAAAAGAATATTATGAACAGGCCGCCGAAAAAAATCGATGAGCCTTTTTTTGACTACAAGAAAATACTTTTGAGCTGTATGCAGGGAGTAAGTATTTTAATAATCGTTCTTCTAGTTTATGGTATCGGCCTTTATCTCGGCCATGCCGAAAAAGAAGTCAGGGCGCTTACATTCACGACTTTAATTGTAGCGAACATTGCCGTTATATTATCCAACCGCTCCTGGACAAGAAATGTTACCGAAATTGTTACGATACCGAACGTGGCGGTCAAATGGGTTATCGGAGGCGCGTTGATATTTTTAGGGTTGGTGCTGAATGTTCCATTTTTGCGGGAACTTTTCCAATTCGATGTTTTGCACGCCGTCGACATTATTTTATGCACCATCGCAGGAATGGCTACTATACTATGGTTTGAGCTTTTCAAATATTTCAAGCTGAAGAGAAAAAACGCGCAAATATAACAATAAAACCTCAATAAAATAATAACTTGATATAAAGGCCGGTTCAAAAAATAACTTTTGTGCCGGCTTTTTTTTAGCGGATATATTTAATTCATATATACGTTTAATAAAGAAATATTCATGTGCCGAGGATATTTATATGAACTTATTTTAACTTCACCAGGGTTCTGAAATTAAAACATTTTAATTTTACAAGTTGCATTTATAAAAAATTGATGATATTATTAATCATGTTTTTAAAAATCATTATTTGTGGAATAATATGTTTTTGAAGCTATTTGAATTGGATATAAAATCTATAATAAGCTTATTGTTCTGGGGAAATTTCTCGCTTTTCGCGCTGTTTTTTTCTTATCAGTTCACCCAGGAAAAAAATGAGACTAAAACGCAGATTTTTGAATACTGCATGTCAAAGTTTATTCAGGCGTTTTCATGGCTGCTTATATTTTACCGGGCTGTTTTGCCTGACTGGATTTCGGTAAGCCTGGCAAATACCGGTTTATTTGTCAGCTTTTTTCTCGAATCGATCGTTATGCTTGCAATGATAAAATGCTGTCAGCACAGGACCAGGCTGATTCAAATTTCGATACTCGTTATATCGATTCTTGGATTTAATATTGTTGAAATATTCAATAACCATCCCAATACAAGAGTAACTGTAGCTTCGCTGGCAGTATTTTTAATTTTGTTGCAGCCTACTGTAAAATATATTATTACACCCGGCGAATCCGCCTTCCAAAGAATTCTGGGTTTTAACTATGCGGTGTTTTTAATTTTAATGCTCCTGAGAAGTATTTTCGGATTAAATTACGAAAGCGCCAATATTTTTTCGAATAACCTTATTCAGGCAATGACGTTTGTGACTGTTTTTCTGCTTATGATTACCGGCGGTATAGGTTTTTTGCTGCTTGTAAAGGAAGAAAAGAATATTAAGATCCGAAAACTCGTCGAGGACAAGGATAGGTTTTTTTCTATAATAAGTCATGACCTGCGCGGTCCGATCGGCAGTATTTCGATGGTGCTGAATCAGTTGAGTTCGGT
This sequence comes from Candidatus Wallbacteria bacterium, assembly GCA_041441465.1. Taxonomy (GTDB): domain Bacteria; phylum Muiribacteriota; class UBA9980; order UBA9980; family UBA9980; genus JASDSY01. Next base: position 211,021 of record JASDSY010000005.1, read on the forward strand.
TGATAATCTGCCGGCAGATTACAGGCAAAAAATGCTCTCCGAGCTCAGCAAGTTATCTGAGAAAACCTTTATATTGCTTGAAAACCTCCTCGAATGGAGCAGCCTCCAGCTTAATACGCTGCGCGTGAATTTTGAAAAAGTAAAATTAGCCGAATTAATCGAAGAATGCATAAATCTTTTGCGCGATATTGCCGCACAGAAAAATATTAACATAGTTATTGCGATCGATCGAAATTTTGAAATTACCGTTGATAAAAAAATGTTCAGTACAGTCATCAGAAATATAGTTTCTAACTCGATAAAATTTGTAAATCCGGGCGGCAAAATTTTGATTAATGCATCTGAATTTGGCGGCCATACGGAGGTAATAATAAAGGATAACGGTATCGGAATAAATAAAAAAGACATTGAAAAATTGCTTTTGATAGGCGAAAAAGTTTCTAATAAGGGGACGACCGGCGAATTAGGAAGCGGCATAGGACTTAAACTTTGCAAGGAGCTTATTGAAAAAAATAACGGTAAAATTAACATAAAAAGCGAAGTTAACGCCGGCACGGAAGTTATTCTTGAATTTATGAGATAATTGTGAACTTGCCATAGAATTACTGAGTTTACGCTAAAATCAGTAATTTATTATATAGTAATTTTAGCCGATTATGAAATTTAACTAAATGGTAATCATAAATCAACCGTAATGAAATTTATAAAATGAGGAGCGTTTTTATGAAAGTAGTAGCTTTTAACGGCAGTCCGAGAAAAGAAGGAAATACATTTTATGCGATAAAAATAGTCGCTGACGAGCTTGAAAAACAAGGTATTGAAACTGAAATAATCCATGTAGGCGACAAGATTATCAGGGGCTGTGTCGCCTGCAACGCCTGCGCTAAAAATAAAAATGAAAAATGCGCCTTCGCTACTGATAACGTTAATGAATGGATCCAGAAAATGAAACACGCTGACGGCATAATTTTAGGATCGCCTGTTCATTATTCGGCGATCGGCGGAACGATGAAATCATTTTTAGACAGGGCATTTTATGTAGCGGGTACAAACGGCGGGATTTTCAGGCATAAAGTCGGCGCTTCCGTTGTCGCCGTGAGAAGGTCGGGCGGCTCTTCGACTTTTGAACAGTTGAACCATTATATTAATTATTCCGAAATGATAATGCCGGGCTCGAATTACTGGAATGTCATTCACGGCCTGAAGCCGGGGGATGTTATGCAGGACGAGGAAGGCGTTCAGATAATGAGGGTGCTCGGTAAAAACATGGCCTGGCTACTGAAATTAATAAAACATGGACAGGCGGCTGTCGAAGCGCCCGAAAAAGAAGAAAAAACAATGACTAATTTTATCCGCTGATTTTTATAGCGGCATCGTCTGAAACCGATATACATGTAATATTATAAAATTCTGGATTTTGCGGGTCAGATTCTTGGCTGAATGATATTTTTTCAAATACCCCGTCAAATTATTTATTGAATTTTTTCGAGGAGAAATCAATATGCTTGATTCTAACACGATTTTAATGTTTATGACTGCCTCGACGGTGCTTGCTTTTGCGCCCGGGCCGGATAATATATTTGTTTTGACTCAGTCGATAGTCAGCGGGAAGACTTCCGGAATATATGTCACGCTCGGCCTGTGCACCGGAATTATATTTCATACGATTATCGTGGCGCTCGGGCTTGCCGCTATTTTTCAGACGTCCGTCGCGGCTTTTAATATTTTAAAATTTCTCGGCGCAGCTTATCTTTTGTTCCTTTCTTATAAGTCGTTTGAGGCGTCTAAAAGCAATATTTCACTGAACGGCAGCCGTAAATTGCCGGGACTGCATTTGTACCGCCGCGGTATAATAATGAATGTGACAAATCCTAAGGTATCGATATTCTTTCTTGCGTTTTTACCGCAATTCACGAATCCTGCCGGCGGAAACATAACATTGCAGCTTATATTTCTGGGATTTCTTTTCATAGTGGTGACTTTTTTTGTATTCTCATTTATCAGTATTCTTGCAGGAATGATCAGCCGCTGGCTCATGAAATCCGAAAATTCCGAAAAATTGCTCAATCGATTCGCCGGCTTTGTATTCGCAAGCCTGGCTTTAAAACTTGTATTTACGGAACGCTGATGATTATTTTCCGGTTAACAATTCTTATATTCCTGGAATCAGATATAATAAAAATTACAAAAACAGTTAAAAATACAGTTACATTTGCCTGAGATTTTTTATTAATCAGTTTTATAAAAGTTTTTGATATAAATTGTGAGGTTATAAAAAATGAAAAAGTGCTTCGTGTTGTGCATTATGCTGATTTCATTGCATTGCATGTGCTGGATTTGCCAGGCTGGGAGCATTTCTGAAGTTTTTTGCACTAACTGCTCGTTTAAAGTTGAAATTCATATGGGTCCGAACATGCGTGGTGATGTAAAACCGGTATATTGTATTAAGTGTAAACGTCTATACCATTACAGATGGCCTGGAAAGCCTGATGGCAGCGGTGAAACATCTGAAAATATAATATATTTAAAACCTTTAGAAATAAAAGTCTGGAATTTTAAGGATAATTCATATAACTTAATGTATAAATGCCCTAAATGCGATAATTTATGCCTCGCAATAGAGTTGGCTTCCGATATTAAGTATTGTCCGGAATGTCACCAAAAAACCATAAAATCACATGGTATCGCCTGGACTGATTAACTCAATTATAACAAGATTTTGATTTGACTTTTTATACTAAAAATATTATAATTCTCCTGTTAATTTATTATGCTGGCTGACGATTTGCAAAAATTACAATATGATTGTCAGAGACATATTTTAGGAAGGGTGCGTATGCTTAACAATATAATTAAAAACAGCCTTATCAGTGTCATATTTTTATTTCTGCTGGCCTCTGCCATGCAGGAGTGTCGTGCCGCTGAAAATAACACGGCGCCGCCGGCTTCGCAATCTGAAAAAGTTTTGACTTTTTTGAATACGATGAACGACGAAGAGAATGAGACGCTTTTTGAACTTATAAAAGAGTACAAGAAAATAAAGCCTGATGTTAAAATTCAGGTTGAAAATGTATCATTTTACGATTCGAAATCAGTTATCGAAAAAAGGTTTAAGGAAAATAACCTGCCTGACGTAATGCGTGTCGAAATAAGGCTTGTAATACCCTACGCACGGCAGGGCATGTTCTGCCAGCTCGATAAGCTTATAGATACGGCCGATTATGTCGACTATCTTCCGTATTTGTATAAATTCAGCGTAATCGACGGCAAGGCGCTTTATGCCATACCGCAGGTTACCGACTGCCTTGCGCTTTTTTATAATAAGGCGCATTTGAAAGACGCTAAACTCGACGGCGCGCCTAAAAATATGGAACAGTTCTTAAAATATTGCCGGAAACTCACTCTTGACGAGGAAGGGAATTCATCTGATTCGCCGGTGTTTAATCCTTATAAAATTGCGCGTTACGGCTTTTCATATCACTTCGAGTCATATTACCTGCTGCCTGTAATATTCAGCTTCGGCGGCAACTTGATCGACGAAAATTGCAATTCGCTTATAAAAACGGCCAAGGTGAAATCCGCGCTCCAGTTCATATACGATTTAAAAAATAAATACGGGGTCGTTCCTGCTAAAATAGATCCGAAGTTCGGCCATGATTTCACTTTGATGGAATTCATGGACGGCAGGATTTCAATGATAATCGACGGCCCGTGGAATATCAAGAAAATACTTAAAGGCTCGGCATTCGCCAGTGCCAAGGAAAATCTAGCGATAAGCTTAATCCCGCGCGGCGAAGTTTCAGGCGCTCCGATCGGCGGCCAATTCCTGGCGGTGTCATCGAAGTGCAAATATCCGAAGGAAGCTTATGAATTCATTAACTACATCAATTCCAAAGATGCGCAGCTTAAGTTTTGCCGCCAGAATTTTATAATTCCGACAAGAAAATCGGCGATGACGGCTATCGCCGAGGACCGTAAAGAACCTGAGTATTCAATAAGACAGTCGCTTTTTGAGCAGATGAAATTTTCGGCGCTTTACGCGTTTAATATTCCGGAACCGGAATATATGGACGAACTTAATAAAATGGTCGAAAAACTGCTTGGCGGCCAGATAGGTTTTGAGGATGCGCTTACGCAGATTGATTCGAAGTTTAAGGAAATAACTTCGAAAAATAAAAAATAAGGCGGCCGTAAATGAATTTTAAAATAAGCAATATAACATTGGCAGGGTTTATAATTATTATGCTTTGCCAATACGCCGGGCAGGCGTTTGGCCAGGGCGCTGAAAAAACACCTAAAAAAAAGAATAAGCGCGTTGCCGCACAGGCTGCGGCTAAAACTGAAAATATAGAAAATGCGGGGGCAGTATCGGAAAAACATTCAGCCGGCGCTCTAACGAATAATAAAGATGCTAAAACCGGCAATTCAAAAAAAACAGCGAAACCGTTAGTTGAAAGCTCGGCGCATAATCAGACTGTTGACACCATTTTAGATGAGATGGCTAAAATCGGTTTAATTGCCGGCGCTACCGATTCAGTTGAATTTTTGAGGGTTAATTCAGCCTTCGAAGAGTCGGTTGATAATTTTAAAAAAACTCTCATTAAATTAATTAAAGAAATTGATATCGAAATAGCGGTCTTTAAGAATAAAATCAAACTGAAAAGTAAGGAAGATGCTGATATATTAAAATTAAAAAGCTCGCAGGCTGCCGGCGAGCGTGCCGAGAATTTGAAGTCGCTCGGCGAGCTGATGCAAAAAGAATTGGCGCAATTAAAAGACAAAGAAATAAAGAGAATTAACGGCCGTGTTGATAATTTGTTTAATATGTTTTTACAGACTTTTAATAATCAGAAAAGTTTTTTCACAAAGAATTCAGTTTATGACTCGGCGACTTCCGAAGTAAAACTAATGTTTGATTCATTTGAAATAGAGCTAAAAGATAAGAATAAAAAATTAAACGGCTATATTGAAGATCAATTTAAAGATATTGAAAAATAAATAAAAAACGGCGGATAACGATGACTGTTGATGATTTTTTTCGTGAGGTTTCAAGCACTTTTAAATCGCATGCGGATAATATACTTCCATTATTATTATTCATGTTTTTCGTCGCCTGCGTATGGTTTTATTTTGCATATTTAAGGCCCGAACCGAAGCCTGAGGAAAAAAAGAAGGGCGCCGGCCTGAAATCGCTTTCCAGCTCCAGGCCGCCTATGCCGGAGGTTGACAGGTATAAAATCATTAACAATATAATAAGCGACGATGCTTCGGACGATATCAAAACCTTGAAAGAAATAATAATTTCATACATAGACCATTATTGCGAATCACCGCTTGAACCTATATTTATTAATTTTTTGAATGCGCAGTACTGGAATCTTATATATGCCATTATCAAAAACAGGTTTAGCAACGGCAATGATAAGGAAATGAAATTTACTAACGCCGAAAAATATTGCATAGATTTCGGCTATATTTCCGATAAATTAGTTGAAAGCCAGTGGCAGCTCGGCGACGCTACATTGAAAAGCGCCCTCGAGGTGACCGTCACAATCCAGGGCCTGGACCTTACCTACCTCACTTTCTCGGATTGGCTGCTCGAAGAGCTGAAAAAATTCATCGGCCTGAAAAATATTGAAACTATTAATGCAATTCAGAAAAAAACTTCCGAAGAAATTGAAAATAATAATAAATTAAAAAAAGAATCGCGCGATTGTATAAACAACGTGCTGAATTTTATTGTTAATTCCAATGCTGTAAATAAGACGACCGTCGAAAAGATCGTTGACTTGACTAAAAAAATAAGTTCTTTGAATGATGTGTATTCGCTTATAAAATATAAAATGCAGGCCGGTTCGCACCTGACTAAAGAAGAAATGGCCGAATATGTGAATATCGAGAATTTTTTGCTCAATAATTTCAGGAATGAAAGAAGAACGCATCTGGCTAAATTGCCGAACGGCGAAAAAATTGCCCATGAATTAAGGTTCCATGAGGAAAGAATGGTGAAAACCGAATGCGCCATTCTTCACCTTGTAGCTTTAAAAGGCCAGTATAAAGCTGAACTTGATGAAATTATCAGGACAAAACGCGAAGTTTCAAAAGATGAGAAAATAAAATTCCTGATAAGTAAAGTGGATTACATAAAAAATTTACTCTGCAGCATCGCTCAGGCAAATGAACTTGAACCGATACTTTTTCTGACCAGGCGCCCGATCGGCAATACAACATACCAGATTACAAAAGTGATCGCGAAAGTTTTGGAAGCAGATTCGACAATATTCTCGAACAGGCGCGCTAAAAACCTTGGAATTCCTCAATTTATATTTGTACCTGGATGCGGCAACGGAATTTACCAGAAGGATATAAATTCATTTATAATTCCGGTTTTTCCATTAAAAGATTTCAGCGAGTCAATAATGACGGCGCTTGTTATGTACCGGCTCGATGTCGATGAATATGATTCATTGAAAAATTCTTACAGCATTCTTCCGGCTTATAAAAGACTATCGAAAAACGCGCTGGTTCAAACTTTAATAAAAGATTATATCAGCTATATTACGCATAAGTCGTTGGACCGTGAAGTATTTAAGTGGTTTAAAAACAATATAATTCCTCAAAAATCACAAAATGTCAAAACAATCGAGGTTTCTAAAGCGTCCAAACCAGAGACCGAAATCGAAATGGAACGGAAAATCAATGAGATCGTAAAAGGCGCCCTGGAAGTCATTGAAGAAGTTTCTAAAGGACACGATGATTTTATGAAAGATGCGGCCCGCAATTTTCCGGATGAAGAAATTATCAAATCAGAGGAAAATCATTATGTGCCGGCGTCATGTAAAACACAACCGCCGGAAGTTAATAATGTCTCCAGGGATGAGAAGGTTAAACTTGATCAGCTCGCCCTGAATAACCAGAATGTTCAGAATTTTGATAAGCTGATAAAACCGGCCGCCGAAAAAGAAAATCCAGTTACCCCTCCCGCCGGGGTTATCAAACCGGAAACCGTTACGGGCGTTGATAATGTTAATGTGAATTCCGCTTTAACCGGTTCAGAAGTCAGGGTCGGATTAAATGCCGGCGCGGTTAATGGTGCGGCAGTTGAATTAAAAGAACAGGCGGCTGCCGTAAAAAACGTACAGGATCAGCCTGAAATTAAAACGGCCGATATTGGAAAAACTCAGGATGCTGTTTCTGCCGTCGCGGCTTCCGGCCAGCCGGCGGATACGCCCGCTGCTAAACCAGCTGCGGAACTTGAAAAAACACAGCTTACTGCTTCGGTTCCTGATAAAGCCGGAATAGTGCCTGTTAATGAAAATCAGCCTGCGCAGCCGCTGAAAACTCCGGAAGCTAAACCTGTAAGGCCTGTCGAGGAAATAAAAGCGTCGCTGATGGCGGTTATGGCCAAAATGGCTGAAACCGAAGCTAAGAATGGAGATGCCGCAAAAATAAATGAGAATAAGCTCGAGGATTTTTTGAAAAAAATTAAGGACCACCCTGAGCTTCTTGAAATGTTCGGGGATATATTCAAGAAAAAATAATATAGCGTAAAAATCTTTATTGAAAATGACGCTGAAATATAAATTTTGTTTTATAGTACAGGAAAGAGGGAAGTATGTCTAATAATAATGAATTTAAGGTACGTGATGAGTTTTTGCCATTTCACAGGTCGTGGTTTGGCGCGGAAGAAGAGAACGAAGTAATAGACGCGATGCGCTCAGGCTGGATTACCACAGGTCCGAAGACAAAGAAATTCGAGGAGGAATTTGCGGCCTATATAGGCGCTAAACACTGTCTTGCCGTTAATTCATGTACTTCGGCGCTTCATCTGGCTTACACCGTTCTTGGAATTACCGAGGGTGATGAAGTTATAACTACGCCGATGACCTTTGCCGCCACTTCGAACGTAGCTGTACAGCTTGGCGCGAAACCTGTATTTGCAGATATCGTTCCGGAAACTTTAAACATCGACCCGGCAGAAATAGAAAAAAAGGTCACAAAAAAAACAAAACTGATAGTGCCTGTGCATTACATAGGGCAGCCGTGCCGCATGGATGAAATTATGGCGATCGCTAAGAAAAATAACGCTTTTGTAGTCGAGGATGCTGCTCACGCCACCGAATCGGTTTATAAAAATCAGAAAATCGGTACAATTTCAGATATGACCGCGTTTTCATTTTACGCTACCAAAAATATAGCCTGCGGCGAAGGCGGCGCATTGACTACTAACAATGATTCATATATTGAAAAAGCGCGTATATGGAACCTTCACGGCATGAGTAAAGACGCCTGGAAACGTTATTCAAAGACGGAATTTAAGCATTATGAAATCATGTGTCCGGGTTATAAATATAACATGTCGGATATCCAGGCTGCCATGCTTTTGCACCAGCTTAAAAAGATCGATAAATTCTGGGAATTACGTAAAAAATACGTCGCAAGATATAACGACTGCTTTAAAAATACGCCTGAAATTAAGCCGATCAGTATAATTGACGGAGTTAAGACCGCATATCATCTGTATCCTGTTATCTTGAAAACTGAAATGTTAAATTGCACGCGCGATGAATTTCTCGGTGAATTGCAGAAACTCAATATCGGCGTTTCTGTTCATTTTAACGCGCTGCATTTGCAGCCTTATTACCGCGAGAAATACGGTTATAAACGCGGCGATTTCCCGAACGCGGAATATGCTTCCGACCGTGTCATGACATTGCCGCTGTTTCCAAGAATGGCTGAAAGCGATGTTGACTACGTTGTTTCGGCAGTTAAATACCTGATTGATAAACATAAAAAATAATAACAGCGCTCTTTGTTTTACTTGAGTTGAATTTGTATATATTATAATTTAGGAGTGAAATTATAAAATGGCAAAATTTATATTCGTAACGGGCGGCGTGGTTTCATCGCTCGGCAAGGGGATCACCGCTGCTTCGGCAGGAAGGCTTTTGAAGGCGCGCGGACTTTCAGTCACGATTATAAAGTGCGATCCTTACTTGAATATCGATCCCGGCACAATGTCTCCTTACCAGCACGGCGAAGTATTCGTCACTGACGACGGCGCGGAAACAGACCTCGATCTTGGGCATTATGAAAGATATTGCGATATAAATTTAAGCCGTTACAATAATATCACCGCCGGACAGGTTTATAACGCTATTTTAATGAATGAGCGCCGCGGCGATTATCTTGGCGGCACTGTTCAGACGATACCCCATGTCACTAATAATATCAAGGAAAAAATACAGAGGCCGGTCGCGGACAGCAATTCCGATATTGTAATTGTAGAAGTCGGCGGCACTGTCGGCGATATCGAGTGCCTTCCGTTTTTAGAGGCCATCAGGCAGATGAAATACGACCTTGGCCGCGAAAATGTAATGTATATCCACGTAACGCTAGTGCCTTATATGAAAGCTGCCGGCGAACTTAAAACAAAACCGACGCAGCATTCGGTCAAAGAATTAAGGTCGATCGGTATATCGCCTGATGTTATCGTATGCCGGACGGAACATGCCATAAGCGATGATATGAAAAGAAAAATAAGCCTTTTTACAGACGTTCCGGTTGAGGCGGTAATCGAGGCGCGCGACGCCGGTTCGCTTTACGAAATCCCGCTAGTGATGGAACAGGAAGGCCTGGCAACCGCCATAATAAAAAGACTCGGCCTCGAATGCCGCGAGCCTGAACTTAATGAATGGAAAAAATATGTCGACGCTTTCCATAATTTGAAAAATACCGTAACTATAGGACTTGTCGGGAAGTATACGGGCCTTAAGGATGCGTATATAAGCGTCGCAGAATCGCTTTATCATGCCGGCGTGGCTAATGATGCACGCGTGAAAATTAAATATATAGCTTCGGAATCTGAAAATGACGAATTAAAAAAACAGCTGGACGAAGTTGACGGCGTTCTGGTACCGGGCGGCTTTGGCGAGCGCGGTATAGAAGGAAAAATTGCGGCTGTAAAATATGCGCGTGAGAATAAAAAGCCGTTTCTAGGTATATGCCTTGGAATGCAGATTGCCGTGATTGAGTTTGCGCGCAATATATGCGGACTTAAAGACGCTAACTCGACGGAATTTGACGAAACGACAAAAAATCCGGTTGTTCATATACTGCCCGAGAAAAAAGAACTTGAAAACCTCGGCGGTACTTTGAGGCGCGGCATATATCCATGCAGGGTTTCGGAAAACAGCACGGCCGGAAAAGTTTATAACCAGAATCATATAATTTACGAAAGGCACCGCCATCGTTATGAGGTCAATAACTCATACCGCGAACAGTTTTGCGCTGCCGGACTTAAAATTTCAGGCATTTCCCCGGATAATCATCTTGTCGAAATGGTGGAGCTAGAAAATCATCCGTATTTTATAAGCTGTCAGTTCCACCCTGAATTTAAGTCAAGGCCCGGAAAACCGGCGCCGCTTTTTGACGGATTGATAGCCGCCTGTATGGCTTCAAAAAAATAGGGCCGAACGATAAATTTTGAAACAAATTTCTAAATTTTATAGTAATAAAAAAACATAATTTGCGCTGCTGTTATTTTAAGTTTTATATTCAAAAAAATTAAAATTTTTGCTGCTCAAATATACGGAAAGGAACAATATGAAACAGATGTTAGCTATGTTTAAACTTGCGTGGGGCAAGCTGAGAAGATTTTATTATCACAAATTAAATCGCAGTTACATAATAAAGTCAAAAGAAAAAAGGCACGGCGAATGCGCCAGATGCGGCACATGTTGTAAGCTTATGTTTAAATGCCCGTTTCTCGACGAATCCCAGACTCCGTCGTTATGTAAAATCCATAACACCAGGCCTTTTAACTGCCGGATATTCCCGGTTGACCGCGCCGATATAGCCGATAAGAACCTGGTGGACTCATCTAAAAAATGCGGTTATTACTTCGAGTCTGAAAAAAAATAAACGTCTGCCGGGCGTTTATAAAAATCGGTAAAAAAATATTAAAAAAATTGAATTAACTCTTTTTTTTTGATATAATATAAAAAAAGAAAAAATAAGTAGGGGGTTTTATAATGAGAAAACAGAGTTTATTATCAATCGTTCTTATTTTCGCAATTTTATTTTCTAACGCAGTGGCTTTCGCTAAAGCGAAAGATGACAAATCAGAATACCTTCGCACACAGGCATTAATGGGCAATAACCAGAATGACGACACCAGAGACGGCGAAGAACCAGCTCCCGGCCCGGCTCCTGCCGACCAGACACCGGCTCCGGTTCCTTCATCGCCTTCAATCCCTGGACCTGATTCATCAGCACCGGCTGACGATCAGTCGACGCCTGCCGCTTCAAGCAAACTTTACTATTGCGTGGTCCCAAAAGATCATGTAGGTAATTTAGAAGCTTTCTGCAATAAATATAACGCGCCAATCCTCGTTTACCGCGCTTTCAACCAGCTCGTGGTTATGAAAAGACTCGGCGTTGTGGTTACGGTTAATCCTGCTAACAAATACTTTATCTCGCAGTTAAGAAAAAATTATAACGCGAAACCTTTAAAAGACGTTACATTAAGAGTTAAAATCAAAGTAAGCTCAGTAATGTACAATGTCAACATAACAAAAGACGCATTTGTAACCGGCGATTTCGGCGGCTGCGATGCTCTTCTCGCTCCGATGATAAAAACCCCTTACGGCAGCGGCTGCACTATGTTTAAAGGCATAGCAAAAGCTTTCCCGGGCCTTCTCGATAAAGTTACAGTAAAAGAAAACGAATACATGGGTTTTGGTAAAAAACGCAAAATATTATTTAACCCTATTGTTACAGTCGAAATGCTCGCACTTAATATGAACGGCAAAAACAAAAACGTAACATTGTTCTTCGAACAGTATGCTTACGAAACTATCAAACACGCCGCTAACTACAACTGGAACAAATAATCCGATAAAAATTAAAGCATAAACTAAAATAAAAACATATCATTATCAAAATGGCTGTCCGAAAAGATAATTTTCGAAACAGCCATTTTTTTATTCAGAAATAAAATTTTAAGTCCGCGATAATTCTTTTTTTAAAATTTTTACCGATATTAAAATGATTAAAGTCCGGTCAATAATCCCAAAAATACAACCGGAGTTAGTAAATTGTTATATGTTGAAATTAGTGAAAACAATAATTCTGGCTAATGAAAATATTGTTTTAGTAAAAATTTTCATTTGCTAGATAATTCGTTATAAAAAAATTTGGAGGCTGAATGAGCCAGATTTATTACATATTATTAAGTATGCGGCCGAAGCAGTGGATAAAAAATTGTTTTATATTCCTGCCGCTTCTTTTTTCTAAAAAAATTCTTTATCTAAACGACAATATAAACGCGCTTATAGCTTTTGCGGTATTTTGCATGTTTTCGGGTGCGGTTTATCTTTTGAATGATACGATAGATTGCGAAAAAGATAAATTACACCATAAAAAATGCCACAGGCCTATTCCCTCGGGTAAATTAAGTGTAAAATCAGCCTGGAGCGGCATTTACTTTATAATATTAACAGGTTCGTTAATTGCCCTGTCCATAAGTAAAGTTCTATTAATTACAGTCAGCGTTTATTTTTTTATGAATATCGCTTATTCGCTGAATTTGAAAAAACTTGTCATTTTAGACGTAATATGTATAGCCGTCGGATTTACGCTGCGCGTGCTTGCCGGAGCGGCGGCGATATCGGTAGCGCCTTCGCACTGGCTTTTAATGTGCGCGTTTTTAATATCTTTATTCCTCGGTTTCTGCAAAAGGCGCGCGGAAATTATAACGCTTTCAAGCAAAGCTAACGAGCACCGCGAAGTGCTCGAACATTATACGGTGGCATTTTTAGATCAGATGATCGTGATTTCAACTTCGGCAACTATTATGTCATACGCACTTTACACGATGTCATCTGAAACGGTAAAAAAGTTTAATACCGAGAATTTGATTTATACCGTGCCTTTTGTTATTTACGGAATATTCAGGTATTTATACCTTGTTCATAAAAAAGCAGGCGGCGGCTCGCCGACTGAAGCCGTTTTAACCGATATGCCTATCATCCTATGTGTGATATCATGGGCGGCAATTTCCGGCATGATTATTTTTCAGTTAATATGAAACGCAGCGGCTTATCTTTCCATTCGCCGGCATAATCGATGCCGACCCGCCTGTCTGTCTTGAATTTGACCGGCGCGTTTTTTCTTTTTTCAACCCAGATCCTTTCTTTTTCTGTAAGGTCAAGGCCGTTGAATGTTTTATCAAGTTGCAAATATCGGCATGTTTTTCCCGGTCCGTTTAAAACCAGGCCTTCAGGTGTTTTAATTCCCCTGATTAATACGGCGCACGCGTTGCCTTCGCTTTCAGTAACTAAATTAAGGCAAAAGTACATTCCGTAAATCATATATATATATGAAAATCCGGGCGGCCCAAACATTACTTCCGTCCGTTTTGTACGGCCTTTCGACGCGTGGCACGCAAGATCGGCGACACCGCAATAGGCTTCCGTTTCGGTTATCGTGCCGCTTAATTTCACGTCTTCATTTGTTTTTACGAAAATTTCACAGCCTAGTAATTCCTGCGCGCACACTACAGTATCGCGATCATAAAATCCGCGGTCCAGGAGCATATTATTTTAAACCGCCTTATTGCCGTTATTTCTATGCACAAGCCCGGCTGATGCCTGCGCTACCGGCATTAATATTATCTCATTAATGTTAACGTGCTTCGGCCGCGTTGCTGCGTAAAACACCGAATCAGCGATGTCATCCGCGGTAAGCGGCGTCATATTTTCATACACTTTTTTGGCGCGTTCGGCATCGCCGTTAAAACGCACAACGCTGAAACCTGTTTCGACCATGCCGGGATCGATAGACGTTACTTTCACTTCATAACCTAAAAGGTCGCAGCGAAGCGCCCGTGAAATGGCGTTTACAGAGTGCTTGGTTGCGCAATATACTGCGCCGCCTGGATATACCTCATGGCCTGCTATCGATCCGATATTAATTATATGGCCGCTGTTTCTTTCCGTCATTATTTTAAGGACGTATTTTGTGCAATAAAGAAGGCCTTTTACGTTCGTGTCTATCATGTCTTCCCAATCTTCGATTTTTCCGTCCTGAAGCTTGTCAAGACCGTGCGCCAGCCCTGCATTATTAACCAGGATGTCGATATTTTTGAATTCGGTCGGAAGGGTTTCAAAAAAAGACCTGACGCCGGCTTTGTCGCGGACATCGAGTTGGCACGCTAAAACCTTAATTTTAGGATATTTTGAATTAAGGTCGTTTTTTACGCTTTCTATTTTTCCGATATTTCTGGATGTTATTATGAGGTTGGCGCCGCTTTCGGCGAATTTATAAGCGCACGCTTCGCCTATCCCGCTTGACGCGCCAGTTACTAAAACTATTTTTCCAGTTAAATTTTGCATGTTTTATGCCCCTTTTTTATGAATTGAGTTAACTTTCGTATTCTTAAAAAAATTTTAAAAGCATTGTGTTTGGTTAGAAGCTTTTATTTAAAACTGCTTAGTTGAAAAATCATTTGCAGGTGTTATTTTAACTTTTTCTTATTTTTCTTATTTTTATAATCAAAAACATTAATAAATATTTTTTTTACGGTTTCATTATGAAAAATATTTATAACTACTATATTAATTGCAATGGTCATTCTGAAATTGAGTGTTTAACTGGTTAAAGTATCATGAAATACATTGGAAATAGTTTAATTTAATTATTGAAATTTGTCAAGGCGCCAATCTTAAATGTCAGTTTAAATTTTTTCTTTTAAATTTCTTGATTATTTAAAAATTTTATTATAAGCTTAAATCTAAAATTAATATACTGTTAAGCCCGCATGCTGATAAATAAAAAAACTAAACTTTGAAGCATAAACAGATGATAATTTGATAATCTGATTATTACAGGCCGGGCGGCAAGGAGCGAGCGATATGAAAGTAGCTGTATTTAGCGCCAAATCTTATGACAAAAAATTCATGGAAGAGGCAAATAAAAAATTAAATTTTAATATTGAGCTGGCTTTTTTCGAAACCAGGCTTAAGCCGAAAACAGCTTCGCTTGCCGAAGGGTATGATGCGGTAAGCGTTTTTGTCAATGACGATCTTGGCGGCGAAGTGCTTGAAATTTTAAAAAAATCAGGCATAAAGCTTGCCGCGCTGCGTTCTGCCGGTTATAATAATGTCGATCTGAAAAAAGCCGCCGAACTTGGAATTACGGTTATACACGTTCCTGCTTACTCGCCTTATGCGGTGGCTGAGCATGCCGCCTCGCTCATTATGGCACTGAACCGGAAAATCCATAAGGCCTATCCGCGGGTGCGCGACGGTAATTTTGCGCTCGACGGATTAATGGGATTTGATATCAGAAATAAAATGATAGGCGTTATCGGCACAGGCAAGATAGGCGAAATTTTTACGAGAATCATGAAAGGGTTCGGCTGCGGCATATTTGCATACGACAAATATGAAAACGAAGATTGCAAAAATAACGGCGTTATGTATAGGCCCCTCGAAGAGGTCCTGGCTAAGTCAGATATTATAAGCCTGCACTGCCCGCTTTTGCCGGAAACGCGCCACATTATAAATGAAAAAAACATCGCCATGATGAAAAATGATGTCATGATAATAAATACCAGCCGCGGCGCGCTTATTGACACGCAGGCAGTGATCAACGGGTTGAAATCTAAGAAAATCGGCTACCTCGGTCTCGATGTTTATGAAGAAGAGGCTAACCTTTTTTTCCGCGATCTGTCGAATGAAGTCATCCAGGACGACGTTTTTATGAGGCTGCTGTCATTTCCAAATGTTATTGTAACGGCGCATCAAGGATTTTTTACCGATGAGGCGCTTAGAAATATCGCCGAAACTACTTTGTCGGGAATGCACTGCTTCGGACTCGGACATGACTGCAAAAATATAGTGAAATTAAAATAATTATTTTTTATTAATTGCGGCTGAGTACCATTCTCAGAAATATTGCTTTTGTTATATTTTTTTTAGGAAAGTGTTTAATATGAATTGGAATGAACTTTACGATATTGAAAATGCTCCGTCTTTTAGCGATATAAATAAGTATATAGGATCTAATTCAGTACTTTTTCAGGAATTATGTTCGTATATAGAAAAGAATTATTCGATAAAGCCAAAACTAAGTTACAGCAAGTGCCCGGCCCAGCCCGGATGGAATATCAAATATCAGAAAAGCGGCAAATCGCTTTGCACTCTTTATCCGATGACAGGTTTTTTTATTGCCCTGGTCGTTATAGGAGCTCGCGAAGAGCCTGAAACCGAATCATGCCTTGAAACCATGGAGCCTTATACCGCTAAATTATATATGAACACCAAATTTTCATGCGGCGGCCGCTGGCTTATGATTGAAGTCAAAACTGAAAATGTGCTTAACGATGTAAAAACGCTTATAAATATCAGAAAACGCTTTAAAAAATAGTTTGAGTCAATATCATCAGGTATTTTTGAGCTGAATTATATTTTAGTTCATGACCTTTACGCTTTAAAATTATTTTAAATAAACCATTTTTTGAATATAATTTAAAATTAATAATATAATAAATTTTTTAGGGGGAAGTAAATGCGTGAAATTTTATCAGGAAAAAACACCGGTAAAAAAATACTGAAATCAACGTTCATTTTTATATCGCTGCTTGCTGCTGCGGTAATTTTATACGGAGGTGCCTGGAATATGCTTCTAGCTGCTGGAAAACTTGTCGCCGGCGAGACGGCATTATTTAAATATGATGGTGAAAAACGTGAAATTACGCCTTTAGTCGATAAAATTAAAGGCTATATGCCTCTGAACTTTGTTTCTGTTACTACTGATCAGCCGATATACTGGCCGAATGAAAATATCAACCTGAAAGTAATAGCTCCGCTGCGGCCTAATTGCGAGTTTAAACTGACTCTGCAAAAGAAAAACTCCGGAGAATCTGAGCTGGGCAAATTTAAGCTTAATGAAGCCGGTTTTTTTACTAATGGCATTTTGAGCGGCGCTGAAAAGAAACTTGAAATTGGCGAATATACACTGAAATTCGAGACTTCTGACAAGAAATGCAGTCAGAGCGTTTCTTTTTCGATTGTCGAAGGCGCGCTTGGCGCTCTGTCATTCGCGCATGAATTCAAAAAACTTACCAATGCCGAAGCGTTAAAGGAAGTTCCTGGCGGCTGGTATCTTGGAAATGCGTCCGGTATCGGCAAACGCTGGGGCAACGGCCTTAACGTAAAAAACGAGATAAGAAAACTTAACGCACAGTATAACGGCGAAGTTAAAATTAAAGTAAGATGCCATTTGCCCGGCTGCAACGGCTGCGAGGCCGGACCTGAACAGGCGGCTAAAATCGAAAACGGCGTATTGGAAGCCGCTCTTGATGTTTCCAGCCACTCCGGCCCTTTCGAAATCGAAGTAATAACTCCTGACGGCAGCATTAAAAACCTGTTCGAAAAATCAGGCCATGTCGAAAGGCAATTGAACCTGATCACCAGAAATTTTACTAAAACTTTTAACGCCACAATCGCGCCTTATGAAAATGCTAAACCGGTCGCAGGTCGCGAAATATATATTGTCGAAGATAAGTCGGCAGCCGCTGATAATCCTGTCGAAATTGATTATCCTGTCGCCGATAAAAACGGCATGATAACTTTTACCGTAAAAAAAGAACTTGAAAGCGCCGCGGCGTATGTATTTTATTATGATGAATCTGGCGAACTAAAGACCGATTCTGTTAAACTTGAATCGCCTCTCAAAAAAGATAAAAAAATAGAAATCAAGTGCATGCCGCCTTACAGCTTAATTACTATTGCAGGTTTCGAAAAGACGAAAAGTGTCGAGGCAATAAAGAAACCTCACAAAACTGAAAATGACGCCGCAAATGAAACCGAGTTGAAATTTTACGAAGGCTTCGCAATAGCCTTTACCGAGACTAAACTTAAAACCGAAATTAACGGCAAAGATACGGCATCGCCTCTTGGCGAATATGAACTGAACATAAAATCATATGACGGCGCCAGCAATAAGCCGGTATCGTGCTATGGAATATTAGAAGTATTCGATAATCGTGTAGCAGATAAAAGCGCCAAAGAGCCTTTAATATCGTCTATCGGCGACTCTTACCGCTCCGCTTCAAACGTTCTTTCGAGCTGGCGCGACTGGTCCGGCATTGATATGGAAATGACGGAATCTATTGACAGAAAAGCCAATTTAGGAGTTTTGTATGAAAGCGATGCTCCATCCGCTTCACAGTCTTCATTAAAAAAATCGGTTTCGCGCCCGATGTCAATGCCGGCGCCCGCTGCTAAAGCCGCTGTTTTTTCAGCTTCCGCCGGCGGCAACCGCGGGTACGGTTCTAGAAAAGACGGCGATATGAACGCCGCCGTCGATGAACAGGAGAAACAGGAAGAAATACGCGAAGGCGAGAAAAAAGTCGTTTATTGCGAGTTAATTAAAACCGACAATAACGGAGTTGCTTCGGTAAAAGTTAAAATGCCGCCTCAAACCGGACGCTGCAAAGCCCGCTTCATTGCCTGCGATAAATTCGACTATTCCGAAAGCGTCAAAGAAATCGATGTCTCGAAATCAAGCTATACTGAAGCCGTCCTGCCTTCCATTATAACGCCCGGCAGCCGGCTAAAAATAAAAGCTAAGGTCGAAAACTTAAATACGGAAAGCGTCAGCCTTAATGTTTCAGGAGGCGGTATCGAAAAAGAACAGAAAAATGAAGCCGCCGCCGGTTCAAGCGAAATTACATTCGAATTGTCCGGCAAAAATTACGGCAAACTCAGCCTGGTCTTGACTGACAAAAAAGGCGCCGCCCTCGATAAGCGTGAATTTGAAATAAAAAATGCCGGCACCATGCCGTTTACATTTTCGAATATTTCGGTTTCGAACGCTTCACCTATAAAAATTGCCGTCGGAAGCCGCGCCTTTATATATTCCAACCCGGCTAAATTACTTAGTGGTATAATAAAGCAGGTTGTGACAATTCAGGAATCATGGTTTAAACACGCCGAAGCTCTTAGTTTCGGCCTCGCTCTTGACGCTATGCTTCTTAATGCCATTGAATCTGGAATTTTAAATGACGAAGGCTTTAAAGATAAACTTAAAAATAACATTGCAGTTGACTTTAAAACGCTTTCCGAAAATTTTTACAATAAAGAAACCGGCCTCATCAAGCCTTATCCTGAAGTTGCCGAGAATGCAGCCTGGACAATCTGGGTTTGTAAAAACTTAAATACTATGCTCGTTTCGCTTTCGTCCAACCCGGCGCTTAAAACCGAATTTGAAAAAATAATCAATGATTCGGCTGAAATGGTAGAAAAAATGACAGTTGCGCTTTCTAAAGCCAATCTTTCTATTAAAGAATATGGACTCGGCAAGGCAGGTTCCGATAACCAGGAAATGGTGCCTATAGTAGTTGACGGCAAAGTAGTCCAGCAGGTATTGACCGACGACAGCGTTGTAAAATTTTTCACCGATAACGTAATTCGTAAAATTAATTTTGACAGCAGCCGGAATTTTTCCATAATTAACGCCGCCCTGACAAAAGAACTCGATAAATTCAGATTACTTAAGGCTTTTGAACATACCGGCGCGATTTATTACATGCTTTTGAATGCGAAAGCCTTATATCTTAAAAATGATCCGCAGTTCATTACTATTTTTAATGTTATCTCAAGAAATATGGCGCTTATAAACGAATCCGGCCTCATAAAAGGGCCGGCGCTCACCGGCGGAGTATATTCCGCGCCGCAAACGCTCCTTAAATACGTTGAACTTCTGCTCCTGATAGCTAAAGACCATAAGATCGGAAAAGAAATCGAGTTCGAATCAATTTCCGCGAACGGCAAATCTCAAAAATTAACAACAGTAAACGGTTTCTATGAAATTTCCTCTATCGAAACTGAACTTACAGTTAAACTGCCGGCCTACGCGATGCTTCGCGAAGATTACAGCCGTGATATTAATGTTTACGATTATATGGAACAAAAACCATTCTTCGCAGTTGATGTAAAAGATAAAGAACTTAAAGTTTCGCACGATACCAAAATGACCGTTACTCTTGATAAAGATAAAGACCCAGTCAATTATTATGCCGTGATAGTAGTGCCGTCTGTTACCTCTATAAAACAGACTGAAGATATCTTGAGTGACTATAAGGGCAACGTAATTTACGGGCAGAAGTCATCTTCCGGCGTTAAAATGCAGATAATCGAAGCGCCGTTTAAAGGCAAACGCGATATGACAATCGAACTTGAAACAGTTTTCGCCGGCGAAAGCGAAGGATTTGTTCTTGTAAGAAATCTTGGCAACCCGGATGAAATTGTTACCGTAAAGACAGTTAAAATAAAGGCTGAATAAGCTTAAATGCAAATTTGTGCCGCCGGTCTGACGGCGCAGTTAGTTATATGACGAGGGATTGGATGGGGGACACAAAGGGTTGAAAACCCTTTGATTTCCCCCATTCCCCCTTTTTAATCCCGGCTATTTCTACCGTTGTTCCATCGGTTCTGTCGTTTGGTTTTGGTTTATATCGTGGTGTCTTAGTTTCATCGACCGCTGCGCGTTCGATGAAACACGGCAATCGGCCGCGCGAGTTTATAATATGGCTATATAGTATCGTTTGCGGCCGAAGGTGAAGAAACATACATAATAAAAATTATGCTCTCATGATAATATTAAAATAAAAAAATAATTTACTTAATTTTTATTTGTAGTATAATTATATTATTTAGAATGACCTGTTAAGATTGTAACATAAAAGCAATTTTTAATTTATTATATGCTTAAAAATATAATTGTTGAAAATTATATAAATATAATGAATTAGCAAAGTAAAAGCTCATATAAAGTTGGCTTTTAATTTTATTTTGAATGTATATTGGCATTTTAAAATGGAATGATAGTATAAGGGGATTAATTTAAATGTCTGATAAAAATAATTTAGCACCTCAAATTGGGCAGTTTGTATGGGTCAGGGATAAGGCTTATATTGTTAATGACGTTAATGTTTCGAAGGAAACGCAGCGGGCCCAGACAAAAGTTACGCTTGAATGTGTTGACAATAACAAATTGGGCGAAACATTTGACGCGATATGGGAACTTGAAAATGATAATACTAAAGAGGTTTTTGACGAAGATACATTTCCTGACGCTTCTGATTTTAAATTTGATCCCCCTGAAATGATAGATGCTCTTAAACATGCGGTTTTATGGTCATCGCCTTCGGTTATTGACGGGCCTAAGCTGCGCGCTCCTTTTATGGGCGCGATTCAGATCGAGGATTATCAATTGGAGCCGGTAGCGAGGGCTATGCGTCTGCCGCGCGTGAATTTATTAATCGCCGATGATGTCGGGCTCGGAAAAACCATCGAGGCCGGCCTTATTATTCATGAATTAATGGCGAACGGGCGCGTCAAAAAAATATTGGTCGTAACTCCGGCGTCACTTACAATGCAGTGGCAAACTGAAATGGCGGAAAAATTCCAGCTCGACTTTAAAATTATTGACAGGGATTATCTTTTGAATTTGCGCCGCGAGTATGGTACGAATGCCAATCCATTTACGTCTTATCCGCGTCTTATTATTTCAATGGATTATTTTAAGCGCGAGCAGATAAAAACTTTTTTTGAACAATCGCTCATGAAAAATTCAGGAATGCGCAATTGGGACATGCTCATACTTGACGAGGCGCATAATACCGCTCCGGCAGGAAGGCAGAATTATGTGCGCGATTCTGAACGTACTAAACTTCTCCAGTTTATAGCGCCGCATTTTGAGCATCGCGTATTTTTGACTGCGACGCCTCATAATGGCTTTACATACAGCTTTACGGCGCTTCTGGAATTGTTAGATCCGCTGCGTTTTAACCGCGGCCCGTCAATTGACTCGAAACAGCTTTCCGTGGCGATGATTCGAAGATTAAAAAGCGAAGTGTCGTCGAATAAAAATTTCGCCAGAAGAAATATCGATAAGCTTGAAGTTAATTGCTCCGAGCGTGAAGCGGGACTTTTTGGCGCGCTGAATAAATACATTGAAATGCGGCTTAAAAATAGTGAGACTTCACAAATCACATTTGCCATGACGCTTTTGAAAAAAAGATTACTGTCGTCGCCGCTTGCTTTTAAACGATCGCTTGAATGGCATACTTTTGCGGCCGGCGAGATTGCGGCAAATGAAATCAGCGACAATAAGCTGCTCGAGAGGATAACTCAGCTTGCGCTCGAAGATTATTCGGACGATATTGAAAAGCAGGAACATGAAGAATTGGCTGTAAAAGAAGTTACCAGATCGATGAAGATATTGACGGCCGGCGAGAAAAAATTACTTGACGAATTGAATGAATATTCAGAACAGTTATCTAATGACTCGGATTCTAAATTAGAAGCGCTGATGAATTTTATAAAACGGCAAATATATGTTAACGGCCGCTGGACCGATGAGCGGCTTATAATATTTACTGAATATAAGGACACTCTTGAATATTTGCAGTCTAAAATGTCGGAATTTGATGACGGCGAAAGGATATTGACCTTAACCGGCGGCATATCGAATGCCGAAAGGGAGAAGGTTAAAAATAAATTTCAGAGCCCGCCGGCGGAAACGAAATCGCGCATATTAATAGCTACCGACGCGGCCAGCGAAGGCTTGAACCTTCAAAATTACTGCCGTTATCTTATACATTATGAAATACCGTGGAACCCGAATAAGATGGAGCAGCGAAACGGCCGTATTGACAGGCACGGCCAGAAAGCCGAAGAAGTCGGGATATTTCATTTTCTGTATAACAATCAGGAAGATTCGAGGTTTCTTGAAATTTTGATCGAAAAAGTACGCACCATGCGTGAAGATATGGGAGCGATCGGCGATATTGTCGAGAAAAGCATTGAAAAAGCGATGCTTGGTCAATCAAAGACATTTGAGTTTGACGATAAGCGCAGAAATATTATACGCGAAGATATCAAGCGCGAAATATCGGGTAAATTCAAGTATGAAGAATTAATGAACGAATTGAATGAATCTAAAAATAAACTGCAAATAACGGCCGAAAGCGTTAAAAACCTTGTAGATTGCGCGTTGAAACTTAATAACTGCGATTTGATCAAGCTGGCCGATGACGTGGAATTGAAAAAAATAGGCGGTGTTTTGAAAAGAGTTCCGGCACGCTGGGAATACGCGAAAAAATTCCTCAAAGACAAAAACGGCAATATGCTGAAGCTTATTTTTGAGCCTAACGCCTGCCTCGAACGGAAAGATATCGTTCAAATACACCTCGGGCAGCCGTTGATAAAATGCGCGATAAGCGAATTTCGGCGTGAATTATTCGGGCGCGGTTCAAAAATGTCGCGCGTAACTTATAAAGTGGTTGACGGCATTAAAAATATAGTATTGAAGGCGAGTACGCGCGTGATCGTATCCGGCGGTTCGGGTAATCTTTTGCATGAAGAAATAATCGACGCGGCCGGCGAAGTGAATGAAAATTCATTTACTGCATACGGCGTCGAAGCAAAGTCGAAGATGGATGAAATTGAAAAAATGGAATATTCATTTGATGAAATTCCGGCGGCGCTGGCTAATAAATTGAGACTTTATGCCGGAAAGCATAAAAGACGGATACTTGACGAGCTGGAAAAAAGAGTGGAAGCGCGGGCGGCGGTTATAAATAAGGCGCTTAACGACAGGGCGGAAGCTGATATTAAGATATTCGGCGAGCTTATCAGCGAAAGAATAAAGGAATTGCAGAAACGCCTGAAAGACATTAATGAAAAAACCGGCGAAGAATATTTGCAGCTTTCACTTTTTACGGAAGAGGAAAAGAACCAGTTCAATGAGAATGTAAAATGGCTTGAGTATCGTCTGGAAGATTTGAAACGGCGCAAAAAAGAGGAACCGGCGGCTATCGCGGAAAGATATAAAGCAAAAGGCATTAAGGCGTTTTTCCTCTCACTTTCGTTTTATATCCCGAGAAATTAGATGAGGGCAAATGTGCCTGTGAAATAATTATAAAATAGCATATATATAAAAATAGCGCGGGGAAATTTACGGAAGATATCAAAAATATTATAATAAATGTGATGAATAATCAGGAGTAACAGAAAGATGTCAAGGTATAATGGATAAGAAAATTTAGACAAAAAAAACGGCTCATTTAAGGTGTAT
>JASDSY010000006.1:0-27811 GCA_041441465.1 Candidatus Wallbacteria bacterium
ATGAGACACGGCAATCGGCCGCGCGCATTCTATTCATACCTTCATATTGCCGTTTACGGCCGATTGTGAGGAAGAGTTACTAATATTAATTATTGAAATTAAAGTAATACAAAAAAACTTTTTTATTTTTAAAAGGCGTGTGAACGTCAACAAAAAGCCTGTATATTTTTTTGATTCTACAGATCTCAGAATCAAATTTTGTCATAGCTTTTATATTTTTTTAGTGATACTAACAATTTATTTAACTCGTGATTTCACTTGTTATTGCTGTCGATTAAGATAGTATTACAAATTCGCCGGCCAAAATTCCCAAAAACGGCATATATATTTCCCCGGCAGGTGTCGCCTGCCGAAAAGGATTGCAAAGTACTTAACAACTTCGTTTCACGGAAATCGATGTGCAAACAGTCACAAATTTACCAAAATACAAATTTATGAATGTCCCTCAAAAATGACATCATGAATAGCAGGATGGGTGGGGGTTTTAAAGGGGCGGTAAGGAATTATTCCTTACCGCTCTCTTTGGGTCAGAACTAATAATTTAGCAGTGCTTGTTATTGAAGGTCAGAGGCTTGGCGCTGAGGGCTAAACAAGCGAGCAAAAAGATTTTTTGTTTAGATAGGCACCCTTATTAGAAAAACAGGATTATTTAACTATAGGTAATGTGACTATTATTTTATCTTTTTGTTTATCCATTTTCATTTTTGTGCTGTCGACTTTAGCGGGAAGCGATAAACTTTGTGATGCCATCGAATTATAGTTAAATTTTGATACTTCGTTTTCTGAAGTTGTTTCCTTAATTTGTGAAATTTTATTTTGTACAGTTAGAATGTTATCTTTAACTTTGATATCTAAATTGTCTAAAGGGTTGCCTTCTATTGTTACAATTACGTTATCATTAACTATTTTGTCGTTTATATTTAAACTTACCTCATTTGTGATATTAATATTGCCAGTGTTTAAACGGTTTTTTAAATGTTTAGATATATTTTCCTGCATTTTCATCATATTTTTAATATGCTTATCCATTCGTTTCATTTCGTTATCGAAGAAAATACGTCCGAATATCTCGTCATTATTAAAAAGTTCGTCATTGAAATTAAACAAATCGTCCATATCTTTGTTTATTGAATCCCATGTTTTTGTCCTGTGAATTCTGCTATTTAAGGCGTCGTTATTAGTGTTGCCGCTTTTTATGATTGGTGCGTTAATTGTGATTTGGTTATTTTCAACTTTAATTTTTATTTTGTCTTCATTTACATATACAGGTAATGGATAGCTTTCTTCGGAATTTTTATTGTTTTTATCTGTCTGTCTTAAAATAAGTTTATTATTTTCTATAAATGTCTCGGTTTTATTGCCTGAATTGTTTTTTATTGATAAAATAAGCTCATTATCTTTTATTTGGTGAGTTATATTATATTGTGAAAGAGAATTGTAGCCGGATTGGTTTGTACTTTCACCTGAAGCCTTAACGGAATTAATTTCAAAGCAAAATACTACCATTAAAAATAAAATTGTTACAATTGTTAATTTTTTAGTTCTTAACATTAAAATTTCCTCCTTTATTTTTTATATTAATTTGTGAAAGCAATATTTATACCATTTATGTTAATGATATTTTTATAAAATTTATTATACTTATTTTGATAAGTATAGTAAAATATATATTCATAAATAATAATTTTAAAATGAATATCTTTTTTGTTATTTCTAAAAAAATTCTATTAATTCAATTTTTAGATATCTATTTTATCATTTTGAAAAAATGCATATAATAATTGTTAATTAATTTCATTATTTATTATTAAATTTAAAACTAATTGTGTAATTTTTTCATAATCAAAATGTTTTATGTTGAAAAATTCCTGACAACTTGAAGAAAAATCCAACAATGATTTAAGAATCTTTTGACTCTTACCCATCTTTTTGATATAATTTTCAGGTAATTGCGCTTAAATTTAAAGTTTATAAATAAAATTAAAAATGATAATATGCGAGGTTTAAATGACTAACATTCGTTCGATATTTGCCCATAGTGTAAAGTTTTTATTGATATTTACAATATTAGTATTACATATATTTATTAATTGTAATATTTCATTTGCGATAGCACCGCCGCTTGATCCTACCAGACAGGTGCCTGAAAATTTATTGAAATATCGTTTTGAAAATCCAGGCGGTTATGGCCGAATGATACAGCCAGAGCGCAGCGGTATGTTTTATGCCCCCGGTGAAGCTATTGGCGGTTTATTGCAAAATAAAATTAAAACTAACCCCGATGTAAGGCTTCTTGTTATTCTTGTCGAATTTTCAGATGTAAAAATGGCATCTGACGGAGCTTCTAAGATTACCACAATGCTGAATGACTTAAAGAAGTATTTTGCAGACCAATCTGTTAATAAAGTTAACGTAATTCCTACTATTAAGGGATTGACTGCGACTAAGCCTTACCTTCTTCCTAATACTATGGCTTCATATGGTTCTACTGATAATGCCAATGCACTTATAGGCGATGCTATTACTGTTGCCGACGGAGATACCGACTATTCGCAATATGATTGCCTTATGGTCGCTCATGCGGGTTATGGCGATGAAAGCAATACCGGTTCATCTTCAGGAACTGATGATATATGGAGTCAATATTATTATACATCAGGCGGCGCCATAAAAAGCAATACTCATGGTGTTGTTATTTCAGGCGCTACCGTCGTGCCTGAATTAGAACATAATAACGTAAATTCATTGGGCGTTATCTGTCATGAATTTGGTCATCAATTCGGACTTCCTGATCTATATGATACTACTTATAATACCGAAGGCGGTATAGGCAAATGGACGTTAATGGCGACAGGCTCATATAATGGTACAGTTATAGGCGCCACGCCCGCCCCGCTCGACCCGTGGTGCCGAAACGTACTTGGCTGGGCTGATATTCAGAATGTTACCTCGAATATTGCGAGTTTAAATTTTACTTACGGCAAGACTTATCGATTTGAAAAAGACGGCGCTTCGACCGGAGATGATTTTTATTACGCCGAAATCCGCAAAAATGTCTCAGGCACCTGGGATTCCGGACTCCCTGGCGAAGGGCTTTTAATTTTTCACATTAATAAATCCGGTTCTAACGCGACTTCAATGACTCCGAATAACTCGACACCGCGTCTTATACAAGTAATGACTGCGAATAACGGCGACCATCTGACTATTAGTCCGAGAAGTAAAATAAGAGGGCTTGATACCGATCCTTATCCAACTTCTTCTAATAAAACTTTTAATTTTACATCTTCGCCGTCTTCTAAAAAGTGGGATAATACAAATTCATATATAGGCTTAATAAACATCACTAAAACAGGTACCGGGAGTTCAATGTCTATTAACGCTTCGGCTTTTGTCAATGCCGAGCTTACCAAAGTTTCGGGAGACAGCCCGGTGCAGAGTGTTGTAACTAATTCAGTATTTCCGACCCCTTTTAAGGTAAACGTTTCGGATGCAACCGGTCCTTTGGCGAATGTTGATGTGACGTTTACCGTTTCGCCATCAGGTTCGGCTGTAATTTCGGAATCACAGCCGGTTAAGACCGATTCGCTTGGCAATGCGCAAATCACGTTGACAGCAGGGGCAAACCCGGCGTCATTAACCATAAATGCAGCTGCAAATATCAGCGGTGCGGGATTAACTTCTAAAAGCCTAAATTTTGGCGCTGCGATTGTTAGCTCGCCGACGCAGCCTGGCGATGTTTCAGATACGGCATCGGTCGTGATTTTGAAAAACGCCAGTGAACAGCCGTTCGCCGCCGACGGCACAACCGGAGCGATTGTCGAAATAACAATTTATGACGCGCAGATTATTTCCGGCGACACATCAGGAAAAGGCAATCCTATTCCTAATTGCGATGTATGGATTTCTTCTGATATGAATAATGTGGTGGCGGGTGCGGACTTATTTACGCCGTCGTCAATGCCGATAAAAACTGACAGCTCAGGCAGGGCGACATATACAATCAAGACTTCTAAAATAGGGCTGCGTACGATAACTGTTCGCGCCCAAAAATCGGGTTATTCGCAAAAGACGTTAAAAAATACTTTAGCGCTTGAGTTTAAATCCGGCGGCATATCGCTAGCAGCTTCGACTGTTAATGCTTCAAGAACTTCAGGTATTGTGGCTGACGGAAATGACAGCGCAGAAATTACCGTAATGCTAAAGGATTCGAGTTATAATCCGGTAGCCGGTAAATTAATAGCATTATCAGCTGCTCCGGCTGACGGTATTACAATTACTCCGGGCAGCGGCGCTTATACCGACGGAACTGGAATGGCCAAATTTTATGTTC
Source organism: Candidatus Wallbacteria bacterium (assembly GCA_041441465.1). Taxonomy (GTDB): domain Bacteria; phylum Muiribacteriota; class UBA9980; order UBA9980; family UBA9980; genus JASDSY01. Next base: position 4,334 of record JASDSY010000006.1, read on the forward strand.
AGTCCGGTAAAGTACAAACGGTTACGATTTCCGCCGTTCTTGAAGGCGGCGCTGTTTTGAATCAAAAACCCGTATTGACATTCATTTCTTCCGAAATAAGCACATCGCAGTCAACTGTAACCGCTTCCGAGGGAACGGTAGTCGCCGACGGCGAACATTATTCGGTGGTTACGATAACGCTCCGAAATGCATCGGGTCAGCCTATAAAAGATGTTCAGCCAGTGTATAGCGTTACAGGCCTTAATAATAAATATGAAACTTATAATTCGGAATCTCAGGGAACTCTTTTGAAAACGAATTATGAAGGCAAAACCTATCTTGCGATTGCCTCCACTACGGCCGAAAAGAAAAAAGTTACAATTACAGCTAACGGTGTTAAATTATATCAGGAACCTGAAATTGTTTTTACAGCGGACGATCCTGTGAAAATGAATTTATATTCAGGTAATAATCAGGTTGGAATTGCAGGACAGGAACTTGGCCAGAATTTACAAGTTCAGTTATTTGATAAGAACAATAACCTGGTTTCAGGAAAAAGCGTCACCTTTAAAATTAATCAAGCTCCGTCAGGTGCGTCAGGACATGGAATTGTAAACGGTTCTTCGGTAGTTGGCACGTTGAATGTTATTACCGCTTCTAACGGAATAGCTTCTGTGAAGGTGAAATTAGGCAATAAAATTGGACAATATACGTTTTTAGCAGAATACGGTTCGGTTTCGGGTTCGCCTGTAATGTTCACCGCGCGCGCGGACAGCGGCGGCGGCGCTTCTATTACTAAAATCGAGGGTGATAATCAAAACTCAAAAATTAATCCTATTGGTACCGCACCTAATAAAATGAATTATCTTAAATTGACGGTAAGGGTGGCCGATGAATATGGCAATTATACGCCAAATGTGATCGTAAAATATACTCAAAACTCGAAACCCTCAGGTGCGGCCGACTGTACATTTTCGACTGGCACTATGAATGTTTCGACGGATTCTGACGGGTATGCGGTATCGCTTGTCGCTTTGGGCGATAAAGTCGGAGATTATCAGATTAAAGCCGCTTTTAATAAAGGCGACAATACTGAAGTTTCGACTATTTTTAATCTTAAGGCTGTTGCCGGCGATCCGGCTGCAATAAATAAAGATAGTGACAATAACATTTCCGGGGATTCACAGGAAGTGTTGCCAAATACATTGCTTCCTAAAGCTTTTAAGGTAAAAATTGTGGATTCTTCAGATAACGCGGTCGGCAGCCCAATTCCTGGTTGTAAAGTGACTTTCAGCGTACAGAGCGGTACTGGAAATTTTGGCGGCAATAATTCAATCGTTGTAGATACTAATTCTAATGGTGAAGCAATCGCTAATTATACGGCCGGCTCATCAGTTGGCGTAGAGCTTATTAATGTTTACGCCTATGGCAATTACAGCGTTATTCCTTCGAACCAATTCAAGGTTTATATAAAACCCGGAGCGGCTTCTAAAATTGTAAACGGCTCAGCATACGATAAGTATTCAACCACGGTTGATACGAATCTTGCCTCGCCATTTATAGTGAAGGTGACTGATAATTATGGTAACGCGGTTTCAGGCCATTCGGTCAACTTATCGATCGGCTCTGTTACCGGTTCGGTAAATCAAGCGATATATAAGACTGAACCTGCCGATTTCAAGACGGACCAATTTGGATTTTTAAAAATATATGCTCATACCGGATCAAAACCCGGAACTTATAAAGTGACAGCGTCTATTACAGGTGCTTCTGTTGAATTTGGCGCTATCGCTACTGCCGGAATACCTGATTATTCAAGAATTAATTATGTCGCTTCGGCAAATATTAATTCCGTAATTGCCAACGGCTCAGATTCGGCTGAAATTGCCATGCAGTTTTTTGATTCAAGCGAAAACCTTATTTCTAACAGCCCGGTAAATATATACATATCTTCACAGATAGTCGCTGGAGTAACTCAGGAACCGCTTTCGGGTTCTCATACATATGTTACTGATAATAACGGCTGGCTTAAATTTAAGTTTAAAAGCCTTAAAACTGGCGTTGCTGAATTTAACGGTTCACTTTCAGGTACAATATTCAAATTGACTCCTAAAATTACGTTTATCAGCGGGCCAATGGATGTTACTCGTTCGATTTTTAAAGTCGACCCGATAAGCATTAATAAACAGATATTCGCTAACAAACGCGATACTTTTGAGATATTATTAAACTTAAAAGATGCTAATGATAATCCGGTTTCCGGATTCATTCCGCAAGTTGGAGCAGGCGGTAATTTAGAAGCGATCTGTGTTAACGATCCGTTAAATACTTTTATTGCCGTGCCGGCCGGTTCTACAGATTTGAACGGTAATTACAGATTTAATATTAAATCGTCCCTTGCCGGCGACAAAAAAATAAAGGTGAAAGTCAACGGAACCTGGCTGAAATGCTCAAACGGAAGTATTGAGCTGCCTGTCACATTTCAGACAAATAAGATTGATTTTTCTAAATCGACTTATAGCGCAGCTGCGCCGACTACCGTTGTTGCTAATAATTCGGATGTGATAAATTTAAAAGTTAATGTTAAAGATACTTCAGCGTCAAGTCTGCCGGTTGAAGGATTGAACAGCAGTTCATTCAGGATAACTATTAAGGATATTGCGACCTCGGTAAACGGCGCATTCAGTAATGACATTAATTCTACTATGCTGTTTAACAGCGGCGACGGAAGTTATAATTTTGCCGGCAAATGCGTAAAAGCCGGAACTTATGAAGTTACGGTCGAGGTTTTGCAGTCAGGAGTCTGGACTTCAATAACCGGAAATTCCAAACCGCAAATTACTTATCTGGCAGGCGCGGCGGCTATGCTGAAAAAAGTCGACGCGGCTGATCCTACAGGCATTGTCGGCGAAACGTCTATAAGCACTTTGAAAGCTATGGTGGTTGACGCTTATGGCAACCCTGTCGCAAATTCTGTTGTCAATTTCACAGTTACAGAAGGTGCCGAGGCCAGCGTTGTCAGCGCTCAGGTTTATACGAATTCATTCGGCATTGCCGAAACAAAATTCAAACTCGGTAAGGCTGCCGGCTGGTATAAATTCAGGGCCGATTCATTTTTGCTTGGCAATACTCAAACCTGCAATTTTAATGTTTACGCATTTCCGGGAGCGGCTTTCGAATTTAAAGTTAACAATATACCTGCTTCGGTTATGCAGTGCCAGAATTTAAAGCAGCTTGAGCTTGTGGTTTATGATTCTTACCGCAATATAAAAACAAATTATTCAGGTTCCGTTTTTATGCAGTCAAATGATGAAACTGCCCTTTTGCCATATCCGACGGCAGTTGATTCTTACACGTTTAAAACTTCGGATTACGGCCGTAAAGTGTTTACCGAGGGTGTAACGTTTTTTAAAGTAAACGCTTCTAATTCACTTACATTTATTGAAAATAAGTCAATTTCGCCGATTCAAATTTCAAAGACAATACCTGTTACAGCTATGCCTGATAATTTGCGTGACGCGTTTAAAGCAGGTTCATTTTTTATTCCGGGAACTAACAAAAAGGCATTATTTATTGCAGTTCGTATGAAACGCGGTTATTCCAATACAAATACGCCGTACATTTCATATTCGATCGATGGCGGCGCGTACTCAACGCAGGCTTATATGGAAAATAATAACAATGGAATTTATTTTTGCAGGGTAAGCGCAGGAACGATAAAAAAATGTAAGGTAAAAATATTTTGTGATTCGGACGGGGTAAATGATCCTTTATATACTGAGGCCGAATTTAATTACTAAAATTTAATGCATATTTTATAAAATATGATTTTTATAGTTTTATCTTGAGATAAATTAGAGCTTACATATATTATCATAGTTTAAGGTCGAAGAGAATAAAAAAGGATTTCTGAAAATAATATATTTCAGAAGTCCTTTTTTTATGGAATTATTATCCGGGCAATATTTATAAAATCTGCTGTAATACTTATGAAAATAGCGCTTAAAATAAGTTTCGATTTCGATTATTATTTTAGAATTTAATGAAAATAATTTTTGAAAATTAACTAAAAGAATTTAAATAATGGTATTATGATGGCAATATAAAAATAAAACTACTGATATACCATTTCATAGCCGCGTATTTTGGCTTTCGATAATTTTTCGATAGTTTGTTTGATATTATCAAGTTCGTTTTGATGGCCTGAGGTAACGCAATTTTTAATGTCTTCAAGGCATTTTTGCGCCTGGTCAAAAAAAACTATCATATCTTTTTTTGTTTTTTCAGCGCTTATCGGCGCTATTATTTTATCAATTTCCTTTTTCGTGTATTTGCATGCATTAATATTTTCGGCGATTACAAAGTATAACTCTTCCCGTTCTTTAAGAGTTACTTCGTCAGTTGAATTAATTTTGACTTTCTTGATTATATTGCCGGCCTGTTCGTAAATTGCCGGAATATGCGCGTTGAAATTATCTATTGACGTTATTATTCCGCCAAAATAATAAAGATACTCATCGCTTGATTCATTTTCACGATTTATGAATAAAAAAATTATGAATATTAAAAGCCCGGCCAGTATTCCTAAAAATCCGGCTTTTAATATTAAATTAATATCTTTTTTAGGTTTATTGTCATTAATTTCGGTAGCGCTCATATCTGTTTATATTAACATAGAAGCCATATTCTTGTCAAAATATTTAAAATAATGCCGATATGTTTTCTATGTCGAATAATAGAATGTTTTTATTAAAGGATATTTATAGTGTTTCAGATTGTTTTTCGAAAAATTACCTGACAGTCTTGGTTTGTCTCGCGTGTATTATGATTTTTGCTTCATCTGCAGTTTATTGCGGTGAATTAAAAAACAGCGAAAAAAAAATATATGAAACTTATAAAAAATTAAAATCCAAAGACATAATTTTAACCGTAATGCAGGGAAATGCATACGTTATGGTATCGCCGACGCGCTGGGAAAGAGCGCTTACTGGAGTTAAACTTTTAGTCGGAGATAAATTGAAAATTACCGAAGATGCGGTGGCTGTAATAAATTTTTATGATGAGTTCGATATTAAGGTTCCGGCGTCTGAAATGACGACTATAGAGCCTGACGGTCTTACTCAGCTTATTAACGGCGCATTATTTAAAACGGCCTATAAAGACGGCGCATATATTTCGGAAGTGGTTAAGGAGCCGTCAAAAGCGGCGCAGTATAAAATGAAAAGTCAGATGCAGAAACGCGACAGCGAACTATCATATGCTAAAAATAAATACAGCATGAAAGAAGAAGCGTTTCGGAAAGCTGCGGCCGAGAATGAAACTAATGAAGGCAATTACCTTCGTGCACGCGTGGCGCAGGCGAGAAATTTCGGCAACGGCTTTGCATTAAATTATAATGAGTCTGAAAATAAATTGGCGGGCGATAAAAATTCAAATTACCTTGTATATGAAAAGCAAAGGCTGGAACGTGAAATAATGTTTGAAATGACGACGGCGGAGAATTTAAAGGCGGCTATCAATCAAAAGAAAAACAGCGGCTTGAATTATACAAATGAACAGCAGTTGCTGGACCAGGCGAATGTGAAATTGCGAGAATTAATGCAAAAAGCTGATATTACGGAATCAGAAATAAAAAAAATACGTGAAACAAATAATAAAATAAATTTCAATTCATCGAAAAAGGAGTGGTAACAATGAAAAAAATAGCTATTATGCTACTATCGTTAATATTTATCTTAACATTATCATTTCAGGTATTTGCAGCGAATATAAGCAATCTTGCGGATAATGACGCTCGTCCTAAAATCGCTCCGCTTATTGATTATTCGGTATTCATGAAAGTGAAGATCGAAAAATACAATGACATTTTGCAAAACTTTTTTAAAACGGTAAAAAATAATTATTTGAAATTTTATAATGATAATCAAAATGAGGAAATGATTCAAAAACTTGATAACGGCCGTTTCATATTTGAAATGGTTTAATTCTTGGGTAATTTCGGTAACCCTGGTAACAAAATTCATTTAATTTAATGTATTTAGTGTGATATGGCATGAAAATTTAATTAAAAAAACTGTTAATGCCTTTTATTATAAGGATTAATGTTGATTTTGCATAATAAAAAATATGAATTAATAAATTAGAGATGAAAGTAATTTTTTTCGAAATATTAAACAATGCCAAAATGAAAATAAGTTCATTACAAACCCGGCTTATTGCCGCCGGTTTGATAATGAACTTGTTCTTATTCGGATATTGCTTCGCTGGCGGAGAATCCAATCTTAAGATTAACGGCGAATTATCGTACGACGGCCGGATTGGTAATTTCGAAAAAAACAACGGCAATCAATTTTTACTGAATATATTAAAATACACTTACGCTAATTATGAACAAATATTCACCGGAATCGCCGATATCGAGAATCTTCGGACTATAAGCGAAAAGCAGATTCTTGATATTAAAAATAATTTTTACGGAGTGAGCGGAACGCCGCAGGACCTTGATTTTAAAAATATCTCGCATTATTATGACGATTTTTCTTTGAACTACGGTATTTCGCATAATAAAAGGACTATTTCTGCTTTTTATGCCGACGGCTTCATAAATAATTACAGTATGTCGGTTTTTAAGGATTTCGGTAAAAAAGACTTGAAATTTGGTTATTTACTTGACCATGCCATGTATGAAAATTTATTTTACACTCTGAAATTTGAACAGGATTCGAGCAGCTATAATACACATAGCGCCGACGATTATAATTACAGGACGGCAAGCTTCAAAATATTGCATAAGATGCCTAAAATATCCCGCACCCCTTCATATTTTTCCGGATATATTTTCGACAAAACACCGATAGTCGATGATCCTGAATTCATTCATTATATGGACCTGACTTATGAATTAAAGGCCGAAGCCGGCGTTAATAATTCGCAGGGCGCCGTTCAAAGCTCGTTTGATAATTTTAAGATTGATTATTCGGTCAAATTTGACCTTTCTAAAATATCGAATGTGATATTAAGCGGATACAATGACCGGCGTACATATAAAAATGAGTCTTTGGCAGGTTATTTTTTTAATTATGAGAAAAGCTTCATAAATTTTGCTTATGCGCATGCGCTTTCACAAAAAATGATTTTTATGCCTTACATCGATTTTACTAAATATAATTACCTTAATTTTTCAGGCTACAATACTACGGAATACGGCGCCGGCGGTTATTTTTCATATAAGTGTTCGCCGAAAAACCGCTGGAATTTTGATATTAAAAACTCGCAGCTGACGCCTTTCGAGTCTAAAATAAATTATCCGTCCAACCGTAAAACTAATTTCGTGTCGGATTTTATCCACTATATAGATGAGCGGAAGAGGCTGATATTTGATATTGATTATGAAGTAATGCGCGTCGGTTTAAATGAAAGTGTATATAATCCGGCGTATGACATGTATAAAAGCGAGCTTCGCTATGAACAGAAAATCAGCGAAAATTTTTATGCCCGCTGCGGTTTCGGCGGCAGTTCGAAAAAGCACGAAAATTTTCCGGTAAATGATATAAATGACATATATTGTATGACAGGCTTAAGCTTGGTATTTTAACAGCCTTTTCTTAAAATTTATAAATGACAATTAAATATTTTGATAAAATAATGATATTTCAAACGGCAATTTTTTAATAAAATATCGTTATAATCGATTAGCGTTTGTTATAACGATTTTTTATTCTTTGTTTTTAGATAATAGTTCGCGCGCGTGCGATACGCCTATTTCCGAATCATTGCCGAGCATTCGGGCTATTTCGCCTTCGATTTCATTGTTGGCGAGCTGTCTGATATTTATAAGCGTTTTTTCATTGTTAATGACTTCTTTTTTTACCATAAAATGACCGGACGCGAATGATGCTATTATAGGCGAGTGTGTTATGCAGATTACCTGTTTTTTTAAAGCGATTGTCCTTAATTTTTCGCCGATTGCGTTTAATGTAAAACCTCCGATGCCTGTATCGATTTCGTCGAAAATTATGGACGGCACATTTGAGTACGCCGAAAGGACATTTTTTATAGCGAGCATAATTCTTGACATTTCACCGCCCGAAGCCGTTTCCGAGATCGGCGCCGGAGGCATGCCTGGATTTGCTACAAATTTGAATTCGATTCTGTCAAATCCCGAAACCGTAATTTTAGAGATATCTTTTTCGGCGGGTGTTTCCATGGATACCACGAAAGCGGCATTTTTCATATCAAGCGTGTGCAGTTCGCCGCTTATTGCCGATTCTATTTTTCCCTTGTTATTCTGTCTTATAATATTTATTTTATCAGCTATTTCACAATATTCTTCATACCGCTTTTCAATTTTTCCATTTATTTCAGCGAAATTTTCCTCGAAGTTTTTTAATTTGTCGAGTTTTTGTTTTGAAGCTTCGTAATATTTCAAGATATCGGAAATGGTGGCGCCGTATTTGCGCTTTAATTGCGAGATTTTATGAAGCCGGTCCATTTTTTCATTAAGTTCGTTTTCAGAATAATCAAGCTGGTCTTCGAGGCCGCTTACACTGTCGGAAATATCGCGAAGCGCATAATAGGCGTCGTTAGCCGCCTGGGCCATCTGCTCGAAATTCCTGTCATATTCGGCAAGTTTTCCTATCAGTGATGATGCTTTTGATATGCCGCCCAGCACCGAGATGCCTGAAGAATCGTCGCCGCCGTCAAGTAACCCAAGCACTTCTTCGCGTATCTTCGCTATTTGCTCTGCGTTTTTCAAGAATTCTACGCGTTCAGAGAGTTCAGTTTCTTCATTTTCATAAAGTCCTGCCTCGGCGATTTCGTTTACCTGATATGAATAAAGGTCGATTTCACGGGCGCGTTCACTTTCTGATTTTATTAATTCATTTTTGGAGTTTATAAGGTTTTTTAATTCATGGTAAAGTTCTGAACATTTATTTTTTAAGGTTATTATTTCTTCGCCGCAGTATCTGTCGAATAGTTCAAGCTGGATTTTCGTGTCGGCGATCAGCAGTTCTTCATTTTGACCTGAAATTTCAACTATTTGCTGGCCTAATTTTTGCAGTACCGAAACAGCGACCTTGCAGCCGTTGATAAAATTTTTAGTTTTGCCGTCGGCGTTAATATTCCTGGTGATTATAATTTCGCCGTCCTCGCCCGAATCAACGCCTGATTCTTCGAGAATGCCAGAGATTTCGGCGCTTTTAGAAATATCCGCGGTAACCGTTATTTGCGCGGTTTCAGAGCCGTCACGCATTTTTACAATACCCGACCTGAAACCGAAAGCAAAAGCTATTGCTGAGATTACAAGCGATTTGCCGGCGCCCGTTTCGCCGGTGAAAACGTTTAAGCCAGATTTTAAAGTAAATTCGATATTTTCGGCGAGTGCAAGATTTTTAATGGCTACTTCGGTAATCAAAAAAACACCTCATATTATTTCTTCTGGTCTTTCATTATTCTTTCGAACACTGAATAAACAAGGTTATTATATAATTCGCGGCCGAGTCGCAGAGTTTCGCTGTCGTTCATTTCGCGCGCGGCCTGCTCAAGCGTGTCAAGCAGTAAATATGCTCCGCGGTATATTTGCGAAGGATCGAAGTTGTAAAGCGATGCCCACCAATTCTGGCATGAATACAGCGCTTTGTCCATCAGCAGGCGCGATTGCTCGCGGTTGCTTTTAATGACGGCGCGCAAGACATGATGTGTCAGCTGCCACTGATTATGGTGGATCGGATTGAATTTGCTCTGCCATAAAGGATACGGGTCATCCGAATAAAGGTCCTGCATTGAAGCGCTCCATGTCGATGGCGGCACGAATGCTTCTTTTTTCTGGAATTTGTCATGAATTTCAGATATCGTGCATAATTTTACGTTTTTGTTATCACGGACAGCATGAACAAGAGAGTGGATGAATTTTTCATGGTAAAATTTATGGTGATGGCCGAATGTTTCGCCGTCCATCGCAAGTATTAAATAACCGTCCTTATCGCCGAACCATCCTGACATTACGCTTTCCATTTTGGCCAGAAAATCGGTGCCTTTCCATTGATGGAACGATATCTCGTTCGACCATGTGTTTGAACGCAAGAATACGCCGCATTCTTCGACGCTGCTTACAAAATCCCAGGGTACGTTTGACTCGTAATAAGTATATGGAAGATCGTCGGTTATCAGCCAATCATAGCCGGCTTTTTTAGTGATTTTTGCAATTCGTGAGCTGTAACACATTTCCGGCGGAAAAACGCCGCGCGGGTTATAATTTTTGCCGAATACAGATTTGTTTCCTTCATTATTTATTTTAAGCTGTCTTAATACTTCCGATTCGGGGATAAGCGGAAATATCGGATGATAAGCGCCTGAATCGACAAATTCGATATTTCCCATATCGAGCGCCTTTTTTAAATTATCCAAAACATCGTTATGTCCGCGGTTTTTTAAAAGTTCGGTCAGTGAATAATTTATATTTACGGTGAATTTCGGTTTTAGCGGACTGGTAAAAATATCCGTTAACGGTCTGTAGCATTCCTCGGTAATACGGTCGACGACAAAACCAAGCTGCGTCGGCGGTTGATATAAATGAAAAAGCAGCGCTAAATGGTACATTTTAAGAATTCTCCTTAAATGAACGCAATGAACAGGCGGTTCCCATTCATTGCGTAGTTTTCAATATTTATATATACTTTTACCAGAAAAAACAATAAAAGTCAATAAAATTGAAGTTTAAAATTAATGCGTCTGAATTTATTTGACATTTTTGATTTAATCATATAAAATATTCTCATACATTTAATCCGGCGTTTTTTTATTAAAAAAGCCTATAAAATATAGTTGAAAATATATGTAAAGGGGAATAGCGTATGAAGAAGTATCTGTTAATTGTTATCCTGGCGATATTCGCATTTGCCGGCAGCGCGTCGGCTGAGAGCGTTAGTTATAAGTTTTCAAAACCCGAAATTGTAAAATCCGGTAATTATCATGACATCAGCCTTGATAACCTTCCGCTTTCCTTAGAACCTCAGATGCCGATGCTTCCTTTTAAGCCGGTTATGATTTTATTGCCGCAGGGCTGCACAGCTGATAATGTCGAGGTAAAACCGTCAGAAATAGCTGAAATAAAAGGCGAATATTTTTTAAGACCTGCTGATTATAATTTGCCGCTTTCATTTGAAAAGCAGCTTGACGAAAAGAAAAAACGCGCTTCTCTTTTAAACGGCGGGAAACGGCCTGAATTTACATATAATTACAAAGGAAATTTTCCGGCAAGTATAATTTCGAATTTTTCCGTTCAAAGCGCCCGCGGTTATAAAATACTCGTTTTGAATATTAATCCTGTGATTTATCAGGCGGAAACAGGCAAAGTTTACTATTACCCTGAAATTACGCTTACATATAATTTAAAGACGTTAAGAGCCAATAACAACGAGATGGCAGTTCGTGACAGCGATTCGGACAGGGAATATGTTAAGTCAATTGTCGATAACCCGGAAGTTGTAAAAAATTATAAAACTTCTAAAATTAACAGAGGCGCGGCCGTCGATTATCTTATTGTAACTTCTAAGGCGCTTGCCGCCTCGACCGCTGAATATAACTTTAACAAGTTCGCGAAATTTTTGAATGATAAAGGCGTTAAAACTGAAATTGTCATCGTAGATGATATATTTGCGCAATCAACCGGCAGGGATAATGCCGAAAAATTAAGAAATTATCTTAAGAAAAGTTACAATGATAAAGGTATAAAATATGTTCTTCTTGGCGGAGGCGGTCTTGAATCTAAGCCGGCTGTTCCGGTAAGAAAATTGACGGCCGGGTTTAAATGGGATAATCAGACTTTTAAGCAGGAACTGCCGGGCGATGTTTATTACGCTAATCTTGACGGAAGTTTTGATGAAAACAATAACGGGATATTCGGCGAACCTAATGATGGGGTTAACGGCGGCGACATAGATATGTTTTCCGAACTGGCGGTCGGCCGCGTACCGGCTGAAAATGCAGCCGAATTATCAAATTTTTTGAAAAAAGACATGGCGGCTTATGGATATTTTGACAGTCAGGAATATGGAAAAGTTTCATTTGCCGGTGAAAATTTATTTCCTGGCGTCTGGGGAAAAACTTATATGAAAGAAATTGAAACCGGAGCTACGGCACACGGTTTTACGACAGCCGGTTATCCGGACATTTATACGCGTACTTATCTTTTTGATAAAGACAAACAATGGTCGGCCGGAGATATGCTGAATTTATTAAACAGCGGTATTTATATCCTTAATCATGTCGGCCATTCGAGTGTTACAAGCAATATGCGCCTTTCGACATGGAGTTTAAGCAGGCTCAATAACTCTAAATATTACTTGCTCTACACTCAGGGATGTTATTGCGGCCGTTTTATCGAAAGCGGATGCATACTCGCGGCGCACGTCACTTCGCCAAACGGCGCGTATGCAGCGATCGGTAATTCTTCTTACGGCCTCGGCCCTGAAGATCCAGATCCTGATACTGCGGTTACATGCCGCGGCGCTTCCCAATATTTCCATCGCCAGTTTACAAACGCGCTTTTCACGGCCGGAAAAAATCGCCTTGGCGATGCTAATCAGGCCTCAAAAGAAGCGAACGTTAAATTCATGAATCACGGCACGACACGCTGGGTGTTTTTTGAATTAAACCTTTTAGGCGATCCGTACCTGCCGTTAAAAATTAAATAATATCGCTTTAAAAATAAAATAAAAAAGAGCTATCCAAAGACAAAATTGGATGGCTCTTTTTTATTATCAGGCATTCGCTTTTACGTTTATAAAATATTATTTCGCGGGCTGATTGAATGAAAAATCCGACGTAAATATTTTTAAAATTTGTATTAATTTTTTAAGGCATTAAATATTGCGACTGCAAGCCGAAATTTACGAAATGAATCGAAATTCGAAATTTCTTTTTTCGATATTGCCAGTCTGACAGTTGCGGCGGAGGTTGACGACAATAAATAAAATGAATCCGGGTTCGTTTTAAGTTCTATATTCAATTCCGCCTTCTTTAGTGATTGTGATAAATTTTGGGCTATTTTTTTCCCGCGTTCGCTTCTGTAATAATAAGAAGCTTCCGATATATTTGAATCTGTGACGGCAAGGTCTAAGTGTATTTTAGGGTTTCTCGAATTTGACATGATTGCCAGAAGATATTGATTAATCATTGTCTGTTCGAGCAATTCTTTAACGCTTAAAATTTTAGCCATGTAATACCAGCTTATATGGCGTTTAGAAAGTTCAGCCGCTTGCGTCGAAGCAGGCGCATGACAATTTATATATGTTTTGATTGAAGCCGCATTTAAAAGTTCGGCTGTTTTTTCGCCGACATTGTTCATTCCTTCCGAATTTATAAAAATATCGCATGTGTCGAGATTGTAAGAAGATAGTTCATTTTGGGCTTCAAAATCGAGAGAGTTTAAGTTGCCTTTGATTTTAAAATATTCGCTTATTGCATTAAAATAGCATAGAGCTTCGTGTTTGGCATAATAATCGCCGCCGGCTGTTTTTAAAAAGTTAAGTTCTCCCATATAATAAGGCTCCATTAATATAGATGGTATGCCAGGATCGCGAATGACTTTAAAATATCCGGGAATTAAAGCGGCATTTTCTATTTTGTAGAGTCTCTTAAATGCGCTGAAGAAACATTTTCCTAAAGTTATTGTGTCGTTTCCGCAATTACTCATCAATCCGAAATATACTTCTGTCCTGTTTTTGAAATCATGCCTTTCATAATTTTTATCGGCTGTGTCATTATGGTGCAAGGATATAAATATATCGGGTTTATAAGCAGATATCATATCGTAACGTTTATTTAATTCCACAGTTTGGCTGTCATCGGTTCTTGTAAGAATAACTTCGGCCCCGAATAAATTAAGGTAATATTCGAGTTGCTTGGCTACTTTTAAATTTAAATCTTTTTCTTTGATCTCAAAACGCACAGCACCGGAATCAGTTCCGCCGTGGCCGGGATCGAGTATTATTTTTTTATTTTTTATATAATTAACTTTCATGTTAACTCCCTGAGCGTTTAATATTCCGCAATCGAATAAGTGGCAGATAAAAAATATTACCAGAATAAAAATAATTTTTTTCATGTATTTCTCCAGAATAATAATAGCGTTCTTGTTTTCAAATTATATCAGATGGTTTGATTATTTTCAATTATAATGAATAGTTTTTTGACATTTAAAGATAAAAGTGATAAAATAAATAAAAAAAATAAAATAACTCATCGTGAGTGAATTAATTTTTAATTTAGTCATTTTAATATTTTGATAAATTATTATTTTATAATATATATTCAAATGAGGATGTTTAATGAAAAAAATTGTAACTATTGCTGTATCGACGGCATTAATAACATGTATAGGCTATTTTTTTTATAACTTTACGATAATGCGTGCGCCGGCCTCAAATGTAAAGGCAGTTTCAACGCAGCAGCCGCAAAATGAAAAAAATACAGGCCATGATTTATCGGCCGTTTCTAATAATTCCATGCAGGCGCCGAATCCTGTCGGCGGCGTTCAAAAAAATGATACCGTTACTGCGGTTGCAAATTCCAATGCCGCGGAAAATTCTCAGGAAAATTTAAAACAATCTGATAAAGCCCAGGGCGAATCGCCTAAAATTGCGGCTAATGATATTAAGCAGTTTGATATTAAAAATTATAAGTATGTTCAAATTAAAGGCAGCGGAGTTAACGTAAGATCGGAAAGCCATATTGCCGCGAATAATTCCATTGGAAAAGTAGCGAAAGGTGATATTTTTGAAGTGCTCGGCGCCGAACAGCCGACAAACGACAAATTGAAATGGATAAAAATAAAATTGAAAGACGGAAAAGCCGGTTTTGTACGCGAAGATCTTGTCGAATTAAGAGCGTCAAAAAATGCTAAATAATAAAAATCATTATCCGGCTCAAAAACGTTACAAAAACGGCATTAATGCCGCAGCCACGTCTTTTAAAAAAAACAAGCCAGATAACAATACCCAAAATAAAACTAAAACTACCGATTATAATGAATTATTTCAAAATGCCCTGGATTACAGGCGGAATAATAAAATTCCGCTTGATAGTCCGTTTCGCCTTATTAATCTTGCGGGAGATTCAGTCGCTGATGTCGCCGTGGACTTTTATTCTGATTTTGCGGCGATATCATGGTATTCGCCGAAACCTTTACCTTTAAAAGATAAAATAGTCGATGCTATTTTAAAGCTCGATATTAAAGTTGCCGGAATTTATGAGGTGCGCCGGTTTAATTCATCGGCTAGCGCACAAACTTATCGCCATTTAACCGGCATCGAGGCGCCTGAATTTTTTGAGGTCGAGGAAGAAGGCGAAAAATTTTTGTGCAGCTTTTCCCACGGCCAGAATGCCGGATTTTTTATAGATAATCGTGAAAACCGCAAATTGATAAGAGAAATTTCTTCCGGTAAAAGGGTATTAAATTTATTCGCGTATACCGGAGCGCTTTCGGTGGTAGCGGCCCGTGCCTGCGCGAGCGACGTAGTTACGGTGGATATATCTAAAAGCTACAATAATTGGGCAAAAAAAAACCTCGTACTCAACGGATTCGATAAATTTTCGGAAAAAGTGTTCACTTTCGATGCGCTTGATTATATGAATTTCTGCTTAAAAAAAGATTACCGTTTTGATTTCGTAATACTTGACCCGCCTTCGTTTGCGACCAGGGTTAACAATAAGCCGTTCAGCACCCGAAAAAATTACAGCGATTTACTTGCGGCAGCCGCTAAGATAATTAATATAAACGGAATAATTCTTGCCGTTTGCAATACTGCAGCAATGGCCGAAGATGAATTTAAATTCATAATTAACGATTCGTTGAAAAGCGCCGGTGTTAAAAAGTTTAAGCTGGCCAATGGCGGAGGGCTGCCGCTCGATTTCAGGTGCCAGGCGGGCGACTGGCAGGCTAATTACTTGAAAAGTTATATCATCGAGTTTTAATTCGGATTTGAATGGATGAAAAATAAATTGTAAATTGTTGAACCTTAAAATGCAGAGAAGCTAATAGTTATGCTAAATTAAATAATTTCAATTTTTGTTTTGAATAAATTAAGAAAAATAAAATTCGGCTCATAAGAAAAAGAGACTGTTTGCACTATAACAGCCTCTTTTTCTTTCGCCGGCATATGCATATGCTTATGCCGGGTAATAATAAAATAATAAATTTTGTAAATATTATATTATGATTATTTGGTTACCTTCATTTTTTTGCATTGCATGATCGTCTGCATTGCGACTGTTACAAGGCCGCCCGTAGGATTAAATTCGATGACTTTTGTGAATTCTTCGATGGCATTATCATAGCTGCCCATATCCTTGTAAACCATTCCAAGATTATTACGGCCGAAGATATAATTTGGAGCTATTTCCAACACTTTTTTGAATACGCTGATAGCTTCTTCATAGTGTCCCGCCTCGCGGAGACAGAGTCCGTAATTGTTCCACGCTTCAATGTTACCGCTGTCAAGTTCGCAAACTTTTTTGAATTCGTTGACTGCGCTTTTTAAATCGCCCTTTGTTTTATAGGCATTACCAATATTAGTATGCGCTTCGATATCTTTCGAGTCGATTGAAAGTATTTTTTTGAACATTTCAATACCTTTATCGATATTTCCCATTCTTAAGTAAACCTTGCCCATGTGTCTGTAGGCGTTTACATGATTTTTATCAATTTCTAATGCTTTTTCAAATTCTATAACGGCTTCTTCGTATTTGCCTTTTTTCTTAAGAGCGATTCCTGATTCAATATAGCTTGCGATTTGTTCTTTACTCATTTCCAATCACATCCTTAATTTTTGTTGTTATTGTAAGCAAAAAGCAGTAAACTGAACCGGTTTTCCGAAGAAATTCAAGCCATTTAAGTTAAGCGTCCATCGTTTGTTACGCTGGCATGTTGCTGCTGGTTAACATTGTTTTCAGCTTTTTTACTAAAACGACGTTTTAATTTGCCTCTTGTTGGTGTTTTTTACCCTTTTTGTTTTTTTACCTGACCCCGGCCGTTCTGCTCATATCATTTAGTTCCCGGATTGTTCAACTTTAGCAACTTTTTATAGTAATTCCGGGATTTTATATCCTTATTACCTGGATTAATTTGTGAATCTAATTTTGTTTTTAAATAACAGAAAGTTAATAGAAATCTTTATGATTAATAAGTTAAAAAATGGCATTAAAAATAAAAAAATACGCAACTTCTTATAAGACATTTGTCTTATAAGTGCATATTTATAATTAATTTGTCATTTTGTTTCTTTTTTTCGTCATTATCATCACTTTCAATTTTTATTATATCATAAACTAATTGTATTTTCAAGTTTTTATAAATATTAATCCGGATTTTTTTATTATTATAATAATTTTTGTCCTATTATGAAAAGAATGTTGACATATTTGATAAAGTATTGTACTTTTATTATTAGATGATTGAAATAAATGATACGGAGAATAATATAAGGGGTGACGCGATATGAAAAGATATTTTTTGTGCCTCGTTTTTATCGTTGCAGCTATATTGCTTATTGCAACTGACACTTTCGCGGCCGAATGGACTCTCAAGCGTTATAATAACGAATGGGCTAAAGTTACAAACGGGATTGAAAAAAATGACACCCCTTTTAATTTGACTCCTGTGGGAATTGCGTGCACTAAAAAATATATTTTTGTGCTGTCGGTTCCTAAAACGGTTTTTAATTCAAAAGAATGGCTTTTTATTGAAGCCAATTCCGTCGAAGGAATGCAGGGCTCGATAATGTCGATGTCTAAAAACGGATATGTGCCTTTTGATCTTGATATATCAGGAAACAGCGTCAATATGCTGTTCATAAAAGTCGAATCAAAATTCGAGGCATGGCAGATGGTCACTTCAAGCGAAAATGTTCTTGACTTCAAAAAAAAGGCCGCCGCATTTCTGAAAAAAGGCTATATCCCGACCGGCGTGACTTCTTTAAGTAAAGGTTCGTTAAGCGTACTGATGCTTAAAATCAAGGGATTGGGAATTAAAGCGTGGGAAATATATTCCGGCCCTTTTGATGAAAGAAAAATAACCAATGTCATTAATGATTACTATAAAAACGGTTATGTCCCAGTCGGCCTTCATATTGACGGCAATCGCTGCGCCGTTATATTTTTAAATTTTGGCAAATAATTTTTAATCCGCCGGCAACACGAAAACCTATTTTTACTTTATTATAGGGAGCGCTTAATGCAAAAATCCGATTTTGTCATAATGCTCGTTGAAGATGATCTTGATCAAGCCGAGCTTATAAAAGTATGTTTTGAGGAAAATAATATTCCATGCAAAATTGTGCATACAATTGACGGTGAAGACGCCATCGATTACCTGACCGCACAAAAAAAATACTCCGACCGAATAAATTATCCTTTTCCCGATTTGATACTTTTGGATTTAAAACTACCTAAAGTCGACGGCATTGATGTGCTAAAATTCATAAAAAATCATGTGGAACTTGTTGCGACTCCGGTTATTATGTTTACCTCATCTCAAAACGAAAAAGACATTGAACAGGCATACATAAATCATGCTAACAGCTATATAGTCAAGCCCCTCGGCTATAATTCGCTTTCTAATTTCGTCAACTCCCTTTTTAGTTACTGGCAGCGGTTTAATACCAATTCTCATTAAAAAGCGGCCCGGACTGATATAACAATTTAATAGGAATATGCGCTATTTTATTTAATTTAGCACGTTTCACGAAAGAACGCTCCGTTATTTTTTACGGATATGCCGGTCATTAATAAGTTTTTAAGGAATAAAAATGAATAAAAGCTTTTTTTTAAAATATTCCCTGCTTACTGTTCTTGTTATTACTCTCTTTTTAGCCTTGATATTCGAATTTATAATCCCTTCGGTCGAAAAAAACTTCATTGAGCAGCGAAAAAGAATGATATGTGAATTAATAAATTCGGAGTGGCA
Source organism: Candidatus Wallbacteria bacterium (assembly GCA_041441465.1). Classification (GTDB taxonomy): domain Bacteria; phylum Muiribacteriota; class UBA9980; order UBA9980; family UBA9980; genus JASDSY01. The sequence goes on from JASDSY010000006.1 coordinate 23,277, forward strand.
TATTCTTTTGAAATTGGAAAATGACGTTAAAAATGGTATAATGACACGTGAAGCGGCTCAAAAAAACGCGGTTGAACATATTAAAATTACCAGATACGGCGATGATTTTAAAGAATATTTCTGGATACACGATATGGCCGGAAAAATGATTATCCATCCTTACAAAACGGAGTTAATCGGACATAATATAATTGAATTTCAGGACCCGAAAGGTAAATTTCTCGTACAGGAAATAAATAAGGTTGCAAGAACCAGCGGTGCCGGTTTTATTGAATATATGTGGCAGAAAAATGAAAATTCGAATATTATCGCACCTAAAATTTCTTATGTTAAACTTTTTAAACCATGGAATTGGGTTATAGGAACAGGCAGCTATATTTATGACATAGAGGAAGAAGTTTATCTGATAAAAAACAAGTTGATGGCAATTTCTCTAATCATAATATTTATTGCCGCGATAATACAGGCATATTTACTGTTCGAGCATTCCCGGACAGAATTTGCACGAAAAAAAGCGGAGGATACCGTTTTAACTCAGCTTAATGAATTGACGGCTAAAAACGCCGAACTTGAGGAATTTACGTATTCGATTTCCCATGATTTGAAAAGCCCTGTCATTACAATTAAAGGTTATTCAGAGTTACTGCTTAATTATTTAAAATCCGGCAAATTTGACCGTCTCGAAAATTATATAAAAAAAATCGAGAGCGCAATTTTAAGAATGCATCAATTATTGGAAAGTCTTCTCGCGCTGGCTAAAGCAGGTAAAATTGTCAATAATTATGAGGAATTTTCAATTAACGATGCTGTTAATGTTGCAGCCGAAAATTTAAGCGCCATAATCAAAACCGCCGATGCGCAAATAAAAATAATGCCCGGTATGCCGTCAGTTTTTGCCGACAGGCAAAGAATTACCGAAGTTTTTCAAAATTTGATAGAAAACGCCGTAAAATATTCTCAAAATCAGCCTCAACCATTTGTAGAAATCGGTTTCAAAGATAATGGCGCGGCTAAATATTTTTTTGTTAAAGATAGCGGCTGCGGCATTGATAAGCAATATCACGAAAAAATATTCAAAGTATTTCAAAAATTAGATTTGAAAACTGAAGGCTGCGGTATCGGCCTTACAATTGTTAAAAAGATAATTGAATCGCATAATGGAAAAATATGGGTTGAATCGCCCGGCGAAAATTGCGGTACCGTTTTTAATTTTACCATTGCTAACATTAAATAATCCATATAAATATTTAATGTAAAAACGTACAAAGAAAAAAATCGAATAGGCGTGGGTTAATTATAATAAAAATAATTTAATTGCAATTTAAATGAAAATACTTTAATTTTATAAATTTTACTGGTATAATATCACCCTGAAATCACGGTATAATTAATATGCCGTCGGCAGTGTGGTATTTTTTTATTTGCTTAAAGAAGGTAAGGTTTATAAATGACGCTTTCAAATAAATTTATATATCTTGATAACAACGCGACGACAAAACCGCTAAAAGAAGCGGTCGAAGCTGCGAATCTAGCGTTTGATACGGAATACGGCAACCCTTCGGCGTATCATCAAAACGGCCTTAACGCAAGTTATCTTATCGAAACTGCACGGCTCGAAGCTGCGAATTTAATCGGTGCGGCGCAGGGCGAGATCATATTTACCGGTTCCGGAACAGAGTCTAATAATCTTGCGATCACAGGGACGATCAATTATTTTAAATATATTCTCGGCAAAAATAAAATGAATATAATCACCACGCGCTTTGAGCATCATTCGGTTCTGAATACAATTGAAAAAGCTTGCGCGTATTGCGGTGTCGAAGTTCGTTACCTGTCATGCAACCCCGATTATTCAATCAACCATGAAGAATTGTACGGGCTTATTGACGAAAATACAGTATTAGTAAGTGTAATGCTTGCGAATAACGAAGTCGGCGCTGTGGCTCCGTTTAATGAAATCGGCGGAATTTGTTCGTCTAAAGGCATATTGTTCCATGCCGACGCAGTTTGCGCTACCGGCAAGATTAGATATGACGTAAAAAAAATAAAATGCGATTTACTTTCCGTTTCGGCTCATAAAATATACGGATTGAAAGGCGCCGGGTTTCTTTATAAAAAAAGAGGCGTCGAAGTCATGCCGATTATGTGGGGGGGCGGTCAGGAGGCCGGACTGCGGCCTGGAACTGAAAATGTCGGGGCTGTTTTCGCGCTTGGAAAATGCTGCGCATATTTTAATGCTAATCTTGAAAATTTAGCCGTGAAATGTCAAAATTTAAGGAATTTATTTATTAATGAGATAAAGGCTAAAATTCCGAATGCTATTATCAATTGCGAATCATCCAGATATGGCGTTTTGCCTAACACAATTTCCGTTATTTTTGATTTTAAAAATATCCATGAGATAAACGGTTTTATATTTAATATTGATCTCATGGGCGTATGTATTTCACAGGGTTCGGCCTGTTCCGCCATGATGAAGGAACCGTCGCATGTTTTGAAAGCAGCTGGATTTGACGATTTGAAATCACGTTCGGGGATTCGCGTATCGATAGGACTTTACAACACCGAAGATGAAATGCTGCTGGCGGCTGAAGTTTTAAGGAATGCTTATCAAAATGTTGTTCTGGCCAGAAAAGACGGTGAAGTTTAATGACCGTTCAGAATGATTTTTCAAAAAACGTAAATTTAAATAATGGGAAAAAAGTTATTATCGGGCTTTCGGGCGGCGTCGATTCGGCGACTGCCGTTCATTTTTTGAATAATGCCGGGTATGAAGTAATAGGGCTGACTTTTAAAATGCTTCCCGATATTGTCGAAAAAAAATGTATGGCCGGAGACGGGTTCAGGGTTTGCTGTTCGCGCGAGGCGGTAATGGAAGCGCGTATCTGCGCCATGCGTCTCGGGATAAGGCATTATGTCGCTAATTGCTCGGAAGAATTTTATAACGGTATAATTTCATATTTTATGGACGACTATTTGAAAGGAAAAACGCCGAATCCCTGCGTTTTTTGCAATCGCCTGATTAAATTTAAATTTTTAATAAAATATGCCGAGATGCTTGGCGCTGAATATGTAGCAACCGGCCATTACGCTAAAATTGAATTTATTGAAAAATACGGCAAAAAACTTATAGTAAAGCCGGCTGATAAACATAAAGATCAGTCGTACATGCTTTGCATGCTGCCGCCCGAATACGTTGAAAAAATAGTATTGCCGCTTGGCGATTATACTAAGGACCAGACGCGCGCATCGGCTGATAAACTCGGCCTTATTGTCGCCAATAAACCTGACTCTCAGGAAATTTGCTTTATCCCTGACGGCGATTACCAGGGATTTATCAGGGAAAATTCTCATGGCGCTACGACTGCGCTTAAGCCTGGCAGGATAATAGACAATACAGGCAAAATTTTAGGCGAGCACAGTGGAATTATTAATTATACCGTCGGTCAGCGTAAAGGTCTTGGAATTACAACCAAAGTGCCGATGTTTGTCACTAAAATCGATTCTCAAAAAAATATAATCGTAGTAGCTGACGCGGAAAATGCTTTGGCTTCTGAGTTTTATGCGTCCAATGTTAATTGGTTTACTGGTAACTTACCTGTTGAAGACTATGAATATACCGTTAAAATAAGATATCAGCATAAAGGCTCGCAGGCTTTGATAAAAAGAGCCGGCGATGACAGGTTGTTAGTAAAACTTATAACTCCGGAACGCGGAGTGACGCCCGGCCAGATACTTGCCATTTATGATAACGATTGCCTTATAGGCGGGGCCGTTATTAGTTGACTGTTAATTTAAATATGTTTTTAAGTAATTTAAAGGGAATTTAACTTTTTAATGGGCAATTAACTTGACAGGGTCATATATTTTTTATATAATTTTCATGACGTTGATTTTTGTTTTGTAATTTGATATAAATTTTTGATGACTATTGAAAAGCTTTATTTGAAAAGCGATCTATCGACTGCAGGAATTTGGATTAAACATTTCTGGGGGTGATATTAAGTAATTTTATAGGCTGATTGCCTATAGTTTTTATTTTGATTTTTAGGAGGAATTGTTATGATGAACAAAAAATTCATAAAACTCAATTGTGTAATAACATTATGCGCATTTGTGTTTTCATTGTTTTCAGCCAATCTGGCTTTTGTGGCCCCGGTTTATGCCGATGAACAGACGGCTGTGAGCGGTGTTTGGGATGTAAAAACGCCGAAAGGCGAATTCCAGGCCGAAGGTACCGGCTCACATGAAACATGGGCTGATGGTAAACAGAGGTTCGTTGTCAGGGACGTTTTAGGCCATATCCTTTCATGGGGCGAAGCCAAACTTGACAAATTAACCGACGGCAATGTTAAAGTCACTGTAAAAGATGCTGAAGGTACATTTGAAACAACCAAGTTAATGAATACAAATGCAAACCAGGCACCGGCAGTACAGGCCAACGTAGCGGAAGCTCCTGCTGCGGCATCGGAAGCAGCGACTACATCCGCTAAACCGACAATAATGGAAAAACTCGGCAATTTAAAAGAAAAAGT
>JASDSY010000006.1:27911-32434 GCA_041441465.1 Candidatus Wallbacteria bacterium
CTACATCCGCTAAACCGACAATAATGGAAAAACTCGGCAATTTAAAAGAAAAAGTCACGACCCCGATAGAAGGCGGCGGCAAAAGCTCAGAAGCTTTCCAGAAGGGATATAATTTTGGCAAAGAAACACCTACCAAGTTAGTGGATAAAGTAAAAGGCGTATTTACAAAAGACAGCGCGCCTGCGGCAAGTGAAACACCTGCGGTTCAGCAGTCAGTAAACCAGGCTTCATCGAATAACGCAGCATCCGGCAACGCTTCTAACGTTGCTGCAAAACCTGCGGTACAGGCTAACGTAGCGGAAGCTCCTGCTGCGGCATCGGAAGCAGCGACTACATCCGCTAAACCGACAATAATGGAAAAACTCGGCAATTTAAAAGAAAAAGTTACGACCCCGATAGAAGGCGGCGGTAAAAACTCGGAAGCCTTCCAGAAGGGTTATAAATTTGGCAAAGAAACACCGGAAAAAATAGTTGGCAAAGTAAAAGGCGTATTTACAAAAGATGGCGATTCGGCAGCTGCAGCAAATGAATCGGCTTCGACTGATCAGACTTCGGCGAAACAGACGCCTTCACAAAAATTATCGGATCCGAAAAATTCAAAAGTTGAATTTAATGAAAAAACAGGACAGTTTGAAAAAGCTTCCCAGAAAGCTGATCTTCCGGTTCCGCAGGCTCCGCAGACTCCTTCAAAATTAAGCGTTGCCCTGGGCGCAGGTAAAGATGCTTTAAAATCAAGTTTTTCAGTTAAAAACCTCGCCGTTTCAGCAGGTTTGACAGTAGGTTTTAAAGTTTTAGAACAGGTAAAAAACGGTGAATCTATATCGATAGGTAAAGCGGTTGGACATCTGGCGACAGGCGAATTCGCAGGCTCATTTGTAGGTTCGGGCCTTGGTTCAGCGGCGGGCAGCGTAGTAGGCTCATTGCTCGGTTCGACAATTCCTGTTGTCGGCCCGGTTCTCGGCGCTTTTATGCCTGCTCTCTTCAGCCAGTTCGGCGGCCAGATCGGTTCGAGCATGGGTAACGATCTTGCTTCAGGACAGGTTCCGTCATTCAAAAAAGCTATCGCGTCAATTGATAAAGTGGCATTGATCGGTTCAGCAGCGGGTTCGACAATCGGCGCTGCGCTTGGTTCGATGTTAATGCCTGGTATTGGAACAATGATCGGCGGCATGGTAGGTTCGTTTGTCGGTAATATCATTGTTAATAAAATTAGAAGCCGCGCTAAATCAAATTACAATGTTGCCGGCGTTAATGCTTCGACAAACCAGGTAATTTTTTCGGAACAGATAGCACCTCCGCCTGCTTATAATAACGTACAAGTTTCAACCGCGTCAGCCGGCACCTCGGTTTCCGGTTCAGGCGATGTCCAGTCGACATACGACAAGATGGTTTCGGCTTATAAATCATACTCACAGTATTTAGCTGAAGGAAAAGGTGAAACTACCGAAGGCCAGGAAGCGCTTGCTCAGTACAAGCAATACTATACTGAATACGCTAATGCTTCAGGAGCTACCGGCGAAGGCAAATAATTAATAAAACCTGATATTAAATAAAAAACTGTATTTAAGAGCTGGCCAAAATGTAAATTAGGCCGGCTCTTTTTTATTCAATTTAAGTTTCTATATTCTATAAAACCTAATTTGACTTATTTCCAGACATAAAATCTTGACTTTTGAATAGTTTCTTGACTCTTTAAAAACATTTGAAATTTTATATTTTAAAATCAAGTGTAAATATGTTGATATTGAATATAAATTAATTTAATACCGCAGGCTGGGTCATGCGAAATATTAAGGTGTATTTACATGGTATACTTGACAAAAAAGATATTCAATGGTAAAATTAATTTCAAAAAAGTGGCGCAGAAAAAAAAGCGTCTGAAAATTAAGGAGAATTTAATGAAAAAGTTAGTTGTATTAGTAGTACTTGTAATGGCAATATCGCTTACATTCGGCAATGCATTCGCAGCAGTTTTTCCTCATGAGGAAGCTAAAGTTGAAATTACTATTCCCGACACCTGGAAAGTAGAGCCAAAAGGTGATGAATTGCATGCGGAAGTTAAAGGCGAAACTGCAGCTGACGATTTAATATTGATATTTTCAATCGTTAAAGGCGAGGATCTCGTAGCGACTATTGAATCTTCCACTAAAGAGCTTGAAAAACAATTTGGCGAATTAAAAACCGAAAAAACAACTGAAATTGAGCTTAACGGCATGAAAACCTACTGCGAAGATTGCAAAAGCGCCGACGGAAAATATTCTGTCAGCCTGGCTATGATTCAAACTCCGGCAAATAAATTTATGCTCGTTTATTATGCCGCTTCACCGGAAGCTGAAAAGAAATATGAAAAAGATGTTACAGACATCCTTCAGAGCATTAAACCGCTTGTTGATGAAAAAAAAGCTGAAGAAAAGAAATAATATAGTTAAAAAAATAATATAGTTAAAAAAATAGAAGTAAATAATTGATTTTGTTTACTTCTATTTTTTTTTATGCTATAATGTCCAAAAAAAATGTTATTTATGAAAAGTGATATAATTATTATGAAATTGAATTTTTTTATTAAATAAAAAATTAAGTAATGAATAAGTATGTTTGATATTTCAGGCGTACTTATTTTTGTTTGAGGTGGCAATGAAAATTATTAAGAAAAATAATTATTCTTTAAGTGTTATTATATATATGTCGATTGCTGGCATTTTATTATTATTGTTTATGACAATGAATGTTAATAATAATTGTTATGCGGCTGATTCGACTGTTTTGATCGAAGATAACGAGATCGAAGTTACTAATGTCGGCGGGCAAAATTATATATCTTTGAAAAAACTTGCCTCAAAAATAAAATTAAGTGTCAAATATTCCGATGCCTCAAAAATTTATTCCTTCAAGGACCGTTCTTCAGGCCGTGAGTTTAAGTTTGCAGTGGATAAGCGTGTGATAATATCTGGCACCAATTTTTATAAATCGAAATCGCCGATTATCAAGGTTGATGATGATGTAAAATTGCCTTTGGAAATGGTTTCTGAAATTTATAAAGTAAAAAAAGCCGATACCGAAGACGAAGAAACTGACGAACCTGAAGATAACCCTAAAGATATTAAAGATAAAAAAGAAGAACCGGCAGCGGCCGCTAAAATTTCTGCCACCACCGAAGCCGAGTTAAAAAAAGAAAAAAGCGTTTCAGAATTCGTTCTGGAAAACATAAAATATAAAAGAGGAAAGAATACTTTCGAACTCGATATAGCTTTTAACAAGAAACCGGAAAATTCTAACTTTAAAGTTATTCAGAGCGGAGATAAAAAATCAATTGAAATTATTGTTATGACGCCTGATTCTAAGATATCAGAACAAACTGTAAAGATTTCTGACTCGATAATAAATTCAATCAAGTTGAATGAAGCTGATAAAATTCAAAAAACACGAAAAATTATGGTACTTTCAGCGAATGACACTTTCGAGGTGGCGCATTCGGTTCAGGATAATATTTTAAAAATTAATTTTAACGCTAAGTTTATTGAAAATAGAATAAGCGAAATTTCTGCGCCTTCTGAAACTGCCTCGGTAACAATAAAAACCGCCTCTAATGGTTCAGCTGATAATAACACAGTTGAAATATCTATTCTGCCTGCTAAAAAAACAGCGGAAGTAACTTTAACACCTTCGAATATTATTGCCGGCGGAGTGCCAAAGAAAGAAAATATTAATTATGAAATAGAATTAAAAAAAGAGCTTGAAAACTTAAAACTTATAATAGCTATTGATCCCGGCCACGGCGGAGAAGATTTCGGAGTTGTTTCGCCTAATAATTTGAAAGAAAAAGATTTAACTCTTGATCTGGCACGCCGTTTGAAAGAATTATTTGATAAAACACCTATAAAATCAGTATTAATAAGAATGGGCGATTATTATATGCCTTATGAAAACCGTGTAAGTGTTGCTAACTCTTATGGCGCCGGGCTTTTAATATCTCTGCATGCCGGCACTTCACAAAGCACACAGGCGGCAGGAGTAGGAGTATTTTATAACGGGTCGGGCAATTCAGCGGCGCCTGGTTATTTAATTTCAATGGGAACTTCTGAAATGGTACTAAATAAAAGTGTTTTACGAAGCAAAGTGGAAAATGATGTCGAAGCTATATTAAAGACAATCGACTCTTTTAAGAAAACAGAAGAATCGCAGAAAATCGCGGATTGCATAAATGAAGCAATGAGGAAAAACGCGAAAATAAAAGTTAGAAAATTCCGAGAAACCTCACTTTCATTGCTTTCTGAAACTGTAATTCCGGGCATTGTTATTGAAACAGGATTTTTAAGCAATGCTGATGATGAAAAACTTTTGCTATCAACTGATTATAAAGATGAATTGGCCAAAATCATTTTTGAAGGCATTAAAAAGTATATTTATTCTTCTAAATTATTTAAACAATAAAAACAGTATAAAATTTACACGAAATACTCGGATATGGATTTTTAAAAATTAAAAGGTGTTTTATGGATAATATTTCAGCTCAAATAAAATTA
>JASDSY010000007.1:0-5289 GCA_041441465.1 Candidatus Wallbacteria bacterium
ATATCGAGCTCAAGGAAAGAATTTATAAAAAACTTCTGTTCGGCACAGACTTTTTGATCAATCTTCTTAAAATCGAATCGTACAGCCACTATATCGATAAATTTTCACAAACACCTTTTTTGGCCGAAAACCTGAAAGCCAATTCGGCATGCAAGAACCCTGAAAAATTTCTTTTTTCATAAGCGGCCTTATTATCCGCTCGAGTTCCGCCGGGGCCTGGCCGCGCTCAAAAATTACCTTTAAATTTATAAATTCGGCATTTTCAAGTAAAGGCCTATAAGCATCGTGATTGAATTATTCATTCGATTTAGCAGGCGTATGGCCGACGATCAATGTCCTTTCGCCGCTTTTATGAAAATGAACGACAATCGCGCGATTCCCGCCGGCTGTTTTAATAGTTTTAACAACCTTACCGCGGTCTTCCCATTTTGAGTGAAATATTACATCGCCGACTTCATATGTTTTTGAAGGGTCATATAATTTTTCTGAAGCGCCGGGAGTATGCCCGTGTTCGGCCGAAGATTTCGGCTGCGCCTTAGAATGCGCGGTATTGCTTTTTTCGTGGCTGCCGTTTGAGGATTCGACTATTTGGATTACTTTAGGCGCGGAAGAACCGGCCGAAGTATCTTTTTCAAGACCATGTCCGCCGTTTGCGTGTTTTTCTATTTTTATGATTTTTTCGTGATCAGTCTGATGAGCGTTAAGAGCTGTATTTTTTTCTCTTGTTTTGAGTGAATTATACGTTTTAATTCCGACTTCGGAAATATTTGATGAAATATTTTTATCGAAAGGTTTTCTGGTTTTAACAATATCCGGGGTTTGAACAGAAACCGCGTTAGTTTCAGCATTTGTCTTTTTTCTTTTTAAGGCGCGAAGATTTCTTTTCAAATTAAGCCTGAATAATTTCCTTTTAATCGAAATTTCACTTACGTTAAATTTTGCGGCAAGTTCCTTATCTTTCATTTTTTTATAATTTTCACTTAAAAAAATTTCTTCATCGCGGGTCCATTTTTTTTGGCCGTGCCTCAAAATATTAAGATTAATAAGCTTCCTTTGAATCACGTCAACCGCGACGTCAAGTTTCTCAGCCAATTCCAGATTTGTCATTTTAGAATAATTATCGGTTAAAAACTTTATTTCCTGTTTTGACCAACGCTTAATTGTCATAATTCAAACCTCCAGATATTCATTTATTAAAAAACAATATATAATTACTTTTTTTATTGACTAATTTATTGACTTAAAACTTTTTAAAACGCATTATTTCTTTTTAGGCGTTTTTACAGCCTTTGTCTCCATGCCGTCAAGGTCGGAGTATTGCTCGGCATAGCTGACAAGCGCCAAAAACGCGTTACGGCATACATCTTCATCATTATCATCGAGCGACCCGATAAGCGTCTGCAAGAACTCCTCGGCCTTTATCTCGCCGAAAGCGTAAAAAGCGGAAGCTTTCATCCATTTATCCTTGTCCCTGACCATTTCGTTAAAAGCCTGGCGCACTGCTTCGCGCAATTCGCCGTATTCCCATAAAGCGATTGCTGTGTTAGCTTTAACACGGTTCGAGCTGTCCTTTAAGTACGGCACCAGAAGCTCCTTCACCTGTTCGCCGCCTATTTTGCCAAGCGCCTCGACAGCGTTCGCGCGCACTCTCTTATCATTCGAAAGCAGCGCTTTAGCTATTACAGGGATTGTATGCATATTACCGAGGCGGCCGAGAACGGACAGCCATACGGAAAGCATATTCGAATCGGCTTCATTATTGAAACGTATTACGATATTTTTAATTATCTGATCGATGTACTTAGCCTCTTTTTTAGAGTCGAGATCGATCTTCATCGAAAGAATTATCTGAAAAGATTTTGATGCCTGTTTTTTGTTAAATTCATCATAATTTTCAAGAAATGTTTTTAAAAAGTATAAACCTGATTTTTCAAGATTTAAACTGGCTTTAAATATTTCGTCCTCAGAATCGCTGTCAAGCCTTTTTATAAATTCTACGACTTCTTTTGCTTTATCAATAGTCTTTCTCATCATTAACATATCCTCCGTCAAAAGCATTAAGCGGTTAAAAATTAGCACACTTAATCAATCCAATTATACTTGAAAAAAAAATTTTTTTCAAGCGTTATAAAAATAAAAATTAAAAAAAGAGAAAAATAAAAAAAGTAAAATACGCGCTGTTTTCTTTTACACAACGCGTATTTTGTTTATGAAGTTTATATTAAATTGCAATTTTCGATTTACTGTCGGGAACTTCTTAGAAGCGTCTGCCGGCGGAAATTCTCTGGTTAGCACCAAGTTCCTCGTCGTAGAACGCATAATCGAAGTGCCATTCTTTTTCTGTAAAGCCGGCGCCTATGGAGAATTTTTTGTTATTAACGCCGCCGCGGAGTGCGATTTTCTCGGTTACTTTACCTTCTACGCCAAGCTTAACCTTTATGTCTTCATTGCCTGTTTTTTCAAAATCAACGGCCGTCAATACTTTAGGGTTATATTTATAAGCGGCGCCAAGGACTGTAGTTACCGGAACTGAATCAACCGTATTACCTTCAGTGTTCCATTTAAGCTTAGCTCCTACGTTTTTAACCGCAACACCGAACGAAGTTTTTTCATCCGAAGTTATATGGTAACCAAAATCCATTCCAATACCGTTCGCGCTCTTATCGAATAACGAATGAGTAAGGTATTTGATGTTAGCGCCGAGGCGTACTTTATCGGTACGCTGTTTGCCGTAGCTTAAGGTGTAATTATTTTCAGAATCCGAGAAGTAGCTGAATATTTTTACGTTGCCGTTAGCGTCTAATACAGGGTTTCCGGCCGCGTCAACCTGTGTTTCAGGTATTTCGTCAACGCCGAACTTTGTCCATGAAAAACCCCATGTGCCGTTTCTTTTCGGATCAGGCAGAACATAGTTAGCGAAATCGAACTTACGGTCGAGCTTAAGCATAGCGTGCATAGTCGTGAATTCGCGTTTCTTTAATCCGCCGAGGCCGGCAGGGTTATAATAAGTGGCTGACGCGTCATCCGCAACCGCGGTAAACGCCTCGCCCATACCAAGCGCCCTTGCCGAAACGCCCATTTTAAGATATGCGGCCGCGCCGCCTGCCGAACCAGCATTTGCTGTTGATACAAATGTGGTGGTTAAAACTATTATCGCTGAGATCAATGCTATGATTTTATTTTTGTTTGGTTTCATATCCTTACTCCTTCAACCACCTTACTACTGAGAGTCAATATCATTATGTGCTTTTGGTTATACATCGGACAATTTTTCACTTTCTTGATAGCTGCGTTAAAAATTGATTTAAATTCAATTCATTAACGTCAGCTGTCATTATCAAATCGCTATTCTATCTTAGCCGCGCCGCCGCTGCTTGATTCGGTCAATGTGAAGAGAACCTGAGTTTCAATATCCTTAACTGCCGATACGGTCGCGTTATCAACTTTATGGTTAGGGAAGCCGATTATTAAAGTTCTCTTGCCGACCGGGACGTTATTAACTCTGTAACGATAGAATCTTGTCGGTCCTTCATTTACGAACACGGTTTCAACAAGCGCGCCCTCTACTGTAATTGTAGCCTGCGGAGCCATTGTCGTAAGACCTGACTCGGTTTCAGCGAGTACGTTTGTCGTCAATATCGGCGGGTGATACAATGTCACGAGCACGCTTCCTTTTTCAGGCATTACCGTAATCGGCGCGATCGCAAGCTCCTGGCTGCTGCCGCGAAGCACTATACCCGAAACGCCGGCCGCAGGGTTTACCATGTGAGCGACATCAGTAATTACCTTTACAGTGTATGTAGCTGTCGAACCCGGCAGAATTACCGGAACGTTTTCAACTGTATACTCTTTTGACTGAGAGCTTGTAGAACCTGAAGCGCCTGAGTTTGTTATGTCAAAAGTCGCAGAGGCTACAACATCCGTACCGTTTCTTAATACTTGAACAACATAATTACCAGGAGGCAGTGTTTCATTTGCCGAAGCCAATACATATCCTTTAATTTTGCCTGTTGTCGGATCAACCATGATATCATAGTCCACTGTGCCGTTTGCCGGAATTGTAACTGAAATGCCGGTCGATGACGCTGATGTAATGCCGGGCACGGTATAACTTAATGTCTGAGTGCCTGAAGGAACGTTGGTGAGTTCATAATAACCCGGTTTCGAAGTTTTATCGGTAGTGTCAATAATCGAAGGCAATCCTGAAGGCGCGACAAATACTGTAGCGTTTGAAATCGGTTCGCCTGTAACGCGGTTTTTAACATATCCTTTTATTGTTCCGGTTGTCGGCGAATTTGCCTTTATCATGTAACATACTACATCATACGATTTTCCCTGTTCTGTAACAAGCCCCTGAGTTATATCAGGAATAAACTGCGGCTGCGTGTTGGCATTAGCAGTGCTTGGAGCCTGATAACCTTCCTTGGATACGGTAACCGTATAGCGGCGTTCAGCCGGAAGACCGTCTGCCGTGGCTTTTCCTCTTGAATCCGTCGTTATCTGCCTTAATATCGAAACAGCTCCGCCGGCATTCGTCGGATCAGGACCGCTTACCATAATAGTAGCATCATCAAGAGCCGCTTTTGTAGTAACATCTCTTACTTCGAACCTCAAAGTCGAGTCTGAAGAACTTGACGAGGTGCTGCTGTTGCAGCCGTAAAGAAATGCGGTTGAAATGAACAAAGTAAGCACAAGTACCAATCTTTGCAATTTGTAACTTACCATAAACTCCTCCTTATAGTGACTATAAAAAATTTATAAAATGATTACAAAATAGCTGCTTTATTATTTTTTCTTCTTCAATATCGGCAACCTTTTGATTTTATTTATCACATTTAAAAATATTTGCCGTTTTTTACGCACCGCACGACATACGGACATAAAAATACAGGCCGGCCTGAAAGTTACTATTAATTAACTTACTGCACTAAATATTTGTTACACTATCGCTTCTTTATCGGAATAATTTTAAAACTATTTATAACATCAATATTTAAATAATACCTTTTTTATATGATCTTTTTCATATAACCAATATAATCAAATTATGTTCTTTTTATTTTATAATGATCACTTAACTCTATACGTTAATAGCCGTCAAAATAAAGAATATGGATATTTGCAACCGGCCGCATAAAGGCAATCGCAGCAATCACCGCGGCCGTTATTTTGAAACATTTCGGAAGCGGCGGAGCCTGGAATGGCGGGAGCCGCTGAGAATATGTGCCTGAAAACCAGGACGGCTTTCTGGACGCGGTCCCGCAATAATGGCAGAATAGAAACATCAAC
>JASDSY010000008.1:0-91601 GCA_041441465.1 Candidatus Wallbacteria bacterium
TATTTTAAAGAAAAAACTTCAAAAATCTTTATTATTTTTAAAAAAAATGTTAAAATTTTGTTATTTATTCATGGAATGATTTTATTATTTTTCCGGAGGTTCTTTTTTATGGATGTTAATAATTTTAAGGCCGAATTTATGCAAGCTCTCATCAATTATGAAAAAACTCAGGCCTATCATTTATTCGAAGAATACATCCGTCAAAACGGCCCTTCAAAATTTATAGATGATATAATTGTCAGCGTCCTGGAAGAAATCGGGAACAACTGGGATAACGGTAAATTTTCGTTGTCACAGGTCTATCTGAGCAGCCAGATATGCGAAGAATTTGTCAATAAAATACTTCCCGGCATTAATAATAAAAACGATAATCCTTTTAAAATTGCCATAGTTACATTAGAGGACCATCATACACTCGGAAAAAAAATCGTTAAATCCATTTTACAATCCTGCGGTTTCAATATTATTGATTACGGCCATGGAATAACATCTGAAAAAATTATTGAAAATGTCATCCGGGATAACATTAAGATATTGCTAATTTCCGTTTTAATGTACCCGTCAGCGCTAAAAATAAAAACTATCAAAGAAAAATTATCAGAAAAAAATCTAAATATTAAAATCCTTGCAGGCGGCGCGCCGTTTCGCCTTGACCAAAAACTATGGCAGGAAGTAGGCGCAGACTCAGCCGGCCATAACGCATCCGATGCTATCAAAATTATCAACCGCTGGATTCTGGAGGAAAAGTATAATGAACCAAGAAATAACATCGCTTGAAAGAGTATTGACCGCACTCAGCCACAAAGAACCTGACAGAGTCCCGTTATTTCTTCTGCTTTCTTTATACGGCGCAAAAGAAATGGACTTGAATGTAAAAAATTACTTCGCGAATCCTGATAATGTCGTTAAAACACAGCAATACATGAAAAAAAAGTATGCGAACGACTGCTATTACTCATTTTATTACGCTGCGATAGAAGTCGAAGCCTGCGGCGGCGAGGTAATTTTTGGAGATTGCTGTCCGCCGAATTCAGGTGAGCCGTTAATAAAAAACGCAGCTCAAATAAGCGCGTTCACTCCGCCTAAAATAAACGACTCGGCCTGTCTTTTAAAAGTATTAGAAACAATAAGGCAGCTTAAAAATAATACAAATAATGACGCGCCGATAATCGGAGTGGTAATGTCGCCATTCTCGCTCCCTGTAATGCAGCTTGGCTTCGACAAATACATAGAATTAATTTATGAACAGCCTGTATTATTCGATGAGTTAATGAAAAAAAACACTGAATTTTGCGTCGAATGGGCGAACGCGCAGCTCGCATCAGGCGCAACCGCGATTTGTTACTTCGATCCAGTTTCATCACCGACAATTATACCGCGTGAACTATATATAAAAACCGGATTTAAAATCGCAAAAAATGTCATACCTCAAATAAAAGGGCCGACCGCAACTCATTTAGCATCGGGCCTTGCGCTGCCGGTCGCCGATAAAATTGCCGAAACAGGAACTCTGGCAATAAGCATAAGCCAGGCTGAAAACATGAAAGACGCAAAAAATATATGCGCCGGCAGATTAAGCCTAATCGGAAATTTAAACGGCATTGAAATGGTTAACTGGTCCGAAGGCGAGGCAGAAACAACCGTCAAAACCATAATTGAAATGGCAGCTTCCGGCGGCGGTCTGATAATTTCAGACTGCCACGGCGAAATTCCATATCAAGTGAAATCCGAGACTTTACTCGCAATTTCCGAGGCCGTCAATAAATGGGGAACGTATAAAAAATGAAAACTAAGTTATTTATTGCGGTATGCGGAAATTACTATCAGGAAGCTCTGAACGTTATTGAACACGAAAAATTAGGCGACGTAAGTATTATTACGCTGCCGATAGACTGCCGGCACTGTATTTATCACAACCTGGAAAAATTAAGTGAATTCGCCCAGAAATACTCAAACGGCATCGAAGGCGACATTCAAATCCTTTCATCATCGAGCAATATTTCAAATAACGAAATTAAGCCTGAAAAATTTTACCTATGCCAGAGCCTTCTTATTAATAAGTCTCTTGTAACGCAATATATCAGCGCCGGCAATTATCTTCTGACTCCGGGCTGGCTCAGGCAGATACTGTCAAATCTCCTGAGCAATGCCATAAAATTCACGGATAAAGGCAAAATAGAACTTGCCGTAAAATTTAATAAACACCCTGAAACCGATAATCAAGCTTCAATCGGGGAATTTATGTTCTCGGTTAAAGATACCGGGATCGGAATAACACCGCAACAGCA
This sequence comes from Candidatus Wallbacteria bacterium, assembly GCA_041441465.1. Classification (GTDB taxonomy): domain Bacteria; phylum Muiribacteriota; class UBA9980; order UBA9980; family UBA9980; genus JASDSY01. The sequence continues at coordinate 2,289 of JASDSY010000008.1, forward strand.
AACAAAATTATTCAAAGCATTTTCACAGGCCGATACATCCATCACCAGAAAATTCGGCGGCACCGGACTCGGTCTTGTTATCTCGAATAAATTATTGGAAAAAATGGGAAGTACATTAAAATTAACAAGCACCTATGGAAAAGGCAGCGAATTTTCATTTTCATTAAAAAAGAAATTTTATGATGAAATTTCAGAAAAAAACGAATACTTAAAAACTGACACCTGCACCACTGAAAATACTATAGTCGGTCAAACATCTGACAAAACGGAAAGAGCTAAGACAATACTTATAGCCGAAGACACTCATTTGAATATGTTATTAATTAAAACCTTCATTTTAAAACTTATCCCCGGTATCACTATATTTGAAGCTGCCGACGGCCTGGAAACACTTGAAAATTTTAAAAAGAATAAGCCGGAAATCATATTTATGGATATCCAAATGCCAAATATAAACGGACTCGAAGCGGCGGCGCAAATACGCGCTATCGAAAAACAAAATAACTTTACGCGTACTCCAATAATTGCTTTAACCGCCGGAATATTAAATTCAGAAAAAGAAAAATGCTTTGCCGCTGGCATGGATGATTTCCTATTAAAACCCATAGATTTTAAATTGTTAAAGAAAACAATAGAAAAATATCTGACTGAAGGCAAACCGGCAGAAAATAATATAATTAAAACCTCATAAAAAAATCCTGATAAAATAAAAAAGCTGCTTTAAAAATACTTTTAAAACAGCTTTTTTATTATAACTTTGTCATGACTATTTTATTCTTAGCCCGCAATGGTTTATTTTTCCTTTATAATCATCTGATAATTACCGGACGGATTTACTTTATTAAGCCATTCAATAAAAACGCCCATATCTTTCCCATTCGAAGCGTCAAAATCAGCAATACGATATTCACTTGTCAATCCTGAATCAGACTTAACCTTAATAACCGTTATTTTTTCGTCCGCTGCCGGCATCACTTCAATCTGACCGTTTTGAGCTTTTTCAAGTTTTTGAATGTTATCGGCTGCATATTCTGATTTTTTATTTTTGCTTTTTCTTGATTTTTTAGCATGCCCGGTTATCGAATGATGTTTTTTGACACGGCTTTTCTTTTCTTTTTTTACCGTATTTATTTTTTTTGAATCCGGAGCTGATTTAACAGTTCCCTGTAAATGCTGAACACCCGTATTTGCTGCCTTATGATTAGATTCCAATTTAACCTCGCCGGTAGCTTTGATTTCAACCGGAGTTTCTTTTTTCGCTTCTGGCGTAACAGCATGTTCAATATGTTTTATATCTGTTTTTTTTGTTTCAGGTGAAGCACTTTTTTCGGCTGCCGCTGATACCGCTACCGCCGCTTTTGAAGCTTCAGATTTAATTTCGGAATTGACTGCAGGCAGCTTATTTTCATGGACAATTTTCACTTCGGCCGTTTTTACGCTGCCGGATGAAATAGTTTGCACAGGCTCAGACGCCCAAACAGGCTGATATGATAAAAATAAGCCCAGCATAATTAATATCGAATTTTTTTTAGTCATTTTCGTACCTTCCTTGTAACATAAAATCGCTAAATTTAAAAGTTGTTAAAAAGCTCGTTAATCGCATTTTTTGACGCATTATCCATAACGCTGTCAAATTTATATCCGGTCGGTAAATTTAACTTTTTAATAGTATTAACGCTGTTTTTATAATTGAATGAATTAGATGCGGCGTCATAGACTTTAGTTTTTAATACTACATTTCCATAAACGCCGACATTTCTGAATTTATCGAATTTAGCTATTTCGCCTGTAATTATATAATCGGCGCCCATTTTTTTCGCAAGAGCATTCATCTCGTCTTCGCTCATTTTTGCGGGATCCAGTTTTATCTTATTTTTAACGGCTACCGCTTTTATAACGCCGGGCTGGTTCACCGGATAGCATTTAATTTCACTTACATTCCGGAGCAAAAGTTCTGCATTTTTAACCGGCAGCGGTTTCATGCCGCGGCTCTTGAAATAATTATTAAGCCTTTTATTCACTAATGAATTAGCGTTTTTATTGCCGGTTTTATTTTTAAACGGAAATATTAAAACCTTTTTGGCCTGTTTTTCATTTTCAGCCGTTAACGAATTATTTTCAAGCGGCTTAAACGTTTTATTATTTTCCTGCTGGACATATATAACACCGGAAGAATGTTCGACTGCCGGAGCACTTGCCGCGGCCAGCTCAGTAACTTGCTCTGATGTTGTACTGACATTTAAAGCAGCAGGTTCGATTGACGAACCGCCGGCATTATTTTTTTTCGACGCTTTTATGTATTTTCTCGCCTCGCCGCGCGATATTTCAACGCCGTAATTAATACGGCAATATGAAATTACATAACCTTCAAGAGACATAAAATTAGATTCGGCTGAAAACGGCTTTATATTTTCAAGTCCTGCGATTTTTATATCTTCCTGGTAAGAAAACGACGGCGCAGCGAACAGCGAAATCAGGCAGGCCGAAAATATAAATATATAAAGAGCCAGATTAATCGACTTTAAATATTTTTTATACGCAAAAAAATTGCCGTTAGTTGTTTCTTTAGAAATCTTCTCGGGCTGCATCGAGTTATTTTTATAATGCCAATCGAGGATTATAAAAGTTCCGAGCTGAAACCATAAAGTCCAGAACGGAAGATTAGCGCCAGAAAAAAAATATAGGATTGAAAATACTGAAGTAATTTTAAATAGAAAAGAAATTTTTTGAGTCAAGATGACTTCCTCCTTAAATTAAACTTATTAAAACGTCTCCATCCATGAAACGCTTATGAAGGAATGTACACCAAAAACTCCGGCAATAAAACAAGCCGAAAAAAATATTTTTATGTCCACATTATATAAAAAACATTCAATATTGTCAAGAAAATAAATATGGTGTTCTATTCGTATTTTTTTAACACAGCCTGAATCTCATAAAGCCATTCTTTGAATTGCTCAAAATGATTGCCGACTATATTATTCAATATCAGAGCGTCTTCGCTGCTGTAATATTCGAGAATAAAATAGCTCAGGCTTAGTGCGCAGCCTTCTTCGGTGAAAAAATTAAAAAGATCGTCAAAAAGCCGTTTAGCCTTTTGCGCCTGCTTTTCGGCTTCTTCAGGATTTTCTTTTTTGAATATATTCTTATAAAAAACGCTCTTATTCAATAAAATCTGCTCGAGGCAGGTATTGCCGCGCTGCTGTTTGGCCCATATATATAATATATCAAGCGCGGCGGCCATTCTGATATTCTTTTCAGGCGCCGATATAAGAGGAAGGATTTCATTCAAATCACGTTTACGGATTACGACGCGCTGCGTAAATTTACCGCTGCCTTCAATAAAGCCCGCAATGACATCCGACCAGAACTTGGTTTGAACAATACTCGGAATTCCCATGGCGGTGCCGATAGGCGAAAATATCGTCGCGAAAGGCCATGCTATAATGCTTCTAAAAAAATTAGCGCGTATTACCTTTTGATCGAAATTTCTTATCCTGTTATGTGTGACTATATAAAGACCGTTCGATATACATAAAAAGAAAAATTTAACAACCTCATGAACGGCAAGAAGCGTTACGGATGAAATACCCGCGGCCGGCCAGAACCCGTCAAACCAGTTTTTGACGAAATTTAATATTGGAACTGAAAAGCCGGTCCAGAAAAGAGATTGAAACGCATTTTCGAAATTTATATCATGCCAGCTCCAATATTTAGCGTCAAGCCCATGGGCCGCAATAAGGTCGACAAGTATATTTCTGAAAAACGTGATAAAAAACCAGATGCCTGTATAAACCAGGCCGAACACTATGTGGACGTTAGCGCCGCCGTATTGTGAAAAGGCCGGACTGACGGATGCTATATTATACAAAAATGCGAAAGTAAGATACGCCGGCAAAAAACCTATTCCAAACCTGAAAAAGTTTTTTATAAAAGGGTTCAAATATTTAAAATAACGGCTCGGGCTGATCAATTGCGTTTCATTTTCATCGCCGACAAGGTTTTTAGGCCGCGTCATCGAACGGCCCATCAATATAATATGTTTTTCATCGTCGGCTAATTTCGACCATTCATCCTCAGGAATCGGCTGGCCCTTGCCCATTATTAAACTCGCTATAGGAGAAGGAAGCGTAGAGTGAGAGCTCATATACCATTTTCTTATGGATTTCGGAATTGACCTGGACTTGATAAACCCCATTCCTGGAATTTTAGGATCACGTCCAGTAGCGTCGCTTCCGCAGACAGGTATCAGGGATTTTTTTTGATAATGGTTAAAAGCCGCCTCGGCCTCTTCTTTTTTTATATCCGTAATTTCCCATTCATCGAGAAATTTCATCAAATCATTGAATGACTTGTTATTCATAATTTCGACAAACCGGTTGAATAATATCAACTCATTAGGATTACGCTTGACCGAATCTGTATTATTAAACGTTTCGACGCGGGTAATGTACTTATAGTGCTTGATTATTGTAGCAACAGCCGTTTTCAGCCCGACCTCGAGAGGATGTATGAATTTGATTTCGCCGCCGTTTAATGTAATATCGGCGAATATTTCCTCTTCATCGCCAAAAACTGAATCGTAGTCGATTATTGCGCGGTCCTCAAGGAATTTTTCTTTAAGCCTCTCAGGACTCATTTCTTCATAATATTTGCGCATCGTTTCATATTGCTGCGTAATCTGGTCCAATTCCCACTGCGAGATAAGACCCATTTCTTTTTTATTACGCGCGACCTGATATTGCATTTTAAGATGCAATACTCTCTTATGCGTCACCTCAAAAAGTTTGTTAAATAAAAGCGAACCAAGATGTATACGCGAATACTGCCCGTTCATGACGATTTTTTTCAAATCATCGAGCTGAAGCGGCTGCATATAAAGGAGGCTGTCTTTCTCATAACCGGAGTTCAACTTTATGAGATGAGTTTCATTAAAATGCTTGATCATAGTCTCGAGCGTAACTTTACGATTCTCTGCATTCTTGCGGAGCCCGGCTAAAAACGACTCGAAATTCTTATTATTCTTTTTGAAAAATTCCAATATTTCATCGGCGGTATTTAATTTTGGAGGAAGATAAGTATAATGCCGGCGGTTCTTGCTTTTACCGACGCTGAATTCAAGGCCGATACGTACATCGATACCGAGAATCTCGCCTGCGCCCATCGCCTCGCGTATAACCTGATCTACAATATCGTAATATGAAATCGTAACGCTCGAAATACCCTTCACAAAAGCATCGAGCAAAACCTGAGCCGGCGTTTTTCTTCCTTCAGAAGTGCTGTCATGAATATGATTATCCCAGCCCAGCTCCAGCTCGCGAAGCGCCTGACCCGTTTCGGGAACCTGTATCATGTTCATTTCATTTAATAACCGGCGAATAACAGGCCACTGTCCGAAAGACGCGACGGTAAATTCAGATAAAAGCTCCAGCTGCTCACGCATATTGCCTTTTCTTTTGATCGCTTTTTTCATAAGCGCAATCTGTACTCGCGCAGTGTTTAGAGGAGTGGCGACATTTTTGGCGTGCAGCGAAAGCTGTATCAGAGTCTTTAAAGCCAGCAGCCTTTCTTCATATTTATCAGATTCAAGGGCATGCGCTATTTTTATGTAAGCTTCCGCGATGGATATTCTGCGTTTATATAATTCACGTGAAAATCCGCCCGGATGCGAGTTATGGCGTATCGCAAATTTCCCGGCCTGTTCAATCCTCTTATTTAAAGCTTCAAGCGCCTTTCTTGTGTCAATGTTAAAACTTGTGGCGTCCACAAGAAAATTTATTAAAGATATCAATTTGTTGTTAACTATACGCACTTCATACCACCATTTTTCTTTATATTGCAATATTTACAAGTATTTTAACCCAAATATAGACACGGTATCACCGGCCTTAATTTTATGTTATGCCAGCTTATATAAAATTCTTATTATAACATAAAAAAAAGAAAAAACAAGACTTTTTTTAATGAAATCAGGATTTCCAGGATAAAAAAGAAAAGGAAATCAATTAAAAGCTAAAAAACAATAATCATTACAATAAACGTATTTACATTTACCGCACGGAATAATGTAACACTGCATAAAACACTAAACAATCAAATAAAATTAGAAAATCAGAATATACTAAAACAGTTTCAAAAGCTCTTCGAACGGCTAAAAATAAATTCAATAAAAAATCGATTAATAACCAAATTGTTTTTCAAGCCCGCGTGCCGATATAACTTGCTTCAACTGGTAATATTTACGGCTTGTCACCCAGTCGTCGCCGTTTAATATTTTTGACTCCATAAATAATTTCAAATCTGATATTATCGGTTTTAAATATATTATTTCTCTGGTATCATCTGATTTCAGAATCGACATTAAAGTGTTAAATTTTTTATATTCGCTCGTACCGAGATCGTCTTTTAATTTACCGCTGATATTATCGAACCGTTTCTTATATTCTTCGTTCAAGGAAAGATAAGCGCTCTGAGTTTCCTTAAGTTTGCGCGATACTTTTATATACTTTGCAATTTCAAGTTTTAAAAGCCATTCTGACCCGATTTTATTAATAACGAATTTAGTTATAAGAAGCGAAGAGGCTTTGGCTGCGAGTCCGCCGATTATCGTTCCAGCTCCCGGAAAAAGGGCCGTACCGATAACGCTGCCGAGCGCCGCTCCGGCAAGATTGGCACCCTGATGAGCGCCGACATTTATTATGTTAAAAACTAAAAATGAAAAAATATTGCCGTTTTTAATACCTTCGACAATAGCCTTATGAATCCCGCCTTTTTCTTCAAAATCCTTCAAATTTTCGGCCAATTCGCCAAACGATTTGTTAAATAACGCTTTTGAAAACTCAGAGCAAGTTTTGGCCAGTGCATCTGATAAAAGCTTGGAATCGATATTTTCAAGAAGGGCAATCAGATTATTGGCCGCAAAGTCAATAGCGGCAGATGCAGCCATGCCGGCGGCAAATTTTGCCAGGCTGCAAATCATATCATCGAGTCTTATGATAATGTCCGCATTAAATTCATAAGTCACGAAATCATTTTGGGTTGACGCCTCGTTGAGAAAAAAATCTATGGCAATATTACCGTCGGTTTCAACTTTCAATACATGGTCTTTGTCGATATCCTTAAACGGCCATTTGTGACCGAACTTTCCTTCGACCGCCCAAAAAATTCTGTTTTGAGCGTCAATCAGGCCGCATGAAACCTTTATGTCCCAACCCGGTATTTTAGATAAGCGGCCGCAAACATCCTTGAGTAATTTATCGCCCTTTTCGAATATCTTGGAGCTTATTCCGGATGGAATTATGACTTTGCCGTCAGACTGCCCACGGCCCGGCTCCGCGCCGGCAAATGCATAGCCGCCGAATAAGTTCAGCGCCATACAAAAAATTATAAATATATTCAGTAAATTAAAAGTTGTCTTTTTATTTTTAAAAAAAATCATATTCCCCCCAGGCGTACTAAAAAATTTTCATTTGTCTTACTTTAAATTCCGTGCAATTTTTTATATTAAATAAAAAAATTGAATTTTTAAATAATATTCCAGTCCTATAAATTAATCAAACCAGCTTTTAAAACTTAACATTCAGCCGAATGTCTCGCCAATCAGAATATTTTTAGCCTGTTCCTCTTATTATATAAAAAAACTACGGATTAATCAATAACCAAGCAATAAAAAAACTTTTTTAATTTTTGACTTAAAAATTAATATATGATAGAATAAAAAACATGATTAAAAAATGCAACAATTTAAGTTAATTAACAAAGAAAATAAAGTACACGGAGGGAAAAAATTGAAAATTAAAATTACCGATTCCTTTATTTCCGGCCAAAAGTGTTCCCCGCCGGTTTATCACCTGAAATTCTTAATTTTCCTTATCGCATCCATTACGCTTTTCTATCCAGGCACAGCAGATGCCACCGGTTTTATAAATATAAAATCCAGTAAAACGATAAATAGGCCTTCCGCAGTTCCAAGCGTTACAATCAGCAGTGAAAACGTCGTAATAACAATACAAAACCAGATGGTCAAAACAAAAGTCGTTCAAATTTTCAAAAACAACACCGAACGCATCCTCGAAGGCGAATACCTGTTTCCGCTTCCGTATGGCGCGAATATCGTATCGTTTGCCACCTGGGATAACGGAGTTAAGATAAACGGCGTCATTATGGAAAAAGTAAAAGCGAAAAAATTATATGAAGATATAGTTGCTAAACTAAAAGATCCTGGACTTTTGGAAAATGCCGGCTCGAATGTTTTCAGGGCAAAGATTTTCCCTATACCGGCATTCGGCACCAAAAGGCTTGAACTTGAATATGTCGAGTACCTGCCGCTTTTAAATAATTCTTACTCATACTCTTATCCGCTTCACAACAACGATTTCGAAATAAATCCGCGCGAATTATCAATCGATGTCGTTTTAAAATCCGATTTCGAAATATCCGACCCTTTAGTTTACTTTAAAAACCTGACTTTTTCAAAAGACGATAAATTTAAATATGCGCTTTCATACCATACAACCGATTTTTCTGAAAAAATCGACTTTAAACTAGCGTATGAACTAAAAACGCCGGGCGCCAACGCCGCCATAACATATTCCGAAAAATACGAAAATACTCAGGAAATATATTTTTTGACAAACTTCCGTCCGCAGGCTTCCGGAATTGCCAATACTCAGTCCGCTGACACAAGTGAAATCAAAAACCGCAAAAACATAAAAGCAGTTTTCCTTATAGACACTTCATCTTCAATGACAGGCGAAAAAATTAATATTTTAAAAAATTTATTTGCCAAAACCGATTCATTAAGCTATATCACCGCCGGCAATGTGATATTATTCAGCTCGGACGCTAAAAATATTTTTTCGAATTTTCTGGCCGCAGGCGAGGCATTCGCGGTAAAAACCGGCACGATATTAAATAAATTAAGGCCTTACGGCGGCTCGAATCCTCAAAATGCTATAAACACCGCATTCGAATTAATAAGCGCAGACAATAAAACATCGTATGAAAAAAATTGCAGTTATATGATAATACTGATAAGCGACGGCCGGTTCTCGACTTTATGCAATTTGAAAGGCATTGAGAAGACCATATCCGACAGCATAAAGAAGCTCGACTTCATTAACGGCACCGTTACACTCTCGACGGTAGGCATCGGCAGCGACTGCGATACTACGAAACTTTGCCTGCTGTCTAACGCCGGCGGCGGTGAATTCAGGCCAGTCGCGGCGCTTAACGACGAACAGCTCGCCGACCTTTTCAATGTAATGGCAAAAGCGCAGTCAGGCAATTTTTTGAAGGAATTAAATTTTAAAACCATACCGGAAAACGCAGCCGATCTTTATCCTAAAAATATAACCAATATTAACGCCGAATCGGAATGTTACTCGGTGGGAAAATTATCCGGCGCATTCAATCAAAAATTCGATGTCGCCGTATCATACAAGTTAAATAACGCCTCTGAAAACTTAAAAATATCATGCGATCCGGCAAAAACTTCAGATGCATGGTATATACCGCTCTTATGGGGCCGCGAGCGCGTTAATTACCTTACCAAAATGATCGAACAAAACGGCGATAACGAAAAATTAAAAAAGGAAATAATTAAACTTTCAAAACGCTTCAACTTTGTGACTAAATATACTTCATTCATAGCGGTGCCGGGTTCGATATTAAGGCCGCGCCGCATAAAACCGGGCGATCCTGAAATCCTGGTAAAAGCGCCAGCGGATTCAAAAAAAGTAATAATATCGCTTCCTTTCGGCGAACCGCTAGACGCGTCATTCGACAATGCAAGAAAAGCTTTCGTGGCGCGCTTTACAGCACCGGCCAATATAAAAGACGGACAATACGCAGCCAACATTATCATAATCGATAAATTCGGACGCGAAAGCCACTATGCCGAAAATTTCACTATCGATTCGACCCCGCCGCAAGTTTATGCTAAATGCATTCCCGACAAAGCTGAAAACGGCGCGGAAATAATAATCAGCGTTAACGCCTCAGCCGATACGGCCTCTATTAAAGCCAAATTCGCCGACGGCGGCATGGCAAGCTCCAAATACGACCGCACCCAAAATCTTTCAATAATAAGATACTTAATACCGGTTTCGCACGCGGCAGGAAATTTTAAAGCTGAAATCGAAGCCATAGACCACGCCGGCAACCGCACTTTAAAATACATAGATTATTCGATAGTAAAAAAACAGGCTGCTACCGATAACACCCCAATTCAAAAGGCAGGTGCTTTCTAATGAAATCAGGAATTAAAAAAATAAATCAGTTAAAACAATCTAAAGATTATTTTAATTTTAAAGTATACATATGCGCGATATTCATAATAGTGGGCTTATTAGCGTCGACGACCTTTGCATTTGCTCAGGCCAAAACCGCGGCTCAGGAAATCAGTTACAGCCTGATGACTTATAACTATGCGGAAGCGGTAAACGCTGCAGAACAGAATTATAAAAAATCCGGCTCGGTCGACGGCGCGCTGTTATATGCCGAAACCCTTAATTCGACTGGAAATTTTAAAGAGACTGAAAAAATATACGAGGAAGCGCTCGGAAAATATCCGGACTCAATCTCAATATATAATGATTATGCTAAGTTTGCGCTGTCAAGAATTAACTTCGCCAGGGCTGCAGAATTATATAACAAAGGCTTTGAAAAGATAATTGCCGAAAATAAAATGTTTCTGGAGCAAAAGAAGGAAGCTGCCGTTTTCTTCGGCGCGCTTCAAAATTACTATAAAAAATTTAACATGCAAAGCGCTGAAATCGAATTTCACGAAAAAATGGCCCTTAATTTTGCCCGCTATGACTCGGAAATATTGAAAAAATCTATTAATTACCTTTTAGAAACAAAACAATACGCAAGAAGCGAAAAACTTATAGAGAAACTTAAAAACATTAAGGAAATAAAAAAATCCTGTATAGCCGACAGCGAAATAGATATCTGCCTGAAAATGCTCGGCGATCAGGTAAATACGGAAACATGCGTAAAAAAACTTGACGAACTTTATACGCTTGAAATTTCAAATACGGCGACAAATTTCGACAGAATGATAGTGCTTGTGACTGCGTATTATGACTTTCTGTCAAGTAACGGACTGTTCCAGGCTAAAACCAGGGAACTTACCGAAAAAGCCTCACAAAACAAAGCTACGCCTGAAGAATTATTTATTTTAACGGGCCTTTCGATACAAAAGCCAAACGAACTTCCATACAAAAAATATTTGAAGCAATATGTCCAGGTCGAAAAAACTCTTAAAAGCCGTATGGCGGCCGCAAAGCTTTTGAGGCGCTTCGGAGAATATTTCGCTTCGATGTCTGAACTCATCGATTCATTTTCAGCGGCCGGCACCGACGAACAGAAAGCAGAACTTTATTACGAACTGGCTTCAAATTTTTCAAATTTATATTATATCGACCAGCGTTATATGATATTTAAAAACGCCGCATTTAAAATATTCGAAGAAGGCTGCAAAGACTTTACTTCAAATTTAATATTCGGCTTAAACAGCAAGCGATTTATGCGCGGTAAATTCGACGCCATGAGAATAGCTTTAAGACAGTTGATTTCCCGTAAAAACGCAATTTATTACTATAACGAACTCATTGAAAAATATCCGGCATTTCCCAACCGCGCCGCGGCTTTAACAGAACTCGGCGGCCTTTATGGCAGCCTCGGCCTGGCCGACGACGAACTAAAAACATACAAAAAATTCCTGGGCGAATACACCGACTCAGTATATCTGGCGGGCGCGTTAAGGAAAATAACAAATTACTACATAGAAGGCCGCGGGAAAAGCGCATCCGCGGTTGAAAATCTCGAAAATGCGATGAAGTTCATAACTCAATATATCGAAGGCGATTTAAAAAAACTCGAAAAAGCTTCAGGCGCAATGGAAGCTATATATAATGCTTCAAACAATAATTACGAAGCAGAATACATAAAAAAAACCTATGACTTCTTTTATGAATTAAACCGCAAGTTCCCTAATAATCCTTATGTAACGGATAAATATATCTCGATGATCGGCAGGGTTGAAATGCCGTTTAACAAAAAAATCGAAGCAATTGACGGCATATTAAAAATCGGGCCCTACAATTTAAGCGTATTGAAAGTCAAGGAAAACATAATACAAAACGAAGTAGCAAATAAAAAATACGCAAATATGCCAAGCGACGCTCCTTTGATATTGGAAAAATTTTACGAAGACAATTACTTCGTCACAAACTCATTTTTCGATAAATATCTGGAGACAATATCAAAAAATTCAAAAATCGGAGAAAAAATCGATAAACTTGAAAAAGAAATAAACGAAAGTTCATTAAAACCATTGAAATTAAAATTGCTGGCGGAATGTTATTTCTTCGTTTCGAATTTCGAAAAAGCCGAAACGTTATTCGATAAATATTGTAAAATCGTTTCAGCCGATGTCAGTGCGCTTAACAAACTTGCCGGACTGAAAAAATCATTCGCGAAAACCGATGAAGCGGTTAAAATTTATGACAAAATTATAGAAATCACGCCGTGGGATAAAAATGCGTATATATCCGCAGGCGATTTACTGGCCCAGTCAAAAAATTTCGAAGCCGGCAACGATTATTTCAAAAAAATTATAGAAATAGACCCGGAAAATAACGACAATTACCTTGATCTTGCAACAATTTACTGGGATTATTACAAATACCAGGCCGGGCTCGAATTATTAAAAACAAGACGAGAAAAAACTTCTGATAATTTCATATTCGGGCGCGAACTCGCGAGTTTCTACGAGCTCGAAGCGTCGGCCGAAGTCGCCATTCCTGAATATATTTCAGTAATATGCGGAAGCGACGACAATAAAAACGCTGACGCATCAAGGTATGTCGATTACTCCGGCGCGAACGAAAATGACGGCCGTAATGACAACGACGAACAGCGTTACAGCCGCAATAACTGGCGTTATAACAGGCCTGAAAAAACCGAAGCAACCGAGTCGCGCGCGCGGCTTTTCGAGTTATACGGCCGCGATAAATTCAAGAACATGATCGATAATTCATTCCAGACCGCTATAAAGCAGTTTCCTGAAAACTTTAAAATTTACCATGAATACATAAAACTTCTCACGGATCATAACCTTACTGAAAAAGCCCTGGAATATGTCAATACGGCCGCCCAAAAATTCAAAAAATCAGACGAAATATCAAACCTGGCGCAAGCCTGCGAAAATCTTAACGAACTTGCCCTCGCCAAAAATCTTTATTTAAAAGCGATAGAACTTAATCCTAAGGACCGCTCAAATTACGACACGGCGATAGAATTCATGAAAAAGCACAATATGACGGGCGATAATTTAAAGGTAATGAAATTACGCGCAGAAAATTTCAGCGAGGAAACATACTATCTCGACGAATATGCAAAAGCTTTGATGGTCTGCAATTCCGCTTCCGCAGCCGCCAATTTAAAGGAAGCAGCATTAATTTACGAAGGGCTTATCAAAAAAGCGCCTGCAAGAAAATTCTATTACAGCCAGACGGCAGACATCAAGTCAAGACTCGAAGGGACCGACAGCGCGTTAAATTATATCGATACCTGCATTAAAAACATCTCCCAAAACAGGAAATACGAGGATTTAAAGGTCAGCCTTCAGGAAAATAAAATCAGGTTTTTGATAAAAACCTCAAAAATCGACGAAGCCCTTAAACTATACGAAGAACTGATATACGCCAACCCGCGTGAAGCAACATTCGCGTCCAGCCTCGGCGAATTAGCCGCTTCTAAAGCCCGGAACACTAAAATAAAGGATTTTATTTTCGCGCTTGACGAAACACGATTGAAACCTATAAATAAAGCGCTTATCTGCGCCAGGTTCTCTCTAAAAACCGCCGATTACGAAAACGCAATCGCAAATTACAAAAAAGCTTACGATATCGACCCTAAAAACGCGGATATCCTCTTCGAATTCTTGAAAGCCGCGCGTAAAAAACACGACTATCAATTATGCAAAACATTAATCGCAAAATACATCGAGATTTTAAAAGCAGCCAAAGACAGCCGAATCGATGAGGCATATAAATTCTGCGTCCAGCTCGCAGTCGATAATAACGATATCGATTATGCAAAATCCTTAATTATGAACAATCTCAAGGAAATAGCCGATAATTTCGTACCGCCGGAACAGTCGTCTTATAGTTCGCAATATATAACATCAGCGGATAATTTCAGTAAAATACTTATAAATTCAGGCGTATACGATATCGCCCTTGAAGTGTTAAATCTGAAAATCGAGCATTATAACAAATTTCTGTTAAATTCAGACTCGGAAAGAAACAGAAACATAAATGAAATTAAATATGAAATTGCCGATGTTTATTATAAGCAGGGCGAGTATCAAAAATCAGCCGATATACTGGCAGAGCTTATAGAAGGCAGCCTGAATTCGGGCGAAGCCGTTTATATCTTACCCGAAAGAATGAAAAAAATAATTTACCTGTGGCGGCGGACCGGCGCATACGAAAAAAATATAAAAGATTACGAACAGACAGCGAAATCGAATGAAAGCAATTCATATTCGACGGCCAAATTTTTATTTGAAATTTATAAAACCGAAGATAATTCGGCGGCCTGCGTCGAACTTACGAAAGAGCTATTATCATGCGGCAAATACATTGATTTTATGGTCAACTTCTCGATAGACACCCTGAGAAAAGTCGAAAATTATGACGGCTTGTTATATTTACTCGAAAAACGCGTCATTAATTCTGAAAGCCGCAAAATAGGCTCCGCGATCGCCGGCATTACGAATGATCTGATAGAGTGCGGAGTGATCGCCGAACGGAAAAAAATGCCGAAAGCCGCTGACGCATATTTCGAAATGGCTCTTAAAAACAGCAGTTCAAACGAAACTATAAGAAAAGTCGCCGATTCACTATTTTATGCCAGGTTATACGATAAATCCTTAAAATATTACGACTCCGTGCTTGGCAAATATTCAAATCCGGCTTACTATCTGTGCGCTCCGGATATAGGCCTGAAATTCGCCGAAGCCGGGTTCGGTAAATATGCCTGTGAAATTGCCGAAAATATTTTAAAAAGATATCCTGGCGATATTAAGATTTCATTAAACGCCGCAAAAATATTTCTTGCGGCAGGCGCAAAAAAAGAAGCCGCAGAACTTCTTTCAAATATTATAGAATCTAGCACGAAGGTAAGCGAATTAGCGCCGGCCGTTCTCGATTACTCAAAATGCGCCGATTCGGCAGTATACCTCAATATTTTGAATACGCTGGCTCAAAAAATAAAAAAAGAAAATAAAGGTAAAATACCAAAGGATTATGAGTTCATATATTCCGAAAAAGCCGGAACTATAATTGAAAATTACCAGCATTCAAGCGAAATTGAATTAAAAGAGACGGCCGCGGAATTTTTGAACGGCGGCTTTACCGCTAGCCAAAAAATAGCCTTTACCGAAAAAATAATAGACGGATTCAAGCAAGAAAGCCTTAAAACCACTGAAATATCATATAAAGCAGAGTATTTAAAATACGTCGAAATGCTTTCAGACAATCTGTCAGGCAAAGATAATAAAACTGAAAAAGTAATAAGCATAGATGATTTGCAAAAACTGACTGACCTGATTTTCAACTTAGCGCCGCCTGAAATTTCATTTGCCGGCAATATTTTACCGCTTATGAAAAAATTATCGGCGCTGGCGACCAAACCGGGCCCGGAAATCATAATAAAATTAGCCGGAAGCAAAGTTTCGTATGAAAAGAAAAAAGCCGGCGAGTTATTGGAGTTTTATAAACAGTTCTGCGATGTAACGGCTGAAAATTCGGCATACCTGGCCGGATGCCTGTATGAAAGCGCGAACTACGAAGAAAGTTTAAAATTCGCGGAAAACGCAATTTCATTAGACGACGAAAACTTCGACGCGAGGTTGATAAAGTTAAACTGCCTGTGCGCTATGAACGATATCGAAACCGCAGGAAAATCTGCCGATGAATTTAACATTTACAAGGCTTTTTTCCACAACAATTACTATAAAACCGACGAACCGGAATACTATGACAATAACTATTTTTCGAATATAAAGCTCGAGGCTCTGAAATCGCTTATAAAAATAGGACGGCCGGACAGCGTACTTGAAATTTCAAGAAAAATGCTGGAACTGGCGCGCAGTAATTTTTATTATGACGGCGCATATTACGCTTCAAAAGATTACAACGAACCATTGCTCGCAATATTCGGCGCGGCCGGCACACAGGGAAAAAGCATAAAGGAACTGGAATCCTCGCTCGACATGTATATGCTTTATTCAAGCGATAATAAACAACTTACAGAATCGATAAAAAAATACGCCGTAACTTATGCCAACCTTTATAATACATTCAAGGTGCAAGAATTAACTGCGGAAGTAAAACTCGAAGGCAAGAATAAAGATTTGAAAAAAGCGGTTAAAAATGCGAAAGCGAATGTAAAAACCGGCGAAATCAAAGAAACTGTAAAAAGTTCAGATGAGCTTTATTCAGCTGCCAGAGCGTATGCCGATATTTTAAAAAAATTCAGCGCCAATGATTATAATAACGCCGAAACAGCATTAGAAAAATACTTGAAAATTTATCCGTCGAATTTATTTTTAATAGAGCTGGTTTTCGGCTATGCTGATTATATCGAAAACCAGGAGCTTATAAAGCTTGCATGCGATTTAAAATGCGCTATGATACCTGAATTGGCGCCGCAAATGGCTGAATATTACCATATATGGCAGTCTAAAAATGCCTTTAACGGCCGCATTGAAAAAGAAACAGACCTTAACGGCGGCAGCAATAACAATAACGACAGCAATGACAATAACGGAGGCGAACAATAATGAATATGAAATTTATAAAATTCAATCATGCCGGTTCAGGATACTCATGTTACAAGGCATTGGTTTTAGCGGTAATTGCGATTTTTATTTGTTTTATTAATATAACCGAAGCGGTTTCTAAAACCTCTGAAATTGAAATAATTAACCTTGAGAATTCCGAGCTTGTTATATCGTTTAAAAATCTCGGTCAATCAGTCGATAAATTTTTAAATTCAAAATTTATGACTAATTTCCAGTCAACTCCGATTTACGCTCGGTTCGAACAGACATCGCTCAATGAAAAAATAAGTCAATTTAAAAAATCGTTTTTAAACGGAATCGGCGCCGGCTTTAAATACCAGAAATTTATCGAATTCATAAGCGTAAACGCGGACCTGTATTTTATAAATACTGACATGGATATGCCGTTATGGCTTTTGAGCGCGAACTGCAATGTGTCAAAACTGGATTATTTTTTAAAGCTAAAAAAATCGATAATTGCAGAACAGGTAAAGGGCGACACACAAATTTACACTTTCGCGCCGGATGACAGCACTAATTTCATATGTTTTTGCGTAATAAACAACCGTACATTCGTTTCCAATAACTTTGATATTTTAAAAAATCTGGTTTTACAAAAGACCAGGATCATTGAAAAAACCTGCGCCAGCCAGATTAAAATCAGCTTTAACCTTGAATCATTTCAGGCGAGAATGACAAATTTATTTAAAGGCCTTAAGTATATTTTAATAGACATTAACTATGATGAAAAAAATCCGGAGCTGATAAAAATCGCAGTATCAGAATGCGCTGAATGTACGGTTTTACAGCCGGAACTCGACAGGTTATTCGCCGGGTTCGAAACTAACGCTTCCGGAACCGATTCAAATATTTTTTCATTCGCCGCCTATGATTTTAATAACACGGGGTTTTTCGCTGAAACATTGACGGGCCCTGTCAGTCTTGACGAAAAATCAGACCTGTACGCCGCATTGAACGAAATAAAAAATCAAGCCAAAAACGGCATTTATCTATTTTTAAACGATAAAACTCAGGGGTCCGTAAAAAATTGCGGCATTTACACCGCGGCATTTAAAACAAATGAAAAATTAGGCAATGATGCAATTAATAAGCTGAAAAAGTATTTCCCGGACTATTCAGTCAGATATTTAAATGAAAACTTAATCATTTCAAATGATTCAATAGACGATAAAGCCGTGACGGAAAAATTAGCCGCATGCGAAAAAATAAAAAATATTGACAATAAAAATAAATTGTCATATTTTTATACATTAAAGCCAGCAAAAGCGATCGATATTTTTCAAAACATCTTGCATGAGATGATTACGATAAAAGATTGGAAAAATTCCGAAGCATTCGAGTTCACTGGCGATCTTGAAAAATCGCTCGAGGCGTTGGCTGCGATAGGCGAGATAAAAGTTTTTTCAATAAGCGGCATCAAAAACTTAAATTCATTAATAAGCATAAAATTTAATTAAAAGATTGCGAGTATAAATTGGAAACAGAAAGTTTTTATTTTAATATTCTGAAAGAAAGCACCAGTGTAATCGAGGAAAAATTTTCAATCGATATAAGGCTTGATTCATCCTGTCTGCTTGTTACAAAAAATTATTTCGGCGACACAGACAACCAGCTTTCACAATCGCTAATCAAGTCTTTTTTCTATGTAATGGCCGAAAAAGACACCAAACCGTCCGAAATAATTTTGATAAACAAGGGCGTGTTGCTGGCCACGGAAGGCTCGTCAATAATATCGGCTCTAAAAGAGCTCGAACGAGACGGAGTCTCGCTGCTTTGCTGCGGCGCTTCGTTAAACCACCTGAAAATGCGGGAAAAATTACAGACCGGCTATATATCCAATATGTACGATATAATAGAAGTATTGATGCAGTCAAAAAAAGTAATAACAATATAATAATTATTAGAAGACAATCCGGAACAATTTAAATTCTGAATCTTTTCCAAGATATTTCAAGTAAAATGTTATTTTTTCACAATATTTACGTTTTTTTATATTAATTCAGGTTTTTTTATTATTTTTAGTTTTTTTTGTATGTTTTTTTAGTTGACAAATAAAATTAGTTTTGATATAATAATCTCACCTTAAAAACAAGGTTATTTTGAAAACTTAACTTTAAAGAACTTATTAAAAAGTTAGAACAAAAAAGTTTTAAAAAATAAAAAAAGTTCTTGACAAAAAAAACAAGTTATGATAAAATGAGATTACCTTAAATTAAGGACCCAGAAACAAACGGGCGCTTAGCTCAGCTGGGAGAGCATCAGCCTTACAAGCTGAGGGTCACAGGTTCGAGCCCTGTAGCGCCCATTAATAATTTAAAAGGTTTTCATTGGAGCGGTGGTGGAGGAGTTAACATGCCGGCCTGTCAAGCCGGAGATCGCGGGTGCGAAACCCGTCCGCTCCGTTTTTTAATAATGCCGAGATAGCTCAGTCGGTAGAGCAACGGACTGAAAATCCGTGTGTCCACAGTTCGATTCTGTGTCTCGGCATTATTAGCATAATAGCGAGTTTAAAATGGCGGCATAGCCAAGTGGCTAAGGCAGAGGACTGCAAATCCTTCATCCTCGGTTCAACTCCGAGTGCCGCCTTTAAAAATATATAATTTGAAAATAGCGGGTTTATTTGCCCGCTATTTTTTATTATAAACTAAACTAATTTTTTGCCGATTTATTCATTGGAATTAGTTTAATATCAATCAGGAAACCAAGTTAGATTAATCTAATTAAATTTATATAATCGGAGTTCTGGATGTTTGCAAAAACCGAATCAGCCGCCGCAAATTGGCGCGCCTGCTTTACGTTCGACAACTTAATCGGCCGGGAAAGCGGCCTTGAAAATGCCGTAAGGATTTCTAAAGTCGCCGCAAAATCATCGGCGCCGGTTTTAATATTAGGTGAAAGCGGCGTCGGCAAAGAGCTTTTCGCGCAATCGATCCATAACGCTTCCAGGCGCGCACAGCAGCCTTTTGTTTCAATAAACTGCGGCGCCATTCCTCGCGAACTGATAGAAGCGGAATTGTTCGGCTATACGCCGAACTCATTCACCGGTGCATCCAATAAAGGCGCTGCCGGAAAATTTACTCTAGCAAACGGCGGCACACTTTTTCTCGATGAAATGGCCGATCTTTCAATGGACGCACAGGTCAAGCTGTTAAGAGCGATCTCTAATTCCGAAATCATAAGAGTGGGCGGCTCAAAACCAGAAAAAATAGACGTCAGGATAATTTGCGCGACGAATAAAAATATTCAAAAAGCGATAGAGGACGGAAATTTCCGAGAAGACCTTTATTACCGCATAAATGTTTTTGAAGTCCACATACCGCCTTTACGCGAACGGATCTGCGACATAAATTCAATCGTAGAATATTTCGTAAGCCGCATGTCCAAAAACGCGCTTGGTGAAAATATTAAGGTCAAAATCTCAAAATCCTTTGTTGAAAATTTAAAAAAATATAATTGGCCGGGAAATGTAAGACAGCTCCAGGCAGTCCTGGAGCGGGAAATATATCACCTATCACCGCCTGATTATGAATTAAAGCATATTCCAGACGCGATTTTAAATAACAGCTCGATTTTGAACGGCACAGGCACACGTTTAAAAAACATTGAAATAAAACCGCTTAAAGCGCTTGAAGAGGAAATGATAAAAGCCGCCCTTATAAAATTCGATTGGGATATTTCACGCGTCTGCACCGCACTCGAAATATCAAGAGCCACATTATATCGTAAAATAAATATTTATAAAATTAAGCATTCTTAAAATGAAATTATATTATCACGGGTGACTATAAATTGAAAACCATCTTAAAATATATTTCCATATCGGTATTACTTATCGTTATTCTTGCCGCGGCCGCTTATTTTTACGCCATGAATTCAATCGCGCCTGTGGATGAAAAACCCTTCTACCATAACGTTACCATTCCGCCCGGAACATCCGTAAACGGAATAGCAGGCATTCTTTATGACAATAAAATAATAAGAAATAAAACTGCTTTCATGATAATGATAAAATTACTCGACGGCGAATCGAGTTTAAAAGCAGGCGATTATGTTATAAGCTCGCATTTATCCACTGAAGAAATAATAAAAAAAATAATAAGCGGCGACACCAAGAATTTTACAGTAACGATTCCGGAAGGATTCACTCTGCCTGAAATAAAAAAACGCCTTCTTTCTTATAATATCATAAAAGAAAAAGAATTTGACGAAGCCGTCAAAAAGCTTGATATTTCAAAATTACTGCCGGCCGGCCTCGATACCATCGAAGGTGCGCTGTTCCCGGATACTTACATATTCCCGGTTTCGGTAAAGCCTGACAGCATAATTAAGGCGATGATCAAGCAGTTTAAACAAAAGCTGCCGCCCGAGAACGAATTAAAAGAATATGAAAAAAAGCTGCAATTTACCTTCAAGGAAATTTTGATAGTAGCTTCCTTAGTCGAGAAAGAGGCACGCCACGATGAGGACCGCGCTAAAATAGCGTCGGTATTTTATAACCGGCTGAGAAAAAAAATGCGGCTCGAATCGTGCGCAACAATTCAGTATATACTTGCCGACAACCGCAAACAAAGGCTTTTTCGGTCAGACCTCCAGGTGGAATCGCCTTATAACACTTATAAACACGAAGGATTGCCTCCTACACCGATCGCCAACCCATCACAAAAGTCAATAAACGCGGCGCTGAATCCGGAAATTACCGATTATCTTTTCTTCGTGGCTCAGCCTGACGGGTACCATATATTTTCCAAAACATTTCTCGAGCATAATAATGCCATCAAAAAAATCAAAAAATTAGACACAAAAGGCCAGGGCCTTAAAAATATACCACAGGATTAAGCGAGCATATTTTAAACTCGATTATGTGAATAATATAGTTCAAATTTTTATTTAAGGTTGGTAATAAATGGGCGTAGAAAGGGTATATATCGAAAAAGTAATGGACGGGGACACGTATAACGGCTCTAACGGCCGTATTTTCAGATTAATCGGTGTCGATTGCCCGGATTTCCGGCTTCCGTATTTTGACGAATCATTTGAATTCGTCAAAGACGCCATCGAGGGCAGGGAAGTGCTGGCTGAATTCTGCAATGTAAGGAAGCTCGATACATATAACCGCGAAAGGGTTATTATTTACTATAAAGATAAACGCGGCCAGAACCACAACCTGAATACAAAACTATTAAAACTTGGTTATGCTCGCCTATTTACAGTTACGCCGTGCCATATTGATTTTTTCGAGTGGGCAAAAATAGAAGCCGGCGCCAGAAATAAAAAAATCGGCCTATGGTCGACTGAAAAAGACGATATAATAACAAATAATTTCACATTGAATTTTGAAGATGACAGGGAGCTCGGCTTTACCAAAATATCAAATAAATTTTTTAAACTTGGTTATTTTTGGAGTCTTTCAGACGCCTCGAAAATAATTTACATGCTCTTATGCAATATGGCCCATCCTTCCGGCATTGTATGGGCGGCGTTTACAACAATAACTAAACGCACAAGGTACGATATCAACACCGTATTGATGGCGCTGAACGAACTTTCGGCGGCCGGTCTCATATTTTACAGAATATCGCAAAGCAAGGATAAACCAAACTATATAGTATTACAAAAAATAATACCGCAGATAAAGAACGACGCTTCCGTCGACGAGAAACAAATTGAAACGTTAAGCTTATTTTAAATGAACCCTATAAATTTACAGCTTCACGTAAAATCTTGCCGGGCTTAAATTTAGGAACTTTCCGCGCCGCAATGGTTATTTTTTTGCCGGACATCGGATTTCGGACCTGGCGCTCTTTTCTAGCAGCCGCCTCGAAAGTCCCGAAACCTGACAATGTCAGTTTTTCGCCCTTTTTTACAGTACCTATTATTATCATTAAAGTCGTATCCAGCCCGCGCCTGGCATCGCTGACTGCGATACCGGCTTTTTGAGCGATTTCCTTAATCAATTCAGCTTTATTCACAATCCCTCCAAAATAGGAAAAGAAATTTATAATACTGCTTTTTTCTTGTTTTTTATTACTTCCAGAATAAAATTTTCAAGCAAGTCAATATCAAAAGGTTTAATTAATATGCTGTCCATTCCCGCGTCAATACATTCCTGTTTTTCACGCAGTGAATTCGAAGCCGTAGTGGCGATTATCGGAATATTTTTATACCCGAGCGATCTGAGTTTTTTTGCAGTTTCACAGCCGTTTAAAAGCGGCAGCTGGCGGTCCATCAATATGACGTCAAAATTATTTTTTTGAACCATTTCGACAGCGCCGAGGCCGTCTTCTGCAATTACCACATTATGCCCGGACAGGCTTAAAATATCATTTATAAGCTGGGAATTAAAAATATTGTCTTCAACGACAAGTATTTGTAATACCTTACTTTCAGATTCGACATTCAAAATCACAGGCTGCTGAATTTCATCTTTTTTTGTTTCATCAGCTTTATTTAACGCTGAGTTATTTATATCAGCGTTTGAAATTTCAGAAATTGCTATATGCGCGAGGCTGTTGCCTGTTAACTTATAATCATCATTTTCTAATAAAACTCCGGCTTTTTGAAAATTCAGCTTAAAGAAAAATTTACTTCCAAAACCTGGCTGGCTTTCCAGAGTAATTTTTTCACCGCCCATTAATTCTATCAAATTATTTGAAATTGAAAGACCAAGGCCTGTACCGCCATATTTTTTTGTTATCGTGCCATCCGCTTGAATAAACGGAAGAAAAATTTTAGACTGGACTTCGGCCGGTATTCCTATACCATTATCAACCACCTGAAATTCAAATTCGGCATTCTTTTTCGTTTCTGAAATCAATATGACATTTATGGTAATTTCACCTGAATCAGTAAATTTTATGGCATTATTTACTAAATTGATCAATACCTGTTTTAGTCTGACTGAATCGCAAAATATATTGAAATTGATAATAGGTTTGACATTTAATACTATGCGCAGCTTCTTTTCTTTAATCTCGCCCTGACATATCAAAACAATATCATTCAATATGCACATTAAATCATTTTCCGCCGGTTCTATTGAAAGACGGCCCGTTTCTATTTTAGAAAAATCCAAAATATCATTTATCAGCGATAAAAGAACCCTATTGCTTTTACGAATATTTTCAACGTATTTAATCTGCGCATCGTCAAGAGCCGTCTTCATTAAAATATCAGTAAAACCGAATATGCTATTCAACGGGGTCCTTATTTCATGACTCATACTGGCTAAAAAATTAGTCTTGGCTATATTTGCCGCATCGGCCTGAGTCTTGGCCAATTTTAATTCCAACTCCCTGCTTTTACGGTCGATTGTATTCGCCAAAATCTCGCTTAAAATTTTAAGCATAACTACGTCTTCATTCAACCAGTGCTTATGGCTTTTTACAGAATCAAACTCAACAAAGCCTATTTTTTTGCCAAGACAAACCATTGGAACGGATATTAAAGATTTTATGGAAGTTTTTTCAAGTATCTGTTTCTCGATTAAAGCCTCCGGCGGTAATTCCTCAGAATTGTTTACGACATTAGTCATGTTTTTTTCAAATGTTTCAAGCCAGTAAGGCGTATTCTTAAACGAGATTTTTTGATTCTGCCGAATCTGCGGCTCGATTCCGTCACCGCACCATTCATATATGTTTGACATATCATAATTATTATTGTGAAAAATAAAAATGCGGCACCTGTCAACACCTATAAAATTACCGATATTTTTTAAAGTGTTATTTATTTCTTCGTCGATCCTCTCGGCTGGAATGCTGATAAATAAATTTGAAATATCTAATATTAATTTTTCCCATTCAAGCCTGTATTTAAACTTATCCGTCAATATTTTTTCAGTGTTCTCATACACGGATAAATCGATGCTGTTAAAAATTATTTCCAATATATTTATGTAATTTTGAGTGGCTTCTGGAGTTTCTTTCAGCTCGCGGATAAGCTCGATATGCTTCTTTTTATAATGCTTAATAATAAAAAATATCCTCTTGAATTCGATTTTATTGATGCCGTATTTGTTTACCAGCCACTGACCAAAATCAAAGGCAAGTTTAAATAATTTTTGATTTTGAGAAACGTCTGAAAAATTAATGGTATCATAAATTTCATTGATCTGTACCAAGAGCGTGAAAAAGTCCGCATATACCGAATCGTTTAGGCTTTTTACTTCCTCGGGTTTTGAAAAAGCCGAAAACATTGCGCTGATACTGCAATCAATATCATCGCAAAAAGAAGTTTTCGATTTTAAATATAACTCAATATACTTTTTCATAAAAACTCAAAACCGCTGTTTAAAAAAGGCTTATTTTTACGGTAATGGATTATACCATTAAATTTATTAACTGTAAAGGACCGGATGGAGATTTTATTCATAAAAAAAACCTTGTATTATCGGCCAAATGAAATTGGAAGCGCCTGAAGAAACAGCCTGAAAATATATCCGACAAAAAAAGCGTAGGGAGTTATGATTCCTAATATCAAAAATGCCGTCTTAACGCCGCGTTCCTTGATCATCACAAAAAAACTCGCAATACAAGGTACAAAAAGCGTTATCGTAACCAGCGAAACCATAATTTGAACAGGATTAAGCATGCCCTTTTCCGCCAATAAATATAAGCCGGCAGCGCCGTAATCGCGTCTCAAAAAACCCATTAAAAAAGCAAACGTCGCTTCCTTGGGAAGTCCCAGGAGCCCGACAATAAACGGCGATGCCGCGGCCTCAAGTTTAACGAGTAACCCTGTTTCGTTAAGAATAAAAAGAATAAATGTGCCGGCCAAAAACAATGGCACTGCCTCTTTTATAAACCATATAACACGGTTATAGGTTTTTTTTACTATATTCCAGAACTGCGGCAGCCTTATCGGCGGCAATTCCATTATAAACGAAGAAATAGAACCTTTTATAAGCCACGACGAAAGCTTTCCGGCTATTATCACCTGCAGCGCGACGGCGCCAAACACAAGCGCCGCACCTAAAAATGATACTTTAGCCCCCAATCCCATCATCACTCCGAGCTGCGCTGAACACGGAACCCCGAGCGCGAGAAGTATCGTCGCGATTAATCTTTCTTTTTTCGAATCCAGTATACGCGTTGTGAGTATGGCCATGGTTCCGCATCCCAAGCCAAGAATCATAGGCAATATAGCCTTACCGTTCAATCCGATATGTTTGAAAATCCTGTCAGAAAGGACCGTCAGCCTCGGCAGATAGCCGGAATCCTCTAAAAAGCCGAAAGCCAGAAAGAATGTCACCATAATAGGCATTACGATGGCAATAGCGTAGGTCATCCCCATACTCCATAATCCATACTGCCCGACGAACATTTTAAAAACGATACTTTCTGCCCCGAAGTATTTGCCGAACAGCGAAGCGATAACAGGATTAATTTTCGCTTCAAATATATTCTTTTCAATGAAATTAACGCATACTCCCGCCCCGAAATAACCGACAAATAAATATAAGACGGCAAGAGTGATAATAAACAGGAATGTCCCAATTTTAACATCCGTAAGCAATAAACCAAATTTATACCTTATGCTGTCATTTTTTTCCCGCATGGTCGAGGTGTAGCAATCCGCAATTATTTCAGAAATTATTTTTTCACGCGTATCGAAAATCGACTTGGCGAAATTATTAATTTGTGTTTTATCATAATGCCCAAGATGTGCTTTTAACAAAGATTTCACCTGAGGCTCAAAAAGGTTTAACGCGGATTCGTCGCCTGATAAAAGCATCAAAGCGACGGAATGTGAATACTTATAATCGGCCGGCATCAGTTTTTGCAGTTTTACGCAGGCTTTAACAACTTCGTCATGATACTGAATCTTAACCTTTCCGTGTTTAAAAGAACTTATGCTTTGAAAAATCGAGTTTATCCCCTTTTTAGTAGTAGCAGAAGTGCTGAGCACCGTTATTCCCCCGAGCGCCAGCGAAAGTCTGTGTTTATCAATAAATATGCCGCGTTCTTCGGCCTCGTCTTCCATATTAAGATTTAAAATCAATGATACATTAGCCTCAATTAATTCAAGCGTTATTAAAAGCGCTCGCTTTAAATTTTTATAATCGGCAACCTGAATGACCTTTTTGATTGTTCCGTTAAAAATTATGTCGCGCGCCACTTCCTCGTCTTCGCTGCGCGGAATTAATGAATTTGTACCCGGCGTATCCACTATTTCTATTTTATCGCCGCCTGAACCGATAAGCATACCGGAACTGATATCGACGGTCGTCCCGGGATAGTTTGAAACTACCACATATTGTCCCGTTAAGCAATTAAATATAACCGATTTTCCTACATTTGGATTACCGACTAAAGCTATTTTATCGCCCGAATCCTTAAATTCTTTTTTTACGTTATTTCCCAAGCCCACGGAAATGCCTGAATCAAATTTAGTATCCGCTTTGTTTTCCATTTCCTTCATTTCAATTCTCCGTTCTTTATGCAATTACCGCAAATGCCATATAATTCCATTTTATGACGCGATATCTTAAAATTAAAATCAAGCGCTATTTTTTTTTGAAGTTTCTCAATTTCATCATTATAAAATTCTATTATTATTCCGCATGATTCGCATATTAAATGATCATGGTGCGTCGACGTATGTTTGCTGCCTTTAAAATCAAGGCATAATTCATAATACGACTTATTATCATCGAGTTTCATTTTGGTTAATAAATTTTCCTTTTCGAGAAAATTAATATTTCGAAAAACCGTTGCCAGCGAAATTTTAGGATTATTTTTTTTCGCCTCAGAAAGAATTTGCTCCAGACTCAGATGCCGGCCGTGATTTTTCAAAAGAACCTCGATAATTATTTTTCTTTGATTTGTAATCTTTAAACCAAGTGTTTTCAAATAATTTAAAAATTCAAATTCTGGCATTATCCACCGCCGCTTTTTGTTTTGCAAATGAAAATCATTTTCAATTAGAAATTTATCATAATATTATTAAATTGTCAACCAAATTCATAGTTATTTTAAATAATTTATTCTTTCAGCATTGATATTCTTTTTAATGTTAAAAAAAATTGATGAAAGGCGATGGCCGGAACAATAATTTTTAAAACAGCATTTTTTATGACGGCATATCAGCAAGCCGTAATAAGATCTATTTAAAAATATTAAATATTTATTAATTTAATTAAAAATATGACGATATTACACACATAATTTATTCACTATATCAAATGAGGGAGGAAGCTATTTGAACCTAAAATTTAAACTTTCAATCATATTAGCTGCTTTATTATTAGGAAGCACGTTTGTTTCAGGCGCGGCAGCGGCAGAAACAACAAAAGAAGTAAGACTTTCACAATCACAAAAGGAAAAACTTATCGAAAACTTAAGAAAACAGGTTTCAGCACGTGAAACAATCGCAAAGCAAATTTCCGATATAAAGGATCCTTCAGAAGAAGTAAAAAAAGCTGAAGAATCTACAGTTAAGGAGAAAAAAAGCAAAACGGCAGCCAAGAAAGCCAAAAAAGAGGCTAAAAAAAGCGCTAGCCCGGCTGAAGTAAAGGAACCTGAGCAGTCAGAACACGGAAAAAAAGATTCGATTGCCGCCGAAAAAGCACCCGAATTAAAAGCCGGCAGCGAAGAAGTAAAATTATCTTCACCCGAGCCGGTTCAGGAAAAAGCTGCACCGGTTGCGGCAGCCCCAGAAAAAAAAGCTGAAGCGAAATCGGAAGCAAAATCATCACCGATAGAAATATCAGGATATATGCAATACTTATATACCGATCAGGAAAATAACGCCGCAGGCACTGGCGGCAGCGGAAATATATCAAGAGCAAGGCTCATCTTGAAGAAGCAGTTAGATGATAAAACTCAATTTTATACGCAATTAAACGGCAACACGACAACTGCCGAAGGCGCTCAGTTCCAGATTTATGATATGTACACAAAATATAACTTTACGCCTGACACAAATATTCAAATAGGCCAATTCTCCGTACCTAACGGTTTTCAGCTTGCGGTTACGGCGCCCAAAGACATATATATGATTAACGCAGGACAGGCTTACGGCTCTACCGAACATGAAACGACAGTAGCAAACGACTCTCGCGACCGCGGCCTGAGGATAAATTATGCCAAAAAAGGAAGCCAGTTCAACTACGCTCTTGCGATTGTCGACGGCGAAGGCATAAATAACGACAGCATTATACGCAACGATAACAAATCAGTCCACGTAAGAATCGGTTACGAGCCATTATCTTACCTAAAATTTGGTGTTTTTGGCTCGGAAGGCAGAAGGTACAAAGCCGCCGTTACAGACACAACAAAAGCTGCCGTCGCCAGCAGCTCATCTGCCTATGTCACTAACGCCGCCACAACTTATGATTCATTATACGGCACAAAAGCAGGCGCCACGGCAGCCGGTGATTTTTTAAGAAGGCGTGCAGGCATCGACATGCGTTACAAAAAAGACAAATGGACACTTCAGGGCGAATATCAGTGGCTGGAAACAGGCCTCGCAGGCAGAATTTCAAATTTAATCGGGCGCGGCGGATTTGTTGAAGCCGGCTACTTAATCAGGCCAAAACTTGATTTAACGGCTAAAACTGACGTTTTTACCCCGAACACAAATGACAGTAATACAAAGAAAACTGTTAACGCAGGCGGTTTCAACTGGTATTTAAACAAAACATCAAAATTCCAATTTGTTTATGAAAGCAAAAAAGAAACACCTGAAACTAAAAATGATAAAATTAATACCCTTTTTACACTTGAATTTTAACCAAATTATTATTTTTAATTCATAATCAATAACAAACTTTATCTAAAAATAAATAGCTGTCCGAAAGAATAAATTTCAGGCAGCTATTTATTTTTGTAATTTCAATAGTTGTTAATCTTTATGTTCCGGGATTATTTTATTATTTCAAGTTTATAGTCAAGGTTACAGTCGTTCGCTAACCCATAAACTTTTTCGAATATTTCAATTATTTTTTTAGCGGTTGCAACAATTTCTTTTTCATTTGAAGCTTTCCAGATGCCCGAATAATTTTTTCCTTCACGATCATCCTCGTATTCAGGTTCTGCTTTAAAAAGTCCATAACTATAAAGCGAATTAACCATTTTCTCGGTAAAATCAAATCCTTCATGTAAAAAATCTTCCGAAACCGCTTCCGCATATATATCAACACTCGAAACACGGGCAAACTGCATATAAAATTCGCCTGCGCTTATTATTAAAAAGCTGCCTTCGCCGCCTTTTTTCATTAATTCTTCGAGATGCTTAATTATCCTGATTTCATTAGAATCTTTGGTCAAGCTCATTGACGCCTCCAAAAATTTTTTCATAATAATATAATATTTTTTTTCTAAAGTTTCAATATTATATCACATTTTTTTAAATTTTTGTTGATATTAATTTTAAATTAGGGTATAAATTATATAATAAAATAAAATATTTAACTATTTTCATTTTACATCTTCTGCGACTCATTCACAAATAAAAATAAGTCCTAAAATAAAAAGCCCGTTAAATCACTTTAATTTTTTAGTTAATTATAATAAAGGGGTTAACAATGAAGTTTTCATTAAAAAAATTTAAAAAAAACAGTATCTGGATTTTAATTTTTATTTTCATAATTTCTTCAATTTATGCTCTAATGCCTGATAATGCAGCAGCCGCAAAGAAAGAGAAGAAGAAAAAAATAAAAGTCGGCCTTGTGGTGGATGTCGGCGGCCTCGGCGATAAATCTTTCAACGATTCGGCATACTTAGGCCTCCTAGAAGCTGAAAAAAGATTAAAAATACTCTCGGATGTCGGCCAGCCTTCCAATAAAATGGAAGAAGAACAGCATTTAACCGCATTTTCACAAAATGATTATGATTTAATTATCGGCGTAGGTTTTTCAATGCAGGACGCTATAACAAAAACAGCGAAATTGCACCCTGATAAAAAATTTGCGATTATAGACGGCTATATTGATCTTCCAAATGTGGCATGCCTCTTATTTAAAGAGCACGAAGGCTCATTTTTGGTCGGAGCCCTCGGCGCAATGATGTCAAAAACCAAAAAAATGGGATTTGTCGGCGGTATGGATATCCCTTTAATACATAAATTTGAAACCGGCTACAAAGAAGGCGCACAGTATATCGATAAAAGTGCTGAAGTTCTCATTAAATATACAGGTTCCGATCCGTCAGCCTGGAACGATCCGGTTAAAGGCCGTGAAATTACGCTGTCATTGCTGACCCAGGGCTGCGACGTTGTCTTTCACGCGGCCGGCGGCACCGGAAGCGGAGTTATCAAAGCCTGTCACGAGCAAAAAGCATGGGCAATCGGTGTCGACTCAGACCAGGACGGCGTAATACCCGGAAGCGTCCTCACATCCATGGTTAAACGCTGCAATGTGGCGGTTTTCAATACAATCAAAGATATCACCGAAGGAAAATTCATAAGCGGAATACATAACTTCGGCATTAAAGAAAACGGCGTCGATACTTCAGAATTTAAATATACCAAAGATAAAATTCCGCAGGAATATTTAAAACGCCTTGAACAAATCAAACAGGACATAATTGACGGAAAAATAGTTGTAACCGACTACATGGCTGAACAAAACAAGCCTAAAAATAAGTAATAACACAAACAATAATAAAAATAAAAAATTTATACGCTTATATTTATTTATGCGTAATAAGGCCATAAATATATAAAAAAGGGGAGTTATAAATGTTTGCCCTTTCGATGAAATCAATAACCAAGAGATTTAAAAATTTCACTGCCAATGATAATATAACATTTTCAGTGAAAAAAAATACCATTCACGGCCTTGTCGGAGAAAACGGCGCCGGCAAATCCACTTTAATGAACATACTATACGGCTTGCTGGAACCTGATTCAGGTGAAATTCTGGTGAATGAACAGGCTGTAAAATTTAACGGTCCCAAAGACGCCATTGAAGCCGGCATCGGCATGGTGCATCAGCATTTTATGCTTGCCGGGCCGTTGACCGTCACCGAAAACATAATTCTTGGCAGCGAGCCGGATACTGGTTTATTTTTTAATTATAAAAAGGCAAAGCAAATCGTCTGCGAGCTGTCCGAACGCTACGGCCTTAAAATCGATCCTGACGCCCGAATTGATTCGATTTCAGTCGGCCTGGCGCAACGCGTTGAAATTTTGAAAACGCTTTACCGTGGCGCCAAAATAATAATACTTGACGAACCGACCGCCGTGCTGACTCCGCAGGAAGTTCGCGAGCTTTTAAAAATAATGGCTAACCTCAGAAAAGACGGCGTAACTATAGTCTTCATAAGCCATAAACTCCGTGAAGTCAAGGAAATCACAGATGAAATAACCGTCATCAGATCCGGTAAAATTATCGGCAGCGCTAAAACAAGCGCAATCAGCGAAAATGAAATCGCCAAAATGATGGTCGGCCGCGAAGTGTCATTTTCAACCCAGAAAACTCCAATGAAAAATTGCGGCGCCGGAATTTTAGTCAAAAATATAGAAGCATTTAACGATAAAGGCTTGAAATGCCTGCATAAAATTTCTTTCGACGTAACCCGCGGCGAAATTCACGGCATCGCCGGAGTCGAAGGCAACGGACAGTCGGAGCTGCTCGAAGTTTTAACAGGACTTCGCAAAGCCACCGCCGGAAAAGTATCTGTATTCGAAAAGGATGGCGCCGAAAAGGAAATTACAAATAAAACTCCGATTCAGATTTATGAAAATAAAGTCGCTCATATTCCTGAAGATCGTCACAAAAGAGGTCTGCAGCTTAAATTTAATATAGAAGAAAACCTCGTAACAAGCCTGATAGGGAAAAAACCATTTTCCAATGCCGGTATCATAAATAATCAGGCGCTTTCACAAAATGCTGAAGAACAAATAAATAAATTCGATATACGCTGCGCCTCTTCGAAGGTTAAGATACAAAACCTTTCCGGCGGCAATCAGCAAAAAGTCGTTATCGCCCGCGAATTATATAAGGACCCTGAATATATAATAATTTCTCAGCCGACCCGCGGAGTCGATATCGGCGCAATCGAATTTATTCATAAAAAAATTATCGAGCTTCGCGACAGAGGTGTAGCAGTACTCCTGTTATCAGCGGAACTTACGGAAATAATGAATCTTTCAGACCGCATTTCGGTAATTTATGAAGGCGAAATAGTGGACACTATGGCTGCAAAAGATGCAACCGAAGAAAAATTAGGCCTGATGATGGCCGGCATAAAAGAACAAAAAGGCGTGATCAACAATGCAAAATAAAATTCTTAAAAGCGGAATTAAATTTATATCACATTTTAACACTATGATTTTAGTGATATTGCTTATTACATTTGCATTTTCAGCTGCTCATGCCGATACGCCCGCATTAATTAAAGTAAAATCCACCATAAGCCAGGACGGTTCGATGTACCGCGAGGTAATAACCCCGTCCAACCCTGAAATAAATAATTTTGCTAAAATCGAATTCTTGGGCGACGCTACTTCCGAAATTAAAACAGAAACCCTTGCCGACGGCACAATCAAATTATCGCGGACATTCCAGGACCTCGAAGATTGCGTCGGAGTTTTGATGGTGCAAAAAGACCTTTATTTTTCAGAGCGATTCCAGGTACGCCAGAGTATACCTCAATATTTCGACGAAAAAATAATGAAAAATATCAAAGCGCAGTTCGAATTTAACATGCCCGAAAACATAATAAAAGTTCAGAAAGACCGTAAACAAATGCGCGGCCAGATCATCGGCCCGATGACAATAAAAGAATTCGCGCTGGATAGAGCCGGAAATATGGATATTTTTTATCAATATCCTAATTATAAGCCAATTTTGGCTGTTCTGGCAATCGTATTGATTTTATTTATAACGGCTAAATTCGTAAAAAGTTTTAATTTCATATTAGTGCCGGTTCTTGCCGTCATCATCGCATTTATATTCGCCGCTCTTGTAGTATATTTCATCGGCGAATCGCCAATATCAGCAATGGGCGCAATGTATTCAGGCGTTTTCAGCTCTAAAACCAATTTTTTCAATATGCTGCTCGCCGCAACGCCTCTGATATTCACCGGACTTGCCGTAGCGGTGTCGTTTAACTGCAACCTTTTTAATATAGGCGGTGAAAGCCAGCTCATGGTCGGCGCATTCGTGGCTGCCTGGATAGGTTATAATTTTCAGCTTCCGGCATTTATCCATATTCCATTTGCTTTTATAGGCGCAGGCTTAGCTGCCGGACTTTATGCCATGATAGCCGGCTGGCTCAGGGCGCGCTTCCAGGTGCACGAAGTAATAAGCACCATAATGCTGAACTATATTGCATATACAGGCCTCGGATATCTTGTTTTATTGCCTTACTTTAAAGAAGAAGGCCCCAACCCGCAAACACATGAAATCTTAAATTCGGCAATGCTGCCTGTTTTTTCGCACGGCCATGACTTAAATTACGGTTTCATTTTCGCCATACTCACAGCTTTAGTCGTCTGGTTTATTCTTTATAAAACCGTTATCGGTTTTAATATCCGTTCGGTCGGCTTTAACGAAAAAGCGGCTGAATACGGCGGTATCAATATTTCCCGGTGCATAATCTCGACAATGTTCATTTCCGGTCTCCTTGCCGGATTCGGCGGCACCGAAAGAGTTCTCGGACTTTTCGATAAATATAACAGCACAGCCTTTATCGGATACGGTTTCGACGGTATCGCCGTTTCGCTTCTGGTAAACAATAACCCGCTCGGTATAATCATAAGCTCGCTTCTGTTCGGCTTTTTGAAATGCGGCGGATCTTATATGAACAGGGAAATAGGAGTTCCCGTCGAACTTGTAGTTATTGTGCAGGCAGTAATAATATTTTTTATAGCCGCAGACAAAATAGTAAAAAATATGTTAAAGCTGAAAGACGCATAAAAACCATTCGAAAAATAAGAATCAAATTTCAAGTTTATTTTAAGTTTATTATAAAAAATTAGAAGTAACGAATTATAAATAATCAAAATAAGGTTCTACCAATAAGTTTTAAAGTTAAAATGTGAGGTTAATTATGGAAGCTAATATGAACGAATACTTAAGTTATTCTATAAGGCTTATACTCTCGATGCTCGCCATGGCGACGCCGCTTTTTATAACCGCGCTCGGCGGAATTTTCAGCGAACGCTGCGGTGTCACCAATATAGCCCTTGAAGGAATGATGCTTGTCGGAGCGTTTTTCGGCGTTGTCGGCACGCATTATAGCGGTTCGCCGTGGATAGGACTTTTAGTCGCGGTTCTGGCGGCCGGATTATTCGCAGTCATACATGCCGTAATATGCATTAAATATCATTCGAACCAGGTAGTTTCAGGAATGGCGTTGAACATGCTCGCGTCCGGCCTTACGGTATTTTTGCTCGACGTTTTATTCGGCATAAAAGGAACTTCCGAGAATGTACCTACAATACCAAACTTAAATGTATTATTTAACATATCAAACCATGAATGCATCGCTTACAAAGTTTTTGATTTTTCGCCGATCGTCTTAATCGGAATATTCCTTGTATTTTTCTCGCACTTCATATTATTCAATACAGTATTCGGGCTTAGATTACGCGCGACCGGCGAACATGCGAAAGCCGCCGACACACTCGGGATAAGCGTTCCCAAAATGCGTTACTACGGCGTCATTATATCCGGCCTTCTCGCAGGCTTAGCCGGAGCATATCTCTCGTTAAGCCTTACCGGAGCATTCCGTAAAGATATGTCGGCCGGCCGCGGTTATATTGCATTAGCCGCAATGATAACCGGTAAATGGAACCCGTTCGGAGCTTTTATCGCCTCGTTATTCTTCGGACTCGCCCAGGCCGCTGAATTTTTAATAAGCAATCCTAAGCTATTCGGAATAGCAATACCGCCGCAATTTATACAAATGCTGCCATATTTTCTGACTCTCGTCGTATTGGCAGGATTTATAGGCCGCGCAGTCGCTCCGGGCGACCTCGGCAAACCATATATAAAAGAAGAAAAAATATAAAATGAAAAAGGCCGCATTTAATTAAAAATTTTATTTTTTATTAAGTAATTCGGAGGTAATAAATGGCCAATCCGCTTTCTGAGATTCAATTAGCCTTAAAAGAATCTATAACTACAGGCAATACGACAAAAATGTTTGAAATATTTAAGGAAACACCGGAATTGATCTATGAAAAACTATCAGGTGAAACTCTTTTGCATCTGGCAGTCGAGGCAAATCAACGCGAGATAACAGAAATATTAATTCTTCGCGGCATAAATGTAAATGAAAAAAATACTCGCAATGAAACCGCTCTTTATAAAGCCTCAAGCAAGGAAATCGTCGAATTTTTAGCCATAAAAGGCGCCGATGTGAACGCCGCCGATAATAACAGCCGTTCGCCGCTTCATGCCGCAGTGCTTCATTCGCAAATTCCTGCTATCGAATCGCTGATGCTCAAGGGGGCTAATATAAACGCCCGGGATAAATCAGAAAGTACGCCGCTTCATGTGGCAGTGGCAACCGGAAATAAAAAAATCGTCGAACTTTTAATAATGATGGGCGCCGATTTAAACGTCCAGGATAGTTTCGGCGATACTCCGCTCCACACGGCGGTAATCGATAATTACATCGAAATCGCTAAGGTATTGATATTAAACAGGGCCGACGTGAACATAAAAAATAAAGACGGCTGCACGCCGCGCGCTGACGCAAAAGCGCGTAATTATACCGAAATGATAATGCTGCTGCACCAATTCGGCGGAGTAGAATAATAAATATTATATTTAAAAAGGTGAAATAATGGACAATAAATTAAAAATTAAATTCGGAACGGACGGATTTAGGGCGATAATAGCGAAAAATTTTACGTTCAGGGAAATAGAAATAGTTGCATTCGCTGTAAGCGAATATATTTATAAAATGGATATGCCCGCAGTTATAAACGTATGTTATGACAGGCGTTTTATGTCGGATAAATTCGCTAAATTTATGTCAGACACATTTAATGCGCTTGGAGTTTCGACTAATTACTCGCAAAGCGCAGTGCCGACTCCCGCGCTTTCATGCGCAATGCGGTCCGGCAAAGCTGAATTAGGCATAATGATCACCGCTTCGCATAATTCTTATGAATATAACGGAATAAAAATAAAAACACATGACGGCGCATCGGCGCCGCAAAACATAATTAACGAAATTCAAAAAACAGTTGATCATTACTGTGAATGCGGCATCGATTATAAAAAATTCAGGGAAGTACACAAAATAAAAAATGACGGCACAAACAGTCAGTTCGACCCGATTCCCAAATACCTTGATAATTTAAAAAATGCTATAGATATTGATAAAATAAAGAAATTAAAAATAAGGGCGCTTGTCAATCCAATGTTTGGAGTGCAGGCCGGACTTTTTGAAAAATTCGCCAAAGACAACGGTTTAAATATATCATTCGAAGAAATGCAAAGCGAACATAACCCTCAGTTCCCGGGCATTAATCCCGAGCCGATAGCGCCTAATCTGAAAAATATGGCTTTGAAAATGAAAAACGCCAAAGCCGATGGCACGCCTTATGATATAGGCCTTTGCTACGATGGTGACGGCGACAGGTTTGCCGCCATGACTTCAGACGGCACATTCGTATCGCCGCAGCTTATTTTTTCGATACTTTTATATCATGTCGCAAAAAATAAACAGAATAAAGGCAATCCGGCAAACACTCCCGAAATAGCGAAAACATTTTCCGTAACTTCGCTGGTTACTAAAATTGCAGAAAAATACAACCTTAAGATTAACCAGACTCCTATCGGATTCAAGTATATCGCTGATTTAATGCTTGATAAAAGTAAAAACGTCATAATCGGCGGCGAAGAAAGCGGCGGAATTGGAATCAGTTATTATATGCCGGAGCGTGACGGTTT
Organism: Candidatus Wallbacteria bacterium; assembly: GCA_041441465.1. Lineage (GTDB taxonomy): Bacteria > Muiribacteriota > UBA9980 > UBA9980 > UBA9980 > JASDSY01. The sequence continues at coordinate 40,019 of JASDSY010000008.1, forward strand.
ATTTTTATCGCTTATTCTTTTAGAAGCCTTATGTTATGAAGAAAAATCAATCGAACAAATTATAGAATCTCTTTTTAATCAATTCGGAAGACATGATTACGACAGGGATGATTATCATTTGCCAGAAGATAAGTTCAATGAAGTAAAAAATATACTATCTGATAATCCGCCTCAAAAAATATGCGGAATAAATGTCTCTGAAATTCAAAAACTCGACGGTTTTAAATTCATGTTATCAGACGGCAGCTGGATTCTTTTCAGATTTTCCGGCACCGAACCGGTATTGAGAATTTATGCTGAAAGCTCTCAAATACAAACTGTAAACAATATGCTTGATTTTGCGCGCGTTTTTTTAAAATTAAAGTGCTGATAAAAAAATATATTGTAATTCAGTGAAACTTTTTTTTTAATTTTAGAGTATTTAGCATAAAAGCTTTTTATCTATAAAGCTGAAACACTGTCCTGACGTATCTTTATTTGCAATATTTCAAAAATCCAGGACAAAACCTTTTTTTTGTGATATAATTGTTAAGTAATATTTTATCGTTGATATGCTGGAGGAAATTTTATGAATACTAAAACAGCTCTGAGCGCTTTAATAGCGGCCGGAATAATCATCAGTACCGGGCAGGCAGGATTTAATCTCAATACTGCAAATGCTGCCTTAAATGATTTAAAGTCCGATTTAAAGTCAGAAGAAATAACTAATACAGTTCCTCCGACCGGCGTAATGAGCGATCCTGTCACGCCAAACAACACTCAAGACACCACGCGCGAAGTCTCGACCAGCGATGTTAAAAAGGCGCAGGACCTTATCAATAACAGCGGTGTAGTTCAAATCAGCAAAGACGGTTCCGAACAAAGTTCGGAAATTGCAATAACCAAAGTCGACATGCTGGGAATATTATCGGTCGATCTTGAATCAATTAATATCCGCTCAGGCCCGTGGGGCAATGTCATCGGGAAATTATTCGGCGGCAAATTAATTAAGATAACAGGCGACGAGGGCGACTGGTATGTAATCGACTACAACGGCCAGAAAGGCTATGTTTTAAAATCCAATCTTACCACCACGAATAAAGATTTCAAATCTAATTTTAAAGAAAGCGGAAGCAAAAAAGCCAAAGTAATCAACTGCGAAAACCTCGGCTTAAACGTACGCGGCAGCGCATGGGGTGAAAAGATAGGCGGGCTTCCTAACGGCGCTGACATTACGGTCATAGGCGAAGACGGCGACTGGTATAAAATTGAATATGACGGAAAAATCGGTTATGTTTATAAAAATTACGTTTCAATGGGCTCAGAAACGTCAAAATCCGAAGCAAAAACAGGACCGCAACCTGAATCGAAGACTGAAACGGCTAACAATACTCCAAATTCGACCAAAACTCAACCTGAAGCTAAAACAAATACCGAATCGGTAACCGCGAACACAAAAACAGACGATAGCAAGACGACACAGGACACTAGCAGCAACAGCACGTTTAAACCTTCATTTTCAGACGGCAAGCTTTTAAAAATCCCTGTACGTTCCCAGCGCGACGAAGCAAACGGCCCTAACCGCGACGGTTTCTGCGGCCCGACATCGCTCGGCATGGCCCTTGAATATTACGGAGTCAATATTTCAACGCTCGAGCTTTCAAAAACATGCAAATATCAAAAAGGCCAGGGAACGGCTGCAGCCAACATCCTCAGTGCCGCAAAGAAATCCGGTTTCGAGGGAAGCTATATGAGGGAACACGCAATAGTAGAAGATCTGGCGGCCATAACGACACAGGGCAAGCCCGTCATAGTTAACGTCAACACTTCCGGTTACTGGGAAAGCGGGCATTACATGGTAGTCACCGGCGTAAAAGACGGAAAGGTATATTTAAATGACCCGTGGATCGGCAAAGAACGCTCTTATACACTGACTGAATTCTATGCGCAGTGGGGAACGCGCGATAACAGAATGATAGTCATAGAAAAATAAATTAAAATTATAATTGCTTTAAATAAAAAATTGTTATATATTTAAATGGCCGGACATAAAGCCGGCCATTATCTTTTTTACGAGGTGTTTTTATTTTGAATACTTTTACAAATACTGCCGTTAAACTCCAGCTGACAATATTATTAACCGTATTATTAATAATATTCGGACTGACGCCAAACCTTTCGGCCGAAGATAAATTTAACCCGGCGCCGATATTTTCAATTCCAATAGGAACTGACAGCCCTGAAAAGATAGGCCAGTGGGTTGATGAAGAAAAAATAAAAAATTACGATTACTTTTATTTTCCCGCTTCGTTCATTACATTCGAAAAATTAAATTTTATTTTAATATTGGATTCGGCCAAAAACAGAGTATGTAAATATTCATTGACAGGCCAATTTGAAGGAGATTTTAAGATTCCGTTCAAAGAAAGGGCCGTCGATATCGCTTATTCAGCGGACTTAAAAAGGCTTTTCACCGTTTTCCAGGACTCATGCAAAATAGGCGAGTGCCAGATCGATTTTAAAGTAAAGCCTTTGGTCGCTAAATCGAGTAAATTAATTGAATTACCTGACCAATTCAAAGATATTACAAACAGCATTCAAAAAATATGGCTTTTTAATAATGATAATTCAAATGAAATATTCCTTGGCGCCAATGTCAATTCCAAAATTAAAAATGCCGTTTTCGCGTATGCCAACGAAAAACTCACATACATAAAAGTGGACGATGCAATAAAAAATGCCGTTTTTGCATGCAGCAATCAATCGGCAACCGATATTTTATTGACTCCAAAATCGGCAAGATTTATTGTATTTGACTTTAAGACAAAAAATGTCGAATGGTTTGACCTTCTCAAAGAATTCATACCCAAAGTCGGAGGATTTTGCTGCCGCAGTGTCCAGCCGGCCGGATCAGACCTTAAGAACAACTATTATGTAAAAGCGTTATACGGTCATTCCGAAGATAAAATATCAAAAGCATATATATACCGTTTTAATAAAAACGGCAGATTTACAGGCCGCGGCGAAGTCTTTATATCGCCTGCGATGCTGACTAATAGATTTATAACTATTGATAATACAGGCAATATATATTACATGAAAAAAAATGAAAAAGACAAAAAAATAGAATTTTATAAATTCGAAATCAACGAATTAAATTAAAAAAAGAATATAAATATCAATCCTAAACCATATATAAAAAAGCCTTCAATTACAGCATTATTGCGGGCTTTTTTCTTTTCAGGTTAGTTTTTAAAAATTATAAAATAATGATTTTTTTATTTTTTTTATCGAATTCATTGATTTAGGTTATTTTATTTTGTATAATTGTAGTAATAAATCAAGGTTAATTTTTTTGAAAACTAAGTACTAACAATTATTTTTAAAAAGTTTTTTTCACGTTTTCTTGACACAGGTTATTTTATTTTGTATAATTGAAATGAAATTTAAAAGTTAAAAATAAATCTTTGAAAAATAAAAATAAACTTCAATAAACTTCAATAAACTTCAATAAACTTGGCAGTTAAATTAAAAATAAATGTCATCCAGTCATTTTATGATGACAATATCTCAAATTAAAACTCTAACGTGTATTAAGAAGAAAAGGAGATGGCGATTAACGCCGGCGGGCAAGCTGGCAGCTTAAAACAAACACAAAATTTTAGAGGAGGAATTACTATGTTTACAATAATTTCAAGAAGATTTATGGTTCAGTTTCTTGCTGTTGTTCTTTTAGTTACATTTTCAACAACAAGCTTTTTCCTTGGAGAAGCTAACGCTAACTACAAACATTTCTTAGTAGGCGGCCTTGTCGGCGCAGGTGCGGTAATCGCATGGCCTACAATATCAGCAGCAGTTGGTGCAGCTGCAGGTGCAGTCGGTTCAGTAGCAGCTGGTGTTGGTAGCGCGGTAGTCGGTGCAGTCGGCGCAGCAAGCGCAGCAGTAGCAACAGGCGGAGCAGTAGCAGGCGGAGCAATCGCAGGCGTTGGCGCAGCAGCTGGTTCAGCTGTAACAGCAGGTTTCGGCGCTATCGGCGGAGCAGTAGCTACAATCACAGCTTCACCGCTTTTCGTTCCGGCTCTCTTAATCGCAGCAGCAGTTGTTGTTGGTTATATCATATACAAAAAGAAATTCGCTAATAAAGCAAGCAACGCTTCAACCCAGACAACAACATTCGGTTCAGCAACAACATCGACAGGCGCAACTACAGTATCAGCTAACACCGGTTCAACGGTTACTTCGAGCCCAAGCGCTTCGATCCCTACATCAATCAACCCTAACGTATCGACTTCAGCTACAGTTTCAACTGCAGCAGCAAATAACTCAGTACCTACAAATATGAGCTTAAACGAAAGCGCATCGGCAGAAAGAAAACCTGATTCAACAACATCAGCAGAAAGAGCTACAGCTGCTCCTTCAGATACAGCTAATACTTCAATAAACGCAGCTCACGAAAAATATGTTAATGCTTACAAAAACTACATCAACCTTCTTTCATCTGGTAAATCAGCTGAAGATACAGAAGTTCAGAGCGCGCTTAACGAATACAAATCAGCATTCGACGCTTACCAGCAGCTTACAAAAAGCTCGAATCAGTAATAACAAGACAAACCAATCAATAAAATAGACAACTGATATTTGGGAGGTAGAAATACCTCCCAATATTTTAAGAAAAAAAGATTTTTACAGTTTTTCTAAGCCAGAAAGAGGTGAGCCAGATGATAGGTATGATAGCTTTAAATCATAAAAAAAGATTAAACTCAATGATATTGATCGCATGCATTATTTCTTTCGCATTCGTATCGTTTATTCATGATACCGCACAGGCATCAGTTAAGCATGCTCTGCTCGGTGCTCTTGTAGGCGCAGGCGCAGTAATCGCATGGCCTACAATAACGGCAGCAGCTACTTCTCTGGCAGGCGGAGCAATAGCAGTCGGAACAGCCGCAGCAGGCGCGATAGCGACGGGCGGAGCGGTTGTAGGCGGAGCGGTTGCAGGCGCGGGCGCTGCCGTAGGCGGAGCGGTCACTGCAGGATTTGGCGCTATCGGCGGCGCTGTTGCGGCAATTACCGCATCGCCGTTATTTTTGCCGGCCCTTGCAATCGTAGCAGTGGCTGCCGTTGGTTATTTTGCTTATAAACACTTCAAAAAACAAAGAATAGTCGAAGACGCAAGCGCCAAAAAGGATGAAATAAGCACACCTACTACCGGGCGTATAAGCGATAAAAATTCTTCAGTAAATGAAGAACAAGCTAAACCGGCAACCAACACAAATATAGTTGCCGATAAAAATACAACGCCTGATAAAAACACCACCACGACAACCACAATCGATTCAACCAAACCTTACCAGGATAATTCAGCTAACGCAATAAAAGACAGATACAGCGCAGCTTACAAAAATTATATCAACCTGCTTCAAACCGATACGACAAACGGCACCGCGCCTGAAATCGTAAAAGCGTTTCAACAATTAAAAGATGCGCAGGAAGAATATAAAACTTACCTTGCGGAACATCCTGAAAATTCCAAATAATTAATTATCAAGTTAAAATAAAAAAAAGACGCGCCGTAAAAAGTGCGTCTTTTTTTTTCTTTTTCCTCTAAATTTCAAGTTATTTCATTAAAAAAAATTTAATGTTATAAATTCATAAAAAAAACCGATAATAAATAAAAGCCTGTAAAAAAGATAATTAAGGAGGAAGCGGCCCTAATGCACGAACTAAAATGTCCGAAATGTGATGTGAAATTTACAACTGAAAAAATTTCAGGTATAACAATTCAAAGCTGTAAAAAATGTGGTGCCGTCTTTGTAGATGGAATTGAGGTATTGAGGCTTCGTGAAGGAGCTACCGCTTTAGAATCCGGCCAGTTGGACGAACTTCTGCAATTAAAAAATGTCAATGACAATAATTATATAAATGAAAAATGCCCGCACTGCAATATGTTTTTTCATGATGAAGAATATATCCAAAACTCCGGAATTCATTTTAAATTATGTACAAAATGCTCTTCGATAATGTTTGACCAGCCAAACATCACCAAGCTTAAAAATTTTGAAATATGCCATAATCTCAAAATTTATGATGAATTTGAAGAATTATTTCCTGTAATGAAACGCGTGATTGCAAAATAATATATTTGCTAATCACAACATAAAAATATAAATAATAATATAAAAAAACAACCCGTTTAACTTATTGATTAAGCCAGGTTGTTTTTTTATTACTTTTAAATTTAAGCACTTATTTATAAACTAAAGCGAATAATTAGCATAAAACTTATTTTTAGCCTTATGCCCGGCAAGTATTTTAGTTATCTCATCATAACCATTTTCCCGCGCTATGAAGAATGGAGTTTCGCCGTTATTATTAACATCCTCTACATTCGCCCCATTTTCAAGCAATAATTTTACCGCTTTAAGGTGGTCCTTATGAACCGCTTCTAAAAGCGCAGTTTGCCCCTGATTGTCACTTTCATGGATTCTGGAACCATTGGCAAGAAGCATTTCAATAATATCATTATTACCGTTAGACGCGGCATAAATCAAAGCCGTCCTGCCCTCGTCATCCTTAAGACGCGGTTTAGCTTCATTTGCCAGAAGAACTTTTACAACTTCCTTATGGCCGTATTTTGCAGCATACATCAACGCCGTTATGCCAAAATCATCACATGCGTCAACATCGACTGAATTCTCCAGAATTAATTTTACGATCTTTAAATTGCCGTTTTTAGCAGCCTCGATTAAAGGCGTGACTCCATTATTATCGCGATGATTAACATCGCAGCCTAGTTTTATTAAATGCTTGACTGCAGCATAATTGCCATTATATGCAGCGTAAAACATTGCAGTTTTTCCATCGTTGTCAAGAATATTAGCGTCCGCCTTATACTCCAATAAGATGTTAAATGTTTTCTCGCATTCCTCGTTGACCCGGCTTACTGCGGCCATTAATGGCGTTTTACCATAATTATCGCGAATATCAGGTTCGATTCCCTTTTCAAGCAATAACCTTGTCAAGTCAGCACTGCCATTTGCGGCTGTCATCATCAACGCATTTCGGCCGTTATTATCTTTAATTTTTATATCAATGCCCTGATTGATGAGTTTTATTGCGTCCTCGAGATTTCCGGCTTCGCTTGCTTTTATAAGAATACTCTTGCCTTCGTAATCAAGAACGTTAATATTTGCTCCGCCTCTTAATAAAATTGCCACTATATTATCATAGCCTTTTTCCTTGGCAATCATCAAGGCATTCTTGCCATAGTGATCTTTAATGCTTACATCTGCGCCATATTCTATTAATATCGAAACAAGCTCCGCTTTATTTTTTTCAACTGCTTCAATTAACGCGGTTTTTCCAAAAAAGTTACGGTCATTTACAAATGATTTTTTTTCGATAAGTATTTTTACTGCATTGTAACTGCCGTTTGCCGCGCCTTTAATAAGCGCCGTAGAACCGCAAAGCGATTTTGTATTTATATCTGCGCCTTTGCTTAATAATAATTTCACAGTATCAGCATGATCTTCGCTTGCCGCAAACATAAGCGCAGTCAACCCAACTGCCGTTTTAACATTTATATTCGCTCCGCTGCTGGCTAAAATCCTTACAGTTTCAATATGCCCGTTCATTGCCGCCATCATCAGCGCTGTCATACCGTAACAATCTACGGCATTAATAAGTACTTCCTGTTCGAGCAGCAGATTTACCGTCTCGAAATTGCCGTTAGCCGCAGCTTTCATTAGAAGAGTTTTGCCGTCTTTATCACAAAGATCTTTATTTACGCCAAGCTTGATTAAAATTCTGACAATGCCGGCACGTCCGAGCGATACCGCGTCAGTCATTATTTTTTCATAGAAGGCGTCAACCGGATTAATTTTAAATCCCTTTGAAACAAATAGTTCTGCAATTTCAAAATGACCATTTTCCATTGCAAGCATCATCGCGTCGTAATTTTGATTATTCTTGAGCGTTAATTCAGCATCATAAGAAACCAGCATAGCCACTGTATCGGTATGTCCGTTTCTCGAAGCTTCCATTAAAGCCGTCGAACGCTGTTTATTAAAAATATTAACATCCGCGCCTGATTTCAATAGAAATTCAACGACATCCAAATATCCCTTGCGGGCAGCTTTAATTAAAATAGTGTCTCCGTTGGCAAGCATTGTATTAATATCGACGCCGCGATTTATAATCTCTTTGACAAGATCAAGATTGGCAAAAACCGTAGCCTCAAGAACAACCTGTTTTTTCAAGGCCATCTTAACCGCCTCCCTTCTTATGCTGGAAACGGGATTAATAAAACGGGCTGATAAAATACCAAGCCGGCTTATAATACCGCACCGTTTCTTGCGATAAAAATTATGATAATGATTCGATGAAATGACAAAAAAATGCCTTAAAAAAGTAAAGTGTTATGTAATAATGCGATTTTAAGGCATAATTAACAAACACCTCCTTTTTTAAAGTTATAAAAGAAATTGAATGGAAATACCCCAATTATATTTTAGCAAATAAAACCATTATTGTCAACTTTAACTTTCAAACACTCTTTATATAATACTTCGAGCTCATTAAAGTCTTTTATTTCCGGAGCTTTTATTTCGTGAAGAACAATTTTCCGATTTAAATCGGCGCTTAAAAATAAAAGATAATATTGCAAATTCAAAGTTTCGTAGTTTTTGACGCTTCCATTATTTAAAATACAGTAACCATAAAAATATAGCTGTTTTTTATATAAATTATATATATTTTCGTTTTTTATAACTTCTTCGGCATTCCCGACTTTAAAATCAATAATTTTAACATTTTTATCATCAAATATGAGCAAATCGCAAATGCCATTCAATCGGACATCATTACGCTCCAGAGTGACATTATGTTCTATCAAGTAAGATTTTTGACCTTTATTCAAGATAATATCGGCAATTTGAAGATCATGAGTAATCGCCGCCTTCAAGTTGTCAATCAAAGAAGTTATATATTTCTTTATATTTTTTATTCCCGCAGCCGCAGAGGCCGATCCCGAAAAATCGCACATTAAAAATTTTTCCGCAAGCCCGGGTTCATTAAGTAAATTCGGATTTTTTATAATTTCTTCAAGAACCCTGTGACAAATAGTTCCGATAAAGCTTCCAATATTTTCGTTTTCTTTTTCCGAAATTTTATAAACTTTAAAATCATTAACTCCGGCCTGGGTATCATCGGTTTTATTTCTGTCAGGCGCGCGGCGTTTATAAATATCGCTGAATGTAAAAACCGGCCGGCATTCATCGCCAATCGATTCAGCCCGCACATTTTTTTTATAATCAAGCATTATTAAATTTTCAATATTACTCTTTTTATTCTGAAAATCATATATGGCCGTTTCTGCGCCGGCTCTTCCAATTACACTGAAAAGCCTGTATTTTTTATCGCCTAGACCCATTATCACGCCTTTTTTTTCATCGGCGATCCGGCTTAACCCTTCGGCTGAAACTCCGGTAACCTTTAAAATCCAATCAATCCAGGATCCCCCGAAAACCTCCGGAGTTAAGTTAGCATTTGCCTTACTTTTTTTATTATAATCAAAAGTGCCTGCCATTATTAATAATTCTTTGGCGCGAGTCATCGCGACATAAAACAAGCGCTTACGCTCAAATAAATTTTGAAGTTTTTCATATTCGTTAATAATTTGATGATAAAGCTGCAGCCTTGAAATTTCAGATGCACTTGAAGCGTCTCCAGACTCACCGGAGAAATCAGGAATACTGACTGAAACAAAACCTTTTTCGCTTACCGAGATATTTTCCGATTTATTAAATTTCGCCTCCAGCTCAGGAATAAATACAACTTTCGACTCAAGCCCTTTCGCCTGGTGAACAGTCATTATTTTCACCATATCTGAATTATCTTCAATTACCTGGCTTTCCTCCTCGCTGAAAGCGATATCGATAAACGATTCCAAAACACCAATCAATTCAGTTAAAGTATCGGTATTATAAGAAGCAGCCACCTGTTCTGCAATTTTTCTTAAGTTGCCGGCTGCTCTTATGCCGTCAGTGCTGTTACCGTAACATGCCTCGACGTTTATTTCATCGAGCATAAAAATTAAAAAATCGAGCGGTCTCAATGACCGTGAATATTCGGCAAGCTTTATTAATTTTAAATACGCCGATTTCAAAAGCATACTTAACTCAGGCTCGATTCGACAAATTTTAAAATCATCGTTGTCATATAAATATTTCAATTTTTCAAAAAAACATGCGTTATCAATATCGGCGCAAACGCCGGACGATGAATTTAAATTCATAATTTCGAAAACGGCGTAATCGGGTACGGCAAATATCGGCGATCTCAATACGCCGATAAGGCTGTAATTATCGCCAAGGTTAACGATCGAGCGCAAAAGGTTTAAAAAATCATAAACCTCCGCCTTTTCATAAAAATTTCTGCTTTTATGCACGTAATAAGGTATCGAGATATCTTTTAAACATTCTTCGAGTCTCGCCACATGTGTCATTCGCGCCATCAGCACCATTATATCGCCGTATCTGTAGCCGCCAGAAGCCACAAGTTCGCGGATGCGCCTGGCTGTAAACTCATATTGGCTTGAAATCAATTCGTCGGATTGGCCGTTTTCCGATACTTCGTTATCACTCCGAAAAACGTTATCGCTTATCTCATTCGTTTCGTCGGCAGTTTTATTTTCGCCGGCTGAAATCAGCGCAATTTCAACTGCCACTTCGTGTTTTTTCACTTTAGCTTCGTCGGCTTTTGAAACCAATTTAAGCGGCATTTCATTACAAAGCTTTCCGGATGCGGCAATTCCAGAAATGCTGTCAAAAAATAAATTTATAAAATCAAGCACATTAGAAGAAGACCTATAGTTATCGTCAAGCGAAATTTTCACACCCGATTTAGAGATTATTTCCTTTGTGACAGCTCTAAACAAAGAGCTGTCAGCATTTCTGAACCTGTAAATCGACTGCATTCCGTCGCCGACCACGGTAAGTTTCGCTGTTTTCCATAAGCGCTTTATCATTTCTACCTGAACGACATTCGTATCCTGAAATTCATCTATCAATATATGTTTGAACTCCGGAGCGATTCTATCCAGCAGCACGGCATTACAGCGTAAAATATGTTCGACGTCAAAAAAATCGAGCATATTTTCATTCTTTTTGATCTGCGCGTATTTATCTCTGACATCATCAAATAATTCAAGAAAGCTTTTCAGAAAGTCAAACTCGAATTCATTAACTTCCCTCGCAGATTCGGGTGTATCAAACATTTTTTTCTTTAGAAGATCTCGAAAATGAGTTATTTTATCACTTAACCCGGATAATTCCTCCGGGTATCTGACACTGCGATAATCGTTTATAAAAAATGTAAAAAAATCATTTATTTTAGTTTGATTGTCTGAATCACGTTGATAAATTTTAAATAAACCTTCGACTTTTTCAAGACTCTTGCCTGAAAAAAGTCCTTTATTATCGAAAAGTTCCTCGAATGTAGCTGTAAAATCCCGATCATTATAAAGCGACTCTTGATAATAATCTGTCAGTATCTTGGTTTTTTCAGTAATTTCAATATTCAAAAAATTTCCGAGTTCGTCTTTTGACTTAAAACTAAATGCGGGATAGGACAAATATATATTTTTACCGTACAAGTTCCAGAATACTTCAAACATAGAATTGCGGTCGTTATAAACTCGATAAACCTGATTTAATTTCCATATTTTACCATCGTCTTCGTCTCTATTGCCGCCGTCCGCCTCGTATTTTTTTTCTTCAAAACTTCTGGTTATGAAAGCTATCACTTCATTAACGGCTTTTTTGAACATTAATTGAGAATCGCCGCCTGCGCATATCTTAAAATCAGCCGGCAGGTTCAATTCTAATGCGTTATTTCGAAGAACACTGGCAAAAAATGCATCCATGGTCGAAATATTTAATTGATTGATATTAGCATATATGTAATCAATATACTCGACATATTCCAGGAATTTTTCGTCGCACATCATCGCATCGCTGGATTTTATTCTTAATGATTCCGCCAAAAGCCTTTTGGCTATTCTTTCATACAGTTCATTTGCCGCTTTATTTGTAAATGTAATGCACAGCAATCCCGAAAAAACATTTTCAGCCTGCTGTTTTATACTTAATCCTTTAACTTTATAACCGGAAGTTATAATATTAAATATTTTTTCTATAATTACAGTAGTTTTTCCTGATCCGGCTCCTGCCGCTATCGAAAAATCTTTAGAGAGATCAAGCGTTTCAGCCTGCTTCCCGCTTAACTTATTTGCCATTTCGAAATACCGCTTTCATAAAAATCTTCTGAAATCAAGGCTTCGCAGCCGCACTCCGCAGCCAGCGCGCTTATAATTTTACCTGAAAACAAAACCTCGCAATTATTCGCCAGTTCATCTTTTTTAAAAATCTTTTTGATCAAAGTTGAATTGCGCCTGCATATCAATTTATAAGAACATCTTTCGCAGTCGTCAGACTCTAAAACGCTTCTATGGAATTCACCGGCAGCCGTCTTAAATATAAATCTTCGGATAATATCCGGAGTGTTATTCACTATACAATCAAACTCATTTTTATTTAATATTATCGTTCTGGCCGATATTTTCAGTGCAGTATCTTTCTCGTTTTCATTTTTTTTGTATACATAATTTTTATTCATGAAATACCGTCTTTTTAAACTGCCGCCGGAATAATTTGTAAGCGATTTGTAAATAAATCCTGCGATATCATAATCAGCCAGATTCAATATCTTTCCGGCACCGGTATTATCACTGGTTATAATACTGCCTTTTCGAGTTTTTATTAAGTTCAAAATATAAATATAAAAAAATGCCTGGATTTTTTTATAAGTCTTTATAGACTTAGAATCAGGAACGGCGGAAAATTTATAATCCGTTATTAAAGCGGTTTTTTCAATATCGCTGTTAATAGTTTCAATCAAATCAATTTTAGACCTTAAATTAATATGATTGCCTGATAAATTTATTTCCGAAATATCAGCTTCACACATAGCTTCAGTCAAAAACGGCTCAATAAAAACATTCTGCTTTTTTAAAAATAAAAAATAATCGTCCATGAAATTTTTGAAGTATCCGTTTGCGCTTTTGCCATGAAGTCCCGAAAAGAACGTTCCGGCGTTATATCCTGACAAACCGTTAAAATACTGATATTTTTTCATTTCAATATAAAATTTGCTGAATCTGCCGATTGTTTTCGCTTTTAAACTTTTTTCCCCGGTCTCGAAAAGTTTTTCCTCGAGCATTTTTTTATATCCGGCGCCGACCGCTTGTTCATTGCTTTCGCAGCAATCCTTTATGAGTTTGATAATTTCACTGTCGGCCAGAAAATTTTGAAGCACAGAGTGCATTAATTCGCCTTCTTCGAGCATGTCAAACTCGCCTTCATAAGGCGCCGCAAGTTTCAGTCCGAGCATTTTTTCGAAAAAAAAGAGCATCGGACATGTAAAATATCTTTCAAGCTTTGTCGGTGAGAGTTTTATAACTCCGTCTTTAGGGGAAAACGCTTTTTCTATTATTTTGTCGCGCGGCGACCTTGAAATATCCCCGGAATATTCGCCAAACAGTATATTATTGCGTTCGTCCATACAAAGGCGGCGGCGGCGGGTTTTTATAAAAATATTATTCAGAAAATCGGCGCTATAAAAACCTGATTCGACGTATTTTTTTAACTCGTTATCATTTAACAATGAAGGTCCGGCCGAAGTTTCAAAATCATTATCGCACATTACGAATCTGTCCAGGTTGAATTCTCCCGAAAGCCCATCAAATTCCATAAGCAGCTTTGACGGTGAAACTTCCGCGTTATTTTCAGCGCCAAAATATGTAAAAAAGAGATTACTTGACGGCAATAAAAATAATTTTTCTAAAATATCGCGATTTAAGTCGAGCTCCAATAAATTTGCCGGCATTTCAAAATTCTTTACAATATTACGATTAAGAAATTTAAAACCGTTAAAATCAGCCGCACCTGAAAATTCATCTTCCGTAATACCGCACACAAACATGCAAGAAATATCAAAAAAATCATGATGCCCGCGCGCATCAAGCATCACTCCGGACGGCTCGAAATCCGGGCGCAGCTGGTCACGCCCCGTAATTTTAAGCGGAACACGAAGCTGCGAAAGATATTCAGTAAAAAAATCCGCGGCTTCTTCAATTTTAAATGCCAAACCCGAATCGTTCACCGCAAAATTTTTTATATACGACTTAAGAACACGCAATATGTAATCAAGAATTTTACGATTGGTACCCGACGTATGTCCGGCGGATTCATCCGCTAAAAAACCGAATTCAGATATAAAATCAATAACACTATTATAAAAATCAAACAATTTATAATCAGCGTCCGGTTTAAAAATTTCTAAAAACTTTGATAAAAAAGATTTTAGAACCTCAAATAGCTTTTGTAAACCCTCGGTTATCGTTCTTTCCTTTTCCAGATAAACTAAATAATGCTGAATTTTTGAATTAATTTCGTCCAATTCTAATTTTTTAAAATCAAAAATTCCTGATTGAGCCAAATAGTTACCAAGAGTTTTATAGTCAAATTGATTTTTTATATCTGTGAATATTTTTAATTCGCCGTTATATATGACTTCAATAATTCTTTCCGAGGCCGGCATTGAAATAAATTTCAAAATAGAAGCAAAGCTCGCGAATAATTTGGTTTCAGAAAAAATCTGCCCCTCGCTTTCAACGTACGGAATATTATATTTAGAAAACGCCCTTCTGAAAATATGACGGTATTTATCGATATTTTTAACAAATATTCCTATTTTAGAATATGGTATTCCATCCTTGAGATTAAAATATTTTACCGCACGGACAATAGCTTCAACCTCAGTAAATCTATTTTTATACCTTATACTATAAAATTTTTTTGCCGCTTTTTCAGAGAATAATTTTTTTTTGCCGCTTTTTTCATCAATATCGATATAAGAACATAAGCGGCTGTTTTCTTTTTTCTCTTCATCGATCTCGATATGAGATTTATCATAAGTTTTTTTCACAGCATCCAAAACACTCTTGTAATATAAATTTTGCGCGGCGTCAGGTCTGAATCGACGTTCAACAACCCAGAGCGAACGTTTTTTATTTAAAATTAATTCAGCACCGAGTTTGATCTCAAAAACGGAATTATTTTTTACTCCTGCAAAAATAACAGCCTCATAGCCGCATATAAATTTTGCCAGTGCACCTGAATTTACAATCTCTACGCATTTATCTTCAAAATCCATTAATTTATTTTCGTTAAGTCTTTTTTGATATAATTTATATAAATCCAAAATAAAAGAAGAATTAAAATCAGGATTTTTCATAACCGGCTCATGCAACAAATTACAGTTTATAAAATTCGATTTTAATTTTGATAACTCCGCAGAAAGCATCGAGATAAAGTTATAAGAAATTTTTCCGGAATAATTTTTTTTATCTGATAATATTCCTGATAATACGGCATACTTCTCATCACGGCTTATACACCGCCGGCTTCCGGAAATAAGATATTGCGGGAATTTATCTATAAGCGAATTTATAGTAAAAAAATCCTTTCTGGTATTATTTTTAAATATCCCGCAGAAATCGGAATTCATTCTGCCGTTTAAATAAGAAAGGTAAAAATCGGTGCCGGCAATTACAAGAATTGAACCTGAAAATAAACCGCAATATTGATTTATTACTTCAACCGATTCATTGCGCCTGTTAATATATTTCTTAATTATTTTTATTTTTTCCATCATAAGCGCTGATTATATATTAATTTCTTTTTTTCGTCAAGAAAGTAAATATACCAGCAAAACATCAATATTCCCATAAAAACTGATTATTTCCGTTAAAATCGCTTTAATATTTTACCTTGCGGTAAATTCAAGTATATTATATTTTTCTAATTTACCGGCGGCTTAACATTTATTGAATAAGCCAATTTATAATACTCTCACTGTTAAAAACAAAAAAGGACCATCCGATCTTATATTTTCGAACAGTCCTTTTTGTTGTTAGTCACGCAATATTTCTGCGGAAATTATTTTATGCTTTCATAAATTGTGCCTATCCAGTATAACGGCCCAATATCTGTATTCGGAACGCTGCCGTAATATGAATAGCTCGTGCCTGAATTTATCATTAATGAAAC
Organism: Candidatus Wallbacteria bacterium; assembly: GCA_041441465.1. Lineage (GTDB taxonomy): Bacteria > Muiribacteriota > UBA9980 > UBA9980 > UBA9980 > JASDSY01. Next base: position 56,167 of record JASDSY010000008.1, read on the forward strand.
ATCGCCTTCGCCGCCGTCAATTACATTTCTTACGCTGCCGGCGCCATTTCGTGGATATGTAGCTATATCCCTGAGTCTCCATGTTTTAGTCAACGGCGATTCCAGGTCCGAAGCCATTCCGTTTACGTTGCCATAACCTTCAATCTTAGGATCAACCCTGAGGTTTCTGCCGTCATTCCATGTCACGAGGTTCGGCAATATGCTGCCGAAAGTTTTAGCATGCAGCGCCATTGAACCTCTTGCGCACACTCCGTTTGCATTGCCGTTAACGTCGACAATCGGTATCGCGGCCGCAAAAGAAATGCCTTTAAACGCTACTGAATTTGTATCATCAAAAAACGGCAGCGCAAAATATACTTCCTTCGAATCGCCCGATAAATCACGGCCGTTAGCTATATCAAAATATTCGTTTGAGTTGGCATAAAAGTTATTATTATTAATCATAATCGCCATATTGGCAAAGTATGTACCGGCATTCCAGCCGGCTCCCGTGCCGGTGCCGTTTCTGGCTATTCCGGAGCGCGCGTTCTGGCTCAAAAGGTTATTAATAATCAAAAGGCCTTTCTGTTCATCATTAATTACCTGAGTTCCATCTGACTTAGCGTATGATTTAACATAAACACCCGCATTCGCGTTGGCGCATATCAAGTTATGATTAATAATAGGATTCGAACCTTCAAGTTCAATACCATCGGCACCCGAGAATGAAATTACGTTATGAGCGATTTCAACTTCGCATGAATAAAGCGACGCTGCCGAACGGTTAACCAGCGCGCCATTGCCGCCGCGATAATCGCAATCCACCATTTGAATACCGGAATCCCTGTTATTATGAATACCGTTAGATGTTATCTGAGGCAATGAACCATTACATATAATTCCATTATCATTGTTTAAGTATATATCATTAGAGGCTATAACCGGATCTGAATTCTCAATTCTTAAACCGTCGGTGTTTTTATATGCCTTATTGCCAAATACGTTAATTATATTACCATTACTTCTATTCGAACTGCTGACATAAATACCATAAGTATTTTCATTTGTAGTATTTTTTGAAATTTCAGATCTTGACCTTAAACATCTTATACCGTATCTTTTATTTTTAGAAACGGTATTATTCGATACTGTCGAAATCGATGAAAGCCGTCCTGCCGTGCCTGTACCTATGCATGAAATACCATCGGTACCGTTAGATGTTATTATATTCTGTGTTATAGTCACGGTGGAATCTTCCGAAATAATTCCGTCTCCGCATTCGCTCACACCGCAGTTGGAAATTGTAGGGTTTTTAGAATTAGAGACATAAATACCAGTTTTGGCTGATTGTATATCGCACCAGTTAAAACTCGACAATGGGAAACGCTGGTCGTTCATTATTTTTATGCCTTCCCACTGATTTTTACCGGTTATATCGAGGCTTGATTTCATTATAATCTTATTGCTCGAATCACCGTCGGCATTTAACGCGCCGTCGTTTTCAACAACAATACCTGTGCCGGGGTCAAATTTTAATTCAACGCCTCGTTCAATTTTTAAAACGCCTGTACCTCTTACGGTAATCGGTTTAACAACCGTATATGGCGACGAAACCTTAGTAAGAGTTATTTCGGTGCTGTCAATTATCTGAGGCACTGTTATTCCATCCGGCGAAGGTATTATGGAGTTAGTGACTTCAATATTAGTGCTTACAACGTTGCTCTGAAGGCCGTTCGGATCGGCTACCTGTAAAGTAAAAGTGTATGTGCCGATCTTCGAAGGCGTAAAATAAGCGATCGAGTTATTCTGGCTTAATGTCACAGTCGAACCGGCTGTTTGCTTCCAGGTATATGTCAACGGCGCTAAACCGTCAGGACTATAGCTATCCGTACCGTCAATTTTTATATTAATTTCACCTATGAAATGTTTTGTAAGATCCTGCCTTATTCTCGCCACCGGCGGCTTGCTTAATGTATTGCTTACTGAAAAAGTGTTCAAGCTGTTATTTGCCGGATAATAAAGATCATATAAAGCATTTTTATAATTAATTCGATACTCATACTTGCCTTCGGCAAGGCCTGCAAGCTGTGTTATATATATTTTCCCTTTAGGAATTACATAACCTTCCAATGAAACACCGGTCGTTTCAGCCATAACAACTGTAGTATAATTTGCCGAACCTGAAAGCCTGTATTCAAATTTAGGATAACCCGCGCTCAAAGAATAGTCGGTTTCCGTTAAAATTTCTATTGCGACCGATATAGTATCGGCCTGCCTTGAAACTAATGCCGGGGCAGTGCCGTAATAATCTTTCGAAACTACAGGTACGCCTTTCAAGTATTGAAAAGTAGTAGACGGCGCGTCGGACGGATAATTCACCTTATTAATTCCGTCGGTAGCGGTAAAATAATAAACGAACGAAACATAATCGGCCGGTAATTTTGTTTGAAAATCCGTGCCGTTAGACGATGTCATTGTATATTTAGTATAATCGGTTACAGCGGCATCTCCATACTTTTTCGCATAAAGATATACCGTCGGCTTCCCTGAATTATCTATAACTTTTACATTAACAGAACTTACAGTCTGCAATGTCACAGAATCAGTCGCGGCCGTTACTGAAACAGAATTAAATTGCGGCGCATAAAAATCTGGAATCTGGTTCGAAGTCGGTCCAGGTCCGCAGCCTGTACCCGCCCACATCAGAAGCATCACAAAAAGTGAGCAATATACAAATATTATCGTAAAATTAGATATTTTCAATCTCAAATTCATTCACCTCGCTAATATAATTATGGAAGAATCGTAACAGAAGCGTTTAATTCCAAGCCATTGCCATTATAGTCATTTCCGTAAAATGTTATTTTCGCATTCAGCATTCTATTATCAAGAGGATCATTTACATTTCTATAAAGGGCATTTTTCACTTTTTGATTGACAATGCCAAAGTTCAGTGAATTAGTGGAACTGCTGCTCGTGCCGCTTCCGGTCGTGCTCGTAGTGGAAGTGCCGGTAGTAGATGCTCCGCCTCCAGTTGAGCCGCTGGTGGTGGATGATGTCGAACTATTAGACACTGCGGCGCTTCCTGAGATTGTAAACACCGTATCGGCGCCAAAGGTCAAGTCTGAAACTTTCTCGCCTGTATAATTATCAATATAATCAACTTTATATTTGGTAATAGTAACAGGAATTGCGTTCAAATTTTGAAAATTTATCGTAAGATTTGAGAAAACTCCTGTTTTTATGATTTCCGATTCGCTTGTTTCTGCGCTTGTTTTGGTTATTGTATATGGCGAAACTGAAGGAATAATAACTCCAGCAGCTTCATGCGTAATATTGCTTCCGGACGAACAGCCTGCATAAAACATCGAACCTACAATAGCAAAAGCCGTAAGGTATTTCGCCGTAGTTAAAAATCTATCTAATATCATATTTATTCTCCTTCCATTCAATACAAATATTAAAGTACGTTTTTAGCGGTCAATTTTCTTCTTATTCTTTCAATTGCCTGCTGAGTTTTTTCGTCTCTAATGCGGTTTCCTTTAAATTCCAAAGGCTTAACTTCGACTTTTGAATTGCCGACAGTTATTTTTTCCTGGCGCTGTTCGACTTTTGCCTGTTCCATCACTTTAATATTGTCATTTTGAACGGTTCTTATTTCAACCGCTTTTTTAGGAATGCTTGGAGCGATTTCTTCTTTAGGTTCAACAATAACAGTTTTTTCATCAAATTCAGGTTCTTTTTTATTTGCCGTATCATTATCAACTGCCGTAGGCAAATTAAGCCTGTAACTCCAAACAGGTTTAGGATTTTTCTTAGGTTTAGCCGTTGCTGCCGGAGAATTAACCGGCGCCGCAGCCATGGAAGGAGCGGCCTGAATCTTATTTGCAGAAACAGCAGCTTCATTTACAACTTTCTTGCTCTCATCAAGCGTATTTCTTTCAACTTTTGGTATTTCAAATTCTGAATTTACCTTCTTAGTAACTTCAGCTTTTTCGTCATCACCGAAGAATCCTTTTTTGAAATCGATTTTTTCATCGACTTCAGGGTATTTATTTTCTGCGATACGAGGATATTTTGAACGATCAACATATGCATATCTAGAATCTTTTCCTACTATTTTAGGAGTAATGAAAATTACAAGTTCAGTTCTTGAAGCGCCGCTTATTTTATTTGAAAACATCTGGCCTACAAGAGGAATTTTGGCGAACCACGGTACTTTGTTAGCGGTTTTATAAACGTCATTTCTCATTAAACCCGATATGATAAGAGTTTCATTATTCCCGACTTCAACTATATTCGAAGTTTGCCTTGAACTTGTTCTCGGCACGCTTCCGTATTGTCCGAATGTCACATTTTCGACAAATGATCCTATTTGAATGTTAATATTCATTCTAATAACATCATTTTGATTTATCGTCGGAGTTACTTTTAAAGTAATACCGGGCGCCGGAGTTACATATTCAGGTGTCGGCAATAGCGTTCCAGTCGTACCCTGCGGAGTATATTTCAAATATGGAATATTATCAGTCACGCCGAAGGTAGCCTCTTTTCTATCAAGAGTTACGGTCGCGGGCGATGAAAGTAATCTTGCATGACGATTTTTTAATGAAGGTAAAACTTTCATAGTAAAATGGTCGGAGCTGATTTTACCATAATCAAGGGCCATTGTCATATCGCCGCTATTCACGCCTATGCTCTTATTATTTAAAGATGTGCCAAGCGAATTTGCGCCGGAATATAACGTATCGTAAATCCAATTTAATGTATTGGTCATATCATCATTCAATGTAACTTCAATAATTTTCGCTTCTATCAAAACTTGCGGAGTGACCACGTCAAGAACTTTTATCAAAGAAATCATCTTTTCAATCATAGCCGGTTTATCCATTAAAATAAGCGAGTTAGTCCTGGTATCTTTTACTATAGAACCGTCTGGTGATTTTACCTTATCAAGAGCAAGTGCTACTTCTTCAGCCACAGCGTTTTGCAGTGTAATAATCCTGGTATTTTTAGTATTAGCTTTATTGTAATATTCAGTATTAGCGGAGTTCTTTAACGGTATATCGCCCTGAACGATTCCATAATCATAAGCGTCCGGATTTTCTTTATAGCTTTCATATGCTTTTATCTCTAGTATATCTTTCGGTTTGGATTGTTTTTCAGGCTCCATATTTGGCATCTGTGCTGTTTCAGGCATTACCGGCTGCTGCTGAGACTGTATTGCCGGCGCCTCCATTTTTCTGCTCATAACCGGTTCGGAAGCATCAAATTTTCTTGTAATTTCAGGTTTGGATGAATTTTTTCTTACTTCAATCAAATTTAAAACTTTCGGGAAATAAATTAAAACTATTTTTTCAAGCTGTTCGCTTTCAAACGGAGTTGCGACAAAGCCTTTAATAACCGCCGTATCCTTTACAACACTGATATTAATGGCATTTGCCACTTTAAAACCCATTATTTCCGCTATATTATTTTTTAATTCAAATATATCATCCCGGATTTGAACCATAAAAGTTTTCAGATCGCTTTCGGTCCATATGTTTAATTCAGTATGGCCGGCGCGCGTGCCGAGAAGCAGTATTTCATTCTTTGAAAGCACTGTATATTCGGCAAGATTTGGATTACCAAGAACTATTTTCTTTATTGTCTCGTTAATCTTAATAATTTTTGAACCGCCGACGGAAACCTTATAAATTCCAGCTTCCTCCGTAGCGGATGCCATACAAAAAGGCCCAAATATAATTAACGCCATCACTAAAATCAGCAGACGAATGCGCGTTGACATAAATTGAAAATCCCCCTTTATAAAATTAAATATTATTTCTTTTTTTAACATTTTAAATTCCTCTGAAATTAAGTAAGATTATAATTTTATACTATTTAACATTAATAATAGTCTTATTTATACCTTTATACATTTCAACTGTATTGTCAACCGGAGCAAGCGGCGCGCCCGGCAATTTACCGGCGGGTGTCATAGGAGTCATTCCCTGAGGCTGCATTCCGCCCTGCTGTTTCATCATCTGACCCATTTTTTCAGGATCGAATTCATTATTATTTAATTGCATATTGCCTATATTCATAGTGCCAGGAGTTGAAACATTACCTTTATCAGCTTTATTTTTTCCCATAAAAATGTCAAGCGCTTCTTTTTTTGAAAGGACATTATCACCACGCGCCGATTTCTTTTTAGCATTTTCTTCCGATTCTTCAAATTCCTTTTTTGAACGAAGTAATAATATAAATGAAACTTTATTTCGGCTTTCAGTAATCAAAGTAATAATTTCAGCTTCTTCAGGCGTAGCGGCAAATGTAAGCTGCTGAACAGGAGTAGCTTTAATCGTCGGCTGCGGCGCATTCGGATCATTAGGATTCGGCGCCGGAGCAGGACGTTCCCCGCGCGGATTAGTGTCGATTGGAAGTTCGGAGCCAATCGACAAAACCATAACACCTGATAAAATTGTACGAATCGGTTCAGATACTGCCGGGTCGTTAAATATGCCGACAAGGTCGACATAGTCGCCTTCTTTAATAAAACCGCCGACAGACTGGGTAACGCCTACACCGATCGTTATAGCTCTTTTCCCGACCGGAATAGCTTCGGATAAGCGGTTAGGAATAAAAGGTTTCTTTTCGCTTACATTATCAGTCGTTAGAGCGTCTGAAATTTTTATTGGCGCCACTGCAATTTTTCCGATCAAACTCACTTCGGAAGTCATTCCTTTGCCGGCTAATTTAATATAAGCTTCGTCAGTATCAAAGGTATCAAATTTTTTAAACATTTCGGCCGTTATCTCTGTTTTAGGTTTTATCGCCTGATTCGCTCTAAAAATTGAAACAGGTTTCGCCGGAGGTATTACAACCTCTACTTTTTCAGGCGGCGCCGGCTGTTTCGGCCCCATATTCATAGCTACCAGTATCGCCATGATACCAACAAAAATTGCTACTAAAAACCTTCGATTCATAGAATCCTCCCGATGTTTTTTTATTATTTTTAGTTATATATCAAAAAATATTTATAAAAAAAAAATATTCTTACACAACTATGTTTATCGTCAATCATTTCTTTTTATTTATAATAAAGTAAAAATACTTCCAAACCAATCTGATAAAAATAAAGAAGCGTCCATTAAAAAGACGCTTCTTTAAATTATTTTATAAGATATTCATTTTTTCTTAACTATACAAAAAAAGTCTATTTTATAATTCGCTTTTTACATTGCCGCATCATCTAAATAACGTACATTAATTTTTTATACTTAGCATTCAACCAGTCTCTCACATTTCACATACTTGATACATTGTAAGACCAATTATAAACGGCTGGATTTTTAATATACCTGTCATTTTATTAAACTGTAAAATAATATTTTATAGAACCAGCTAAAGTTTGTATAAACTACTTAAAAGTATAATATTGCTCACCTTCATATTTACTTTTTATTTGATTATCAAGCAATAAGCAATTATCGTCATTTACTTTTACGTGATTACGTTCAAAATCCGTCATATCATCACGGTTATTTAAATTCAAGTATCTTTTTTCTATTTTTTCACAATAAAACAACGGAATTACAGCTTCATTATTAACGTTCCATATTTTTTTCAAAATCGTAACTTCGACTATAATCAATGCGGAAAGTATAAATATATCAAGCATAATATTCATAACTGCACTTCCTTTCTACTTCTTCGATATTTTATTAAAGCATTAACTGTGCCATGAACATTTTTATTTATTTTTCTTGTATTTATTGAAATAATATTGTAAAATTTTGATTTAATATTTTACATAGAAACACCTTATTTTATGATTTTTGTATAATTTTTAACATTGCTTGAAATTTAATGAAATTATAAATTTATGTTTAATAAAATAAAGAAAACTCAGGAGAAAAATTTAATGAAAAACTCAAACTTCCCAAAGAAAGCGGCGCTTGAAAAAATTGCCCCGACAATTGATAAGCTCGAAGTCATAGTTGAAAAGTTCGGCGGCGAAGGCGTAGGCATTTCCCATTATGACGGAAAAGTTGTTTTTATTCCCAACAGTGTGCCAGGCGATAAAGTTCTTGTCAAAAATATGAAAGAAACCAAAAGTTATATAAAAGGCGAGATAATAAAAATAGTTTCGCCTTCGCCTCATCGTGTGACTCCGCCATGTCCTCATTTTGGCGAATGCGGCGGCTGTTCGCACCAAAACATAGCTTATCCCATGCAGTTAAAATTCAAACACGAATTGCTTCGCGAAATATTCAGAAAATTTATAACACCGCAGTTGAAAGTCGAGGAAGTAACTCCGTCGCCGCTGGAGTTCGGCTACCGCAACAAGCTTCAAATGCAGTGCGCCGCAGGCAAAAACGGCAAAGTAGTGGCAGGTTTTTATAAAGTCAGATCTCACGACGTAGTCCCGATAGAATCATGCCCTCTGCATTCCGATAAGATAAACAAAATGGTCGATTCAGTCGTATCGCTTCTCAATCAGTTTAAAATTCCGCCTTACAGCGAAAAATTAAAAAAAGGCATGGTCCGCCATATTGTAATCCGTGAGAGCCACACCTCAAATGAAATGATTTTAACTATCGTTTCAAATTATCCGACGCTTTTTCAGCAAAATAAAATCTCGAAAATTTTATTCTCGCAAAACAAAAATTTGAAAGGCTTTTTTGTTTACCATAATCCGCACGATACGAATGTAATATTCGAAGACGGCCAGGACATCAGCTTAAATGACAATCATTCGCCGCTCACGAGAGTTTTTGGCGACGATTTTGTCACGGACCAGATAAACGGCACAAAATTCAAAGTATCGCCGCTTTCGTTTTTCCAGGTAAACACTTTACAGGCAAATAACATGGCGACAATGGTTGAAAAACTCTTAACGGAAGGCCGCGATACATCGAAAGTATCTTTAATAGACGCTTATGCCGGTATCGGCACATTATCTCTGGGATTAGCGCCTAAATTTAAAAGCGTTATGGCTTTAGAAATAGTCAATCAAGCGTGTTCGCTGGCGCGTTTAAACGCAAAAACCGCAAGAGCCGCTAATTTCCATGTAAGAAAAGGCGACGCGGTAGAGCTTATCGACAGGCTTTATAACCAGCTCGGACCTGAAAAATTTGAAAAAGAGTATCCTTACTTAATACTCGATCCGCCGCGTTCTGGATTGAGCGAAGAAATGACGGAGTTTTTGTGCGACGTAAAATTCAAGGAAATCGTTTATATCTCATGCAACCCGCACACACAGGCGCGCGACGTCGAAAAATTGGTAAACGACGGCGGTTATAAAGTCGTAAAAATCGCGCCGTTTGATATGTTTCCGCATACGTTCCATATCGAAAATATAATGAAACTCGTTCAAAAATAATTTTTATAGCCCTTAATGTTGCACTATAAGCCGGAAGCATAAGTTTGAGCCAATAATAAACCTATAATTTTTTATGCCTCCGGCTTATAGTGACGATTTAATATCATTTCTCACCTTTCAAGAGCCGAATAATAATGTAATTTCATTTTTAAGCGCAGAAACAATAATATATTAAGCATTATTTTTATTATGTTTTTAGTTAATAATAACGAATGATAATTTTTTAATTTTATGAAAAAAATAATATCAAAATTCATTATAATTTTCATATTATTGTTAATTCCATATTCTTCAGGATATTGCGATTGTGTTTTTTATAAAGATAAAACCGGCGGATTAAATTTACTCACTAAAAATTATCAAACATATTTCATTAATCACAATGCCGGAATACAAAAAATGGAAATTTCCGTTACTCTTAATAAAATAGTTTCTGATACCGTTATATGGATATTTCCAGTGCCGGCGCAATCGGAAACTATAAAAGTTAATTCTTTAGCTCCTTTATCTGATTTTTATGTTTATAACCTGCCGGAACAATTTAAAAAGGAAATCGACGATATACACGATTTTTTATTTTACTCGCAAATTACTGATTGGATACTATCAAAATTCGTCGGCCGGCTTTTCCTTTGCCTATGCAATAAGGAGGATTACCAAAAATATTATAAATTTTCCAAAGTATCCAACTACACCTTGACCACGGAATTGGTTTCCACTCAAAACAAAGATTCGGTCGAAACTTATTTTAAGTCAAAAAATCTAAATTTTAGCTCTGATTTTAGTAAAGTAATAAATGAATATATTGGCAAAAATTACAGTTTGGTCATATCATATATTTCAGCCGACAAAATTTCCAGTAAAAACGATTCTAAATTTAAAATTAATATTTTATTTCCAAGTGAAAACATATTCGTTCCTTTAAAGTTAAATTCAATATACGGCACTCAAGAAATTTCCCTCAGCATAAATATAAATAATTACATAGAAGCTGTTTTGCCTGAACACCTGGAAAATTTTTCAAGCATAGACTATTTTTTTAATAACGCCATAACTCTTGCAGCAAATTCAACAAATAATTTCTTTGACAAAAGTTGTAAAAACCTGAAAATTACTTCATTATATCTTTCAGCCCCGGCAGCTAATTATAAAGAAGACATAGTTTTTAAAAATTTTAACTATAAATTTTATTTTAAACAATTTATAACAGATCATTCAGGATTCATAAAACTATTTTTTCTTGCTTTATTTTCCTGCATTTCAAGCATGTTATCTACGGTTATCGCCTTTAATAGTATAAGCCGTAAAAAGTCATCATTTATTTTCGGATTATTTAATTTAATGTCGCTTGCAGGAATAATCGCGGCCTCTTATTTGTTAAATATAGAACAAAAATTTGCCGACGGCTCTTCTGAAAAGCACTATAAGAATAACTTTTTTTTAAAATTAGAACTATGTTTCATCATTTTTTTGATTCTTCTTGTTTCTTTTATAACCCATTATAATTCATCAATGATATTTGAAAAATTATTTATCGATTATTGGCCGGAAGAATCTTTTATAAAAAATTTTATGTCTTCATCGCCTGTTGGTTTTTGTATTGCATTATATCTGATTTTGGTTGCGGCTTCAAAATATCTGTTTATTTTTCTAAGCGACAAATATCCTAAGGTTTGCGTTTCTTTACTTGCGGCATTATCATTCACTTGCTTGCACTTTTTTTTAGAATGGAATAAAATCATATTTACGGATATGGGAATATCTAAACTTCCTTTGTTCTTTCAAATATATATGAATCAGCCGGTTATTTTTTATATATTCTCATATATAACTATTTTATTTTCAACTTTTACATTATTCAAAATCTATGAGAAAAGAAAACAAACTTTTATATATTTATTTTCATTTATAATTATTTTTCATTTTCTATCGTTTTCATCAAAACTTTTTTTCTTATTTACATCAAATCTAAGCCATTTATACAATTTTTTACCGTAGCAATCTATAAAAATTTTTATATAAATCGGAGGCGCTATGGCCGAATTTAAGTTTACCTCTATGACACAAATTAATAAAGGCTGGTCAGAAGATAAAAAATTCTGTGTCACAAATGAGTCCAGCACAAAATACCTGCTTAGAATTTCGCCGTTAGGAAGATTTAAAACAAGATAAGCGCTAGTTTCAATGCTTAATAATGTATCGAAATTAGGCATTCCAATGTGCCAACCGATAAAATTCGACGTCTGCCAGGACGGCGTATATACTTTACATAGCTGGATTAACGGCCATGATGCAGAAGAAATTGTCACGAAACTTCCAGAGGCAGAACAATATATTCTGGGAATAACCTCTGTTGAAATTTTGAAAATAATTCACTCCATACCGGCGTCATTGAATCAAGAAAGCTGGTATGACAGGTTTAGCCGCAAGACAAATAATAAAATAAAATCATATTTTTATACAATCAGCCAAACATTATATTTGTTTAGGCCGACAAAATATATTCTTAACCAGGAGCGATTTCATGGGTAATTGGTTTACTATAGACCGCATCGATGCGGATACATATATAATCAGCGAATACCGGCACTGGGAAGAAACACACTGCTATCTTATCACCGGAAATGATCGAAGCCTGTTAATCGACACCGGACTTGGCATCTGCGATATCTCTGACCAAGTGAAAAAACTTACCGATAAACCGGTGATCGCAGTTGCGACGCACATTCATTGGGACCATATCGGAGGCCATAAATATTATCCTGATTTTTACGCGCATGAGGCGGAATTGAATTGGCTGTCAGGTAAATTCCCATTGCCATTGAACACGATTCGTAATATGGTTATTGACCGGTGCGATTTACCGAATGGATATGACATAAATACATATGAATTTTTTCAGGGGACGCCCTCGCGCATTCTTCATGACGGTGATATTATAGACACAGGAAACCGTTTAATAGAGGTTATGCATACGCCGGGGCATTCTCCCGGTCACATGTGTTTTTTGGAAAAAGAACGGGGTTATCTATTTACCGGCGATCTGGTTTACAAAGACACGCTGTTTGCTTATTATCCGTCTACCGATCCGGCCGCTTATTTAAACTCACTTGAAAAAATCGCGGATTTACATATAAAACAAGTATTTCCAGCCCATCATAGCCTTGATATTAAACCTGAAATATTAATCCGCATGCGCGATGCTTTTCGCAAACTCAAAGCCGACGGCCTCCTCCGCCATGGAAGCGGAAAATTTGATTACGGCGATTGGGCATTGTGGCTGTAAAACTATGATTACCTTCGTATAATAATACCTGCCGCAAAATAAATTTACAAAATTACTTGCTCATTTTAAAATACGGCTTTAATAATTATTAAATATAAAATGAAAGGAAGTATAAAATGAATTTCAATATAGACAACTGGATGAAAACATATCTTAGTAAATTACAAATTATTTTTAATTCAAATCTGCTGTTTGCCGGACTGCAGGGCAGCTACAGCCGCGGCGAAGCAACTGAAGCAAGCGACATTGACGCAGTTGTAATACTCAAAACAGTTACCGCAGCAGAAATAAAAAAATACGCAGAAATGCTGGATTCGCTTTCAAACCGCGAAAAAATTTGCGGTTTTATATCAGGCAAGGAGGAGTTAATGAATTGGGAACGCTCCGACTTATTTCAATTCTATCATGACACCATGCCATATTTCGGAAATATTGATTTTTTACTGCCGCTAATCAGCAAAAATGACGTCCAGCGCGCGGTGCGAATCGGGGCATGTAATATTTATCATATGTGCGGGCACAATATGATACACGAAAAAGACTATAAAATTTTGAAAACGCTTTATAAATCAGCCGTATTTACAATTCAGGCAGATCATTTTTATAAAACCGGCAAATATTTAAAACAAAAAAATGAACTTATTTCTGAGTTAAACTCATCGGAATTGAAAATTATACAGACAGGCATAATAATAAAAAAAGAAATAAAAATAAGCCAACCTGATTTTGAAAGCTATTCAGAATTGCTTTTTAATTGGGCCGCTAATTTAATTAATGAATACAGGATAAAATGATACTAACCAGGTTATACAATTGATAAGTGTATTTTTAAAATAAAAATACGCAATAATTATATAACTTTATCCTAAAATATTTTTAAAGAATAAATAACTACATAGTTATTAAAAATGGAGTAATGATATGAAACAAGAAAAAATAACTATCGGAGAAATTCCGGCAATAATATATGGTGAAAAAGCGAATAATGTTTATTTGTTCATCCACGGCAAGGACGGCAGCAAAGAAGAAGCCGAACCTTTTGCAGAAATTATTTTGGCAAAAGACTGCCAGGTTCTCAGCATCGATTTACCTGGACACGGCGAGAGAAAAAACGAAACCGAAAGATTTTTACCATGGATAGTGGTACCTGAGCTTCAACAAATCTGGAATTACATGACCGGCCGCTGGGAAAAGATTTCACTCAGGGCAAATAGCATAGGGGCCTGGTACGCAATGCTCGCATTCGGCGGTAAAAATATCGTAAAAAGCTTATTTGTATCTCCCATTCTTGACATGGAACAACTAATCCGCAATATGATGAGTTGGGCAGGCGTATCCGAAGATATGTTAGAAACAAATAAAATAATACCAACATCCTTTGGCCATACATTATCATGGGACTATTTTCTTTACGTAAAAAAAAATCACATTACCAAATGGGATAATGAAACAAAAATATTATACGGCACTAAAGATAATCTCACCGAGCGCGGCATAGTCGATAAATTCGTTAAACGCTTCAATTGCGGCTTAACTATTGTAGAAGAAGGCGAACATTGGTTTCATACCAAAGAGCAATTGACAATTTTAGATAATTGGATAAAAGAAAATTCGTAAATTATTATATACTATTTTTTGTAATTTCTATGATTTAGAAGCAATTTTCACATATTTATTTTATGAATAATTTAATTATTTAACGGGAACGCATGTTAAATAATTATGTTGATTTAAATGTTTTTATATGATAGAATTAATTCATAATGTTATTTTAGTGAATTACAAAATATATAATTTAGTTTTCTAGGGTTCCGCAATTTATGATTGGCAGGTCCGAGAGAAAACGCACAGTTTCAGCTGTGAACACGGAAGGATAAAAGCCTGGGAGATATCTAAAGTATCTCTGCAGGCTTTTTTTATTTACTGAATTAGCGGAATTAGAAAAGATTATTAAAACTAAAAACATATTACGAATCAGTAAATACAGCACAAAAAAATCAAGTATGAAATCTATTTGAATTTTAGATAAATCATAAAAAACGATAATATATGAGTTTCAGGAGGCAAAGAAAATGAGTTATTTTAACTATAAAGAAATTTATATCGAAAATGGTAAAAGAATATTAGAAGTAAACATACTGCCTGAAAAGTATTGTAATTTCGATTGCATATTTTGCCCTATAGGAAGATCACATAACAAAATTGATAAAACACAGTCATTCGATAATACAGACAATTCATTAAATGAATTAGAAAAGATGATAGAAAATTGTAAAGCTGAATTAGTTTATATTAACTCAAAGGGAGAAGCACTCTTTAATGATAAAATTAATTCAATTATTGAAATGGTTAAAAGCAAAGGAATACAAGTAAGATTATTATCAAATGGCTATATATTAGGAAAAAAAGAATATATGCCAATAGCCGGCAAATGCGATGAAATTATTGGTGAGATAAAAGCGGTTTCAGAAGAAGATTTTCAAAAAATTCAAAGGCCGGCAGCGGGTTATACGCTAAAAGAATATATTTCAAATATGACTTCATTCAATAAGCAATATAAAGGAAAATTTATTTTAGAAGTAACAATTATTAAAGGTTACAACGACACGGATGAGGCTATATTAAAATTAAAAAACATTATTAGAGAGATATCTCCTGACAGGATAATTATTGAAAGAATTAAAGATGAGAAATTTAAGAAAAAACTCGGCATATCCGACGAAAGATTTGCCGAAATTACAAAAATTCTTTTGAATATTTAACGAAATAAGCATAAATATATTATTTTTATTCAGATTTTATGCTTATATGTATTACATTACAAGGAGAATAAAAAATATGACATGGTTTTTTTTGATTTTAGCAGGATTATTTGAAGTGGGATGGGCTTGCGGCTTGAAGTATTCACAAGGATTTTTAAAACTTGTACCAAGCATATTTACGATAGCCGGAATGATAGCGAGTTTTTATTTTTTATCATTAGCTTTAAAAAATCTTCCTCTGGGAACGTCTTACGCGATCTGGACCGGAATAGGAACAATCGGGACCGTAATTTCAGGGATAATATTATTTAACGAATCTTTTGACGTAATAAAATTAATTTGCATCGGTTTTATAATAATCGGAATCGCGGGGTTGAAGCTTACATCCGCTCAATGATTAGTTTTTCGGGAACGCATTGTTGATTTTAATTATGAATTCTTTCAATCTCATCCTGAAAATATTACATAACCATCATAAAAATTATATTAAAAATAATTCAATAAAAAATATTGACTTAGAGTACACTTTAAGTTGTAAAATTAATATATATTATATTTTTAATTTAAGAGGTAACAAATATGTCGAGTAAAGTATATTTTGTCAATCTGCGCACGCGCACCACGCACGACAATAAAATAAGCAAATTAAAGGCATTATTTGAGGCCGCCGGATTCAACGGTCTGATATCAGAAGACGATTTGACGGCTGTAAAGCTGCATTTTGGCGAACGCGGCAGCGACGCTTTTATAAATCCGGTATTTGTAAGACAGATCGTCGATAAGATAAAAGAAAAAGGCGGCAAAGCCTTTCTTACGGACACCAATACGCTTTATTCGGGAAGCCGCCATAACGCTGTAGATCACTTACAAACGGCTCTCGAACATGGTTTTGATTATACGGTAACGGGCGCGCCGATAATTATAGCCGACGGATTACGCAGCGAAAATATATTCGAAATCGAAATTGGCCAAAAACACTTTAAAAAAGTAAAATTAGCCAAAGACATCGTAAGAGCTGACAGCATGATCGTGATGTCGCATTTCAAAGGCCATGAAATGGCAGGTTTCGGCGGCGCGATAAAAAACCTGGCGATGGGCGGAGCGCCGGCAGTAGGAAAAAAAGAGCAGCATGCCGTAAAAATAAGCGTTGACAACGAAAAATGCATAGGCTGCTCCAAATGCGCGTCGGTATGCCCTGAAAAAGCCATAACAGTCAGTTCGCGAAAAGCCAAAGTCGACTGGACTAAATGCATAGGCTGCGGCGAGTGCCTTACAGTCTGTCCTGTAAAAGCCACCGGAATCGACTGGTCAACCGACTTATCGGAATTAATCGAACGCATGACCGAATACGGATACGGCCTTGATAAAGTGCATAAAAATAAAATCGGCTACATAAACTTCCTTGTCAATATAACTCCTGACTGCGACTGCGTATCCTGGAGCGACGCTCCTATTGTCCCGGACATCGGCTTTTTAGCGTCAACCGATCCAGTCGCCATAGACCAGGCAAGCTACGACCTCGTAAATAAACAAATTGGATTAGCCGGGACGCTGCTTTCGTGCAATCACGAGGCCGGCGCCGATAAATTCAACGGGCTGCGCTCATATATCGACGGCACCATACAATTAAAATACGGCGAAGCAATCGGCATGGGCAGCCGCAATTATGAATTAGTGACTTTATAAACCATACTGACATTTATAATAAAATTAATTGAACGGTTGGGTTTAAGTAAAAAAATTAACGCAATTAATAAATAATAAACTTAATAATTTTCGAATAATCGCAAAATATCTTAAAATTTTAGACCTTAATCAGGACATCTTTTATTTAATGCTAAACCATTGTATTTTGATTTAAACCTTGCATTATAATTTTATTTTTTTGGAGATGGATGACATGCTTTATAAAAAATTTGGAAAGACCGGAGTAAATTTATCGATTCTCGGCTTTGGCTGCATGCGCTTACCAATCATTAACGGCAATCCCGGCATGATAGACATTGAAAAAGCGGAAGAAATGTTAAAGTACGCAATAGATAACGGCGTAAATTATATCGATACCGCTTATCCTTATCATTCGGAAAAATTTATGCAAAAAGGCATGAGCGAAGTATTTGTCGGGAATTTTTTAAGCAAAGGATATAGAAACAAGGTTCACCTGGCTACAAAACTGCCGAGCTGGCTTATAAACTCGAGAGAAGATATGGACAAATATTTAAACGAGCAGCTTGAAAGGCTTAAAACCGATCATATAGATTTCTACCTGGTGCATGCTTTAAAAACCGATTTCTGGAATAAGCTACAGTCTCTTGGAATATGCCAATTTCTAGATTCGGCGATAGCGGACGGCAGAATCAAATATGCAGGATTTTCATTTCACGATGAACTCGGGCTTTTCAAAAAGATAGTCGATTCATATAACTGGAGCTTCTGTCAGATACAATATAATTATATGGACGAAAATTACCAGGCCGGCCTCGAAGGGCTTCGTTACGCTCATGAACGCGGGCTCGGAGTTGTCATAATGGAGCCTCTCAAAGGCGGAATGCTGACCAATAAACTGCCGGATGAAATTAATTCTGTTTTAAATAAAAACGGAGTAAAAAGACAGGCTGCCGATATCGCGCTGAGATATTTATGGAGCCGTCAGGAAATCGGATTGGTATTAAGCGGAATGTCTGCGATGCAGCATGTAGTAGATAATGTCGAATCAGCTTCAAAGGCGGCTGAAGGCTCGTTCAGTAAAAACGATATTGAAATAATATCGGAAATAAGAAATATATTTAAAACCAGGCTTAAAGTCGAATGCACCGCCTGCCAATATTGTATGCCGTGCCCTAACGGAGTTAATATTCCCGGCGTTTTTCAATTATATAATACGGCTTTCATTTATAACAATATAGAAGGAATAAAAATGCAGTATAACGGATTTCTGCCGCCGGAATGCCACGCATCGAAGTGCGTAAAATGCGGCAAATGTGAAACTGCCTGCCTGCAAAAAATAAAGATTATAAAAACTCTTGAAGAAGTCGTTAAAACTTTCGGTTCATAATTTAATTTTTAAGCTGCAAATAAAACCATTTTTTAAAATTAAAAATGATTCTTAATCATAAAAACAAAAAAATATACAAAATTAGTTTATTTCAATAGCGGTAATATGAAATAAGCTTTTTATTAAATTTTAGTAATTTAAATAAAAGGCTTATTTTTTTATGTTATAATGGAAGCAGCATTATATTTTTAATAATTTATCGGAACTTTCCAGACTAATACTACAAAGCCACATAAATTAGAAAATTATAATATATCAATTTATGATAATATTTCATTTACATTCTAAAAAAGGAACGTGAAGATTAAATTATGCGCTCATTCTTAGGGATCGATTTTAACGAAAATTTGAAAAAGGAAATATACCGTCTGCAGCAAAAATTAAGAAAATTCTCAATAAGAGGCCGCTGGAAACACAGCGATAATTTCCATTTAACGCTGAAATTTTTAAATGAAATAACCGACAGCCAAAAGAAACAAATAGATGATATAATCGGAAAAATATGCGCCGAAACCGCTCCATTCAATATCTCCATAAAAAATATGGGCACATTTAACGGCCGTACTCCGGATTCAATCCGCGTACTGTGGCTCGGGCTCGCCGGCGAACTTGAAAAATTAAACTCATTGAATAAAAATACGGAAGAAGCCATGACAAAAATAGGGTTTCCGGCAGAAAAAAAAGGCTTTAACCCTCATATTACGCTCGGCCAGGATATAATACCGGCAGGCGATTTTGCTGCCATGCAAAAACAGTTCGGTGAAATCGACCTTGGTACAGTAAAAGTCGATAAGCTGTTTTTATTTAAAAGCGAACAGATAGAAAACAAGCGGATTTATACCGCAATATCCGAATATAAATTTAAGCAATAAACAAAAATGCCAGAACAATCATTACCGTTTCCGTCGTATTTCATAAATGAAATCATTAAATAAAACTTGTTTTTTATAAATAGTTATGGTATAATAAAATTAATTTTCAGCTTCCGGGTTTAAGAGGAATTCTTTTTTATCCGGGGCGGGGTTATATAAATCACAAAAAGTTATCGTACTGACTGAATGAGGGTTCGGCCCGAACAGGAAGGCGAGAGAATAGAAGCATATTATGAACACGCATTCAATATATGCGTGGCAATATATTTTTTTTGCGTTCTATCCCTGCGCCTTCAAAGCGCAGGGATTTTTCATTTTCATTGTTTACCTAGGTTTTTCACGGAATGAATTTTCGGCCTGGATCTTGAGTTAAAAAAACACTTTTGGTAATAACAGCGGTTTATTTATTAAAAATCATAGAAAGTTAAAATTGCCTCTTTTTTTCACTTGAAAAGCTTTTAAATAAAAATATTTTAAAAAGTGTAAAAATTGAGCCGTCAGGAAAGGATAATTATGGAAACTCGAATAGCATTAATCGGAATCGTAGTCGAAAACAAGGATTCTTCTCAAAAAATCAACGACTTGCTTCATGAATACGGCGAATACATAGTCGGCAGAATGGGAATTCCATATCATAAGCGGAATATTTCAGTAATCAGCATAGTTATGGACGCGCCCTGCGACATAGTCAGCGCGCTCTCAGGAAAACTCGGCATGATTCCCCACGTTAACACTAAAACCGTATATTCCAAATTGCAGTCAGATGAAAAATAATCCGGTGACATACATAAAAGTAGTAATTTGATTATTCGTATTATTATATCCAGGTTAGCTAAGACTGAATTTAATTAAAAATTGAAACTCTACAGGCTTAAACATATTGAAATTAAAGTAGAAAAATCAGCTTCCGCAGGGCCAAATATATTGAAAAATCATGAATATTAATTGTTTATTCATAAAAAAATACAATTAACTCTGCTTCTGATTTTTCTTTTAAATAAAGACTTTTAATTAAGCGCGAAACTAAAATAAATGTGTAAAAAATCAATAATATAAAAACAAAAAATTAAAATAAAAAAGGAGCATCACAATGTATAACGTCAAATCAAAATCAGCCGCCGAATTTATTGACGATCAGGAAATACTTGAAACGCTTGAATACGCGAAAAAAAATAAAAGTAACCGTGAACTTATTAACGAAATATTAAATAAAGCAAAAAATTTTAAAGGGCTTTCGCACCGCGACGCTGCAGTACTTTTAGAATGCGACCTTACAGAAGAAAATGAAAAAATGATGACTCTCGCCAAAGAAATCAAACAAAAATTTTACGGCAACCGCATCGTGATGTTCGCTCCGTTATACCTGTCAAATTACTGTATAAATGGCTGTATTTATTGTCCTTATCACCATAGCAACAAAACAATTTCACGCAAAAAACTTTCCCAGGAAGATATAGCCCGCGAAGTAATAGCGCTTCAGGATATGGGGCATAAACGCCTCGCTCTAGAGGCGGGCGAAGATCCTATAAATAATCCGATCGAATATATACTCGAAAGCATAAAAACTATTTACGGGGTTACTCATAAAAATGGAGTCATACGAAGAGTTAACGTAAATATCGCCGCGACAACAGTTGAAAATTACCGCAAGTTAAAGGACGCCGGAATAGGAACATATATCCTATTTCAGGAAACTTATAATAAAAAAAGTTATGAGCAGCTTCACCCGACAGGCCCCAAACGCGACTACGCATATCACACCGAAGCTATGGACAGGGCCATGGAAGGCGGAATCGACGATGTCGGAATCGGCGTTTTATTCGGCTTAAACATGTACCGTTATGATTTTGTCGGAATGCTAATGCACGCCGAACATCTCGAAGCCACGTTCGGCGTAGGGCCGCATACAATAAGCGTTCCAAGGATATGCCCGGCAGACGATATTAATCCTGATAAATTCACCGACGCAATTTCAGACGACATATTCGCTAAAATAGTGACGGTGCTTCGCATCGCGGTTCCATACACCGGCATGATAGTTTCGACGCGCGAATCGCAAAAATCGCGCGAACGCGTGCTGCAATTAGGAATATCGCAGATAAGCGGCGGATCGAGCACAAGCGTCGGCGGTTATTTCAAAAAAGAAGAAAAAAGCGATAATTCAGCGCAATTCGAGTTAAATGACACACGCACTCTTGACGAAATAGTCAACTGGCTGTTAAGCACCGGCTTTATACCAAGCTTTTGCACAGCATGCTACCGCGAGGGCCGGACGGGCGACCGTTTCATGTCGCTTGTAAAATCCGGACAAATAGCGAATTGCTGCCAGCCCAACGCGCTTATGACACTTAAAGAATATCTCGAAGATTACGCGTCGCCGGACACTAAACAAAAAGGCGAAGCGGTAATTCAAAATGAGATTTCACATATCACAAGCGAAAAAATAAAAAATCTTACGATAGAAAACCTCAAAAAAATAGCGGAAGGCAAACGCGATTTCCGCTTTTAACGAAAGTTAACCAATATTGTTTTTAATTTTTTAAAAAAGGCTTCTTAAATATATAATTAAGAAGCCTTTTTTCGCTTAATCTGCAATATCGAAATTTAAGATCTGATTTTTTTTCAGAAGCCAAAACAAATATATTATAAATTCCGCAAATATCCAGAATAGATTTTTGATATTTTTATTGGATTTTATTTTTTAAATTAGCATTTATAATTATCTTGTTATCCATACCGAAAATTTGCATAAAAACATCATAAAATTAAAATTAATAATTTTCCGTTGAAGGCATAAATGAAATATTATATTTTAATAAGCATTAACTTATTTTTTTAAAGCTGCAACCCAAAAATATTTTGGACAATGCAGTAAAATTATGATAAAATAGGCATAAAAAATTAAAACTCAAACGGCAGGTAGCAAAAAGAAATGTCAAATAATAAAATTCATATTCCTTATCATTCAGCTATTTTTATAGACCTGGACGGAACGCTCGTCATGCGCGACGGTTCGATTCCCGAAAAAGCGATAACGTCCCTTAATGAAGCCCAGTCCAAAGGCTATATGATAGTTATAGCCACCGGCAGAATGTACCGTTCGGCACTAAAAGAAGCAGCACGCATAGGCGTAAATGAGGACTCGGCGATAATATCTTATAACGGCGCGCTTGCCGCCAAAATCTCAAACATAAATGATGTAATGTATTCTAACAATATAAGCGGTGCTGATTTTTATCAGGCTATCGGCATACTTGACAAATATAAAAACCATGATATAACTGTATTTTGCTATTCGCACGACGAACTGTTGGTTGACCGAGAAAACGACTTGCTGGCTGAATACACAGCCAGGACAGGCGCAAAGTATAAAAAAATAAAAAACTTTCAAACTTTAAACGGCTCGCCTAAAATTTTAGCGATAACTAAGCCTGAAAAACCTCAAATATTAAAGATAATAGCAAATGAATTCATGGAAAAGATGGCCGACAAAGTAGAGTGCGCATTTTCTTTCGAGCACTATTTCGAAATCAACGCCAAAAATGTCACAAAAGGACACGCAATTAAAAAAATCAGCGAATATTATAAGGTGCCGTTCGAGAACACTTTTGCGATCGGCGACAGTTTCAACGACATAGAGATGTTCGGCAGCGTGAAAACATCGATAGCGATGGGCAACGCCGCGCCGGAAGTACAAAAGCGCGCAACATTCGTCACCTCGGATATTTCAAACGACGGAATTTTTAACGCCGTCAATAAATTTATCCTGAATAAAAAAAACGCTGTCAATTAGCCCAGCCACTTGACAAATTAAGCAATTTCAATTAAAATAATGCGCTATGTTTAACTTAAAGGTCATAGACAGATATATACTCCGCGAACTTCTATGGCCGTATTTAGGCGGAATGTTCGGTTTTATGGTCGTAATATCAATCGATCCGATGATTTACGCCATGAAAAATATTATAAACAGTGAAACACGCGGCATCGAGCCTATTTCGGTCGTAAAGTGGTTCATGTATTCACTCGCTAACGATATGATTTTCACATTTCCGATGGCAATGTTACTTTCCGCTCTTATAGTTTTCGGACGATTTTCGAAAGATTCAGAAACTACGGCTCTCAAGGCCGGCGGAATTAGTTTTTTCAGGCTTTGTTATCCGGTAATGGCATTCGCGGCATTATCAACAATATTCGCCTTTTTATTTGGAGAATTTATAGTACCATACTCAATATCAAGATCAAACCAGATAAAGCGGACTGAAATTTTGAAACTGCTGCCTATAATGGGCCAGGAAAATATTTATATAAAAGATTCGCCCGACAGGACAATCCATGTCGAGCGCGCCGACAACATAAATAATATCCTTACAAACGTCGTTATTTCAGAATACGACCACAAGACGGACAAGCTAAAAAGAAGGATATTCGCGAAAACAGGCAGGTTTGTCAACGGCAAATGGCGCTTTTCCGACGGAGTAATCATGGAATACGATAGAGACATGGTAGCGAGGAAAACCGATGAATTTTCAGTCCGCACAATTGACATAAACGAACGCCCGAAAGATTTTAAGCGCGATGAAACGACGCACCAGGAAATGTCCATGCGCGTACTGCGCGAGAAGATCCGTTATGCCTATGATCACGGCCTTACCGATGTGACCGGTCTTTTAGTCGAGTTCTATACCAAGACGTCGATCCCTTTTGCCTGCTTTATTTTCGGAGTAATAGGAGCCGCGCTCGGCACTTCAAATAACCGTTCGGGCGCGTTTATAGGGTTCGGCATTTCGATAATAATCATTTTTATTTATTACGTAATGTTCTCTATCGCTAAATCGCTTGGCAAAAATGGAATGCTTCCTCCGCTTATGGCCGCGTGGATACAAAATATAGTATTCCTGGCCGCGAGCGTAATGCTTGCGATGCGGGTAAGAAATTAATCAATAAACTTATAAATTTGTAAATTAATTATTTCATATAAAATTATCAAGATGGAGTGTCAAAAATGTTTGATTTAATTAACAAACTTGAAGAAGTCGAAAAAAATTTCATGGATATCGAAAAGCAGCTTGCAGATCCTGAAATTATAAAAAAGCAATCGGAATTCATGAGATTATCAAAACTGCGTTCGACCAACGAAGAAACGGTGTTATGTTTCAGAAATTACCGCAAATGCATTGAAGATTTAAAAGAAAACCAAAAAATGGCTGAAATCGAAAAAGATCCTGATATGCTGGCGATGGTCCAGGAAGAAGTAACAAGACTGACCGGCGAGAAAGATAAAATCGAAAATCAGCTCAAAGTATTGCTTTTACCGAAAGACCCCAACGACGAAAAAAATACCATAGTTGAAATAAGGGCCGGCGCAGGCGGAGAAGAGGCATCGCTATTCGCGGCTTCGCTATACAGAATGTACTGCCGCTACGCCGAATTGAAAAGATGGAAAATAGAATCGATAGATTCGCACCCTTCAGAAAAAGGCGGATTCAAGGAAGTTATTTTCTCGATGTCAGGCGAAAGGGTATATTCGAGGATGAAATTCGAAAGCGGCGTTCACCGCGTGCAGAGAGTTCCGATAACGGAAGCTTCAGGGCGCATACATACCTCGACCGCCACGGTAGCGGTTCTTCCTGAAGCGGAAGACGTCGACGTCCAGATAAATGCCGAAGATCTCAGAATCGATACTTTTTGCGCCAGCGGCCACGGCGGCCAGTCAGTTAATACGACATATTCGGCCATAAGAATAACGCATTTGCCAACCGGGCTTGTAGTACAATGCCAGGACGAAAAATCGCAGCTAAAAAATAAAGCCAAAGCCATGAAAGTTTTAAAATCAAGAATGCTTGAAATCGAACGTGATAAACAGCAGAGCTCAATTGCCGAAGACCGCCGGTCCCAGGTTGGTTCAGGCGACCGTTCAGATAAAATAAGAACCTATAATTATCCGCAAAACAGAATTACAGACCACAGAATTAAATTTCAGGTTAATAATTTAACCGCATTCCTTGACGGTGAAATAGATGAAATGCTTGATGCTCTTGTTTTAGACGATCAATCGCAAAAATTAAACTCGCTTCAAAATTCATAAATTTTAACGTTTCAGCGATTAATATTTCAAGAATCTATTAACCTAACAAATAAAAACATGAACACAAACATAAATTATGAATTTAATAACTTAAAATTTTTCGAAGCATATAATTTGCTCAAAAAAATTTTGCTCGAAATTAATGGCAATAATACATTCGAATCCGAGTATCAGGCAAAATTAATCCTGGCGTATGCAAGCGGCGGCGATATTTCAAAAATTATAGGACTCCGCTGGAACGAGCAAATACCCGAAGAAACCGCCCGCGAAATAGATAAAATCACGAAGCGCCGTATAAAAAATGAACCGCTTCAATATATAATCGGCGAAACGGAGTTTTACGGACGCAGATATAAAGTCTGCCCCGATGTTTTAATCCCGCGCGGCGATACTGAATGCATAGTATCAGAAGCCGTTGATTTTTTGAACGAAACGATTAAAAAAAGCTCAAACACGACATTAAAGATAATCGATATCGGCACAGGCGCGGGCGCAATAGCTGTAACGATTGCGTGTGAAATGATTGATAAAAATAATAAATTAGAAATATATGCTGCGGATATAAGTGAAAATGCCTTAAAGGCCGCTTCTGAAAATGCTGAACTTAATTTATGCGCCGATAAAATAAAATTCATAAAATCAGATATTTATAGTTTTTTTGAAAATACGGATTTAAAATTTGATTTGATAATATCCAATCCGCCATATATTAGCGAAACAGAATATGTTAATTTAAGGCCGGAAATCTTTTTTGAACCAAAAAACGCGCTCACTGCGCCGGATAACGGAACTTTATTTTATAAAAAAATTTTTGAAGATGCAGCTTTATATCTAAATGAGGGCGGTTCGGTCATTTGCGAATTCGGGTTCGGAATGTATGACGAAATCGAAAAAATAACAACGGTGAATAATTTTAAAAATATTAAAAAAATATACGACATAGAGCGCAGGATCAGGGGTGTGAAGGTATGGGCATAATATCTAATTATCCTATATGGAACGTGCTGGACGAGCCGCTTCCGGAAATAAAAAAAGATTCGGTTATCATATTTCCGACCGAAACGGTTTACGGAATAGGCGTGTTTTTATCAAATAAAAAAGGCATAGACAGGATATTCGAGATAAAAAAACGCGAGAAAAAGCCGTTATCGCTGCATTTGCCTGATTGCCGCGACCTTATGAAATATGTCGAGCCGATAAGCAATTACGCTGAAAAAGCCATTTCACACTACTCGCCAGGTCCGCTCATGATGATTTTAAACGCGAAAAAAGATTTTAAGTTTCCTGAAATGTGCGTATTAAACGGCAAAATCGGCGTCAGAATCTTCTCTAATTTCATAACCGCCTCCATAGTTAACAACCACAAAGAGCCGATTATCGGCACTTCAGCAAATATTTCCGGCGGCGGCAGCCCAAAAAATTTCTTCGATATCCCGGCCGACTTAATCGACGAATGCGATTACGCTATCGATAACGGGCCGACAGTTTACCAGAAGGATTCTACGATAGTTGATTTTACAGGCCCGGTACCTTTAATTTTAAGGGAAGGCGCCATATCCGCCGAAGAATTATGCGACGTATTATCGGTTAAGGTTGAAAGAGGCATATAAAATGAATAAACCAAGATTTCCCGAACGCAGGTATTTAATTAATTTTTCAGCATCGGCATTGCAGTCAAGCGAAGTCGATTTTTTAATAGTAGGTTCAGGCGTTGCCGGATTGAGGGCGGCGATAGCGCTTTCAGACTATGGCAGCGTCATAGTGCTGACGAAAGATAAGACGGAAGAATGCAACAGCTATCTGGCGCAGGGCGGAATAGCGGCGGCAATAGGCGAAGACGACAACATAAAATACCATGTCGACGACACCCTGAAAACAGGCGTGGGGCTATGCTCTGAAAAAGCAGTTAAAATACTTGTCGAGGAAGGGCCGGCGCAAATCGAAGACTTCCTTAAATTCGGAGCTAATTTCGACCGCACGACCGACAAAAAACTCGCGCTCACCCGCGAAGGCGCTCACACCAAAAACCGCATAATCCATGCCCGCGGCGACGCGATAGGGATCGAACTGGAATTAACATTATTATCCAAGGCACGCTCAATACCGAACATAAAATTCGAGGAGGGCCTTTACCTTCTCGATATATTAACCGATAATGAAACCGCTCACGGCGCTATTGTTTTCGAAGAAAAAACAAACCGATCGAGCATAATATATTCTAAAGCGATAATATTAGCGACAGGCGGCATCGGATTCGCCTTTCTTCAGACCACAAATTCGCATATAGCCACAGGTGACGGCGTGGCAATCGCGCGCAGGGCCGGCGCTGAAATAACCGATATGGAATTCATCCAGTTCCATCCGACGACATTATTTCTCGAGGGCGCTCCGCGTTTTTTAATTTCAGAAGCGGTGCGCGGCGAAGGCGCATATTTAATTAACATCAACGGCGAACGTTTTATGTGCGGGCGCCATCCGATGGCCGAACTTGCTCCGCGCGATATCGTATCGCGCGAAATCCTCGCGGAAGTAGAAAAAACTAAATATCCGAATGTATTCCTCGATCTTACTCACTTAGACGCCGAATTCATAAAAAACAGGTTCCCTAAAATATACTCGAATTGCATGCGTTACGGCATCGATATAACGACGACACCGATACCGGTATACCCGTCGGCCCATTATATGATAGGCGGCGTAAAAAGCGGCTTAAACGGCGAAACAAATATCGCCGGCCTTTACGTCTGCGGCGAAACCGCCTGCACATATATACACGGCGCCAACCGGCTCGCCTCTAACTCGCTCCTCGAGTGCGTAGTATTCGGCAACCGCGCCGGAATCGCCGCCGGCAAATACGGCCAAACAGTTTCGATCAAAAAGAATTCAAATCATAATTATGAATTTAAATTCAACAAAGAACCGAAAGGTTTTTCCATAAAATATCACGGCGAAAAAGTGCTTTACGAGATAAGAAAAGCCGCGTGGGAAAATTTATCGATAATAAGAACAGGCGAAGGCTTTAAAAATATAGAAAGAATGCTGGAAAAATACGATTTTATAAAAAAATTAGAATTGAAAACCAAACGCTCATTCGCGATATTCAACATGCTTGAAGTCATAGGCCTTATAAATAAATTCGCCGAATTAAGGTGCGAATCGCGCGGCACGCATTTCAGAATTGACGCCAGCCAACCCGACGACAGCAAATGGCTTTTCCATTTCATTGAAAAGAACGGTGAAATGCGTCATGAGCAAATCCAGTAATGTTGAATATATCCAGACACCTAAAATTTATTGCAATCCGGACAGTTTAATTAATGAATGAATTTTTCGAAAAAGTAAAACAAATAAACTCAAAATATTCGATATCACAGCGTATCAAATCTTCCTTTAACGGCATTAACCCGACCTTAAAAAAAATTGCGCTGAATATCCTGCCGGACGAAAGCAAGCTTTCGCAGACGGCGTTTTTGCTTCATGCCGCGGAAAACGAGCTTGAAAACCCGGAAATGGCGGTCGGCACCATTGTGGCGCTCGAACTTTTACGCATCGGCTATGAAATAAGGGACAAATTAGTCAATAAAACGCCGACATTTTCAACGCATTTTTTCCTTAAAGACAAGCTTGACATGAATTACGGACTTTTAATATCGGACGTTATCATTTCAAAAGGAATGTCATATCTTTACTGCAACTGCGACAGGCGCATGGTCCAGCACATTGACGAAGCTATTAACGATATTGTCAATTCGCGTGTCGACGTAGCCGGACTTTTAAAATCGGATTCGCTCGATTTATCAAAATATGCCGAAATGATCGTCCGCAGCCTTGGCTCAGTATTCAAACTCGGCCTTTTATCGATCAAAACGACGGCCATAATTAATTCGCAAATGCAGAAATCAGTTTATAATCTGGCGTTAAATTTCGCCATAGCATGCGAATTTGCAGAAGATTTCACCGGTTTTTTCCTGAGCAGCGGAAATTACGACAACGATATAAACACGCTCCAAACAGAAAACACGAATATTATTTTTCCGCTTTTGCTTCTCAATGAAGTAGTTTCAGGCTATGAAAGCACGACATTGAAAAATATATTAATTAATTTAAAAAATAAAGGCGGACCGATAGGGCATAAGGAATTATGGCGCGTAAAAAACCTTATGAAAAAATATAACGTTACCGACTATATATTACGGAAAATAAGCGATCATATAGATACCGCATCGGCCGAAATAAAAGTGCTCGGCTGGCGAAAATCCGATGAAATGACTGAGTTTATAACTTTGCTGTTAAGATCGAACTGGGACATAAATTATATCAGCAAATAAAATTAAGTTAAATTTATTGACGAATCATAAAAATATCTATATAATTAATAAGAAAATCAGCCGTCACAAATTTAGAATTAATTGTTTTATTAAATAATGGAGGCGTAAATGAATCAAAATTTCTCAATCGAGACCTTTATCAAAGAATATCACTCGAAAAAAACAGAAGCGGAAATTATTAATAAAAATGCTGTAATTTCGACATCGGATATGAATTTTAACGATTATGTCGAATTCTTAAAACCGCCTGAAGATATTGATCTTGTAAAAAAATATATAACGGAGCATCCGCCGGTCGAGTTACGTGAAGTTATAGCCGTACACGAACCGCTCGAATGCAAAAATCTTTTAAATACCGGAATAGTCGATAACGTCGAACAAACTCTCGGCAAAGATTTTGACTTCCACCTCTTGAATTTCAACTTCGATATAAGGAAAAAAAATAATTTCAAATTAAAATCCGTGAGCGTAAACGCGAAATTTAACGAATCATTTTCACCTAATCTTCGCCCGCGCGTAATATCATACTTTCCAAACACCGAACTTTTTAACGGTTCGGGCAATGTTTCCGGAAAAGTCACTGTATCGGGCGGCAAAGGTTTTAAATTCATAAATGAGAAAGAATTTGACGCCCAAAAGCATAAAACCTCAGAAGTGGACTTTATTTATGATTATTCCTCTAACAATAAGTCAATATTCGCATCTCAAACCGCTAACGGTTTCTTTTTTAAATTTTTCAACGACGAGCCGTCCAATTCAACACAGACATTCACAATAAAAGCGATTCTATTAAGGCCGCGCAGCGTGAAAAAAATATTAATGAGCGCAAATTTTATAATCAACGAATTCCCGGTAGAATATAACTATGTAAGCGAAATTCCAGTCGAAGAATCAAATATCTAATAAATAAACTCTATTTTTTACAAAACAAAAAAAGGCTGTTCCATAATGAACAGCCTTTTTTATTTTTATCTTTACTTATTAATTTTTTTATTATTAACTAAAACTTAACTCCATAAGTTAAAGTCGCGCCATAATATCCAAATTTTTCATTCTGGAATTTTTTCAAACTATCAGGAATTCTATTAGGGGCAAAAATAATTCCGGCGACTCCCTGGTCAGAAAAGCGCGTACCGCCGATCGGCATACCTTTAGTGTACATACCGCCGTCAATTGAGAAATTAAAACCATTGCCAATGTTATATATCATTCGGCCTGAAATCATTTGATTGGATTTCGGAAGATCGCTGTTTGCCGAATTTTTTAAATTATTTTTTAAATATATCAAGTTAGCTTCAATTTTTAACTTATTATTCAAAATTTTCGGTATATAATCATAACCAATACCAAACTTATCAGTTAATGCTTCCATATTCGCATACGTAACTTTAACATTTTCATAGTTCAAATGATATGTTTTCTTCAAATCAATGTGCTTGCTGTAATTTAAACCAATCGATGACCATTTTCCTTTTTCCAGAAATGTGACATCATCCGACCCGTCTAATTTTACTTTTATAGGACTCAAATCAATATTTCTTTTCTTATAACCGACAGAAATCGCTGAACCCGCGTCAGGCGCCTCATAAACCTTATATGCGCCGCCCCATTCATTCGATGTGGTATCCCAATACCTTGTCGACCCCTCGGAATGGTTTTTAGAAGCTTTATAATTTAAAGTTAAATTTTTAAAAGGCGATACCGCCATATTTGATTCTTTAAAGTCGGCTTTTTTTCCAGCCATTCCGGAAGGGACTTTAATATCAAATGAAGAATAATCAACTACCGCTTCTTTATCATAAAGCCCAAACGCTGAAGTGACATCCTGCCGGTTAGCCGATGCCGAAAATGAAATTTTATCGGTCTTTGGCATTTCAAGTGCTGAAGCGACTCCGCAATTAATAAAAACACCTGCTATAATACTAATAGTTAAAAAAATCTTTTTTTTCATAAAAAACCTCACTTAAATTAAGGTGAGAAAATAATATACGATTTTATATAAAATTGCAAGAAAATATTTCCTTTAAAGTAATTATAGCAAAAAATACGAAATTTAGGAACTATTATAAAAGCAAAAAAACGGCTGATACTTCTATCAGCCGTTTTCTATTCTTAATTTAACTTATTTTGTAAATTAAATTACTGTGTAACTGTGAGGCTTGCACCTGACTGGATAGGATAAACGTTTGAGCCAACTGCAACAGTTTTCATTGTGTATACAGCGCCAACTGCCGGCATGTGTGTAGCTGTGCTCTTAACTTTGATTGTTATTTTGGTACCGCTTACAACTGGAGCTTCGAAATCGTCTGTCCAGTTGAATGTATTAACACCGTTAACTAATGATGACTGGTTATAGTAGTATGTTCTTGTTATTGTAACATTATTCGATGTTTCAGTAACCTGAAGAGCTGCTGTTGAGCCTGACGGAGCATTGCTTGAGAATGTTACTTCAAATGTGCCGCCTTTGATTTTGCTGTTTGATATTGAAGGATTGTTAACTGCTACTGCTCTGTCGAATAATTTCACGCTTGCGCCGTTATCATTAGGCAGGAAGTTAACTGTTGATACTTCGCCAGGTGTTGTAACTGCGCTTGTTGTGAATGTCATTGAACCGCTTACCTGGTTTAAGCCACCTAAAGCAACTGAGTTTGATGTCAAACCTGAGAGCGAAACAAGTTTAATCGTATATGTTCCAGCCATTAACTGGTGTGTACGTCCACTATTTTTTGCTTTTAAGCCAAAAGTAATCTGACTAGCATTGCCACCTGGTATGTTACCAAGCTGTAATGCCGAGAAATCATCTGTCCAGTTAAATCCGCCTGATAATACAGGTGTATTGTAGTAATATTTTCTTGTTGTTGTTACGCCGCCGTAAACTTCAACAACTTCAATTACTGCTGTAACATTATTATTAAGAGCGTCAAGAGCTTTGTTGAAATCAAGTTTGAAAGTAATGCCGTTTTCGCAGCTTGTGAGGTTGAATGTCTGTGTTCCAACTGTCAATTTGTTGTTGTAGAGAACTGCGTCGCTGTAACCGTTATCAGCAGCGATCTGATTAAGAACAGGTATTGAGTTTGCATTTGTTTCAACGGTTGTCTGAACTGTTGTTGCTGTTGTTGTTGTTACTGTATTTACTGTAGCATTACCTACGGCTAAACCTGATGTTGCTGTAAGTTCAGCATTAGTAAGTGTGGTAGCAGCTGTCTGAGTTGCAGTATATGAATTGAGGTCAACTGTGTTATTAACAACGAGTGCAACGTTTGTTGTTACAACTTTTGTAACAGCTGTTACGATCGTAACAAGCGACTGAACGATGCCAGCGTTTGTCGGCGCAACAGTGTTTACTGCTGTCGTTAATTCTGTGTTTGCAACAGCTGTCGATGAAGTGATCGCTGA
Organism: Candidatus Wallbacteria bacterium; assembly: GCA_041441465.1. Classification (GTDB taxonomy): domain Bacteria; phylum Muiribacteriota; class UBA9980; order UBA9980; family UBA9980; genus JASDSY01. The sequence continues at coordinate 89,300 of JASDSY010000008.1, forward strand.
AGGGTTTACAAGGTATGTATTGAGTGTTGTCAATACTGATTCTTTAGCAGCCGATTCTTTGATAACGATAGCCTGTGCAGTTGTTGTTGGTGTAACATCTACTCCGGTTATTTTTGTTGACATAGGGAGTAATGGCGATGAAGGAATTAAACCGAGGTATCTTTTTAAGATAAGTCTGCTATTTGTTTTTGTTCTGAAACCAATAAATATTCTTCTAGGTGTCGAAAATGCGAACTGAGCTGAATAAGCACCTGTAGTTGTGTTGATTGTAGCGCTTGCGCCTGATGTAATTGTCTGCACTGCACCAGCGCTTGTAACTTCTTCGAATACAGGTTCAATCGAGCTCAAGTAATCTGTAGCTGCTGCCAATGACGGTGCGGTTAATCCCGGTGCTGCAGGTACTGCAATAGGCAATTGACCTTCAACTGTAAGAACGTTTGTTGTTGTTGGTGTTGAGCTGTCATCGCTGCCGAATAATGAGCAGCCAGTTGTGAATGCCACTAATGAAAGAACTAATAAAAGTAAACCTAACCTTTTTAACATTAAAAAACCACTCCTTTAATTTTTGTTTTTTTGTGTGTTTTTTTTTTACTCCCATTAAAAATAAAAAATGTTTTTACGCAGAGAAATAATTACCTTGAACTCTTACCACCTCCCGTAAAAACAATTTCATTTAAAAAAAACTTAAAATTTCCTATAAAGTTTAATGTTACTTTGCCGATTATAACATACACTTTTTTATTATGTCAAGTTTTTTTTTATTTTTAATTTTTTTATGATATTTCGCTGCTATTCAACAGTTATAAATGCCAAATAAAAAACAAAAACAAATTTAATATTGTAAATGAATTTTAAATTGTTTATAATTATAAAAATGAACATAATTTGTCCAGAATAGTTTATTGTTAACTGCGGATAGCGCGATTGAAAAATAAGGATTAAATAATGAATACCAACTATAAATTAAACAATTTTATTTTAATAACACTTATATTAACATTTATTTCAGGCATAGTTTTTATTGAAGCTATTACAGCCCGAATCGAATCCGAGCAGCGCAGTTCATTTCTAAAGCTTGCCGGGCTTATTTGCAATCTGGCAATAAATGATATAAAAACCAATATCAAGCAATGGCCTTATGCGGCTAACTCGTTGCCGCATAAAAATCTTTGCGGGATATTTCGTAATATCCAGGGCTCGTATGATGATATTAAATATGTTTACTTACTCGGAATAAGCACTACAGGCGAAATCTTTTTTTACGCCGATTCCGAATCATTCCATAATACCCCGCTGGAACTGCCAGCGGCACTTCCGGGAGAAAGTTATACGACACGCCCAGAAAAGCTTTATGAAGTTTTTCTTAATAAAGAAAAATTAGTGATCGGCCCTTATACTGATAAATGGGGCACATTCACTTCGGCATACATCCCGATTGAATCACTAAACGGCGAACCATTTTGTGTTCTGGCCCTCGATATAGTTTCATCAACATGGTTTTTAAAAATAAACCAGATGAAATTAATAATATGGTCCCTGATTTTATTGGTAGTAGCATTAATAGTAATATTGTTTAATTATATAAAGCACCAAAAAGCTATTAATAATAAAGCAGTCAAACGCATAGAATTTCAGGCGGCCGTCCTTGAACTAATAAAAATCGATAACAGTGAATATTTCCCGGCGTTAGAACGAATATTATCAAAAATTACGACATTACTAAATGCAAACAAAACAAGTCTATGGACATACAATGATTCTAATGAACTAAAATGTGAAATTATGCACAGCTTACATGGCAATAGTTTTTCTAATGACAAAAAAATATTAATCAATCAATGCCAACAGTATTTTTCAGCTCTTGAAAATGAAAGAGCGCTCATTTCTAACGATGTCAATAACGATATACGTTTTAAAGAACTCACTGAAAAATATTATAACCCGTTAAAAATAAACTCGGCTATGGATATATTAATATGGCTCCATGGAAAAAAAGCCGGAATTCTCTGCATAGACCGCGAAGATAAAAATACTCCGTGGACCGAGGAGGAAAAAGATTTCGCGGTTTCTATAGCTAATATGATTTCATTAATAATCGAATCGCAGGAAAGGAAAATGGCCGAAGAAAATATTTCCAAACTAAAAACTGCGTTCGAACAAACAATAGAAGGAATCGTGATTATAGATACCGAATCAAATATTATTTTTGTCAACAACGCATGGTTAAAAATGCATGGCTATTCTGATTTAAACGAAGTAACAGGCATGCCTGTTAAAATCTTTTACGATGAAAAATATTATA
>JASDSY010000009.1:0-26956 GCA_041441465.1 Candidatus Wallbacteria bacterium
AGTTTTACACCTTAACTTAGCTGCTAAGCTGTCCAGATAATGGGGTCCACTTTAAATTAACTTATTTTAAATTTTTTCAGGAGAAATATAACCTATGGATGCAAAAATATCAATTGGGATAGATTTTCTCTATGCTTTTTCTAAAATTTCACATAACGAACAGAAAAGAGTTCGTGAATTTATTGAAAAATTTCAGGAAAACCCGCTTTCTAAGGCTATTAACTATGAGCAAATACATGACTTTAAAGATAAAAATTTGCGTACGGCTCGTATTGATTCCAGTTACAGAGCAATAATTTTCCATCCAGAACAAGGCAATAATTTTATTCTGGTTTGGGTTGATCATCATGATGAAGCTATGGAATGGGCACGTAATAAAAAATTTGATGTAAATAAGTTTACCGGCGCAATTCAGGTTTTTGATTATAAATTTATTGATAATTTTAAAACTGAAGAAGAGAAAAAATGGGAATTTACTACTAAATCTCTTTTTCATAAATTTCAAGATGATGATCTGCTTTTGCTTGGAGTCCCTGAACCTCTTCTTGAAACAGTTAAAAAAATTGATACAGAAGCGAAACTTGACAAACTTTCTCCTTATCTTCCGCAAGAAGTTTCCGACGCTTTATATTATCTTGCATGCGGCAATAGTTTGGAAGAAACTATAAATGAAATAACTTCGAAAGTCAAGGATGTTAAAGTTAATGTTAATGACTTTGATAAAGCACTTGAACATGAAGATTCTAAAAGGCGTTTTAAAGTTATTGAAAACGCCACTGAACTTAATGAAATATTGAATTCGCAGCTTGAAAAATGGCGTATATTTTTACATCCTGCCCAAAAGAAACTTGTTGAGATGAATGCAAATGGTTCAGTGAGGGTTTTAGGCGGAGCCGGAACCGGCAAGACCGTAGTAGCTATGCATAGAGCAAAATATCTTGCGGAAACAATATTCCCCGAAAAAGATGCCAGAATATTATTTACTACATATTCTAAAAATCTTGCTGCCGATATTAAAGAAAATCTTTCTAAACTTTGTGGTTCAGAGATATTTTCTAAAATTGAAGTTACAAATATTGACCAATGGGTTAATGCTTTTTTGAAAAAACATGGGTATATTTGTAATATTATTAACGATAAAACTGAAGGTAAAGAATGTTGGAACAGGGCTTTGGCTTTAAAACCATCGGAATTTAAATTTAGTGACAAATTTTATTTTGATGAATGGAAAAATATAATTCTTCCGAATGGTATTAATAATATTGGTGATTATGTAAGAGTTTCACGAGTAGGCTGCGGACGCAGTATAACCTGTTTAATTCGTCAGAAAATATGGCCTGTTTTTGAGGAATACAGACGGCTTATAACTTTACGCGGTAAAAAAGAATATATGGATCTTATTAGAGAAGCCAAAAATTTTCTTGAAAAAAATCCATGCATTCTTCCTTATAAAGCTGTAGTAGTAGATGAAGGGCAGGATATGGACTCCGAAGTTTATAAACTGATAAGAAAACTTGTGCCCGAAAATGCTAATGATATTTTTATAGTTGGAGATTGTTTTCAAAAGATATATGCAAAAAAAGTCGTATTAAGTCAATGTGGTATCAATATAAGAAGTAAGCGCACCAAAAAATTGAAATTAAATTATAGAACTACTGAAGAAATAAGAAAATGGGCAGTGCAGCTTTTCGATGCCAAAGAAATTGATGATTTAAACGGTGAAATTGATAATCAAAATGGTTATAGGTCATTACTGCATGGACCGGAACCGGAAATTAAACAATTAGATAACGAAAATAAGGAATTTGAATTTTTACAAAATTATATAAAAAATTTAATTAAAAATGGAATAAGTCCCGCAACAATATGTATGGTAGCTAGAACTAACGATATTGTTAATCGTTATAAATTAGAATTTAAAAAGAACGGTATTGAATCATTTCTAATCTCGCGTGATGGAATAGATAGAAGCAATATGGCGGGAGTAAGGTTTGCAACTATGCATAGGATTAAAGGTCTTGAATTTGATTATATTATAGTCGCTTCAGCTAATAAAGACATTATTCCTTTAAAAAAAGCTGTTTCGGATTACGATAATGAAACTGATCATGAAGAAGCAGATCTTCGCGAGCGGGCGCTTTTGTATGTAGCGGTTACTCGCGCTAAAAAAGAAGTTTTAATTACTTATTATGGAGAAAAAAGTGAATATTTATAAAAAAAATTATTAATTTTAAGTTGACAATATTATTATAAAAATATAATATACATGGAGTTTAAATAATTTAATTTTATTAATTAAGGAGTTTAAATTTTATGAAACTTTGTCCTAATTGTGAACAAAATAATAAAGAAGAAGCAAAATTTTGTCTTAATTGTGGTTGTCGGCTTTTTTTGGTTGAACCAAGAGCGGGAAATTACTCAGTACAAAGATTTAATCATACTGATATAAAGAATTTTATTAGTAATCATTATTGGAATATTAAACATAATTTAAGCGTTACAAATAATTTTTTTGTTTATATTGAAAAAGGGAAAAAAGTTTTTAATGAAGAATATTTGATGTTAACTCAAATTCATGGCCGTGATAAATTAAATACTGCAATTGGTTATTTGATAAAAAATATGTATTATTGGGAAAATTGTGGTAGAGCAACAGCTGGAAATACAAATTTAATTAAATCATATGAAAAACATTCACCAACTTCAATTACAATTTTTAATAAAGAAGATTTTAATAATTAAATATAGAGTCTGTAAAGTGGATAACCAAGTCAAAACATTTTTTGACCTCCGGTAATAAGAATATAGTCGATTATTTTGTAATATAGTGGAAGTTTTAACATTAAAGGTTACGAAGTTTTTTCTTGAAAATCGGCGCTTATTTGTTCTTTTAACTCGGCGGGCGTCTGCTTTTCATGTGAAAGGGTTTCTAAAAGCATATTCAGCGATTTTTTATATTCTTCGTTTTCGAGTGATTTTAAAGTTGTGAGCCGCGCGTTGCGCAGGTAAAAGATAAGGAGCATTAGCGCTGAAAAACTGCATGCGCCATAGATTATATTGTTGTAATTCAGGAAGCTGGCGCCTATTTTGAAAGCTGCCAGCGTGAATATTATTATCGTGAAATACATCAGGCATTTAGACATCAATATCTGAAAATCCTTGAGGCTCAGGAGTTGAAACTCAATTTTTTGGATTCTGTCAAAATAGCCTTCGCGAATTATCCAGAATTGATTCAATTCGCGCGAATATCCGCTGACATCGAACATTTCTATCAGTTTTGAAGTTAGCTGCGGCTTCGAAAGTTCTATCGTTATAACCTGTTTCAAAATCTCATCGAAATTTATGTTTTTTTTGAGCATTTTTTACCACCGCCGCTTTCAGGGAAGGACGGAATTGCATTATCCGCCGCTTCCCTTTTTTGAATTTCAGTATTTTTATTTTACAACATAATTGACAATTTTATCTGGAACATAAATGAATTTTACAATCTGTTTTCCTTCGAGATGTTTCGATATTTCACTCGAAGCGATTGCCGCTTTTACTGTGTTTTCATCTGCGCCTTTGGATATTACAAGAGTGCCTCTCAATTTGCCGTTAATCTGAACAGGAAGATTGATTTCGTCCAGCGACGCTAGTTTTTCGTCGAATGATGGCCATTTGCCGGTGAGGAACACTGACTTGTCATAACCTAAATGGTTTTGCCATAATTCTTCGCATATATGCGGCGCGATCGGCGACAGCATTATCGCCATCGCTTCGATTGTTTCGCTCGAGCACTGGCCGAATGCCGAAAGCGCATTCATAAACTCCATCGACGCGCTGATAAATGTGTTAAACATAAACGCGTTCATTCTTTCGGTCGCCGTTTTTATATAACGGTGGCGAGCTTTTACGAGCGCTTCGGGTTCTTTGTAGTTTTTGTTTTTGGCGTTCTGAATGGCGAATTTATAAAAACGCCTCAAGAATTTGTTGATGCCTGTTATGCCGTCGTCTTTCCATTCACAGGTGATATCAGGCGGCCCGATAAATAATTCAAACATCCTGAGGCAGTCCGAACCGTATTTTTCAACTATTTCGTCAGGGTTTACTACATTGCCGCGGCTTTTGCTCATTTTTGAGCCGTTTCTGTAAATTATGCCCTGATTAAAGAGTTTCTGAAATGGTTCATCGAACGGAAGGTGCCCCATGTCGTAAAGCGCCTTAACGAAAAAGCGCGCGTACAAAAGATGGAGAGTCGCATGTTCGATGCCGCCGATATAAAGATCGATAGGCAGCCACTTTTTCATTAACTCGAGGTCGAATGGAGCTGAATTGAGATTCGGATTTGGGTATCTTAAAAAGTACCATGACGATCCTGCCCACTGCGGCATAGTGTCGGTTTCGCGTTTGGCCGCGCCGCCGCATTTCGGGCATTTACAGTTGACGAAGTCCGATATAGCTGCAAGAGGTGATTCGCCCGTGCCTGTCGGCTTATATTTTTCGACATGCGGGAGAAGCACCGGGAGCTCTTCTTCAGGAACAGGCAATTCACCGCATTTATCGCAGTATATTATCGGGATCGGTTCGCCCCAGTATCTCTGGCGCGCGAATATCCAGTCGCGAAGCTTATAATTTGTCGTGGCTTCGCCTATGCCTTTTTCTTTTAACTCGGCCGTAATTTTAGTTTTTCCGTCTTCGGAAGTCATACCGCTGAACTTGCCTGAATTAACCATGAACCCGGCTTCAGTGAATACTTCGTTTAAATCTTCCGAAGAAACGCATGCAGGATCAGTTATACCGTCAAGTGATTTTGCTATAACTCTTATTATAGGCAGGTTGAAAGTTTTAGCGAATTCGAAGTCGCGCGTGTCATGCCCCGGAACACACATGATCGCGCCAGTGCCGTAATGCGCAAGAACGTAATCTGAAATCCAGATCGGTATTTTGGCGCCGTTAACCGGATTAACCGCGTATGCGCCGGTGAACACGCCGTCTTTTTTCTTGTTTTCGGCGATCCTGTCAAGTTCGCTCTTGTTGGCGGCCTCGGCAGCATAAGCAATGACCGATTCCTTACGGTCGGCAGTCGTTATTTGACTGATGAGCGAGTGTTCAGGAGCGAGAACCATATATGTCGCGCCGAACAGCGTGTCCGGCCTTGTAGTGAATACAGTAATTTTGTCTGTGCCCTCAACCGGTTTTTCGAGCTTGAAATCTATTTTAGCGCCGTATGAACGGCCGATCCAGTTTTCCTGGAGCGATTTTACGCTTTCGGGCCAGTCTATTTTTTTCAGATCGTCTAAAAGCCTGTCCGCATATTTGGTAATTTTAAGCATCCACTGGTACATGTTTCGCTTTTCAACCTGGCTTCCGCATCTTTCGCATACGCCGCCGGTGACTTCTTCGTTCGCCAGGCCGGTTTTGCATGACGGGCAGAAATTTATCGGCATCAGCTTGCGGTAAGCGAGCCCTGCTTTATAAAGTTTTACGAATATCCACTGCGTCCATTTATAATATTCGGCGTCTGAAGTCGCGAATTCGAGGTCCCAGTCATATACCGCGCCGATTTCCTTGAGCTGGCGCCTGAAATTGTCGATTCGTTCTTTCGTGAGTTTGCTCGGATGAATTTCAAGTTTTATGGCGTCATTTTCAGCCGGAAGTCCGAATGAATCCCAGCCCATCGGGTGCATAACGTTGTACCCCTGCATTAGTTTCAAGCGTGAGCATACGTCTGAAATAACATAGCCGCGCCAGTGGCCGACGTGAAGTCCGGCGCCTGACGGATAAGGAAACATATCAAGGCAATAATATTTAGGCTTTTTCGAATGCACGTCCACCTTGTATATGTTGTTATCTTCCCAATACTTACGCCACTTTTTATCGATCTCTAAAAAATTGATTTCGTCGATGCTTTCTTTTATATTTTCACCTGACATAAAATAAACCCCGTTTCATAATTTATTTATTTGAGTTTTGTATATACGCTCAGCAGTATTGACTGCTGTTAAATTGAACTTATGTTCAATTATTCAAGTCTGAAATTTTATTTTTTATGATGAAATTAAAATAACCTATTTATGATTTCGCTATTTTTTTATGTTGAAATATTCTTCTACTATTTGAATGCCGTTCAATGCAGCGCCTTTTAAAATATTGTCCGAAACGACCCATAAGTTGATTCCGTATTTTACCGATTTATCTTCGCGGATTCTGCCGACGAAAACTTCATCCCGGTCTTCGCAGAATACAGGCATAGGGTATGAATTTTGTTTAACATCGTCAATCAATTTCATTCCCGGCGCGTATTTAAGTATTGCGGTGACCTCGTCCGCCGTTACAGGATTTTTGAATTCTATATTTACCGATTCGGAGTGACCTCTGAAAACAGGCACCCTGACAGTTGTTGCTGTTACCTTCATTTTCGGTTCGTTAAATATTTTCCTTGTTTCATTTATCATTTTTACTTCTTCGAAGGTGTAGCCGTCTTCCTGGAATTTATCGATATGCGGAAGGCAGTTGAATGCTATCTGATGCGGATATACGTTTTTGGTGAGGCCGTGTTCATACGATTTTTCTACGCCGCGTTCTAATATTTCGGAAACCTGGCCCTTTAATTCGTCTATAGCCGCGGTGCCTGTGCCTGATACCGACTGGAATGTCGTTACGACTATTCTTTTTATGCCGAACGCTTTGTGAAGAGGCCATAACGCTACAACCATCTGAATTGTCGAACAGTTAGGATTCGCGATTAATCCCATATTGCTCAACCCGTCTTCCATATTGACTTCCGGCACGACAAGAGGAACGTTCGGGTGCATCCTGAACGCCGCAGAATTATCGACTACAAGCGCGCCTCTGTCAATAAATTTATGGGCATAATCTAAGGAAACCTGGCTTCCGGCTGAGAAAAACGCTATGTCATAGTTATATTTTTCGCATTCGTTTATGTCTAAAACTTCATATTTTTTACCCATACATTCAAGTTTTAAGCCTTTTGAACGCTCGGAGGCGAATAGATATAGTTTATCAATCGGGAATTTTCTTTTTTCAATAAGCTTTAAAAATGTTTTGCCTACAAGGCCTGTCGCGCCTACAACGGCTACCGTAAATTTATTTTTTGATTTCTTTATTGCAGCTTTTTTTACGACCGCTTTAGTTTCGATTTTAGCTGCCGTTTTTTTCACGCTTTTCTTAGCGGCAGATACGCTCATTTTTTTAACTGCTTTCTTAGGTTCGGCCTTAACATTTTTTTTTGATACTCTACTTTTCTTTACTGGCATAAAATTCCCCTTTTGTTTTTGAATTGAAATTCAGTTTTTTAAAGCTGATATTTTTTTTGAATAATAACTACTAGATATACTCATAATTTAGTCAACTTATATTAATAATTAACTTATCATCCGCGCGCCGTCGTCATCGACTTCCGTGTGTATGACCTGGGTCGCTATGCGGTGCCTCGAGTAGATTTTTTTGATCCTCTCGATTATCGAATTGCATGAATTTTTATAAACAAGCAGAATTGAGGATCCTGACCCGCAGGTTGTTATTCCGACATTTTCCGAAGTTTTAGCGATGAGCGCGATTTCGTCCGAGCCGGGTATGAGCCTTCTGATATATGGATAAATGAGCCTGTCTTCGAGCATGAAATTAAGGCCTTTATAATTGCCGGTACATATCGCGGCTATAAGCAGCGAGGCGCGGCTTAAATTGAAAATCGAGTCGTTTAATGTTATCTTGGTCGGTGAAACTTGCTTAAGAGTTTCCGTTGAAATCTCGTGGTCAGGAATGATAACTGTAAGTTTTAAATCATGCGGAAAAGGCACTTTATAAGAAATAAGCGGCTGCGAGGGATTCTCTAGAAGAGTGCTTATAGCGAATCCGCCGTAAATCGATGCGCAGATATTTTGCGGTGTCGGGCGGTAATGTGTTAAAACATTTATTATGTTATCGGTAAGCTCGCAATTGGCTATTATCGAAGACGCTACCAATACGCCTACAATTCCCGCCGATATCGATTCCAGGCCTTTTCTTAAAGGGATATTGAAATCGTTTATCAAATGCAGACCGCATTTCGGTTTATAATTGATTTTCAAGAAGAAATCCTTCATTACTGCTAAAATAGGATTTTCATCTGTAACTGGCAGTATCGACGCATAATTTAAATTAGTGACCGTGTAGCCCGGCGTTTCAGTTTCTTCAATCGTAATATAATTGTATATTTTTATGGCAAGGCCAAATGTGTTGATGCCCGGCCCGAGATTTGTTATTGTCGCCGGAACTTGAATTTTAACCTGACGCACTTTATATAACCAGCTCGCTTTCAAGGTCATTAATCGTCGGCTTGAATAACTTTAACGAATTAAGAGATGAATTTATATATACAGTTTCAGTCGAATCGGAAAATCCGGATAAAACGCAAACAATTGTTTGGTTGTCGAAATCAACGCCGTCCGCTTTTAACTTATAAAGGCCGGCGGCTGAAGCGCACGATGAGATATCGGCGATTATTGATTCTTTGGCCGCAAGTTTCCTGTAAACCGCAGCCGCCTGTTCGTCTGAAACATCGGCAATATAACCGTTCGATTCATCCCTTGCTATAAGCGCTTTGTCGTATATTTCATCGTTGTCGCGTATTATATTTATTTCGCTCAACATTATGCTCGAACCCGCATTTTTTCCGGTTATACCCTTAAAACCGAACATAACTGGCAGTTTTTCGAGTTTGAAGGCCGAATAATATTCCTTAAAGCCGTTCCAGGCGGCGCCGAAGAGACTGCCGTGGCCGATTCCGCACGAAAAAATATCAGGACCTTTGCCGAGTGAATCCGCTATTTCATAAGAAATCGTGTTGAGTCCGCGTAAATAGTCTGGATTTGAATAGTTTAATACTTCATAACCATAGGTTTCGCGAACTTCTTCACATAATTTTAAACACTCGTTCAACGTTCCGTCGATGATCCTGACCCTGGCGCCATATAATTCCATTCTTTTTATTTTTTCATCGTTAGTCAATAGTTTGGGTATTAAAACTACGCATGTCATGCCGGCCCTGGCCGAATACATAGCCGCGGATATGCCGAGATTTCCCGCTGTCGCGCATATTATTCCGCATTTTTTTCTTTCGGCGGCTTTAGCTATGGCATAAACTACGCCGCGGTCCTTGAATGAAAATGACGGATTTTGGTTTTCGAGCTTGAAAAAAAGGTTAACGTTATAACCGAGCTCATTACCGATAAACACTGAACGGACAAGAGGCGTTTCTCCTTCGCCAAGGCCCAGCACCGGTGTTAATTCATTATTATCTAAATATTGAGCGTATTTTGATGCGATATTATACATAAAACATTTCTTATCCTGATTTTTTTATCTGATTTTGGCTGTCTTAAAAAATTTTATCTTAGTGAAGGCGGTACGTGTATCGCGCTTTTTGTTATGTCCATTATAGATTCTCCGACTGCCTCGGAAAGCGTAGGGTGCGCAAACATCATTTTTTCGGATATTTCATCTATGGACAGTCCTGAGATGCTTGCCATCTGAAGTGTAGCGATAAGTTCTGTAGCGTTCGGACCGATTATATTGGCGCCTATGATTTTATTCGTGGCCGCGTCGGCGAATGTTTCCACATAGCCTTCGTTCGATTGGTTGCAAAGCGCGCGTCCGAGCATGTTGAACATAAATTTTCCGGTTTTGATTTCGATGCCAAGTTTTTGCGCTTTTGCCTGGTTAATGCCGAATGAGGCGACTTCAGGTATTGTATAAATGCACGACGGTATTGCCGCAGGAAGTTTATGTAAAGCGCTTTCTTCTTTTGCCGAGGCGTTTTTGGCAGCGATGATTCCCTGATGTGACGCGAGGTGCGCAAGCATTATGTCGGAAGCGCAATCGCCTATTGCGAAAATATTCGGCTGGCTTGTTCTGAAGTACTCGTCTATTATTATTTTTTTGCCGTCAGTCTTCACTCCGGCGTCGGCTAAGTTAATTTCATTAATAAGCCTTGTGCGGCCTATCGCCTGAAGTACTAAATCAAATGAACAGGTTTCCGTTTCGCCTTCGAGCTTAACTACCGCGCAGTTTCCGGCTCTGTCTTCCTTGATTTCCATAACTTTTTTTCCTGTCTTGACTGTTATATTATATTTTTTGAATATTGCCGCAAGCCTTTTGGCTATTGAGCTGTCTTCGTTCGGCAGTATTTGAGGCATTAATTCGACTATGGTGACATTCACGCCGAGAAACGCGAAAAAGTTCGCCATTTCCGCGCCGATTACGCCGCCGCCTATTACCAGGAGTTTTTTAGGTAATTTTGAAAGTTTCAGAGCCTGGTCTGAATTTATCATATACGGCGAATTTTCAGGTAAAAATGGAAAGTGCATGGGCTTAGAGCCTGTGGCTATTATTATTTTGCCGGCAGTGACTTTTTTTTCATTATTCACAATTAACGTGTGAGCGTCCTGGAACTTCCCAAAACCGTTTATAACCGTAACTTTATTGGCCTTAAGAAGCTGTGCTATGCCGTCGCGCAGTTTTGTTACAATATCGTCTTTACGCTTGGTAAGTTTTTCGAGGTTTGCGCCCTGGATTTTTTCCTGCTCTAATCCAAATTCATGAGCCCTTTTCATATCATGATAAAGATGCGCCGACGCGAGAAGCGCTTTTGTCGGTATGCATCCTCTGTTTAAGCAGGTGCCGCCTACGCTGTCCGCTTCTATAACCGCCGTTTTTAAACCGTTGTGACTGCCTTCGATAGCTGCCACATATCCGCCCGGACCGCCTCCTAATACCACTAAATCAAAATCAAAATTCGACATATATGTTCACCTTCGTTTTTTATAAAAAATATTTTATTCATTCTATCATTCTGCATAGGATTGGAAAAATATTACTTGAAAATCATGTTTATTAAGTAAAAAATATTCGTTTAAACATGTCTTATACTTCAAAAACTTAATTTTGCGCTTTAAATTTTTATTCAGGAATAATATAAAAAAGCTTTTGTTTGGCCTGGACCATTTCGCCGTTTTTCACGCATATTTTATGCACGGTGCCTGAAAACTCTGATTTGATTTCATTCATCAGTTTCATTGCCTCGACAATACACACTACCTGTCCTTTTTCTATTTTTTGGCCTGATTTTACATAAGACGCCGAAGTCGGTGAAGGAGCCTCGTAAAATGTGCCGGCAATCGGAGATTCAACGAATAAGTATTTGCTTTCCTCTTCGGCTTCAGGTTTTTTAGGAGTATTTTCGGCGGCGTTTGCTCCGCCGTCCGAGTTCACTGCCTGGTGCTGCGGCTGCTGAAAAGCTTTCTTTTCAGCGTTCATTAATAAATTTAAAAACTGTTCTTTACCGTATATGTCGCTGCTTTGAATTTGCGGTTCCTCTTCGCGTTTCACGAATATGGAAAAATCCCCGTCGGTGTATTCGAATTCATCGACTTTTTCAGTTTCGAGGTATTTTATAAGATGCACTATTTCAGCCGGGCTTTTCCCTAACTTTTTGTCCTCGCTGAACGAGCTTTCAAATAATAATTCATTTTTTTTGCCTCTGGAGGCGGTTTTAAGAGTTGATTTTTTGCTGGATTTGACAGTCTTTTTTAATGCCATTCTTTTCACCTGTTTTTGCGTATTTTTATATCATGTTGATTTTTACTTTTTCTGCGTTTGTCTTCGTGAATATTTTTTCAAATCCCGGATTGATTAATAGGTTCATTTTTTCGTTAGAAGCCGGAATAAATTTTGCCGGAATTTCACTCGACTCAGTTTTTACGATAAATGTTCCGTAGCCTTCGATTATTATGAGTGAATTGTCAATCAGGATGTCTTTTTTCACAAAAGCAGTGCCGGTTATGAAACTGCTCGAAGCGGGCACTATGTTTTGATTGAATAATTGTTCATTAAGGCCTTTGCCGCTTAATATCGTTATTGAAAATTCCAGATGCCCTTTGTTTTCTTTTGAATCGCCCGCCGATTTTCCGCTTTTTAATATGATTCTGTCGCAGGGATTTTCAGTTATCTTGGATTCTATAAATTCTCTCGATTTTTGTATGTCGTTATGAAAAATAATTTTATAAAAATTTTTTTTCCGGCCGTTTACTCCCTCGGCTATGACTACCTGAGTTCCTGACGAAAGAGCGTTTGAAATGTGGGTAACCTGCTTGTACGGTATTTCTTCTTCCTCTTCGGTTACTTCTTCTTTTATTTTTATAAGCTTAATTTTACTGCCGTTCACGAGCTGTTCTGAAAGAGAATTGGTCAAAAGATCGCCTTTAGTCAAAGTTATATTTTGATTCCTTAAAAAAGCGTCAACTGTGGTTTCAAATGTCTTTACCAGGACCGTGCGATTGCCGTTTGTAAATTCGATTAATTTAGGCGTGACAATTTTATCTTCAAGGATTAATGTAAGTAGTAAAAGAACTATTAAAATTAAAAACAATAAAACCTTATTTTCGCTGAATTTGCTTATCTTTACATTTCCATTTAACGGCTGTATCATAATAACAATATTTTATTACATTCTAAAAAAAAAGTCAATAAATTTAATAATTGCAATTATTTTAGAAATACTTTTTCCGATGATTTTTGTACATTTAATTTTTAGACTTTTTTATTTTATTTTTCCGCAATTTATAGTAACTGTTTTTTCGCATAATGCCGCGGCTTCGTCCGGGTCATGCGTGACAAGCATTACCGCGCAATTAATTTTTCTTATGTATTCGTTGATGTCCTTTAAAATATCATTTTTTGTCAGCTGATCCAGCGAATAAAAAGGCTCGTCTAAAAATAATATTTCCGGTTGGAGCACGAGCGCCCTGGCAAGACATACTCGCCGAAGCTGGCCTGACGATATTTCATTTATATTTTTATGTGAATGTTCTGAAATTTTTAATATTTCCAAAAGATTTCCGACTTTTCGCGAAATTTCTTTTTGCGTTTCGTTTCTTATTTGAAGCCCGACCGCGGCGTTAAAAAAAACATTTCCTGAAAACTTAATTGATTCCTGAAATAAAAATGCCGTGCGTTTTATGAGCGCTTTAGAGTGATGTGGATTTTCCCGTAAATCGCAGTCGAATAAACTTACCCGGCCGGTAAAATTTCTCTCGAGCATGGCGCATATTTTTAAAAAAGTGGTTTTGCCCGATCCGCTTTTTCCCAATATTGCAGTACGTTCACCAGGCATAAGTGAAAAATTTGGTATTTCGAGCAAAAATTTATCCCCTTCGGAGCGGTATCTGAATTCTAAATTATTTACGTTTAATATAGTTTTTGCCATTTTTTGTTACGCCTTATGGTTAAAATTTAAAATGCATTTTTTTTCTTTTTCTGGATTGAAGTTATAATGTAATTCACCGCGAACGAGATCAGGAGAAGGACAATTGCGAATGCGAGCGCGATGTCATAATTGCCGATGCGCACTTCGGAAACTATTGCCGTCGTTAAAACCCTTGTTTCGCCGAGAATATTACCGCCGACCATTATCACCGCGCCGACTTCCGATATTACGCTTCCGAATGAGGCGAGTAAAATAACCGGCATTGTGTTTTTTAACTCGCCGAACATATAGCGCGCCTTTTGAAAATTATTCACTCCGAGCGATTCAAGCTGAAGCTTAAATGAAGCCGGTATTTCCATGCAGGCCGCGATTGTCAGGCCGCATGAAAGAGGGAATGCTATTATAAACTGACTTAAAAATATTGCGGTTTTTGAATATAATATGTTCAATGCCCCGAAAATTCCGGCGCGTCCGAATAGCAGCGCGACAAAAAGGCCTACAACGACTGGCGGAAGTCCCATTCCGGTATTTATAATGGCGGTAAGAAAATTTTTGCCCCAAAAATTCGATTCGGCGATAAAATAGCCGAGAGGAACGCCTGTTACGAAAGCAAAAAGAGTCGAAGCGGCTGAAAGCGTAATTGTAAGGACGGAAACTTCGATAAGGTACGGATCGAGGTTGGCGATAAGATAAACGCATTTATAAAACGCGGAAAAAATTATGTCCATTATATTATAAATACCGCCTTGCAAATTTAAAAATAATATTGCTATAATTAAATAGGAAAGTTATAACCTGCTTAATATGTGGAACCGAGTTGATATTATTGATAAATGCTTTAATGCTGTCGGCGGCTTACATAAACGAAATATCCGACAAACTAAGTTTAATTTTGACATTTAATCAACTTTATGTTAAACTTTCTTCACTGTGTGATTAATAAGTTTTTTTGGGGAATTAATATACTAAATTTATTATTCGTGTGTCAATGATTTTTAAATTATTTCAGAGCATACCTTAGGTTTTTATTGTTATAGCTTTAATAGCAGAGGCAAGTTATGAAGATAATGGCAATTGGCGATATTAATGACGATCCGGGGTTGATGGCTTATTCCGAGCTTTTACCTGGACTTTTAGAAGAGTTCCAGCCTGATTTCGTTATAGCTAACGGCGAAAACTCGGCTAAAGGCCTTGGAATAACTCCGGCAACATTCGAAAAAATATTGAGCCTCGGAACCGACGCCGTAACATTAGGGAATCATACCTGGTCAAAAAAAGAAATACTCGACATTATAGATGATGAAAGGCTCGTTAGGCCGATCAATTATCCGTATGGCACTCCCGGCGCCGGCTGCAGAATAATTAAAGCTAAAAACGGCCTGAAAATTGGCGTGTTGAACGCACTTGGCCGTGAAAATTTAATACCTATCATAAACCGCGAAAATAACGTAACGCTTGAATGCCCTTTTAGAATGATAGATTACGAGATTGAAAAAATAAAAAATCATGTCGATCTTATCGTTGTCGATTTCCACGCGGAATCGGCCATCGAAAAAAAGTCTTTCGGCTATTATCTTGACGGACGCGCGCACATGATTTACGGAACGCATACTCACATCCAGACCGCCGACGAACAGATACTTCCTAAAGGCACGGTTTATATAACTGATATAGGAATGACAGGCTCTTACGATTCAGTTGTCGGAATAAAAAAAGAAGAAGCTATAAGGCAGTTTTGCACGCAAAGGCCGGTTAAATTCACCGGAGCGACCGAGGATCGCGGAATTTCCGGAATCCTCGCCTATTTTGACGATGACAATAATTTCAGGCCGACTAATGTAATAAGAATTGCCAGGTTTTCAAAGTATCAAAAGCAATATAACCTTCCTTTCGAAGAAATCGCAAATAAATACCAAAAAATCGTTTCACGCGAACAAAAATATCAGCGTTATATTTCGTCTTACAAAGAGATGAACAATCTTTCGTCTTTTTCGGAAATTTATTCGAAAATTGCAGACGGCGTCAGTTACCTTACCAACGGGCTTTTGTCAATGGTTTATATTTTTGACAAGAACGACCAGGACAGGCCTTGGCAATTAAAGGCCGTCAGCGGCAATTCGATAATGGCCGGCTTTACGGAGGCTGTAAATACTTATGTGAGCGCGCTTACGCCTGAAAAACTGAAAAACGTCGAAAGCCATACGCAGCAGATTATTGAAAACGCGTTTATCAAGTTATTTCCGCTAAAGGATGAAAAACCAGAAAATAATCTGGTCGGAGTTGTCGTTGTTAAATTAAGCCATCATATAATAGAGCTCGATATCGATCACGAAGATGTTAAAATACTTATGGATTTCATAAAAGATTCATGCCAGATACTTGAAAGTTATTATTCGCGCATGATACAAAAGCAGCAAATAGAAGAATTGAAAACGCTTTATGATGTTTCCAAATCTATTTCTGCTTCCATTGAATTGGAAAATCTGCTTGATAACATTATGGCCCTTGCCACACGTGTATTGAATTCTGAAACATCTTCGATCTTGATGCTTGACGAAAAAACGAACGAGCTTACCTTCCAGCTGGCCCAGGGCGACAAAGGAGCGGAAGTCAAAAAGCTTATAAGGCTTAAAGTCGGACAGGGTATCGCCGGCTGGGTCGCTCAAACCGGCGAATACTGCATAGTTCCGGATACCTCAAAAGATCCGCGTTTTTATAAAGAAGGCGACGAAAAAACCAAGTTCGTTACCAAATCGCTCATTTGCGTTCCGCTGAAACATCAGGATAAAATCATAGGCGTTCTTGAAGTTTTAAACCGCAAAGGCGAAATTCCGTTTAACGACCATGATAAAGAGCTTCTGGAACTGGTGGCCGCATTAAGCTCGAACCCGATTGTCAACGCAAAGCTTTACGGCAACATAAAAAACTTATATAAAAGTACTCTTAAGGTGCTTGCAAATGCTCTCGATGCCAAAGATTCATATACACATGGACATTCGCAGCGCGTCGCTGAATATTCAGTCGCGATCGCTTGCGAACTCGGATTTTCTCAGAAAGATTCCGATGATCTTGAATTTGCGGCTTTGCTTCATGATATAGGTAAAATCGGCATAAGAGATAATATTTTGTGCAAACCCGGAAAATTGACGGATGAAGAATTTAAGATAATCCAGATGCATCCGGTAATGAGCGCGCAAATTCTTGCTCCTATTGATTTTCTTGCGGACAAGATACCGATAGTTAAGCATCATCATGAACGTTTCGACGGCAAAGGCTATCCGTCGAAACTGAAAGGCGAGGAAATTCCGCTTGGCGCAAGGATTATTTGCGTCGCTGATACTTTTGACGCCATGACTTCCAACCGTTCTTATAGAAAAGGCCTTCCGGCTGAAGTTGCGCTCGAGGAATTAAAAAGATGTTCAGGCGCGCAGTTTGATCCTGTGATTGTACAGGCATTTTTAAATGTTTTTGCGAAGAAATATGCCCGCAATTTTGAAGAAATAAGGACTAAATTCGAAGAACAGGAATCGGTTCTGGAGATTTCAGGTGATTCCAATGTCAAGCAGGAACCTAAAATTGAAAATCCTTTGCCTAAAACCGAAACGGTAGGCACCAAGCCGGCAGAATCCGCTGCCGCTCCCGTGGAACCTGAAAAAAAAACTTAAGTTGAAAATTGATTTTTAATTGAAATATTTTTCAGGCATTATTTTTTTTATAATGCTTTTTAACTCTTCCGAATGATAAGGTTTAGCTATAAATTCCTTAAAGTTTGAATTTTGATATTCGAAGTTTATATTTCCCTTGTAATATCCGCTTGAAGCTATTGCAATTACGTCAGGGTTGTCTTTTATAATTTTATTTAAGGCTTCAACACCGCCCATTTTTCCAGGTACCGTAAGGTCAAATATCAAAAGGTCGAATGGCGCGCCTTCCTTTTTAGCATCATAGTATTTGTCGATGGCTTCCTGACCGTCGTTAGCCGACTGGGCCTTCGCCTGCCATATATTGAAAAGATCGACAAGAAAACTTCTGATTGATTCCTCGTCGTCCATTACAAGCACTTTAGCGTTTAATTTAAAAGTTTTTTCATGTGTTTTTTCATTGACCGGCGTTCCTGAATTTTCAACGTTGATTATTATGGGCAGGAACACATTTACCGTTGTGCCTTTGCCGCTGCCTGAATCTATTGTTATTACGCCGTCATGATTGTTTACGATGGAATACGCCGAAGCCAGCCCCAGCCCGCTTCCTTTAGACTTTGTCGTGAAGTAAGGATCGAATACCTTATCGATGTTTTTTTCGTCGATCCCTGTTCCTGAATCAACTATTGATATCTTTATATAAGTTTCGCATTTTTTTAACAGGTCTCTATTCTCTTCGTAAGTTACATTTGAAGTTGATAATTTTATAATTCCGCCATCCGGCATCGCTTGGATTGAATTTAAAATTATATTTGTAATTACCTGAGTTATCTGCCCTTCATCGGCCGACGTTATCGAGGTCGACGCATTGATTGAGAACTCGCACTTTATACTTGTGCCTCTGACTGTAAACTCGGCGCAATTTGTCACAATATCATTTATGTTTACAAGCGCTTTTTTAGGTTTTTGAGTTTTAGAAAATGTCAAAAGTTGCGTTGTAACAGCTTTAGCCTTTAAAGTTACCATGTGCGCCTTATTGAGCAGCTCTGTTACTTTTTCCGAGTTCGAATACATGATTGCAACTTCTATATTGCCGGCTATTCCGGCTAAAAAATTATTGAAGTCATGCGCGATTCCTCCGGCCATTACACTTATCGATTCGAGTTTGCTCGTTTTTAAAAGTTCGGTTTCCATTTTCTTACGCTTTTCTATTTCATTTTTCAATTCCTCGTTTTTTATCGCAAGTTCCGCGGTCCTCTCCTTTATCCGTTCTTCAAGATTATCATAAGCGGCTTTTATCTTTTCTTCGGCTTTTTTTAATTCTGTTATGTCAACGATAAATCCGCGCAGCCCGGTGACTACGCCGTCTTCAAAAATAGGATGAGCGTTGACAATTCCAGGGAACGTGGTTTGGTTTTTCCGAAGCATAAGATAGTTGCTTCCTGAATTTGAAGAAGTTTTAAGATTTAAGTTTAACTCGAATCTTTTTTTTGCATTCAGCCTGTCTTGAGGCGCTATGGCGTCGAATATGTTAACTCCTTTTTCGAAATCTTCCTGCGAATATCCGAATATTTCAAAACCGGCTTTGTTTACGAATTTTAAAGTGCCGTTCAGGTCTGTTTCAAAAAGCGTCTGCGGAAGATTATCGGCAATTTGCTGATATTTTTCCTGCGATTTTCTGATCTCTGCCTCCGCTCTTTTTCTGTTTTCAATTTCGGCTTTCAACGTTCTCATGGGACGCAGATCATTGGCGTAAATTATTATTCCGGTCGGATCGTCAAAATCGTCATATAATGCTGAACCTGTTATTTTTACCGGAATTATTGCGCCGCTCTTATTCTTTATTCCTGCTTTGAAAATATACTTGCTATGAGTTTTATCTTTTATTTTATTTAATTCTTCGGTACCGTTGTCGCATACTATCAATTCGTCAAGCTTTAAACGCTCGATATCGGCATCGTCATATTTTAAAATTTTGGTGAAATTAGGATTGGTTTTTAAAATTTTGAAATTAAAATCTGATAATATCAAAAAATCAGTGATTTTACTGATAATTTTATCTGAGGCGATGGCTGGAGTGATTGTTAAAAAATTATATTTATGAACGGCATAACCTGTTCCGACAACCCATATTAAAAGCAGTATATGTGCCATTAACGGAACATCTGTTATTTTTAAAAGCGGAAAAAGAATATCTGTTATGGAACATGTAAAAATTGAAAGAAGCGACGTGTGTCTCAATACCTGTTCTAATTTTAGCTCTCGGTTTGTCTTAATGATCTTTATCCATTTATTTAAAAGCATGACAATGAAAAGGCAGCATAATACGAAAAAAACATTGAAATATGTAAAAATGACCAAATTGCCGTTATTATATAAATTCCAGATAGTATTATTTTTTATCTTAATGAATGATAGTTCATTAGTTGTGCCGCTTAAGACATAAGTAATAAAATAAATAACTGGAACATATAAGAGGATTATAAATCTCTTTTTTGACATTAAAAAAGCATTTCTCGTTAATATAACGAAAAAATAAACCATTGCGATAGGAAATACAGCCCATCCTATAAAAGAAAGCTTGTAATAAAATAAAGCATCCTCGGCAGTCGCGGCGGAATAAGTGAACGCATAAAAAAAGCTTTTGAAACCCAGGCATATTGTCATAGCAGCCCAGGCTCTATTGAGTTTTAAGTATCTTTCCGAATAGTAGAAATAGAAACTGAAGTTTAAATAAGTAATCGCCGCTATTATTGATAAAACTGAGTAAATATTCATTCGCTAAAGCTCTTTTTTGAAATTTTTAAAGAATTAAGGCCGATTATCGCGTTAACAATTATTTTTGATAGAATTCTAATATGGATTCGGTCAGGCGGTCTATATCATAAGTTTCATTATATATTCCCAAAGATATTCTCAGAGCGCCCATTCCAAACTCAAACGGCACGTTCATTGCGCTTATAACGTGCGACATTGTGGCGCCTTTTTTTGAATTGCAGGCCGACCCGGCTGAAACCATTATATTTTTTTCAGAAAGATATTCAAGAAGAGTTTCGGCCGGTGTGTTTTTGAAGCTTACATTTATCGTGCTCGCTACCGAATTATTCTTTGGAGAATTATATTTTATTTCGATATTTTTGTTTTTGAATATTTCAAAATTTTTATATAAATAGTTTCTTAATTCCAAATAGTGATTATTACGGTGTTCGAATTCTGAAATGGCCAGCCGTGCGGCAGTTTCCATACCGGCAATTGCCTGCGTGTTGACCGTTCCGGCGCGCATCCCGAATTCGTGACTGCCCCCTAAAATTCTTGGATTGAGCTTGGTTCCGCGTTTTATATAAAGTATGCCGGTGCCCTTTGGACCGTAAAATTTATGCGCCGACAGGGCAAGCATATCTATTCCAAGCTCCGATACATTTATAGGAAGTTTTCCAAAAGCCTGAACGCAGTCGCAAAGAAATATCGAGCCTTTTGATTTCGCGATTCGCGTCAATTCTTTTATAGGCTGGATTACGCCGGTTTCATTATTTACCATCATAATCGACGTGAAGTCTATTTTTTCATAATTAGCGGTAGCTTTTTCAAAATCTGCAGGCGATATAATCCCTTCAGAATCAGGATTTAAAACTATGACTTCGGCTCCGTATTTTTTTAATTCTAAAACCGGATAAAGCGACGCATGATGTTCAGACGCGGCTGTAACTACGACTTTTCCTTTGCAATTTTCACAGGCTAAAAACGGCTGGCCGAATATCGCCAGGTTTAACGATTCAGAGGCGCCCGATGTGAATATCACTTCCTGCGGTGCGGCGCCTATATATGATGCCATTTTGGCACGGGAAGTTTCAAGCGATTCCTTTGCGCGCATACCGAATTTATGGTTCGAAGAAGTATTCGCGTAATTGTCAAAATAAAACTCTTCCATCGTTTTTTTTACTTCCGGTAAAATCGGTGTCGTCGAATTATTATCAAGGAAAAAAAACTCGGAACGCTTGAAGGCGCTTTCGTTCTTTATAGTGCTTTTTATTTCTTTTTTCCCGTTGTATACGCTCTTAA
Source organism: Candidatus Wallbacteria bacterium (assembly GCA_041441465.1). Classification (GTDB taxonomy): domain Bacteria; phylum Muiribacteriota; class UBA9980; order UBA9980; family UBA9980; genus JASDSY01. The sequence continues at coordinate 20,944 of JASDSY010000009.1, forward strand.
GCGGCATTATTTATTTCCCCTTTTTTCCAATAACTTATTTAACGAATCTTTAACGAATCCGGCCAGTTTGGAGTTGGCCGGCACAAGCCTTAAAGTGATTTTCCATTCCTCTATCGCTTTTTCAGGCTGTTCGAGCTCTTCATACGCTGAACCTAGATTATAATGAACATAAGCGTCATTAGGATTTATCGTAATGACACGCTGCCATGCTTTAACTGCCCTGTCGATCTGGCCTTTTTCATAATAAGCCAGTCCTAAATGATAAAGCGAATAATCGTCATCGGGATTTATTATGCAGGCGCGTTGAAATTCCTTGATGGCGTTATCGTACTGGCCTGTATCGTAAAAAGCTATTCCGATGTTGGTGTGCGCATAAACATCGTCGGGATTTAACGCAAGAGTTTTTTGAAATTCGGTTATGGCTTTTTCAGTTTCGCCTATGCTTTTATAACAAATCCCAAGGCTGTAATGGCAGAATTCGTCATCGGGATTTATTGTTATCGATCTTTCGAAATAATTAATTGCACGGTCATATTCGCCGCGTTTTTTATAAATAGCTCCGAGCCCGTATAAAGATAATGAATGATCGTTCTTCAGTCCGAGACATTGTTCAAATTCTAGTATCGCTTCGTCATTTTTGTCAAGCGACCTATACAGGCTGCCCATAAAATAATGAATTTCAGGATCGCCTGGTTTTATTTCCGTCGCATGGACAAAAGTCTCTATGGCTTTTTGAATTTCGTTGCTGTTTTTATAAGCCAGGCCGAGCATCTGATGAGCCTGGATATGGTCTGTTTTTAATGTTATTACTTTTCTGAATGACGTTATTGCGTCTTCGAGCTGGCCCCGGTTTAAATAAATAAGGCCGAGCTGAAAATATGCCTCGAAATAATTTTTATCAAGCTCGATTATTTTCAAAAACTTGTTCACTGCGCCGGCTGATTCACCCTTGTTACGGTACGCGACACCCAGTTCAAACAGCGAATTAATATCATTCGGCGCTATGGCTATGGCTTTTTCCCATTCGCATATAGCCTCGTCAAGAAGGCCGTTGTCGCGGTAAGAAACTCCAAGGTTGAAATGTGCCTTGAAATCTTCGGGATTCATCTCGGCTTTACGTTTCCAATCCTGGATTACACCGTCATATATGCCTTTCTGGCGCATTATCACTTCGATATAATACTGTGAGTACTTATCATCGGGCCTGCGGTCAAGAACCTTTTCATATTCTATTACGGCTTCGTCGAGAAGGCCTTTGCTCTTATATGAGCAGGCAAGCCGGTAATGCGCGTCTGTATCGTTCGGGTCAAGTAAAATTCGTTTTTTCAGATCTTCTATCTGAAGGTCGATCTCATCTTTGGCCTGGCGTGTTGTTTTTTTAGTTCCGTAATGTTTTTTCAATTCGTCGGCTTTTTTCCAGCAGGCCAGCGCTTCGTCATATTCGGCCTTTACATCGTGGATGTTGCCGAGAAGGTCGTAAGCGTCGGCAAGTATTGTATTTAATGAAATAGCTCGCAACGCTTCGGCTTTCGCTTCGTTGAGCATGCCTTTATCCTTATACACCGTGCCGAGCGCCAGGTGCGCCAGCGCGTCATTCGGAGTTATTTCAATTGATTTTAAAAAATTAAGTATGGCGTCTTCCATATTATTTTTTTTGCGCGAAATCATGCCGAGCCAGTAGTGGCAGTATGGATATTTCGGCGCCAGCGCGGTTACTTTTTGAAACTCACCGCGTGCCGCGTCTATCATTCCGCGTTGATAATAAGAAATACCAAGGTAGAAGTGAGCGTCAGGATTTTCTTTATTTATGGATATCGCACGTTTAAATTCGCTTATTGATTCTTCGTGCTTTTCCTGGTCAGCAAGCACAATGCCAAGATTGACATGCGCGTATATGAAATTTTTATCCGCTATTATTGCGCGTTTGCAATATTTTTCGGCATCGGCTATGAATCCTTTGGAATAATAAGCCATTCCGAGCCGCGTCAACGCGAACGCGTCGTTCGGATTCAATATTACCGCTTTTCTTAACTGCAAAATCGCCCTGTCGAATTGATTTTTTTGTTCATAAGAAAGCGCCAGGTTGTAGTGGGCATAAGCGTAGTCGTGGTTTAACCTCACGGCGCGTCGCAGAGTCGATATAGATTCGTCGAGCTCTCCTTTAATTCTCAATGCGCGGCCTAAATGCGTGTGGGCGAATGCGTAATTCGGATTTATGGATATCGCTTCCTGGAATTGGACAATAGCTTCGTCAGCTGCGCCCTCTAAAAGATAAATTATGCCGAGATTGCAATGCGCGAAAGAATACTGAGGCTTAAGCTTTATTGCCCGTTTTATCGCAATTTTTGCTTCCTTAAACATTCCTTTGTTTTTATAACAAAGCCCTAAAAAATTATATGCGTAGGCATCATCCTGCCTTGTAACTATTGTTTTTTTATAATAAGTTATGGCTTCGTCAATCATGCCCCTTAATTCAAATAATTTGGCGACTTGATAGTATAAATCTGAATTTTCAGGAGATTCTTCGGCTTCTTTAATTTTAGAAGCTATAAGGCTATCGTATTCTTTTTTTAACATTGACCGGTTACTCCCATCTTAATCCTAAATGGACAGCGCCCTGATTGAAATTATTTTTTGCGGCTTCAATTAATTCAGCTTTTATATTCGGATAAAATTTGTAATTCATAAATTCAGAAAGCGGTATGAATTTATGGCCGATTATACGTTCGTCGGCGAGAGTGTTATTTGTTCTGCCTGTTATTTCTGCCAAAAAATTCATGTGAATAATATGCCTTTCGCGGCCAGGATAAAGAGTTTCAGACGTAAAAACCAGTTTGCCGGGCTTAACATCATAACCGGTTTCCTCAAGCATTTCCCTTTTTATACATTCTTCTATCGATTCGCTGGCTTCGAGTCCGCCGCCCGGTAAAAGCCAGTAATCACGATCATCTTTTTGATGATGAACAAGCAGTATCGAATCGTTTTCAATTATAATCGCGCCAATCCTGACTCTTACAAACCCTTTTTTTATTTCCATTTCTTTTCCTCTATATTATATATAATAAACATTTCATATTTTACTAAATTAAAATAGGCTTTGTCAACAGTATTTATTAACAATAAAAAAATAAAAAATTGACAAATCATGACTTATTTTGTAAAATTTAAAAAATAAATTCAAAATATTATAAATTTATGAAATCAGCCGATATAGTATATTAATTATAAAAAAGGAAAGTACATAATTATGTTGAAAACGAAATATATTAAATTATCAATAAGCCTGTTTATTTTTACGGCTTTGACATTATCGTTTTTTAATATGTCTTTTGCGGCAAACGATAATGCCTTAAGATTAATAACGGCGATCGAAAAATCAGATTTTCAAAGTGTTAAAAAATTAATAGCTGACGGTCAGGACGTAAATTGCCGCGATCAAAACGGCGTTACTCCTCTTATGGCGGCTTCTGGAATTGGAAACATGGCTTTAATAACACTTCTCGTGGACGCAGGTGCTGATGTCAACGCCGCTGACGATAACCAAACCACCGTGTTAATGTACAGCGTCCTTAATAATAAAGACGACGTCGAGACTTTTAAATACCTGCTGAGCAAGGGAAGCTCGCTTAATTCTAAGGACGCCAATGGTATTACCGTTCTGGAAATCGCTCAAAACCGCGGTAATAATAAAATAATCAATGAAATAAAGAAAAATTTTGAGTATGTACGCAACCAAATTTTTAACATATCATTTACGGCTTTAATATTGCTCTTTTTTGTAAAATTTATAATTTATCAAAACGAACAATTTCATAAATTCATGGCTGAAAAAAATTATCCAAAATATATTACGACATAAAAAATCAAATTTAAAAAATGAATATGAATTCTTAACAAAAAAAGCTTGAACCGATTAAGGTTCAAGCTTTTTTTATTTTACTGTTTATTTGATTTTTATAAACTTCTGATTAATGTCGGATTATTGAATATTGTTTTATAATTCAAAAATGTAATTTAATTAGTGAATTATAATGTACCAATAACCATAATATTAACAGTTTCTAGGGAATTTATTCGCCTGAGCGACAGTTACATTGTTATTTTATTACTTGCCTTGTTATACTTTTATAAATAATGCTTAACCGGGCCGTTTGTTACAAAAGCTTGTAACTCGATGTAAGGTTTTATTGTACTTGAATTAATTTTTGTAAAAAGTACTTCCTCCACCTGAAAAAATCCTACCGACTCCGACATTTGTACAGTAAGCTTTATCGGTCTTTTATCGCCCTTTTCAATTGTCACGTGTTCGACCGATGACGATGAATATTTATGAATGTCGCCGACTTTAGACTGCGTATTTATTAGAAGCGGTATTCTTGCGCGGCCTTTTTCCATGTCGCAGCCGTCGGCTATTAATATGATTCCAGCTTCAAGCGAGTGAATGTGCTGAGTAGCCATGTGGCCGGCGATACATTCCACTACCATCGACCTGATTGTAACTCTTTTGGCGAAATCATCCGGGTAAATTTGCGAAAGCAGTCTGTCTAATATAGGAATGGCCATTATAATTGCCATTTGTTCATGACGTTCGCGACCGATAGACATACCTATGTCGTGCATAAATCCGGCCAGTAATAATACTACTTTGCTGTCTTCGAATGTTCCGATTTCTTCTTTTTCTAAATTAAGCTTGATTCCGGCGGCATTTAGTAAATCCGCCATTGTAAGGGCGTTTATGCATACGGTTCTCATATGAACCGGGCCGTGATCATTATAACCAAGTCGTTTTATCGATACTATATTAGCGTATTCTTGCAGATGATGAATTTCCTGGTCATTGATAAGTAATTCAACGGTTTTTTGCGCAACTCCCGAAACAAGACTCAAAATCTTATTGTCTAAAGCAATTTCTTTCTGTGATTTCATTTTCTACCTCTTTACATTATTTTCTTTATTCTTCAAAAGTGGTCCTATACTACCATAATAAAGTCTAAATTTCAATATCATAATTATAAAAATTATTGTAAATATTCACTTTTGTACATACGATTTTATGGGTATTTTTAATAAATTAAATTTTTTTATAAATTTTTCAAAAAAATGTTTACATATTTTATATCAAACGTTAAAATAATTTTATTAAAATTGACAAAATATAACTCAGAAATGTATAATTATGTCATGTATTAAAAAGTCGTAAATAATCTGATTCAGGAGGAATTATGAAAAAAATTTTTATTTTATTATTAATGACAATTCTATGTAGTTCTTCGGGCAATTTATGTCTGGCTGAAAATGCAGACACGGTTGAAAATTCGGTAACATCCCTGTCGGCGGTTATTAAAGTTATGAGCGCTAAAATTGGCCCGGACGGCGGAATTATAAAAGTTGAAAAAGAATGCCCCATTAAAGGTCTTGAAATAAATATTCCGGCAGGTGCATATAAAAACGAAAAAAATTTTAATATATCATATCGTCTGGTTCCAGCAAATCAGTATGAAGGAAAGGCTATACCTTATTCGCCGTTGATAATAATCAATAATGGCGGCGAATATGCTGATAAAATAATTAAAGTAAAAATACCTGTGAAGCTGCCGGAAGGCGTTTTCGCAATGGCAGGATACGCCAATCCAAATACTTTAGACATTACTGATATGCTGCCGCCGGTTGAAACACAAAAAGATTGTCTTATAAGCATTACAAGACATTTTCAAAATCCGATCATAGTTACCGGTACTACAATGAAATAAATTAATACTTTATTGTAACTATTATTATTTTACATCTTTATATAGCAATGAAAATTTTTTATCATTTTTTGAATAATTATATTTGTCATCCATTGTCTATGCCATATCTTAAGTTTTGGCGGCTGAAATATGCCGCGTTATGTTATGTATTATAAGTTTGATAGGACTTTGCGGGGGACACAAAGGGCGACGCCCTTTGATTTCCCCAGCGCCCTCTTTTTAATCCTGCTATATCTACCGTTGTGTTGCGGTGCTGTCATTTA
>JASDSY010000010.1:0-273741 GCA_041441465.1 Candidatus Wallbacteria bacterium
TTAAGGTAGGGAATTTTAACCGGCGTTACCTAGGGAATTTATTCTATCATTAACACCTTCGAGCGCGACTCAAATTCGCTTGAAGGCTCTTTCTAAAAAATCTTTTTCGATAGTTAATTGTCCAATTTTAGCATGCAATCTTTCAATTTCAACATTTTTATCTTCTTTTTTCTTTGAAGGATTTTCAAATATTGATGACAAGCCTTCTTTAACTTGACTTTTCCACTCGCTGACCTGATTCGGATGAATCCCATATTTACTTGCAATTTGAGCTATTGTTTCTTCCTCTTTAATAGCTTCTAAAGCTACTTTTGCCTTAAAGTCCGGCGAATACTTTTTTCTGTTTGACATATCGTGTACCTCCAAATTTAATTATATCATATTTTTCCACCTTACACGACTGTCCAGTTTTTGGGGTCCATCTCTATTGAACTTAATATTTGTAAATAAATATTTATTTTTTGTAAGGATATAACTCAAATACAGTATCTCTATATACTGATGGGCCTTTATATTTGGGTCCACTACAATACAAATTTAAAATTTTTTTCTTATTTTTATCAATCTTTTTAGGTTTTTGTAATTTTAAGTTATTTTTGGGCTGCTTCCTTTCATTTATTTTATTTTTATTAATTATTTCAATAAATTCATTAATTTCTTGAGTAAATTTATTGTTAATGTTTTTTGCTGAACATAATTTTTGAAAACATAAAAATATTTTATATGCTGAATCATATTTCTTTAATAATTTGAATATTTTGCCAATATAATATAATAGTTCTACATTATCACTATTATTTTTAAACTTATTATTTAAAAATCTTATAATATTATTTACATCTCTTTCATATTTTGGTAATTTTTTTAAAATTTTTATCTTACAAATTTTATATATTAATTTTATGTCATTAGAACAAAAATTAAGAGCTTTTTGTAGATATTTAACACATTGAGAAACATTTCCTTGGTAATAATAACAAAGTCCTTTTAAATAATATGCTTTAGATAGTTTATTGTCAATAGCTATAGCTTTATCAGCATAAATTATTGACTCATCAAAAGATTTAATTCTGAAATATGAACGAGCAATTTTATAAAATAAAAATGGTTGAATTATTTCATTATTTACAGCTATATTATAAAATGTAATTGCATCTTCATATTTTTCATCTTTAAAACATTGGTCGCCCTTTATGATAAACTCATTTTCCAACATTTTATCATCTCCAAAATTTAAAACCATTTTCATCGATAACTCATTCGATTATTTTACCATCAAAATCTAATTTTATAACTCTCCAATTATATTCTTTAAACTTTTTTTCATCTTCAAGTTGAGTTTCAAGCAATACCGCTGTTTTTTCATCAATAAATGCAACATAAGCATGCGCTAACGGCTTAGTTTTATTTATCTCTGTCAATTCATATGACATTTCAGGAATTTTATTATATCTCAAACAAAGCTCATTTATTGCCCTATGATATTTAGCATCAATATAATCAGAAATTTCCTTAGGCAATTTAGCATATAATTGTTCAATTAATTTAATATTAGATTGTTTATCATTCGAACAATCTTTCGATAAAGTTGGAAGTGATGAATTTAAAGCGTCAACAACATTTGTTACAAAAATATCAATCGTGTCATTATCGCCTTTGCGTATTTCATATTTATGAGCAATCTTTGATTCAGAATATACATTTACCTTTTGGTGGCTGGCAATATATGTCATATTTTTAAGATTAGAATCAGAGCCAAACATCATTTTTTCAATTTCTTCATGCGTATAATTTTTGAATTCAAATTCATTATTTTTTTCGACAATATTACTGATTTTATCCAATACTTTATAATTTGAATAAATTTGATCCGGCATGAGCATTATTAAATTATATTTAGCCCGGCTTATAGCTACATTAATGATATTATTGTTATTAATGTGTGCCAAATCACTATTAAATTTAGGAATATTAAATGCTGCTATAATTACATCACATTCATCACCCTGAAACCCATGTGCTGTTGAGCAGGAAACAATAATATTCTTTGGAATTTTAATTACCCCAAGTAATTTTTTTATTATATCGCGCTGAGCACCATAAGGAGTTATTATTCCAACAGATATTTGTTCTCTATTAGAATTATGATTAAATTTAACTATTAATTTTTGTATCATTTCAACGGCTAATAATGCTGAATAAATATGATACGAACTATAATTTAAAGCCGCTACATTAAAAATTTCAATATCATTCGTACAAGTATATTTGATTGTACTAATTGGTTTTAAAACTTCTTTACTACTACCGATTGTTAATTGATAATCTGATTTTTTATCTTTGTCAGCCATAATTAAATTATTGTTGTAATTTAATTTATTAATCAAATTCATTATAGGTTCTATACTTCTATAATGAGTTTTTAAATATTTTACATTACTATTGTCATTTCCTTCAAATTTATCTAAATTAATCATTTTATATATATTTTTATTCAGCCAGCCTTCATATTCAACAATTGGCGGTATTTGAAAAGGATCACCAGCTACGATATACTTCAAATTTTTATTATTTATATTAGCCATATAAGGTAATAAAATAGAAGGCAAAAATATCATCGAAGCTTCATCGAATAATATATAATCCCACTTTTCATAATCAACAAAATGAAATATTTGACCATTTAATTTAAAACTATCATAAGGATAACGCGCTATAGTCGTAACTATAACTAAATTTTCGCTATCTAATGTAATATTTTCATTTCTCTTAACATATATATCATTAGAATTCGTTATTTCATCCGCAAATGAATAGCCATATCTTTTCAACCACTTTGAATTATTAAGAGAACTATCCTTGGCCTTAATTTCTTTTAATATTCTTAAAGTTAAAACATCAGCAGCTTTATTGGTTGGAGTAAGTACAAGAATTTTTTTACCAGTTTGTTCATTTTTTTTAATTATTTCGATTATTTCTCTGGCTAAATTAGTTGTCTTTCCAGTACCAGGAGGTCCAAAAATAAATGTTGAATTATTTTTAACAACTTCAATTAATTTTTTATCAACAATTTTATTTAAATAGTCATAAAATTTATTTTTTAAAATTTCAATAACAAATTTTGAATTAGATACTGTTAATTCAGCGCTTAGATTGTCGTGTTCAAAAGGCAACTTGTATCCGTTAATAAGCTTTACTTTAAGTGATTTTTCATCATATGAAAAAGTATCAACCGCTACTTCGTAATTATTTATTCTTAAAATCATATTTTCATCAATATGATCAACATTATAGTAGTTATCAGATGATTCTAATATCAAAAATTTTTCATTTACTAATTTAACAGAATTAAAGTTAACGCTGTAATATTCATTTTTACTCCCATGTTTTAATAATTGACAATAATATTCTATTTCAAACATTACTTCAAACCATTTTTTAGAGTATTCTTCCGCGTTATTTACTTCTTTTTCCAGTTCAGTAATTTTATCAAGTATTTTTTTTTGCCTGTTGGATTTTTTTATTATATTATCTAAATTCCTTTTATTAAATTTACGAATTTTATCAGGGTCACCTTCTTTAGGATCAGAATTAAAACCGTCTTTCTTTTTAGGAATTCTTTGTTGTTTAGGATTAAAATCCTTTTTATTTGAATTTATTTGTTTATCATCATCTTCATCTAAGTCATCGTCTTCATAAAAATCATCAAATTCATCATCTGAATTATATTTACGGTCATCTTTATTTGGTTCACTTCCTGAATTACTGTTATTTTTACGTTTTTCGTTATTCTGCTGATCAGATTTATTAGAATTATTTTTATGATCTTTTTCTTTATTATCGCCTAAGGCGTCAGCTTGAGTATCTTCATTGTCTTCATAATCTTTGTCATTTTCATTTCCTAAATTCCAATTATTCTTATGGGTTTCTTTATTTTGTTTATCAGCCTCGCTAGAATTTTCTTTATTCTGATCCTTTGGGTTATCAAAATCATCTAAGTCAGGGTTTTTATCTTTTTCACTATCTGTATTTTTCGAAATACCATCATTTCCTTTTGGAGATTGAGTAATATTATTTTTTTCATTATCATCTTTACAATTATTTTCAGCATCGTTTTTATTATTTGATAATATGCTAGTTTTATCTTTATTTGAATTATCACTGTTAGCATTTTGATTTTCCAAGTTTACATTATCTATCGTTTCTTTATTTTGTTTATCAGCCCCGCTAGAATTTTCTTTATTCTGATCCTTTTGGTTGTCAAAATCATCTAAGTCAGGGTTTTTATCTTTTTCATTATCTGTATTTTCTGAAATACCATCATTTCCTTTTGGAGATTGAGTAATATTATTTTTTTCATTACCATCTTTTTCTGATTTTCCTTGGTGAATTCCTAAAAATGTTTGTTCTTTCGAGTTATTAATTGATGCACCTGATTCTGGTTGAGTCAATGACAATGGATGACTAGATGGTGATTTAGCAGGTTGTTGAAGAGGTAACTCATTATTTGACTCATAATTATCCTCATCAGAATCATCATATTTAAGTTCAGGTAACAACTTTTTTAATTCTATTAAAGAATCATGCTTTAATTCCCATTCTCTGGAAGATATTTCACTAATTTTAGATTCTTCATCGTCAATTGATAATAAGGTTGAGATAATATCCTCAATAGCTTTTTGAGATTCTTCTAATAAATACCTTGAAATAACTGATGCTAAACTGTTATAAATTTTTCTTTCACTAGAACCACTGTAATAATATAACCTTAATGTTTCACCATTAACTTCTAAATAAGAATCTTCTTTTACAGTTTCATTATAAATTTTATTTTTTACATTTAATTTATAATTTTTTTCAATTTTTTGTTTACATATATATTCTTCAACAAAAAATATTTTTTTTATTCTTTCAAAAATTATATTATTTTTATTAATTTCAAATTCATATAAATCGTTATAATAATAGTAAAATAATAACTCTTTAAAATATTTATTAACAATACATTTGTTATTTTTTGTGGCAGAATTTAGTTCATTTATTTGAGTTATTTTACAATCAGAAATATCAATTGAATTAATTTTATAAAAATCTACAATTTCTCTACTGGCTTCATAAATTTTTTTCTCTTTATATTTTGCCACAAGATCAGACGGTAACCAAATTGATTTCAAATTTTTAAATATTTTTTTTAATTCTATCGATTTAAAATAAACTATCTCATTATTTTTTGAAAAAAATTCATTGTCATTATAAATTTTTCTTTCTTCAACATTAAATTTTTCTAAATAAATTTTTCTTTTTTCTTTAGTAACATTTAAAACATACTTCAAATAAAAATTTTTTATAAAACTTTTTATATCTTCTTTTTTTATTTTTTCATTTGAATCATCGTTTTCAATTATTTTATAAAATTCAATTATTTTATCAAATTCTGGTTCTTTCTTAATTTTTAATTTTTCCACAAAAAAAGTTCTTAAGTTTGGAAAACAAGATTTTACCGGTATTACACCTGTTACTAACTTACTTATATTGTAATCATCCCAAACTATGTTTTTATCATTGTAATTATACCACTCAAACCAAAAAGTCCCATCCGTATTTTTAGATTCAAAAAAAATAATCTTAAATTTATTTTTTTCATCATTTAAAATATTATTATCTTTTTTTTGTCCTAAAATTCCATAAATTTTTTCTATTTTTTCTTTTTGTGGTTTTGCATTTAATTCAGAAAAATTTTTTAAATATTTAATGTATCCTTCAATGTTATTTTCAATAACAAAAAGTTCTTTAAATTTTTCTTTATTTTTATATTTTTCATACATTTCATGATTAATAAAATTTACATCATTCAAATCTTCTTTAAATTTTTCTCCAAAAAGTTCGTAACAATAACAATATTGATTTTTATCATCTTTAAAAATCTTCTTAGAGCATAATACCTTATATAAATCTGAATGATTACGATAATCTTTTTTATATTTTTCATTATTTACTTCACCATAAAAAATATCATATTCAAAATTAAAACAATAATTTAGCAGTGCATCAATATTTTTTTTATATTTTTCTATTTCTGTTTTAGATGAATCATCTAGTTGTTTTAACCAATTCGGTGCAGAGTAATTCAAAGTTTGAACAATATTTTGTTGGAAATTTATAATCTCCTTATTATCTGCCGATGGTGGCAATGGATAATTAGTAACCTTAAGTTTTTCAAATAGTTGTTTTAACTTATTCTTTTCTCTATTGTTAAAAGAATTTAAATAGTCATCACTTAATATTATATACTCTTTTAGTTCTTTAAGTTGAGGATATACCAGCTGCCAACCATATTCGTCATCAAAATTTTCTGGAAAAACAATAGTTTTATTTTTAATTTCATGAATTTTTTTTATTCCTAAAGTAGTTAATAAAAACATATTATCAATTAAATCTGAGTCTTGTTTCCATACATCTAAGTTTTCAGCAAGATAATAAGTTATTTTTATTAATAATTTAATATCATATTTAGTCTTATCAATACAATTTATTTTATTAATATATCCAAAAACGATATCTCTTATGTAATTTAAATGATTAAATTCATTAATATCTAAATTATCTCTTAACCATGTCTTTATTTCCTCATTCAATTTATTAGATACATTTTCATTAATAAATTCTATTGTTGAAATTGCGGAGCTATCAAAACAATAAGATGTTTTTTCTGAATTATGGGTTGGGATAAATAATTTTATATTATTATCAGATGCTGAACATAATTTTTCATCTTTAGTTAATATAAATTTAATTGTTTTAAGATCAGAATTATCAACACTATTCTTTCTAAAAAAATCATATAATTTAACATACCACTCATAATCAAGAGTATTTTTTATTGAAGAATTTTTTAATATTTTAATAATATCAGATTCATCTAATTTTTTAAAACCTAGTTTTTCAATTATATCTTCATTAAGAAAATATTTTAATTCTTTATTTATAATTACTTTTTCACTGTTTTCATTATATTTTAGATTTTCAAAAATTTTAGACTCTATATTATCATCAATTAAAATATTTTCTGAATTATAAAATTTATTATCTTCTCCCAAAAACATTTTTATTTCTTTGAATTTTTCTATATAATCTTTATTTTTGTCATCTTTTAAAAAATTAAAAATATAATTATAAAAAAACTTAGAATTTTTTTTTATTTCATTAAGTAAATTATAATTAGTAAATTTCAAGTTATCAATAATTCCATTAATCATAATTTTAGAGTCATATTCTTTTAAAAAATTTCCGAAAATTTTTTTTAATATTACTTCTATATCTTCTTCTATATAAATTTTTTCTAATTTTTTATAATCTTCAACATAATTATGATAACTTTCAAAAAACTTAGAATCACCATTATATATTATTATGGAGTCATCTGCCGAAATTAATTCACCATTATGATTTAATATGAATTTGATTTTTCTTATTTGTTGAATTAATTTTTCTTCTTCTTTTATTTTTGAAAATAAGCAATTATAAATTTTTTTTATTTTTTTATTTTTATCATCTTCTAAATATTTATTTACCCATTTAAAGTCGCTTATATATTCAATAATTTCTTCAAAAGAAATTATTTGAAATTCATTTGGGAAATATTTTTTTATTCTTAAAGAATAATTTTGATTTCCTTTTTTATCAAATTCTTCTGGAAATATTTTTTTATCAAATTCTTCTGGAAATATTTTTTTATCAATAAATATTTTTTCTTGTTCTTCTAAAAATGTTATTTCATTTATCTTATGTAAAAAAATAGTATTTTTATCATTATCTATATTTTTATAATGTAATGCTGGAAATAATTTGATATTTTTTATTTTTTCTTTAATATTGTTATCATTTAACCCCAAAATAATATCATATAATTCTTCTAAAAATTTAAAAGATTCTTCTTCTTTTTCATTAATATCTAATAAAGTATTATAATTATTTAATCTATCAAGACAAGAAATAAAATTTTCCTCTGAAAGTACATTAATACAGTTTTCACAATTATTTTTTTCTAAAATTTCAACCAATTCAGAGTTAATTTCAACAATATTTAAAGTTTTTAATTTCTGTTCTAATTCTTTTAAATTATTTCGATATAATTTATATAATATATTTTTATTTTTATTATCAATTAATCTTAAATTTAATTCACCTTGGTCATTAATTGAATATAATTTTTTATCTTTTCCTAAAAATATTTTTTGAGAATTAAAATCTTCTTTTTCTTTTGGATCATTTATTAAATTATATGAATTAACTATTAAAGTATAAAAATTTTTAAACCAATCAGATTTTTCTTCTAATGATTTAATTAAATTATTTTTTAACCAGTCTTTATCAATTTTTTTTATTATATCTTTGAATTCTGAATGTTTAAATTCTTTTATTAATTCTAATAATTTACGATAATGTATATATATTTGTTCATTTATTATTATAGAATTAAGTATTTCATCTTTATAATAAGCATCTTTAGTTAAAATTCTTCTCCATTCGTCATTTACCATAAGAGTTTCCGATAACGCAAGTAATTTATTATTAACAGAAAAAAAGATTTTAGCACTCAATAAATCTTTTTTTATATTTAAATCATTATTATTTAAAAGTTTATCACTAATATAATTATAAAGCTTTATAGGAATTTCCTCAGTATTTTTTTTATTCCATTTTATATTAATCCATTGGTCATCTAATAAGCATTCAACAAAATTAGCAAATTCAAATTCTTTTAATTCTAAAACTTTTATTGTTTCATAAAAAGTTTCATAATTTGAAAAATTTTTCCAAATTTCCATATTAATCAATATATTTTCTTCTTTTTTTAAAAAAGATGGTATATTTTCATAATTAAGATTGTTAAAATCATCAAACAAAATGTTTAATTCTTTTTCCGGAATAGCAATAACATTTTTAGGCAAATATAAATTATTGTCAATTCCAAGAATTATTTTTTCTGATTTGAGTTTATTAATAATTTCTTTTTTTGCCCTTTCAAATAAATTTTCTTCTAATAAATTATTATAAAATTTCGGAATAAATTTATATAGAGAATATTTATCATTAACACTTATGTATTTTTTTTGAATTGTTATTTTAAAAAATTCTATAAAAATATCTGGAACCATTTCAATAAGTTTATTATTCCATTCACTTTTATCTTTAATAGACTCTCTATTGGATGTTAAAATAAAATCCGCATTTATAAGAAATGGAAGACCACTATTTATATTCGTCGGAAGATATGCGTATATTTTACCGTAAGAATTGTTTGAATTAATCGGAAATGATAAAGTAATTTCTGAAGTGCTTATATTAGGTCTTAAATCATCTTTTATTCCTTGTGTATTAATTTCTTTGTAATAAATAAAATATTTATCACATTTTTTTTCTTTTAAAGACTCCTTTTCATATGTTTCTTTTTTTAATTCAATAATTATTGAATCTTTATTTTCAATTTTTTGAATTACTTCTTTTTTTTCACCAATTCTTATTTCAATTTTATTTAGCTTTTTTAAAAATAGTAAGGTTTCAAAACTAATATGTGATTCTAATTGTTTTTTTATTTCTTTATATATATTTAAATCTTCAAGAGGTAATAATATGTTTGTAAATTCTTTTTTTATTATACCTGGAAGATTTCCTTCAACGAAAAAATCTTCATCATGAGGATAAATATATTTTATTGGATCCGCGCCTTCCGAAGTCAAATAAAAATTGAAACCATTAGAAAATATATAAGGTCTCTTTGTAACTTTAAATACCGATTTAAATCCAATCCCTTTTTCTCCAATATAACCTTTTTTCTTTTTTTTAGTAGATTTGGTAGCATCACAAATTGAAATGATATTTAAGTCATTAAACCCTAGTTCATTATTTTGAATTAATAAATAATTATTAATTTTATGCTCATCTGAAAATTCAAGAGGAATATCATTATTTAAAATAAAAATAAGTGTTTTTTCACTCAAATTAGGATCATAATAATTATCTTCAGCATTTTGAACTAATTCAAATATAAAATGAATATTTTCAGAATTAATATTTTTACTAAGTTCATTTAATTGTCCTGTCAAAGTATCATTACTTTGGTTATTATCAAGTTCACTTCTAATTTCTTCAAATAATTTTTTTACAATTTCTTTTTTTATTTCAATACGATCAGTTTTATCTACAACTTGAAAAATTGTTTTTTCATCATACGATTTATATTTTACTTTAATATCTTTAAAAGTTTCTAGTGCTAATTCAAATTTTTGATTTTCAACTAATTTTATTGTCTTTTCACATTTTAAAATTATGTCTATTTTATTTTTAAATTCTTCAGTAATTTTAGATGAGTATGAAATTTGTTCTAAAATTTTTAAATCAGGTTTAAATTTTAATATAAAATTAATATGGTGTTGCTTTTTTATATTATTTAAAGAGTTAATTAACAATGCACTTACTTTATTACTAAAATACTGCATTATTTCATATTTATTATATTTTTCAGCATAATCATATAAAGTATCGTTCTTACCATCAGTACTTAAAAATGGATGTTTTTCATTAATAATTTCTAATTTTTCAATATCTTTTTTTATTTCATCAAGTTCATCATTTATTATAAGTTTTTTTATTTTATCAAACATTTATTCACTCCTGAAAGTTTTATTAAATACCTTTTAATTAAAAAAATACTTTGACGAACGGTTCATTTTTATGATGATAATCAATATATCATAAATATAAATATTTTGTAAATGTTTTGTTTTATATTTTTAAACTCATGTCATATTTGTATTCTAAAAATGATAAAAATACTTTGAGTTATTATGTATAATAGTCTTTTTAGGTCATATTCATTTTAATATCATAAATTATTTATAACTAATATTCTTCTAAAAGACAAAATAATATTTTTTCTTTTTTACTAAATTATAAACTTATTCCACGCGAGTCAGCCCATTTTTGGTGCTTTAAAATAACGTCCGCCGGCACGGAAGGTGAAGTTGAGTTCACTACGGCCAGAATGTCCTGTTTGGTTATAAAATCATCAGAGCCGGATTTCCTTATAAACGCTTTATAAGCTGCTTCATCGACAATTTGAGCGATATCCGCGCCTGAATAAGAATTCATTTCCAAGGATATTTCCGCAAGTTCGGCTTCGCTGATATTATTTTCGCGGCCTTTTAAATTTATCGCCAGTATTTCCGCGCGTTCTTTTTCGGCAGGCAGCCCCACATAAAAAATTTTGTCAAACCTGCCGGGCCTAAGAAACGCCGGGTCTATTTTTTCAGGCTCGTTAGTAGCGGCGATTATCACGATCTGGTTGTCTCGCTGCTTAAAAAGCGTGCTCAGCTGGGCCAGCAGGACAGGGGTTATGCGCTCCATCACCGATGATGACTGTTTGTCGCGGGTTTTGAGTATCCATTCGGCTTCGTCAATAAATAAAACGGAACGCGGCTGCCTGTTGAGGTCCGCGAATAATTTTTCTAACCGCTCCTCGGCCTGGCCGGGATAACCTATTATGAACGACGGAGTAATTTCATAAAACTTGGCTTCTATCTGCGAACTGATAGCTGTCGCGATTAAAGTTTTGCCGGTGCCGGGAGGCCCGAATAAAAGCATGCCGCCGCCGATACGAAGCTTGAATTTGAATGCGCGTTCCTCATCGTTAAACGGAGCTATAATTCTTTGCTTAATAAATTCCTTGACATGCCCAAGGCCTGCCACATCGTCAAGCGTAAATGACGCATCTTCGGATTTTTTTGCGCTTATTGGAACTTCTTCTTCAACGGCAGATGTTTTTAATTCGTCAGGATATTTATTTTCGCCGGGATAAAATAACTTCAAGACACGCTCTGTAACGTCCGGGCCGTATGTGCTTTGAGCCGGCACAGAGAAATTTTTCTTTCTTTCAAACTTGATAATGCCAGCGAGGCGGTTTTGAGCATTAGTAATTTTCAGGACTTCGGAATTCATTAATTTTACTTTTGTCTGTAACGGAAATTTACCTCCGAATATGGACGGGTCATTATTCATGCACGGCTTTGACTCAGCCTGGAAAACTCCAATTAAAACGTCTTGCTGAGCGTTATAAAGAAAACCTATATGGCCGGGTTCAATATTTTGAAGCTTTTGAAGTTCATAAGGATAGCCGCCCAGTACGCCCTTTTTTATGCACTCCATCTCTGTTCCGGCATTGCATATCCTGAAAAAACACGGTACTTTAATCTTCATAATAACCACCTCGAAAATATTTTTAATTATAGTTTTAAGAAAAAAATTTATATAATATAATTATCGCTCATCGGTGAAAAAATCCCGTCTATTTCGTTTCCATTTGAATCTAAAACCCTCGACTCATACCTGGATTCATACAGCACAGTAATTACTTCCTTGCCGTAACTTCCATAATTTACCATTCTTACCGAAGATTTTAATTCAGGAATAACAGATTTAACAGGCACGGCCGGTTTATTGAATAAATTATGTATCCGTTTCCGTTCAGCTTCCATTTTTAAACCGTCTTGCCTTGTTTCTTCTTTTAAATCATCAAGTAATGACATAAGCATTCCTCCTTAAATTATATTTTTACACTTTATATTTTTAAATTTTAATTTTTTTGATTATACTCGTATCGCTCTAAAAAAATGTTTTTAATCCAGGCGCGCAACGATATTCAACTTTTTTTCACGCGCATTTCATAAGCGCCGCGCGTTGTGATCAATTGTTCATTTTTGACGGCTATTTGCAATATATCATAAAAATAAGTGTTTTTAAGGAAGCTGTAATTATCGATAATATCTCCCCAAAAAAGCAGCGTCTCATCGGAACGTATGCCGTTTTTCCAT
Organism: Candidatus Wallbacteria bacterium; assembly: GCA_041441465.1. Taxonomy (GTDB): domain Bacteria; phylum Muiribacteriota; class UBA9980; order UBA9980; family UBA9980; genus JASDSY01. Next base: position 12,870 of record JASDSY010000010.1, read on the forward strand.
ATTCCATCGTTATCGGCCTGCGGAGGTTTTAACAGTAAAATTACATGCTTATAACTATCAGGCGGCATTTTATTAAAATCCAGAATTTTTTTGATTATCAGTTTTTGCGCTTCCAGCTGCCTTATAAGAGCTCCCGCCTCGACGTAATCAAACATCTTAGCTTCTATAACGACAAGATATTTCCGGCCGGACACATTAAGCATCATCATCAAGTCTGGAGTGATACGCCCGATATCCGCAATATCATCCCAGCCGAGCGCGGATTCTTTGAGCGAATATTCAGTATAAAACATAACTTTGCCCCTGTCATAACGGTTTTTGCAATAACACTCTGGAATTCCGGCCGTTTTCAAAAAAACTCCAAGCCGGTTAAACTCGTCGCCGCATATTATTTGCGGCAAAACGCAGCCGGTCCAGAACGTTTCTTTTCTGTTAAGCGGCAGCGAGTTTATCAAATCATTAAGTTCAGAGGCGCCTTTAAGGTCTTTTATGCGCGACGAAAATTTTGAATTGCCGTTCATACAGCCGGCGGGCGAAATAAAATTTTTCCCGGCGGATGGTTCAGGCCTATAAATTAGATTATTTGAGGAATTTGAATAGTGCGGATTGATATGAATATTAGCTTTTTTAAAAACAACATCCAGTAAGTTAATATTTTCAATTTTATAGGCATTGCCGAAAGCAGGGCCGCAATAGCCATTATAGTAATCGCCGTTTAAAAAAAGCCGCCATTCATTGAAGAAATCAAGCTCATCGATTTTATTTGAACGCATAAGTTCAAGCAGAGGCCAAACACTGTAGCGGGTCAATATATTTTTCTCCCCGCTAAATATGCCGAGCGAACATAATTTCCCGGCGTCGAATTTTGCTAAAAATTCTTTAATATTTTCACGCATAAAATACCTCCGCGTTGTTTTTATAGAACATTATAGTTAATTACAAGTTTTTATAAAAATCGTTATAACTATAGATAAATTAGAAAATTATAATATACTAAATTGGTAAAATTAATAATATAGAATGATCTAAAATTAATTTAACGGATTTTTATAATATAATATCTTTCATTCATTAAAATTAAAGCACATCGCCACCATTATAAATTAAGCTGTTTTTTTATTTTTTCGATATTATTAAGAGTAAATTCATATTGTTTTGATTTTTCAAGACGCGATTTTTCATCAAGTCTTTCATAACGGTTCAAAAATTTATAAAAAAATATCAGCGCCTTTTGGCCGTAACCTGAAAGCATTGTCGCTGCACCCACTTCATACAATAAGCTTAATGTCTCGTCATAATTCAACGCCTCAAGCCCATATTTGACCGCCGCCGGATAATTTTTTTCATAAATTCTATAATACTGCGCTATCTTATAATAGGCATAGCCGCGATCGATAAGGCTGACATTATGCTTTTTTATTATAATGGACGCTATATAAAAACTGAATTCATAAAATTCGTTGCTAAAAAAATAATCAATGGCATACATTAAAAAACTATTATTGTTAATTTTTTTCAGAATACATTTTTCAATTACCTTCATTCCGTCAAACTCGCGGTCGCAAAATAAATATGATGTCCAAAAATTAAAAATATTATGATTACTAAAATGTCCAATAATCTCTTCGTAATTTTCATCGAATAATTTCGATAATTCAAGTATTCTTTTGGCATCCAACATTATCGAAAGCTTAAGAAAAATATAATCTGAATCGCGGCTCATTTCCTTAAATTCTTCGCACCTTTCAAGCGCCTGATCATGCTTTCCGTCATACATTAAATATAAAATACGCCGAACGTAATAATAATAATTATCAGTTTCGTTTTTAATTAATCTTTCAATATAAGACATTGCCTTTTCAGAGTGGCCGGCATACCATAAAGCCTCGCTCGCTTTGACAAAAACCAAATTTATTTCACGGCGGTCTTTTATAAACGGCCGGGCTAAATGTATATAATGAAAAACCTTTTCCGAATTCATAAGCTTTGTGTGAGTCTTAATTAATTCAATTAATAAAGGCCTGGAATCAGGGGTAGTTATGAATAATTTTTCATAGTATTCACAAGCAGTTTCATATTCTTTCATTTTATAACAGCATTTGGCCGCTCCAAACAACGCATCGTAATTACCCGGATCGATATCAAGAATTAAATTATAAAGAACTGCCGCCTCTCGGTAATTTCGTATTTTTCTGAATTGCTCAGCAAGCTCAAAAATGGCCGATAAATTCATACAATTAAGCCTGACAGATTTTTTTAATAATTTTATCTTTTTACCAGTATTAATGTCATCCTGCAATTCCTCATATTTTAAATACAGCAGATTTGATTTTTCGGCTTTTGTAATTTTTGAACTCATAATTTTCACCTATTTATTCAAAAATTTTTACTATTCCTTCCCAAGCCACTCAGCTATAATTTCCTTTATCCTGTTTATTGCATTTTGTTTTTCAACAGTTTTACTACCTATATTTTTAGAAACAATCAAATAATCGAGGGTTTTTATAGCAAGCTCGTCAGAAATTTCATTTTCATAGTTTAAATCAGTATTTTCAGCGGTTAAATTAACTGGAGCAACTGAAGATTCAGCCTTATCCGAGCTTTTTTCATCTGCCAACCTTAATTTTTCGATATTATCCATTATTTCACTGACGCCTCTTTTATTAATGACACCCGATAAAAGCTTTAAGCATTCACCCTTATCAGTTGATTCTCTAAAAAGTATCGAGGTAAATAATTTTGAGGTTTCACGCGAATATTTTTCCCAGCCCTTGTTATGATATAAAAATTTTGAAAACATTCCAATTTCAAGAGGCGATATTACTTCTTTGTCATCGATCACCTCTTTTATTAATAATATCGATATCTTAAATTTTTCTATTTCTGTCACAAAAATTCTTTTATTCCAGCGTTCATATTTTATATTAAACGCTTCGGCCGCCTCGATAATATCTTTCTTTTTGGAGTTGAAATCAAGCTCCCGGCCTTCATCTGACGGCGTTTTTAAGGATAATATAGCTTTAAATATCCGCATAATTTTCTTGCCTTTCATAAATATTCAATTTATATATTTTTATGTTGAGTAAATATATATTAATTTTTTAAAATTATTTTGTTTTTTTACAAACTCCGCAGATTCCATCTTTTCGTTCATCGCCAAAAGAAAGACATCTGCCGCAGACCACGCAATAATTAACTCCGCGGATATTGCAAATTTTACAATAACCGGAATCACGTTCTGACAGAGATAAAGTACGGCCGCAGCCAATGCATGACGAGTTATTATATGAATGGCAATAAGAGCAGACTCCGCTTTCTTTTTCATCATGACTGAGAAGTGATTTACCGCATTTAATACAATTAAACATATAAACCGCCTCCTTAAAATACAATAAAAATTTAAGATTTCATGCTCCTATTTTTATAATAGCATATTCAAATAAAAAAGTCAACAACATTGACTAATATTTTTAAATATTAGTCAATGTTATGCAATAATACAAAAGATTATAAAAATAATTATTTTTTAGGCAGCTGCCGCCGTATTCCGTTTAATTCTAAATCAAATTTTAAAATATTATCTATACTGCTTTGAAACCATATTAAATTATTAATCTCCAAAAACTCTTCCATCGTTCTTTCAAATGGTGAAGTAAGGTTCAGCCCGATATTATAATTATCAAATTTCACACTTTTAAAACTAAAATTATTTTTACCGACAATTAATTTGGCCACAAAAAAATCATTATTAAAAATCCTTGAAACTTCATGTTCAATTATTTTAGCGTATTTCAACCAATTATCGCTGAAATATTCATTTATATCTTCTTTGAGTTGTAAGCCGATATAAGGATATTTATTATCATCGCCGACATGCCCGGCACATATTCCAACCAGCTCAAAATTTTCAAGAGAATTGAGAATTTCAAGCCATTTATCGGTAATCTCAATATCAACATCATGCGACCGCCATTTTCTGGTTAATTTCATATATAACTTCAACTCCGAAAACTACGAATCGAAAATAAAAATATATTATACCAAATTACCTTATAAAAATTAACATAAATATAAGCATCAATTAATGCGCCAAACAATAATATATTTGATCAAATGCTAAAATTAAATCAACGATAAAAAAAGAGGCATTCTGAACAAAAATTCAGTCTGCCTCTTTTCCGTTATATTTCCAGTTTACGGCCGTAAAAAATCAACCGAACCGGTTAAATTATAAGTCCTTGTGTTTTTATTATGATACTTTAGCGCCGCTTGCAATGCCTGACATCGGCGTTAGCAGACACAATGAATCGCCTGCCGAAGCGGCGAGGACCATGCCTTCCGACATGCCGAATTTCATCTTGCGCGGTTTGAGGTTATTTACACAAATTACAGATTTGCCTACAAGGTCCTCTTTTTTGTAATATTTTTTTATGCCGGCAAATACGTTTTTGCGGATATCGCCGATTTCAAGAGTCAGCTGCAAAAGCTTTTCCGCCCCCTCTACATCGTTTGCCTCGACGATTTTAGCGACACGCAGGTCAATTTTTTGAAAATCCTCGATCGAAATTTCAGAAACGTTCAATATAGAATCTTTTTCGGAATCCCTGGATTTTTCCTTACCTTTGTTATCAGCTGATTTCACGGCCGCGCCGCCAGCGGCAGCCGCTTTGACCGCTTTCTGGCTTTCTTTAGCCTCGGCTATCATTTTATCGATATTTTCCTGCTCGATTCTTACCATAAGCGGCTTAAACTCATTTATCTTATGATTCTCGAGGACTTTACTTATATCGTCCCAGGCCAGAACTCCTGTATTCAGGATTTCTTCGGCATTTTTGACATACTGCGGAAGTATAGGTTTCATATATATCATAAATATTTTGAAGCAATTCAAAACCGTCGACAATACTTTATGGCACTCAGGAAGGTTTTCTTTGACGAGCGCCCACGGTTTTTTGTCGTCGACATATTTATTTACATCATTTGCCAGTTTTATGACCGTCCCCATTACCGACGAATAATCGCGGTTTTCGTAATGCTTCGCGACTTCTTCAGCTGCCGCCTGACAATTTTTAACAAGCCCGGCACCTTCTAATGACATCGGGCCGATAACTCCGTCAAAATTCTTGTTGAGCATTCCGGCCACGCGCGAAGCGATGTTTGTGATATTGCCTACTAATTCCGAATTCACTTTATACAAGAAATCTTTAAGCGAAAGGTTAAGATCTTCAATGCCTGAATTCAATTTTGACGCATAATAATAACGAAGACATTCAGGATTCAAATATTTAAGATATGTTTTAGCGTTAATGAACGTGCCCTTCGATTTCGACATTTTTTCGTTGTCGACTTTAAGCATGCCATGAACAAATACTTTGTTAGGCGTCTTGAAATCGGCCGCCATAAGCATTGCCGGCCAGAATAACGTATGGAAATACAATATGTCTTTTCCTATGAAATGATAAATTTCACTATTCGGATCCGCCCACAATTCCTCGAAAGTTTTGTTATTGCGTACGGCCCAATTTTTAAGGCCGGCCATATACCCAACCGGAGCGTCAAGCCAGACATAAAAATATTTATCTTCCGTGCCAGGTATTTTAAAACCAAAATATGGAGCGTCTCTCGAGATGTCCCAATCACGCAAACCGTCCTTAAACCATTCCTGAAGCTTATTTGCGACCTCTACCTGAACATGATCGCCTTTAAGCCATTCCTGAAGTTTATCGGCCATCATGCTTAATCTGAAAAAGAAATGCTTCGACTGTTTTTTTACCGGCGTACTGCGGCAGAGCGAGCAATAAGGCTCAACCACTTCAGTAACGGAATAAGTCGCTGAACATACATCGCATGAATCGCCATATTGATCCGGCGCCTTGCATTTCGGACAGGTGCCTTTTATAAAACGGTCCGGCAGAAACATTTTATCGTGTTCACAGTAAAGCTGCTCGATCATTACTTCGGATACCATATTTTTTTCGGCCATTTTTTTATATATAAGTTCAGAAAATTCCTTATTTTCAGGGCTATGCGTCGTGTAAAAATTGTCAAAATCAACGAAAAAAGCCGCAAAATCTTTTGAGTGCTCTTTATGAATATTATTTATCATTTCTTCCGGAGTTATGCCTTTATTGCGTGCTGAAATCATGATCGGAGTGCCGTGCGTATCGTCGCCGCAGATATAAACGCATTCATTGCCGTATAATTTCTGGAATCTTACGAATATATCAGTCTGAATATATTCGACAAGATGACCTATATGAATATCGCCATTCGCGTATGGCAATCCTGAAGTGACAATAATTTTTCTTTTATTCGATTTTTCCAATTTCCAGTCTCCTTATCAAGAAAATTTTAAATTGCGTTTTATTTTTATCAGGTTTAATGTGAGTTATTCAAATTTAATATATTAATATCGGCGATTTGAATGATTTTATTTTTTTATATTGTCTATAATAATTAATTTTAAAACATATTCTAAACATAAAACTTTAATAATTTATCACAAAATGCAATCTCGATCGAGCTTTAAAATGAATTTTAATTCATTTATAACCGCTTATAAAATAAGATTTATCATCGGCATTTATTTTTCTTCCGGCACCATCGTTCTTACCAGTTCTACAACTTTCAGGTACGCGTCGGAATCCTTGGGCAGCATTGTGGCCAGTTTCCTGAAATTTTTATAAGCGTCATTCTTATTGCCTTTTCTGAATTTTATCTGGCCAAGCTGATAATAGTAGGACGGCTCTGCTGGATTCATGGCGATAGCGCGGCTTACATATTCGTCGGCCGGCTCGAGCTTGCCGAGCTTGCTGTACATTACGCCGATATTATAAACGATTCCGGGTTCGCGCGGATTGAGTTTCGCCGCGACAAGAAACAATTTTAAAGCCTCGTCATAATTCCCGCGCTCTGAATAAATAGTGGCAAGGTTATTATACGCCTCGATATAAGTTTTATCATAGTATATGGCCTTTTTGAAATATTCGTATGCCTCTTCGTAGCGGCCTTTCATTTTCAGGACAGCGCCCTTGTTATTGTTGGCGATTGGCGAATCAGGCGCGCGCATGAGCGCTTCTTCATAATACGAGAGCGCTCGGTCATAAACGCCTATATACATGTAATAGTCGCCTTCCTTGATAAGCTTTTCGACATCGTCAAATACTTTTTTAGTTTCGTTAGCCACAAGCACTGGAATTTCAAGTTTCGGTTTTTTCCTGAAACTGCCCGAATCGGCGATAACCTTTCCATATTGATCAATTTTAAAATTTTTCGCAGGCGTGTCAAAAATCATCGGAATGCATTTATTTTCTTTCAACCTTGGAATATCGACGGAAGCGAGGAGCTTTTTATTCTGCAATATTTCTGACGTTTCAGGAATTATGGAAACCGCACGCCAGTCGAGATTGCTTTTGATCTCGTTTTTAATTTCGATATCGAGATTATTTTTATAAAGCCCTTTCTGAAGTATCGCCTCGTCCTGATAAAGATGGCACTGGTTGACTATGAGCGCTTTGAATTTAGGGTCAATGTCATTAATACCCTTCTGCCGTATTTTTTCACGAACTTTCTTAAGATAATTCAGCGCCAGTGATTCATTCCCATTATCTTTATTGTATTTAAAAATATAAAACCAGGACTCGATTCTGTCAGGGTTTTCTATCAAATCGTCTTTAAAAAACTGGGCTGCTTCGTCAAATTTTCCTTCAGTAAGCTTAGTAAGCCCCTGGTAATAATTTAAATTATTGATAGCTTCGTTAACTTTCTCATCAGCAGCCAGGCCGGCAGCCTTTAATGCCGCTTCGCCAGTCGCCGCGTCAGCGCCTTTACTTTCTTCAGATTTTCCTGCTTTTTTGCCGTCTGCAGGCGCATCTTTAGGTTTAGGAAGATCCTTAGGCAGGCTTTCTATCTCCTGCTTGCGTTTTTTCAGTTCATCGAGTTTCGCGATTCTTTCAATAAGCCACGTTTTTAATGACACTGCCTGCAAATTATCAGGATTTAATTTGATCGCCTTTTCGCAATATTCAAGAGCTTTTTCATAATTTTTGCGGTTCGAGGCATAATATTTTGCCTCCTGATACCAATGAAACGAATCCTGCTGATCAATAAGCGACACCTCGGCCAGAGCCGATATGCCGCTTACAGATAATGCCGCAAATATTATAAAAATTGAAAGTTTTAGTTTCAGTTCAGATGCCATTAAAAACCCGCAGTACTATTTTTTCTTCAGGTAAATATTCTGCCTGTAATATTTTTGTGAAAGATTACGCGCTTTTTTTAAAAGCTGCTTGCTGACTTCGATATTATCGAGGTTGCGCAAAATTTTCATAGCTTCGGCGTATTCCTGTTTTCTTTCGGCTGTAACTTCGGCAAGTAAAACATAAGCTTCGCCGTTATTTTTATCTTTTTCAATACACTTATTCAAGTATTTTATACCGGTTTCGAGATTCGATGAATGTTTGATCATTTCGTTATCGAGATAAATAGCCGCTATTTCATAATAACCCTGGGCGCTTTCAGGTTCTTTTACGGCAGCCGGCATATATTTTTTTATTGTGTTCAAAAAGCGGTTTGCGTTAGTCAATATTTTTTTATAATGCTTCGCTTCCTCGCCGGCGCTTTCAGGCATAAGGGTTATGCCTTTTGTTATCTCAAGTATCGCCTGTTCGAATTTGAAATCAAAATAAAGCAATTTTCCGTTCAAAAGCCTTATTTTATATTGTTCGGCGTTATCTTTTAAAACTTCGGCCACTCTTTCGGAAATGCCTTCGAACCGGCCCTTGTTCATATCTTCTTCAATTACATAAACCATTGCGTTATAATTTTTAGGGGCTATTTTCAGTATATTTTTATAAGCGTCGTAAATTTTATCGTCGATGTCCTTGCAGTCGTTTGCCGAAAAATACGACTCCTTACGCATTTTAAAACCGTTTATAAGGCCTTCGTACGCTTCGACCGTAGGCGCCTTTGATATTTCAATTTCATATTTACTTATGACCGCGTTGGCAGCTTCCATTTTTCGCGGATTATACTTTTCATTAATAGCGAACGCAGGAAGTTCTGATATAAATAAAATAAGAAACAAAACAAAAAAAACTTTTAATTTATTAAAATTAAAGAACAAAACCGCTCTTCCTTTCATATGGTTTTATGACGGCGCGTCAGCAAATGTACGCGCCGCCTTTAATTTTCAGCTTAAGCGCCGCAGCATTTTTTGTACTTCTTGCCTGAGCCGCACGGGCACATATCGTTACGGCCGATTTTAGTATTGTCTCTCTTAACGGTTTTAATCGTTTCAGCCTCGTCGCGGTTAGTAAAATAAACCTGTTTTTTAGGTTTTAATTCCTCCTCGACTACTTCTTCTTTAATAGGCTGGAGTTTAAATATCATTGAAACGCAATTTTCCTTGATGCCTTCGATCATCTGCTCGAACATCATAGTGCCTTCGATTTTATACTCGACAAGCGGATCTTTCTGGCCGTAAGCGCGAAGCCCGATACCTTCCTCGAGATCGTCCATTGCAGTCAAATGCTCTTTCCATGAATCATCGATCATTTTAAGAAGTATATATTTTTGGAGGCTCACAAAAACCTCGCCGCCGATCGACTCGCGTTTAAGCTCATAAGCCTTTTTAGCTTCACTCAGAAGCATTTCATAAAGGTCGTTTTGAGTATATTTGGCAAGAACGGCAACTTCGATGCGAACGCCGAATATGTTATAAAAAAGATCTGAAAGCTTGCCATACTCGCGGTCTTCGTCATATTTATCAAAATCGATAAAATCGACGATCATATCTTCTATCAGTTCCTCGAACATTTCAAGAACGACTTCGGTAACATCGGCCGACTTCAATATCTGCTGCCTTTGTTTATAAATAGCGTCACGCTGGCTGTTCATAACGTCGTCATATTTCAAAACGTGTTTTCTTATGTCAAAATTACGCGCTTCGACGCGTTTTTGCGCGCTCTCGATCGCCCTCGAAACAAGGCCTGATTCAATAGGCACGCCCTCTTCCATACCAAGACTTTCCATAATTCCTGAAATTTTATCCGAACCGAAAAGTCTCAAAAGGTCATCTTCGAGGGACAGAAAAAATCTCGAAATGCCAGGGTCGCCCTGACGTCCCGAACGTCCGCGAAGCTGGTTGTCAATACGGCGGCTTTCATGCCGTTCCGTGCCGATAACATACAATCCGCCGGCTTTTCTAGCGTCATCGTCGAGCACAATGTCGGTACCGCGGCCTGCCATGTTTGTGGCGATTGTTATTCCGCCGTGCTTGCCCGCTTCTTTGACAATTTCAGCTTCTTTTTCGTGGTGCTTGGCATTCAAAACGCTGCAATTAATTCCGCGTTTTTTCAGCATATCAGCAAGAAGCTCTGATTTGTCGATAGCAGTCGTACCGACGAGAAGCGGCTGTTTCTTTTCGTTAAAAACCCTCTCGATTTCATCTGCGACCGCATTATATTTCTCTTTTTCAGTTCGGAATATGACATCCGCCGCGTCATCCCTCGAGATAGTTTTATTTGTAGGAATAACGACCGTCTGCAATTTATAAATTTCTTCAAATTCTCGAGCTTCTGTTTCAGCGGTACCGGTCATGCCGCCCAATTTTTTATACATCCTGAAATAGTTTTGAAGCGTAATAGTAGCGAGTGTCTGGTTTTCGCGCAAAACTTTAACGCCTTCTTTAGCCTCGATCGACTGATGGAGCCCTTCAGAATAACGCCTGCCGAACATAAGACGCCCGGTAAATTCATCGACGATTATTACTTCGCCGTCTTTTACGACGTAATCGCGGTCTAATTTGAACAGGTTATTGGCTTTTAATGCCTGATGCAGAAGATGAACGTTTTTTATGTTGCCCGGATCGTACCAGTTAGAAATATTGCAAAGTTTTTCAACCCGCGCAACACCCTCTTCGGTTATTGAAACGGTTTTCGATTTTTCGTCAACCTGGAAATCGACTTCGCGCCTTAACTGTTTAGCGATAGAAGTCATTTCATAATACTTGGCAGTGGCATTTTCAGCCGGGCCGGATATGATAAGCGGCGTTCTCGCTTCGTCGATTAATATCGAATCGACTTCGTCGACTATAGCAAAATTAAAATCGCGCTGTACGAGCTCATCAGGCGAAACAGCCATATTATTACGAAGGTAGTCAAAACCGAACTCGCTGTTTGTGCCGTAAGTTATATCGGCGTTATAAGCCTCGCGTTTTTCGGCAGAATCCATATTGTTAAGTATTAAACCGACCGAAAGGCCCATAAATTTATAAACTTGACCCATCCACTCCGAGTCGCGCCGCGCGAGATATTCGTTGACTGTAACTAAGTGAACACCAAGTCCTGAAAGGGCATTTAAGTATAGCGGCAAAGTTGCCACGAGTGTTTTTCCTTCGCCGGTTTTCATTTCCGCGATTTTGCCTTTATGTAAAACAATACCGCCTATAAGCTGAACATCGAAATGCCTCATGTTTAAGACGCGGCGTGATGCCTCGCGAACTGCTGCGAAAGCTTCCGGCAATATATCGTCAAGGGTTTCGCCGGCGGCAAGCCTTTCCTTAAAATAAGGTGTTTTAGCCTGGAGCTGCTCATCCGTAAGCTTTTGCATCTCAGGTTCTAAACCGTTTATGACATGAACTATTTCCATGCAGCGCCTGACCTCGCGGTCGCTTTTATTAAATAAGTAACGCATTCCGGCTACTAAACTATCAAAAATGCCCATTACTAATCAGTCCTTTTAAAATTATTAAAAAGCACCAGCAAAAACCATTATAAAAAAGGTTGACTGATGCTTTTTTTGAATATTCGCTAATTTTTAAATAAAGTTAGCTGTTTATTATACATTTGACGAATTTTACACGTGAACGAACACAATAAAGACCGTGACCCGCCATCCCAAACACACGCGGACGCAGCGATTATCAAAACACCGCGCCTGTTGACCTTACTGATCAGCCTGATCGGCCTTCGCAAGTATGTCCAGAACTTCGGATTTATTATTAGCGCTCAAAATGCTTTCCCTGAATTCCTGCTGTCTTAAAAGCCTTGAAAGCTGAGCTAAAGCCTTTAAATAAACGCCGCCGACGTTTTTAGGCGCCGCGAGTAAAAATACAAGATTTACAGGTTTATCGTCGAGAGAATCGAAGTCGATTCCCCGCGTCGAACGTCCAAATGCAATTGAAACTTCATTTATAACATCAGATTTGCCGTGAGGTATGGCAATACCTTTTCCTATACCGGTAGAACCAAGGTTCTCACGTTCTATAACCGACTTAAAATATATTTCTCTGTCGCTTACTTTTCCAGCTTTTTCAAGCAAAGTAACCATTTCCAGAATAACATCTTCTTTTTTTGATGCTTTAAGTTCAAGTTCGATTAATTCTTCGTTTATTAAATTTGTTAATCTCATATCCATGTGAATTCCACCTTTAAAGCCGACTTTTAAGTCAAGTTTCAATCAAGTTTCAAGTCAAAATGCAATAGCAATTCCCCTGCCGTTTGACAGCGCCAAACCTATTAAAAGTGAGGCTCGATCAAACCAATGTTACCGTCATTTCTGCGGTAAACAACGTTTACTTCGTTAGTCTGCGCGTTAGCGAAAACCACGAAATCCTGAGCAAGAAGGTCGAGCTGCATTGCAGCTTCATCGGTGAACATAGGTTTTAAAGCAAATTTTTTGGTACGGATAATTTTCGGATTGTTCGTGCCCGGTTCTTTGTCGCTTAATGACAACACTTTGTGCACAGCTTCCGATTCGCGTTTCTGGTGCGCTTCGCGGCGCGGAATATCTTTCATTTTCTCTTTGTATTTTACAAGCTGTCTTTCGAGCTTATCTAATACGAGGTCGACTGCGGCATACATATCGAACGACGCTTCGCTCGCTCTTAATACTGCGCCGTTAGCCCATATCGTAACTTCGACGATCTGGCGTTCTTCTTTGTTTTTAGCCTGCTCAACCGAAAGGGTAACGTCGATTTCGATAATGTGTTCGAAATAATTCGAAAGTTTCGCGAATTTTTCCTTTACATAAGTGGTTAAAGCTTCTGTTAATTCAACATGTTTGCCATTAATAACAATGTTCATTAAACTACACCTCTTCTTGATTTTTATTATTGCTTGATTTTTTCGTTTTATACATGTAAACACCGATAAATAAAAGGCGCCAACGTTCCAGCCGTCAATATTTTTCCATTTAAAAAACCTTTAGTATGCGCGCCGATCGCCAATAATACATCGAAAATCAGAAAAAAATTATATCATATATTGAATTTTATGTCAAACTAAAACTTAATTAATTTAAAAATAATTTTTAAGCCAGGATTTTTAATTTTATTTTGAAAACATTTTTAATATCGCCGCGGTAGCAGTTTCTATCTTATTCCGTTCGACTAAAACAGAAAGCGTATCGCCCGGTAAAATTTTTGTCTTGCCGCTCGGAGCTATTATCGAATTTTCACGATTTATCATGGTTATCGTCGTACCGACAGGAAGAGTCAGCTGGGAAATTTTACATCCGCCCTGATAAATCTCATTATCTATAAAAATTTCAATCAGCTCATATTCGGTATCCTGAATAGTAACAAGCTCCATCGTCTGCTTCAATTTCTTTCTTGCGGGCATGCTCAGCTTTAAAATATCCGCCAGTTTGCCTATGGTAGTTCCCTGAATGAGAATAGAAAGCACTACCGCGAAAAAAACTATGTTAAAAATATGATGTTGATTGTCAATACCTGCCGCGGCCGGATAAGTGGCGAGAACTATAGGGACCGCGCCGCGAATACCGCTCCAGCTCAGAAATATCTTCTCGCCCGTCAATAACCCCGTAAACATAGTACAGATGAAAACCGCGATCGGCCTGCCTATAAAAGTTACGGCCAGAAATAAAATTACGCCTAAAAACCATATAGCCGAAAAATTTCTAGGAAATACAAGAAGTCCTAAAAGTATAAACAAACCTACATTAGCTATGAACGAAAGCGTTTCGATAAAAGAAGAAATACCGTTTTTATAGGGCAATTTTCGATTGCCCATTACATAGCCGGCAAAAAATGACGAAAGCATACCGCTCGCCTTAAAAGAATCAGCCAGCGAAAAACTCAAAAGTATCATACCGATTAAAAAAAGATAAAAATATCCTACATCGAGAGATTTAATTTTATTGAATAAAAATACACCGGCAATACCCAATAACAGGCCGAATCCTATTCCGCCTGTCAACTGCCACAAAAACATGAAAACCGAGGAATAAGTGTTGAAACTTTCGCCTATAACAAGCTGAAGAATAAAAGTCGTAGAAATAATAGCCATCGGATCGTTAGCCGCCGACTCGATTTCCGTTATGGAAGTTACATTTTTACTTATCGAACGCGTACGTAAAATTGAAAATACTGCAGCCGCGTCCGTAGATGATATAATGGCGCATATAAGAAGCGACTTTATAAGACCCCAGCCAGTAACCACATTAAATACAAATGCAGTTATGAGCGTAGTGAGCAAAACGCCGGCAGTAGCCAGAAGCATCGTCGGTTTTATAACCGGTTTGAAATTATAACTTTTAGTGCCGAACCCGCCTGCAAAAAGTATGAATATAAGGGCGATATTCGCAATATATTGAGCGAGCGCCGCATTATCGAAATATATTATACCTGTCACGTCGCTGCCAAATAATACGCCCATGGCAAGCGATATTATAATAAGCGGAATATTCAGCTTTCGTGAAATTACGGCGATAAAAACTATAAGAATAATTATCAGCGAGATTATCAACAGCATCGAATTCCTCCCGATGAAAATTCCTTAATACCGGATAAAAATAAATTTTTACAATAGATCAGGCACCAGAAACACCCGCAGAAATTATATTTTTATTGTTAAGCACCTTAACATCTCCGATAAAAATAAGAGTATCGTTTTCAAGTATTTTTTCATCGCCGGACGGATTTATTATATTGACGCTGTTCCTCGCAATTCCAATCAAAGTAAGGCCGTATTTCTGGCGCAGCCCTATTTCGGCCAGAGTTTTATCCTTGAATTCGTTGCCGGCGGAAACACGATATGTGGATATTCTGAGATCGGGCATTTTAAATTCCATATCGGTTATAGCGGAGCTGTTATTAGGAGTACGGAACATTTTATAACTTCCCTTTCTTACGAAATTAATAAAATCTTCGATCTCATTCTGCGGTATTAAGTATTTTTGCATCACACGCGTGAATATTTCAATGGATGTTTCAAATTCTTCGGGGATTACTTCGTCCGCGCCGAGTTTTTTTATTTCATCGACTTCGCTAAAAAACCTCGTACGGGCCATAATATAAACATTCTCATTCATTTTGCGGCTCAATTCCACAATTCTTCTTAAGGCTATCCTGTCAGGAACCGCGATCACAATTATCTTAGCGCATTTTATATTCAAATGCTCAAGCACGCTCTCGTAAGTGGCATCGCCGTATACTATCGGCTCGCCGTTGATTTTTTCGCGGCGCACGGTTTCCGGATTCACATCGGATATTATGTAAGGAATTTTGGAGGCTTTCGCGGCACATGCAAGGTTTTTGCCGTTAATGCCGTAACCGATAATTATCAAATGTTCCTTTAAATGGCCAAATTCATCAGACTGCGTGTCGTCGTTACCGACTTCAGGAAGTATTTTAAGATACTTAAGCTTTACGAGCTGCCTTAATACAACATTAACGCTGTAAATAATCACCGGAGTTAAAATCATAGTAAGCACGGCGACGCTTAAAAATATCTGATATGCCGTATTATTGATTATAGCATTCTCGACGCCCGTTTTGGAAAGAACAAAAGAAAATTCGCCTATCTGGCAAAGCGCAAATCCCGCAAGCAACGCCGAACCGGTTGGCACCTTTAAAAAAACCCCGCCGATATACGCTGTGACCGTTTTTATCAATATGACCGCAATGGTAAGGGCTGTAATTGTCCACGGCATCGTCATGATAAATTGCACATTCAGAAGCATTCCGATGGAAACGAAAAAGAAGCTCGTAAATATGCTTTTAAAAGGCAGGACATAACCTAACGCCTGATGACTGTATTCAGATTCAGATATGATAAGCCCGGCAAGAAAAGCGCCCAGCGCAAGAGAAAGACCGGCTTTGGACGTTAAAACCGCAACCGAAGCGCATATAACTATAATTGTAAGTAAAAAAAGGTCCTGGTTACGGGTTTTGGCGACATAGTATAAAATCTTTGGAACTATAAATTTCGTTCCGGTTATTATTAAGAAAACTATACCCGCTATTTTGAACAAAATAAGCCATATCGAGGGTCCGGCGGCAGCCGCGGCAGCGGGGTTATCTGTAAGAAGCGGCGTAAGAAGAATCATCGGAACTATGACCAGATCCTGAAAAATTAATATGGCCAGCGATGTCTGCCCGTACAGAGTATCAATTTCCGCTTTCTCCTGAAGATATTTCAGGACTATCGCAGTACTGCTCAATGAAATTAAAAAGCTTATAAAAATGGACTGCTTGACAGTATAGCCGAATTCGTAAAGAATAAAAGTCACGACGGCGATCGTCAGAATTAATTGAGTAAATCCGCCTATTATAAGAGCTTTTCTTATTTGCAGGAGTTTTTTAAAAGAAAACTCTATGCCTATGGTGAAAAGAAGTAAAACCACGCCGATTTCCGCAAGATATTCGACTTCATGCGTAGCTTGAACAAGTTTTACGCCGTACGGACCTAAAAGGGCTCCGGTAAAAAGATACCCGACAATCGCAGGAATTTTGAGCCTGCTGCAAAAATACAAAACAAACATTGAAATTACGAAAATAACGAATATTTCATTGAATAATCCCAGGGTCATACTTTATAACCTCTTTTTGATCAAAAATTAATTTGCGAATAATAAGCGCGCAAACATTGAAAATTTTCGGTACATAATACCGCATAAAAAAACTATAAAATACCATTAAAATTTCTATTTAATGAATATTTTGAGAAAAAACCATATCTTATATAAGGAGTATTATTAAGAATATGCAATATGAAAAATACGAAACTACGATTTATTGGCACGTCCCAAACCGTTTCAAATAATGAATCGCAGCCACTTTTAATTTAAAGTCTTCAAATATAAGATTATCGAATCCATATCAAAATCGCTCAATTCAGACTCTTCGAATGAAGGCATATCGGCTTTTTCGCTCCTGTAACCATTTCTTATCACTTTTTTTATTTTCTCATCCTTATCGTAAACGCGAAAAAATTCATCGCCTTTAATTATGTCTGACATATAAGATTTGCCGCCGCCGGGATGGCATGCGTCACAGTGCAGTATAAAAAGCTTTTTCCCCTGTTTCAACATTATTTCTTTGGTATCGGCTTTTTCAAGCTCTGTTTCTGACGTACCGACTTTACCTTTTTTCAGGCCGACTTCAGAGCTCGCGCCGCCCGTTAAAATTTCAGCGGTATCGCTTTCTTCCTCATATTCCTCTTTTTCTTCTTCGAGTTTCTTCTTTTGCATCAATTTTTCCTTCAGATATATTTCGCGGCTTTCGAGCCCCCCGTTTAAAAGGCTTTTTAACTGAACGGAATAGCTCAACGAAACGCTTTCGGAACCAGCCTGTATATTATTTTCGGAAGTTTTCACCGCTTCGGTTGAAGCAGCGGAGCTGATTTCCATGGTATCCGATAATTTTACCTCGCCGGTAGAATTATTAAGAAAATTATAAACATCGCGGCCGCTGATTCCGACTTCATACGACGCCGAAGCCGGAACCGGAAAAAAGCCGCCGGCAATTATTATCATCGAAATTACCATAATCACAAAGCAAATTATCATATAAGAATTTTTTTTTAACATCGTACCGCCTTTAAAGCTGGTTAAAAGAAACCGGAATAAATCCGCAATCTTTAATCATATTTTTCAATCCTGCCGACATAAGCGCGTCATGCTCATACTCGCGCGGCTGCAGCAAACCTGACAGTTTTTTCAAGTTATCATCGCACATACCTGGATGCACCATATATTCAACGCTCGATACGCATGATAGAGACTGCATCTTCATGCCGGCATTCATTTCAGAAATTTCTTTATTAAATACGCCTTCCGATAATTTACCTACGGTATAAGTACCGAGGAACCAGCCCGGTACCTTCACTTCGAATGAATTATCATTAATAAATTTAGCGAGCCTGTTTTTTAAATCAGAATAATCGGCGCCCGGGGCCTGATTAAACTTAGCGAAATATGACGTTATGCGCGCGCTATCAATGCCCTGGCTCGTGAATAACTCCATGGCATTTATATTCAAAGGCAGCCGTGTTTTATTGATTTTTTTTGATTTCATAATCCCGAGGCAAATATCAAAAAACTCAGGAATGCAATGCATATGTTTGTGCGAATCGATATGTGACGGCATGAACCCGAATTTTTCGTAAAAAAGTTCGAGCTGGGCCATAAATTCAGTCCTGACATGATCAAGGTCGATTTTTCCGTCAATCACACAATTTACCAGATCGTCGAATTTTTTAAAATTTCCGCCGGCATTTACAAGCGTTCCTATTTTAGAAGCGGCTGCAGCCGGTTTTCCGCATGTCAAATTAAAATGCATACCGAAAGAAACATTTTCCGCACCCACTTTTTTTATAGTTGAATGCGCCGATCTCACCGAATTATCATTCACAAGATTTGCCATAACGGTCGTACTTTTTAATACACCTGAATTTTCAATAAGACTACAAATAGCTTCCGAGACTTTTTCAGTTATTCCAAAATCATCGGCGTTAAATATGATTTTTAACCCCGCTTTAACACTGTCGTTCATAATTGATACTGCTTTCTATGTTTGTTTTGTTTGATTGATAATATAATATTTTATTTTTTTTGTCAATTATATTTTATTTTTACCGATAATATAAATAATATTATAAAACGGAGCTTTTAAGATGAAAAAAAATGAATTTATAAACATGGAAGAAATGTCACAGCGCTTCGGCGAAAGCATGACGAACGATGAAATAAAAAAAATACTCGGCGGCATCCGCAAAAAATTGGAACATGAATTTATAAAATAATCTTTATATTATAAATAAAAATCAAATTAATTATCGAGGTAAATATGAAAACAAAAAATGAGAACGAAAAATTTTTAGACAGGGATTTCAGAAAAGCGATGATCAATCTGATTGACAAAAATTTCAGCAAATTATCAGAAAAGATAAAATTTAACGACTAATTTTGTGCTAGCAGCTTTTCAAGCTCCGGTTCGGTCAAAAAACCGGCCGCGCCGTTTTCAGCGCCGATCTTATAAGCCGCGAAAGTCATGGCTTGCTTTAACGATTCATAAGGGTTTTTAGTCTTCATATAAGAATGAACAAAAGCCGAAAATAGTGAATCGCCGGCGCCTACTGTATTTCTTATCTCACGAACCTTTACAGCCGGAAATTCGACAATGGAATTATCCTTTTTCAGGGCGATTAACGCACCAGCCGCCCCTAATCCTATAACGACAATATCATTTCCGTATTTACTTATAACCTCGCGCGCAAAATCATAGTGATGACACGGCAGTTTTTCATTGCTTATGAACAATATATTAGAATTTGCCATAAAATCACGGTTATAATCATCATTTATATCCGACAACGCGTGAACGTCGGTCGCTATGAGGCAGCCGCTCTTTTTCGCCTCCAAAAGAAAAGGCCTCGAGAAATTTATATTGCAGATGCAAGCGCAATCAGCATCGGCAATATGCATTCGAAATTTGTCGGCCGGATATACCGTTTCCTGGATATTTTTTAAATCGACATGTATCTGCCGCGCGCCGCTATTTTCATAAATTATTACCGACTGCGGCGTCTGCGGAATAATGCCAAGCACATTATCAGGGCAGATTCCGTCGCGCATAAGCGACTGCCTTATAATATCGCCGGATTCATCGCGGCCTATAATGGATAAAAACCGGACATCGTCGCCAAGGATAGTTAAAGCTTTAGCCACATTATAACCGACGCCCGAAGTTGTCATAGATACCTGGTTAAACGCATAACGGACCGGAAAATAATTTAATGGAAATGAATCTATTTTCAAAACCGTTTCAATATTAATAAGGCCGGACACTATAATTTTAGACATTACAATCAACCTTTCGGCAAATAAATAAAGCATTGCCCACGAAGGCATAATATAACATAAAATTATAATTGTAAAGCGATAATTATTTAGAAAATTTTAAATAAGGCTGCCTGAAAAGAATTGTAAAAATTAAATTCACAAATATATCTGTTTTAATTCGAATAAAAAAGTTACGAAAATTTTTTATTCGAAAAGATTTTACTTTAACTAAAATGATTTTTATAAGCTCCCGGATGATTTGAACTCAATGAATTCAAATGCATATAATTATTAAATAAAAGACAGAAAAAATTAAAAAGTAAGAAATAAGTTATAATACTTCAACTGTTTTAGAGCTTCTGGGTATAAAAATTGAATCGACAAATTCTTTGATTTTAAGGCAATTCTTTTCAGCATCTTCAATGAGCTTATTGAATTCAATTATTTCGGAATCATTGCAATAGAGGTTGACCTTAAAAATTTCTTCCATAAACATCGGCGTCATATCTGGCGTTATCATGGCAGGTTCCTCCTTCAAATTCCAAAGATCGCTCTTATTATAAATATCGGAATTTCAAAATAATAAATGAGTAACCGGTCCTAAAAAATAAGGAGGCAATCACAAAAGATTTTTGGCGTAAAAAAAGCTGCCTGAAATTTATTTTTTCAGGCAGCCTCTTTGTTTTGGGAATATTTCAACAACAACTGTTAGTTTTAATATTAATTATGTAAGTTGTTATTTTTTATTAAGTTACTGCAGTAATTTTTGATTGTCCGGCCTGGCCGATCCTATTAAATTTTGATTTTTAAGCTTGAATTTTTCCATTGCGCTCTGGAGCTCAACAGCATGGCTCGATAATTCCTGGCTTGCCGCTGCCGTTTCCTCCGCGGTGGCGGTATTTTGCTGCGTAACATTATCAAGCTGCGTTATGCCGGTATTGATTTCATTAATACTTGCGGCCTGCTGCTTCGACGCCGAAGCGATCTCGCCTATTAATATGGTTACATTCTGTACTTTCTGTATTATCTGGCTCAGATTATCTGATGTTTCCTTTGTTATCGAGTTTCCTATCGTGACTTTTTGAATCGAGTTCTCGATCATTTCCGAAGTTTCTTTAGCAGCCTTTGCGCTTCTTTGCGCGAGATTACGGACTTCTTCGGCGACGACGGTAAAGCCCTTGCCGTGCTGCCCGGCGCGGGCGGCTTCGACAGCGGCATTTAAAGCAAGAAGATTTGTCTGGAAAGCAATCTCATCTATTACTTTTATTATCTTCGAGATGCGATTTGACGCTTCGTTGATTTCACCCATAGATTTTGTAAGCTGCGCCATTAATTCATTTCCTTTGGAAGCGAACGAGCTGGCATTTTCAACAAGCGTTTTTGCATTTATGGCATTTTCAGCGTTCTGTTTTGTCTGCGAGTTAACTTCCTGTATGGTTGACGCGACTTCCTGAAGCGAACTTGCCGACTGTGTCGACGACTGGGAAAGCGCCTGGCTCGCGTTAGCGACCTGCCTCGAACCGTTGTTAACTTCGCTTGCGGTCTGCGCCACGTAACTTAATGTTTCATTGATCTGGCTAAGCGTAGTATTTAAAGAATCCTGCAGTAATTTTAAATCGCCTTTATATTCGCCGTCCATAGCTACATTCAGATTGCCTTTAGACATTTCATGCAGGCAGTCCACCACCGCGGTAAGCGGTTTTATTACTTCTTCAAGCGTTAAGTTGATGCCTCCGATAATCGATTTATAAGCGCCTTCAAACTTCTTCTCGTCGCCGCGCGCTTTAAGATTGCCGGCGGCAGTGGCCCTGGTTAGCGTATTTATTTCATTTATTACCATGCCGAGCGAATCGATACATTGATTCATGGAATCTTTAAATTTATTAAAATCGCCTTTATATTCCTCAGTAATTTTTTCCGGCACTATGCCTTTTGATATTTTGGTCGAGTAATCAGAAGTTAAATTAACCTGTTTCTCAAAAAGCGCTATTATATCGTTTATGCCGGAAGCAAGTTTAGACCAGCGCCCTTCAAGCCCTTCCATCGATATGCGCTTATCTAATTTGCCTTCAAATAAAGTAGCTATACATATAGATTTAACGCCGTTTAAAAGTATTTCCATCGTATTAACAAGATTATTAATATTATTTTTCATATCCTCAAAATCGCCTTTATATTCTTTAGCGATTTTAGTAGGCACCTCGCCTTTGGCAATTCGTTTGATGTATGCCATGGATACTTTTATCGGGCCGGAATAAGCGTCAAGAATATTATTTATGCCTTCAATTACCGGCTGAAATTCCTCGCTCACATTCTCCAATCTTCCTTTAACGCCAAGATTGCCGTGCGTAATGGCATCGGTTAATTCATTACACTCATGGATAAGGTTATTAATGTTAAAACTGACATTTTTTCTTATATAACGCGATATCAAAAGCGACAATGTAACTACAATTATGGCGATTATTAAAAAGTTATTAAATAAACCGTCAAAAGCCGAATTTATGTTATCGGCTATTGTTGTAAATTCATTTTTAAAGGCTTTTACAAGAATTATCCAGCCCCACGGTTCGAAATAAACAGTAGCATACGTAACATCGGCCGGAGTTTCTTTTCCAATGGCAATTGTATATTCAAAAATATTAACTTTATTTTTATTCGCAATTGTTTTTTCAATCATTTCAGCGACAAAAGGTTTTCCCGAAATATCCTTAAAATCCAGCGCCGATTTTCCTTCAAGCGTATGATCTTTAGAAATTAAGTAAACGCCTTTCTGCGCGCCGGCGGCGCCGACTACCATAGCACTGCCTGATTTTCCAATTTTAATGTCAGTTATCGATTTTTTTACGCTTTCAAGGTTGTCCTGTTTTATGCCGAAATAAAGCATTCCATATACTTTGCCGTCATCCGATTTGATCGGCAGATACGCCGTAATATACCATTCACCAATAATTTGAGCGCGCCCGACATAGTTTTCGCCTTTAAGAACAGTCGCGATCACCTTGTTAGACGAACCGTCAGGCTCTTTTGCCGGAATATAAGTGCCTATGGCCCTTTTGCCTTCTTTATTTATAATATTAGTCGCGATTCTCAACATATCGCCCTGCTCGTTCATTCTCTGAAAAATAGTGCAGGTGCCGCCCAATAACGATTTTATGTCATCGACAAATATAGTCGGCAGCTGGCTTTCATAGTTTTTCTCTATTGGGACCGTGCCCAGCGCCAATTTTTGAATGTTAACTGTCGTTTCTTCGTTATTCGACTGGTTTTTTACTTTCCATTCAGCCGTTTCAGGAAGCGACTTGATTCCGCCTTTTTCATTCATTATCTTAAACGCCGCATTTATATTGGTAGTTACCATCTGTATTAAGAGATCATTCTGGCTCGAGCAATTTATTAACGTACCGTCTATAACTTTCTGCAGCTGTTCGTTTAATTGCAGGTGCGATTCGGCAACAGCCAGTTCCCTGATCGGTTTTTTCTGGCTTTCTAAATAAATAAGAACAATAAGCATCGGGACCAGAGCGATTACTAATCCCATCGCAAAAACTTTAGATCTGATAGTTTTAAACATACTAAATCCTCCGCAAAACACAAATAATATTATAAATTAGCTACTACATAATTTATAATATCATGTGATTTTATTATATTTTAAAATTTTATTTAAGTATAAATTAAGAATTTAATAAGTAATTTATATATTAACCGCAGGAAAAAGATATTTTTTTATCTATTTCAATTTTTACAGCATACCCATTAATATTTATCAAATTACTCTTGATTATTTAAGACTTAATTTGTATAATATATTTATCACATTAATTAATAAATGTATTGTAAAAAAAGGACATTAAAAAAAGTTTTTTGACAGGAAGTGTTTGCAGCTTGATAATACTAAGCCATTACTTAGAACTTTTTCTAAGCCACGAACTAAAAAATATGTTTAAGAAGGAGACATTTTTTCCTGATATTACAATGCAAAAGTATATAAATTATTATCGTCATATTCATTCCTGCGAAGAAATCAAACGGCCTATTTCAGTTATCCGAATCCCCGACGGCTCTTTTGGCTTGGAAATTAATTATCTTGAAAACAACGACACCCAGCCTGGAAAGGTTTACGGATTAACTCATAAGTGCTATAAAGGTATCCTTTCTCAAAAAATTGATTTTGTTTCAATTAAAATATCTATTGGTTCTATTTTTCTATTAACTAAAATTCCGGCAATGGAAATTAACCGTCAGCAGATAAGCTTATCTGACGCTTTCGGCAGTGAAATCCTTGATATTATTAACAGGACAAAACACTGCGATAATATAAACGAGAAAATTAAAGCGCTCGAAGAGTATTTAAAAATAAGGATTCAACATAATAAAATAAAAGTACCGTTTTTTCTAGAAAAAATAATCGACATGTTAAATACAAGAAAAATCTTTTTACCTTCTGAAATCAATGAAATAAGCCAGTTAAGCACGCGGCATACAAGAAGGCTTTTTGACAGGTTTATCGGTGTGAGTCCCAAAAAACTCTCTGAAATAATGAGAATAAATAATTCAATAAAACTAATGACGCAAAAAAACGTGCAAGATTTTTCGGAAATTGCTGTTAAATCAGGATTTTATGATCAACCTCATTTCATAAAAGAATTCAAAAAATATACCGGCCTAAAACCGTCGCAATTTCGGGCTGAAATTTAAGCTCAATGTAACCGGCCCGCGTCAAGCCTTTCACACTTGTTTAAACACGAATTTTTCAGCGCTTTTTCTAAGCCTGCGTAATCGACAAACCCGCAAAGATGCGATGGACAGTAACTGCAGTCGGAATTACCGAAACGCGGTATATAAAAATCTGCACCTATCAACACAGCCATATTAAATCTGCATTCTTTTATTTTTTTTACGCCGCGCGTAAAATAAGCACCCACAAATGCGCAGTTTTTATTAGTCGTCAGATAATCAATATGCCACTGACATTTTTTATCTTTTTTTATGTGCCGGTTAATACGCGAAATCAAATTTCTCTGCGCCGTTCCGGTATAAATATAAAACCCGGCGGGTATCCTGAACACACCGGCAGCTCCGACCTTTACCTCAAATTCTTTTTTTATTTCAAAAATAAAATGATATATTCCGGAATCATTGCTTTCCGTCGTGTTTGTTTTCGGCATTTACCTCTCCATAATTTTAATTTGTTGCGCGGACTTTTCATTAATAAAAAACGCCGGCTAAATCAGTAAATATTATATATTAAAATCAATAAAATTGATAGCTTCCTGGCGATAAAAACATTTCTAATAAGAAAATCATTAAACGGACGCATGTTCAACTTTCGCTAGACCATATATATTGAAAAATCAATTATATTAATAATCATCTTATATGAAATCACAAAATCCGGCCGGAAATTTAGACAGCTTTTTTCATTCAAATAACCTGTAAAATGATATTTTTAGACAAATTCAAAAACCTGATTATTATGCTTAAAATAAAAAAGCGTATCTGTACCTTTACAAATACGCTTTTTTATTAAGTAGCCTGTTATTTCTTTTCCTGTTTTTTAGCGCCTGTTTTTACCTCAACCTTGCCGGATGGATAAATAACTGCGATTACGGCTTTATCGATATCGATATATTTTTCGGCCGCTTTTCTTATATCTTCACGGGTCGGCGCAAGTGTTTTTTCGAGGAACTGGTTCTCAAAATCAGCGCCGAGTCCGAGCGCGTCCCAGGTTCCAAGAAACTGCGCCTGCTGGCTCATGGTGTTTCTCGAAAGAGCATAAGTGCCGACAATTTTATTTTTAGCGCGGTTATATTCCTCTTCGGTAATGAGCTCAGTCGATAACCTTTTCGCTTCTCTTTTTAAAGAGGCGATAGCCTGCTCGTATTTTTCAGGCTGCGTTCCCATAAGCATTATCAGCGCCGAATTACCTTTCAAGGTCTGATAATAAGCTGTTATCTGATAAGATAACGATTCCTTGTCGCGCAAAATAGAAAACAGCCTGGAGCTCATACCGCCGCCTAATACGGTCGATAAAATTTTCAATGAACCGTAATCAGCGCTGTCGACGCCGGGAGTCAAAAAGCCCATATAAATAAAGCACTGCGCTTTATCCTTTAATTCCTTCACTTCTTTTAACGCGGTAAACGGCTTCGCGCCGGCTTTAATTTTGCCGTCAACTTCGCCGATAACAGCAGGCTGTTTATCATTTTTAGGAAGGCTGCCAAACCTTTTCTCGACTGCTTTTTTTATAACATCAGCCTCGATATTTCCGACAACGACAAATGTCATATTAGCCGGAACTAGCATTTCTTTGTACCATTTGATTATATCTTCGCGTTTAAGCTTATTAATTGATTCTTCAGTGCCGTACTGATGAAAAGCGTAAGGATGATTTTCAAACATCGTGCGGTAGAATAATTTGGAACAAACCTCATCCATTTTATCATTCGATGCCTTAATAGCGGCAGTCAAAAACTGTTTTTCCTTGTTAAGCTCTTCTTCCGGAAACGTAGATGTATTAACGCAATCAGCGAATATATCAAAATTTTGCTCAAATGTTTTAAGAGTGGTCGTCAAGGTAATGGTTCCTTCAAGCTTGCTTACTTCCGTATCAAATATCGCGCCTGTTTTTTCAATGCCGGCGGCAATCTGTTCAGCGTTCAATTTGGCGTTGCCTTTTTTCAGCATTTCGAAAAGTAAAGTCGAGATTCCGTTATTTCCGGCAGTTTCGTATGCAGAACCAATTTTAGATACCATTTTCACGGTTACTATATCGGCCGACGTATTTTTTTTATAAATTATCTTAACGCCGTTATTAAGCGTAATAACGTCAATTTTATTTCCGGATTTAATCTTCTCCAGAAGCTCTTTAATCTCAGCCTTGTTCTCTGATTTTACAACTGCTTCGGCAGTAGCCTGAGCCTGGATCGGCATTTTATTTTCTTTAACTTCGCCTGCGGCTAAATTTTCTTTATTACCGGCCTCTTCTTTATTTACGCTTTCAGGTGATTTTTTCGAGTGTTCCTTTACTTCGGACCTGAACGTAAAACTTTTTAAATGACTGCGCCCGCCGTCAAAATCAGAAGCCATAACCGCGTTAATTCCAAATATCGTAGTAAAAGCCAATAATATGGCAATATTATTTTTTTTCAACTTTTCCACTCTCCATTTTTTTTGCAGCCTTTGCTTCTGCTTTTTTAGGATTCGGTTCGACTACGGCAAAAACATAGCCGTTATCAGTAAGATATTTGTTCGCGACTTTAACAATATCTTCTTTCGTTACTTTCTTTATGTTCTCGAGATATTTGCCGAAATTATCCTCGGAAGATAAAAGTATCGTCTGGCCTATATATTCAGCCATATTTTCATAATTCTGGTGATTTAAAATAAACGCGGTTTCAATCGAATTTTTAGCTTTCTCAATTTCACCGCTGGTTATTTCGCCTTTTTTTATTGCCGCGATTTCTTTAAATACAGCATCTTTAGCAGTTTCAACATTTTTCGGATCGAGCATCATATAGACGAAAAATAAACCGGATGACCTGAAATTCCACATAGCGGCAGCTACCACGTCAACCAATTTCTGTTTTTCCTTCACCGATACGTTTAATTTCGAAGAAGCGCCTTCGCCCAGAATGTTCGTTAAAACTTCCATAGCGGCAATATCGTCAGATGCAAGCTCAGGAGCGCGATAAGCAATAGATGAGTATGTTTTTTCTATATCCATCATTACTTTCCTGTAACGAGGCTTTATTATTTCCTCTTCAAGCGCCCCGTCTATTTTTTCGTTGCCCGGAGTGTTTGATACTATTCCGCGGAAAGCTTCCTTTACCTTAGCGAAAGCGACCTCCGGCTTAATATCGCCGACAATTACAACAATCATATTATTTGGATTATATTTTTCCTTGTAATAATTATATATAACGTCGCGCGGAACCGTTTCTATTATTTTCTGAAAACCTATAACAGGATAGCTGTAAGCAAGGTTATCGAACATCGCGCGGTGTATCTGGCTGAACAGCACCCTCTGCGGCTTATCTTCGTTCATTTTTATTTCTTCTATAACTACTTTGCGTTCTTTTTCGACTTCTTCCGGCTCTAATGTTGAATTTAACACACCGTCAACTTCGACATCGAGCATTTTATCGAAATAACATGAAGCGCCGGTAGCCTGGAAAAAAGTATAGTCATAATAAGTGGCCGCGTTGTTAGAAGCGCCGATCGCGTCCAGCTCGCGGTCCAGTTCGCCGACTTTACGTTTTTTTGTTCCCTTAAAAAGAAGGTGTTCTAGAAAATGCGACATGCCGCGCGTTTTATAAGTCTCATTAACGCCGCCCGTGCGCACCCAGATTTGCACTGCAACCAAAGGACTGTTATGATCCTCGAGCACATAAACTTTCATGCCGTTAGGCAGCGTGTCTGATACCAGCTTATGTTCAGCGGCTGCCAGACTTCCGGCCAGAAATGCTACAATAAGAAGCGCCAGCGCCAAACCCCTCAACTTTAACTTCATAAATACCTCCGATAAATATTTTTCGTAATATATTAAATGCAGAAAATTGAGTGAATTATACAATAAAAAAAAAGTTTTTTCAATAAGTATTTAATCACGTATAATTATATATCACTTGAAATTTTAGAAATAAAATTACATAAAAAAAACTTCCAGCTTGTAAACTGAAAGTTTTTTGTTCATTACTTAAGACCGTTTTTCCTGAAAAGCTCAGCGTATTTAAAATCGCTTTGCTGGATATGTTTTATCAGCCACTCAAATAAAAATCCGCTCAAATCGAACAGTACTTTCATTTTTTCGTTTTCGTCACTTAAGGCCGTGCTTTGAAAAAATTGTTCCTGTATCTTTACTATTTTCTGAAAAATCCTGTTATGCTCGGCTTTATGAATATCCAGCTCCGGATATTCAAATTTTTCCATGTATTCTTCTTCCGTACCGAAATGCCACGCCGTGTAATTCATAAGCCTTTCAAAATTTTGTTCGACACTGGCCATATCAAGAAAATTATTCATCGATTCGATAAGATCATTTATTATATCTATAAACTTCTTATGCTGCAAATCAATCTCGACTATGCCTATAGAAAAACTATTTTCCCAATTAAATTTTAACATAATAAATTTCCTTAAATTTCAAAATAACTATCAGACTTTAAAATAATAATCAAAACTATTATTATTCACGATGATATAAAAAGAAACTTTTTGAATTAGAATTGAAATCCGAATGAGATATTTCCCACAACTTATACATATCCAGAATATCAGAAACAGTTCCATCCATGATTAATTTTCTGATAACTGCCGTGCCGGCGAGCCTGTCAAAGAAAAATTTCCGGCTTTTTTCACTGAACAGGAAAGTAAATTTATCTTTATAAAGATCATGAAAAATTTTAACAAGCGATATTCCGAACGCAAAGGAATGAATTTTATAATTAGACGAATCAAGTAAAATCCCGCCGCATTCGATGCCTTCATATTTAGAGGATAAAGGTTTAAAAGAAACAGCAGATACGCTTATTCCGCTAAACCTTTCATCATTTAGAAGTTCATTTATTTTTTCACAAACTTCGGCGCCGTTTACAAAAGGCGCGCCTATAGTCCGAAAAGGCGCATCAGTACCGCGGCCTTCCGATAAATTAGTTCCCTCGAAAAAACAGGTTCCGGGATAAAAAAGCGAAGTTTCAGGAGAAACCATCGCCGGCGACGGCTTCGGCCATATAAGCCTGGTTTCCGAGAAAGTTTTCGCCGGATCATAATTGACGACAGGAAATACCTTAAGATTAGCCGCCGGATAATATTTTTTTGCAATCAGCCTCGCAAGCTCACCGATAGTCAAACCATAGCGTACCGGAATTTTATAAGGACATAATTCCGATATGTAATCATCCTCGCCGCTTGGCCCTTCTAAAATCGTACATCCGACCGGATTCGGCCTGTCCAGCACGAATATCGGCAGGCCTGATTTTTCCGCACCTTCTATTGCAAGGCCGAGAGCGTGTATGTAAGTATAAAATCTCACTCCGCAATCCTGTATATCAAATATTAAAAGATCGAGGCCGTTTGCATTTTTAGTTACCGCATTTTCCAGATGGCCTTCAGTGAAAAGGCTGTAAATCGGTGTTTCATATTCAGGATGAATATCATTTTTGATATATTCGCCGTCTCTGATATTGGCGAAGTAACCATGCTCGGGCGTAAATATCGCTTTTATATTAAATCCTGCTTTTTTCAACGCTATAAAATTGCATTCGCCGCTTTTATCGATTGCCCTCGAATTGGATATAAGCCCTATGTTTCTATAAACGCCGGAATATTTATCAGCTGACTGAATAAAAAAATCGAGGCCTGTTTTTATTGTCGAATTAATTATTATAGGGGAATTTTTTGCCATTTGTTCATTCCTCGTCATCGGCCGTTATCTCTTCATCAGGCTCTGACGCATTATTTCCCTCGGTTTTTTTTACGTCCTTCTTATTTTCTTTTTTTGCAGAATCTTCTTTTTTATCGTCTTTTTTGTCTTCGCTGATTATAACGCCTTTATTGCCGGCTTCAGCCTCTTTAGGTTTCAGCGTTTTATTAACCGACGGTTGTTTTTCTTTACTCAAAGCTTCGGCTTTAGGGCCGGAATTTTTTGCGTCTTCGTTACCGGCTGCCGCTGCAGGCTTTGAAACTGCCGCTTCTTTCGTATCATTCACAGGCGCGGCTTTGCCGTCTAAAACTGCGTTATCCTGTTTTAGCTGATCTTTACCCGAAACAGCCTCCGGAACTTTTTTAGCATTGCCGTCATAAGTTACCGGTACCGGAGCCACAGCTGCCGAAGCGCCAAATAATTTTATCTTCATTTTTTCGCCGAGATCTTTGATTATTGAAAATTCATAATCGCCGTTCTGATTTGAAGCTATTACGACCCAGTACGGAAATTTTTCCAATACTACATATTCATCAGAAGATTCGCGTTTCATATACCTTTTCAGATCGCTTACTTCCTTTTTAAAAACGTCGGCAGATATATCTTTTTTGCATTCAATCGCAATTATTATATAAAGCGTATCGTCTTCTCCGCTTTTGTTCATATAAAAAGAGCTGTGAACCGCGCGCCAGTTCGATGATGATACCTTAGACCGGAACGCATCCTTCGATATCTTGGAAAAATCTCCGCTGGTCGTCGCAATATGCGGATTCGTTTTCATCTTCGCAACCGAGGCAAGCGTTATAGTTTCCGGAACTTCTTCATTTTTTAAAGTAAGCTTCTCTATCGCAGTTTCAAAACTGTCGCTTGAATTCAACGGCATTTGATAATTTACAGCTGTTTTGGGTTCGGCCGATACTTCGCCGGTGCCGCCAAACGGAAGCATCGGTTTGGCAGCGGATGAAACGGGAACGATTTTAGTATTGCCGGTCGATACCTCGCCGGTCATATGCGCGCCCGGTTTAAAAACAGCCGGCCCGGCCGCGGCATTATCGCCCGGTTTCATCGGCTTAAAAGCATAAGCATCATTGACGAACAACAATGCAAACAGAACCGCAGCCATTATTATTTTTATATTTTTGAATGAATTATTTTTCATTACTTCAAAACACCTCTTAGTATCTTTTTTTTACGATATCTATTATCGCGTTTAAGTCTTCGGGCGTGTCAACGCCTTTAGGAGCGTAATTAGTCTTTACACAATAAATCTTATAGCCGTTTTCAAGAAAACGCAGCTGCTCGAGCGATTCCGCGTCCTCGCAAAGAGATTTGTCAAGATTCGCAAAATCAATGAGCGCTCTCTTGGTATAGGCGTATATTCCAATATGTTTATGTACTTTCGAAAGCTCCACGCGGCCGTTCCTAAAGTATGGTATTTCCGCGCGCGAAAAATACATGGCGAAGTTATTCTTATCGATAACCGCCTTGACGCAGTTGGGGTTCTTATACTCAGCCTCCGACGCCGCACCTGAAACTGCCGTAGTAACAAGTATTTCAGGATTCACAAAAAATGGGTCTGTAACTGAATCGATGAGCTCCGGTTCAATCAGCGGCTCGTCGCCCTGGATATTGACATAAATATCGGCATCGACGCTCGAAGCCACCTCGCATATTCTGTCCGAACCCGACCGGCATAACGGCGATGTCATTTTGCAGACAAATCCGGCTTTTTTAACGACCGCCTCGATTTTTTCGGAGTCCGTAGCCACTATAACCTTTGAAAGATTTTTAGCTTTGGAAGCGTTCTCAGCCACCCACAAAATCATTTCCTTATCAAGAATCTTCGCGAGAGGTTTTTCCGGAAGCCGCGTCGATTGAAGCCGAGCCGGTATAACCCCGACAATCTTAAGTTTCTTTCTCTCCATAAAATTACCTTCCGATATTTTTATAATATAATTTGATAAATATTTTCAGGTCAGGGGCAGGCGAAGGGTTTAACCCTTCCCTTCCCCTGAAACCCCTTCCAATCCTGCTTATTGTAATCGCAAAGCGCAAACTCCGTTTACTTGCTTTGCGGTTGTCCATCATTCATTTAAAACGGTTATTTCATAACCATTTTAAATGAAAAACACGCCCTGTATAATACGATTCTATCAATTTTCAATTTATTTAACAATTACTCTGTAAAAAAACTTTTTACGAGCGAACGATCACCCTTCGAGTGTAAAGCGGTGTAATGATTTTTTCAAAACCAAACACCGCCTAATCCAAGGCGCACTTGTGGTCGAAGGTCGGGCCTGGCGCCGAGGACCAAGTGAGCGAGAAAAAAGTTTTTTTATTTTATTTATACGCTTTTAAAATTTTTTCGATTATATTTGTGGTCGAAGCGCCCTCGATCATTTTCGCGCGTATTAATTTTCCGCCGTAACTTTGAACAAACGCCGCGCCGACAATCTCATTCTCGGCATATTGCGAACCTTTAACCAGAACGTCAGGTTTTATAAACTCTATTATTTCCTTAGGAGTCATTTCATCGAAATAAACTACCATATCTACGCTTTTAAGACCTAACAGCATTTCAGCGCGCTCGTTTTGCGGCACAACAGGCCTGCTGCCGCCTTTATTCTGCCGCACGGACGCGTCCGTGTTAAGGCCGATTACCAAAAAATCGGCCGCTGCGCGGGTATCGTTGAGATAGCGCAGATGCCCGACATGAAGTATGTCAAAACAGCCGTTCGTAAACGCAATTTTCTTACCGCTGTTTTTTAAAGTCGTCAGCGTTTTTAATAATTCTTCACGTGACTTCGAATCACTAAAATCATAAATATTACCTGGATTCATTGTTTTTTTCACTCTCCGAAAGTACGATCTCCGCAAGCTGACATATAATATGCCCGCAGGTTATATGCATTTCCTGAATTTTAGGAGTATCATCGGACGGCACATTTAAAATCACGTCGCATAATCCGTCGCACTTCATCTTACCGCCATTTTTGCCGGTAAAGCCGATTGTTTTCATCTTCAAAGTCCTGGCGGCATTCAGCGCGGCAATAACATTTTTAGAATTGCCGGAAGTGGAAATGCCTATTAAAATATCGCCTTCATCGCCAAGCCCGAGCGTCTCACGCTCGAAAATATGTTCATAACCGTAATCATTTCCTATGGCTGTAGCGGCCGCGATATTAGTGCCAAGAGCCACTACATGATAAGGCCTGCGCTCTAATTTAAACCGGCCTATAAGCTCGCCGGCTATATGCATTGCGTCGGATGCCGAACCGCCGTTGCCGCATATCAAAACCTTGCCGCCGGAACTGATGCATTTTGCGACCATTATGCTTATTGAATGTATTATGTCGAGATAACTCTGGTCTAACGCGGCAAGATTCTGACGGCTCATTTCTATACTCGCGCGGATCACGTTTATAAAATGCTCATAACGGCTTGAACTATCAGTAATAATTCCGCCTGATTTAAATTTATGCTTCATTAAAACTACTCCGGAATTATATTAAAATTTTATTTTCTCATAATAACGCCTTAATACTTTTTTATATCGTTTTTAATTTTTTTGATTTTGGCGGCATGGATTCAGCCATGCGATTTTCATATAATTACTATGCGTAACAAAAGTTATGCGCGGTTCAACCTATCCATCAGCGAATAATAGAAAAGCGGTATCATAATTTCATGCACTCCGATGAAATTAAAACTCCTGCCGCCGGAGCCGATCGTCGGCCGGCTTAATACGTTTGTATGCGGCCTGTACTGATTTATCATGTCAAAATTAGCCGTATGAAACCCTTTAACATCATATCCGATATTTCTAACGGCAGTAAGCGCTTTCAAAAAAACCTCGGGCATGACAACGGCTGAACCAATATTCATATATACCGAACCCGGAGTCAGCCCTGAAATACCGCCGCAATACAGTTTAAAATCATTAAATGACGCCGCGCCGATTGCCGCGCCAGATGCGTTCGGATGGACATGAACGATATCGGTCCCGACGGCTATATGGACGGTCGCAGGTACGCCGTTTTTATACGCGTTATAAATCAAGGATTTTTCTTTATAAGGGGCATTAAGGTTTTCGATAGTTCTATATATTTCATATCCGGCGCCGGTATTATTCTTAAGCGCATTATTGAAAGAATCGTTAATATAAAAACCGGTTTCATGGGCCATCCCGAATGAGCCGTCAATAAGCGCCGAAGCCACATCTTCCGAAGTTTTGCCGTTTAACGCTATCTCAAAATCATGGATCGCGGCGGAACCATTCATAGAAATCATTCCGATTAGGCCTTTTTTTATCATATCAATCAAAAAAGGCGTAACCCCGGTTTTTATGACGTGGCCGCCGATAGCAGCCGTTATTTTTTTTGATTCTTTAATGGAGTCTGAGCAAAGTGAGCAAAAATCAGTAAAATCTTTTGCTTGTTGTATTTGCGGGAGGCTTTCAAGAAAATCCGAAAATTTTACAGCCGCTTCCGCTCCGGTAACCTTTCCGAACTGTTCGACTGAAACTTTGCACGGCCTTGATTTCAGCGGATAAGTTTTCGCCTCGTTAAAATCTATCGAAACCAAATTTTTATAATCGTTTAACTCCATAATCCATTACACACTGCCTTTAGCCTGAATACCGTCAAAATAAATATATTTTTTTTATGTATCTCCGCCCGTCAAAGTAAATTACTTTGATTTTAAGTTTTTATTAAGTTTCCAGTATAATATAACAAGAACGGCTACAAGAGCTAATACGCCGTTATATTCGCGGTTTTTAAGAAAATTTTTAAATCGTTCGGAAAATTTAGTGAATATATCGCCCGAATCGGCAATCGCTTTTTCCATGCCCTTAGCATCAGGGCAAAAAACTGGAGTCGAGTTTTTATAATCGATATAATCGTCATGGAATTTTTTTTCAAGTTCCCTTGATTCAGCCGACATTGTAGCCGGATAAATAGCCAAATACAAAACATAGTATACCGCGGCTATTATAGGATTGAAAGCTATTATTAAAAGGCCGGTGCCGAGCAGGAATGACCCGAAATAAAGCGGATTGCGAGTCGCCTTGTAAGGGCCGCATGTCGTGAGGCGGTCTAATTTCACGATATAAGTAGCAGCCCACACTCTGAAGAATTCGCCGATCGAAGCGACAATGGAACCGATCACAAAAAGCGGAAATGACCTGGGCTTTGCGAACACTATAAGCATAAGCGAAAAAATATACCCGAATTTTACCCTTAACTTCCTTATAATCTCCATATATTCCATAATGTTTATACTTTTTCCTTTCCTTTTAATTTTTTATTTTATAAATTTAAAGTTCATATAATTTAATCAGTCTGACAAAATAAAATTTATAATCAATTTAGAAAATTATTATTTAATATAACGTTAAAAACGTCATCTAATTTTATTTTATTAATGCACCTGAAATCGTTCGATACGCATTTTTTCTGTTCGCAGGGCCGGCAGCTCAGCGTTGAATCATATATCCCCGTGAATGACTTCGAAACCGGCCCGAAAATTTCAGTCGTAGTAGGCCCGAAAAGACCTATAGCGCTGCACCCGGCAGCCGATGCGATATGAAGAGGGCCTGAATCAGGCCCGACATAAAGCGCCGCTTTTTTGGCGAGATTAAATAAACCGCCAAGCGATAAACTTCCGCACGCTGAAATTAATTTACCGCTTAAAAGCTTCACGCTGTCAAAAATTTTTTTTACTTCACCGGTATCGCCCTGAGTTCCAAGCACAATATGCGCTTTTTTTATCCCGGCAAAACTGCTATGGTTTTCAATCATGCTTATGAGGCCCGCGTAATTTTCAGCCGGCCATTTTTTAAACATATTCGACGGACTTATATGATATAAAAATAAGCTATATCCGTTTTCAACGCCGTTATTTTTCAAAAAACCGGCGCATTCGCCTGCCGCAAAATCTGCTTTCATGAATGTATTTAACTCTTTAAGATCAGGGAATTTAAATCCGGAAATCAATTCAGCCGGCAGCGCTTTTAAAAGATTGACCTGATTAAGCGCCGAATGAACTGAAAATTTTTTGGGAACCGCCATACGGTGGGTATAAAGGAAACCGCGCCAGGGATAATCATAACCGACACGCACGCGCGCTCCTGAAAAATAAGCCATCCATGCCGTTTTAGGAATTCCATGAAAGTCCAGGACGACATCATAACTCTGTTTTTTCAATAATTTTATAATCCTCGAGTCTTCCCTTAACTTATTAAAAAAACCGCCGGTTTTGCGGTAAGGTATTAAACTGTCAACAGCGCTGTTTTCCCTGACCAGGTCGCCGAATCTTTCATCGACCATTAAATCGATTTCAGCATCCTTAAATAAACGCCGCACCGTATCGAAAGCAGGAGTGCATTGAATAATATCGCCTATCGAGCGCAGCCTTATCATTAATACTTTCATCTTATCTAAAACGCCTATCCACTAAACTCAAATTAAAGCTCAGTCTTTATTTTCTTTATTATATCGCGCGTCGAATGATCTTTGGGATCGCCGGTTATAACAATTTTTCCGCCGTACGCGCATACCGAATCGCGCTCCGGAATATTTTCCGGCGTGTAATCAGTGCCTTTAGCGTATATATCAGGCTTTAATAGAGTAATTATACCGTCAGCAGTAGGTTCGCCGAATATCGTAACATAATCGACACAATAAAGCGCCGATAAAATTTCAGCGCGTTCATTTTCACAGGTTACCGGCGAAGAAAGCTTTTTCAATTTTTTCAGCGATTCATCAGAATTGATTGCAACAATCAATATGTCGCCGCTTTTTTTGGCCTCTATAAGATTTCTCACATGTCCGACATGTAAAATATCATAACAACCGTTTGTCAAAACGATCTTCTTGCCGAAAAGAAATGCGCCGTGCCTTATTTTTATTAATTCTTCAATAGTCTTAAGCTTTGTCATAATAAGCCTCCAATTGAAAATAGTATAAATATTATCATATCCCGGCCCAGAATGCAACTTTTTTGTTAATGCCCAAAAGCGGACCCGTAAATTTTATAGCTCATTTAAAAACATCAATTTATGGGAAATTTAAGTGAAAAAACGGCAGCGGCAAGTTATAAATCTGACATTCTTAAATATTTAGGCTGCATAACATAATAAAAGCAATTATTGCACGATATATTTGGAACCGCAAAAACATTAAAAATCAATTGCCAAAAGCAGCTATTGCGTCGAGTATTTCCTGCTTTTTCTTATTCAGCGCTATTCTGCCGCTTTCTATTATAAGAGGCAGCTTGCTGATGTCCCACATATTGATCAGCTCATTGAATTTGACGTTTATAAGTATTATTTCATGGTGATGCATATCGATGGCAAGCGAAAGCTGACGTTTTTCAGTAGTCGTAAAAGTCCGGTTAATAAAGTGGCAATAGTATTCAATGAACCCTGAAAAATTCCTGTTCAATTGCTGATCCATTGAAAACGCGATAATCACGTCTGCGTTTCTCTTTACAGCCTCTAAAACCGGAAGGGAGGCGCTGAATCCGCCATCGACATAGAGCCGGCCGTTTATTTCAAGCGGCGCCAAAAAAGGAAACTGCGCGGCCGAGGCATAAACCGCCGTCGCCGCATCGCCTGATTCCAGAGCGACACCATCGCCGGTATCGACATCAGTCACCTGAACTACCATTTTCGGAGACATCTGCTCGAGCCGCATTCCTTTATATATGGTCCTATAAACTTCCATAAGGTTATCGGATTTTAAAATCCCGGAGGTTTTATCAAATTTCCCAAAAGGCATCCTGGCAATTCCAAGCAGCGTCCGATAGTCCATCTTATTAAATAAAGTTTTTTTCAGGTGCCGTGAAATCAGCTCGAGCATTTCATCGCTGTTATAGCCGGCGCCGCGCATCGCGGCAACTACCGCGCCGCCGCTGCACCCTATTAAATAATCAATATCTATCTTCTCGGCTTCTAGAAATTCAAAAAGCGGTATTGCCGCCATCGGCTTAATTCCGCCGCTTCCAATTACCAGCGCAATTTTGGGTTTCTTGCGCTTTTTTTCGCTTGTGACCGGATCTTCATTCATAATATATACATTCCAATTTTTTATTTAATCCCAATTTTTGTGATTTAATTTATATGCCGAATTTTTTTGCTAAACATTATTTCATTATTTACCGTTTGCCGATTGGCAGCCCGCTCAGTCTTTAAAATATTTTAATCATTAGGCGCTTAACCGTGCCGTTAAACCCGAATTATTATTTAGATGCGGGTAAAATTAAGACTTCTTTTTCGAATGATTAACAGCTTCCGAAACATTTTCAAATGTATCGAATACGCTTAATAATCCCGTTACCTCAAAAATTTCCCTCACAGACTCGTTCATCGAAGCCAGGTAAAAATTATTGCCTGCCGCTTTTACTTTTTTGGCTATGCCTATGACAATTCTAAGCCCAAAACTGCTTATATATTCAAGTTTTTCAAAATCTATCAAAAAAGTTTTCTCGCCGTGCGCTAATAAAGACTCTGACTTTTTTTCAAGCAGTTCAGATGTTATAGAATCAAGTTTACCTTCCAGTATTAAGATAAAAATACCGTCAACCGATAATTCAGAAATTTTTAGCATTTAATGCCCCTTTGTATTTACATTTGATGATTTCGCTCTTTTAGTTATTCTTACTATGTTGTGATTATCCTTGCGCTGATACGAATAACTATCGGCAAACTTTTTTATAAGAGTTATCCCAAGGCCGCCGATAGGAATTGATTCTATGGTGCCTGAAGCTTTTTTTTCAATGCCTTCGAACGGATTAAAACAAATGCCGTCATCGATTATAATTACATTCAATGAGCCGCCGCTTATTTCTGCTTCTAAAACTATTTCATGCACTGAATTATCAGGATATGCATAATTAATTATGTTCATTATAAGCTCTTCTATGATAAGCTTAATTTTAGTCAAATTAAAGGTATCATTCAAATTAGCTTTCAAAAATTCTGAAACCTGTTCAATAAGTTGACTCATCTCATTTTTATTATTTTTGATTTTAATTATCATGATTTTTTTATTATATTTTAAAAATTAAAAATTTTCAACATTTTTAAATTTAAATCGTTAATTTTATTGAATTAAAAATTAAAATACTGTAAAATTAAATGCAATTTTGTCAAGTATATAATATAAGGAGCGCCAGATGGCTTTTACCAGCCCCAAACCCGCGGATTTTACACTTGAGCAATTCTTGAAGGATTTTGAGAAAAGCATTCCAGGCATGCTCTGCCAATTTTTCATATATCCGGATAAAAAAATAGAATTAACCTACGTCGGAGAAGGCTTTTATCAATTATTTCAAAAAGAGGAAATACCGCTTTTCGAGCACAAAGGTTTTTCATATTTTTATAATTATATCCATCCAGACGACAGGCCGGGCTATGATAAATTCATTACGCTGATCTCGGGAACCCCCGGTCCATATCAATGGGAAGGGCGCATAAAAACCGGCGGCGGCATAAAGTATGTAAAAGCCGACTTCCAGACAAGGGTTCTTAACGGCAATTATCTTATAAGCAACGGTATTTTCACCGACATATCACAATTAAAAAAAGACCAGGAAATAATAAAGCGGAATGAGGAAAAATTCTCAAAGGCGTTTTACGCCAGTCCGCTCCCGATGGTAATTTCAAAGCTGGAAGACGGTACTTTTATAGATGTCAATGAAAGCTTTTTAAAACTCATCGAATATTCGCATGAAGAAATTATCAACCGTACTTCAAAATCTATCAACATATTTCAAGATTACAATCAGCGAATCAAGCTTAAAGAAATGTTATTAAAAGAAAAGAAAGTCAAAAATTACGAAATTTTTTTAGTGAAAAAATCAAAAAAATTATTGACCTGCCTGTTTTCCTCTGAACTTATAGAATTCGAAAAAGAACTGCTTATGCTTACCGCTGTCGTAGATATAAGCGAGCAGCGGCTGTCCGAAGAAAAGCTGGAAAAGGTATTCCGCGACCTCGAATGGAAAAACTGGGAACTTTCGAATTTAAATGAAAAATATGAGCAGGAAATAAAACAAAGAATCGAAGTCGAAAATTCTTTAAAAAACTCGCGCGAACGTTTTTCAATAGTAATGAACAGCCTTGATTCGATAATTTATGTAGCTGACATGACGACCCATGAAATCTTATTCATGAATCACTATGCCGAAACTATTTACGGCGAAATCGAAGGTAAAAAATGCTGGCAAATTTTCCACTCTGACAGTAACATGCCTTGCAATTACTGCACCAATAATAAGCTGCTGGATGAAAACGGCATACCAACCGGGGTTTATATCTGGGAAAATTATAACCCTAGATCAGATAAATGGTTTGAAAATTATGACAGAGCTATTCCATGGCCCGACGGCCGGATTGTCAGATTCGAAATATCAATCGACATTACACGCCGTAAAAAAGCCGAGGAAAAACTTTTAAAACAGCTCGAATTTATAGAATTAATAAGCAAAATAGCGTCGGAATTCATCAATATAGAAACAAATGAAATAGATAACGCGATACTAAAGGCGCTCGAATACGTGACTAAATACAGCGAAATGCAGCGCGGCTATATTTTTATGTTTAAGCCGTCTTCGGAAAACCAGATGGAATTAAAATACGAATGGCACGATACGGGCGTAACGTCATTAAAGCAGCATATCAGCACATTAAGCTATGAAGAATCAAACCCTTACGGAAAAGCTATGAACAATGATTCAATAGTGGTAATACACCAAAAAAACCTGGATTTAACTACCGCCACCGGACTCAGAACCAGCGATATTATGGCCGCGGCCAATATCAAGACAATAATAAACCTGCCGCTCAAATTAAAAAATAAGTTCATAGGTTTTTGCGGATTTAACTCGACAATAAAAGAATTCGACCCGTCCGAAGAATTTTTGAAGACATTCAAATTATCGGCGCAAACTATCGCTAACGCCATAGAACGAAGCAATTTTGAAAACGAAATAATAGAAGCGCGCATAGAAGCCGACCGCGCCAATAAGGCCAAAAGCGAATTCCTGGCCAATATGAGCCACGAAATAAGAACGCCTATGAATTCAATATTAGGATTCGCCGAATTATTGAAAGATTTCGTTCAGCAGGGCGCGGCGGGCGATTATCTCGACGGCATTATCACCGGCGGCAAAACTCTTCTGGCGCTTATCAATGACATTCTCGATCTTTCTAAAATCGAGGCCGGCAAAATGGAAATACAGTGTGAAGAGTCGGACCTTAAAACTATCTGCCTTGAAATAATGCAAATATTTAAATTAAAAGCCGCGGAAAAAAATATCAAACTCGATATCGAGTTCAAAAAGAACATAACTTACGCACTTATGATAGACGAAACAAGGATCAGGCAAATCCTTGTAAATTTAGTCGGCAATGCCATAAAATACACAAACAGCGGGTCCGTAAAAATAATAATAGACACGGACGAATTTTACGGCCAGGATAAAACCTATCTCACGATCGAGGTCATCGATACCGGCATCGGAATACCTCAAAGCCAACAGGAACTAATATTTGAGGCATTCAGGCAGCAGGAAGGGCAAAGCACAAGAAAATACGGCGGCACCGGACTCGGCCTTACGATAACCAAAAGGCTTGTCGAAATGATGAACGGAAAAATCATACTGACTAGCGAAGAAGGAATCGGCTCGTCTTTTAAAGTAATATTAAATGATATTAAAATAATGAAACCGTTCGCCGAAACCGGAAGCGACAAAATAAACAGCCAGCAGCAAAACTTCAATTTAAGCAAATCTACAGTGCTTATAGTCGAGGATATCGACTCAAACCGCCTTGTGATAAAAGGCTATCTGGATAAATACCCCATAAAATTATTGGAGGCTCGAGACGGCATGGAAGGTTTTGAAATGGCTATAAAATATAAGCCGGACCTTATTTTAATGGACCTTCAAATGCCCGTCATGAACGGTTCTGACTCTATAAATCTGATAAGAAATACCGATACTATAAAAGCTACGCCGATAGTCGCGCTCACCGCGACCTCCGTAAACGAAGCCGGAAGCGATATATTAAAATCATGCGACGGTTATTTAAGAAAGCCCATCACAAAAAAAGAACTGATAACTGAACTGGCTAAATTCCTCACAGAACCGGCAGAAAGTAAAACCGGCCGGCAGCATGCCGATAGCATCGGCAATAAAATTAACTCCGGAGTAGACTCTGACACGGCAAAAGAAAACATTAAAAAAACAGCCGTTAAAAATCCTGATTTTCTTTCGAGCCTTGAAAACTGCCTTAAGATATGGAATAATGTAAAACAGCTCATGAGTAATGACGATATTGAAGAATTCGCAAAAACAATCAGCGCTGTCGGAGAAAAATACGACTCGACTGAATTTATCGATTACGGCAAAGACTTATACTCCCTTGCGGTCGCTTATAAATTCGATAAAATGACTAAATTATTCTATTATTTTCCCGAACTGATAAAAAGCGCCAAAAATGAACAATAATTCACACAATGCGAAAGGACATGCAGATGGAAGAAATAAACCCAAAGGCTTCAAAAAAAGAAATGAACTTTAGCAACAGCAAGATATTAATAGTGGATGATATTCCGCAAAACATTGAAGTTCTTGGTAATACGTTAAGACAGAACGGCAGCATGGTTTTTATGGCGACAAACGGCAATCAGGCTATAGCGATTGCCGAAGTAAAAAAGCCGGACCTGATCCTGCTCGATATTCAAATGCCGGAAATGGACGGATACGAAGTTTGCCAAAAACTTAAGGCTAATGATCAAACCCGCCATATACCGATTATATTCCTCACTGCCCGTACTGAAATTGACGATATTGTAAGGGGATTTGCCGC
Organism: Candidatus Wallbacteria bacterium; assembly: GCA_041441465.1. Lineage (GTDB taxonomy): Bacteria > Muiribacteriota > UBA9980 > UBA9980 > UBA9980 > JASDSY01. The sequence continues at coordinate 56,255 of JASDSY010000010.1, forward strand.
CGGCGCCGTAGATTATATAACAAAACCGTTTAATTCGGCAGAACTTTTAGCGCGCGTATCAACCCACATCGAATTAAAAAAAGCGCTTAACACAGTTTCAGAGCAAAACAAAAAATTAAATGAGTTGAACGCTACCAAAGACAAGTTGTTCTCGATAATCGCGCACGATTTACGCAATCCATTTAACGCATTGATCGGATATTCCGAGTTAATAGCCGCAATTATAAAAAACGGCGGCGATATGAAAAATCTGCTTGAACATATTAATATTCTGAATCAATCCGCAAGACAGGGCTATGACTTATTAGAAAATCTCCTGCACTGGTCCCTGACGCAAACCGGTCAGCTGCGGTTGGAACCCGAATTATTCAACCTTGAAAAGCCTGTTTTGGAAGCTGTTTCATTGTTAAAAGCCGCCGCGGCAAAAAAAGAAATTAAAATAGAGGCCGCAGTCGAGCCCGCAAATGCCGAAATAAAAGTATTTGCCGACTATAAAACTATATCGACAGTCTGCCGTAATGTTATAGGAAACGCTATAAAATTTACGCCGGAAGGCGGAACCATAAAAATAACGATTAAAAAATCCGCCGAAGACAGTTATTGCGAAGCGGTATTTAAGGACAGCGGCATCGGAATGAATGCCGAAACACTGGAAAAATTATTCACGATATCTAGCAAAAAGTCAAAAAAAGGCACAAATAACGAGCAGGGTACGGGGCTCGGCCTTATTGTCTGCCGGGATTTTGTAGAAAAAAATAACGGCAAGATTTATGTCGCGAGCGAACTTGATCACGGAAGTACATTCACTATAAAACTGCCTGAAAAAGCAAAAAACTGATTTTTCAAGTTTAATAAAATTAAAAACATTGAATAATCAGCTTTTTCGTATTATTTTTTTATATTTACAGCGCCGAAATAAATTAAAATCATCCGGGCATTGCAGTCAAAATTCTTTAAAATCCGCCATGCCTGCATAATTACGCTTCGAAATAGATTAATCGTTAGTAAACAAAGGAATTTTTACGATAAATTCGCTTCCCGAATTCACCTTGCTGTTGACCTTAATGCTTCCGCCGTGCAACTCAACGCAGCGTTTCACGATCGAAAGGCCGATGCCGGTGCCCTTGATGCCGCCGACGTTACGAGCGCGGTGGAAAGTCTCAAAAAGTATCGGCATATCTTCCTCCGGAATTCCTATGCCGTTATCCTTTATTAAAATAACTAATTTTCCGTCTTCTGAACTGTTTACCTCAAAATTGACCCGGCCGTCAACCGGTGAATATTTCGCGGCATTGTTTAAAAGATTCGTTATTATATAACGAAGAAGAGATTCGTCGGCTAATATCGTTTCCGACTTCTTTAATTCATCGGCATAATTAAAATTAATGACGCATCCGTTTTTATTTATAAGACTGATATCACTGTAAATACTCTCGCATAAATTACGCAAATTAACCGGAGCCGGCTTGAAAACCATTTTTTTAGCTTCATTTTTAGTCAGCATCAGCACGTCGTCAAGAAGGGCAGTCATCTTATTAACAGATTCGCGTATTTTTTTGACATGCGTTTCCTTCTTTTCAAATGTCATTTTTTCAGAATACTGCTCCATCATTTCAGATGACAGCAGTATAACGCTCAGCGGCGTCCTGAACTCATGAGAAACTGTTTCCAAAAATGTGGCTTTCATTAAATTAAGCTCTTTTTCTTTTTGCAGGGCGCTTACAAGCTGTTCTTCGACTTTCTTACGTTCGGTAATATCATGGGCTATTCCAGTTGTGCCTATAATTTCAGATTTATGATTATAAATCGGCACTATAGACACTTCAAAAATACGCCTGCTCCTGTCATAAAATTCAAAACGTTCCTCTTTTACAATAGAATTACCTGTCTTTACAACCTGTTCGTGATCTTCGACATGATGCATAGCCTCTTCCGCCATAAAAATCTCAAGGGAAGTCTTGCCTGTCAAATGCTCATTTTTTACGCCGAATGCCTTTTCAAAAGCTTCGTTCACCATTATGTAATGACCGTCAAAATCCTTAAGCCACGCAATATCTGTTATATTATTCAAAATAGCTTTTTGCTGCTGCTCGCTTTTTTTGATCAATTCCTGTATTCGATTGCGCTCGGTAACATCGCGCCCTATGCCGAGTGTGCCAAGAAATTGGCCGTCCTTAAAAAACGGCGTTATCGAAAACTCGGCGTTTAAATAATGACCGTCTTTATGAAGGAACCTGAGCTCGAATATAGGCGGCTTCTTACCCATAGCGATATATTGGTGGAGCTGCATGGCGTACTGGAGTTCATCCGGATGCATAAAATTCGTAAAAGGCTTGCCGATTATATCTTCGATTTCCCAGCCGCATGACAATTTAACATAAGGATTGACGGTAGTTACAAGGCCGTCCGGCGCGACCGTATAAATGATATCTGTTGCGGTTTCAAATAAAATCCTGTATCTTTCTTCAGACTGTTTAAGGTCGTCTTCTATTCTCTTGCGGGCAGTTATATCTCGGCCTATGCCGAGCGTGCCGACTACATTTCCCGCGTCAAATATCGGCGCTATTGAAAACTCGACCTTTAAATACTGACCGTCCTTGCGGCGGCATAATAACTCGAAAAAAGCAGGCCTTTCGCTGTTAGCGATAGCCGCATGAAGTAAATCCGCGGCCTGGGCCTGTTCCGGATGAACCAGCTCAGTGTAATGTTTGCCTACAAGTTCTTCCGGTTTCCAACCGCTGACATTCTCAACCCCTAAATTAGCTGAAGTAATAACGCCATCCAGCGAGATTGTATATATTATTTCATTAGATGAATCCAGCAAAAATTTATAAACAGGTGAAGGCGCTTTAAAGGCATTTTTTAAAATGCCATACTTTTTTAGCTCCTCCTGCAGTTTTAAGTTTTCCTCTTTTAACGCTTTTAATTGTTCTATTAATTCTTGATTTTCAACATTTAATGTCATCAGTTTTCTCTCTTTACTTAACTTTCTTTCTGTTATTATCAATAAAAATAAGGTATGTTAATTAAATTATCACACCTTATTTTTAAAGAACCTATATTTATTTTATGTCGATTGCAAATTACACTATTTCCATAAGCTTTAAGTCAAAACATAAGTTTTTTCCGGCAAGCGGGTGGTTAGCGTCGAGCGTTACGATCTTATCGTCAAAATTTACGACATTAACCCAGAACTTTCCCTGCGGATGGCTTAACTGGAGCTGCTGGCCAACCGCAAGATCAATATCCGGCGGAAGCATCTGTCTTTCGATATTAAAAACCATTTCTTCCTGGCGAACTCCATAACCTTCTTCGCATGGAATGAAAGCTGTTTTAGTTTCTCCGACTGCCATGCCCAGAACCGCCTTGTCAAAACCGGCTATAACCATTCCTGCGCCGATTTTAAATTCAAGCGGCTGATTTTCGGCTGAAGCGTCAAATACGTCGCCATTTTCAAATTTCCCGGTGTAGTGTACTTTTACTACATTTCCGTTTTGAGCTTTATTCATATAGTTATACTCTCCATTTTTAGCATATTTAACGCTTTAATACATACATTATATAGTACAGATAAAAAGCTATCTAAGCATGATTTTATCACAAATAAAATAATTAATCAAGATTTTTTTATTTCTTTAGTAAAGTTTTGTATTTTTTTGTTAATTTTCGTGAATTTTCATCAGGCCAATTTAATTTCACCGGCCGGTATTTCAACTTCACGGCCGTCATTATCATTTTTTATCTTAATCAGCGAATTCAAATTAACGCCGGTAAACGTACCTTCCATTATTACATCGCCGGTTTCTGCCAGGTTATATAACTTCACTTTTTTTCCAAGGTAGAGCAAATTATCGTTATATTCATTAAATATTCGATTATATTTCGAGTCAGCGGAAAGTCTTATCAAATCCAATATATTTTTTAAAAGCGCGTATGATATTCGAATCAGCGATTCGTCATCGAGCCGGGCATCGCTGAAGGATTGCAGCACACCAGGTGAAATGATCGAACCGTTTCTTAAAGCTCCGGCGGAAACCTCGTTAAACACGTTAATTCCGGTCCCGATAATTACCGGCGTCACTTCGGGCTTATAACCGATAATCGATTTTATGAGGATTCCGGCAACCTTATTTCCCTTGACAGTAACATCGTTCGGCCATTTTATCTTGACATCGTTATGATATTCGGGGTTTATAAAATCACGGACAGTATTTAAAACCGCGACCGCCGCGATAGTCGTTATCATGTTAAAATCAAGATTTCCAAGCAATTCCTTGAAAAAAAGCGTCGACTGGTATACGCCGCCGTGCCCGGAACTCCATTGCCTGTCAAAACGGCCGCGCCCCTTTGTCTGCATGAAAGCAAATTCAGTGTAGCCGTGAAATCCGGAAAGCTGCTCGTCATTTATTAAGCCCGAATTCAAAAGTTTTTCGATATCATAATTAGTGGACTCGGTTTCACGCAATATAATCGAAGGGTAATATGAACGTTCGGAACTTATTTTTTCACATCCGGCGCAATAGTTCATAAGTTTTCTTCAACCTCGTCGTCTGAATTATCTTTGTTTTTAAACATAAGGTAGTGTTTCTGAATTAAATTATAAAGCTCGCGCTGGCCTTCGCCGGTTTCCGAAGAAAAGCGCACAATATCGCTTTCAAGTCCGAGCGCTTCGAGCTCAGACTTCAATTTTAAAGTAAACGGACGGAGCTCGCTTTTTTTCAATTTATCTGATTTAGTGGCTATTATTTCAAATCTGACGTTATTTTCAACCAGTATATCAAAAAGATTTATATCAAGATCGGTGACGCCGCGCCTTATATCAAGAATAACCGCGCCGAGAATCGATTTAGAACGCAGCTTCAGATATGACATTATTATATCCGACCATCTCTTCTGCTCCTCTTTGGAGTATTTCGCGTAACCATATCCCGGCAAATCAACAAGATAATACCTGTTATTAACCAGAAAAAAATTTATTTCACGCGTACACCCGGGCGTTGCACTGACTTTAGCAAGTTTTTTCAGCCCCGTGAATGTATTTAAAAGCGACGACTTGCCGACGTTAGAGCGGCCGAAAAACGCGACTTCAAAACCAAGGTCGCGCGGAAACTGCTCGACTGACCTGGCTGACAACAAATATTCGGCTTTCATTTCTTTAGCCATATTTCCTCCAAAATATTAAAAATCCCGATTATAAACCCTTTAATTACCTTTCAGTTTCGTTTTTATCATATATCGAAACACGGTTACGGCCGTTTTGCTTTGACTTATAAAGAGCCAGGTCGGCCTTGGCTATAAGATCCAATTTAGAAACCGAATGAATCGGATAGGAAGCTATGCCAAGGCTTGCCGTTACATGAACGGTCTTATTGGAATGCTTGAATTCCTTCTTTTCAATTTCATATCTGATCCGTTCCGCCAGCCTTACAGCACCTTCGATATCAGTTTCAGGCAGTATGACCGCAAATTCCTCGCCGCCGTAACGCGCCGGAATATCAAGATTGCTTCTTATGACTGATTTTATAACCTCGGCCACGCCAATCAGAACGACATCGCCCATTTGATGGCCGTATGTATCATTAAATGACTTAAAATGGTCTACATCGAGCATTATAAGCGTCAGGCTGCTCTTATATCGCCGCGCTCTCACTATTTCCTCGTCAAGGCGGGCCTGAAAATATCTGTGTATGTATAACTTCGTCATTCCGTCAGTAATCGACTGCTCGTAAAGTTTCACTTTTTCAAGAATGAGCGATACCTGATTCGCGATCGAGGTCGCTATGCAAAGGTCTGTATCCGTAAACGCTTTGCCGGACTCCTTATTGACCACGTTAATAATGCCGTAGGGCTTATTATTCGAAAAAAGCGGAACGCAAATTATACTATTTATAGGATATTCAGATTCTGGTTTTTTATAAAAGCGGCTGTCATTTTGAGTGTCATTTATAAGAAGGGGCTTGCCCGCCTTAAACGCGGCGCCGGCAATACCGATATCAGCCCTGATTTTGGCGTTTACCCGCGATTTCGCGTCTTCCGGGGCGGCATCGCTTTCTTTTATTTCATTCGCTTCCGAAATTTTATGCGACGCTATACCCTGCACCAAACTCACTTCGAGCTCGTCGGTCGTATCATTCAAAAGCATTATAGACGCGTGGTGTGCTGAAACAGCCTGAATTGTTTTCTGCAGGATTTTTCCGAGCAATTCATGCGTGTCGGCGACAAAATTAATGCTCTGCGATATGTCGAACAGGATTTGCAGTTCAAAAAGGCGCTGGTCCAATAGTTTATTAGAGTTTTGCAGTTCCGACATAGTTATTTTCAGGCTGAACGTCATTTGATTAAACGCGTCGGTCAGCGTGCCTATTTCGTCGCGCGTGCTGACCGGAATATCAAACGACTCGATATCTCCGGATTTTGCGAGCTGCGCTTTCTGCGTAAGTATATTCAGCGGCCCGGTAAGCCCGCGGCTGAATATGTAGCTGATCGCAAAAACCATCATAACGATTACCAGCAGAAGATAATTTAAAAAGCTGGCATATTTATTCCTGGTCTCATACAAACGCGCCAGCGGAAGCGCGCATGAAATTATCCCGGCGATACGCCCGTCGCTCTTATAAATAGGCGAAAAACCCGCCGCATATAGATTATTTTCAAATCTTATCGTTGCATATTTTTGCTTGAGGCCGCCCTGAGAATGATTAAATATAAAATCAGGCAGGCAGGAAGATTCTATTTGCTTATTTTCAGACTGATAAATGATATTATGCGTTGCCCGCTGGCCAGAATCGTTTAACAGCGTCGACGCCATGATTTCGCCGTATTCGTTGAAAATCAATACATCTGTATTGGTGGTACACTTCAATAGATCTGCAAAATAATGATTTATGGGATAAGTCACGATGACAGCGCCGTTCGGTTCAAATGAAGTCTGATTCAATACAGGAATTATGGCCTTTATTTGAAGCGCCGAATTAGAAAACTCAACATCACAGGATTTTCGAAGCCTGGTTATCGCGTCCTTTAATATTTTATGATCAGAAGAAGTATAATAGCTGGAATTTTGAAGGTTATTCCCCTCGATTCTGGTCAAAAGCCTGCCGGATTTTGAAAAAACTTCAATTATGGAAAGCAGAAGATTATTTTGAATAACCTGTAAATATTCGGATATATAAGCTGTATTTTCGGAGGCCACGGCCTCGCAGAAGTCTCGGTTAAATGAAATTATTCCGACGGCCGTCCGGGCGCGGCCGTGATAATCTTCTATGACATTATGTATAACGCCCAGCGTTTCAGTCAGGCGCTTATTGATCGAAAATTCGAACGATTCCTTAAAAATATAATCATAGCCGATATAAAGCGGAATAGCAGTTAAAAGCACCATCGCAAATATCACTACGGTTATCTTTTGATATAATTTTAGGTTTTTATAAAAAGGCAATCTCATAATTACAAAATACCCGGTTTATTAAGACTAATCCAGGCAGAAATTGTAGCATAGCACTTGTTTATTGTCAATAAATATAATTTAAAAAATTGCCGGCGCTTCTTACAGGGAATTATCAGCCTTAACAAGGCGTGAAGTAAACTTCGCTATGGATTGAATAGAAAGAGCGCAAAAAACCAGGCCTATTAAAAAAAGCGGGTTTTCGAAACTTTTAAGATCGACTATGTGCGCCGGAATTTTTAAAAACTCGATCATCACTTCGACCATAAGCCCCAGCACGACCAGGACGCCGCCGTAGCTATGCGACAAATGCGTCAATTCCGATTTTTTTTCAGCCGCATCTGCTGTCCGCCCGTCCAGTTTAAATAACTCGAATATGACATCGCGTTCCTCGAGAGCTACGCCGTAGGCCACAAGAATCGCTGCGAGCGCATCGAGCGTCTCGTCGAGACGAGCCGTGTCGTCGGATGTATTAAAAAATAAAACGGCCGAACTATATATTGAAAACAAGGCTATTAAGGTTATTATGATATTCACGCATATCATCCCGCGTTTAGAAAATATTTTCGATAACATAAACTTCATTATAATCACTCCCTGATAGTTATAAAAATAAAACGACATTCAAAATAAAAGCCGCAAAACAAATTATCGGTCAAAAATATAAAATATGTAAAAATACTTAAGCCGCGGCAAAAATTTATAATTGACAAAGCCGTTAACTTATTATATATTTAAGCCATGCAACAGATGAAAGAATTTTCTTTGGCAAAAGAAAAAATTATCGAAAACTATAATAAGCTTATCGCTTACAAGCTTATTCCGCTGAAGATTTTTGAAAGTGAAATCACTGAAAAATCGGTTCATGAAATTATTGAAAACTTAAAAAGCGAAAAATTCATCGTAAGCGTTTGCGGCCAGATTAAAGCCGGCAAGTCGATGCTGTTAAACGACATGATATTCGGCGCCGAAACCCTTCCTGCATCGGACATTCCCGAAACCGCTAAAATAACCGAAATAACCTACGGCCAGGCTCCTGAGTTTACGGCATTTTTCTATACCAAAGAAGAATGGGAATTCATAAATAACCAGCAGGTCTGCCTCGACGGCATTACCGGCACATACTTCGATCTCGTCATCAATCCGTGGATAAAAAATATTTATGAAAAAAATAATAGCCGATTTAACGCCGAAGAAATAATTAAAACAGCCCAGACCGCGAGCAACGATTTAGGCCGGCTGCATGAATATATATCAGTTAACGGCCGGTTTACAATGCTAGTCAAGTCCATAAAAATAAAATATCCGGCCGAAATATTAAAAAATATTATCGTAATCGATACGCCGGGCATAAACGACCCGGATATTTACCGCGGTAAAATTACTGAAAAATGGATAAGCCGCTCTGACGCTGTCATATTTTTATTAAGCGCGGCGCAGCCTTTTACAGACTGCGACCGGGAATTTTTCGAAAAATACTTAAAACTGACGGCGCCCGAAAAAATTTTAATAGCGGTATCCAAAATAGACGTTTCAGAAAATATTGAACAGGCCAAGAATTTTACAATAAAATCCATTAAAAAAACGCTCGGCGATTTCGGCGAAAAAATAATAGCCGGCGGCGATATATACGCAGTATCTCCGATATTTTCAATTTACCCGAAACTGATGGCCAGGTTCGAAAAAGGCGAGATCACGCTTTCGGAAAGCAAGGCCGCCGAAATCAAATATCACTTAAAAGACCGCGTAAACGAATCGCCGTTCATAAAAAACATAGCCGACAACCTCGGATTTATGAATCAATTTTCAAACGAAATCCAAAAAAAAATAATAAACGGCAGCGCGCAGTACATAATAAAAAGCCATTCAAATAAAATCATGGCAATAATACGCCAGCACATCGCGGAAACAAACGCAGCTATAAAACAGGCCGAGGCGAAGTACCAGAACGTTCAAAAAGAATTACAATCAATTAACGTGAATATAGAAACCGCCTGTTCCCTAATAAACGCATACGATATGTTAAAAAACACGATAAACGAACGGCTGAAAAAAATAAATGAAAACTTCGAAAATGAAAATTCAGCTTTTATAAAAAAAACGCATGACGAAACTTTGAAATTTATTTCTTCCTGTTCGAGCCTGAAGCAAATAGAGGCTAACCTTTATCATGAAATCAGCCGCATCGCTGAAGACGGATTTAAAAATATAACGGATTTTTTTTCGCTCCAGCTAGATGCCTTGAAAAGTTTCTTAAATAACCTTAATTTAAACGGAACGGACAAAGACAAAGCCGAAATAATAATCGCTTGCGTCAGGAATGCTTCGTCAAAATTTTTTAATAATTTTGACGCGCGCAACGCCTTAGACACGGTCAAAAAAAGCATCGAATTAAAAATAAACGAAAATGAATTTCAGGCATTGCGCAAGTATAAGTTTTTATTTTTTTTAGATACGCCTAAAACCGTTGAAGCTTTAAAATCACAAATAGATTCGCTGTTTTGCGGCGGCTGCAGTGCCGAAAGAACAGCGCGCGACGCGGCATCGCGATGTCTGTTCAATTTTAAAAGCTGTTTTGATGAATTATTTGCCTTGCTTGAAAAATTTAAGACAGAGGCGTTAAGCACAAAAAATGAAAACACTGCAATATCTGAAAAAATGAAAAAAGCATTAATACATCTCGATGAGATTAAAGCCGAAGGTATTAACCGAATTAACTCATTAAACAAATACAACGACGAATTTATGCATGAATTAAAATTTTAATTTATTATGGCAGGCAAAATTTATGACAAATGAATACACAAGCGTAAAAAAATTTTCGGAATTTTATAATATAAAGCTGAGTGAATATGTAAAACGCTACATATCAAAAGATATGGACGCAAAATTGCGCCGGCGCATATACGATTTGGAAGATAAAATAAGCAGGTTCCAGCGCGATGACATTTTCGTAAACCTTGTAGTTGCCGGCGAATATAATTCCGGAAAATCCTCGTTCATCAACTCAATATTATCCGAAAAAATAATCCCGGTCGGCCCCGAACCAATGACACTTGCCGTTTCGATATTGAAATACGGCGAACGCAAAAAAATATTGATCGAATTCAATGACGAAACCTTCAAGGAAATTTCAATTGAAGAATTCGAAAAAATCAACCATACAGAAAAGGAAAAACTAACTATCGATGTTAACGATATAAAATATATCCACTTTTATTACCCCGACCCATACTTAAGCAAAGTTAATATAATCGATACTCCGGGATTCAGCACCGCAACCGAAAAAGGCGACGACCAGAAAACAAGAGACATTATACTCAATAAAACTGACGTATTATTGTGGATTTTTAACGCCACGAACGGCACCGTCAAAAATTCCGAAGCTAAAATTTTAAAAGAGTTATTCGAAAAATCTTTTAAACCTGCGTCTGACGAGGAATTCACAAACGAACTGACTTTATCTAAAAAGAAAAAGCTTAAATTTTTCTGCGCAGTGAACAGGATCGATGAAAAAGGCTATATTGAAAGCGAACCTGTAAAAAATGTGGTCGCCGAATTTACAAAAGAACTTTCAGCCTGCGTAAATTGCCAGGCCGACGCCGTAATTGCATATTCGGCCAAAAAAATCGGCGAATATAAACAGGAAGAAAAAAAATCACATGACGCGATCGAATGCATTTCACGCCAGATGGCGGAAAAAAATGCGTCTGAAATAAAAATTAATACTTCATATGACGCAAGCGGCAACAAGAAAATAAAAATCGAGCAAAACGGGAAAAAAACCGGTGAATACGAGATCTTCAACTATGAAAAATGGCTGGCCCCGCTTGATTGTTTAAAAGGCGAACTGGAAAATATCAGGAAAAATTCAAAAAATATAATGGAATACTCTATCGTTAACGATATTTATTCGCTTTACAACAACACAAAAACCATAATAGACTTCATGATCAATAATAACATTCAAAAAGAAATCGACAAGAGCAACGAGGAAATGCTTTCGACTATTAAAACATTGCGAGAGTTGAAGCTTTCATTCAAAAACCATATAGAGGTATTAAAAAGGAATTTCAACGAAAAAGCGTGGAGCGGCGCCGTAAAATTCCTTTTTAATATTGAAAAAAACAGCGGCGGCCAAAAATTAGTTAAATTGAATAACGAATTTTCTACCGAAGCGATGCGTAAAAATATTTATGACATTTTTTATTCTTCGTTTAATATCAAGCAGCAGCTTACAAATGAAACCGGCAAAATTTGCGAGCTGCTTGACTCTAACCGTATACCGCGCGAGTATTTTCTGCTTTTAGACAAAAGCCGCAAAATAATAAGTAGTTTTGAGACCGATTACGCCGCGTGTGTCGATAAATTAGTGAATACGCTTTTAGAAAGGCTTCCAAAATTCCATTTCATAGGAAAAACTTTCGCAGCGGAAAAAACCGAACAAAACATTCTATTTGAAATTGCTCACGAACTTTCACTGTTTTTAACTATCGATTTCGTATTTCAGCAGCCGCTGTGGAAAATAGAAGAATATTATGACGAATTGATGATTCTTTTAAAAATAGTTTACCTGCTAGAAATATCCGATCTTAAAAGCAAAATCGAAGAATTGAATAAAGTAAAAAACGAAAATTTAAAGGATATTGCCGCAATAGAACAAATATTATAAAAAAGTATAACATACGCATGACAATAATTTTTAAATTTAATCAATAAGATTTGATATTATAGCTTAAATTTGATATAATAAGTAAAGTATTTAACGTTCATATATCAATAAAAAACGACACAGGAAAGTTTGATGAATATTGAGACCGACATTAATTATAACAATTCCGAATTTTTAAGGCTGGCCGCGAATATGTTCTGCCTGCTTGACATAGCGGGTGAATTTAAAAGCGCGAATGATTTTTTTGCCGGCGCTGCGGGTATTTCCGCGGCGCAGCTTGCCGGCACGCAGCTTGCCGATTATATTTTTCCAGACGACCGCCCTTATTTTTCAAGCATATTAAAAGGCCTGTCAGTCTCCGAAGAACAATATGAATTCGAAGCTCGGTTTCTTTGTTTCGACGGTAAAATAAAATGGTTCGCCTGGCGCATGCTGAGCAATAAAGCCGACGGATTAATTTATTGCTCAGTCAATGATATTACGTCGCAAAAAAATATAGAAGCTGAATTAAAGCAAATGCAAAAGCAATCGGCAATTGCACTTCTAAATGAGCGTAACATGCTCGATTCGATAATCGAAAACAATCCTTATTCAATATTAATTTTTAATGCTGACGGCTTTTTCATAAAAGCGAATAAAGAAGTCGCAAACATTTTCGGCGGAATACCTGACGAAAATTACTGTATATTTACCGACCCTCTTCTCGAGCGGGCTGGATTACAGCCGGAACTCAACAAAGCGCGCGGCGGCGAAACGATTTTTATAACCGACTTATGGTATAATGCGCATGAAATCACTCCTGAATACCCAGACAATAATGTCTGCTTAAAATCAGTATTTTTCCCAATAAAAGATATAAACGGCATAATATATTACTACATAATAATGCATGAAAATATCACGGAAAAAAAACTGGCTGAAAATCAGTTGATATATAACGAATCCACGCAGCGCGCGATCCTCGACAATACTATACAGCCTCTTTACCTTGTCGACAGCAACTATAAAGTAAAGGCGTTTAATAAAGCCGGCAGCGAGCTGGTAAATAGAATATTGAAAACCGAATTAAAACCCGGCGACTCAATGATAGATTATATGCCGGCCGATCATGCTATTTACTTCAGGCAAAATATAACCAGCGCATTTTCAGGCTCCAAGTTCCACTTCGAAAAAGAAGTGACTTATGAGCCATTCGGCAAGTTATGGTTTGATATTTTATACGCGCCGTGTTTCGATTCTAACAATAAAATCAGCGCGGTACTTTTTTCAGTTATGGACATCAGCGAAAGAAAAAAATATGTCAAAACAATTACCGATTTAAACGCCGAACTCGAAATGCGCGTCGAAGAGCGCACAACGGAATTAAAAGCAGCCAAAGAACAGGCTGAGATGGCTACAATGGCGAAATCCGAATTTTTAGCCAACATGAGCCATGAAATTAGAACGCCGTTAAACGCGGTCCTCGGCTTCTCTGAACTTTTGTTCAAATCATTAAATGAAGAAAAATATAAAATGTACGCCAAGCTTATAAAAAGCAGCGGCGAAAATCTTCTTACCTTGATAAACGATTTGCTCGATCTTTCGAAAATCGAAGCGCAAAGAATGAATATTAATTATGCGCCATTTAATTTTTCCGAGCTTTTCGCCGAAATCGAAAAAATATTCTCAATAAAAACGGAAGAAAAAGCCCTTAAATTATTTTTCGAAACCGACAGCGAGTTATCCGGCCTGATAATTCTCGATGAAGCCAGGATGCGGCAGATACTTTTGAATCTTGTAGGAAACGCAGTCAAGTTTACTGAAAAGGGATATATAAAAATATCATTAAAAAAACATTCCGTTTATAAATGCCAGGCCGAAAATTTTAATGATCCGCAGGAAATCTTCTGCGACTTCAGCATTATAGTCGAAGACACCGGCATCGGAATCGCCCCCGAACATCTTGAAAAGATTTTTATTCCTTTCACGCAGCAGAGCGGCCAGAATACAAAAAAATACGGCGGCACTGGATTAGGGCTTGCAATCACCCGCAGATTAGCCGAAATGATGAGCGGCGAAGTAAAAATTAAAAGCCAGCAAGGTATCGGCAGCACTTTTGAAGTATTTTTCAAGAAAATAAAATTTGTACCTTCGAAATATGACGTGAAAAGCACATTATACTCGTCAGCTGAAGAATTTGAGACGACAATAAAGAGTTTTAAAAAATCGACTATATTAGTCGTTGACGATATCGACATCAACCGCGAGATAATAAAGGAATTTTTAAAAAACGAACATGAATTGAACATTATCGAAGCCGAAAACGGGCTCGAGGCCTTTAAGACCGCAAAAAAAATAAAGCCATCGCTCGTGTTGATGGACCTTAGAATGCCTGTAATGGACGGATATGAAGCGGTTAATATGATGCGCAGCGATCCGGAGATGGCAGAAATCCCTGTCATTGCCGTAACAGCATCAGTTTACGGCAAGGACAAATTAAAAATAATCGAAGCCGGATTTAATTCTTATATAATGAAGCCATTTAAAATGGCAGGATTGAAATCCGAAATCGCCAAATATATTTTATGCGAAAAAGAATTGCCCAAAAGTAATGAAATGGAAAATCTAAAAACTAGAATTTCAGACGATGAATTCCATCAAATTATCAATAACGCTGATTATTATTCAAATATTTCACAAAATAAACGCTACCTTGAAATGATTTCAAAGCTTGAAACCGATATATATTCGCTCTGGCAAAAAACAAACCGCACAGGGTTCATAGATGAAATAGCCAATTTCGGTAAATTATTAAAGGTCTTCGGCGCAGATTTTTCAGTCCTGATAATTGAAAAATACGCTGACAGAATATTTGAATACGCCAATAATTTCGATATTGAAAAAATGTCCATGTTCATGAAAAATTTTCCGGCATTAATAACGCAGATTAAAAATTTTAATAACCGCAACTAAATGCCTTAATTTATATGATAATTAAATCAAGGAGCCCGATTATGGATGATTCTAATTTCAGGATATTGCTTGTGGATGATTTCCCTGAAAATATACAATTAATAGCAAGCCTCCTTAAAGCTCAGCCGGAAAATTACATGATAACATTTGCCGGAGGCGGACGGGAAGCGCTCGAAAGAATCGCGTCAACACCGATCGATCTTGTCTTACTCGATGTAATGATGCCTGACATGGACGGCTTTACTGTATGCAGCGAAATCAGAAAGCAAAACCTCGACATTCCGGTAATATTCGTTACGGCTCTTGGCGATAAACAATCGATAATAAAGGGCATTGAAGTCGGCGGCGATGATTTCATCACAAAACCGATCGACGCCGATATATTAAAAACCAGAGTCAAAAATATATGTCAGCTCAACCGTTACCGTAAATTTAATTTTGAAAGAAAAAAACTTGATTGGGTAATTGAAAACTCAAATGACGGCTATTTAATCATCGACAAAACGGACACGGTAAGTTACGCCAATCAAAAAGCTCTCGATTACATCGGTATTTCAAAAAAAATGCTGCCATTTAATTTTTACAGCGAAATTACAAAGCAATATCAAATTATTTTTGAAAATAACGATTTTACAAATAATTGGTCTAAAGCCAAAGAAACTTGCAGCCGTTTTTTATTTTTAAGGCCGGAAACCAGTCTTTCTAAGAGTTTCTGGCTGCAGGCCAATCTGCTGAAATCAAAATTAAACGAAGACAGTTATTTTATAAAATTGACAGATGTCACCGACAATATAAATAAAGTCTTCAACATGTGGTCGTTCAATTCGGCGGTTTCACATAAATTGCGCACGCCTCTTGCCGGAGTGATAGGGATTATCGACTTGCTAAATTCAGATTATTTAAAACTAAGTCCCGGCGAATTGAAAGACTATATTTATCTTATAACAAGCGGAATAAAAAAATTATACTCGCAGCTCGATGAGATGCTTAAGTTCGTCGACTCAAAAAAAATACTTGATTGTTCCGGCACAACCACGCCGGATAATATTCTGGAAATAATCAATAAATTTAAAAAAATGGAAAATATAAGTTCCGTTGTAATATCGGGCGTGGAAACATTCAGCGAAAATATACAGGTTAAGGCCAATAATGAGATGATAGAATTGATTTTCGCTGAATTATTCGATAACTCAATAAAATTCCATCCTAAAAATTATCCGGACATAAAAATTAAATTTATACTTGAAAATAAGGCTCTCAAAATATGTTTCTGCGATGACGGCGTAAATTTATCGCCGGAACAGCTCGATAAAATACTATTGCCGTTCTATCAAGCCGAAAAATATAATACAGGCGAAATAGACGGACTGGGACTGGGATTGAGCATGATTGAAATGCTTATGAAAAAAGTGAACGGCTCCGTTAAAATATATAACCGTTTAGATGACCAGACAGGAATTTGCACAGAACTTTCATTCGCGGTGGAATAAAATAATTATTTTTTTGGGTCGTTTATATTTTTGGACTTATCTTCATCAGCTTCTTCGTTATTTTCATCGGCAGTATCATCCGAATCACTTTCCGCCGTCGGCTCATTATCAGTTTCATCTTCAGCGTCATCGGATTCATCGCCTTTTATAATTTCATCTAAAACTGCATTTTTTTGTTCATCCAGCTTCTGGCTGCTGCGCTTTTTCTTTTTTAATTTACGCCTTTTCGATTTGCTGAGCTGGCTGCCGCCGCTGCCGCCCGACAGGTATTTTAATTCAGCCGGATTTTCGGAGGAAAAAATAAATTCATCAATAAGGCCGAGAAACATTCCGCCTATAACAAAAAAAACGGACTGCATTATATATAAAAGATAAAACGAGCCGCTGGCCTGAAATTCACGATAAAAAGCCGGATAAAATGAATATTTAGAAAAAAGCTGCGCGGTGATTATCGCCAAAAAAGGAACGGCGACAACTGACATTCCATAAACTGCGCCTTTTTTCTGTTTCGATAAGTCAAGAAATGAAACCGCCAGATTGACCGCGAGCGGAATAAAAAAGCAATAAAGATAAAAAAAGCTATCTTTAAAACTGCATTCCTCGTTTTTATAATATATTATTATGAAAAAGAATATCGAAAGAAATGCGGTCCCTAAAAACGGCTTTATTATATGTTCATAAATAAATGAAAACCGTGAATCGTTTATTAAATTCTGAAAATAATCTCTCACTCTGTTCATATTTTTATATTACCAGATTTATTGATTTTTAGCAATATCTTTAATTCAAAATCTTTATTTTCAATTTTACGGGCTCAAAACTTGCCGCCAATATAATCGCGAAACCAAAGCTGAATTCAAGTCATGAACATAAATTCAGCTTTACGATAATTTCCAGCATCTGAAAATAACATGGCGGTGGCTTGATATAAAGTCAACCAGGATAACCATATCACGGCACTTAGCGGTCAATAAAAGATTTGAGCAGTTTGCGCTCTTAAGCTCCGACACGAGGCCCGCATTTTCTTTATGATCGCTGATTGAAAAACATAAGCATTTAGACTTGCCGCTTCTTTCATTTAAAACAGTATACGCCTCTCCCATATCATCGGCCGGATGCCATTTGAACGAACGTTCAATACGTTTTCCAGGAATTTTTTCCTGGAAATCAGAAAGTATTTTCATCATGCTGTAATCACACGCTTCAAGAAAATAAACATCAGGCGGCTGGAAATCATCGATTTTTTTCAGGGCAAGCGGTTTAAATATCTTATTTGAAACATCAATAGAATAAAAAATATCCTGCATAATAAACTCGTCGATATGCGCTTCAGCGCCGGCGTCAAAATCTCCCTGCAATATGAATAATTCAGAATTATCGGTTTTAAGGATTTTTTTTGGGGCAGTGCCATCCATTTTCAAGTTACCGTCAAGAGGCTTAATAGTCAACCATTCTTCCATATAATCCGTAAACATCAAAACTACCGGCACTGCTAGAAATTCAAGGCCGCTGTCATAACCTCTTAAAAACCACAGAATGCGCTTTTCGTCAAGCGCACAAAACGGCGTCAGACTTATACTGTCTAATTTATCAAGCCCGGCCTCAAATAAAATACGGTTATAGTCCGGATGCAGTATTTCTGAAACTACTTTTTGTGAACTTATATCATAACGGCTTATTTTTTTGTCAATCGAGATAAAAAATGAATCCTGAAATAGAAAAGCCGCCACATTATTAAAATCTTCACCTGTCTCGGGATTATATTGATCAAGATTTTCAGTATATATTCTGAGATTTTTACGGTCCACCGCAACTTCAAGAACCGGCAGAATTTTTTCACTTAAATTTTTGCCGACCGGATTTTTACTTTCCTGCTTCATTGATTTTAAATAGTTATCAGCGCCCTGCTCGATTTCTTTCCGCATTACGGCGCGTTTTATATTGCAGCTACTCAAAAGCATTTCGGCCGCGGTATCGTTTTCGAAAACAACTGCTGTTTCTGCCTGTTCGTCGCAAATGCTGACGCCGTTTCTTAAAATCTGCCAGGCGGCGTAAGGCCATACAAAAGGTACCATAAGAACCGCATTTCTTTTGATAAGTTCCGCTAACAAAGGAGGCGCTCCGGTACGGCGGCTTATAATTTTAAGGCCCGCAACTTTTTTTCCGATCGACTTCCTGCCGGCTGCAATATCCTTAAACATAAATGACAGAAAAACCATAACCGGTCCCGCAAAATCGCCAAGCTTTAATATATTAAGCGATGTTTTAGCGAAAGCGTTAATCGTATCAAACAAAATCAGCAATATGAAAAAAACGATAAACATAAATATAAACGGCCATATTACCATGTCTATTAAAAAGGCCGCGAACCTTGCCAGAACTATCTTGTAATAGCACCAATTACAATAAGGTACGCCGTAATATGAACGCGAACCCGAATCGGATACTTTTTTATGACAACTCCGGCAGATATTTTCAAACACATCCATACTTAAAATTCCTTCAAATCACTTTAATTCGGAAATGGCCCTTCTTAAATAACCATCGTTCTTTTTTAATAATTTTACCGCTTCTTTTAAAGTCAGCGATTTTTCATGCATTAAAATCGCCGTTTTAACATTCATGCCGGCTCTTTGCAATAATTCGCCAGCCTCTGCGCGGTCTATTTTACATAATTCCATCAGAATCCGGCAGCCGCGTTCGACAAGCTTTTTACAACTCGGCGTAAGATCGACCATATAATTTTCGTAAACCTTTCCAAGTTTTATCATTACCGTCGTGGAAATCATATTAAGCGCCATTTTCGTTGCAGTACCGGATTTTAAGCGGGTGGAACCGGATACTATTTCACTGCCGACAGCAAGCGCCGCTATTTGATCAAATTGTCCGGCATAACTATTTTTTACGGCCATGTTACAGGTTATTAAAGCGTTAGCGCAGTTTGACGTTTTTGCGTATTCAAGCGCACCGAGCACAAAAGGCGTAACGCCCGATGCCGTAACGCCGATTACCATATCTTTTTTGCCTGAAGCGCCAAATTTATACTTTTTTAGCTGCTTCACGGAGTCATCTTTTATGTCCTCGGCGCCTTCGACCGAATTAGTAAGGGCGGTACGTCCGCCGGCGATAATGCCGATAAAAATCTTTTTCTTGATCCCGAAGGTCGGTTTTATCTCGGAAGCGTCAAGCACGCCAAGCCTTCCCGACGTGCCTGCGCCTACATAAAAAATTCGGCCGCCGCCGCGAACGCATTCAAAAGCTTTTTCAATTATGCCGCCAAGCGTTTCATGCTCCGCTTTTACTGACTCGATTAATTTTTTATCTTCTTCATAAAATAAATTTAAAATTTGCGCCGTCGACATCAGATCAAGATTCGTAGAAGCCGAATTGCGCATTTCGGTCTTCAAGTCTTTATAATCAATCATTGCAACTCTCCCTGTGTTTGAATAACGAATATTCCGCGCAAAGCGATGAAACATCTTCCGGCGCGTCAAAAAAATTAAATTTAATATCTTTTAATTGCTTATTAACACCGTTAATTAAAATTTTCTTGTAATAACCTGAATTCAGTACGAGGCTGCCGTTAAGCAATACATTAGCGCATTCAAACCCGCTTTTTCTTCCTTTTTTGAATTCGTTGACGACGCTTGCTATGCCGGCGATCAAGTTGCAGCACGCCTGTTTTAGTTCTTCATTATAAGGCGAGTCGGGCATTGCCTCAGCCGCGGCAGTCATCAGCGGCGCGAGCGACGCTATATTTTTGCGGTAATTAAGCGAACCCTGGTCTATTTTGTTTATAAGCGAGTGCACATCGCAATAACCTGCCTTTTCAAGCAGAGTGTAAAGCTCCGGCGCCGCTTTTTTCAAATCGTGCTCGATTAAAAAACGCCTTATAAAACGAAGTCCCAGATCGAATGAGGAACCCGGATCGGAAATAAGCGCGCCGCGCCCAAAAACTCGCATAGTATTTGTATTTCCGGAACAATCAGCCATTCGGCCGATTATAAGCGAGCCTGTACCTGCGATTAATATTATTTCCGGAACGTCCTCTGCTGATTTTACAGCTTTAAAATCTTTCCACCTGTATTTAAAAAATATTTCATAATCGGGCATTGCAAAAAAGTTACCTGGGTTTAAGCTTGAAAAGTCGGCGGCGATAGTGCCGTTAAATTTTAAAAGTTCCTCAAGATTTGAATAACCGGCAAGCGCCGCGGTAAACCCGCACACATCTTTGTCAAGATTATTGTCTTTTATAAACTCAATAATCGATAAAGCGACTTTTTCGCCGCCCATCGAAGCAATATTTCCTGACACATTCAATTTGCCGCAGCATTTTATTTTTTTCGCGTCATCTATTATCGAAACGGATATTTTAGTCCCGCCGCAATCCGCGCCGACAAATACTTTTCCTGTTTTTATGACGGCCTGCCCTTTCTTTTTCATCCTTTAACCGCTCCTTCAGTAGCGCCCTTTATTATATATTTTGAAAAAAACATGAATATCAAAAATATCGGTATCGCCGAAACAGCCGCGCCTGCCATAAGCAGGCCGTAATTAATGGTGTGCTGGCCCTGCAAAGTCGCCAGGCCGACCGAAAGCGTGTATTTATTTTCAGAAAACAGAACCAGAAGCGGCCATAAAAACGAATTCCACGTCGAAATAAATACGAAAATGCCTAAAGTGGCGAATACCGGAAACGACATCGGCACTACTATCTTAAAAAACATTCCAAGTTCCGAGCAGCCGTCAACCCTCGCGGCGTCGAGTATTTCATCCGGCAGCGTTTCCATGTACTGCTTGATCATAAAGACACCGAACGGCGAAACAAGCGCCGGCAGTATGACTGCCCAGTATGTATCTATCAGCCTGAGGTCGCATATCATAATAAAAGTCGGAATACACACGATCTGCGACGGCACCATCATCACGGCTATAAAAAGCCAGAAAATATGGTCGCGCAGCGCAAATTTTTTCTTCGCAAGCGCGTAGCCGGCCATACCGTTTAATAAAAGTTGTAAAACCGTCACAAAACCGCATATTATGAGAGAATTTACAAACCACAAAAACATCGAAGAACTTTCAAATAAGCTCCTGTAGTTTTCAAACGTGATTTTTTTCAGGTTGCGCAAAACATCGATACTGCCTGTTTTTATTTCATCCGGCGGCATCATAGATGAATAAAACATATATGCGAGCGGAAATAGTGTGAAGCCCGCCCATATTATAAGAAGTGAATATATTAAAATTTGAATATATTTTATCTTTTTCATCAATAACCTTTTTTATCAGATTCTTAAAGTCAGAAATAATTTTTAATGCAGCGGCACCCGATCTTTAAATTCAGCCGCCTGAACAATTATATCATTTAATATGCATGGAAACTGAATATATATAACTTACGGTTTATTCTTATCGGCATAATAACTTCACGCGCTTATTAACTTAAACCGGTATTAATAATAATCATACCTGAAATATTTATATTGTATAACCGATGCCGCAAGTATAACTATAAACAGCACAACCGACATTGCTGAAGCCTCGCCGATATTAAGGTTGTTAAAGGCTTCTTTATAAATCCTGTGCACCACCACTTCCGATGAATTAGCCGGACCGCCTTCCGTAAGAAGCATCACCGGCGCAAATACCTGCATTGCGTCTATCGTAAGGGTGATAACCAAAAACATTGTCTGCGGCGCAAGCAAAGGAACCGTTATCTTGAAAAAAGACCTGATCGGACCGGCGCCGTCGATAGAGGCCGCCTCATAATAATCCTTCGGTATATTCACGAGCGCTGTAAGATAAATCAGAAGCGCGCCGCCCGGACCTTTCAGAACGGTAAATAAAATTATGGAAAGAAGCGACAATTCCTGAGATGTAATCCATTGCAGGGGCTTAATGCCGAAAATATAATTAAGCGCTATATTTAAGACGCCGCTGTTAAAATCAAAAATATAACGCCACACAATACAGAGCGTGACTATAGAAATGACACCAGGCAGATAAAAAGCGCCCTTGAATATCGTCTGAACGCGCTCCGACAATTTATATAAAAGGCTTGCCAGTACGAGCGCAATGACAATATTTGCAGGCACCACGAACACTGTATATATTAATGTGTTAAGCGACGCCTTTAAAAAAACCCGGTCAGTGAATATAAATTCATAATTTTTAAGGCCGCAAAGCCGTTCGAACATGCCGGTGCCGAATTTAAAATCCTGAAACGCTATTAAGATTCCCCGAAAAACCGGTATTATAAAAAAAATCAGGAAAACCGCAAGCGCCGGTATTAAAAATATGTATGCATCCCTATTTTTTACGATATCCGCAGCAAGCAGCCTGAAATATTTCATTTTAACGGCTACAACCAACGCCGATATCATAATAAGCACGCAAAAGACCTTAACCGAATCAAGGTTTATAAAACCAGCCCCAGAATTTTTACGCGCCTCGTCATAACTTGACTTTATTGCATTTACTTTTTCCGTGATTTCTGAAAACTGCCCCTTTATCTGTTCCGGGTTCATATCTTTACTTAAAAGTATTTTTTGCACCCCTGCCTTTACCGATTCGTCAATTTTAGCAATCGCCGGATGCGATATATAAGGCGCGGCATATTCAAAAAGTTCAAATGCTTTCTTCATAAGCGGCGTATCCGAATAAATTCCCGCCAGCGACTTGCGCGTCGGAAATTGGCCGTAATATTTAATTATTGACTGGTTCTTGGAATCAGTTATAAAAGCCGCCAGTTTTTTGCAATAATAAAGTTTAGCCGGATCGTTTTGCTTAAATATGAAAAAACCGATAACCGACGAATAAGAAAATTTCCGCCCTTTAATGCCGCCGTCCCATGACGGAAACTGCGCAATATCAAAATCGATATTTTTATCTTTCGCCAAAGCCGGCAGCGCCCATATGCCAAACGGGGCACATGCGAGATTTTGCCTCTCCTTAAATGCCACCCATATATCCCGAGATTTTAACCCGCCGGTTTCAATTGCCGAAATATTTTCTTTATGGATCAGAGAGTGCAGATATGCCGCCTGCAGATATGCGTTTACGGGCATGAGCATATTCGAAGCAGTATCGTTGATATTAAAAATTAAAGGAAGGTCCGCAGACTGCTCCGGCTCGATACAAAAACCAAACGGCCTGATATTAAGAGATTTAGAAATTTCCTTCATCTTATCCAAAAATTCGGCGCCGGACCATAAGCCGTCTTTAGGCAGCATAACATTCGCCCTGGCGAATATTTTCTTATTAAGATACATATAATCGGTTTTTTGAGCCCACGGGAAGCCGTAAGTTTTGCCGTCGTAAGTAAAAGCGTCAAGAGCCGAGCCGAAATAATCGTTCCTGTCCGCGTTCGAGAGCGCGTCATCGACCGGTTCGATAAGGCCTTCTTCTATATATTTTACCGGAAGGTCCGAAGATGTGATATCAGGCGGCGCACCAGCGAATACAGCGATTTTTATTTTTTCGGCGCCCTGGTTCCAGGTGAGTTTGGTAACATCGACCTTTACGTTCGGATGCAGTTTTTCGAATTCACAGCAGATATCAGTCAGCCATTTAAAACGATCGTTTGGATTATCCGGATGCGGTATCCGCGGAAAATCCCACACTGCTATCGAAACTTTTGAATTTCTGAAAGCGTTTTCGGCAGTATCCGGCTCTGCCGCAAAAGCGGCCCGGAACATGAAAAAAACGCTTAAAAGTATAAATAACGGAGCTAAAATAAATAAAAAGCATTCATTTTTACAGATAAAACGTACTCTATATTTTAAAGGCATCAATAAATCACCATATTTTAAAACTTAAAATCCATATTTCATTAATAACCTGCCGGGCGGCCGGCAGTGAACATATATTCATACAAAAAATTTTGAAAAATTCAGCTTACACGAAATTATCGCTTCATAGAATGATAATGATTCGGCAAATTCTATATAAACATACCGAATAGTCAATTTTCCTGAATCGAGGCTTCGGGATACAGCCTTTGAAATGCTTTTGCCATTCCTATAGGGCCGGACATCATCATATCGCCGCCGACAGACGAATAATAAACGTTCAGATTAGTTCTCATGAATATGTTTCTGTTAGGGCCTGTGACAATTATATTTTTTACATTTTTAAAGCCGGGCGGCTCAAAATATATAGCTCCGTTACCCTCATCATCGAATATTTCTTCAGAAGGAAGCCGGCCGTCGCAAAATCGTTTTATATGTTCCTCCAATTTCGCGGGCATTTCATCATAAACCCACGAATGATGCTCATAGAATGCAAGTATTTTTTCTTTTTCGACGACAACGAAAATGGCGTGATTATTTCCCATATTAACCATCAAATACGGTTCATCGAGGTTTTTTTTATATAAACCGGCGTACTCTTCGATAAAAGCGAAACAGCCGAGAAGCGCGGCAGGCGACGAATCCATTATTATTGCCGGCAAATCAGGCATAAAAGCATTAACGCGTTCTTCAACGCTTTTTAATCTATAAAAAACTTCAGGTACCATGCCTTTTTTAAAACAGAAAGAATACGGCGACGGAGTCTTGGCTCCTTCCAGTATTTTTTTGAATTCACTGAACCTATTCAACCTGTCTGAAATCTCTTTCGGACAAATTCCGTGGTCCTGAGCGCAAACGCATATTCCGTCGAATAAGCGCATATCTTCGCCGGCATTTTCAAAAAAATTAATCAAAAACGGCAGCTCGATTTCAGAAAAATTCATATAAATATCATTATCCCGGACGGAAAAACTATTTTTAATGCCGTTAAAATCAAGACCGCCTGCCGATTTTAAAGCCGGTGAATCCGCAGGCAATTCATCGCTAATTTTTATTCCGAAGCCCTTAACCTCGCTTATATCATTTCTTATGGTATAAGCCGCCTTGCGGTCAATTATAATTTCGGCTTTATTCTTTTCAGCCAATTTTATCAAATCGTGCGCCAGCGGCCCGCCGCCTATCGTATCGCCGCTTATATGAATTTTCTCAGAGCCTGTAAAGTTTATTTTTTTCAATAAGCTTCTATATCGTCTCGAAGGCGTGGGAATGACGAATTTTATGCAATTTTCGATATTTTTAGAGGTATCATATAAAAAAACATCGGTAGTTCCCATACCGATATCGATGCCGAGGATTTTAGACATAATTAATGCTCTTTTCCAATAATAATATCCGCGATTGATCGTTAAATACAATTAAACTTTCAAGCGGCTAAACTTATCTATAACGACATATTTAAAGAAATTTACGGTGAAACGTTTAAATTATAAATATTATTCAATAATAACTAAGCCTGCAAAAAATTAACTTATGACTTCGAAAACCTCATTTTTAAGCAATTTCTGCTCGCAGTAAGGGCATATATCCCTTTCAGGGTTCAAAGGCTTTTCCAAAAACAAATAAGATTCGCCGCAAATTTCACAAATTTTAGCCGGTTCCAGCGGATCTTTAGCCGGAACGTTTACTTTTACTTTCTGATATGAAAATATTCCGCGCTCAACCGTATAAAATTCTTCGATTGTGGCTTTAGAAAGTTCCTTGCGCACTGCGTTCTTATAATCCCTGGTCTTGGCAAAAAAAGCGTAAAGCTGCGGATATTTTTCCTTATCTATTTTTGACAAATCTATATAAACTCTGTAGCCTAAAGATGTGTCGCGGTTATATAAAATCAGGGCATAACGGCCATTTTTCATAGCATTAAGCTTTAAATATTTGTTTCCGACCGTACAGCCGGTCATAATTTGAATGGAATCGATAAGGCATACGCGCGTTTCGCATAACGCGTTTAACGTGTATGAGTTGCGATCAGGGTAAATTCCATCAAGCAGTTCCAGCGCATAATCTACCATGTAAACACCGATTATAAGACCGGGCGCATTTTTTTTATGAAATTCAAGCGCTTTGTCTATATCTTTTTTTATTCCGGGATAAAGCATAAAAAACACCGCCGATTTTTTATTTTATATAAAACAAGCACGCCGTACAAATCATGGCGTGCCTGATAATTAACTAATCACATAATTATAAAATCATATTATTAATGTTTTTTATTATAATATTTTAAAAATCAACTGATTATTTATCCGTCAGCGCGACATTCAAATTCATCTCGCCGCATTCAGTCGTGATTGGAATTACAAGGTGCTTTAACTGCATTGCGTCGGTGATAATAACTTCGATCCCTGTAAAAAGCGAAGGCGGAGTGAGATCAAAAGTATAGCCTGAATTTGTCAATTTAGTTACAGCCGTTCCGGTAATCATATTCGCGAGTTCGTTTATAGTGGAACGCGCCATATCGTCAAAAGCCTTAAATTCCTCGCCGTTCATTTTAGAAACTATTTTTAACGCCGTATCCTCTGACATATCATAAATAACGCGGCCTTTTAACTGGCCCGTCAATCCGACGACCGCGGCGACGCCTTTAGCTTTTATAGGTTCGCTGATTACCGCAAGTTTATTTTTGGCTATCGTGATATTTTGTATGGAAAATTGGTTCATGACATAGGTGACAGCCTCAATAAAAGGGTTAATATACTCAATTTTCATAATTTAAAATTCTCTCTCCTATTTTTTATTAACTATACTAACAAGCCTTGAAGCGATTTTATTAAGCGGAATTATTTCATCTGCCGCCTCTTCTTTTATTGCCACTTTAGGCATTCCAAAAACCGTGCATGAAGCCTCATCCTGAGCAAGCGTCCGGCCTCCTGCGTTTTTTATCAAACCAAGTCCGGTAGCGCCGTCACGCCCCATACCGGTCATAATAACTGCCACGGTCTTATCGCCGACTTCTTCGGCAAGCGATTTAAAAAGCACATCCACTGAAGGCCTATGCCCTGAAACTGTATCTTCTTTTGAAAGCACCACTTTCAAATAACCTTTGTCTTTTTTTACGCGCATATGAAAATTTCCGGGCGCCACGAGCACTCTTCCGGTTCTGACAAGATCCCCGTCTTCGGCTTCCTTAACTTCTACCTGCGATTCGGCGTTCAATCTATCGGCAAATGCCTTAGTAAAAGTATCAGGCATATGCTGCACAAGAACTACCCCCGGGAAATCAGGCGGCAGCTGTGGAATGACCTGCCTTAATGCGACCGGGCCGCCGGTTGAAATGCCTATTCCGACAACCAGCGAATTTGCCGCAAGCGTCGAAAACGGCTTGGATGCGATTTGTTTCTTTTCAACGGCAGCACCTAACGGTAAAATAGCCCTGGGCGCAGTTCTCTCAGTAATCGTTACCTGCGGATTCAAACGTTTCGAAATACGCGAACGTGTTTGATAGGCTTCAATCAGTTTTTCTATCAGCTCATCGCCGATCTGTTGAATATCGCGCGCCAGTCCGCCGAGCGGCTTTGAAACAAAATCGAATGCTCCGACTTCGAGACATCTTATGGTAAGATGTGCGCCTTCCTGTGTTAAACCGCTCAGCATAACTACCGGCCGGGGATTGTCTTCCATTATCTTTTTAAGACAGGTAAAACCGTCCATTATCGGCATATCGACGTCCATGGTTATTACGTCAGGGTTTAACATCTCGATTTTTTGAAGAGCGATTTTTCCATTCTGAGCCGTATCGAGCACTTTAAATCTGCGCGAATTTTCAAGCATATCAGTTATTATCTTGCGCATTAGCGGCGAATCGTCAACGACTAAAACCGTTATCTTACTGCCTTCCATAATTTTCTCCAAATATTATTTAAAAACATCATAAAATGATAACTCTTAAGCAAATCCGCTTCAAATTTTATTTCAAAGCTTTTGATACTGCCGAAAGCACTCTTTCTTCGTCGAACGGCTTAACTATAAAATCTTTGGCGCCGCTTTTTATGGCATCCATCAATGCCTCGCGCTGATCGATCGCAGTCACTACAATTACTTTAGCCTGCTTATCGAATTTTATAATTTCTTTCAAAGCTTCTATGCCGGTACATTTCGGCATAATTATGTCCATAGTCACCAGATCCGGCTTTAACTGCTTATATTTTTCAATAGCATCAAGCCCGTCGACCGCTTCGCCGCACACTTCATAACCTG
Source organism: Candidatus Wallbacteria bacterium (assembly GCA_041441465.1). Lineage (GTDB taxonomy): Bacteria > Muiribacteriota > UBA9980 > UBA9980 > UBA9980 > JASDSY01. The sequence goes on from JASDSY010000010.1 coordinate 84,857, forward strand.
AAACTGAAAAGATATCCTTTATCATCATTCGCATAATTAAAGCATCGTCAACAACTAATATTCTCTTATTCGGCATTTTCATTATTCCTTTTTCATTAATTTTAAAAACAACAATTTTATAAAATTACTGACTCAGTTTATTTTTTAGAAAAGCTTTTAAGGGTTTTGTCTATATTGTCGCTAACCTTAAACGATTCTCCAAGCTTTAATGCATTTATCAAAGAATTTATTTCGCCGTTTTTAGTCACAACAATCACATTGCCTTTATTATGCTTGCAAAAAGTAGAAAGCGAAAGTAAAAGGCTGAAAAACTTTATTGATTCTACACTAACATTATCAGAAATGTCAATAACATAATTAAAATATTTTGATGAAACATAAGCGTTCAAATCATCATAAAAAAATAACGCCAGTTTTTCATCGAGGTCCTCATCGATTTTATAATAAACAAAATTTCCGTTTTTTATTTCTGAATTCAAATTATATCACCTTTTCGCCGACATTGAAATGAAAAATATGTATAGACCCGTTCGAAAGGTCAACCATTATTTTTCTTCCGGTAGCCCCGCCAAGGTCGCTGGCCGATATTTTGATTCCATGATCCCTTAATACCTGCTGAGTCGCTAACTGGTTGCGGTTTCCGATATCGATATTAGTATTCGAGGAAAAACCGGAAAACATCTTAGACCCGCCGCAAATTTTGCATATTAAGTTACGTTTTTGAGCTCCTGCCTGCATCATCTGGTCAATCAAAAGCGGGATACCGCTCGTAGCGAACTTGGCTTTATTATAAGCGCTGCCGTCGGAAGGATGTTCGGGCAGCATTATATGCAAAAGCCCGCCTATTTTCGCATGCGGATCATAAAGAAAAATACCGACGCAGGAACCAAGGACAGTCCTCATAGTTCCCGGCGCTTTAGCCACTTTAAATTCCGCCATATTTATGTTGATCAATTGTTCATTTGTCATTCCTACCACCAGCAATTTTATTTAATATTAAAGGTATCGAATCAGGCGTCGGCAGAACGAAAAAATATCCTTCGATCTTACTTTCCTTATGCCAATATTCAGTATCTATAAAAAATAACTCATTGCCAAGGCATGCATATTCAGCCAGAATACTTGCCATTACAGCTCCGCCGATATCGCAGCAGATCGAAGGCGCAGACGGCATAAGCTGTACAGATAACATTCTGACCAATGAATTAGAAAATGACGATCCTACAATATTGCAAGTTTCCAATATCACGGACTGCACGACTTCATCAGTCGTTTTAGTCGTCCCTATAGGCCGTTTTAAAATCATATCCGCCATTTTAAAGGCGTCTTCCATCTTAAAAATAAAGAGATAATGGCCTTTTATATCGCCGACAAGCTCGGTCGCAGTCGCGAATACTATATCGTCGTCAATATTTAAGTTTTCGCCGACTCTTTCGACCGTTGTGATATTGACATTCGAAACTTTTATCGTAACGTCATGCTTAAGCCACTTTGATATCACATGAGAAGCTTCTTCAGAACTTCTATGCGCTATCACCCTTAAATATTCAAAATCTTCTTGTTTAAAAATAGCGTCGGTATATTCTGGCACGTTATTATTCAATCTCCTTTAATATTTTTTCAATATTCACTCCCAGGCTGTCATCCACGGTTAAAAAATAATCCGGTTCGATATCGTGGCCAAATTTCACTTTTTTTTCTGACGTAATGAATACCACCTTGGTGCCGTTTAAATCCGGAGTGAGTTTCACGCTTGCGCAAACCGCCTGGCCGCTCAATTTTTCAATTAACTGGAACGTTATGAGCAGATTATAATTTTTTTCATATAACTTATTCAAAGCTTCGATGCCGGACTTAGTCTCAAAAACCTCGTAATTTTTGTTTTTTAAAGCCGCCGAAAGTATATTTTTTACAAACTTCGAATTATAAACCAATATGGCAGATTTTATGCCATTCGAATTTTTTTTAGCTGCCGCCGGTTTATCAATTTTCTCACGAGTTTTCTCTTTATCTTTTTCTAACTCTTTGCCGGCCGGCGACACCGCCTTAACAGCAGATTTATTATAAAAATTAACCAGCGTATGGCAATTTTTTAATGATTTTTCATACTCCGTAAGCAGCCTGAGTCCAAGTAACTCATAATCCATATTTTGAAGGAACAAACCCTTCACATCAGTAAACGTATCAATAATTATCTCAATTACATTTATTGTAAACGATGTAATGTCATCTGTCAATGGAATTTTTTTATCTCTAACCGCGGCCAGTACATTTTCGAAGCTAGCGGCAGTTTTAGTAAAAATATTAAAGCCATAGCTGCCGGCGGCGCCTTTCAAACTGTGAATAAGGCGAAACGTTTCGTTGACGTCAAAATGCTTATTTAATTTCTGGTTTTTGACAAGCACATCCAAAAAATTATTGAAATTATCTATCGTGCTTTCCAGATAAATAATTTGAAGCTGCCTGAATTCTTCATCGAATCCGTCTGAATAATTGTTCATTTCATCTACCTATTTATTTCTCATTTGTCTTTTATTCTATATTCATGGCGCGCCTTATTATCGACGGCACGTCGAGTATTAACGAAACCGTACCGTCGCCTAAAACCGAAGCGCCTGAAATACCTTCGACTTTTTTAAAATCGTCGGAAAGCGACTTTATTACTATTTCTTCCTTACCGATCAGTTCGTCGACGCATATTCCTATCATCTTAGTCGCCGACGCTATAACAACTATAGTCAAATTCTGGCTCTGCGTTGTACGCTGCTCAACCTGAATCATATCAGCCAGCTCAACTATTGAAAGTATTTTATTCCTCAGTTTAACCGTCATCTTACCTTCAACCTGGAACATGTCCTTTTTAGAACATTTTATAATTTCCAGAACCGACTCTAATGGTATTGAAAAAACTGCGTTCTTTATTCTTATAAGCAGAGCTGAAATTATAGCGAGCGTCAGCGGGAGTCTTATTGTAATCCTGGTACCGGCGCCTTCTTCGGAAAATATTGCAATCGAGCCTTTAAGTGTCTCGACGGATTTTTTGACGATATCCATGCCGACACCGCGCCCTGAAATATCTGTAACCTTTTCAGCGGTTGAAAAACCAGGCATAAATATCAAATTTATTATTTCCTGGCGGGTCAGTCCGGCGGATTCAATTTCCGAAATAATTCCACGCTCGATGGCTTTTTTCAGGACTTTTTCACTTGAAATGCCGCGTCCGTCGTCTTTTACTTCGATACAAATATTAGAACCCTCATGGTAAGCATTTAATGATATTGTGCCGGTATCCGGTTTCTGGTTTCTGACACGTTCCTCAGGAGCCTCTACCGCATGGTCGACTGAATTTCTTATTATGTGGGTCAAAGGGTTTCCTAACTCATCAATAACTTTTTTATCTAATTCAGTTTCTTCGCCGAAAATATCAAGATTAATTTTTTTATTCTGAGCTTTGGCAAGATCGCGAACGACCCTCTGGAAACGCCTGAACAGCTGTCCGACCGGAACCATTCGAGTGTCCATTATACCGGTTTGAAGGCTGTTTATTATTTTCCCTAATTTATATGTAGCCGTATTTAAATCAATTATATAGTTCTCATTTTTAAATATGTTTTTTATTTCCGCCTGCATCGATTGAAGCGCTTCGGTCAATCCGTCAAAAAATGACATCATTTTCTGGTTATTTAACCTGAGCGAAAGTATCAGCGAATCAGCTGTTACATTTTGATTGTCGCCTAATTGTTCAGCGGCTGATGTCTTTTTATAAGAACATCCCGTTAAATGAGCTATTTCGCTTAATTTTTCGAGAATTTCAAACTGCTCGCCCAACTCTTCCTTCTGCCTGTTTATATTATAAATGTTATCCTCGACCTTGAATATAAGTTTTTTATTTAAAAATGTTTTATTAAGCTGGTTTGAGATTTGGAAAAAATTCGCTTTTATAATTACAAGTTCACCGATCAAATTTATCAGATTATCAAGTTTGCTCAAGTCAACCCTGAGAGTCTGCTGGCTCATATCGCCGTGGTCTGCGCCCGCTCCGGCTGCCGGAGGCGCTGCCGCCGCGGTTGCTCTGGACGCGGCGGTAACAGAAACCTGAGCCGCTTCCTGAGTTTTCACATTCAAAACCTCTCCGCCCGCTGCCGCCATAACTTTAGCTTCAGGCTGCCCCGCGCCATTTAACAAACCTGCTTTAGGCTGAGGCGCCAAACTCTCGCCTTTAACCTCAAATTGCGAATCATCAAAGCTGAACGGCGAAACGATTATTTCATTGACCTGGTCAATATCGCCAAATCTTTTTATCTTCTCGGCGTTTTCTTCAATAGTAGCGTAAATAATAATGATTTCATTTAAATTATCTTTTTCGAAAATATTTTCATTTTCAGGCCATATTTTTATAATATCTCCGTTCTCACGATAATTATTGGTCAGCAAAAGGTAACGCATCGCCTTCATAGGGCAGTCGAAATCAATTTTAAAACGCAATACATAAACTTTTTTGCGGTTATCAAACGCTTCCGATATGATAGCATTTTCATATTCAGTCAGTTTAAGTTCAATAGCCGCATTTTTTTTAACCGGCTCCGTAGCGTGAGGCGAGTTTGCATTTTCATAAAAAGCCGCAATATCCTTAATTTTAGAAATACATTCACTCAAATCGACATTGTCGCCGCTGCCGTCCTTTTTGGCAAGTCCCAGAATATTTTTTATTTCATCTATGGCGTGCAATAGGGTCGTTATAAGTTCGCTGGTAAATTCATGACGGTTGTTTTTTATGGCCAATATCAAGCTCTCCGTAGCGTGCGCAAGGTTGGAAATATTTGAGTATCCGAGCGCCGCAGCCGAGCTTTTTATACTGTGCATCACACGCATTATCGTGTTAATATTTTCAATATCGCCCGGCACTTTTTCAAGAGCGAGGAGAGCAAGGTTCATTGTTTCGATTTCTTCATTTGTTTCCTCAATAAAAATTCCAAGATACGAAGAAATCTCAGCTTTTTTATTACCGGCTTCAGCAGGCGATTCCGGAAGCGCCGGGGCCGGAAGTCTCAGGTCTCTTATATTAATTTGATCATTTTGCAGTTTTGCTTTCAAAATCTCTATATTTTCTGCTGTCTGATAGACGATATATAATTTGATGTCAAGAACTTCAAAATCAATTTTATCTATAGGCTGTATGGTTTTAAAATCAGGACTGGAAAATATTACATCGCCGTATTCCTTTAACGACTCGATAAAAACCTCAGGTTTAATATATTTTAAATAGCAATCTTTTTCGATATCGATGCTTATTTCATAAATATTATCAGGCGAGCGCTCGGCAATGAACAAATTTAAATCGTCAAACTCGCCAAGATTATATTTTACGGCATCCGATATCGACAGCGTAATTTGCACCGAGCTGTTATCAGCCTGTTTCGCACTATTCGCTGAAACTTTTGCCGGCTCCGACTGTTTATCCGCCGAAGCCGCTGACGTCGGCGTTTTTCCGGCCATTATATCGTCTATAGTTATAATAATTTCTTCGATATCGACCGATTCATCGTCGGGTTCATCTTGAGAAACCGCTCCTATAAGCGCAGTCAAATAGTCGAAGCATTTAAACAGGATTTCAACAGTGAAATCCGTTAACGCCTGCTTGCCCTGCCGGACATTATCCATTATATTTTCCATTTTGTGCGTGAGGCGGTTAATCTTCATATAGCCCATCATGCCGGACATGCCTTTAATGCTGTGAGCTGCCCTGAACATGTTGTTTATGCTTTCAGTTTCGGCCTCGCGCGCCTGCGATTTTTCAATTTTTAGCAGCTCCGAATTTAATAATTCAAGATAATCCCCGGATTCGGCTAAAAACAGATCGCGGCTTTCCCTTAATTCATCCTGAGTAGTACTCATTTGAACTACCTTTCTTCATAATCTGAAATTTCATAACTTTTTATCTCTTCGGTCGTAAATAATTCCTTGAATTTACCATCAGCGCCTTCGCTCAAGAATAAAAATTTAAAATAAAGCTCAAAATTTCCCTTTTCTATCTCTTCCATAGTCGGAATAGTTTTTATGATGTCGCCATATTCTTTTAAAGACTTAAACAGCATAAAAGCGTTAACCATTTTCATCGGAAGATCCGGAATAAACTCAACAAGCACACAATAAGGTTTATAATTTTTAGAAATCTTTTCCTCTATGACTAGTTTTTCATAATGCGTAAATACGAATTTTTCAGCCTTAACGTCAATTTCACGCGCCACTTTCTTCTCGTGTATCTCGGTTTTAAATTTCAAAATTCTTTCTTTTATATCGTTACAGCTAATAACAGGCTTGATGCCTATTTGAATCGATTTCATACATTCATCATAAAATTTAATTACATCAAAAAGCACTTCAAGCTTTTCAGGCGTCATAACGTCAATACCGTTTCGTATTTTATCAAGCATCGACTCAAATTCATGGGAAATGTCGGCCATATTTTTAATGCCAAGCATGGCTGACGCGCTTTTCAGAGTATGTACCGCCCTGAATATTTCGTGTATGGCATCGATATTTGAAGGGTCCTGCTCTAACAGCAGCGAACTTTCAGTCAGCATCGTTATATTCTTTTTCGTATCAATCGCAAAAGCTTCATAGTCTTCGAGAACTTCAACTTCATTAAATATTTTCTCTTCAGGCGCAGTTTCTAATTCTTCTTTTAAAGTTATGCCTACAGATCTTATTTGTTCAGATTTTATATTAAATTTTTGCGATAATTCATTTATATTCTTATGCGACAGCAGGAAAAATTTAATGCTCATATCGAAATTAAGAGGCGAAAAATCTTTGAAATTTTCTGGAATGTGGCCGGTCATCGGCACAATGCACAGAAGATCGCCGAGTGATTTAGCCATTTTATAAAGATCCAGCTTGGATTTTTGCGATTTTATTATGTCATTTTCCAGCTTGAAAGTAATTTCATAAACAGGTTTTCCGGAATTAAACGCGTCAAGGAGCTTACCTTCATAGTTCAATGCAATTTCCTGACGCTTTTCAGTGTCAAGCTCGGCGTCTATCTCAACCTTTAATTTTTTTATATTTTTAGATAAATTCTTAATCGCCGAAGGTTTAGGAGCTTCCTTCAATCCGGCTCCTGCCTGCTGCATAGCATTATCAGAAATCGAGTTAAATGCTGATTTTTCAATCCCGGAACCCTTAACCGCCAATTCGCGGCCGCAGGCGATGCTTACTAACTCCGGAACATCGATTATAAGCCCGACGTTATCGGCGCTTAGCAGCGTCGTGCCGCAAATGCCGTAAACTTTGCCAAAAAACTCATCGAGCATTTTAACGACTATTTTTTGCGGCGGCAACAGTTTATCGACTTTTATGCCGATCATATCTTCCCGGTCTTTTATTATGACAATATTTTTTATATCAACGATTTTTTTATGGTTTGATTTTTTTTTCAGTAAAAAATTCAAATCATAAATCATAAGCGGTTTATTGCGAAAAAGTATAGTTTCCTGCGAATCAACGGATTTCAAGTCATTTTTGTTTACAGAAATAGTGGCGACAACTGAAGATATAGGAATCGCGTAAGTAGATTTCTCGACGCATATCAAAAGGGCGTCAGTAATATTCACTGCTGAAATCATAGGTATTTTAAGTGAAAATTTAGTGCCGGCATTGATTTTCGAATCGATATAGATAAATCCGTTCAATTTTTCTATTGCGGTCTTTACAACATCCATGCCGACGCCGCGCCCTGATAATTCGGAAACTTTATCTTTGGTCGAAAAACCAGGCAGAAAAATAAAAGAGTATTTTTCATTATCTGATAATTTCGATAACCGTTCCTCTTCGATAAGACCCTGGCTGACTGCTTTCCTGCATACTTTCTCCATGTCTATGCCGCCGCCGTCGTCAATAATTTCAATATTTATAAATCTTTCTTTCTTATATACGTTAATGGCAACATTGCCTTCAACCGGCTTATTTTTCATTTGCCGCTCTTCGCCGGGCTCGATGCCGTGATCGACGGCATTTCTTATTATATGAATAAGCGGGCCGCTCAGTTCCTCGATTATAGCCTTATCAACCATAGTTTCGGCGCCGGTAAATTTAAGTTTTATAGTTTTCCCCTGGCTTTTGCTGAGGTCTCTTATAAGACGCTGAATTGACAATAAAGTTTCCTTGAATTCAACCTGCCTTATATCCATTACGTTTTTATGGAGGTTATTGGCGATCTGACGCGATGAAAGCGATATCTGCTTTATCATATTCAGAATTACCTTATTTACAGGCTGCTGATGAATGTAGCCGTCCTCTACTTCTTTTTCTAAAATTGCAAGGCGGGTGCCGTTTATTATAACTTCACCCGTCTGGTCAAGAAGTTTATTTAAGTATGACATTTTTACCTGTATAGTTTCTTCCATATCCCGCCTCAGTCAGCGCTATTTTTTGTATATTGACGGCCTGACGTATTTAAAATTGCTTTTTATTCTCATAAGGCTTTCTGCGTGGCCTAAAATCAGGTAACCGCCGTCATTTAAAGTATTGTATAGATTTTCTATGACGTGGGTCTTCGATTCATTGTCGAAATATATCAAAACATTCCGGCAGAAAATACAATCAAACTTTACACCGAGCATAATATCTTTTAAGTTATGCCTTTTAAATTTAATGAATTTTTTATACTCCGGCTTGACGACATAACGTTCTTCGTCATCCGGATCCTCGGGTTTCAACTTTTCAAAATACTTATTGATTGCGGCCTGCGTCATTCGCGATACCGCATAAGGCCCATAAGTCGCCCGTTCGCAGGCGCGCAGCACTTCCATATTTATATCGGTGCCGAGAAGCTGCACATTGCAGTTCGGATAATTGACCAGTGACTCGGCAATAGTAATCGCCAGGGAATAAGGTTCCTCGCCGGTAGACGAAGCGGCCGACCATACTTTCAAGGATTTATAGCTGCCTGTCTGGCGCGCCATTACTTCCGGAATTACGACGCTTTTTAAAAACTCGAAATCAGTCTCATGCCTGAAAAAATAAGTTTCGTTGGTCGTTATCGCGTCGATAAAAAACGGCATTTCATCCTGGGCTTTTTTTGTGTTCCCGGAAATATATTCGTAATAACTCTTATATGAATCAAGCCCTATCGCTTTTAACCTTTTTCTCAGCCTGTTTGAAACAAGCGCGATCTTTGAATCACGCAGCGATATTCCGGCCACTTTATAAATTAAATCAGCGAAAAGCCTGAATTCCTGATGACTCAAAGGCGCAAATGAAATTTCCAGCATTGCCAAACCTCTTAAAATCTAGAACCGGCCGCAAGGCCGATTAATTTAATAAATTAAAATTATTTATCAACCGTTAAACATTTGAATCGATTATCGAATGTTCCTGTGAAGACAGTATTTTATCTATATCAAGCAATATCAAAAGTCTTTTTTCGAGTTTACCGACGCCTTTGATATATTCGCGGCCGATATTTGAAACAACCGGCGGCGGCGGCTCTATCTGATCGTCCGAAAGCCTCAAAACTTCGGAAACGCCGTCAACTATTATCCCCATTACCCTTTCACGCACAGAAACTACCACGATTCTCGTCTCGGCAGTTTTTTCTATTATTTCGAGTCCGAACCGTTTGCGAAGATCTATGATCGGTATTACATTTCCCCTTAAATTGATTACACCTTCAATAAATTCAGGCATTTGAGGAACTTTTGTTATTTCCTGGAGCCTGATTATTTCCTGCACTTTCATTATACTCAGTCCATACTCTTCGGCGCCAAGTCTAAAACTTACCAATTGCTGCTGTTTTAAACCTTTTTTTTCATCGGACATATTTTCACTCTCCTGAATCTCATATTTCATTGCTTACTAAAGTATACGAATTTCTTAAAAGCTTTTCAAATAATCTATGGCCTCTTTTTCATTTAATGTGGTTTTTATTATTTTATCAAGGTGAACGACTTTAAACAAATTTTTTATTTTTTCGGAAAGATTAATTACGACAAGATCTCCATGCAAGCTTGAAAGTAATCTTTTGGACGATGATATTGCGCCTATGAAGTGCGAATTTATATTTTGGATGTCCTTAAAATTAATAATTATCTTATTGGTTTTTTTTGCCGCTTCCTCAATTATGATTCTGAAATCTTCCTTTAAACACGCCGGCTCATCACATGAAATTTCAAAAATAATTATATCATCGACGGTTTTTGTTTTAATAGACATTTTTTTACCCCTTATTTTTGGAATTTTTTTCTGTCAAATAACTTTCAGCACAATTAAATTAACCTGCCGCCGTAATAACAGCCTGCAGTTTATTCCGAATCGCGGCGTTTTATCATAGTTATGCGGTTGCCTTTATCGTTGAACAAAAGTTCATCCATATATGAATTCATAAGGAATATCCCGCGGCCGGAGCTTGCATATATGTCGTCGTTTAATTTATATTCCTTAAGGTCCGGTATTTTAAAGCCGGTTCCCTCATCCAGTATGCTTATTTTAACCAAATCTTTCTCAAAAAGCAGCTCGATTTCAACATTTTTGGACTGATCGTTTTTGTTGCCGTGAACGACGGCGTTTGTAAACGCTTCGGTAACGGCAAGCTGTATCTGCCATAATGACTTAAACCCAAAAAAATCAACAAGATGATTTATGTAAAAAACTACTGGATTAAGGTAATCTATCAAGGAAGGCACCCTGAATTTACTGTACGACTGGGTAAGGAAAGATATGAAACCCTTCTGCGACTGGTGAATAAAACTTGTCAGCAGCGCCTTATTAACTATTTCGCGAACCTCGTTAATATTAAACGGTTTTGTCATATAATTAAAAGCCCCTAATTTTAAGGACTGTATTACATTTGAAATAGTGCCGGCGGCGGTCAATATTATTATAGGCACATTCATGTTTACGTCTTTAAAATTACGGATGACATCAAGCCCGTCCATTTCAGGCATATACATGTCAGTTATAACAAGGTCAAAAACATTTTTTTTAAATACTTCCAGCGCATCAACGCTTTTTAACACACTTGTAACTTTATGACCTTCGAGCTCCAGAAATTTGCTTAAAACACGAAGTATAGCTTCGTCATCGTCGATTATCAAAATACGCCCTTTTATGTTTTCCTTAACGGCACTTTCATGCATTATACGCTTACCTCTTAATTGATTATTTTGTACGCTTTAAAGCCTCATCCAGCGAGTTATAAATTGAAAAAATATTTAAAAGGTTTGTCACCATCAATATTTGTTGAAAAGAATACGGAATTTTCACGATCGACATAAATTTTGACAACTTGTTAAATGTACGCTGCAATGATGCCAGCAGCCCGATTCCCGAAGAGGAAATGGACTCGATTTCGGCAAAATCGATTATCAAATGCGATAAATTTTCCGGCACTTCATCACTTATCGAAAGCTCATTGACCAATGTATTCTTTAAAAAGAATGCGCCCTGCTGGTCGAGCGTGCCAATAACCTGTACCAGCACATAATTATCAGTTTTTGTTATTTTTGTTTCCATAAATTTTTCCTTGTTTACCTCAATAAATATATAGTTTTTACTTCTGCTTTTTTACCATTAAAAATGCAAGGTCGTCCTGCTGCGGATTGCCGCCGAGTTGCTTATGAATCTCGCTGAAAATTTTCAAGCTTATAAATTCCGCGGATTCATTATGAAATTTTTTAAATATTTCCTTAATTTTCTCAATAGAAAATGTCTTATTATTTATGCCGTAATTGTCGCAAACACCGTCGGTATACACCATAAGAATGTCGCCGGGTTTTAATTTCAGCGTCTTATCCTCATAATTTGAGTTTTCAAAAATAGCGAGTATCGTCCCGGTTGAGGCGATTTCGCTTATCTCGCCAGTCGCGCTGTCATAATAAAGCGGATATTCATGCCCGGCGTTCACATAATTTACTTCGGACGTCAGAGCGTTAAACCTTAAAAATATTCCAGTCGCCATTGAATTAGAATGTGTTTCGGCGCACATGCAGTTATTTAATTTATAAGCGAGTTCCGAAAGATTCGATGTAGATTCGGCGAATACCTTAAAAAAAGTCCTTATAGTATTGGCAAAAAGGGCAGCCTGGATGCCGTGTCCCTGAACATCGCAAAGGTAAAACACGCATTCGTTCGAATTCAATTTTACAAAATCGTAAAAATCGCCGCCTATATCAAAGACCGGTTTATAAACGCCATAAAATTCAATGCCGTCATATACTGGCAAAGACTTAGGCAGAGCCCCTTCTATTATTTTTTTCGCCGCGTTTATGTCGCTTTTGAGCTCGATCTCGCGCTGATAATTATTATATGTATTCGTTATAAGTATCTTTAATTCGTTTGATCTTATTGGTTTTTGAAGAAACGTAATGGAATTTTTCTCGCAAAATTTTAAAGTTTCGTCATCTACAAAATTGCCCGTTATTAAAAAAATCATTATTTCCGGAGCTATCTTTTTTGCCTGCAAGGCAAGCTCAAGCCCGGAATCTTCACTTTCAATATTTTTATCAGTCAAAAGCAGGTTTATTTTACTGCTTTTTAAAATTTCAAGCGCATCGGCAACTTTAGTGGCTACCTGTGTCGCATAACCCCAAAAATTTAAGGCCTCACGCAAAAAATCAACTATATATTCCTCGTCATCAATAATCAGTATGTTAAAGCCTGAAGAAGTTGCATTCGATGATTGCGTTCCGGGATTTGGTGTTAATATATTTGTGTTACTCATTAATCCCCTTAATATAATTATATTTATTTAAAGAATTTTATCACAACTAATTTATAATTGTCAACTAATTAACTCAATTTAAATAAAATATATCCTGACTATGATATCATCAACGCCAATTATTATTTAAATATCTTATCTTCGCCCGCTTCCTTCAATAGAATATTCAGTTTATTAATAATAATTTCCTGTTTCTTTTTCGAAGTATTATGCTTTTCAAGGATTAATTTTATTACATCAACTGTCAAATCCTGGCCGCCGCAGACAACCAGCTGGTTCAAAACACTGTTCTGAGCAAATACTTTTACAAATTCAACGCGGTTATCGAATATTTTTTTGCAGTTTTCCTCGATTGAAGTTTTTTGTATTCCATTTTCAGACGTAGCGTCATTGCCGTTCACTTCTTCAAACGCGTTAATTATGGGCGCGTAATTCGCGGCCGGCATGTTCATTTCCTGCTGAGCAGAATAAACTCTGGTGTTTTCAGCGGAAAAATTCGAGGAATTTACGGCCGGCGCCGGAGTAAAAACAGATATGTAATTCGAATTCAAGACGAATCCGACCTTCTTTTCCGCGGCCGCCTGTTTTATCGCCTCGTTTATTTCCGATATTATTTCTGCAAAGAATGCCTGGCTGTCTTTCTTTGTCATATAGTCGACCTTATTCACGTCATCATGGATTTCTTTTATCTGATTCAGAGCTTTTTCTTTCTGCTCTTCCATGCTTTTGCGTTCCTTATAAAAATTATCTTCGAGCACGGACAGGTCCTTATGATATTTTTCAAGACGCATTTTACGGCTCTTTTCATCCGGCAACTTTGTATATTCTTCTGAAAACTTTTGATTCAATACAGACTGCTCGCGGCTTATTTTTACTCTTATTTTGCTAAGTTCGTCTTCGATAATTTTTACTTCATCGTTCAATTTCACCTGCATGGCGTTCTGATTTTCTTTCAGCACCTTATTTTTTTGCTGCCGTTCGCTTATTTGTTTCAAGAAATCTGACTTGCTGCCTGTATTATCTATAGGCTTTATGAAAGTTCCGGTTTCGAATGAATAATAATTCATGTAAGGATGGAACGACAAAATGGTTGCCAAATCAACATATCCGACTATATTTTCAGCCGTTTTAACGGTTTGTTTTTGATTTTTCGTTCCTTCGGCCGCAAAGGCACCTGCCGGGGAAGAATTAAGTAAAGTCAGGCCGCAGAGGACTGCTATAAGATTTCTTTTGCTGAAATACGAGCTTAGATTTATGTTCATAGTCATAAATACCGCCTTATAGTACTTTAAATTATTAATGCAATAAAAAATACAACAAAAAAAATATATTGTCAAATTAAAATAATTAAATACTCAAAAAAGTAATTATAAAAAAAGCCCGCTTTAAAAAAACGGGCTTTAATTATGTTATTTTGAACTCATGCGCATGAAATAAGGTCAATCATAAAATCAGACTCTCATATCGATTGAACCATTAGGATTTGAATTTGTTCCGCTAATTTTTTCGCTTATATTGTACTTCATTTGCTTTACGGTCTGATCAATAAGCTGATTGGCCGCTTCCTGCGGAATTTGATTGGCCCTTTTCAGCATCTCAATTGTTGAATACATTTGAGCGGACGTCCCTAACGAACTAACTCCATTCATAAAACAATCAGCCTCCTTTTTTACTCTATATTCTAATGATAACAAATTTTTCAATAAATTACAAGTAAAATAAATGGATCACCTGAAATCAGCCGATGAATATATTTTTCTTTACTTTTAAGCGCCTTTATGATATATATTGTCAGGTAAGCATATTTTATTGGAGGCAAACATGAATTTTATAAAAAGTTTAAAAATTAAAAATCAAATCGTTCTAATTTTCGTTTTTATAATATTTTTAAGCTTTTTAGTCAATAATTATTATAATTCAACCTCGTTAAAGCAATTATCATATGATTACATGGTAGAAAACGCCAGAAACATAACGGTATTAGCCGAATCCGGCCGCGAGCAGACTGCCAATATGACTAAACTCGATGTTTTCAAAGCCGATTTGCCGCTCGAAAAATTTTTAGCCACAGTGCCGATAGTTACGGCTATGAGAATGGCCGATTTAAAGGCCAAAGAACTCGGCTACGAATTTAAAGTTCCAAAAAAAATGCAAAGAAACCCTAAAAACAAACCTGACGAATACGAAGAAAAAATTCTCGCCATTCTTGAATCAGGCTCCCTTAAGGAATATTGGGAAATCGATAAAAAAATTAATTCTATAAGATACTTCAAGCCTATCAAACTTACTGACGAATGCTTAAAGTGCCACGGCGACCCCGCTACTTCAAAAGCTATATGGGGAAACGATAAAGGGCTGGACCCGACGGGCGTTAAAATGGAAGGCTGGAAAAGCGGTGAAATCCACGGCGCGTTTGAAATTATACTGTCATTAAATAAAGTAGACGGTAATCTTTTCAATATGCAAGTTTCTTCGATTCTGATAATGCTCGGTATAATATTGATCGCATATATTTTTATAAACATCCTTGTCAATATATTCATCGACAAGCCGATCGAGGAAATAAAACATGTAGCCGAAATTATGGCCGGCGGCGACCTGACATCCGAATTTAATATTGACCAGAACGCTACAAATGAGGTGGGTGTCATACTTAAATCATTCTCGAAAATCAATGACTATTTCAAAAACGCATTAAGCCAGACTAAAGAATCGGCTCAGCAGGTGGGCAATTCATCCAACGAAATAGCTTCAAGCGCCGAATATATATCCGAAGGCGCGGTAACACAAAGCTCGTCGCTCGAACAAATATCGGCATCGGTCATGGAATTAACCGGCTCAATAAAAGGCGTCGCGGAAAATGCCAATAAAGCTAATATGCTTGCGCAGCAGACAGTCGATAATGCAAAACTCGGCAATATATCTGTCAGCGAATCTTTAAAGGCAATACAGCTTATAAATAATTCTTCGGAGCAAATCAAATCGATAATATCCGTTATATCTGAAATAGCCGATCAGACAAATCTGCTTGCATTAAACGCTGCCATAGAAGCGGCGCGCGCAGGAGAACACGGCTCAGGTTTTGCCGTAGTAGCCGACGAAGTAAGAAAACTCGCTGAACGTTCTTCTAATGCCACTAAAGATATAACTGTCCTCATAAAGGAAAGTGCCTCAAGAGTCGCGCAGGGTGTTTCGCTTTCCGGACAGGTTGAAGAAGTCTTGAAAAAAATCATAACCGGCGTCCAGGAAACTGCAAAGGCTATAAAAGAGATATCCCAGGCCTCATCAGAGCAAAGCAACACAGCCAATGAAGTATCAAAAGCTGTCGAAACCATTTCGGCAAGCGTCGAACAATACGCCGGATCAGCTGAAGAATTGTCCGCGTCTTCACAGGAACTGGCAAGATACGCCGCCGCATTAAATGAAATAGTCAATAATTTTAAAATCACAGCTGAAGATTCACAAGCACAAAAAACAATAAAAAAACAACCAAAAAATTCATAAATTTTAAAATTTTAAAATTTTTTTAAAAAGCTGATGACGAAATAATTTTCGGCATCAGCTTTTTTATTTTCCAGATTTATTCTAAAATGTTATATTTATACATAAGATGTCAATCGATATATAACATCTTCAATAAATTAAATTCAAATTTCATGCATTTTTTTACAGCCTAATCAAAAAATATAAACTAAGTCATTAATTCATTATATTTTAATTATTCTTAATAATAATTAAAATTTTTCCGTGGAAATTTTTAGTCAGGCTGATTTACTTAAAATTATCCTTATTTCTATGTTTTAGAAGACAACTGTTCAATTCTTGTTTTTGCGGTCTCGGCACTTATCTTGCCGTTACGTTCAGCCTCTTCTATCGAATCTTTCATAGAGCGCATTCCTAATTTTTTGCCGGTTTCAATAGCAGAATTCAACTGCGGTATTTTATTATCGCGTACCATTGCGCGCACGTTCGAACTGCCTACCATTATTTCGCGTATAGCCACACGTCCTTTTCCGTCTTTTGTAGGAAGCAGTTCCTGGGCGATTACGGCAGTCAAAACAGTCGATAACTGCATGGCAATCTGCTGCTGGCGGTCAGCCGGGAAGACTGATATTATTCTTGAAATCGTTTCAGGCGCATTATTCGTATGAAGCGTACCGAAAACCATATGGCCGGTTTCAGCAGCGGTAAGCGCTATTTCAATTGTTTCAAGGTCTCGTAATTCACCGAGCAGTATTACGTCAGGATCCTGCCTTAATGCCGCCCTGAGTGCGCTCGAAAATGATTTTGTGTGAGCTCCAACCTCGCGGTGGGTAACAAGCGATTTTTGATTGGAGTGTACAAATTCGAGCGGATCTTCGATAGTTATTATATGGCGGCTTTCAGTTTTATTCACGTAATCGATGATAGCGGCAAGCGTAGTCGATTTACCCGAGCCTGTAGCGCCGGTGACTATTATAAATCCCTGTGAATAAAGCGCAAGTTTAGCTATATCTTCTGCCAAACCTACCTCGGCTATGGTTTTTACCCTGATCGGAATAGAACGAAAAACGGCGGCCAGCCCGTATAATTGATGGTATATATTCATCCTGAAGCGGCCGACGTCCGGTATCATATAGCAGGCATCGACTTCTTCGCGCGCGTCGCAGCACTGACGCTGGTCAGGCGTCAATATTTGATAGATCATTTTTTTCATAGTATCCGGCGAAATAGGCTTGAATTTGAGCGGTTTAAGCTGACCGCACGCGCGTATTACCGGCGGCACGTTATAGTTTAGATGTAAATCCGACCCGCCGGAATTAACAAGCGCTTTCAAAAAAATATTTATGGCCGGTTCACCCGGAACCCGCTGTGAAGCAGGAACTAATTCCCCAAGATCGAGAGTGAACGGATTATCTTCATCACCAAGTGCTCCGAAAATTTTCGGACCGTTATTTTGCGACGGCGTATCGAAAGCCGAAAAATCCGGCGGTTTCATTCGCGGAGGAGGTATCAGCGTATCTTCGCCATTCAATAACTCTGAATTTTCTTCAGTATCCACAAAATCCACTTCCTTTATATGTCTATAAGAATTTGTTAATTTTATTGAAAAATTCTATTTTTACATGTTATAATATTTAAAAAAATGAAAAATCCGCCTTGCGCTGACGGATTTTTTTAGATATAAAAAACATCTTATTTCACTTTTATTTTACACAAAAAAAATATATTATTCAAGTAAAATAAAAAAAATGATAAAAAGACATAAAAATTAAATTAATTTATCATTTTTATATTTTTTTAGACAAATGAATTTTTAAATTTACGGCTTTATATAAACCAGGTAATTAACTTATTTAATATTATGAAATTAATGACGAAAATATTATAAACATTTTTATAGTAACATAAAGTACGAACTCATAAGGTTAAAATTAAAAAGACAGGTGATATTTAATGAGATTTGAAAGATCATTCGGCGTTTTAATGCATCCGACATCACTTCCCGGACGGCATGGAATAGGCGATCTTGGTGAAAACGCCTATAAATTCATGGACTATTTATTCGAATGCGGCGCGAAATTATGGCAGGTAATGCCTCTCGGCCCTACAGGATTCGGCGACTCGCCTTACGCATGCTTTTCGGCGATTGCCGGCAACCCTTTATTAATAAGCCCGGAAAAGCTCATTGAAATGGGCCTTATAAGCGCTTCGGAAATACCGGCGTCAGGCGCGGCGCTGCCCGAAAATTACGTCGATTTCGGGCCTGCCATCAATTATAAATACGAAATTTACAAAATCGCATATAAAAATTTTAAGGCAAGCAAAATGCCTCAAAGTGTAAGAGTAGGTTTCGAAGCGTTCAGAAATGACAATTCGGCCTGGCTGATTGATTACGCAATGTTCATGGCGTTAAAAGACAAACATAACGGTGCCGTATGGTCAACCTGGGACCACGCGGTCGTAAAAAGAGAAAACGCCGCACTGCAAAAAGTCAGAACGGACCTTAAAGACCAGATTGAATTTTATGAATTCCTTCAATTTCTGTTTTTCAAACAGTGGAATGAGTTAAAAGAGTATGCGAATAAAAAGGGGATTAAAATAATCGGCGATATTCCTATATTCGTGGCATACGACAGCGCGGATGTCTGGGCCAACCCGGGCATTTTCTACCTCGATGAAAACGGCCGTTCAACCGTTGTCGCCGGAGTGCCGCCGGACTTTTTCAGCGAAACAGGGCAGCTGTGGGGCAATCCGTTATATAATTGGGATATTTTGAAAAAAAGAAAATTCGACTGGTGGATCAAACGTTTTAACGAAACACTTAAAATCGTCGACATTCTTAGGATCGACCATTTCAGGGGATTCGAAGCTTACTGGGAAGTCGGCGCCGGCGAAAAAACAGCGATAAAAGGAAAATGGATTAAGGCGCCCGGCATGGAATTATTTAAAGCCGTAAATGACGCGCTCCATAAAGCGCCTATCATAGCGGAGGACCTCGGAGTAATTACGCCTGAAGTCGAGGCAATTCGCGACGCTTACAATTTCCCCGGAATGAAAATCCTGCAATTCGCGTTCGGCGATGATTCTAAAAATAAATTCCTGCCGCATAATTTCTGTCAAAACTGCGTAGTTTACACCGGCACGCACGATAACGAAACGACAGCCGGCTGGTTTAAAAATCTATGCTCGAAAGAAAGAGCTTCGGTTCTTGATTATATTGGCACGACCGGTGAAAATATCCATTGGGACATGATCAAACTCGCAATCTCTTCAACGGCCGATATCGCTATTATACCGGTCCAGGACATTATCGGCGCGGGCGATGAAGGCCGCATGAACACTCCGGGCAAGGCAGCCGGCAACTGGGGCTACCGTTTTAAATTCGAACAACTTAATAACGGCAGCGATTCAAAATTAATGAAATTATGCAAGACATATAACAGATAGCTAAACTGAAACACCGCATTTTTGAATTGATGTTCAATTTACCGCTTTAACCGCCCTTATTTGAACACATTAAGCCGGTTATCAGAATTTAATTTGACTTAAAATTTTTAATCTGGTAAAATATATTAAAATTAAAAATTAAAAAATTAAATATTTTTCACTTAACTGCCAAAAAGTTTAAAAACTTTGTCCGGCATATTAAGAAAAAAGAAATCGATATTTAATTTTACGGGAGGAAATAAAAGAATGCCATTAGTATCAACAAAAGAATTATTCGCGAAAGCCATGAAAGGCGGTTATGCGGTAGGCGCATTTAACGTCAATAACATGGAAATAATCCAGGGAATAGTAGACGGCGCAAGCGAATTGAAATCGCCTCTTATACTTCAGGTTTCGGCCGGCGCAAGAAAATATGCAAGACACGAATACCTTGTACATCTTATAAAAGCGGCTCTGGAGACAGTAGATCTTCCGATAGTTCTGCACTTAGACCACGGCGAAGATTTCGAAATATGCAAATCATGCATCGACGGAGGTTTTTCATCAGTAATGATTGACGCTTCCAAGCATCCTTTCGAAGAAAATATCGCCATAACCAAAAAAGTAGTCGAATATGCGCACGCGCACAATGTAACGGTCGAAGCTGAACTCGGCAAACTCGCGGGCATCGAAGACGCAGTTAACGTTTCTGAAAAAGACGCTAAATTCACAAACCCTGAACAGGCTTTCGAATTTGTTGAAAAAACAGGCTGCGATTCATTAGCTGTCGCTATCGGCACATCGCACGGCGCTTACAAATTCAAAGGCGAAGCAAAGCTCGATTTTGAAAGACTCGCTGAAATCCAGAAAAAGATCCCTAATACTCCGCTTGTATTGCACGGCGCTTCATCGGTACCGCAGGACTTAGTCGCTATATGCAACCAGTATGGCGCTAAAATCCAGGGTTCGCAGGGTATTCCAGAAGAAATGATCAGAAAAGCCGCGCACGAATTTAACGTATGCAAAGTCAACATCGATACCGATCTTCGCATTGCGTTCACAGGCGCAATCAGAAAAGTATTCATGGAAACCCCTGACAAATTCGATCCGCGCGATTATTTAAAACCGGCGCGCGAAGCTATAAAAGGCGTAGTAACAAGAAAAATCAAAATATTAGGCTGCGATAATAAAGCATAAATAAAATCACTACATAAAAATATTATGCAGCATTGCATTCATAATTTTAAAAAGGGGCTGTCCAGAAAGGGAACTTTCGAAACCGCCCCTTTTTAATCTTGATTATTTTTAACTTACTTCATATCTGCACGGTTATTTAAGTTAGCTTCTTCTAATGTCTTTCAGTACATTCCGTTTTTCTAAAATTTACTTTTAAGAAGCGGCCATTAATCAATATTAAGCAAACAAAAAATTAAAAGAAGCGTAAAAAAATTTGACGAATAAAAGGTATTTATGAAATTCAAGCATTTAAAAATAATATTAATAGCCATGTTAATAAGCGTTTTCACTGAAACCGCATTTGCGGCAAATTTCAAGGACGCCTGCTTTTACATAAAAAGCAAATGGGAAAATGAAAGACTGGCAGCGATAAACGATTTCATCGAACTTGATAATGAAAACGCCGTGCCGTTTCTTGCGCGGGCGGTATCGGATAAAACGCCGGCCGTAAGAAAACGCGCGGCAGAGGCCCTTATAAAACTTGGAAACCTTCAGGATTCTATAACGGTGCCGGCGCTTTTGGAACAGATAAAAATCGAACCCGATATCCCGACTCTCGGAGTTTTAATATTCGCGCTCGGCAACTTTTCAGGCGAAGAAAACACGGTTAAAACTTTTAAGGAAGAATTTAAAAGCTATGAAGCCGAGCAAAAATACAATGTCCTTGACGCGTTGATCCCGCTTGCCGTCAACCATAAAGCAGCATATCTTAATTTTTTTGAAATTATTACTGAATCGCAAAATTCCGATGACGCCCTTTTGAGGCTGCACGCGGTAATAAATATGGGCGAATTCGGCGACCGTGAATATGTTACGGCGCCTTTAATAAAGGCGCTCAGCGATAAATATGACGATATACGCGCGATGTCATGCAAATATCTCGGGATCATAAAACCGCAGCAAGCAATAAGGCCGCTTGTAATGGTCGGCCTTAACGATAAATCGCCGATGGTGCGCCGAAAATCTGTAATTGCCGTAAGAAATTACGCTCATCCCGATACTTTTGATTTTTTCAAAAATATCCTCGAATTCGACCTCGACGGCGAAGTACGCGGCGAAGCCGCTCTCGCGTTTATCGATTTAAAAGACCGGCGCGCTCTGCCTTATCTTAAAAACGCTCTTCTGGATTCCCCGAACGTCGTGCGTCTTAATTCGGCTTACGCGCTGGCTTTTTTCGATGACGATAAAGGCCAGGAGGAGCTCGTATGGTTCTTATGGGAACAAAACCTTCCGGCGTACAGGCAGCGCGCAATTAAAGGCCTGGCAATGCTTAACAACCGAAGCGTGATAGACGATCTTCAGCGCGCGCTTTCCGACTGGGATGATATAGTCCGGGAAACGGCATTCCAGGCGCTCAGGCATAAATGGAAACATGATGTCAGAACCGAACCAAGATAAGCTGATTCATAATTTATTCAATGTTTTTTTATAAATCTTAAGTATTTAAAATTTTTAGCCGAAAAATAATGGATTAAATTTTATAATTGTGGTATAATATTCCCACATAAATAAAAACTATGAGGTGTTATAGTAATGAAAAATGAGGTAATGAAGTTAATATCAAAACTCAACGAACTTGATCACAAAATGTACGGAACAGATTTTTTTCTCACATGGGAAAAAAACGACGACCAGATAAACGCTACGCTTTTAACGGCTAAAATATTGAAATCATTATACGAAGAAAACTATAGCTGCAAGCTTTTCAAATCAGGTCTCGCCATTTCAAACTTCCGCGATAACTCGACCAGAACGAGATTTTCATTCGCTTCTGCTTCGAACCTTTTAGGCCTTGCCGTTCAGGAATTGAACGAAAGCACATCGCAGATCGCGCACGGCGAAACGGTCCGTGAAACCGCTAATATGATTTCATTCCTTTCAGAAGTTATCGGTATCCGCGATGATATGTATCTCGGCGAAGGCAATAAATACATGCATGAAGTCGCTGACGCTCTCGACGACGGCTATAAAAACGGTGTATTGCACCAGCGCCCTACGATAGTCAACCTTCAGTGCGATATCGACCACCCGACACAGTCTATGGCCGACCTTGCGCACTTAATCGATTACTACGGCGGAGTTGAAAACTTAAAAGGCAAAAAAATCGCTATGACATGGGCTTATTCGCCAAGTTACGGCAAGCCGCTTTCAGTACCGCAGGGCATTATCGGCCTTATGACAAGATTCGGCATGGATGTTACGCTCGCTCATCCTGAAGGCTATAACCTCATACCGGACACATTGAAAGTAGCCGAAAAGAACGCTAAAAAATCAGGCGGTTCGTTCAAGCATGTAAACACAATGGAAGAAGCTTTCAAAAACGCCGATATCGTTTATCCTAAATCATGGGCGCCTTTCAGCGTTATGCAGGAACGCACAACATTATTGAAGAAAAAAGACCTCGACGGCTTAAAAAATCTCGAAAAACGCTGCCTCGAAAACAACGCTAAATATAAAAACTGGGAATGCAACGAAAAAATGATGAAACTCACCAAAGGCGGCAAAGCGCTTTATATGCACTGCCTGCCTGCCGACATTTCAGGCGTTTCAAGCAAAGAAGGCGAAGTTTCAGCTAAAGTATTCGAAAAATACAGGATTGAAACATACAAAGAAGCTGGTTACAAGCCTTTTGTAATAGCCGCAATGATAGCTCTCGCGAAAGTTAAAGACATCTCAAGAGTTCTCGGCAGCCTTCGCAAAAAAAGATTCGCCGAATAATTAATTATAAAAAATCAGCTTAAATTTTTAAGCGAAGTTAACATATCATAAAGTATTTAAACTTCACTTAAAAATGAAAATAAAAATTACGGGTTTTAAAGGGCACGCGCTAAGCGCGTGCCCCTGAATATTATTAAAAGTACCAAAAAAATAAAAGGGGATGGGGATTAATGGACACACAGAAAATATTACAGGAAGCCAAAAATTATGAAAAAGACCTTATAAAATTTATGAGGGATTTGATAGCAATACCTGGTGAATCATGCCAGGAAGGCCCGGTAGTCAAACGCATCGAAGAGGAAATGAAAAAAGTCGGATTCGACGAAGTTAAAATAGACAAAATGGGCAATATTATAGGCCGCATCGGTAAAGGCAAGACCAAAATAATGATGGACGCTCATATCGACACAGTCGGAATAGGCGATCGCAGCGCATGGAAAATCGATCCTTATAAAGGCGACATGAAAGACGGCATAATTTACGGACGCGGCGCTACCGATCAGCGCGGCGGCATGGTTTCAATGGTTTACGCCGGCGCTATAATCAAAAAACTCCAACTCGAAGACGATTACACTTTATACGTAACCGGCACATGCCAGGAAGAAGACTGCGACGGTCTCCCGCTTTTACATATGATCCGCGACACTAAAGAAGTCGTTCCTGATTTCGTTGTAATCACCGAGCCTACAAACCTCGGCGTATATCGCGGCCACCGCGGCAGAATGGAAATGAAAGTCGTAACTAAAGGCGTTTCATGCCACGGTTCCGCTCCTGACCGCGGCGTCAACGCGGTTTACAAAATGATGCCTATCATTAAAGGCATTGAAAAATTAAACGAAGGCGGCTTAAAAGACGATAAATTCCTGGGCAAAGGCACAATCACGGTATCTAAAATCGAATGCCAGACACCGTCGCTCTGCGCCGTCCCTGACGAATGCACGATCTAC
This sequence comes from Candidatus Wallbacteria bacterium, assembly GCA_041441465.1. GTDB lineage: Bacteria > Muiribacteriota > UBA9980 > UBA9980 > UBA9980 > JASDSY01. The sequence goes on from JASDSY010000010.1 coordinate 109,385, forward strand.
ATCGACCGCAGAATGACCGTAGGCGAAACCGCAGAATCGTCAGTCGCCGAAATCCAGAAAATCATCGATGACAATAAAATAAAGGACGCAAAAGTTGAAATACTTCAGTACGAGGTAAAATCATGGACAGGACTCACAGTCGGCCAGGAAAAATTCTATCCGACATGGGTATTGCCTGAGGATCATAACCTTACCAAAGCCGCAGTTAAATCAGCTGAAATAGCGCTCGGCGAAAAACCGCGCGTCGACAAATGGACATTCTCGACAAACGGCGTGGCCTCAATGGGAAGACTTAACATCCCGACCATAGGTTTCGGCCCGGCAAACGAAATATACGCTCACTCTATAAACGACCAGGTGCCTGTCGATCATCTTGTAAAAGCAGCTGCATTTTATGCTTGCTTCCCTAAAAATCTCCTTAACGAACTTAAAAAATAAATAATATCCAAACGCTATCAATAAATTCAGGAATTCGGAAGAATATTCCGGTTCCTGAATTTATCGGGCATAATAAAATTAATTGTAAACATTAAAACATAGTAAAATTAATTATAATAACGGAGGAAATAGTCACATGAAAAAGGCAGTAATTGCGGTAGGCGGAAATTCACTTATAAAAGATAAAAATCACCAGAGCGTTCCTGACCAGTACGCTGCGGTATGCGAAACCGTAAAACACGTTACCGGCATGATCGAAAAAGGCTATAACGTCGTCATGACGCACGGCAACGGCCCGCAGGTCGGCTTCATATTAAGGCGCTCCGAAATCTCTTCAACGGAACTTCACGAAGTTCCTCTCGATTCCTGCGGCGCCGACACCCAGGGCGCAATCGGCTATCAAATTCAGCAGGCTTTTTATAACGAATTTAAAAAACGCAACATCCAAAAAAAAGCTGCAACCGTAGTAACTCAAGTTTTAGTTGACCGCGAAGACCCGGCGTTCAAAACTCCTACCAAACCTATCGGCTCATTCATGCAAAAAGAGGAAGCCGACAAGAAAGTAAAAGAAGAAGGCTGGAACATAAAAGAAGACGCGGGCAGGGGTTACCGCCGCGTTGTGGCATCGCCTATGCCTAAAGAAATTATTGAAATCGACGCCATAAAAAAACTTATCGATTCAGACTTCATCGTAATCGCTGTCGGCGGCGGCGGCATTCCAGTACTCAAAAAAGAAAACGGCGATTTGGTCGGCACAGCCGCAGTTATCGACAAAGATTTCGCATCAGCGCTTCTTGCGGCAAATGTTAAAGCCGATGTTTTCATGATAACAACCGGCGTCGAAAAAGTCTGCATCAACTACAATAAGCCTGACCAGAAAACAATCGATAAAATGACAATGGCCGAAGCTGAAAAATACCTTGCAGAAGGCCAGTTCCCGGCAGGCTCGATGGGCCCAAAAATCCAGGCTGCTATTATGTTTTTGAAAAACGGGGGAGAAAAAGTAATAATCACCTCGCCTGAATTCATCGAAAAAGCGATAAACGGCGAGACTGGAACCGTTATCACAAAATAATTTTTCACGTTTCATAAATAATCACAATTTTAACACTAAACGGCCTTTTAACAGGCCGTTTTTTTTATTTATAGATACACCATTAATAGTTTGATCATTTTCTATGATGGGGGAGTCAAAGGGCCAATGGCCCTCTAACTCCCCCTATTCCCCCCATAACTCCCGGCTATTTTTTCTTTGTTTATTTTTAATTACCGCAAAGCGCGGACACTGTCCGCTTACTTTGCGGTAATTAAGCATTCGCGCAAAAATTTGCGCGATATGAAAATATAAGATAATATAACGAGCAGGCGCGGAGGCCTGCCGATAGACAGCAGTAAAGGTTCACGCTTATTTTATTTGATTGCCAGATACACGCAAAGCAAGTGGATACAATCCACGCTTTACGTGTATATCAGGATGGGTGGGGGTTTCAAGGAATTGTCAAAAAAGATTTTTTCGGGACCGCGTTCGAAAATCCTTCCGGGATTTTCGCCGCTTCCGAGATGTCCCTGCAAAAATCTTTTTTGACTCTAATATACATTCAATTTTTTAAAAGGTGTTTTATGAAATAAACTTTTTGATTAGCCTCTGACAAAAAAATTAAAAATGCGATGTTTTTTTTAAATATATGTTATAATTTACCTGGAAAACATTTTAAATTTAAGGAGCATTTTTAATGAGAAGTAAAATAGTTTTATTTTTTATGATTTTGACGATATTAATTTCATCAATCCCGGCTAATGCAGCAAGATTGGCCGAAGATAAAGGAAAAGAAGTGAAGCTTGACGCAGGGCAGAAGAAAAAACTGAACACTTTTTTCAGTAATTTTGCCGAAACATATCTCGAATTTTTCGCTGAAGGCAAAATTAAAAATGAAGAACTGATAAGGTTTGGAATACTGCACAATTCAATTAATAAACCGGCTAATATAAAAAAAGTTGATAATTATTACGGTGTTCTGGCTGAAAAAGACGTCGAAACCGCCGCTAAAAAATATTTCGGCGAAATAAAAATAACAAATAAGTCAATTCAGGATTATGAATATTCGAAAGGCAATTATAAAATTCCTTATGCGGACGGCGAGGCATATAATTTTTCGCAGATAGAAAAATTAATCGATATAAGTGATAATTATTATATCGCCTATTTAAATAACTACATTGCTTCTCCAGGTTTTACAGGCGATCCGCATGCTGCAATCGATAAATTAAAAAAAGGCGAAGACACTCCGGAATTAAAAGATAAAATAAAAGCCGTAATAAAAAAGGTTGAAGACGGCGGCCAAAGCCGTTATATCTTAATCGAATATTTAAAAAATCAACTATAAATTCCGCTCCGTGAATTTATAGTTACTTCATAATCACAGCAAAATAGCATAATTTCGAAATATAAAAACGATATTATCTTAAAATAATTTAAGCATTATAAGAGGTAATAATATGGACGAAAATGATAATATAAACGCCAGCCAGAAGGAAATCGAAGGCCAGGAACATCAAAATTCAACACTCCGGCAAGAAGTGAAATTTTATATTCCGGAAATTACGAAAAATTGTGAACTTCCTGAAAATATAAAAATCGAGCTGGACACCTTTCTGGAAACATTGCTTAAATATTTATATGGCGGCTGTTTTCTTATAAGCTGTTATTTATTTTATGTAAGTAAATTCGGGCATTATACCGGACGCGGCAATTCAAGACATTATATCCCTCCGGACCCGTCAGCTTTTCCTGACGCGCTATGGTTTATGGCCGGAGCTTTTTTATTTTTCATAATCGCATTAAACACCGATAATTATTACATTTTAAACACCAAGCGAAAAACAATATATTATCACTTTAAATGCCTTTTCTGGAAATATATAAAACCGAGCCTGACTAACGATAAAATATTTGCAATCGCGGTAGACTGCAGGGAAAAACATCAAAAAAGCTCAAAATGGTGGGAATATGGAATATGCGCCGTTTCGAACGACGGAAAATTTACCGAATTAAGCGATTTTAAAAAAGATATTGAAAATCCGAACTGCCTTTCAGAACTGAATCACCAGGCAATGATAATGGCGATGGCGATGCAGTGCAAATTTGCCGAATGCCCTGAAAAACATTCGCTGCAAGCCGCAATGAACAATAATTCATTAGACCTGAAATATTTCGTGCCGCCGAAAGAAGAACCGCCGCCGCCGGCTCGACCTAAATATGACTTCCTGCGGCTGATATTTACCGCTTTCCTGCTGATAACATTAGTCTCGGTAACGTTAATGGGATTAATGCTTTTACTTTGCAAATAGTTATTTCAGCATATCATACTGGCAATAAAGCAATTCACCGGTTTTTTCATCCCGAAGATGAAGACCGTTACCCTCGCACCAATCGAATACATCGCATTTAGCGCATTTTCCGGTTTTCATCCATGCGCGGTCGCGCATAACCTGAAATTTATTGTTCCAGCATTCTAAAAAATCGTCTTTATATATATTCCCCTGTATATAATCGGCGCGCAGGCTCGGACAGGCCGATATGGACCCGTCGGCCAGAACGGACCCTACATTTATGCCGGCGCGGCAGAACATATATCCTTTACGCGCGATATTTTCCATTCTTCCCAAAAAGCCGTCACAGGCATATTGAAGATCGATCTTGCCCTCGCGCCTGGTGTCGGCGATAAAGTCTATTATATACTTGAGCTGGTTCGACGTGACGCGCAAAAGGTCGTTCGTCAAAGCGCGGCCTTTCATAAATATATCGAAAAGACGCCATTTTTTTATCCCGATGCCTATCAAAAATTTTTTAATTTCATTAAGTTCGGTTATATTTTTCTGGGTAACGCATGTAATAGCTTCGCACACAATTTTGGGAAATTTAGACGAATGGGCAAGCGCGTTCGCAGCCGCATCGAATGAACGTTCATTCTGCCGCAGCCAGTTATGGCTTTCGCGCAGTCCGTCAAGGCTTATCGAAACGGAATGCATCCCTGAATTCGCGAGCGAATCAAAACGCTCATTCGTCAAAAGCATCGCGTTAGTAACAATTCCCCAGGGATAGCCGCGTTTAAAAAGCTCGAAACCGCATTCCTCGAGATCGCTTCGAAGCAGGGCCTCGCCGCCGGTAATGGCTATAAAAACATTATTCGGATTATACTGCTTTGAAATTATATCCGTTACTTTCAAAAAATCCTGATAAGGCATATCAGGCACCGTGCCGAGTTTCTGGCAATCGCTCCCGCAGTGACGGCAATTCAGCATACACCGCGAAGTGCATTCCCAGAATAAATAATTCAACTGATGTTTTCTAGTTTCCATCTTTTTGGCATAACGGAACATTTCAAGCGATATTTTCTTTTGAAAAGGAATATCAGTATAATTCATATTATTAACCTCATTTTTACGGACGTGATTACAAATATTATTTTATAAACTTTAATATATTATAAAACATCTTTTTATTTTTTTATACTCTTTTTTTGTTTTTTTATTTTTCGAACTTAATCGTAATTTAAGCAGTCAATATACTGAAAAAATTCATAAATATTTTTTCTGCCCCCGAAACTGCATATTCATTTTAAAATAATTAAAAGCCTACAATTTAAATTAAAGTTGACGCCATATATCAAATATATTGACGAACATTGTCATTTTTTATATAATAGATGCAATTTAAAAATCTGGAGGCATAATCAATGGATTTTATAAAAAAAAGAACTAAAAATATATTAATAAGCATCATTGCGTTTTTACTTGTAAGTCCGGGTTTTATCGCCGATTATTTGTTTGCGCAAAATAATTTAGTCAATGAAAAAACGGAAGAAGTAAAGGCAAATAAAATGCCGCTGCCGGAACCGCCGGTTTACGGAATGCCGCCGACGCGTTTTGATCATAACATGCCGGGCCGCAATATTTCGGTTATAAGCGCCAGGCCGAAAGTCAAAAAGAGCTTTTCAGGAATAATAGTATCCGCCGGCTCAGAAACACCTCTTCCAGGAATGATATTAGAAATACAACAGCTCAACTCCAGGACAATTACGAGTAAAACCGGAGCTTTCAAATTTCAGGAGCTTTACGCCGAAAAAGATTCGGATAAATTTATCATGACAATAACCAACTCAGAAGACAGAAGCATTTGCCGGACGATGGAAATAGAGTTAACTAAAAGCGGCAGTACTATTGAAGTTTCATTATAATATCAGAATTCAAGTATTTTTAATTAAATTGAAAACAATAAAAATATTGACTGACACCGATAATTGTAATATAATGATTTTTAAAACAAAGCATTATGAAAAATTCGGAGGAAATCATGATAGAATTTATAAAGATAAAAGCTAAAAATATGTTAATAAGCATTATAGCGTTTTTACTTGTAAGCCCGTGTTTACTGACCGATTATTTATTCGCCGGCGATTCGGCTTTAAAGGAAAAAGTAAATATGGCAAACGAAGATATGGCAGCCACTAAATATGGCGGCCCGGCAATGAATTTTGACGAAGATATAATATTGGAAAAACTTGTAGAATTATTCGGCGTGGTTACATCAAAGGAAACGAAAAAACCTGTCGAAGGCATTATTATAAAAATCCAGGATTCAAAAGCAAAAGCTGTAACCGGTAAAGACGGCATGTTTAAATTCCCTCCATGCCCGCCCAGATTAAAAAAAGTTACACTGGAAGTAAAAGACGCCAAAGACGAAAAACTTCTGCAGACCAAAGAAGTGGAGCTTAAAAATGCCGGCTCTACAATCGAAATTTCACTTTAATCCCAAATAATTAAATAAATAATAATACTTCATAAAAGTTATTTTTTAATAAATATTCCACATTATCAAAATTAATGAAAATTTAAAAACGGCTGTTTCATTACAAAAAATTTATAAATACAAACATCATAATAAAATAAAAATCCGCCCGGTAAAAATTTCGAGCGGATTTTTATTTTTATTCAACCCTAAAATATAACAGACGAATAAGGTATTTTCAGGTTAATACAGAAATATTTTTATTTCCTATTTCCTATTTCTTATTTTCTATAATGCCGTATGCCGCTTTTATAATATCATTGAGCCTGTCCGGAAATACTTTATATAGTTTTTTAGGCTCGTCGCATTTGACATAATTAGCTTTATCGAAATCCCGCGGAATAATGAACATCGCTTCGTCTGTGCCGCCTGAAAACGTGCCAAGCCTTATTTCCATTGTCGCAGGAGAAAATTTAGAGAGCAATTCGGCATTAGTGGTGTCGCGGTCTATAGACTGCAGCATGCAATTAGCTATAAGCTGAGTCAAATTTTCAACTTTCGCCTTATCTATTACCGCCTCTAAAGTCGAATCGCCGACACGAGTTATTTTCCAGTCGCTATTCGTCTTTTTTACCTCGACCGATACGGTGCCGGCCGGAATAAGTCTGACGCTGTTAACTTCCGAAGCCGCAAAATCATTAGTCAACTTAGGCATAAAATCCATGGCCGATTTTTTTAATTCGGCCTTAAAATCCCTGTCAAGCATAAGGATTTCTTTTTTATAATTGGATTTAACCGCTATGAGGTTTTCAGACGTGCTGTCACGGCCGACATTAATTACCGTCATTACCTCGGCGGTTGCGCCGGTACTGAGTTTTAATATTATTTCAGCCGATGTTTCGCTTACCAGATTATTTTTATACGAAGCATCGGTCTCGTCTATAATTTTTTTTGCGGAAGCGGCCTGTATTTTATTAATGATCTCGTTAATCATCTTAGTATCGCAGCGGCCGTTCTCCGGCGATTCCATGCTCCATATCCCGGCTTTATTCGTAAAAGAATATTTTTCTTCGGCCGTCGTGCCGGGATATGAAATTTCAAAATGCTTTATGTTTGCCGGAATAAAAGAAGCGATTTTTTTATCGCGGAATTCAAAAAGGTTTTTATTCGCGTCATTGTAAAGCCCCGACTCAACCAGAAATATATCTTTGCTTTCAGGAAATTTCACGTAGCATAATTCGCCGGACGGATTTTTGTTTCCATAACAAAAAGTAATTTCGGCGCTTTCAGCCTTCAAAGTAACCTTTATCTCATTGGTCCCAAAGCCGAAATCCGCCATGTTAGATATCTGATCGGCCGTAATTTTAGAATCGATTCTGGCGAGCTTGATTTTATTCGTCATTTCATTGACAGCGCTCTGATCTAAAAGCGCATCAAGCGGTTTTTCAAGCATCCATTCTTTCTTTTCGTTTTTCTTTGAAAAAACAATTTCAGTCAAAGCGCCGCCGGATTTTGTATAATCAGGCTTCTGGATTTTCAGATGAGTCAGTCCTTCAAAGTTAAAGTTAGCCGCCAATTGTGCTTTCTTGCTTTCCTCGGTTTCAACCGGCGCCTGCCTGAGATTATTCGCGTAGAACCCGAGCGCGATAAGAACAATAAGAGCGACAATAGTTTTTATATATTGATTCATAAAGTATCACTCCCGTAAAAATTTATGACCTGTAATACCACACGGTAAATCCTGTCAATATAACGATACCAGGCACCAAGAGTATAACTATAAACCATACGTTATTGGCCGCTTTCTGATTGAAATCGAGCGTAAACGGCACCGGCGCCTTAGGCGTAACCGCTATGAGATCTTCGATATCGGCCAGGTAACTGAACATATTCAGCGCAAGATTAAAATTTCCCTGTAATCCTATAAATTCGTTACGCATAAAATTCGAAGTGCCGGCCGCAATAATGCGCATTTCTTTTTGTTTGGAACGACGGCCGTTAGCGTCGGATACGATCGCGTTTTCACCGGTGCCTGAATGTATTTCAGCGTTAGCGACAGTTTTTGAAACCGCTGTTACGACAGTTATCGGCCCTTTTATATCGCGGTCAGAATCAAATTTCACGTTTTTATCGGTCAGATAAGTCGTATCAGCAAACGAGTCAGGGCTGGTCTGAACAAGCGCAGCCGCAGTCATGCCCGGCGGCATATTTTTAACGGAATTCACGGCCCTGGCAAGCGGATAAAAAGTAGCCATATTAAAACCTTTTACCACAGGATGGTCACTGTTATAAATCATTCCGAGCGGCATGGTATAATCGCCGAGTCCGAGCATCTTCAATGCCGGTTTCATATCTATTATAATGTTTTTACCGGGCTCGATTCCGTATTTTGAAAGCAGCCTTTCCATGCTGGCCGAAGGCGCCTGCGGCGGGAAATTCACGTCAACTAAAAAGAGCGCATGACCGCCGTTATCAAGATATTTAGAGATCATCGCTTCCTCAGTTTCCATAAGCTCAATCTGCGGTCCTGCAATTACGAGCGCGCTGCAATTGCCCGGCACTTCCTGGCGCTGAAGCAGGTTGAGTTTTTGCAGCTCGAAATTCTTGTTAGCCAATTCCTGCTTCATAAGGCTCATGCCGCGTTTATCATCCGAATTAATGTCGGCTTCGTTATGCCCCTCAAGAAAATATATGACGTTTTTTTCCTTCGAAGTAGCCCTTATTATAGCGTTAGTCAATTCCTGCTCGCCGAAAAAATTCTCGAGTTTTTCCGTTTTGCCTTCATATTTAACGACAGTGATGCCGTCGCGAGTTATGTTAAATTCCTTGGCGAGAAGCGGTTTTTTGTTCATATCCACAAATTCATACTTGAACTTCGGGTTGTTATATGAATACTGCTTCATAAGATCGGAAAAATGCCTTCTGACTTCAGGAATATCACGATAGAAAAGATAAACGTTGATATCGCTTTTAAGCCTCGCTATCGCCTTGACCGACTGCTCGGCCAGCGAATATCTTTTATTCGACGTCATATCCCACTGCTTCGTATCGCGCCCCGCAATAAAATTAAGAAGCACGACTATAGCTATTATAATAGCGCCATAAATCAACGCGTTAGTCGAATATTTAAATGAACGTGTCCTCATTTTATTAGCGATATAATTGAAATTATAAATCGTGATACCGAGCGCCATGATAAGGCCGGCTGCAGCCAGGGCCGCCGGAACCGTTGTCGATTCAGCCATAAAATATCCGAAGAAACCTGAAAAAATAAGCAGCGCGGTTAATATTTTCAAAGTTGCCATTAATTTAGTGTTGTTATCGCCGTTAGAGTTTTTTATTTCACGAATATCGTTATTCATTTATTACAGCCTCCATTTCGTCGATTCTAATGAAAGTGAGGTTAAGAAAAGCCCTATAAAGGTAAAACTTAAATAATACATCATATCTTTCGAGTCAATTACGCCTTTCGCGAATGTCTCAAAATGTTCCATAATCGAAATCGACTTTAAAAATTCGCCAAGAACGCCTTCTGCGCTATACGATGCCCAGCCTATCACCCAGAATAAAAGCAGTACGCCGAAGCCAAGGACTGCCGAAACCACCTGATTTTTGCTTAATGTAGAGGTGAAATTTCCGACTGCGGCAAAAGCCATACCTATAAGAAACAATCCGAAGTATGACGTAAATAGCGGCCCTGTTTCGACATTTCCATATACGTATAAAATCGCCGGATAGGTAAAGGTAAGAGCCAGCATCAACGCAAAAACGCCGACCGACGCGAAAAATTTTCCAAGCACGATAGAAATATGAGAAACCGGAGAAGTGAGCAAAAGCTCGATAGTTCCGGTCTTAAACTCTTCCGAATATAACCGCATTGTAAGAAGCGGCATTATAAGAAGTATGACGACGCTGGCGTTATATACAAGCGGCCTCAAAACGGCGTCGGCGATATTGATTTTCGATAATTGCTCCATCGCCTGCGGATTGCCGGATGTCTTCATGTAATTGACGTAATTTGCGAATGAAACAATGCCCATATAGAAAAAATAACCTGTCAGTATCAAATATACGGCTATTATCATATAAGCGATTGGCGAAGTGAAAAAAAGCGACATTTCTTTTTTAAAAATCGACCATGTATTACGCATTTACCGATTCCTCCTTGGTTATAAGCTTAAGGAAAATATCCTCGAGGGAAGTTTCCTGCGTGCGGAGCTCGTGTATGTTAAGCTTTATTTCCAAGAGCCTTGCTGCCGCAAGCGGAGCGATTTCAAAATTAGCGGAAGTTTCAATCAATATTTTTCTGGCGTTTTTATGAATCTCATCGTTTATTATATTAACGGATTTTATTCCGGTGATAGGTTCGAGCGAAGTTTTGATTTGTTCACCTGTCGCCTCACCCGTTATCGTTATTTCCATACGTTCATCTTTCGAAACGGCTTTCGTAAGGTTTGCGGTAGCGTCTTCGGCAATTATCCGGCCGTGATTTATTATGACGACACGCGAGCATGTTATAGACACCTCAGGCAGAATATGTGTCGAAAGTATAACGGTATGGGCGTCCTTTAAATTTTTAATAAGCGTCCTGACCTCGTTTATCTGGAGCGGATCGAGGCCTACCGTCGGTTCGTCAAGTATCAGAAGTTTTGGATTATGAACCAGCGCCTGCGCCAGTCCAACCCTTTGCTGATACCCTTTCGAAAGATGCCCTATCAACTTGCCGGCCACATTAGAAATATTTGTTTTTTCCATGGCAAGTTCAACAGCCTTATTAATTTCACGAACAGGAATGCCCTTAATTTCTCCGACGAATTTCAGGTACGAACGCACGCTCATCTCCGGATAGACCGGCGGTTTTTCCGGTAGATAACCTATAAGGCGTTTGGCATTTATGGCGTCATCGTAAATATCGTGGCCGTCAACTTTGACAGTGCCGGCCGTCGCCGAAAGAAAACCGGTAATAATGCGCATCGTAGTAGTTTTACCGGCGGCATTCGGCCCAAGAAAACCCATGATTTCACCCTGTTTGACATTAAACGTAACATTCGAAATCGCAGTGAAATCGCCATAGTTTTTCGTAAGATTTTGAACTTCGATCAATTGCGGTTCCTCCCCGTTATTAAAATTAAAAATTAAATGTAAAAATCCGGACTTTTTTCAGCCCGGCTGACCTTATAACATACCCAGGATTAACCAAGCGCATTAAGTAACTCAATTTTCAAACTTAGTCGCACCTGAATATTTTTTTAATTGAAACTTTAACAAATATAAGACCTTAAAGAGCCAATAAGTTTATAAAAAGATTTTGCATGGAATAATTTTATATCATAATTTTTTTTTGTTGTCAAATATTTCATTGTTAAATTTATAGTCTTGAATATTTTCCTTTTATTTGATAGAATAGACATTTTATAACTTAACGGCAATATGACTTTATAAGGAAAATTTGCAGAAATTATGCGCAATTTTATTAACGAACTTCTAAGAATAATAGAATCGAACAAGTTAAATGTTAACTCAGAAGAGCTGTCAACCCAGCTCAAGCTTGTTATAAGCGAATACAACAAAAGCATTGAGTACTTAAAATTCTATGAAAGTATTATCCATTCACAAACGGAGATGATCTGCCGTTATCTGCCGGACCTCACACTTACGTTCGTAAATGACGCTTACTGTCACGCTCGCTGCCAGAAACGCGAGCAGCTTTTGGGCAAGAAAATAACGGACTTTATAGATGAAGACTGCCGCGAAAAATTTATCGAATATGTCGAGCATTTCGGGAAATTCAGAATTTCTAATTCCATAGAGCAAAAAATAACATTAGATAACGGCGTTACTAAATGGGAACTCTGGGGAGACAACGCGGTATTTGACGAATATGGGCGCATAGTGGAATTTCAGGCCGTCGGGCGCGACATAACCGAGCAGAAAAACACTGAAATCGAACTTGAAAAATCCAGGGCCCGCCTCAACTCAATCTTTAACAACAATTTTTTATCGATAATACTCATTAACAAAGATTTAAAAATTTGTGAATTCAACAGAATCGCTGAAGAAAGAATTAAAAGGTTATACGGCCTTTCGATAAAAATGGAAAGCAATTTTTACGATTATGTGCCGGCCGAGCTTGTAAATTTTTATGATGAAGTTTTAAAAAACGTATTTAAAGGCGATAATGTCATATTTGAAATGCATATAAACGATACCGCCGGAAATAAAACATACTGGTTTACCAATAACATTCCAATCCATAATGCCGACGGCACGATATTCGGAGCATGCCTGACATCCATCGAAACCACTAAATTTAAAGAATTCGAAAGCCAGTATAAATTATTCGAAGAAAACGTTAAACAAATGTTGAGTAACTCCAACCAGGCTTTTATTGTCGTCGGGTTAGACAATAAAATAAAAGTGTTCAACGAATCGGCAAACGACATATCGCTCAAGGTAATCGGCCGGTCGCTTCAAACCGAAACGCTGCTTATCGAGCTCATACCGGAAAAAAAGATAAAAATAATAACCGAAATGCTGTTAAACGTTAAAGACGGCAAATTTAAAAGCGCCGAAGCCGAATTCAAAGACTTGTCCGGCCAAAAATATTGGTGGAACTTTAATTTTTCGCCTATCTTCGATTCGGAAGGTAAAATAAACAGCATCTTTATTTCAATAATAGACATAACTGAAAAAAAAATGCTTGAGCAGGAGCTTGTCAAATTAAACTCCGAGCTTGAACTAAGGGTTACAGAACGCACCGCCGAACTTGAAAATGCCAATAAAAAGCTGCGCGCCGAAATCATGCTCCGCGAAAAAGCCGAAAAAGAAGTTGTAGCCGTTAAGAATGAACTAATTAAAAAATATTCATTTTATGACCTTGTAGGAAAAAGCCCGCAAATGCAAGGCATAATGGATATGCTTAACGTAATATCTGAAAATGACTGCAACATTTTAATTGAAGGGCCGTCCGGCACCGGAAAGAGCCTTATCGCTAAAATAATTCATAATTTATACGACCCGGATAATAAAAAACCTTTTATAGTTTTAAACTGCGGAGCTTTTCCTGAAACGCTCCTCGAATCAGAATTATTCGGCTATGTCAAAGGCGCATTCACAGGCGCTAATCGTGATAAAGCCGGAAAATTCGAGGCCGCTAACGGCGGTACAATATTTTTGGATGAAATAGCCGAAATGCCGATTCAGCTTCAGGTAAAATTATTACGCGTTATCGAAGATAAATGCTTCGAACCGCTCGGATCGAACGTTACCTGCCGCGTAAACGCCAAAATAATAGCAGCCACCAATAAAGACATTCCGGAACTTATAAAACAGAATAAATTCCGGCTCGACTTATATTACCGGCTGAAAGTGGCAAATATAAAAATACCTTCGTTATCTGAAAGACGCGAAGATATTGATCTTTTAATCGATTACTTTATCGTAAAATTTAACGATAAATATAAAAAAAATATAAAGGGCCTTTCAAAAGAAGTATATGAGTTTTTTATGATATATGATTTTCCCGGCAATATCAGGGAACTTGAAAATATTTTCAACGCGTCCTTTATATTTTGTAACGGCGATTACATTAACTCCAGACACATTCCAGCGGAATACAGGCAAATTATCGATGAAAAAATGCTCGAAGATAAAAATTATCATGCAGGCGGCATTGAAACTATATCAGTCGACGAATCGCCTTTCAATTACGAAAATATCACTACAATTGACCTTAGCGAAAAACAATGCATTTTAGAAACCCTGAAACAATTTAACTTCAACCGCACGCTCGCAGCGCAGCGACTAAAAATCGACCGAACAACATTATGGCGAAAAATGAAAAAATATAATCTTCTATAATTTATTTAGTTTTAAGAATTTCAGGCATAAACTAAATACATTTCATGTTGCAATATGTTGCATTTTAAATGTTGCTTTTAAAAAAAAGCGACATTTTTTTTATTTTAAAAGCATATTTTATAACCCTTTTTAAACATGGCACAAAAATTGTCCTTATATTTCTTACGAAAAGAAAAGGTCTGGTGATAAATATGGTAAAAAATTTAAGCAATAACACCAATGAAAAAAAAGTTCCAAGAAAAATAAAAATAAGTTCAGCTGACCAGGCTGCTGCCATGCTTATTAACGCAGACGCTCCAGACTATATCGGCGTCAGTGAGGTAGCCGACTACATTCAAAATGTTATAGCTGAATATAATCCTTCAGGCGAAATAGGAGCGCTTGTATTTAATATATTTACAGAAGCTCTCAATAAATTAAAAGAAGCCATAAAATTAAAAGATGAATCTCCCATAAATACAAAAGCAATAGAAGAATTACTCGGGGCTGCCGGCAGGCTTTTCGAAGCCGGAAAATCATATTATGAGTCAGACTCGCCTAAATTAAAAAGCGAAATTAAAACACCAGACAGTAAACCAAACCTTGACACTGAAAATAATGCCGGTATGACTATGAATTTATCTAATAATCCCATAAGCTCACAAAATTCCGACACCAATCCCGCCGCGCAAAATAATGTTGCAAATTCGCAACCTTCCGTTAACTTAAACAATGAATTACTGCCGGAATTTGTGAATGAAAGTCTTGAACATGTCGAAAAAGCTGAAGCCGCTCTTTTAACTCTCGAAAATTCGCCGGACGACCGCGACTCGATCGATACCGTTTTCAGGGCATTTCATACGATAAAAGGGTCGGCTGCCTTTTTAGGCCTTGATTATATAGTAAAACTAGCGCATCAGGCCGAAAGCATGCTTTCAAAAATAAGGGAAGGCACACTGCAATATTCGGCATTTATATCAGACAGCGCACTTTCGGCTATCGACATGCTTTCTTTAATGATAAAAGGCGCGCAATCAGGAAAATTATATAAGCCGGAAAACTTTGACGATCTGTTAAAAAAAATAGAATCTCCCGAATTAAATATAAATATTGCCAGCGGTAACAGCAATAGTAATAATGATATTGACAACAATATTAATAAAACAGAAAATAACGCGGCGGCTGCAATAACTCCAGCCGGCAATCCAGCCGAATCCCAAACCGGCCAGACATCATCAACCAAAAATTCACAGCCTTCAATATCGGACGAAGAATCGATGCTGAGAATAAAAACGGATAGGGTTGACAAGTTAATAGACATGATAGGTGAATTGGTCATAGCGCATTCGATGGTAATGCAGGATAGTTTTGTTAAAACCGGCATAAATCATAATTTACAAAAAAAAGTAATGCGCACTTCTAAAATTATACGCGAGCTGCAGGATTTAAGCATGCTTATGCGCATGGTGCAATTCAAATCGCTGTTCCAGAAAATGGCGCGTTTAGTGCGCGACACTTCAAAAAAAACCGGCAAGGCTATTGAATTTATAACTTCGGGACATGAGACCGAAGTTGACCGCAACATCGTAGATACTTTAAATGACGCCCTGATTCATATGATCAGAAATTCCATAGACCACGGCATCGAGCCTGCCGGGCAAAGGAGCGCTCAAAACAAACCTGCGCGCGGCGCAATTACGCTTTCTGCATTCCACGAAGGCGGTAACATAGTATTAAAACTAAGCGATGACGGCCAGGGCTTGGACCGCGATAAAATATTAAATAAAGCGCTTGAAAAAGGAATAATAAAATCCGCACAGGGATTAAACGAAAACGATGTTTTTAACTTAATATTTTTGCCGGGCTTTTCGACGAATGATAAGGTGACATCTCTTTCAGGACGCGGAGTCGGCATGGACGTAGTAAAAAAGGCCGTTGAAAAACTGCACGGCAAAATTGAGATATCATCAATAAAAAATAAAGGGACCACATTCACAATAAGGCTTCCGCTTACAATGGCAATAACGGACGGCATGCTGATAAGAGTCGGAACTCAAAAGTTTATTATTCCGACGATCAATATAAAAATGACAATAAAGCCGCAAAAAGAACAAATTTCAATAATATCAGGCAGCGGCGAGCTTATAGCATTCAGGGGAAAAATGCTTCCGATATTCAGATTGAAAAAAGTATTTGAAATCAACGAGGGCGAAGACCTTATTGAAAACGGAATAATTATAATACTAGAAGACAATCAAACTACATGCGCATTCTTTGTAGATGAGTTGCTGGGACAATACCAGGTTGTAGTCAAGCCTTTAGGCGCCGGCATCGGCAAGATCGACGGCATTTCAGGCGGGGCAATACTTGGCGACGGACGTGTCGGCCTCATAATCGAACCTTCTGAGTTAATAGAACAGGCAAAGCTTTTAGCCGTGCCGGTCGCAGCTTAATATAATGGCGGTGAGTATAATGACTATGGAAAACGCTCAAATTTATAACCATCCAACACAGGAAGCCGTTCAAATCAAACCTGAACTGATTAAGCTGCTGACATTCATATTGAACGGAGAAGAATATGCGGTTGATATATTAAAAGTTCAGGAAATAATAGGCATCATTGAAATAACGCCGGTGCCTAAAACTAAGCCTTATATTAAAGGCGTTATAAATCTCAGGGGTTATATAATACCGGTAATAGACCTCAGAAAATTATTTGAGATGGCGGAAATAAAGTACACTGATTTAACCTGCATAGTAATAATTAAATCAGGCGGAATAACAATGGGGCTTATCGTCGATATGGTTTCTGACGTAATCGACGCCGGCACCGCTAATCTCCAAAAAACTCCCGATTTCGGCATTTCAGTTAAAACAGCATTCATTAATTCAATCGTAAAATCCGAACATAAGCCAAAATACTTAATAAATCTTGAAAAAATAATTGGAAGCGATGAAAATGCCGTAAATGGAAATACTTAAAATTTAAAATTAAATAACCAATACATGATAATAAAAATATAATAAAGTTAACTATATAAGGGGGACTAAACATGAAAATTAAAATAAGCACAAAATTGATATCGAGCTTTATAGTGATCGCTCTAATAGCGGGATTAATAGGTATAATAAGCCGGAATAATCTTTTAGAAATCGATGGGAATTATACAAATCTCATCGAAAAATATATGCGCCCGCTTGTTAAAATCGAGAAAATCGACACCAACTTTCAGCATATAAGGGTATATTTAAGAGATTTGATAATGGAAACAAACAAGGACAAAATATCGAAAATCAAAGATAATATCACCGCATTAGACGAAGAAAATCAAAAACAGATAAAAGAAGTCGATCAAACTCTTTCTGATAATTCGAATATAAAAACAATAAATGAAATTTATGATTCATTTGTCAGCGAATACAATAGTTATATGAGTGATGCAAATAAAATTAAAAATATTGTTAACGCCGGTCAGGAGAGCGAAGCGATAGCCATTTTAAACAGCAGCGCATTTATCGAAAAAGTAAATAAAGCTGACGAATATTTAAATAACTTGAACAAACTAGCTAACGCTGAAATTACCAGAATAGAAAATATAAACGAAGCGGAAGTTCATTCGACCCTCAGTACGATCCTCTGGATCATCGTATCCGGAATAATTTTGGCGGTCATATTGGGGTTATTTATTTCAAGAGGCATCTCAAAAATAATATTGAATTTGAATAACGAAGTAAGGGCGATAATAAATTCGATTTTAGAAGGCAATCTTAAATTCAGGGGCGACTACCAAAAAATTAATTTTGAATTCCAGGACATAATAAAAGGCATTAACGATATAATGGACGCTTATGATAAGCCTGTAAATGAAGCGCTCGCAACACTCGAAAAGATTTCAGAAAATGATTTAACGGTAAGAATGACAGGCAACTACAAAGGCGATTTCTTAAAAATTAAAGAATCGATCAATAAGGCTTTTGAAACGCTTGACAAGACGCTCCAAAATATACTCGCCAGCTCGGAACAGGTATCTGCATCAGCGGTTCAAATCAGCGACGGCAGTCAGTCACTGGCAGCAGGCGCATCTGAGCAGGCAAGTTCTCTCGAAGAAATTTCAAGCAGCCTCCATGAAATGAACTCAATGGCTAAGCAAAATGCGGCAAATTCCAAAGAAGGCCAGAACCTTGCATTAATTACAAGAAAAAGCTCGGACCACGAAGTTGAAAGCATGAAAGAGCTTTCGAAAGCTATCGAAAAAATTAAAGAATCAGCCAGCAACACGGCGAAAATAACGAAAACGATAGAAGAAATAGCGTTCCAGACGAACCTTCTGGCCCTTAACGCGGCCGTAGAAGCGGCAAGAGCTGGAGACGCCGGCAAAGGATTCGCCGTTGTAGCCGAAGAAGTAAGGAATCTTGCAATGAGGAGCGCGGAAGCTGCTAAAAACACCGCGCAGCTTATAGAAGAATCGGTTAAAGACACTGTTTATGTAGTAAATATAAGCAATGACGCATTAAAAGGCCTGGCAGAAATCAGCTCGCATATAAATAAAGTCAACGAATTCATGTCCGAAATCGCCGCCGCATCTGAACAGCAGAGCCAGGGAATCGACCAGATCAACGCGGGCGTTTCTCAGTTAAATCAGGTTACGCAACAAAATGCAGCATTTTCTGAAGAATCAGCAGGATCGGCCGAAGAGTTGAATTCACTATCACGCGAAATGTTTTCAATGATATTGAACTTCAAATTAACAGGAAGCGGCCAGATCAACTCAAAAAATTACGTAAACGCAATAGCCAGGCAAGATAAAAAAACAAGCGGAGTCAATGAAAAAAGACCGATAATAGACGCAGTACACAATATAAAAAAACTCGATAAATTTAAATCGAACACTATAAAAAAATCTCCTGAATCAATAATTCCATTTGATGATGACAATGACATACTGAAGCAATTTTAATTGTTTAAAGATATAATTCAAAGAAAGGAGGCTAGTATGCCTTCGAAACTTTCCACAATTGAATTAAAAAATGCAGATTTTTTGAAGATAAGCGATCTGTTATATACATCATGCGGAATAGATCTGGACGACAATAAACAGGAACTTGTAAAATCAAGGCTTATAAAAAGGATCAGCGACCTTGAATTTAACAGCTTCGAACAGTATCTGGCCTTTATAAAACAGGATTATTCAAAAAAAGAATTGGCCTCTATGATCGATATGCTAACCACCAATGTTACATATTTTTTCAGGGAACAAAGGCACTTTGATTTTATGGCCGCGTCGCTGAAAGCAAAAAAGGATACAAGAAAAGTAAGATTATGGAGCGCCGGGTGCTCATCCGGCGAAGAACCGTATTCAATCATAATGACTCTCAATGAAGAGTTGAGCAAATTTAACGAGTATGACATAAAAGTCCTGAGTACGGATATTTCGTCTAAAATGATAAATAAGGCACGTACCGGAATATACGACTCTATATCCTTGAAAGGCCTTAATAATTATATAATAGACAAGTATTTCATCAAGCAGGCTGAACTGCCTGAGTATAAAAACAACATAAAATACGACATAAAAAATAATATCAAGCGGCATATAAGTTTCGCGCGGCTGAATCTTATGGATGACTGGCCTATGCACGGCCCTTTCGACTATATATTCTGCCGCAACGTCATGATATATTTTGATAAATTGACGCAGAATAAATTAATTAACAGATTTTATTCGCTTTTAGCAGACGGAGGTTATCTTTTTATAGGTCATTCAGAAAGCCTCTCCGCGTTAAAACATAATTTTAAATATATAGAACCAGCTATTTATTTAAAATAATTAAGTATATTGGAGGCGCCAGGATGATTCGCGTTTTAATTGTTGATGATTCGGCGTTCGTAAGGAAAATCTTAAAAAATGAACTTTTAAAATATGACGACATCGAAGTGATCGGCGAGGCGGCCGACCCTTATGCCGCCCGTGAAATAATAGCGGAAAATAAACCGGACGTTATCACTCTTGACATTGAAATGCCAAGAATGGACGGTATTACTTTTCTTGAAAAATTAATGAAATATTACCCGATTCCCGTTATAATAGTAAGCTCAGTTACCGCTCAAAACCGTGATTTAATACTAAAAGCGATGAATTTGGGAGCAATCGAAGTAATAAATAAGGCAGGATCGCAATATTCTCTTCCAGATACTATAAGATTAATTAAAGCCATTAAAAACGCATCGTTGATCAATATCGAAAAAATGAACTATACGGCTGAAATAAACCATGACTCAAATATAATCAAAGTAAAAAATACGGGTTTACAAGATAAAACCAATAATTATCAGGCTTCATTACAAAATGTTCCGGCGCTTCAGACGACGGATAAGTTAATAGCGATAGGCGCCTCAACTGGCGGGACGAAAGCGCTTGAAATAGTTCTTGCCGGCTTACCGGCCGACGTTCCGGCCGTCCTTATCGTCCAGCATATGCCTGAAGGATTTACCGAATCATTCGCCAAACGCCTCGACAGCATATGCAGCTTGCATGTTAAAGAAGCAGCCGACGGCGATTATCTCGTTTCAGGTACGGCATTTATCGCACCGGGCAATAAACACATGGTACTTGCCAGAAGCGGCGCGCGATATTATATAAAAATAAAGGACGGCCCTCATGTTCATCACCAAAAACCAAGCGTCGATGTGCTTTTTCATTCAGTATCCAGAAACGCCGGCCCGAACGCTGTAGGAGTCATATTAACCGGAATGGGCGCTGACGGCGCGTCTGGTATGCTTGAAATGCACGAATCAGGCTCCTATAATATAGCTCAGGACGAACAAAGTTCAGTCGTATTCGGAATGCCCAAAGAAGCCATAAAACTCGGCGCGGCCGATGAAGTCGCCGCTCTTGATAAAATCGCGGGTAAGATTGTCACGGCCGTCGAAAAGATAAAAAAACAGTCTGATAATTAAATTATTTCCGAAAAAAAATTTGCAGAATACTTCAGAACCATTAGTTTTAACAGCAAATCAGAAATCATCAAAAAAACAAGCCGATAATCTAAAAAAACGGTAAGGCTAATTAAAGCTTTACCGTTTTTTTTAAATTAATTTAATTTTTATTTATCTTAATTCTTGTGCAATTAGTTAGTTTTCATCATAGGCGGCATATCCATTCCGTGCATGAACGGATTGCTGTTAGGCATCGGCGACGCTGACGGCGCTGCTGATTCGTTAGCTTCGTCTTTTTTGGAATAAACCGCTTTGATCATTTCATCCCATCTCAAAGCTGCAAACTTTGTCGTGTCGTATTTAGCGTTAAAACCATATGTCGGAATGTAAATAGCCATGCCTGTCGCGTTAGAAACCGAACCGCCGGTCTGGGAATTCTGCATAACAGCTTTTTCATAAGCCATTAAAACTTTAACGGCGGCATCTTTAATTTTAGCGTTAACTGCTGATTCCTGTAAGTTTTTCATTAAATTTCCAATATCCACGTTATCGGCTTCGTCAAATTTTTGTGATTTTGATACAGCCCATTTGAAGGCTTTTACATCGGCGGCATTGCCGGCGCTTTCGATTACCGAAGCTGCAAAAGCGTCCAATGCGTTAGCCAGATCGTCAAGTTTCGAGCAGTCAACCGCTGACTGTGTAGCACCGGTTTCATTTTTATAACTTTCACCGAAAGCGCTTACAACAATATTTACAAATTCTTTGCCGTTTAATTTAGGGTTTTGAACAAGAGGCGGACAAACGAGATCGTAAGGCCAGCCTGCGCCCGGTTCAACTTCTTCTGAAGCTGATATGAATTTTACGTTATCTTTTACTTCGTATGCAACTTCCATCATCTGCATCAGGCATGCGTCCATACCGAAAACATCAAGCGGTTTACCAAGTATCTGCTGGATTTTTTCCATAGCGATGCCAAGATCTTTTGTTGTAATATGATTGCCTGACTGGTCGTCATAAGAAATCCCGCGGAAAGCTTTCTGAGCTTTTTTCTTCCAGCCTGAACCGTGGTTTTCAATTACAAGCATATATTTTGAAGCAGGATAATTTTCTTTTGTCCACTTAACGAATTCAACAAGCTGCTTATAGTCGCCCATGTCAACTTCGCCAATTTCCATAACTTTATTGCCGGTCAATCCCCAATCGTCGGCTTTGGCGCCGGCCTTGCGATCGGTAAGAGAATAACGGCGCGCCGGTTTATTTTCACGGTCAAGCTGTACTATAATATTTACGTCATTGCTTAATCCGGCTTTTTCCATTTCCTGAGCGTCACGAACTAAATCCGAATCAAGGTTGTTATCGCCGTTTGAAAATACCATGAATGTCCATTTTTTAGAAGCCGCCGCCTGAGTTTGAGCCATTTCAGGCTGAGGAGTTTCCTGAGTTTGAGTTACGGCAGGAGTATTATCCGCTGCCGGATTTTGATTTTCTTGAGCTGATAAATTCGAAGCAGGATTAGCTAGCATAAGACAACAAATTGCAAATGAAACTGCCAATAATGTTTTCTTCATGACCGTTACCACCTTAACTTTTTTTATTTTTACAAATTATACAATAAAATTAATTCATTGTAAAGAATCGAATAAAAGTTTTTTTATTTTTATTTATTTTTGTTGACAGCAGGACATAAAAAATATTAAAATCAAAAAATTCATTTTTTAATTTAACTTTGAATTTTATTAAATTATGTAAATAAAAAAGTCAACATACCTGCATAGTTAATAATTAAGATTTATAAAACATAAAAAACGGTTCTGAAATAAAGGTTATATCGAAAAATATTAAAATTTTGCAGCTAATAATTTCTAAAATAAAAAAACTTATCATTATGTCAGGAATAAGCAAGGTATAGAAATAAGCAAAAACAAAAAAATAACGCATGGGTGGTATGAAAAATGATTAAAGGCAAACTAATCGACTTATTTGCAAGGAAAATATTTCCGGCCGAAGTTATAATCTCAGAAAACAAAATCGGTAAAATTAATGATTTAACCGGAAAAATTACAGATGAAGAAACAAAAAAATTACCGTATATTATGCCTGGATTTGTTGATGCCCACATCCACATAGAAAGCTCTATGCTCACCCCGTCGAATTTCGCAGTAGCGGCAGTACCGCACGGCACAATAGCTACAGTTTCCGATCCTCATGAAATAGCCAACGTAATAGGCGCCGCCGGAATTGATTTCATGCTCAATGATGCAGCTAAAGTACCTTTAAAATTTTACTTCAGCGTTCCGTCATGCGTGCCGTTCGAAAAATTCGGCGGCATAATTAACGATTCCGAATTCGAAAAATTCATGGCGCATGAAAAAATAAAATGCCTCGGTGAAGTAATGGATTTTCCAGGTGTAATAAATGATCACGACGGGATAATGAAAAAAATAGAACTGGCTAAAAAATATAACAAAATCTCCGACGGCCATGCCCCCGGCTTATCAGGCGACGCGGCAAAAAAATATTTCGGCGCCGGCATAACAACGGACCATGAATGTATGACATTCGAAGAGGCCGTCGAAAAAGCCAACCTCGGAGTCATGGTGCAAATTCGCGAAGGGTCAGCCGCCAAAAATTTCAATGATATAATAAAACTCATCGAGATAAAACCGCAAAATTGTATGTTTTGCAGCGACGACCGTCACCCTGACGATTTATTGCACGGCCATATCAATTTATTAGTAAAAAAAGCGTTAAAATCAGGTTATGATCTGTTTGACGTTTTAAACGCCGCATCGACAAATGCGATCAGGCATTACAAACTTGATTGCGGCCTTTTAAGAAAAGGCGATTTTGCGGATTTCATAATAGTAGACGATCTCGACAATTTCAACATCGAACGAGTATTCATAAACGGCGCCGAAATTGCCGCGCACGGCAAGGCTTTATTTAATGCCGCCGGATTGAGCCACATCAACCGTTTTAAAACACATGAAAAAACCGTCGATGATTTTAAAATTTTATATAACGGCCAAAAGCCAGTAAAAGTAAAAGTTATCGAAGCGATCGACGGCCAGCTCGTCACCGGCAAAACCAGTTTTATTCCGCAAATAGAAAATAATTGCGTTCTGGCGGATGTTAAAAACGACATTTTAAAAATAGCGATAGTCAATAGATACTGCGATTCTCCAATTTCGGTCGGGTTCATAAAAAATTTCGGCATGAAAAACGGCGCCCTGGCGTCAAGCGTAATGCACGACTCGCATAATATAATCGCAGTAGGCGTTTCCGATGAGGCTATATGCCGCGCTGTCAACGTTATAATAAAAAATAAGGGCGGCATATGCGTGGCGGCTGATTCAGGCGAGATGAGCCTGCCGCTTCCGATTGCCGGAATAATATCAGACCTCGGCTGCCTCGAACTCGCACATAAGTACGAAGAAATACAAAACTTTGCCGCGCAGACCGGCACGACTCTTAAATCGCCTTTTATGACACTTTCATTTATGGCGTTAACGGTCATTCCCGAATTAAAAATCAGCGCCGAAGGCTTATTCGATGTCACAAACTTTAAAGTCACGAGCCTGTTTGAGTAATACGGCCTCCGCTAATACTACAATCACGAGCAGTAAATATTTTGACAAAGCGTTAATTCGTGTGGTAAAATATATATGCAATTATAATAATTTAAGATGAGGCTTTATATTTATGAAAATAAAAGATATTAAAATAAATGCTCTGTTTTTTAAAATATGTCTTTTAGCCGGCGTATTTTTGTACATCTTTGCGGGTTTATTCCATGGCAATTGTGAAGCCCGACAATTAAGGCTTGGCGCTTATAAATACCTGTCAGACGCCGATATGAAAAAAGTTCTCGACCCGTTCACGAACTATCTGTCAAAATCGTTAAAAATACAGGTTAAGTTATATATTACTTCGACCTATACGGAGCTTGCGCAGCGTTTTATTTCGGGCGAAATGGATATGGCCATGATTCCGCCATATGCTTATGTCAAGCTTGCCGACAAGATAAAAATGCAGCTTGCGGCTTCAATGAAACTTGACGGCTCATATTTTTATAACGGCGTAATAGTCGTCAAAGCCGATTCGGGCATCAACTCGATCGCTGATCTTACGAAAAAGCAATTCGCTTACGTATCGCCGGACAGCGCATCGGGTTACCTTTATCCAAGAATTTTAATAAAAAAACAGGGCCTCGATCCGGATAATATGTTCTCTAAAGTCATATTTTCTGGCTCTCACGCCGAGTCAATAAAATCACTCGCGTCAGGAATGGTAGACGGCATTTCTGTTTTCAAAACCGCCCTTGATTATTCCAACAACCAGGGTATCGATACATCTAAACTAAAAATAATAGCGGAAACGGAAAAAATACCGCACGAAGCTTTTATAGTTCAAAACAATATGGACCCCGCGCTTCTGTCATCCCTGAAACAGGCGTTGATCACTTTTAAATATTCGCCTCAGGAGATGGCCGAATTAGAAAAAAATTCCAAACAGGGCGTATTTAAGGTCGAAGGCTGGGTAGTGGGCCTTGACTCGCTTTATGACACGGTACGCGAGGCGCATAAATATTTTCCGGTAAAAGAACTCGAGAATACATCGAAAGATACAAACGCCGTAACAATCGGATATTATCCGCGCACCGATATAGACTCGACATTAAAATCGTTCGCGCCACTTATCGAATATCTGTCAAAAGAAACAGGCTATAAATTTAAGCTGGCTTTCTCGCCGAATTATATCGACGTCGGCAACCAGCTGATAGAAGGCAATTATGACATCGGCATAGTCACCCCGATTGCATTTGTAATGGCCAAAGAAAAATCCAAAACACCTATTAATGCACTAATTCAGCGTTCGACTGCCGGATTGACAACTTATAAAGGGATTCTGGTCAGCAAAAACGACGGCAAAATAAACAAGATAGAAGATTTAAAAGGCAAAATTTTCGCTTTTACAGAACCTGATTCAATTTCAGGAAGATTATACCCGCTTTCTATTTTTAAAAAGAACGGCATTTCAATAAAGACTTTTTTTGCAAAAACGTATTATGCAGGCTGTCCCAAAAAAGCACTTGAAGATGTCGCCGCGGGTTCGGCTGACGCATGCGCCTGCAATGACGCTGAGTTCAAGCTTTTAACCGAAGCCGATCCAAAACTTTTAAATTCGTTGAAAGTTTTTTATGTTACGCCGGAAATACCATATGAGTATTGGACGGTTATGGAAAATTCAAATCCGCTCATACGCGACAAATTCCAGGCCGCCGTTTTAAAAATTAACTCAAATCCTCAATTAAAAAAAGAACTTCTTGAAAAAATTTTTTATGACGGTTTTTCAGCGCCTGACGAAAAAGGGCTGAATGAAATAATGGAAATGCTCAAAATTATTTTATGATTGCGGTATGTTATAAATACCGGCCTTATAATGGAGGAATTTATGAACAGGAATTTTTTAAAAATTTCAGTTATTACGTTTTTTATCTTATCATTTTCATTCGTACTCTATGCCGACGAGGATAACATGCTGGCAATCGCCACAAAGGTAAAAGGAAACGCCGTCCGTCTTACTCTCAAAGGCGATTCAGCCGCACTGCAAACCGGCGACAAGGTATATAAAGGCGAAAGCATAAAAACCGGAGCCGACGGCAGGGTCACATTAATATTCACCGACGGCGAAATGCGCATAATAACATCGAATTCCGAATTAAAATTCGAAAATAGCGAAAAAAAGGAAAATCTTGCGGCAACCGACAAATTAAGCCAGACAATAGCATTTGCGGCTAACGTAAAAAATATCGAAGCCGCGGCGCAAAGCCTTACAGGCATAAAAACAAGCATGGCGCCGCCAAGCGTATCGGCGCCCAAGCCCGCAATGCCGCCAAGCGAATATGACAAATCCAATAATATCGAACCGGCCATGCCGGAAATCGAAGTTCCGCAAAAAGAAGCTTCAGCCATGCCAAATAAAAGCGGCATAAAGTCAAATCTTTACGATATCGATCTGGCGGAGCAAAAACATGAACACGTCCAGAGAGAGGACATGAAAAAAACAAGTAAAACCGATACAGCCAGAACCGGCGGCGGAAACTTAAAAAGTAAGACTGATTATTGGGACAGCTCAAAACTATTTAAAGAAAATGTAACAAAGTACAACCTGGGCTTGTGGTATGCCGATTCAGAATCAGTGACGCTTCAGGAAATTCTTCCTGGATTCGAAGCCGGCCCGCAAGCTGTTTTATGCATTACTGATTCGAGAAATTCAATAACGACAGCAGAAATTAAATTTGCCGACACTTTAAAAATCGACAAAGTTATAGCGCAAAAAGAATCAGCCTGCGTATTAATCGCCCAAACACATGATTTCAAGCCGATAGTTCTTAATTTTGAATCGCCGAACGCCGATTATGAAATAAATTTAGTAAAAAGCGGAATGATATTTTTAGAAAAAATAAAAAATGACGATCCTGAAACTTATTTATATTTAAAAGCTTCGTTATTTTTTAACAACAAGTTTTATACGGCCGCATTAAAAAGCATATTCGAATTCGAAAAGCTGACCGGCAGCTGTCCTATGCACATAATGAATTTGAAAGCGCTCATATATTCGAGCATGGGCCTGACGGAACATGCCAAAACAATATTAAAAAACAAGTTCAATAAAGAGCGTGAAAGATAAAAATGACCTCAGGGTTTAAACATAAGCGGCTGTTCCTTTATTTCCTTCTCACAGCCGCGGCTTTTTTGCTATTTTTTACGGACGGCAACGTTTTCGGCAGCTTCGTCGATTACAGGTGGCGCGACCTGCTTTTCTGGATGCGCGGTCCTGAACCGGTTGACGAAAGGATAATTATTTGCACAATAGACGAGGACTCGTTCGAGGCGCTTGAAAAAGACCTGCCGTTCGACCAGAAAATTTATATCAATTTCTTTGATAACTTAAAAAAACTTGAAGCCGGCGTTATCGGACTCGACTTCATAATTTCGGAATCATATAAAAACGAATTCAGCACCGACGATGTCGCATTGAAAAAGAGCATTCAAAACCTAAATTCAATAGTATTCGCCGCGAAATTCGAAAATTATTTTAAAAACGAAAAATTAGGCGGACAGGAAATAAGCTCGATCGGCATTAAATATAAAATGTCAAACCGTTTTTTCTCAGAATCAGGCAGGACAGGGTTAATAAACGCCGCTCTCGATCAGGACGGCACGATGAGAAATTCCAGGTTATTTTTCAAAAGCCCGATTGACGGCGAGACTAAAGAAACTTTTATATTCAAGCTTTACGAGGCGTTTTTCGACAGACTGAAAGACAGCGAGAAGAAAAACTATATGGCGCCCTCAAAATTAGCCCTCGAACGCAATAACTTCATAATCAATTATGCCGGCGGGCCGAAACACTTTAACGAAGTGCCTTTTTATTCTTTTGCAATGATGCCGCCAGAGTCGATTGAAAAGTTAAAATCAAGATACAAAGATAAAATTATAATAGTAGGCCCTTCTTATTATGAAAGCCACGATTTTTTCAGCGTGCCGTTTTCCAATTCGCAGTATGTGAAGGGCTACAACTTAATGGCCGGTGTCGAAGTCATCGCTAACGCGCTGAACACCATCATAAAGAATAAATTCATAACCGCAGCGCAGCGCAATGAATTTATATTCATTTATACGAGTTTTGCGGTTTTATCGATTATTATCTTCGGATTGTTTTCGAATTTTTTCGTTAACTTGTTTTTTTATGCTGCACAGGTATTATCGATATTATATATTTCGTATCATTATTTCATAAATAAGCTTTCATTCATGGATATTTCAACTTTAATTTCGATGATAACCATAATTTATTTTATATCGGCCGCGTATAAAATATTTGTGATAGAAAGCGAAAAAAAAGCCATCAAATCGACCCTTGAACGATATGTCAGCCAGAACATAGTCGATACGATTTTAAATCACGGTGAAAGTATAAACATGGCCGGAAGCGATATCGATGCCGCGATTTTATTCGCTGACATAAGAAGTTTCACTTCGCTTTCGGAAAAATTGCCGGCCGAAAATATAGTGAAGATTTTAAATCTAGTTTTCAAAAAAATGGTTGACGTAATATTCGCCAATAACGGCACTCTCGACAAATTCATAGGCGACTGTGTCATGGTGATCTTCGGCGCTCCGCAAAAAAGCAAAATGCCGATAAAACAGGCTATAACATGCGCGCTTGAAATGCAGAAAGCGGCCCGTGAATTTAACAGGGAATATGCCGAAGAATTGTCAAAATTATGCGCGCCGGCTTTTAATGACCATAATAATAAAGGCGAAATAAAAATTTCTGAAATCTCGATAGGAATAGGTATAAATTTCGGCCGCTGCGCCGTAGGCAATATAGGTTCTGAAAAGCGTCTCGAATACACAGCGATCGGCGATACGGTGAACATAGCTTCAAGAATACAGAGCCTGGCAGGCGGCGGTGAGATTATCATAACCGAAGATTTATACGAAGCGCTTTATAAAAATGAAAACGAATATTTCAACGCAATAAAAAATGATATTATAAAGTTAGAGCCTGTCCACCTCAAAGGCCGCGAAACGCCGGTTCTGATTTATAAGCTGCAAAACCGGCCGCTGATCAGCTGACAATAATATTCGCCGGCATAAAGTATAAAAAAAGCAGCAATACTAAGTTATAAAACTATAAAACTATAAAACGGCTTTAGTTTATGCAATTCAGGTCAATTTTTTTAAATTAATTAAAATCAAATATGACAACAAATGCCGGAGCACCGGCTGCATACATAAACCCGGAAACAATATTTTAAAGAATATTAAATAAAATATCCAGAACAAATAAAAATACAGGGGGAGGATAAAATTTGAGTTTAAAACACGATGAACTTAAAGTACACGCAAAATCAATCAGGAAAAACATTGTAAAAATGATTTATGAGGCAAATTCGGGGCATCCGGGCGGTTCGCTGTCGGCTGCCGACCTTATCACATCGCTTTATTTCAATCATTTGAAGCATGATCCGCGCATGCCTGAAATGGAAAACCGCGACCGCGTAATTTTTTCGAAAGGTCACGCTTCTCCGCTTCTTTACGCTACACTTGCCGAATGCGGTTATATCAAACAGGACGAACTTCAGACATTTCGTAAAATCAACTCGAGGCTTCAGGGCCATCCGGTTTACCACAAAGTCGAAGGTGTCGAAGCCACAGGCGGCCCGCTCGGACAGGGTTTCAGTTTCGGCGTAGGCGTGGCGCTCGCCTCAAGAGTAAATAAAATAGATTACCGCGTTTATGTGCTTTTAGGCGACGGCGAACTGCAGGAAGGCCTTGTATGGGAAGCCGCAATGGCGGCCGGCCACTACAAACTTTCGAATATGTGCTGTATGCTCGACTATAACGGCCTGCAAATCGACGGCAGCGTCGAAAAAGTAATGGGCGTCTCACCGGTAGCCGATAAATTCAGGGCATTTAACTTCAATGTTATTGAAATCGACGGTCACGACTATAATCAGATCGATGCGGCATTCAGACTCGCTAAGGCGAAAACCGATAAACCTACAATCATAATAGCTCATACTGTAAAGGGAAAAGGCGTATCGTTCATGGAAAACGATTACACATGGCACGGCAAAGCCCCTAATAAAGAGCAGACAGAAAAAGCGTTAAGCGACATCGACAAAATGTAAAATATGGTTACAAAGTAAATTCGATTAATTAACAAATCATTTTTAATAATTATTATTGGAGGTTATTATAGATGGCTGAAATGAAAGCTACAAGACAGGGATACGGCGAAGCGCTTGTGGAGCTCGGCGCCGCAAATCCTAAAGTCGTCGTATTAGACGCGGATCTTTCCAAATCGACAATGACATATATGTTCGCCGAAAAATACCCGGAACGGTTCTTTAACATGGGTATCGCCGAACAAAATTTAATGTGTACCGCAGGCGGATTATCATCATGCGGCTTAATCCCGTTCGCTTCGACCTTCGGCGTTTTCGCGTCAGGCAGGGCTTATGAGCAAATCCGCAATACGATCTGTTACGCAAAATTGAATGTCAAAATAGGCGGCACGCACGGCGGAATCACGGTAGGCGAAGACGGCGCGACGCACCAGGGGCTCGAAGAAATTGCCTTAATGCGCGCAATACCTAACATGACAGTAATCGTTCCGGCAGACGCGCATGAAGCCAAAATGGCTACTATTGCGGCTGCAAATTATCAGGGTCCGGTTTATCTGAGACTCGGCCGCGATAAAGTCGAAACAGTGACAGATTACACTAAAACTCCTTTTGAAATAGGCAAAGGCTATCTTTTAGAGGACGGCACCGATGTCACGATAATCGCAACAGGCGTTATGACGCCGATCGCCCTTGCTGCAGCAAAAGAGCTGAAAGCCAAAGGTATTTCGGCGGCAGTAGTGAATTTACCGACGATAAAACCGCTCGACCGTGCAATAATACATGAAATGGCGCACAAAACAGGCGCGATCGTGACCTGCGAAGAGCATCAAATTCACTGCGGCATGGGATCGGCCGTTTGCGAATACCTCGCGCAGCATATTCCGACTCCGGTAAAAATGGTTGCAATAGAGGATAAATTCGGCGAAAGCGGTAAGCCACTGGAACTTCTCGAAGCATACGGACTTAACGCTAAAAACATAATAAATAAAGTCAACGAAGTATTAAAATTAAAAAACAGCAAGTGCCCGGCGAGCGCCCAGCCTGTAAGCGCTGATTTATAATAATTTAGGATCATAATCGTTTCTTAAAAAAATACAAAAAAATACCGATATAAATAACAAGCTGATAATAAGCGAAAGCGAGGCTAAATGTCTCGCTTTTGCTATATGCCGATTCGGAGGTAATAACAAAATGAAAGCCATCGCGCTGCTAACATTATCTAATATTTTCATGACATTCGCCTGGTACGGCCATTTAAAATATAAAAGTTCGCCGTTATGGGTCGCCATAATCGCCAGCTGGTCGATAGCGTTTATCGAATACTGTTTCCAGGTCCCGGCCAACCGCATAGGAAGTAATGATTTCACAACGGCGCAGCTGAAAGTAATTCAGGAAATAATTACTCTGATAGTATTCGCCGGATTTTCAGTATTATATTTAAAAGAAGATTTCCGCTGGAACTACCTTGTAGGTTTTGCATTTATGGTCATAGCCGTATTTTTTATATTTAAAAAATGGTAATATAATCCACAAGTCAAAGTTAATATAAAAAAATAATAAAAATAACTTGATTTTAACTAAGCTTTATGTTAAAATAAAATGAATTTTTATAGGACATTTTAATTATAAATATATGGGAGGACACTTAAATGCAAGAAAAAATTCATCCAAAGTATTATCCGGAAGCGGTAGTAACATGCGCTTGCGGCGAAACATTCAAAACTGGCTCGACATTGCCGACAATCAAAATTGAAATTTGCTCAAAATGCCATCCTTTCTTTACCGGTAAGGTAAAAGTTATGGATACTGCAGGCAGAATCGAGAAATTCCAGAAGAAGCACGCAAACGTTGAGATCGGCGCTGCTCCTAAGAAAAAAGCTCCAAAAGCAAGAAAAGAAAAAGCTGAATAATAAGATATTTCAGGAATATATTTTTTTAATATTTGCAAGAAATCGGGCGTTTTTTTGAGCGCCCTTTTTCTTTATCCGTATTTTATTGATTTTAATTTCAGGAGATTATTAAAATGCCAGAAGTCAAATTAAATGTCATGTTAGTCGAACACACGCCAGATCCCGAAAAACTTGTTGCCCTCGCGGCTAAGATGTGCTACTCGAAGCTTTCGGTAGGCGAATTAAAAAATAAAGTATCAGCCAAAGACCAGAAAGATTTCATAAAAAAAATAATGGAAATGCAGCATTTTACGCCAATCGAACATGTATCGTTCACGTTCGGAGTCGAAGGGGTAAGCCGCGCGCTGCTTGCGCAAATCACAAGGCACCGTATAGCTACGTTTTGCGTTAAGTCGCAAAGATACGTAGACGAACGCAGCAATGACGGCAAAGCGTCGTTTAATTTCATAATCCCGCCGTCGATAAAAAAACTCGGCAAAAAATATGTCAAAATATATGAAGAGCAATTACAAACCATACAGGGTTTTTATGATTTCTGGTTCGACGCTCTGGACAAAAATCCAGAAACAAAAGATTTCAGAAACGAAGACTCGCGTTTTGTGCTGCCGAACGCGGCCGAAACAAAATTCGTATTTACGATGAACGCGAGAGAGCTTTTGCATTTTTTCAGGCTGCGCCTCTGCGCAAGGGCGCAATGGGAAATAAGGACGCTCGCGGCTAAAATGTATTACGAAGTCAAAAAAGCCGCTCCGACACTTTTCGCCTACGCCGGACCGGCATGTAAATTCGGAGAATGCAAGGAAGGTACTTTAAAATGCAAAAAAGACAGGATACTATAATAGATCCTGACATAAAAATCATTCAAACAGAAGATTCGTTTTGCTATTCAACAGACACCCTGCTTTTATACGAATTCATTTCAGAGGTTTTCGATTTTTCGAAGCCGGCTAAAGTCCTTGAATTAGGGGCCGGCACCGGCGGGCTGTGCATAGTATTAGCGAAGAAGTACCCGGATTCCAAAGTCTTCGGAATTGAAATACAGCCGCATCTTATCGAACTCGCCAATGAAAGCGCCTCATTGAACCGCATCGATAACGTCAATTTCATGTGCGGCGATATAAGAAAGGTAAAGGGCAATTATTATCCTGAATATTATAATTTAATCGTGACGAATCCGCCTTATTTTAAACTCGGCACCGGCAGGATAAATAAAAACTCAAAAAAAGCGCAGGCAAAACATGAAATAAAATGCACGCTTTCCGACATATTCGAAGCAGCATCTTTTTCCATAAAAAAAACCGGCACATTCTGCCTGATTCAACACTATTCCAGATTTTATGACGTCATAAACGAAGCCGCCAAAAACGGATTCGAACTTATATGCATGCGGCCGGTTTACCTGACTCAAAATCAGCCTGCAAACGCGACACACTGCCTCTTCGCATTCGGCAAAAATCACAAAAAAGAGCCGCAGATAATGCCGCCAAAGTATATACGCTAATTCAAACCCAACCCATATTTAATCAACCAAAAAACGCAATGCCGCGAGCTGCCTTTATGGCCTCTGCGGCATTGCGTTTACGCTTAAAAATTTTAATAATGATAATATTTTTATAAAACCCTAATATTAAATTAATTGTTAGGATATTCTGATTTTCTGCCGAGCAAGGCATTTTTTATGGCTTCCCAGCGTTTTTTATCGTCGCTGTTAGCCATCGCTTTTTCAAAATACTCAATTATAAAACTTAAGAATATCAGTATGAAAAAAACGGCGAATGACGCGATCAAAATTGTCATGGTGCGCTTGGGGCCTGATTTTATTTCAGGCGGAATGGCTTTATCGAGTATTGTAATATTTTGTGATTCTTTAGCTTCGTCAATTTTAGCCAGCTCATATTGCTCGGTTATAACCTTGAATAATGTTTCCTGGACAACCTGTTCACGGTAAAGCCTCGCCAATTCTACCGAAAGATTCGGCACCCTTTTCAGCACTATATAAGAAGATGTAAATTTATTGTCATTCAAAATATTAAACGGGTCGCCCGACGCTTTTTCAATAACGTTTTCAACTGGTTTTTCAATATTTCTCACAGCGTCCTGGTCAATGAATAACCCTGTTTTATTTTGCTGCGCCTGGCTGCCTGCGTTCGAGCTATTTGCAGTTTCTGGCTGCGCAGTATTATTCGAATTCGAAGCTGAACCGTTATTCATTTTTTCAGAACTTGTAGCCACCGAGCTTACAGGCAAATTTGTCGGATTGTTAGCGACCGTGACGCCCGATTGCGAAGCGGACTGCGCCAGGCGCAGATCGTTTACTACAACGTATGATATCTCGCTCGTGCCCGGGCCATTTTCAATGACCGATAATTTTTTCTTTAGTTCCTCTATATATTTTTTAGCGGCGATAACCTGCGGATGCGATTCGTTGTTCGAAAGCATTGCAACTTTTAATTCTATTTCTTTAGCGGTTATCTGACCCTGCAATGCGCCGATAGCCGAAATTGTGGCAGAAGCCTGCGCGTCGATCTGGTAGATATTATTTTTCATTTTGAATTGAGTTATCGAATCCTCGCATTTAGCAAGGGTTTCTTTAATTTCTTTAAGCCTCGTCTCAAGAAATATTCTTCTCTGACGGGTATTCGAAAGGCTCATTTCATTTATCATCTTATCGAGGCGTTCGACAAGCGTATTAGCCATATCTGCCGCTAAAACCGCGTTAGTATCGCTGACGCTAAGTTCGATTATGCCTTCTTTAGTAAGAATTTTAGTTTCAATTTTTTTTTCAAACAATTGTCTGATATTTTCCATTTTGGCACTAGCCGGGGCGTCCTGTCTGATTTTATATTTATCGATCATGAAATCAATCATCTGCCTTGATTTAAAAAGGCTGACATAAAAATCATTCGAGCTTGCGACTCCCAGGTAATCGCCCGCAAGCGAGGAAAGGCTGCCGAGTTTTGCTGCAAGCATTGCGCTTGCGTTACCGGAAGAGCTTTTCGGCGGCACAAATGAAACTTTGGCCGTATACACATTCGGCTGTAAAAACATGTAAATTGCCATAATAATACCGGCGGCAACAGTATAAGAAACTATCATTCTCGCTCTTTTAGCTATGACATATAAAAGGTCCAGAAGGTTAATTTCATCTTCATCCGCCCCGGCATTATTCAAACCGGTACATTTATCGGGATCATTCGAAAAAATTTGCTCAAGTTCCTTTTTTGTTTTATCTTCGTTATTTTTCAATTTTTTTCATTCTCCATTTTTTATTAAATTATTGCCGCTTACGCGTCTGTAAGTTATAAATTCATTAAGGCCGCCATTTTATCAAACAAAGGTATCCGTGTCAAGCGGGCAGCAAATTTTATTTAAAAATCATAAACTAAACCCTGAATTCAATTGCGAGTTCGTCCAATTTTTTATTCGAAGGAACGCCAAATTCATTCCAGCCCCTTAATTTATAGTAATCTGAAATTATGGCGCCGACATCTGGAAGATTATCAGCTGCAATGCCGCCGCCCCTTTTTTTACAGTAAAGGCGGGCAGGCAAAATATCGTCTTTTCTTGATATTCCAAGTTTCACATTTAAAAGCCTTTTCTCGTTAAAAACTCTTTCGCTTATATGCAGCAGTTCATCATTTGACATATTAATATCGGTAATATATTTCAGCCATTTGGCAATATCAAAAATAGTCACGCCTCCGCGCGCCATGAACTTGCAAATTCCAAGCGGATTAAATATCCCGAAAAAATTTTGAGTTAAAACAGAAAGCAGCGCCGCGCTCTGCGAATCATTAGAAACCGTGTCGGGCAAGCCGATACCGTCGTAATATCTTCCGATTCCAAGAGTATATGAAAGTCCTTCGAGATGGCAGGCGCCGCGGTTGGCGGTCATATAATCAGCTGCCATACTGTAAAACGCCCGAGGATCATGCATCGCAACTTCGAGCCCCTTGACGTGCACCGCAAATTCCGATGAATTTTTCCCGATCGTCTCGGCGGCCTTTTTTACTCCGCCGGTGAGTATCGCCCCGATACCGGCGCCTTTAGCCATTTGTTCCAAAACGGCCATTACCGCATCCGCATTTCCCCACTCGAGCTTGATTCCCTGTAAATCGATACCGCTTAATATTCCGTATTCATAACATTCCATGGCAAAGGCAACAGCTGAAGAGGCTGAAATAGCATCGAGCCCCATACGGTCGCAATATTCGCTCGCCGCACAAACTAAGTAAGGGTCATCGTTCATTATTAAAGCGGAAAAACCTTCTACAGCCTCAAGTTCCGGCGAATGTGAGTGAAGGTTGCCATATTTAGGATGAATGAAATTCATTATTTTTCCGCAGCCCACCGGACATGCAAAACATGAATAATCCTTTTCGAATGTAAGTTTTTTTATCTCCTGGCCGGAAACTTTTTCGACTTTTTCCTTAAAACTACCGTCACGCCAGTTTTTTACAGGCAAATCGCCGCGCGCCTCAGCGTTGATAATTCCTCCGGAAGTCCCGAATTCATGCAATGACATGGTGTTTTCTTTTATAACGGGTATTTTTTCTTTAACTTCATTTAAAAGCAAATCCTGCGAAAACAGTTCGGACTTGATATCGCCGCAAGCCGCTATGGCCTTGAGTTTCTTCGAGCCCATAACCGCTCCCATCCCGCCGCGGCCGGCGCTGCGCGCATTACGGCCCTCGCATATTATCGAAGCGATCGAAGCAGACCTTTCGCCCGCCGGACCAATGCACATCACCTTTAATTTTTCGCCTTCATCAGCTATTATTTTATCGTTAGTAAAAAAAGTATCTTTGCCCCATAAATGGCCGGCATCTTTAAACTCGACATCCTGGTTCTTTATAACCAGATAAATAGGATTAGCCGACCGGCCTTTTATCAGGAGACCGTCATAACCCGTGCTTTTTAATGCGGCCGGAAAATAACCGCCGACCGTGGATTCATTCCATATTCCGGTAAGCGGCGACAAACCGCAAACCGACATCTTACAGGAAGCCGGAAATGGCGTACCGGTAAGTAATCCCGTAAATATAAGAAGCGGAGCTTCAGGCGACAAAGGATTAACGTGGATGTTAAAATATTTAAGCATATAATAAATGCCATAACCTGACCCTAACAGATGCGATTTTATAATTTTCGGATCTATCAGGATCTCCTTATACGACTGAAACCCGAGATCTATTTCCAGGAATTTACCGTTATAGCCATAAGGCATTATATGGAACGCTCCTTTACGATTCTCGCTTATTTAATTTCTAATTATTGTTTTTATTCTGTGTTTTAACGGTGTTGCTGCCGCCCATGCTTCTGGATTCAACCTTTTTATTCGAAAGTTTAAATTCGAGAACGATAGCGCGCCTGTTGCCGGGCGACTTGGAAGCGCCAGTCGACGGCCTGTTCGGATTGTAAAACGGCGAAAAATCATCCACAAAAAAAGCTACATTATAGGTTTTAGAAGCGTCAGGGTTTCTGAAAATATAATCAGGATAAGTAAAAACATTATTGTCTTTATTTTCGTATTTCAAATTATCGACTCCGGTAGGGTCCTGAATAATCCATGTGCAGTAGCGTAAAAGCGAATCATCGTTCTTCTCGAACCCGTCCATCGGAGTTGAAATGCCATACTGGCCGATTTTATTTCCCTGGTTTTTCACTTCAACGTTACGGTTAATGTTATCATAAGCGGCCATATCGAATATCAGCCTCACGTCTTCGTTTATCTGAAGCGCCTCGGTATATTCCTTATAACGGTCTGGATCATTTGCTTCGAGCCATTTCATTGTTTCGGTCGAATTGTCATATTTAAAATGCCACAAATCCCCGAGGTCCTTATTATACGGCGAATAAGGCGCTGAGCATAAATCGGAATTAGGCAGAGTGAATATAGTAGTTTTATTAGTTTCGGTATTTGTCATCGAAAGCATCGGATTTGGCGATATATCGTCATAAGGAACGATCGCCATGCATTCCATCTGGCCGGCCGCCATATAATTCGGCGTGGTGCCGTAACGGGTCTTTATATCGTTAATAAATACATTGGAACCGGCAGCAAGATAAGGCAGCCTGAAATTCATCGAAGTATCGCATGCGCTGACGATTATTCTTGTGCAGCATTCGGTAACGCCGGAGCTTGATTGTATGCTGTGGCTTTCCTTAACCGCGTTATCGGTGAACGCTATGCCGGATCTGGAAGCGTAATGCGGATTCATTATCGACGAACCCGGACGGAGTTTTTCCATGGCGTTTTCAAGATCGGTTATCGGCCCCTCGAATACTATGACGGAGCACAACTTGCTCTTATCGGCAACAGGCGAATTCGTCGGATGACCGTCGGCTACAACCTGTCCGTTATTAACTTCAGCAGAAACAATCTGATATTTCCAGTTAGGCATATCGTCAGCCCATATCGGCCCGACCCATTCAAACGCGCCGTCCGGAGTAGCCTTGCCTTTTGAAGTATTAAGAGCGTTTTCATCCACACGTTCGCCGGTAATCCTTTCGATTTTATTCTGGCTGCTGCTGGCATCAGGCAATTTCCCATAATAAGTCTTAAAAACTTCAACATAAAAGGCAATATTAGGGCTGCCTTTCTGGTTATATTTATGAAGTACGCCATTTTTCTTGGCGCTTGCGAAATAATTATTATCCTTAACGGCAACCCTTATTATGTCAGGGTTTTCATCCGCCTTAAAATTCCAGGCTTTCGCTTTTTTATTAAAGTTAGATATCTTATCGTTGGTTGTCGCGAGCAATACCGGAGTATCGAAATAGATTTCATGCGGCGGTATATTATCGACGGTCAGAACCTGGCCCAATATTTTTTGGACAAAAAACCAGTGAGGCTTGCCGCCAGCATCGTATGTGAATATAGCGGTAACGCCGACACGGCATGATTCATTCGGATCCGTAGCGTAATTAAAAGTGTATTTAATGTTGCTGCCGCCGTTTGGAGGGGTAAGGGTCAGCATTGTTTTATCCCAGTTTAATATGGTATAATGAACTGAATGCAAAGCAATATTACTGTAATTGCCGGCACCGATAGATTTTTTAAAAACATCTGTTTCCATTTGATTAATATAGCTGGAGCTGTTAAATTGAAACTCGCATTCCTGGCCCTGTAATACATTAAAAACATTCCCGCTTTGCTCGGAATTTGTTATTTTCATATAATTACTGACTTCAGGGTAAGTATACGACGATGGATTACCTGGGAAATCCATAGTTCCAAGTTTTCCGCTGGTCAAACTGTCGTCTTTTATAAACTCCGACAGCTGCTCATCGAGCTTCGTTTCGTCCGCCGCGTAAAGATTATTACGCAGAGCGATGCCTGAACATGCCAGCACCAGTAAACAAATAACAGAACATATTAAAAATTTTCCGCTAAAAAATGAACTGCCGTTACAATTAAATTTCTTTTTCATTACCCGCCTCCGTATATGTATATATTGAAAAAAATTTTCCTTCGGTTTTCTAAAATAATCACGATAAAATTAAATAGATAAATATTTTTAATTTTATCAGAAATAATTTTTAATTGCAAATAATTTATTATTCAGGCGAATAACCGCTTCAGGGACATTATCCGGCAAAGCAGGAAATATTACAAAATTACTCTGATTTATTTTTAACAATTGACTTAATAGGCTTATTTATGGTATAAGAGAAAAATATAATGGAAAATTTTTTTAAATACTTAAGAATTTCAATTACCGACAAATGCAACCTGAAATGCAAGTATTGCGATACCGGCAAATATTGCAAGCTGCCGCCTGCGTCGATTCTTTCATTTGAAAACATATGCCGTATCGTCCGCTGCGCGGCCGAATGCGGTGCTGAAAAGATAAGAATAACCGGCGGCGAGCCTTTAATGCGCAATAATTTTCTTGAGTTATTTAAAATGATAAAGTCTATAAGCGGAATAAATGAACTTACATTCACAACGAACGGCATATTGCTCGACAGATGGGCCGATAAATTATTCGATATCGGCATCCGCCGTTTTAACGTGTCGCTTGACACGCTCTGCCGTGAAAATTTTAAAAAAATTAACGGGTCCGACAATTTGGACAGAGTTCTCAAGAACCTTGAAGATTGTAAAAAAATAGGCTTCGCGCCTATTAAAATCAACACGGTATTACTGAAAGGCATAAACGACAGCGAGATTCCGGAACTCATAAAATACGCCGCAAATAATGGTTTTTTAATAAGGTTTATAGAACTGATGGATATTTCACATTCAAAAGGCTTTTTTGAAAAACATTTTATAAGCTCCGACTGTGTTATAAAAAAATTAAAAGAATCTTACGTTATCGAAAAAATAACAAATCATGACGGCGCCCTCGAAGGCCCTGCTGTTTATTATAAAATAAAAGGCGAAGGCATCGACGGCAGGATAGGTTTTATAACGCCCGTAAGCCATCATTTCTGCAAACATTGCAACAGGCTGCGCCTTACGGTTGACGGCAAACTCAAACCGTGCCTTTTAAGAGCTGACGAAATAAATCTTAATGAGCTTTTAAATAATAATATAAGCGATAACGAGTTAAAGGAAATTTTTAAAAATACATTTAAAGACAAAAATAAAGCTTCAGGAAAACATTTATTTAACAATAATTTTAGAAATATGTCTGAAATAGGCGGTTAACGCCAAAAGGAGCAGTATTTTATGAAAATATTAGTTACCGGCGGAGCGGGATTTATCGGGTCGCACGTAGTTGACAAGTATATCGCTGCCGGCCATGAAGTCCATGTTCTCGACAATCTTTCAACAGGTAAAAAGAGCAATTTAAATCATGCCGCGAAACTGCATGTTGCCGATATCGGAAGCGAAGAAGCGCGCGAATTGATAACTGCAGAAAAATTTGACGTAATCAATCATCACGCAGCGCAGATTTCGGTAACCGCATCCGTGGCCGATCCACAAAAAGACGCAAGAATCAACATTGAAGGCCTGATAAATATAATAACCGCTGCAATAAAATCGCAAAGCGTTAAAAAGATAATTTTTATTTCTTCCGGCGGAGCGGTTTACGGCGAAAAACAAAACTTTCCGATACCTGAAACTGAATTGCCCGAGCCGATGTCGCCATACGCGGTATCTAAACTCGCGGGCGAACATTATTTAAAATGTCTTTTAAACGGCACCGGAATAAATTACACAATTTTAAGATATTCCAACGTATTCGGACCGCGCCAGGATCCGCACGGCGAAGCCGGAGTCGTAGCCATATTTTCGAAACTCATGATTTCCGGAAAACCGGTTAATATATACGGCGACGGTTCGGCTATAAGAGATTATGTATACGTTAAAGATGTAGCGGAAGTAAATCTTATGGCGCTCGATAAAGTCAATAACCAGACAATCAATGTTTCGACCGCGGTCGGCACTTCAGTAAACAGGCTTTTTGCTATGATGGCCGAAATTTTAGGCTTCGATAAAAAGCCGAACCACCTCGCCAAACGTTCCGGTGAACTTGAAAAATCAGTCATTGACAATCAAAAATGCCAGGAACTATTGAGTTTTAAACCTGTTTATAGTTTCATGGAAGGACTGCGCGAAACTATTCATTATTTTAAAATGGAGTCGAACCAATGAAAAAAAGTAACGATATCTTCATAATAAAACTCGTTATCATAATAAACTTTTTTTCTATATTTATAGCATTCGGCGCCGGCTGCCAGGGTAACAAAGTCACCGACGCGAACATTATCAAACCAGTCCAGGCAAATGAATCAGCTTTCAGTTCAAAATAAAAATAAAAAAACGGGCTAAATAAAAATAGCCCGTTTTTTTTGCGCATTTTTTAAAATTTACTTATTAATCCAAAAACAAATGGCAATATAAACTCTGTCTTTTTTATAAAATCAACATTTACTTTATTTGTTCACAAGAAGAATGAGGACACATTTTTTTATTTCTTATTTTTATTTCTGATAAATTTCGAACTTATTACGATTTAATATTTAATATGCCTCATACTGTGTTCCCAGCACTAAAATTCTCATAGGCACCGGAGTTGACGATTTGAAAACATGCAGCTGCGGAGCGGTCAGGCCGACACCGCCGGCGGCGATAATATCGAGGCGGCCGTCGCCGTCAAGATCGCAGATAGTTACCGGAGTCACAGATTTACCGATATATTTTGGAAAACCCTGAAGCGGTTCGCCCTTAATATTTAAAACATTTACAAGCCCGGCTTTTTCACGCGCATCATTAGTCCACGCGGTAAAAATTATGTCAGGTGACCCGTCACCGTCGACATCGGCAATCTGAGGAATACCATTTATGTATTTTCCGACTTTCCTCGGCCAGCCCGGCAAAGACTCGCCTTTTTGCGTTCTTATATCTATATAGGCACCTTTATCGTCCGGATATGTATAAGTCACTATCATATCTAACTCGCCGTCTTTATTAATATCGGCGCAGCGTATTTGCGAATGCGATTCGGCAGGCAGATCCTGTTTAAATTTTACAGTCCCTTTCAAATCATAAGCTTTTATTGAAAAAGGCTCCGGCGTCTGGCCTATAATTTCAGACTTGCCGTCCCTGTCAGTATCCGCCACCTCGAGTTCGAAAGGCCAA
The DNA here is from genome assembly GCA_041441465.1 of Candidatus Wallbacteria bacterium. Taxonomy (GTDB): domain Bacteria; phylum Muiribacteriota; class UBA9980; order UBA9980; family UBA9980; genus JASDSY01. The sequence continues at coordinate 152,594 of JASDSY010000010.1, forward strand.
TAACCCGTATTGCCGCCGATATTCTGCGGGAACCCTGACCGCACCTTGCCTTCGTCATAAACGGTAATTTTACCGCTGTTATCGCGAATAATGATGTCTTTTTTACCGTTACCTTCGAGATCGGCTATCTTTACGGGCGAGGTAACAGCCGTTCCCGCATTAGTCTGCCACTCTACATCGCCGTTTTCATTTAATTTTACGACACGTCCCGATGTGGAGCCAACCACTATCTTCAGCTTCTGGCTGCCGTCAGGATCGTATAACTGCGGATTGGAAAAAGTAATACTGCCTTTGGTATCATACGCCCATTCGGTTTTGCCGTATTTATCTATGCAGTAAACCTTACCGTCAAGACTGCCGACCACGACCCTTAATTTTCCGTCATTTTTAATATCGCCGATCGCAACCGACGATAAAATAGGGCCGCCCGTTTGTTTCGGCCATAAGCCAAATCTTTTTTCCTTGCCGTCCACGCCAACGATATGAACCATGCCGTCAGTTGCGCCAAATACCATTTCATTTTTGCCGTCGCCGTCAACATCGGCTACTTTTACCTGGCCGTATACGTCGCCGGTGACTGCCGCCGGAAACCCGTCGCGATAAGTAGCGGCATCGGAACCGTCAGCGCAAAGAGCCGGCTCTAAAACCATAAAAGCAAATAATAACTGACAGGCAATTGAAAATAAAATATATAAATTAACACGATTTTTCAATGTAAGCCCTCCTATTTAGTAAAACTTGCAACCATTTTCCGTTTAATATCTTATTTTTTCCCTTATTATCTTAACGAGTGAAGTCATTTTTACCCTTGTATTAGAAGCTGGAATTTCGCCCATGGTGGTTATCCTGTATATGTCATAATTGCCGTAATCATTGCTTCCGATAACATATTTCGCATTCTGAAAATTCTTTGTTATGGTCTCGACGGGAGTTTTGAGATTTTTCACTATTTCTACCTTCAAAACCTTGTAAGCTCCGTCACCGAGCTGTCTTTCAAATTGATCTCCGGAGCCTAACTTTTGTTCAGGATAAGACCAGTTCATATTTCCGGCCACATATTGATTTTTTATCGTCAAAAGCGCCTTCTGATATGCGGCATAAGCGAGATTACGCGCCTTTATCCTATGTGCCTGAAGCAATATGCTGTCAACCGACTGCATCGAATATTTGAAAAAAATAGTTCCGACCGCGAGCGCCACCGCCAGAAGCATTATAACTACAACTTCCACAATCGCCCTGTCGCCGGTATCAAACCGCAAATTTCTAATACCGCCGGCTTTTCTTTTGGAATCGTTGTTCATTAAAATCATTCGAAAAATATTCGGCATCCTTATTTATCCTCAACCTTTTTACTTATTTTTTATTCAGGCACTTTGAAGCGTAAAATCTTTTCGTCGTTAGATACATTTGAAATTTCGATTTCATAAGCGTTGGAATCAAGTTTTACGACATTGCCGCGGCCTGCTATGAATTTATCAAGCGTATCGATTATTATGTTGCCGGCGGTTTTTTCAGTTTTATAATGCATCGGAATTATTATTTTAGGCGAGATAAGCCTTATTACTTCCCAGGCGTCAAACGCATCGATAGTAAAATAACCGCCGACCGGCACCATCAGCACATCAACCCGCCCGATTTTCGAAAGCTGCTGATCATTTAAAACATGGCCGAGATCACCAAGGTGCGCGATCCTGAAATTATTAAATGAAATTATGCTTACAAGGTTTTCTCCGCGTTTTTTGCCGTTTTCTTTATCATGATATGTAAGTACCTGCTCAATATTCACCGCGCCGCAGCTATATGTTCCGGCATTTTTAAATTCCTGGTAAGCGCCGGTTAAACGGCCCGTATAATTATGATCAAAATGCGAATGAGAAATTACGCAGCCGTCGCATCTTAAAGCTTTCGGCACTGTATAACCGCTGTCCTCGTTGAATGGATCGATTACGATTTTCTGTCCGCCGATTTCAACTAAAAACATGGAATGCCCAAACCATGTAATCGTCACGCTGTCTGTTTTATTTTTCTTAGCTTCATTTTTAGCGCTTGTTTCCATAGTATCCGAACCGGAATGATCTTTTTCAGGCGAATTTTCTTCCGCGCTCGAAGCCGGATCAGGTTTATTTTTGCCGGCCGAATCCGCCGCTTCCGCATTTTTATAATTCATAAAAATTACTCCGCAAAAGAACAATATAAAAAACATAACCATAAAAGTTTTTAAACTCCGCATAATTAATATATTAAATTCAATCATATACATAAAGCCCCTTGTTTTATTCAATAATTTATAATTTTACTTTTTTTCCGTCCCTTCATCTTTTTTATCATCAGTTTTTATTTTTTCTTCCTTGCCGCTATCATTATCTTTGGCATTATTTTCGGATTTTTTAGAGCCCGACGGCTTTTTAAAAAGCTCTTCATTCTGAATTCCGAAGTTATAATCATTAAAATCAGCTTCAGCCAATAACTTGCCGGTTTCGTTATATACCCTTTCCTGAATGATCAAGTTCTCTTTAGTATCGATGGTTAATTCGCACTTTATCTTCAAATCTTTATTCAAATATGAATATATCATATTTTCGCCGCTTACAGATTCGTTAAACCCATATTTTTTAAATTTCTCAAGCTCGTTTTCAGGCACGGCAGAGTCTACCGTCATTTCCTTCGATTCATCATATATCCATGCTTTCTCTTCATTTACAACGGTAATCGTTCTTTTTCCTTTATTATCCGAATCGATTCTATAAACGCCGGGATTTTTGTAATAAACTTTTATGCGGCCCAGTTCTTTGCTTTCGAGCGTATACGAAACATTACCAGTCGAACGGGCATAAGCTTTTTTCAAATACTCGGGAATGGTTTTACCGTCATAACTCTTGACTTCAGCAGTATCAGAAGCGGCTGCATTTATTTTATCTTCAGTTTTCACTTCTTTTTTTATATCGTGTTCCTCGCCGAAACATAGAGCGGCACGCGAAAATAACAACAATAAAATAATAATAAACAAAGTTATCCTATTTTTTTTCATAAAAAGCAATACACTCCATATTTTATATCTCGCTTATCTCAAGTAAAAAAAGCACATACCAATTTTGCTTGTAATTTTTTAGGCTAATAAAATAAAAATAAAAATATCGTTTTTAACACATTATAAACTAAAACCAGCCCGAATCCCGTAAAAATAGAAGCACATAAAAATGATATCAACTCAAAGACAGAATTATTTATATATTTTTTCCCTTTATGGATAATATGGCTTAAAATATAAAACCATAACAGCGACCCGGCAAGAACCCCAAGCGTAAAATACCATATTCCGCCGTAAACTTTTATAAAGGACGATTGCACGGTTCCCAGAAAAACTATCCAGAACCCTAAAACCATCGGATTAGAAGTATTAATCATAAATCCCATGAGAACCGGATCACGCTTCGAACCTGAATAATTCAATTTTTGCATTATATCTTCTTTATTTTTCGAAAAAACACTTTTAAACCCGCTGATTCCAAGATTGATCATTATAATTGAACAAATAATCCACAAAAAAAACGTTATGACTTTAGAACCGAGAAATAATTTAGCGATTCCGAAATAAACAACAAGGCACAGCAATGCATCAGAAAGTCCGACTCCCAGACCGACTTTCATTCCAGCCTCAAACCCTTCACGAAGGCCGCGGCGCAATAGCTCAATATTTCCGGGTCCTATCGGAAGCGCGATCATCGCACCGTATATAGTTCCGACCATTATTACCTTTAAAATCGCTAATATCATCAGTTTAATTTTATCATTTTTTAAGCTTTTTTACAATAAAAAACTTTTAAGGTCATGTTTTAAAACTAAACAAAAAAATACGCATATTGGAATTTATCCAATGCGTATTTTTTATGTGCTTTTTTATTTTAATAAATGTATTAAATTTTTATATTAGCAGAAAATATATTCGAGAGCTTTTTTATCACTGTTTATTCAGTCTTAAACTGCCACTTTAACGGCATCAATGACTGCCCTGTCGTGTTCTTTATTCCCGCATTAAGGGTTACTTCATAGCGGGTGCCGTAATTTAAAGGCTGCGCCGGCCTGAATATTAATTTTTTCATGCGCTGATTGTACAGGATTTTGCCATTAACGGTGCCTTCAGCGCCTGTTACTATAAAATTAACCCCGTTCAGCGTAGCTACATCGGCATCCTGGCTGAACACTACAGTAATAGTGCTGTTCAACTTTATCTTTTCGGAGTTTTTATTAGGATAGATCGCCGTAATATAAAACTGCGAAGCGCTCTGTTCATTGCCGTATGAAGTCGAAAGCTGAGGCTCGAAAGTATTGAATGTAGTCAGCTCTTTCTGTTTTCTAGCTTTTTGGATATTTTCCGGCGTTATTACTTCGTTTCTGTTGTTCTTTATAAGTCCTTCCTTTTGAGCCTGAATTATCGGATTATCCGAATTATCAGCCATTATTTCATCCACTGCCATGCCGTTTATTGTTCCTTTAGGGCCGGACGCCGGATTGGTTTCTGAAGCCGCCGCGACCATGTTGCCGTTAGCTAATCCGGAGGCAGGTTTCACAAAAGCCGCCGGTGACGCATCGGACGCTGTGGCGACGTTATCAGGAACCGCGCGGGCCACCATATTTTTTAAAGCCGCATTTTCAGCCTGTGCGTCAGGTCCGAATGCCTCATACTCGCCTGCCTGAGGCGCCGCAGAAACTGACTGGACCTGAGGCTGATCATTATTAGCCGCAACCGGTTTTACAAAATTACCGGAATCATTATTGCCTGTTCCGGCTAAAACTATGTTTTGACCCGAGGCCGTGACATTTACCAAATCCTGTTTTAAAATCGGCCCGGCCGGATTTTCTGAAAGATATGGAGCTTTAATACCAGGCTGTGCCTGAACCGCCGCAATATTAGCATCTGTTTTGGCTTGATAAGCATTTCCGGCCTGGACCGCTATATCATCTTTCAACGGCGATTCAATTAAACTGTCAATAGAATTATTACCGGCGTATAATCCGGCCGGCTGGACTGCCGCTGAAACCTGCGCTGCCTGCGGCCTGCCGTCAATGCGGCCGCCGTTCATCGAAATCGGTTTTTTATACTGCATCGGAGTATTTTTTAACTGATCAGGCTGGCTGTTATCGCCATCCTGGATTTTTTTATCCTCGCTGCCGTATTGCTCCACTTTTTCAAGATTTATCAAATCGGCGTCATCGCCTATTAATTTAGGCTGCTGAGGTTTTTGCATCGTTTCAACCGGATTATCCGAATTAATCGAGTTTTCTTTTGAAGGCGGTTCCGACATCTGTACAAAAACCGATTTAGGGTTCCTGTATTCCTGTGCCTGCATTATACCGTCTTCTCTTGTATATTTCACATTCTGGCCGTTAAATTTTGTCGCGACATCCTGTCTTATTTTTTCAGCTGCAGGCGATCTCTTTTCTTCTTCACTTCCTGCAATCGGAATCTTCGGAGTCATTTCTTCGGGACGCATCATTTCACGGTCAGGGTTAGGCGTAATATTATTTCCCATACCGTTGGCATAGGCATCAGCTACAGGTTCGCTGTTCGAAGGCAAAGCATCGATAGCTGCACCCATTTTAGCCTGCGCTTTGGAATCATCGGATAAAAATTTAGCTATCTGGTCCTTTAACGTTTCGGCCGCCGCGTCATCAATAACGTCCGTCTGGTCAACCGTATCTTTTATTCTTTTCGCATTCACTTTTCCATAAGCGCCCTTATCCGAAACTGAATGACGCAGTGCCATTTCATCCGGCGGAGTATCGTCAACTATTTCAGAATTATCTATAGTGTCTTTTACGCTTTTAGCCGTGACTTTACCGTATGCGCCCTTGTCAGAAGCAGAAAGTCTGTCTTTGACATCTGCGATAGGAACTATTTGCCTTAATTTTGTTTCTTTAGGATAATTAACATTCATCTGCTGACCAATTTCACTCATAGCTTCGGCGCTTGCCGCGGTCTTCTCGCCCATCGGCGCGATGGCCTCCGAACCCATAGCTTTTTGAACCTTAATCTGCATGCTGGCGTCTTCGCCGGCCGCTACCGATGTCACGTTTCCCTTAGTCATACCGGCAGTTTTCAAACCGCTTCCCGTTTTAAATTTCCACATCTGCGGTTCTGAAAGAGTCATGCCTTCCTTATCTTCGACAGTTTTTGCAATTGTCACATTATAAAGCGTATTCGGCGACAATGTATTCCATGGGGTAAACGATGCCGTCGTCGTGGCGTCATCGTATGTAACCCGCCCCTGGACAGCTCTTGTTCCATCCGTCACGAAAAATGAAAAAGGCGTTATTGTACTGCCTTTCATCCTGCGGTCGAAAGTAACCGAAATCACAGGCGATAATTCTATATCGAACCCGTCTCTATCGGGTTTGAGACCTATAATCGCCGGACCTCTTCCCGACCAGCTTTTGCCTACCAGAAATTTCCATTTCTTTTCACGCTGCATATAATTACTCGATAAATCCATTACGCCTTTTGTAACAACCGCGGTATAAGCCGCGCCCTCTTCGAGAGGCTGACGCGGAGTGAATATAGCTTTTTTCTGGGCTGAATCGTAATAAATTTTTCCGGGCACTTCCGCTTCGCTGTTTAAGACCCTGAACGTAAACGAGTTGAGTGAAAAATCTTTTATAGCTTCATCAAACGATGCGGTTATCTGCGAAGAGGCAGGCACATTGTCAGAATTATCGCGAGGCGCGACACTAATAACATTCGGGCCGGTAATATCTTTACTCATGCTCTTCGGTTCATCGAACATTTTTTTCATGTTAGCGGAAGCGATTTGTTTCAATGTCGAAAACTCCCAGCTGTTTGGCTGGCCAAGTCTGCTGCCCTGTATGTCCTCGATTTTTTCCGAAAGCGTAACCCTGTATTTACGGTTGACCTTAAGCGCCCCCGAAGGCGTATAGACCGCGGTTTTGGTTTTCTGGTTATATTCGACTTTGCCGAATATATATTCATCGCCGTCCTGCAGAGAAAAATTGAAAATATTAAATGAGGCTGGATTCATTTTTTTATTAAATTTAACTATTATTTTTTCGTCGAGATTTATCATATCAGCGCCGGGAGCAGGAAACATCTCGATAATTTCAAACTTGCCTGCTTTTCCGTCACCGGCAATTTCATCTTCCGCGACGACAGGTTCATCTTCGTCCGCGCCTGATTCACCCTTGTCTTTTTTTATTTTAGCCATTAATTTCTGTATTTTAGGATTAGCCGAAAGGCGTTCTGAAGTTTTACTAACCGCGGGTTCGTCTTCTTCAGCAGCGTTTTCATTTTCAACTGCCGCTGCAATCTTTCCTCTGGCAGCAGGATTTTTTATCTTCGAAGAAGTTTTCGCACTTTTTTTAACGCTTTCAGCGCCACCGTCGGCCGAAATCACAGTCCCGGCAATACGGGCACTGCCGGTTTTAAAAGTATAAACATAATCACGTGACATTTTATTTTTAGAGGCATCGCATATTTCAGAGGATATTTTTACTTCATGAACCGCGTTAGGTTTCAAATTATTAAGCGGTGAAAATATAGCTTTATTTACGTCATCAAAATAGCGGATAGCGCCCGCAATTTTTTCGCGGCCGCATTTCACTGTAATAGTATTTTCATTTATAGAAGCCTCATACATTTTCTTGTTGAATATGACTTCGAGTTTAGTGTCAACCGGCACGCCTGATGCCGAAACAGTCGGCGACACATCGGCTACGACCGGCGGATTGGAATCGACTTTTTTTACGGTCCTGAATTTCCACACTTTATCGGATGTCATTGTCTTGCCGTTAAGGTCCCTTATGGTCCTGCTTATCGTTAAGAAATATCCGTGATCGGGCTGCAAATTTTCAAGAGGCGATACGGTCACTTTCATAAGTTCGCTGTTATAACGCACGGTAGTCGATATATCAGAAACTCCGTCATTCAACGTAACAGTAAACTCATTAATATCTTCATCCTGCATTTTTTTATTGAATATCGCCATGATTTTAACATCGAGCGCTACATCTTCGTCGTTATCTTCAGGCAGCGTTCTCACGACAGAAGGCGCCGCACCGCCTTCATTCGTTTCTTTTTCAGCCTGCTTTGCCTTTGCGGCAGCAAAAGCGGCACCGGTATTTAAAATATAAAAAACGAAAAAAACGGCTATAATCAAAAACACGCAGCCTGATGGCCGAAGTTTTTTTCTAACCGATGTACCGCCTTTTTCTTTTAATAATTCTGATCTCATTATTTCTTACGCCTCTTTTATTTTATTGTTTTTATAAAATAAAAAATGAAAATTAAAAATATAATTACACTTATATCTTCATATATTTCGTAATAATAATGAAAAAGTTTAGCTTTTTTTCAAGATAAAGCGGCCAGGACTTTGTCAGATGATTCGATGAGCCTGCCCGAGTCTGAAATAAGTATCTTTGCTTTCGGCACATGAAATGTAATAATAAAAAAATAGCAGTATGGGTGGAGGATTATAAAGGGGCGGTAAGGAATAATTCCTTACCGCCCACTTATCAAAAAAACAATGACTCATTGTTTTTATATTCATTTTAAAATGAGGTAATGAAATAGTATTTATTAATAAAACCTAATAAACATGCTTACCGCGTATTCAGCAATTCTAAAAGCCAGGTAAGAAATAACAACGGTTGCGACTATATTTTTAGGATCCCTCATATCATGCGCCTCTGCGCAGGCCACATATTCAACGAGTATCGTCAGCACCTGCATCGGATAATACAGAATGCCAAAAAATCTTATTAATGAACGGAAAAGCGCCAGCGGAAAAGAAATCAAGCCGAAAGCCACGGCTATATTTTGCGGAGTGCCGCGGCCGCCGAACGTCTGGCCTACAAAGTAAAAAGCAAGCATATTTATGATCACGTTCAAATTAAAAGTTAAAAGAACGCCGGGAAGAATTTTATATGGTGAAATATAAACAAACTTATTATTGAGGTTAAAAGAATTAAACGCGCCGATAAAGCCCAGGGCTATGATGATATTTGCCAGGATAACTGAAGCCAGCGAATCAGCCAGAGCGTTTTCATCGACGGCTTTTTTTATGGCGCGCGGCAGTGATATGAACATTTCGATAAACCGGCCTATAAATTTATTTATATCAAAGTTTCCCATGGGGCCTCCAGAATAAGTAATAAAAAAATATATCAGGTATATACTTTAAATTTTAATAATTAAACTCCTGAGATAAAAACAAAAAAGTTATTTATGAATTTAGTTCAAATATTTTTAAAGTTAAGGCATTATTTTTAGCTGACGCTTTTAGAAATGCCTGTCAGCGTCTCAAACACGATTTTACGGAGTTTTGAGTTCTGGTAATTAATGCTGAAATCGACGGTGCCGTTTTCTACGAGGCTCTCCAATTCAACATTTTCACCAAGCAGTTCATTCAAGCGCTCTTCTGTAAAATCCTTAATAAAACTGAAATACTGCTCGCGCAGGCGTTTTTTTCTGATATCGGCGAATAATCCGCTTTTTTTCATATACCGGTCGTGCGCTTTTATTTTTTCGATAACTTCGCTCACGCCGTCGCCCGATATGCAGTTTGTTTTGACAATAGGAACGCTCCATTCGGAAACGATTCCGTCTTCACGGTTCTTATCTTCGCGAAGTTTCAGCATGTAATTAATTTCAGTGTAAACTTTTTCGACGCCGGTCCGGTCGCTTTTATTAATAACAAATATATCACCGATTTCAAAAAGTCCGGCTTTTATGGCCTGCACTTCATCGCCGAGTCCCGGCACTTCAGTCACAATAGTAGTATCTGTCATTTTAGCGACTTCGATCTCCAGTTGACCGACACCGACCGTTTCGACAATAATATAATTAAATCCGAATAATTCATAAATTCTCAAAACATAAGGAATGCAGCGTGACATTCCACCCAGAGCGCCGCGCGTGCCCATGCTTCGAAAATAAAGATTAGGCGAAGTGAAATTAGACATTCTCACACGGTCGCCGAGTATCGCGCCGCCGGTGAACGGGCTTGAAGGATCGAAAGCTATAATTGCGATTTTCGCTTCCGGTTCTTTATTTAAAATCTCGCGCGATATTTTATCGACAAGCGTGCTTTTTCCAGCGCCCGGCGGCCCGGTAATGCCTATTATAGCCTGGTCAGGCGCGAGATAACTGGCAGGATTGCCGTTTTTATTCCTGAAATGTTCTTCGAGTTTTGTCAATATCTCAAAGCCGTCATCGTCAAAATTTTCAACCGCCGTTATAAGTTTCGCCAGAGCGCGGTGATTGCCGTTCAAAAACTCATTATATATGTCCATTGTATCTGAAACTTCCTTTATTATTTTCTGTTGATGCCTTATCGATAATTATCATGCCAATTATTATTTTAATTTATTTCATGCAATTATTTTCCGAATTTATAATGCTTTCTTACCTTTTCAATTACTGTCCATTCGCAGCTAAGCCCTTCGGGAAATACAACATAATCTCCGGCAGCGAATTCAACATTTTCTTTACCGGTTTTTATTTTTACTTTGCCGTCAAGAATAAGGCATATTTCCTGTTCGTCATAATGCCATGGAAATGTTTTAGGTTCGCATTCCCATATCGGCTCTTTTTTCATTTGATCAATTTCAGACTGTGAAGGTTTTTTTACTATTATCCGCATCGTTATAACCCTCCGATTGATTATTTTTTAGTATATTAGCATAAAAACAATATAAATACAATATGAGAATATAACATGTGATTGTGATAATGTAATATCAAAAATATCTAAATACATAAAACTAATATTTACAGTCATACATAAAATCTAACTTCTTCAGTCAGCGCTTCCATCAACTTCTTCTTGTATGAATCTATGTTTTATGATAAACTTTATTTTTAAATTTATCTTTACCAAAATAATAAAATATCTAAACAGTAAAGAATAATTTTTTATAACTAAAACTATAAGCCTTCTATTAAATCCTGAACAAAATTTAATGTTATAACGCCAAAATAAACCGTTCTTTTCGAATTAATAATTAAAAAGCTAAATAAAAATTGGAGATTTAAATATGTATGAAGACCCGCATAAAATCCTGCAGCAGCATTTCGGCTATTCTAAATTCAGGGATGGCCAGCAGGAAATAATTTCGGCGATTATTTCAGGGCGCGACGCTCTGGGAATAATGCCGACAGGCGCAGGAAAATCACTATGTTTTCAAATTCCTGCGCTTATGTTCAAAGGAACCGTCATTGTTATTTCACCGCTTATTTCTCTTATGAAAGACCAGGTTGAAGCTCTCCGGCAGGCCGGGTTGCCGGCGGCATTCATTAACAGCACGCTCACGGGACGCGAACGCAAAGAAATAGAAAATGACGCTCTGGAAGGCAAGTACAAGTTAATTTACATGGCGCCGGAGCGGCTTGAAAATCCTGAATTTTTGAAATTCTTAAACGATATTTCGGTTTCAATGGTAACAGTCGATGAGGCGCACTGCGTATCGCAATGGGGCCATGATTTCCGCCCGAGTTATCTCAAAATACCCAATATGATTGAAATGTTAGCCCAAAAACCTATCATTTCAGCATTTACGGCAACCGCGACGCCTATAGTAAAAAATGATATCATGCAGCTGCTTAAGTTAAATAATCCCGTCACGGTAGTAACAGGTTTTGACCGAAAAAATTTATATTTCGAAGTGAACAAGCCTTCAAGCAAATCTGAATTCACGCTCGACTACGTCCGGAAGAATTCCGGCAAAAGCGGCATAATTTACTGCATTACGCGTAAATTAGTCGAAAGCGTATGCGACATTTTAAATTCCAACGGCATCCCCGCCGTACGGTATCACGCAGGATTATCTCAGAAAGAAAGAAGCGAGGCGCAGGAAAAGTTCATTTTTGAAGACGCCGGAATAATCGTCGCCACTAATGCTTTCGGCATGGGTATCGATAAATCAAACGTCAGGTTCGTATTGCACTATAACATGCCTAAAAACATAGAAAGTTATTATCAGGAAGCCGGCAGGGCCGGGCGCGACGGCGAAAAAGCAGAGTGCATATTGCTCTTTTCAGGCCAGGACATCATCATGAATAAATTTTTAATTGAAAACAGCGACAGGGACAAAGAAAAAAGCGGAGGCGAGCGTTCCGATAAGAGCGGCGAACTGCGAAAACTTTCTCAAATGGTAGATTATTGTTCCACGACATCATGCATAAGACGCTACGTACTGAATTATTTCGGCGAAAATCATACTTATGAAAGCTGCGGCAACTGCGGAAGCTGTTTAAGCGCCCCGGCGGAACTTACCGACATGACCGAATGCTGCCGGAAAATACTTTCGTGCATAAAACTTATGGGCGAGCGTTTCGGCCGCACTTTCGTATCAGAGGTTTTGCGCGGCTCAAATCCCGAACGCTCCAGTGAATTCGGATTTAATAGACTTTCGGTATACGGCGCTTTAAAAGAATATTCACAGGATTTTATAAAAGACACCATCTCGGCGCTTGCGGATGCCGGATATATAAAAGTTGACAGCAGCCAGTATCAAACGCTTTCATTATCATTTAAAGCCCTTAACTCATTAAACACAGGCGAAAAAATATTAATAAAAGCCGCTGAAATTAAAAGTAAATCCAAAGCAAAGGCCAAAACTAAAACCGCGCCTCAAAGTGCCGGAGACAGCAATTTATTTGACAGGTTAAGGGCATTGCGACGCGATCTGGCTCTTAAGCAGCGAGTACCGCCTTATCTGATATTTTCAGATGCCGCATTAAACAGCATGTGCCAATTACTGCCTTCGACCGATGAAGATTTTTTAGAAGTCAACGGCGTGGGCAGGCGGAAGCTTGAACAATACGGCGAGATTTTTATGGATGAAATTAAGCAGTTTCAGGATTCAAAAAGAGGTTAGTGTGCCAGATAATTTTTTCAGGGGACGCTGCTAAAAATCCATCCGGGATTTTTAACCGCTCGGTGCTCCGGCGCCTCTCACCCATCCATGGGTTCCGGCGCCTTCGCAACACCCCTGCAAAAATTTCTGTCACACTGTTAAATATTCCGAAAAATAATTCACTTATCATCACTATTTCCACCTAAAGAATAAACTTTGTCTATCGTTATAATTTTTATCCCTAAAACGAACTTGTGAAAAATGTGGGTTCGCAATTGTTCCAGATTTAGAATGATAAATAAATTTATGCTAATATGAAGGATTAAGCAAAAGCCCCGCTGCCCGTTCTATTTCAATACTCTCTTATTCTCATCTCGCCGGGCGTTCGCAGAGCTTCGAAAAATAACATTAAATTATCATAAACAATATAAACGCTACCATATCAACATTTTTTAAAAATCGATATTTTTTTATTTCAAATTTTAAAAAAATTGTGATATAATTTTTTTCAAGAAAAAGGAGCCTATATGCCTAAAATCTATGACAATATAGAAAATCAACTAACACGCGGATTAAACGAAACGCTTGAATTATCCAATAGAGCGGACTTTTGCGTTGGTTACTTCAATCTTAGAGGCTGGAAAGAAGTCGCAGAAAAGATTGAAAAACTTACCGGTTCTGAAATTCTTGAAGGAAAAAATGATGTTCACCGAATTTGTCGATTATTGGTCGGCATGCAAAAATTACCCGTTGATATACTACGTGAACATTTCGGCCAGGACGAAAATTACATAATTGACAACGCAGAAGCGGTTAAAATCAGGAAACGATTAGCGCAAGAATTCAAAGATCAATTAACGATAGGCACACCTTCCGAATCTGATGAAAAAGCGTTACGTCTTCTAAGCAAACAAATGAAAGAAAACAAAGTAACCGTTAAGTTACACTTGCGTTATACGCTTCATGCTAAACTATATCTGGCTTACAGCGACGATAAACGCGTTCCCATAGTTGGTTTCCTTGGAAGCAGTAATCTTACGTTGGCCGGACTTGCCAGACAGGGTGAGCTAAATATTGATGTTATGGATCAGGACGCCGCCGGAAAGCTTGCCAAATGGTTTGACGACCGCTGGAGTGATCGGTGGTGTCTCGATATTACACAGGAACTTATTGAAATTATCGATAACAGTTGGGCCGCTGATAGGATTGTATCTCCGTATCATATTTATCTGAAAATAGCATATCATCTTTCACGAGAAGCACGTGCAGGCATTAATGAATTTAAATTGCCTAAAGTTTTTCAAAGAGAATTACTTGAATTTCAACAAAAAGCCGTTCTTGTTGCGGCACATCACCTTCATAAAAGGGGCGGCGTATTAATTGGCGATGTGGTTGGACTTGGAAAAACAATAACAGCTACCGCGCTTGCAAAATTATTCGAAGATGATTTTTTTCTTGAAACGCTTATAATTTGTCCCAAAAATCTCGTTCCGATGTGGGAAGAATATGCTCACAAATATCAAATTAGGGCTAAAATAATATCACAAAGTAAAGTTCAGAGTCTGCTTCCTAACATGAGACGATACAGACTTGTAATTATAGATGAAAGCCATAATCTTAGAAATGACGAAGGAAGTCGCTATCGCGCAATCAAATCATACCTTGAAGAAAATGAAAGCAAGGTTATTTTGCTATCTGCAACGCCATATAACAAATCATACCTTGATTTATCAAATCAACTGCGTCTTTTCATATCAGATGACAAAGATTTAGGAATAAGTCCTGAAAGATATATTGATGAAATTGGAGGACAGATTCAATTTGGCGCAAAGCACACTGAAACGTTTATACGAAGCATTAAAGCATTTGAGAAAAGTCATTTTTCAGATGATTGGCGCGAACTTATGCGTTTATATTTAGTTAGACGTACAAGAAGCTTTATAAAAAACAACTACGCCGCAACCGATCCAGAAAATAATAGAAAGTATTTAACTTTCGCCGATGGCACTAAATCATATTTTCCCGACAGGCTTCCTCGAAGGGTTGAATATGCTTTTAATCCAGATGATCCCAAAGATCAATATGCCAAATTATATTCGCCTGAAATAGTTGACATAGTTAATTCACTAGAATTACCAAGATATGGATTGGGTAACTTTTTAACTCCCAATCCGATTATAAAACCTGACAAAAACGAAGAAGTAATAATTGAAAATCTTTCGCGAGCCGGAAAACGATTAATGGGTTTTTGTCGTACAAATCTTTTTAAAAGACTTGAAAGCAGCGGATATTCATTTCTTGTTTCACTTTGCCGTCATATTTTACGCAATTATATTTTTATATTCGCGCTTCAGAATAAACTGCCAATTCCAATTGGAAATAATATATCGCAAAATTTAGATGAATTTCTCGAAGACAGCGATACTGACAACGACACCAGAGAAGAAAGGCAATTTAATTTTATACTTGACGAAAATGAATATTTAAAAAAAGCGGAAAATGTATATTACTCTATGTTAAATGAAAAGAACCGTTATGACTGGATAAAAAGTGAACTATTTATTTCATCACTTCAAAAAAAGCTAATTGACGATAGCCGTGAAATAATTAAAATATTAAAAAAGGGCTATAATTGGGCCCCTGAAGAAGACAGACAATTAAACGCGCTTCATCAACTTATTGCTAATACTCATGGCAATGAAAAGGTCCTTGTTTTCACTCAGTTTGCCGATACCGCAAATTATCTTACAGACAATTTGAAAAAAAGAGGCGTCAAAAAAATCGAATGTGTAACCGGCGATTGTGAAAATCCAACACATTTAGCGCATCGTTTCAGCCCAAGAAGCAATGGCAATAATGAAATAGCCAACACTTCCGACGAATTAAAAGTGCTTATTACAACTGATGTATTGAGCGAAGGGCAAAACTTGCAAGACGGCCACATAATTTTAAATTACGACCTTCCGTGGGCAATTATTCGTTTAATACAACGTGCGGGGCGTGTTGACCGAATAGGCCAGAAATCAGATAAAATAATTTGCTATTCATTTTTTCCAGAAGACGGCATCGAGCAAATAATTAACCTCAGAAGCAGGCTAAGAACACGCATTGAACAAAACGCCGAAGTTGTCGGCTCGGATGAAACATTTTTCGACGGCGATCCTGTCAATCTTGAAGATTTATATAACGAACGTTCAGGAATTTTAGACGATGATGATGACGACGGCGAAGTTGACCTTGCATCTTACGCTTATCAAATCTGGAAAAACGCTACCGACGCCGATCCATCGTTAAACAAAAAAATACCGGATTTGCCGAATGTTATTTATTCAACTAAACAGAACAACAATAAGCCTGAAACCGAAGGTGTTATTTTATATACGCGAACTACGGATGAAAATGATGTATTGACATGGATTGATAAAAATGGAAAAATCATAACACAATCACAGCTGACTATTTTAAAAGCCGCTCAATGTCCTCCGGATGTGAAGGCTTTTTATAAAATAGAAAATCACCACGACCTTGTAAAAAAAGGAATTGACTACATTCGCGAAGAAGAAAAAAATACTGGAACGTCATTGGGCAAAAAGACGGGTGTAAAGTATAGAGTTTATATGCGTCTGGACAGATATTGCAAAGAAAACGAAGATACGCTATTCGTAACCGAGGAACTAAAGAAAGCCATTAATGACATTTATAAATTTCCGATGAAAGAATTTGCGCGTGATACACTTAACAGACAATTGAAAGCCGGAATTTCTGATGAAATGCTTGCCGGGCTCGTTGTTTCACTGCGCGAAGATGATAAGCTGGTAATAGTTAATGAAGATGAGATGCCAAACAGGCTTCCTCAAATTATTTGTTCACTTGGACTTAAAAATGGAGAATGATAATGGCAATTTCTAAAAATGAATTTTCACAATATATAAAAAAATTTGATTTTCGCGGATTATTCAACGAAATGGGATGGAATAACGACGATAAAAAATTTGCAATATCTTTACCCAAGAAAAATACGTTTGTTTTATATACTGTAGGTGAAAAAAGCGGATTTAAAATATTCGTATGCAGCCCCACATCGGAAGGGAAAATCCCGGACTTTTCAATAAGAAGAAAAATCGAAACTGAAGTTACAAAACTTTTTCAAGAGCATCTTATTATTTTTCACGACACTAAAAAGCATGAGCAAGTGTGGCAATTGGTTGTCAGACAATCAGGCCAGCCGGCGAAAGTTACTGAAACACGCTACAACGTCAAACAGGACCCGGAACTTTTATATCAAAGAGCATCAGGCATTTTCTTCGAACTCGATGAAGAGGAAAAAATAACTATTGTTGATGTTACAAAAAGAGTCGCCGAAAATTTCAATCAAAATAATGAAAAAGTAACAAAACAATTTTATGACAAATTTAAAAAAGAGCATACAGCATTTCTTGACTTTATTAATGGTATTGATGATAAAATAAATAAAGACTGGTATGCTTCATTAATGCTGAATCGCTTAATGTTTTGTTATTTTATTCAAAAAAAAGGATTTCTTGACCAGAACCCAAATTATCTGCGTGATAAATTGAAAACATGCCAGAGTAAAAAAGGGCAAAATAAATTTTATTCTTTTTATCGAAATTTTCTTCTTGCATTGTTTCATCAGGGACTTGGCGCGCCTGTTCATAGCAAAGAATTAAAAGTTGAGATCGGAAAAATTCCATATCTCAACGGCGGCTTATTTGACGAACACGAACTTGAAAAAACATATAAAAAAATTGATATCGATGATAAAGCATTTGAACGAATTTTTGATTTTTTCGATCAATATGAGTGGCATCTCGATACGCGAATAAATTCTTCCGGTAAAGATATTAACCCTGATGTAATAGGTTACATATTTGAAAAATATATAAATGATCGCGCTCAAATGGGCGCTTACTACACAAAAGAAGATATAACCGAATATATTAGCAAAAATTGCATATTACCGTTTATATTTGAAGAAACAAAAAGGCAATATCCAAAAGTATTTACGCCTGATTCTGAAATCTGGCGTTTATTAAAAGAAAGCGGAGACTCATATATTTATGAAGCGGTAAAACATGGGGTTAACCAAACGCTGCCGCCTGAAATTACAATTGGCTTAAAAGATGTATCAAAGAGAACTGAATGGAATAAATCTGCACCTGAAAATTTTGCTTTACCAACCGAAATCTGGCGTGAGGTAGTTGATAGAAGAAACCGTTATGCCGAAGTAAAATCAAAAATTGAAAATGGCGAAATTAATTCAATTAACGATTTTATAACATACAATCTTAACATTCGCCAATTTACTCAGGACGTAGTTGAAAACATTGATGAACCTGAATTCATTGATTTTTTTTATAAAACATTGTCTAATGTTACGATTATGGATCCTACATGTGGTTCAGGTGCGTTTTTATTCGCCGCTATGAACATTCTTGAACCGTTATATGAAGCATGTATCTATCGAATGGAAAGTTATATAAACGAAGCGCCAAAAGGAAAATATGAATTTTTCGAGTCAATAATAGCGCAAGTAAAATCACCCGGCCATCCAAACCTTAAATATTTTATATACAAAAGTATAATTCTTCAGAATCTTTACGGCGTCGATATTATGAAAGAAGCCACAGAAATTGCCAAATTGCGTTTGTTTTTGAAATTGGTCGCCACCGTTGATGCTGATTATCATAAACCTAATCTTGGGTTAGAACCACTCCCGGATGTCGATTTTAATATAAGATCCGGTAATACCCTCATAGGCTATGCGACTGAAACCGAGCTTCAAAACGCATTTGCGGAAGAATTTGATTTTGAAAATAATGCAAAAAAAATAAAAGAAAAATGTGATATGGTCGCCAAAGACTTTGCCCGTTATAAGGATATTCAGCTTACTTACGGCAATGACTACGATAAGTTTAAATCGGCAAAAGATGATTTAAATAAACGCTTAAGAACTCTTAATATCGAATTAAATGAACTTCTTCAAAAGCAAACATATCCCAATATTAAATATGAAAAGTGGCTTGAATCATATCAACCATTTCATTGGTTCGCTGAATTTTATGAAATTATTCATGGAAAAGGCGGTTTCGATGTTGTTATTGGAAATCCTCCATATGTGGAGTATTCCGATGTTAAATATAAAATACATAATTTTGTAACTTTAGACTGTGGTAATTTATATGCTTATATTTTAGAAAAAAATAAAAATATTATTAACAATAATGGCTTTATTGGAATGATTGTTCCTTTAAGTAGTCATAGTACCGAAAGAATGGAAAAACTAGTAAAAAATTTCTATTCTTGTTTTGATTTAAATTATTTCTTCAATATCAGTGCTGATGCAAACCCAAGCAAATTGTTTCCTGAAGTTAAATTTAGATTGGTAATTTTCATAGTTTCAAACTCTGGAAAAGGTCGCTTTACAACTAAATATAAAAGGTGGTATGCCGAAGAAAGAGAAAACTTATTTTCCATTATTGATTATGAAAATAGTGATACAGTAAATTACAAATATATTATTCCTAAAATTACTAATAAGTTACACTTATCAATTTTTACTAAACTTATAAATAAAAAAGGTATATTTATAACTAATGTAGGTAAATTTAACACTTATTATCATAATACACCTGTTAATTGGATCAGAGCTCATACATTTGTTCCATATTTTAAAAGTGAAAGGGATGGTGAAAAAACATCAACCCAATTAAAACCAATATTTTTTTCAACACAACAAGATGCTAATACTACAACTTCAATTTTTTGTAGCACGTTATTTTACATTTGGTGGATTACAATTTCTGATTGTTATCACTTAAACAAGCCAGAAATTGTTAATTTTCCATTTTATAAAGCAAATAATATAATCGTTAAAAAACTTTCTGATTTATGTGAAGAATTGAAAACAGATTTAATTTCTAAATCAATTCGACGTGTTTATAATTATAAAACATCAGGTAGAGTTGAATATGATGAATTCTATTTAAAAAAATCAAAACCAATAATCGACGATATTGATAAAGTCCTTGCTGAGCATTACGGCTTTACGGACGAAGAACTTGATTTTATTATCAATTATGATATAAAATACAGAATGGGCAAAGAACTTGAAGACGAAGGCGGAGCGGATGAATGAAAAACTTAGATAACCTCCCAAAATCTTCTGATTACATTAAGTTTTTAACCGACCTGAAAGGTCGAATACATGCGTCACAGATGCGCGCCGCGCTGGCCGCTAATTCCGAATTGATATCGCTTTACTGGCATATTGGCAAATCAATTATAAGGCTTCAAAAAGAAAAAGGTTGGGGAAACGCAGTAGTTGAGCAACTTTCGTCTGATCTTAAAACGGCCTATCCCGGAATTTCAGGATTTTCACGGACTAACCTTTTCGCAATGAGACAAATGTATCTATTCTTTTCGCCAGCATCTAAATTTGTCCCACAAGTCGTGGGACAATTACCCTGGGGCCACATACGCGTTGTTCTTGCGAAAATTAAAGATCAATCCATTGCTGAATTTTATTTGAAATCAGCAATGGAATTTGGATGGTCAAGGGACATTCTTGAAATGCAAATTGAACAAAAACTATATGAACGGCAAGGAAAATCAATTACTAATTTTACCAAAGCTTTGCCGAAACCACAGTCGGACCTTGCGCAACAAACTCTTAAAGATCCATATATTTTTGATTTTCTGACACTCGAAAAAGACGCACAGGAAAAAGATATCGAAAATCAGCTCGTTAAGCACATCTTAAAATTCCTTCTTGAATTGGGAAAAGGATTCGCTTTTATAGGACAACAGTACCCGCTTCAGGTCGGCGAAAAAGAATATTACTTAGACTTGCTTTTTTATCACATTAAACTCAAATGCTTCGTTGTTATTGAATTAAAAAGCGGAGAATTCAAGCCGGAATATGCCGGAAAAGTCAATTTTTATCTATCTGCCGTCGATGATCTCATGCGTAGCGAAAAAGATAATCCGTCAATTGGCATAATTCTATGTAAAAACAAAGATAAAATAAATGTTGAATACGCATTGCGCGATATCAATAAGCCAATTGGCGTCAGTTCCTTCCACTTCAATGAAATTCCGGCCGACATACAAACTCAAATGCCGACCGTAGAACAGATAGAACGCGAGTTGACGTCGATAGAAAATTGTTGATGAGGATAAAAAAGTCATGATACATAATAGCATTGGCAATAAAGGTATTCTGAAATTATTTAAAACTGCTTTTTTGTGTAGTCGTCAGGTACCCGCGCCAGTAATTTTTAAAATGCTATGATTGGACCATCGAACAAAGAAACGCTGGGAATTGCATTATTAGTGGTTTTCACAGCGTTATCGAAAAAGATGTCGTATTCGGAAATAAAATGTTCTGTTCACGGCAAATTAGATAAAGCCAAATAAAAAATTTGGAATCGAAATTAGGGCCAATTTTATGTTATATTAGTTTTGCTTGTTTTTTTCAATACTCTTTTCACAACCTCGCGTGTGTGTTTCTAATTTAAATTTAGTTATGACTGAACTATTCGGCCAAGAAAAAAATTGAAATTAAAAAACATATATGATAAAATTAGTTAATTTTTTATTTTCTCTCAAAATATGGTTAAAATAGTTAAAAACTCAATGCCAATTTATTTGATGTTTTTCATTTATAATTCAGGGGGTTATATGCCGCACAGTTCATTAGTTCCAGTAAAAGGCTCCGGAATGTATTATTTAAGATGCCTTGCCATTCTACTTATTGCAACAGCCGCCGGATTTTTAACGGCTTTTCTTTTACTTTCAATGGGCGCCGGCCCGTCAATTTCCGCCGAAGATATTACCGTTCCAAATCTTTCTAAAATCAAGCCTTTTTCTTCCGAGGCAAATATGATGTCATTGGAAGGATACGTAATTTCATACTGTAAAATTCACCATGGCAAGAAAATTTCCAAAAGTGAAGCGCGAAGGATAATAAAACGAAGCCTTAAAATGCCGCCGTGCCAGAGTGATAACGATAAAATCAAACTTTTATCCAAACGTCTGCTTAATAAGCCCGCTTATTTCGATTCAAAAAAAATCTTACTGCTGCCTTTTATCAATAATAACGGTTCGGAAACCGAATCGATCGACCTTGTAAATTACTTCACGAAAAAATTATTTACAGGCAGGGGATATAATGTAATTATTCCTGCAGGCACGGATAAAAAATACATTTCATGCAGTACAGCCGAAATCGAAGCCGCGGCAAAGCGGTATGGCGCTGAATACGTTATCTTCGGCAACGTTGATCACTGCCAAAAATATAAACGGTTCAGGCTTGCCGGTTTTCTTTTCGATTACGCTTTCACCAGCGTCCACAGCTATGCCGACATAATTATAACGGCGGAGGCGTACAGCGCCTCTAAAAAAACAATCGTTTTTCACGGCTCATCATACGGTCATAAAAAGCACCAGTGGTTTGCTCTTTTTCACGGAACAGGCGCGGTGCTGTCATACGCTGTTAACGACGCGGTTTGCGGATTATTTGAAAATTTTTTAAATAAATGCAATGGACATGAAAAAAGCGGGAGATTAAAATGAGATATTATAAATTAACCATAATCAGTTATGTTCTTGTAATATTAGCATCGATATCTTTTATTACGACAGGATGCGGAGGCGGCGGAAACGGAGTAGGAATAGGCACTACGCTCTGGTGGCTCGATAAAAATGACAATAATAATTCTACTTCCGAAACCACCATCAAAGGACCTATTTTTGTTTCAGCCATCGCTGAAAACAATGGAACCAAATTATTTCTTACTTTCGACAAAGAATTAAAACCTGAAGGGCTAGCGGCAGGCGATTTTACCATCCTGATGAACAATAAAACAATCGAAGTGACGCTCGCAAAACTCAACTCCGATCCCAAAGTCGTCGAACTCGCTCTCAGCCGGACCGTATTATTCGGCCAGCCTGTGACGGTAGCTTATACCAAAGGCTCTGCCTCAGGAACAAACGGCAAACATCTCGATTCATTTTTGCCCGCGGCGGTCATAAATAACGTCATCTCCGGCGATATAGCTGACGGTGAATATGCCGTAACCGCGACAGCGCCTGTAACCGACGGGCAAATACAATATGTTTCAGGAACAACTATGAGCGTAATTATAGTTCGCACAGCCGGCGAAAATCTGATTTATAACAACGGCCAAAATTTTAACGCTTTAAAAGATTATATGTCAGTTACTTCAAACGGCCTTAGCGCCGGCGATAAAATTACAGCCGCAAACGGCAAGGTCACCGGTCTGGAAATATCCGGATTGAATATTGAAGGAACGGAAAGGACCTTTTCACTAAAG
The DNA here is from genome assembly GCA_041441465.1 of Candidatus Wallbacteria bacterium. Lineage (GTDB taxonomy): Bacteria > Muiribacteriota > UBA9980 > UBA9980 > UBA9980 > JASDSY01. Next base: position 175,819 of record JASDSY010000010.1, read on the forward strand.
GCCGATACTTTAAAAATCGGCCCGGTCAAAAATTTTAAAAAATTAATAATAGCGGGCGATAGCACGGGAAACATAATAGCGGAAAATTATACCGCGAATTACGGAGATGTAATTATTACCGGAACCAAAAACGGCGATCTTACACTTACAGGCGTTGCTAGAGTAATAGTAGGACATAATTCGATTCCTGGAAATATCCTCGGGACCACGAAACTTATAAGCAACAATAACAACTATAAACCAGAACTGACAGTTTCCGGTTCAGGAACACTTTCAGGGCCGGTAACTCTTAGTTCAGGCACTTTTTTTATGCAAAGCGGCGCTTCGGCAGTGAACGAACCAATTATAATTGATAACGATGTTAGTATTACTATTTTAAAATCAACGGCCGTTAAAGGTTTAATTTTTAAAGAAAATGGCCGTGGTTCCTTATCTCTGGATACGGCGGTTCCTATCGATATAACAGACGCCTCTTGCTCCATTTACTCAAGCTTATTATCCATATACTTCAGCGCCGATATACCGGAACTTTTGATTACACAGAAAGATACCGCGCCACGCGCAATAAGCGGCAAAATTGCAAACGTGTTCTCACCGATTGGATACGGCATGATTTCATGGTATTTCAGCACTGGAGGAAATAATGGAAATGAAATAGCATATTCAATAAACAGCGGTGAAAAGACAATCAAATTAACTTCCCTGAAAAATAGGACTGGATTAAATGTTCGGTGTCACACGGGCATGCCCGGAGTGATATCCAGCGCAGACTGCAAGGTTTATTCTCTGGCTCTCGACAGATCCGATAACCTTTATATCGGCGGTTCTTTTAATCAAAACGGCACGGTTAACCTGGCAAAGTGGGACGGCTCTAATTGGTCATCGCCCGGCAGCCTTGATGGCACCTGCCGGAAACTCTTAACGGATAATGACGGAAACTTATACGCTGGCGGCGAATTCACTAACGCAGGCGGCACTTCAGCTAATAAAATAGCTAAATGGAATGGTTCTTCATGGTCGGCGCTCGGCAGCGGCTTAAACGGCACATGTTATTCTATCGCCACAGACGGCGCCGGCAACGTTTACGCTGGCGGCTCATTCACTCAGGCAGGCGGAATACCAGCTAATTACATAGCGAAATGGGACGGCTCTAATTGGTCAGCGCTCGGCAGCGGTTTGAGCAGCACATGTTATTCTATCGCCATAGACAGCGCCGGCAACGTTTATGCAGGCGGCTCATTTACTCAGGCAGGCGGAAAATCGGCTAATTACATAGCAAAATGGGACGTTTCTTCATCTTCATGGTCGGCGCTCAGCGGCTTGTACCACACATGTTATTCTATCGCTATAGACGGCGCCAACATATACGCTACCGATTACGATAAGTGCAAAAAATGGGGCGGCTCTTCGTGGTCAGACCTTTATTCTTATAAAGACAATATAAGAATAATTGAGTTAAATAAAATCCTTGTTGACGACGGAAAAATATACATAGGCGGCGTGGGAAGAGACAGCTATGTCGCGGAAGTCCATAGTTATTTGAAATGGGACGGTTCTTATTGGCAATCAGGTAGAGTTTTTGGAATTACTTATGACATAGCAATCGATAAAACAAGAAGAATTATATATTGCGGCGGCGATATTAAGTCAAATGAAACGTACTATGGAGTAGTTAGAGATTATTATTGATTACAATACACCTGATTAAACATGAATTAACAAAAGATGAAGATAATCTTCTAAATACATTATTAAACATAGGCATAAATTGGAATAAGAATATTTAAAAAAAGGGCCGCCCGTTTTTTTCTTTCCGGGCAGCCCTTTCTTCTTTTATTTTGCCAGAGGAATTATATTCTGTTTCCAGAATTCAAGAAAATCAACTGTAAGGCCGTTATGTTCGGCGCATTCGATATGCGGCATCTGAATGGCGCCCGGAATAAGCGGCGGTTCTGACGGCATAGGAGTAAGCTCGAGATCGACATCTTTTTGAATCACGTATCTATAAGGGTCGATATTTCCGAAGAAATACTCCCTGTAACGGCGTTTCTGCTCCGCGGTAAGCCGCAGCAGACAATCCGCAATCTGAGCGATCGAGGTATCGACAGGAATCCAGCCGTAATTAGGAAGATAAAATTCAGCCCAGAAGTGCGAGCCGGCAAGGCCCGGAATTAACTGATAACCGCCGGTGGTTCTTGCCGGGATTCCCGCCGCACGGCAAAGCGCGGTAAAATACATACTCTGCGCGCCGCAATCGCCGAAACGATTTTTATGAACATAGTCAGATTCGGAATGTTTCAAAACGCCTATAGTTACATGCGGCATATGGCTGTATTTGATATCATTGACTACATAGTCATAAATCTTTTTGGCGATTATATATGGATTTTTTTCACTGCCGGCGATCTGGCGGGCAGTTTCCGCAATTTCCGGAGTAATTTCGGTAAGCCCGTATGAACGGGTATATTCTTTATATATATTGCCGTTTTTGTTATATTCGCCGACAAGCTTCGGGTCTATTATGAATCTTTGTTCATAACGAGTGTAAAGAAACTCGATTTTAATTTTAAGAGCGTCTTTTACTTTATCGAGTGGTATTTCAAAATATGCGTTGTTAATATCGCGGTCGCCGTTTGGAAGCGCCTTCAAATATTCAGACGGCGTGATCGAGACGATTTTAAAATCAGGCTGTGAAGCGGAAATTACCGGAAGCGGCAGCCATACCTTAAAAATTCCATTTTCAGGAAGTTTTTTCCTTGGAATATTAAATTCAGTCACTCCTGAATATGTTACCGGGTTAATGAAAGGCTGATTTGCGTCAGCCGGATAATTACTATCAGCGTCACGATAAACAATGTCTTTTACCTTTTCAAAAAATGAAGTATATTTTCTCATCATTTCCGGGTCTTTAAGCATAAGGTTTAAATTACGATATTTAGCGTTTACCGCGATTTCGCCAAGGTAGCGTTTTTCACCGTCAACGATCATCGATTCGGCATTCGCGAGCAGATTATTTCTTTCGGTTTCTGAAAGATATTTAAAATTTTCAGCGAATAATTTTTTTGCGGCCTTTTCATTAAGCGAATATTCCATAAGTATTTTTGAAGCCTGCATCGCCCCGATTTTACATTTATGCGCCATTTCTTCATTGCCGTCTCTTTTAAATGCTCTTATGGCTCGTTCATAATTAGTTTTCGATTCACTGTAATAAGCTTTGCTAAAAAGATCATCGGCCCTGTTTAATAATTCTTCAGAATGAGACGCGGCTGAAACAATCTGGGCATAACTTGCCAGCAGAAAAAAGACTAAAATAAATAACAACGAGAATTTCCCAGTCTTATTCATAACTAAATTCCTCCACTTTCTTTTCAAGATAAATACATCTTATAAAAAACATACCGCTTATGTCAAGGAAAATATAAAATAGTTAAGACCGGATGCGCCAAAAGATTATATTATATGCATTTATTCCTATATTATTGACAATCAATTCTTATTATGTTATACCTAACCATACAAGGTAATAAAATATGAATAACCAAAATTAAATATTGAATACAAAAATATTCAGTTCAACATAAACCAACATATTTTTTTTATTATTAATGATTATTAATGATATTATTTTAGAATTATCATCAAAGAAGCAGTGTGGATATAAATGGATAAATTAGAAGGTCATTCTTCATATTATATAATATTCGTACTGGCGCTCGGTGTTTTTATGGTCAACCTCGACGCGAGCATCGTGAATATAGTTCTTCCGACTATGGCTAAATTATTCGGCGTAGATATGTACGAGGTATCGCGGCTGATTCTCACTTATTTACTTTCGTTCAGCGGTTTTTTGCTGATATTCGGACGCCTTAGCGATATTTACGGCGCCAATAAAATATTCGGTTACGGTTTTCTGGTTTTTACTTTATCATCCGTATTATGCGCCATATCGCCGTCATTTATAATGCTTGAACTATCAAGGTTTCTTCAGGGCATAGGAGCCGCGATGCTCGCCTCGACCTATCCGGCGCTCGTAATAAAGCTTCTGCCCGCCGAAATAAGGGGCCGCGCGTTCGGGTTCATAACCGTTGCCGGCGGAATAGGCTTTGCCATGGGCGCGCCTGTCGGCGGTTATCTTACCAATTATTTCAACTGGCGCTGGATATTCTGGATAAATGTGCCAATAGGCATTTTTTCACTTATATCATCGCGGAGCATGATAAGCCGGAAATCAGAAAATGAAATAACATCCGGCAAATTTGATAAAACCGGAGCGTTCTTAAGTTTTGGCGGACTCGCGCTGATCACATATCTTTTAAATTCAGGCAAAAATTACCCGTTATTATCGGCGGTGCCAATATGCGGAATCATTATTTTTACAGCAATGTTCGTATATTTTTTAAAAACCGAAAAAAGCTGTCCGGAGCCGCTTCTTGATCTTTCTCTGTTTTCGAACAAAAACTTCAATTATTCATTTGCCGCTAATATTCTGGTGGTAATGACGCTTGACGGAATGAATTTCCTGTTTCCGTTTTTCTTTGAGCTCAGCCGTAAAATGACGCCAGATAAAATAGGCTTATTGCTGATGTTGTTTCCGTTAATCTCGATATTTATAAGCCCGATTGCAGGATATTTCGCCGACTTGAAAGGCCCTAGAAAAGTTTGCGTCACAGCCACGATTATACTTGCAGTTTCGACCGCCATGCTCTGCTATTTCAATTTAAACACTTCAATATATTTCATAATAACAACTCTTCTTGTTTTCGGTTGCGCGCTAGCGATGTTTTTCACGGCAAACACAAGCCTTATGATGTGTCACGCGCCTGCCGGCCGCGAAGGCATAACTTCGGCCATGGTATCTTTTAACGCCAATCTCGGTACGCTTTTAGGTATATGCCTTTTCGAAAGCGTATTTTCATATAAACTGCCGGCTGGAATTATTACGGGAAAATTATTAGAAGGCGTGCCGGGAATCATAGCTGAAAGTTTTATGCGCGGCGCCATGTTCGCGCTGGTCATAAGCATTATCGCCGCAAAATGCTCAGTTTCGGCACATGAAAAAAACAACGGTTCAGTTTCGATCAATGAAGAAAAATTAACTCCTATGACGGCGGAATAATTTATTCATATTTACAGTTTTAAATTCAATAAAAACAAACTTTTTATAAAAGAAGCAGGAGAAAAACAATGAAATTAGATATTTTAAGCAAAGATAAAATTAACGGTATTTTTTTATTATTAGCGGTAATATTTTTGACTGCGCTGGCGAACGGCTGCATGTTCGATTCCAATTCCGGAACTGCAGCCGCATTAAAAAAATATGATAATGCAGCAATTGCAGTTGTTAATAAAATAATTGAAAATAATATGTTAAAAAAAAATATCCCGGGCGCTCTTGCCGGCGTCTGGGACGAAGGTTATGAAACTCTTATAGTTTCTAAAGGAAAAGCTGACATCGCGGCTAATATCGATGTAAATCCGAACATGCGCTTCAGGATGGCAAGCACATGTAAAATGTTTACAGCTCTTTCGATATTGATTTTAGCAGGCGAAAATAAATTATCGCTCGACGATAAGGTTTCGAAATATCTTCCCGACCTGCCGCACGCCGATAAAGTCACGATAAGACAACTTGGCAATCATACATCGGGTTATTTTAATTATACGAGCGCTCCAGGAATAGGAGTGGTCGTACAGGACCCTTTAAAAGTCTGGACACCACAGGAATTAATGGATTTAGTGAAAGATAAACCGCTCGACTTCGAACCCGGAACCAGATACAAGTATTCCAATACTGGCTTTATCGTGCTTGGAATGATAATCGAAAAAGTTTCCGGAAAAAAATTCGGCGAGTTCATAGACGAAAAAATAATAAAACCTCTGAATATGACCGATACCACTTACCCAGCTGCCGCAGCTATAAACGGCGAGCACATGAACGGCTATGTCATAAACGCCGGTGAAACGGCTCCTGTGGAATTTCTTCTCGCGCCTTCAGTTGCGTGGGCCGCCGGCGGAACTGTATCGAGCTTAAACGACATGAAAAAATTTTTAGACGCGCTCGCGGCCGGCTCATTAATTTCACCTGCAATGAGGCTTGAACAGAAAAAATGGGTTGAAACTGATACTGCCGGAACAAAATACGGATTTGGAATTTTCTTTGAAAAAAATAATTTTATAGGCCATACCGGCGACACTATAGGTTATAATGTTTCGGCGTTTATAAGCTTAGACTCGAAAAAAACAGTAATCGTCATTCATAATCTTGACGACATGGCGCCTGCTACTTCAAATGATTTAATGAAGTATTTATTTAATTACTAAATAGTTTTATAATTTAGATTTTATCCTATGCTCTATCATTAATATTATTAACTTTTTTACCTATATAACTCATATTATAAAAATCTCAATATTTTTATATACTATGAATATCAAATATTTTGATTTTAGGAATAGCCGTAAAATCATGATAAAAACCTCACTTTGTTTGATTATATCGTATTTGCTGCAATATAATTATATCCCCAAAGTGAGGTTACGTATTTTTTCAATGAATCTATACTGTTTTCAGCTGCAAAAGTCGAGTAAACAAAATATTTAGAATGTATTCAATTATTTTTGCCTGAATAATATTACAGTCCAAGCAATAATTGCATCACCGGCACTTTTTAAAATTAAAGTTTAAATACAGCTTTCAATGTCACTCAACGCAAAAAACTTGTTACTGTTCCTTAAATTGCGTATCTGTTACATGTTTTTCTTTATAAGGAAATTCCTTTTCAAATTCTTCAAGTTCATTTTTATCAACCGCAAATATAGAATCATAATAAAATTTTCCGCTGATCCCGCTCAAGCTGCCGTCATATAATTCCAATGCCATAAATGCGTCAAAATTTTGGCCGTCAGCCGTTTTTATTCCATAGTTCACGGCGTTTTTAAAGCCAAAACGATGGTAATAATCGGGATTGCCAAAAATAACCACTCCTTTATAACCAAGTTCCTTAGCTTTATTTATCGAATGGCGCATCAGCCCTGAGCCAGCTCCCATTTTCTGGCATGAAGGCAGAACGCACAGTGGACCCATGCATAAAACTTCATGTTCACGATCATTCTCGTCGATTACTTTCGCCTTTGAATAGATAATATTACCGATAACTTTATTTCCGGCAACCGCTATGAAGTCAAGTTCAGGGACAAATGATTGAACGTTCCTGATCTTATGAACAACAAGATGCTCGGCGCATCCAGGCTTGTAAAGGTCCCAGAATGCTTCCCGCGTCAGAATTTCGGTTTCTTTGTAATAATCCGGTGTTGCAATTTTGATTTCAAAATTCATATATACTCCTTTAATAAAAAATAACTCTTAAAATAAATAACATCATATTCTTTGCAATACGAAAAACACATAGCCATAACTTTTAGAATAGCGCCGGAACATTTCCGCCTCTTTTTCGCATTCCGCATAAACCGCTTCTGCTTCAAACACTCCGGCGTTTTTTAGTTTCAGTTCTTTTATACGCTCGAGCATAGGCGTATAGTAGTCATCCCACCATGCGCTGTCGGGAAGATTAAAGCTTTCAATTAACTTGTAGCCATTCGAAGACGCCATTGCACTTACTTCAGCGGCTGTTCTGATATCCGGATAACATTTATCAAAATAGTTCCTGATTTCAGCCGGAGGCTTATCGTTAATCCAGCACATTTCACTGAAAACCAGATAACCGCGGTGTTTAAGATAGGCTTTGAAATCTTTCATACCTCGCATAAGCCCTATGATGAAAATTGCACCCTCGGCCCATAACAGATCAAACCTTTCCTTATCAAACGGCATATCAATCATGGACATTTCCCGCGTCTCAACTTTCAGTCCTTTTTGCGCGGCTGCCAGATTCAGGCGTTCAAGCACCGGCCTGTGATTATCGATCGCAATTATTTTCGTTTTCAATTCGCGGGCAAGTATCAGTGTTTGCATACCACAGCCGCAGGCGATATCAAGCACTTCAGGTTTGTCCGGAAGATCATTCAGCAGCTTCAGCGCCCGCATGGTTGCTTCGGCGCAGCCCGGTCCCTGACGCGGAATCTCTTCAAAAAGCTCATAAAAATATTTCATTTTCACTTTATTATCCTCCACATTTTTAGTCAGCATCCTGACTTGAAGCGCTTCCTTTTCGCAAAGTCCCAGCCCAAGCAGAAAATCATGATGTGCAAACGGCGCTCTGCGTTCAAACTCAATATGCCAATTTCGAAGCGCACTTTCATCAATGCCGCAGGCTTTCTGCAGGTTCAGCCACAATTCCCCGTCAAGTCCTGAGGATTCCGGCCCGGTTGATACCGTGCGAAGAATTCCAGTTATAAGACGCTGTTGTGATTTAAGCGCTGCAATCTCACGGCCTATTTCGCGCAATCTTTTTTCAAGAATGGAAGTATCGTCATCAGACTTTTCCAGCATGCGCCCAATTTCCGCAAGTCCAAGCCCGGCATCACGGAAAAAGCATATCCGCTCAAGGCGGTCGGCATCTTGCTGCGTATACAGCCGGTAATCAGCCTGACTTCGTCCGCTCGGATGCAGAAGCCCTATATGATCGTAATATATCAGCGTTGAACGGGAAATTCCGTAAAGACGTCCAAGTTCAGTTATATGATAAGTTTTCATATATATCAGTATAAACTATAAAGCTATAGTCAGGTCAAGCCATTTTTTAATTTTTTTACGATTGGAATAAATTTTCTATATATTACTGAAAATTTATACCTGATTTTTTTTCTGTTACTTTGGGTTATTTTAAAAAATATGGTATAATTCTATCTCACTAAACTCACCGGAAAGGCAAAAGGAATATAAAAAATGAAAAAAAGAAATTTAATAAAAAAACTTTTAATTATTCTGGCATTATTTATCGCTCTCGGAACACTGACTGAATTTATTTGCGGTTATATCGACCGGAATAAATTTAAGCCTGTCGGAAGAATGATTAAAATAAATAACCTTGATATGCATATTTATGCTGATGGTTCAGGAAAAAATACCGTCGTCTTTGCGTCGGGTTGGGGCCAGCCTTGCCCGTATGCAGATTTTTATCCGCTGCATAACAAAATCTCAAAAACCGCAAGGGTAGCTGTTTATGACAGGCCGGGTTACGGTTGGAGCGATGTGACCGATCAGCCCAGAGATATTGATATTATCGTGAATGAGATACATGAACTATTGGTCAAATCAGGTGAAAAACCTCCTTATATATTAGTCGGCCATTCCATCGGCTCCTTCGAAGTTATACGCTACGCACAGCTATATAAAAATGAAATAAAGGGAATTATCCTGATCGACGGCTCCAATCCTGAAATGTATTCCATAATAAAACCGATATCAAAATCAGCCAAATTCAGATTGTCCGCATTTCATAAATTCATTAAAATATTAAATATAACAGGTATTTCAAGACTGATATTAAGTATTCCGGGCGTATATTCGGACACGATATTTGCATCAAAAAATAAATTATCCCTGATTTCCGATGAATTAAAAAACCTTGATAAATCAATGTTTTTAAAAACTATGAACAATAAAAATCAGGTGGAAGAAGCTGATAAAAAAGAAAACAATGCTTCAAAAGTCATGGCCGGCGGAAAACTCGGAAATATTCCGATGACAATCTTTACTTCCGGCGAAATTTATCAATACGAAGAAATAAAAAAAACACAGGATAAACTAAAAGAATGGTCACATGCGAGTAAGCAAATAATTGTCGAAGGCGCTAAACATCATATTCACTGGTACAATCCGAATATTATAAATGAAGAAATAAAAAAGATGCTCTGTTTGTAATTTTAAAAATAAGAAATTCATGTAATTAAATCAAATTTCCCTGAAAAACAAAAGTTTAAATTACTCGAACTAACTAAATAAGTGGAGATTATATAATGAAAAAATGGTTTATAAGACTTATGAAGTTATTTAGGCTCCGATTTTTATACCTCAAAAAAACTGAATGTAATATTCAATGATCTGAATATGCCTTTACATCCGGCCGATCTTGATTTACTAAAGAAAAAAATAAAAACAATATAAATTATATCATTTCAGTAATAAATATATCCGTAAGGAGTAATATTATTATGTCACGAAAAATGTTGTTAATTGCACTAATTCCCATTATATTCTTTCATTTCAATTTTAGCGCATCCGCCGCCGGGATTAAATCTAAAAATCCAGTTGCAGAATACACTTTTGATAAATGCAATACCTGCGATGACAGCGGGAACGAAAATAATGGAACCGCTTATGGCGGCGTGACATTTGTCGATGGTGTTAAAGGAAAGGCCGCAAATTTCGACGGCACATCCGGATATATTAAAATAAAAAGCAATACAATGCTAAATTTATCTTCACGATTTTCGATTGGAATGTGGATAAAAAGCGACTTATCTCAAAATTCAATATATACATTAATTTCTAAAGGGCACAATCAATTTAACGGATGGGCTGTTCAAAGCGCGGCATTTGAAGAAAGCGGCGAGTTATATTTTACATACGGCAACGGCATTCAATTTATTCGAAAAGTTATCGTTCCCGGCACCTGTACGCTTGATAAAAACTGGCATTTCATAGTTATAACCAAAGATCCGGTAAACGGATTAAAAGCATATAATGATGGAATTCTAATAAAATCATATCCCGACGATACATCAAGTATATCAAAGTCAAAAGATTTTGATTTAATTATCGGTAAAGACTCATTTTATGAAGGCGGATATTTCAAAGGGCTTATCGATGAAATACAAATTTATGATTATGCCTTATCCGACAGCGAAATTATGCAATATTATGAAAATACAAAACCATTCCGAAATACATTACTGGCCAGATATACTTTCAACAATTGTGACGCTGCAGACGACAGCGGTAATGAAAATAACGGATCGGTGAACGGCGGCGTTACATTTACTGACGGCGTTAAGGGCAAAGCTGCAAATTTTGACGGAAAATCCGGATATATTAAAATAAAAAACAATACTATGTTAAATTTCTCGTCAAAGTTCTCAATTTGTATGTGGGTCAAAGGAGAACCAGCTCAAAATCAAATATATACAATTATTTCTAAAGGGCATTATCCATTTAACGGCTGGATAATCCAGAGCGAGGCGCTTAAAGAAGGCGGCGAACCATATTTTTTATACGGCGACGGGAATAAATTTGTTCAAAATTTTATTGCACCTGATTCTTCCATCATAGATGGCGTCTGGCACTTCATAGCCATAACTAAAGATCCCGTAACCGGATTAAAAACATATAAAGACGGCACTCGTGTATCATCACATCCAGATGCCATCTCCCGCATGTCAAATCCGCATGAGTTCGATTTAATTATCGGAATGGACACGGTTTATGCCGGCCGATATTTTAAAGGGCTTATCGATGAAGTGCAAATTTACGATTATGCCTTATCTGACGATGAAATTATTAAGTATTACAAAAGCACAAAATAAGAATGAATAGTAAATTCTTTTGGAAGACAACAGCATATAAAATTATAATTTTTCTTGCAATTGACGCAGCGTAAACTGATATGATAAGATAATGAAGGCCTTCAAAATAAAAAAGGAAAGTTTTTGAAATGAATGATTTGATATCTATCCATGAATTGTCCTTAAAATTTGGACTTACAAGCCGCACATTGCGCCACTGGGAAGACGAGGGGCTTTTTCAAAGCCGCCGCGACATTCAGTCCGGCTGGCGAGTTTATGATCAGGAAGCGTTAAAAACGATAAAATTCATTTTAATTTTAAGAGAACTCGATATTTCAATAAAAAATATCAGGTTAATTCTTAAAAACGATGATATTAAAATGATGATTTCAATTCTTGAAAAGCAGGCTGAAATATTCGATAAAAACGCCGCATACAGCATCGCGAAAAAGAATATGCTGAAAAAATTTATCGAAATAATTAACTTGCTTGGTTCAAATGAAAACAGGCGAATGCTTATGGAAAATATCGAAAATTACATGCAAATTCAAAATTTTTCCGTGAAAAAACACATGAAAAATTTGGAGGAAACAATTATGCATAACAATTTGAGACAAACAGGAAATTTGAAAATAATATCTTTACCGCTAATGCGGACGGCCAGTTTTAACGTAGTAAGCGAATCTCCGGAGGACGAGGCGCTTAACAGGGTCATAACATGGGCCGAAAATGAAAATCTTATGTCGACTGTAAGAATATTCGGATATAACACGACTCCATACGAGCCGCAGCAAAAAAAATACGGCTGGGCAGCCTGCGTTACGATACCTGATAATGTAAAAATACCAGAATATTTAGAGGAAAAAAAGCTTCCCGGCGGGTTGTACGCATCTTTGGAAAGCACGAACGAGGTGTATGACTCATGGCAAAAACTAACTATTTTGTTAAAAGAAAATAATGAATATTCAATCGACCTGACACGCCCGTGTCTTGAAGAACATATAAAAAGCGCTGAAAATAAAGGAACTATAAATAATTTTTATATTACTTTACTGGCTGCTGTAAAAAAACAATCGAACACATAAAAACATAAACAAATCAAGTAGAACCCAAAAGCACTTTTACAAATCAGTAATATTATAGTAACGATCAAAACAACATTTTCAAAACTGAATTCTATGTTTCAAATAAACAAAAAGCAGGGTAAAAATAATATTTTCACCCTGCTTTTTATAGTTTCGGTATATTCTGAAACGCAATATTTATTGCATTTTTTTATTTAATTTACATATAAAACCGCTTAATCATTAAACTGTTAAGTCGAATTTTAGTGGCATGACTGGCAATATTCGGTAAGAACTTTCATCGTATCCTTCGGGTGAAGGAATGCGATTTTTTTGCCATGCGCGCCTTTGCGAGGTTTTTCATCGATAAGCTTTATGCCTTTAGCTTTAGCGTCGGCAAGAGCTTTTTCGACATCGGTAACTTCGTATGCAATGTGGTGAACGCCGGGGCCCTGATTTTTTTCAAGGAATTTAGCGACAGGGCTGTCAGGCGAAGTCGGCTCTAAAAGCTCGATATGTGTTTCACCGACTTTGAAGAACGCGGTTTTAACTTTCTGCTCAGCGACTTCTTCGACGCCGCCGAATTCCATCGCGAAACCGTCGGCATACAATTTAATGCCCTCTTCAAGGTTCTGAACGGCGATGCCGATATGGTCGATTCTCTTTATCAAAGCTTCTTCTTTCGGCACTTCTATTTTAAGCGCCGCATATATAAAGCTCAATATTTTTTTCATCGGCGTGCCGGGGGTAAATACTTCGGATATACCGGCTTTTTTGAGCGTCGGTATATCGTCTTCAGGTATTACGCCGCCGCCGAATACTATTATATCGCCGGCTTTTTTCGCTTTAAGCTCCTCGACTACCCGCGGAAAAAGGCTGCAATGCGCGCCCGATAAACATGAGAGCCCGACAATTGAAACGTCTTCCTGAATGGCGGTATTTGCTATTGATTCAGGGGTCTGGCGGATACCGGTGTAAATAACTTCCATACCGGCGTTCGAAAGAGCTTTAGCGACGTATTTCGCGCCGCGGTCATGGCCGTCAAGGCCTGGTTTTGCTATTAATACTCTTATTTTTTTATCTTTTTTCATTTATTTCACTCACCTTTCAAAAAACTGAATTAGATAACAACGTTTTCTTTGTATTCGCCGAATACTCCGCGCATAACATCGCATATTTCACCGAGGCTCGCATATTCACGCACGCAGTCGATGATGACAGGCATAAGGTTCGTATCGCCCTGAGCGGCTGTTTTTAATTTAGCGAGCGCTTCTTTGACTTTTTCATTATTTCTCTGCGCCTTAGTTTTGTTCAGTTTTTCTATCTGGTTTTTCTCTATTATCGGGTCAACCTTCAGTAAAGGTACTTTCCCTTCGTTTTTGAGTTCGAATTTATTGACGCCGACGATCACGCGTTCATTTTTTTCGATCGACTGCATGTAATTAAATGATGATTCCTGAATGCATTTCTGGACATATCCAGCTTCGATGGCTGAAGTCATGCCGCCGAGTTCGTCGATTTTCTTGATATACTCCATAGCTTCTTTTTCGATTCTGTCGGTCAATGATTCGATATAATACGAACCTGCGAGCGGATCGATGACATCGGCCGTTCCCGATTCGTAAGCCAATATCTGCTGTGTGCGGAGCGCGATCATAACCGATTCTTCGGTCGGAAGCGCGAGCGCCTCGTCGCGTGAATTGGTGTGAAGGCTCTGTGTGCCGCCAAGCGCTGCAGCGAGAGCTTGATATGCTACGCGGATAATATTGTTGTCAGGCTGCTGAGCTGTAAGAGTCGAACCGGCAGTCTGAGTATGGAACCTTAACATCATTGATTTTTTATCGGTAGCGCCGAAACGGTCTTTCATTATATGCGCCCATAATCTTCTTGCTGCACGAAATTTCGCGACTTCTTCGAGGATATTATTGTGGGCGTTGAAGAAGAACGAAAGCCTCGACGCAAAATCTTCGAGTTTGAGGCCTTTTTTAAGTGCGGCTTCCACGTAGCAAATAGCGTCTGCAATTGTAAATCCTATTTCCTGAGCGGCAGTCGAACCCGCTTCGCGTATATGATAACCTGAAATCGATATCGTATTCCATTTAGGCACTTCTTTCGAGCAGAAGTCAAAAATATCGGTAATCAGGCGGAGCGATGCTTTAGGCGGATAAATGTATGTGCCGCGCGCGATATATTCTTTTAATATGTCGTTTTGAATGGTACCTTCAAGGTCTTTTCTTGAAACTCCCTGTTTTTCAGCGACAGCGATATACATAGCGAGTAAAACTGAAGCCGGCGCATTAATTGTCATCGAGGTCGAAACTTTATTAAGCGGAATTCCATTGAAAAGTATTTCCATATCGGCAAGAGTGTCAATAGCGACGCCGACTTTACCGACTTCGCCGGAAGCGAGGCTGTGATCTGAATCATAGCCGATCTGCGTCGGAAGGTCGAACGCTATCGAAAGCCCTGTCTGGCCCTGGCCGAGAAGGTATTTATATCTTTTGTTGGATTCTTCGGCTGTTCCGAAACCGGCATACTGACGCATTGTCCAGAAGCGGCCGCGGTACATCGTAGGCTGTACGCCGCGTGTAAACGGGAACTCGCCCGGGAACCCAAGGGTTTCATTATAATTTTCATTAACGTCAAGCGGAGTATAAAGCGGGTTTACTTCCGTTCCTGACTGTGTTGTAAATACAGGCATTCTTTCAGGAAATTTCTGTGTTGTTTTTTTGTAGCTGCCTTCATTCCACTTTTCGAATTGGTTTTTGATTTCATTTAATTTGTCTGACATTAAATATTCACCTCTACCCCAATTTTAGTGATTTATAAACTCAATACTTCATAATACAATTTATTTTTTCGCAATTATTATAATATAAAATGTTTAATATTACAATATTTTTTTATAAAATCAATTCCATGAGCTCTATATCATTCTTAGAACGGCACCGCACCTAAAAATGAAAATACTTTAATTTTTATCATTTTTTCTTTATAAAAAAGCGGCTTTTCTTATATGAAACTCCCTATAACATTATAATTTAAAAAATATCAACAAAAAAGAATTATTGACACACTTAAAATTAAAATGTAAAATCACGGCATCATGATTATAAGCGCAAGCAGAAGAACGGACATACCTGCATTTTACGGAAAATGGATGATCAACCGATTAACCGAAGGGGTTGTGCTGGTCAGAAATCCATTTAATTTTCATATGGTTTCAAAAATAAAACTATCGCCTGACATAGTCGAATGCATAGTGTTCTGGAGCAAAAATCCGGCGCCATTCATAAAATATCTCGATATAATAGATAATTTGGGATATAAATATTATTTTCATTTTACTCTGACACCTTACGATAAAAAAATTGAAAACGGTTTGCCGGATAAAAGCGAATTATTGGCAACATTCAAGAAATTATCCAAAAAAATCGGCCGGGAAAAAATAATCTGGCGTTATGATCCAATATTAATTGCCGATGGAATCGACTGCGGATATCATATTAAAAATTTCGAACATATAGCCGGCGAGCTGGCGGGTTATACTGATAAGTGTGTCATAAGTTTTATTGATATGTATAAGACAATTCAAAGTAAAATCAACGGAGCCGGAATAAGAGAATTAAATACGGGCGAAATAAATGCAATTGCCAGTGCGTTTTCAAAAATATCACCAAAATATAATATTCAAGTTTTAACATGCGCAGAAGAAGTTAACCTTTCAACCTATGGCATAACACATTCAAAATGTATCGATGCTGAATTGATATCGCGAATCACCGGACATGAATTAAAAATACCGCACGACAAGCATCAGCGCAAATTCTGCGGCTGCGCTGAAAGTGTGGACATCGGCTCATACGGAACATGTTTACATAATTGCGTTTATTGTTATGCAAACGGCGGAAAAATTCCAATGCATAATAAAATCCGCATTCATGATGAAAATTCTCCATTAATTTTCGGCAGTATAACTTACGCCGACATAATAACCGAACGTAAGATTAAAAATAATAAAACCAATATTGGTAATGAAAATTTTAAATTTGACATTTGATTGACTTTTTTTTAATGTTATTATATTATAGCAATGACCATAAGTAAATAAATGTTCTTTAATTAAGTATCATGGTATCAAGTTAAAGTTAATTCAGAGATAGTTTATAAAAATTTTATGATTCTTTGGAAATGATTATGAATCTGAAACAAAAAATTAAAACCATTCAGATATTAAAAATTTTCTTACTACCTTTTATCCTTTTAACGATTTCTCTTATCGTCACGTTCTGGATATGGAACATCGAAAACCGCATAATATATAATGATGTCGAAGAGCGTTTTTCCTACTATACCGAAAAAATCAATAATGAAATTTTAATACAAATGCATAACTACGAGCAGATATTGCGCGGCGTAGCAGGTTTATTCTATTCATCTATAAACGTCGAACGAAATGAATGGCAGGCATATATAAAAGAATTAGCGATCGAAAAAAACTACCCGGGCATCCGGGGTATCGGCTATACGGGCAGGGTAAAAGCAAACGAAAAAAATACGCATATCGAACAAATAAGAAAAGAAGGATTCCGCAGTTACAATATCATGCCGGCAGGCGACAGAGCCGAATATTATCCGGTCATTTACGTAGAACCTCTGGATACTGAAAATTCGGCTATTTTAGGCTATGATAATTTTTCAAACCCGGCCCGCCGCGAGGCAATGGAAAAAGCCGGCACTGAAGGCAAAGCAATTCTGACAAACACCGTAACTCTTATTCAAACAGCAAATGGCAAACAGCAAAACGGTTTTTTGATGTACCTGCCTATATACAAAAATCAGAATATTCCTAAAACGCTTTCTGAACGGCAAGATTCAATTATAGGATTCGCATTTATAACATTCAGGTTAAACGATTTTATGTGTAATATAATCGGAGATAAATTTATAGATATCTCCACAAAAATTTACGTAAATAATAAAAATAATTCCAATGAACTCATATATGATTCAACCATAAAACAACTAAATGATAAAGTATACAATTCCGACGAACATAAATATATCATAAACAAGACTAATAATTTATACGGCCAGATCTGGAATTTCGAATTCAAGTCTCTGCCGAATTTCGATGAAGCCATAATAAAGAGCAAGCATTTTGACATACTTATTATAG
The DNA here is from genome assembly GCA_041441465.1 of Candidatus Wallbacteria bacterium. GTDB lineage: Bacteria > Muiribacteriota > UBA9980 > UBA9980 > UBA9980 > JASDSY01. The sequence continues at coordinate 193,525 of JASDSY010000010.1, forward strand.
GTATAAATCTAAGCCTGCTCATTTTTTTTCTTATTCTTTTTTCAATCAACAATTACCAAATTACTGCAAACACGGCCTTAAGTTACGCAGAAAGTATCATCAATACCATACGACAGCCTTTAATAGTGTTGGACCAGGATTTCAAAGTAATTACCGCCAGCATGTTTTTTTATGAATTTTTCGATATGACTCCCGATCAAATTCTTGATAAAAACATTTTAGAAATTGAAAAGTGCCAGTTAAACAAGCAAGAACTAAAGAAACTGCTGAAAAATTTAATTGAAAATAATATTTCAGTCAATAATTTCGAAATGGAAATAATATTTCCTGAAAACAATAAACGCCTCACGCTGTTGAACGCGATACAGATCAAAAAAGCGCCTGAAAAGAAAAAAACTTTTCTTCTTACATTCGAAGATATTACCGAGCGCAAAGCTTTCGAAACCGCTCTTAAAACGGCCAAAAATCAGGCCGAAGCGGCCAATAACGCCAAAAGCTTATTTTTAGCCAATATGAGCCATGAATTGCGCACCCCAATGAATGGAATAATAGGATTTACCAATTTATTATCCCAAAGCGGATTAAATGAAAAACAAAATAAATACAATGAATTCGTAAAAAGTTCATCCGGCCATCTTCTTGAATTAATTAACGATATACTTGACATTTCAAAACTTGAAGCAAAAAAAATAAAAATCCAGAACGCTCAATTCAATATCTGCCAGACAATCAAAGATTTGAGCCTTTTTATCGAAGAGCAAATAAAAAGTAAAAAACTCGGTTTTAAGTGTGAAATAGATGAAAAAATAAATTACGACGTTATAGGCGATCAATTAAGAATCAAACAAATATTGCTTAATTTTCTAACTAACGCAATAAAATTTTCCAAAAACGGCACCATAAAGTTAAAACTTGAACAATTTTCCAAAAACATTGATAATTGTGTGATTTCGCTCAGCGTTTCCGATGAAGGCACAGGAATACCGGAAAATAAGATAAACGAAATTTTTGAAAGGTTTCATCAGCTAGACGAATCGACAACAAAAAATCACGGCGGAGCTGGCCTTGGCCTATATATAGTTAAAGGTCTCGTGGAATTAATGAACGGCTCTATTTCAGTTAAAAGCGAAATTGATAAAGGCAGCTGTTTTACTGTAAAATTGCCATTTCAGATTGCAGCAGCAAATGATGTCGAATTAAAAAATGAACCGCAAAAACTGAAACCGCAAAAATTAAAAATATTGCTGGCTGAAGACGATGAAATAAGCTGTTCATACATAAAAACATTGATCCAGTGTTTCGGCTGGGAACTCGAAATTGCCGGAAACGGAATAGAAGCTGTCGAATTATATAAAAAACAAAAATTCGACGTAATCTTAATGGACGGCCAGATGCCTAAAATGAGCGGACTCGAAGCTGCGAAAAAAATAAGAGAACTTGAAATTAATATCGGATACCTTACTCCAGTAATCGGTTTAACGGCTTATGCCATGCCGGGAGACCGTGAAAAATTCATAGCCTCAGGCATGGATGATTATATGACTAAACCCATCGTTAATGAAAACCAACTATACGAAACGATTGTCAAACATATAAAAACCGATCAAAATAGTTAAATAGTTGCATTACATAATCTTAGTATTAATAATGCGTAAGAATGCGAAATTTTAAAGGCTAAGACTAAAAATAAATAAATTTTATTGAAAATATATTTCAACATAAATAAAAAACTGGCACACTCGAAAGTTATCAACTCGAATGCACCAGTTTAAATTATTTATTAGTAGGCGTTAATTTTCAATTAATTCTAAAATCTTTTTAATCAGCTAATTTTAATTCACTTACTTTCCTGCATATCAGACGTTACAAAAATTTTCTGTAATTTAATTCACAGCAGCGACTTTAAATTAAAATTGCCATTTCCGGAATTTTATTGAATTATGATATCAGGCCGTTCAGTTCTTTTATAAATGCGTCTTTTGAAAGAGCGCCCGCCATGGATTTATGCACTTTGCCGTCCTTGAAAAACATAAGAGTGGGAACTGAATGAATCCTCATTTGCGACGCAAGAGACTGGCATTCATCGATATCCACTTTAACGAATTTAATTTTTTCATTATATTCAGGAGCCACTTCATTTAATACATTAGCGAAATATTTGCATGGCCCGCACCAGGTGGCAAAAAAATCCACAAACACAGGCTCTTTCGACTCTAACACTTCCTTCGAAAAATTTTCTTCCTTTAAATGAATTATGTTATTAACAACGTTCATAATAGTCATCTCCCTTTTTATAATTTGAAAATTACAACACAAAAATTTTGTAATTTAAAATTTAATATTGAACTTTCATTTTTAATTTTATTTAAACAAGATTTATGCCACATAAAAAACAATCTATTTTCAATATTTTTCAACTAATATTTCATTACCATGAAAAAATTACACTGTAAAAATTACATAGTACTATGAAATTTATTAAAAATTTTACTGTTTTTTTAATTAAGTTTTTATTAAAATATTTTACTATTTTATCAAAATGTAGTAGAATAAACTAATAATGCATTAATGTTTTTTGGCATCAAAATTGCCTTTATAATCTTGAAAACATAAAATTCTGGAGGCGTCATTATGTATAAGAGAAATTATTTGGTAAATCTATTTTTATTAATTTTTTCATTTGGCATGTTTATATCAGCCGGGCAGCTGAACGCGGCTGAAGAAACAAAATTCGAGGTTAAGGCAGTTGAAAAACCAATATATTTTGAATCGGTCGGTGTATTAGTTCCTGAAACCGTAATAACATTCTCGTCAAAACTGATGGGCACAATCACTTCAGTTACAAAACGCGAAGGCGTTGAAGTGAAAACCGACGAAGTACTTGTAACCATAGACGATACCGAATTAAATGCAGACCTTACCGGCCTCGACGCTGCGCTGGCAGAACTCGAAAGCAATAAAATCGAAGTCGAAAAAAACCTCAACCTTTTTAACGCTTCAAAAGCCACGGCACAGGCTCAATACAACTTAAGCGCCACCACGTACGAACGTTTCAAAAACCTTTATGAAAACAATAAATCGATATCACGCCAGGAACTTGATAAGGCCGAGGCTGATTTCAAGGCCGCAACGTCAAAATTAAACGAAGCGTCGGCGCAAATCGAGGTCGTTAATTCAAAAAAAGCACAAATAGAAGCCAAGCGCAAACAGATAAACGCCAATATCGAAAAAATCAAAACAATGAAAAATTACACTAAAATCACATCGCCGATAAGCGGACGCGTTACCGCGCGACAGGCGGAAACTGGAATGCTGGCAACTCCCGGCACTCCTCTTATCACGGTCGAAGATTATAAAAACATGCAATTCAAGGCCATTATACCCGAAAATATAATCAATAACATAAAAATCGGCGATTCCATTAAAGTGATTGTAGACGTAATAAACGACCAGGTGTTTTTAGGGGAAGTCGCTGAGATCATACCTACCGGCGATATAATGACACATACTTTCACGGTTAAAATTTCACTGGCATACGATCCTAGATTAAAAAGCGGCATGTACGCCCGCGGACTTTTCGTGAAAGCAAGGTCAAAAGCGCTTATGATCCCGACTGATTTTATAATAAACCGCGGACAGCTTTACATGGTATATACTTCCGAAAATGAATTCAGATTCATAAGACCCGGAATAAACGAAGGATACCTTACCGAAATTCTATCCGGCCTGAACGAAGGCGATATAATCTATAAAAAATAAAACTTAAATTAGTTTTTGTTCAAATTTCGTTACAATACAAACAAATAAATATAATTAGTTCTAAAATTAAGCTTATAAACTTGGAAGTAATTATTAGAACCCCAACATAAAATAAGCAGCATTTATGAAAAAGCTATCTCATTCAAGGAAGTGTTTATTATGCCAGATAAAGAAAATATAATAAATAATTCAGGCGCCGAACCTGCTAAACCTGGATTAAAAAATACAAACGAGCAGCAGGCACAAAAAAATCAGGCCGGCAATAATGCCTCTATTAAAGCCACTACCAGCGAAGATGCTGCCGCTAAACAGGCCGCACCTAAAATCGAACCGGCAGCGAGCAGCTCAAACGGCAATCATTATAGTGACAATACTTCTTCCGGGATGCCCCATCCGGCGCATGAACATGAAATACACAGCGGTTTTGCAGGCGGACTTGCGAACGGATTCATCGATTCGAAATTAACACCGCTTATAATAATCCTTTCGCTGCTTCTTGGAGTATTCGCAATAATATTAACGCCGCGTGAAGAAGAACCGCAAATAGTAGTTCCGATGGTGGATATTTTTGTTTCAATGCCAGGCGCAAATTCGGCCGAAGTCGAAAAACGCGTCACCAACCCTATGGAAAAACTGTTATGGGAAATCCCGGGGATTGAATACATTTATTCGACCTCTCAAAACGAACAATCTATGGTCATATTGCGTTTCAAAGTCGGTGAAGATGCCGAAAAAAGCATAGTAAAAGTAATGGAAAAAATGGAACACAATAAAGACAGGATTCCGCCGAACGTTATCGGCCCGTTCATAAAAGCGCGCTCGATAGACGACGTACCGATCGCTTCAATTACCCTGCACAGTAAAAACTACGACCACGCACACTTAAGAAGACTGGCAGGCCAGGTGATGGATGAAATAAAATCGATAAACGACGTTTCCGACGTAACTATTATCGGGGGGCAGCGCCGCGAAATACGAATCGAGTTCGACCCGAATAAATTATCCGCTTACGGAATATCGCCGGCGGAAATAATTCAGGTCATCGACGGCTCGAACAGGCGTATCATGAGTAATTCAATAAAAAACTCAAACACGGAATTTAAAGTCACTATAGGACAATTTTTTAAATCTACAAATGAAATAAAAAAACTTGTCGTTAGAACAATTAACAAACGGGCAGTTTATCTTGAAGAAGTAGCGAAAGTCACGGACGATTTAAGCGAACCTGAAAATTATGTGATGTTCACCAAAGGCCCCGGCTCTTTCGAAACGGCATCGCCGTCAAAATCTTTCGATTATGAAAATGCAGTCACAATAGCTATTTCAAAAAGAAAAGGCACAAACGCCATAGTTATAGCCGATGAAGCGATCGACAAAATAAGCAAAATCAAAAAACAATATTTTCCGGCAGGCATCGATTATACTATAACCAGAAATTACGGCGAAACCGCCGAGGAAAAATCGAATGAACTTTTATACCATATGGCGCTCGCCACATTTTCTGTCGCGATATTAATATGGCTGTTTTTAGGTTTCAATGCTTCATTAATCGTCGCTATTGCGATCCCAGTAACTTTAGCGTTGACTCTTTTAGTATTCTATTTATACGGTTATACTTTAAACAGAATAACGCTTTTCGCGCTGATATTTTCGATCGGTATTCTTGTCGATGACGCCATTGTCGTAGTCGAAAATATGGTGCGTCATTTTATGATGGAAAAAAACAAAACACGCAATATGTTTAAAGTAGCTGTAGAATCGGTAGCGGAAGTCGGCAATCCGACGGTTTTAGCCACAATAGCGGTTATACTGGCAATACTGCCGATGGCATTCGTTTCAGGTCTCATGGGGCCGTATATGCGCCCGATACCAATAGGTGCTTCTGCGGCAATGATATTTTCGCTCATAGTGGCTTTTATTGTAACCCCGTGGTCGGCAATAAGAATACTTAACCTGAAAGATAATAATCATTCACACGCTGAGCACGACGGCCATAACGACGATATGCTCACTAAAATATATAAAATGGTGATGTATCCGGCTCTGAAAAGCAGTAAAAACAGATATTTCTTTCTGGGTTCCGTTTCTTTTTTACTTCTGCTGGCAATAATTATGGTGCCGTTAAATTTCGTGAAGGTAAAAATGCTTCCGTTCGACAACAAATCTGAATTTCAGGTCATAATAGATATGCCAGAAGGCAGCACATTAGAGCAGACGGCACTTGTCACCAAAGAGATATCAAAATACCTTCAGACAGTTCCTGAAATATTGAACCTGACTCTTTACCCGGGCACTGCCGCTCCATACAATTTTAACGGATTGGTAAGGCATTATTTCATAAGAAACGGTCAGAATGTTTCGGACATACAGGTAAACCTTGTTCATAAGAGCAAAAGGACCCGCAGTTCTCATGAAATAGCAGTCGCAGTAAGACCGGAGATACAAAAAATATCTCAAAAATATAAAGCGAATGTAAAAGTTGCCGAAGTACCGCCCGGCCCGCCTGTATTACAGACACTGGTCGCCGAAATATACGGCCCGGACTATGAAACTGTGAAAAAATTAACGTCAAGCGTCGCTGAAGAATTCAAAAAAACACCAGGAGTTGTCGATATCGACACATATGTAGAGGATACGCAGGAACGATATTTATTTAACATCGACCAGGAAAAATCGGCCCTTAACGGACTCGGTTTTAACGACGTGCTTTCAGCTCTAAAACTTGGAATTTCAGGTCAAAAAGTTTCACTAATGCACCTCGACAATGAAATTGAAGACCTGTTCATAAATGTCACTCCGCCTGAAAAAAGCAGAAACCAGATTGACACGATCCTTACCATGCATGCGTTTTCGCCTTTAACAGGAAGGGCGACACCTTTGTCTGAACTCGTAAAAGTCGAAAAAACAACCGATCCGAAATCAATTTATCATAAAAATCTTAAAACCGTATCTTACGTCGTGGCCGATGTCGCAGGCAGCGAAGAAAGCCCGGTTTATCCAATAATTAACCTTAATTCAAAGATAAACGGAATGAAATTCGACGGCATTTCTATCAAGCAGTATACTTTCACCACTAAAACGCCGGAAAACACAAACTTAGGTTATTTCTTGAAATGGGACGGCGAATGGCATATCACAGTCGAAGTATTCCGTGATCTCGGATTTGCATTCGGAATTGCCATGCTCATGATTTATATGCTTGTAGTTTCATGGTTCCAGTCGTTTAAAATTCCGCTCGTCATAATGGCGCCGATCCCGCTTACTCTGATAGGCATACTTCCTGCCCATTACCTGATGGGTGCTTTTTTTACGGCGACCTCGATGATAGGCTTCATCGCGGGGGCAGGCATAATCGTCCGTAATTCGATAATATTGGTCGATTTTATAAATTTGAAAATATCCGAAGGATTAAGCTTACAGGAAGCGGTGATCGTGGCCGGCGCTATACGCTTCAGGCCTATGCTTCTGACAGCTTCAGCGGTCGTCGTCGGATCGTTCGTAATTTTATTCGACCCGATATTCCAGGGACTCGCTATATCACTTATGGCCGGAGAAATCGCCTCAACGCTGCTTTCCAGATTTACCGTGCCGATTTTATATTATATGTCGGAACTTAAAAATCACCCTGAAAATCAATAATATCCATATAATATAAATGGAATGGCTTATTTCTTTTAGAGGCAACTAATAAATTTATCCTTAAAAGTTTCTAACGCACTAAAGGGGGCGGCCAAGGTATTTATTCTGCCATTGTTGTGGGACCGCGTCCTGAAAGTCATCGTGACTTTCAGGCGCTTATTCTCAGGCACTTCCGCCATCACGGCTACGTGCCTTCCGAAATGTCCCCCAACAACTGGCATTCATAAATTGTTTTTGTGTGAATTTCAAAAAATTTTATTTAGTGTTATTTTAATTATATTATAAAGTACTTAGTAATAGGCTTTTTTATCGTTCACTCAATTTTAAACCTCGACCACAAGTGCGCCTTGGGATTAGGCGGCGTTAGTTTTTGAAAAAAACTTTACGCCGCTTTACACTCTTTAGAGTGATCGTTCACTCGTAAAAAGTTTTTAAAATATTATTTCGATTACCAGACTAAAGAGCTTATTTGCAGGCTCCGCCTGCCGAAAAAACTACATTATCTGACCACAACCGCACTATAACTAAACCAATATTATTTTTAGAAATCCTTACACTCACAACAATAAAGAGCCATTTTTCATTATCGAAAATGGCTCTTTACGTTCGGCCGCAAATGACATCTCATAATTATATATAAAATCTGCGCGGCCGATTGCCGTATTTACGCAAAGCAAGCGGCCGCCGGCCGCGCTTTGCGGAAATAAAAAAAACAAAATAAATAATGATAAACAAAAAAAGAAAACGACAGTATCGCAAAAACAACGGTAGATATAGCAGGGATTAAAAAAGGGGCGCGGGGGAAATCAAAGGGGTATCACCCCTTTGTGTCCACCGCATAAAAATTTCAAATAAGTATAACAAAAGACTGCCTCAAAAGTTATTATTTGAAGCAGTCTTTTGACTTAAATTATAAATTTAAAGTTTTATTCGGCTATGCTGTCGCCTGTCACATTCAAATTTTTTAGAGCACAAACGAAAAAATCATATCTGCAAGATTTCATTTGACAATGCGCATTTGATAATATAAACTATCATCAAAAGCTAAAATAACTATAATATTTCACAATAATATCGAATTTATGCAACAATCGGAGATGTTATGTTAAAAAAAACAATAAAAATAAATATTTTAACCGCAGCCGCATTAATTATCCTGACCGCATTATCATACTCGCAGGCGCAGGAAAATTACAATAATTACGGCGACGAATGCACGATCATGGGCGCGGCAGGCTATTCCTGCAAAGGCGGCGGCACGATAGTCTTAAAAAACCGCGACAGGAATATAAGGTTTAACCAGCAGTTTTGTTACGAAAAGCCGGATACAGGGTATGCTTTTATCGGCGTTAAAAACATAGGCGGCCCAAAACTAGCTTACACTATGGGCATCAATGAAAAGGGGCTTATCTGCGTCAACTCGTCATCGCCGAAAAAGGTTAATTTCGATTACGGCAAAGCTAATGTATATATGTACCAGGCAGGGCAGGTTCTCAACAAAGTGTCAACAGTGGATGAATTTATTGAAAAAATATTAAAAGCCGGCGCGGCAAAAGGCCCGGGCAACTATATCGTAGCCGACAGCAAAAAAATGTGCCTTGCAGAGGTAATTGACGGAACCCACTTCGATTATAAAATTATAATAAACGGGTTTTGCGCGCATACCAATCATTATTACTTTGATTCGATGAAAAAATACCAGCCTCTGCCTCTGAACGCAAGTTCGGAAATGCGCCTTGACCGCGCCTGCGAGTTAGGGCACTCAGGAATTAAGCCGATAACAGTTGAAAAATTCATGGCATTTTCAAGAGACCACGGTAAAAACGAAACACCTTCAGATAAAACGATATGCCGCCACCCCGATATGTTTTATGATTCCAAAAAATTCGACGGCGGCACGATTTCATCGATGATTTTCACCATGAAACCCGGCGCTAAGCCGTGCGCTTATCTTTGTCTCGGCCAGCCGTGCACCGGAGAATTCGTAAAGTTCGAATTCGAAACTGACGGCACGCTGACATTTAACGGTATATTCGATGAATTTTTAAAGGACGGCTCATACAATAATTTTAAAAATTTCGAACGCGACTTTTACTGGCACATTATTATGCCATTTTTTTATAAAAATCCTTTGCTGAAATCAAAAGACTATAACTTTTCTGAAAGTGAAACATAACTTATAATATTATAAAAAATGAATATACTTTCAAAGTAAGCATTTAACATAATAAAAAAAACAACTTCGTAATATCACAAATGAAGGTAAATATATAATTTTATAATCAGTGAAAGCAGGGGGGAATTTAAATGTTATTAAAGTTTATTAAGTTCGCGTCGGTATTAAGTTTATTAGCCGTGTTAGGCTCACATTCGATCGCATATGCGCAGGAAGCAAAAATTGCTGAAAAACTGCCGATAGAAAAACGAGGCGCCGTCGAATCTGATAAGTTAAAAACTACCGATATTACAGCTGATATGAGCGCAAAAATCGAGAAAGGGAAAAACCTTGTTTATTGCTCGACATTCCAGATGGCATGGAGCATTTTATGCAACGACATAATGAAAGGCGCGCTTGAATTAAGCGGCAGTCCGGATACCGCGAAGGTTTTAAACGGGATAATAAAGCTTAAATCATGCGTATCCGATTCAGCGGCGACGTGCATGACAGGTTACGGCAAAGATAAAATCGTAGAGAAAATAAATAAAGCTTTGAAGGATAAATTCGGCGAGGAAGCTCCGGTTGTACAAGAAAAATTGGGCGACCTCGATATAATAGCTTACGCTTACTTATATAAAAACCTAATGTTTAATAAAGAATTCGAAAGTATCGAAGAGCCGTTATTTTTCTCAGGCGGCACAAATGAAGCCGATGTAATGACATTCGGTATAAAAAAAGTATCCGCTAAAAATGGAACTCATGAAATGTTAAAAAAACAGGTGACCATTTTATACGATGAAGCAAATAAAGGGTTTATTCTAAGGCTCGCGTCAAAATCGATAAACGACGAAATAATAATATCGACAATACCTGTCAATGAAACTCTCCAGAAAACATACGAATCAATACAGGACGCCATTGCCAAAAGCAAGCCGTTTAAATTAGAAGCCAACGACAAACTGCAAATTCCTAAGATCGAATTCGATATACTTCACTATTACAGGGAATTAATGAACAAAAAAGTCATGAACAAAGGATTCGAAGGATATACTTTAACAAAGGCGCTCCAGGGAATTAAATTTAAATTGAATGAAAAAGGCGCAGTGTTAAAATCAGAGGCTAAAATCGTATTGACCAGAAACCATTCGGGTGAAAAAGGCAAAAACTTCATAATAAACGGGCCGTTCATAATTTTTTTGAAGGAAAAATCAGCCGACAGGCCGTACTTTATGACTTATGTAGATAACGCCGAATTATTAATAAAAAAATAAAACGCAGCTTAAATTCTTATTTGGCTGTTTAATTATTCAAAATTAATTGCGGTTATCAATTAACTTTATTGGTAACCGCAATTAAAATATAAAGTTATGTTGTTTTTTATAATTTAACAGCTAAAAAGCGAACTTGAACCCGTTTTTTTGAAAAAATAACTTGCAGCTCAAATAAACGAATAACCGTTCATTTTCAGGCGGAGTTCAAAAATCATAATTATTTACCGTTAAAAATAAATTTCACGAAAAACATAATAAAATAAAAATATCGAGCAGGAGCGAATTATGGAATTTTCACATTTAGATAAAAACGGCAGGGTTAAGATGGTCGATGTCTCGAGCAAGCAAAAGACCCAGAGAACGGCAATAGCAATGGCTTCAGTAAGATTTCCGGCAGAATGTTTTGATAAAATAATAACCGACGGCGTATCAAAGGGCGATATTTTCTGCATCGCTAAAACCGCAGGAATTATGGGCGCAAAAAAAACTTCCGAATTGATACCGCTTTGCCATCCGATTTTTATGGCGTCATGTGATATCAAATATAAAATAGACAAAGAAATAAATGTGATATATATATATTCGCAGGCTAAGAGCCTGGATTATACCGGAGTTGAAATGGAAGCTATCGTCGCGGCCAATATCGCGGCTGTTACAATTTATGATATGTGCAAAGCGGTTTCCAAAAATATAATGATTTCAGACTGCACGCTTTTATATAAAACCGGCGGTAAGAGCGGAATATTTAAAAACGAAAGCATAGCTTCAAAACATTTTGAAAATATAACCGAATGGTTGTAAGCGCCGCCTATAGATCTATAAAATTTTTAATTTTTATAAGGCTAAAAATTATTTTATTACGTTATTCAAACTAATTTAAGCATAAATTCAGCAAGGCGGTTTAACCATATTTCGATATTTAACCTGTTCCTAATAAATTAGGGCTTGTTCGTGTATTAATTCGAAAAATATGCTAAACGCAAAATAAAAAAAAGCATTTATAAAAAAAGAGAAGTTAAAGAATAATTCTTTAATTTCTCTTTTTCAGTTACAAAGTTACGTAAAATCAACTAACTTATTTTAATAATAATCATTTTTCAGTATCAAGTATTAGATTTATTTATTGTTCAATGTGTATATGTTTTTTTAGTATCTCGACAATTTGCCTGCTTGAAGTGCCGTCGCCGTAAGGATTAACGGCATGCGCCATTTTTTCATATTCTTTTTCATTGGAAATTAAATTCTGCGTTTCAGCGACAATCTTGAAAAATGAAGTTCCTACGAGTTTAGCGGTGCCGGCATCGATTCCTTCCTGCCGCTCGGTGACATCGCGCATCACAAGAACCGGCTTTCCGAGCGCAGGCGCTTCTTCCTGAATACCGCCGGAGTCGGTAAGCACGATATAAGATTTTTCCATAAGCCATATAAGTTTTGGATAATCGAGCGGCTCTATCAGATGGACATTCTTAAGATTACTCAGGATATTTTTTACAGGCGCCTGAACGTGCGGATTTAAATGCGCAGGATAGATAATTTCAATTTCGTCAGCAAAACGGAGAGATATTTCTTTCAATGCCCCGCACATATCTTCGAACGGCGCGCCGAAACTTTCACGGCGGTGGCCTGTAACAAGTATTATTTTTTTCGAAAAATCAATAAAATTGAAAAGCTTTTTAAATTCACCGTCATTTTTTTTCTTCACTATATCGAGTCCGAGATGAAGCGCGTCAATTACAGTATTGCCAACTACATAGACATTTCTTTTGATGTTTTCCTTTGCAAGGCTTTCCCTGGCTTTTTCGGTAGGCGCAAAATGAAAATCAGCGATATGCCCGGCTATCGTCCTGTTCATTTCTTCCGGATAAGGTGAAAATTTATTGCCGCTTCTAAGTCCTGCTTCTATGTGGGCTACTTTAATCTTTTTATAAAAAGCCGCAAGCGCGCCGATTAAAACAGTTGTCGTATCGCCCTGAACAAAAATTACATCTGCGTTATATTCAGCTAAAACTTTTTCAATGCCGCGCAATCCGTCGGCTGTAATATCGAATAACGTTTGGTTCGACTTCATTAAATTCAAATCCCAATCGGGCTTTATCTCAAAAAAGTCAAGAACCTGATCAAGCATCTGCCTGTGCTGAGCAGTAACAAGGACTTTTACGTCAAATTCTCCGCGGTGCTTATTAAACTCTTTTATAAGAGGCGCCATTTTTACAGCCTCAGGCCTTGTTCCAAATATGAATAACAGCTTTTTCATATTTTCTCCTTAATAAAAAATTCAGCTGCAGATGATAGCAAAATAAATAATAATTGTCAATTAACACTGCATAGATATCTAATGTTATCATATTACTTGAATAATATCAATAATTATGTTATTTTATGACCACAATATTAAAAGATAACAAAAAGGCTTTCTATCTTGAAATTTTTTAAAAAAATGCCTATAAAAACATTAACGGCGGTATTTTTTATATTTTTCTGCAATTTTAAAATATATCCGGCTTTAATAATATTTTTTTCTTTGTTTATGCCGGCTGTTTCGAATTGCTCTGAAATATCAGGACATATAAGGTCATTTGATTTCGATAACTATGAAATAAACATTTTGAACTTTAACGGTAAAATAGAAAGAATAAAAGTTAAAAATTATTTAAAATCAGCTGTTATTGCCGAAACTCCGGCTGCCGGCGCGGAAAATTATAAATTAACGGCGGTATTAATAAGAACGCTCGCTTATTCCGAATACATGAAAAACGCTGATTATAAAATAACTTTAAAAACCGGCGGAACCGTTTATCCTGAAAACATGCCCCGCCATTATAACTCTAATTTTTTGCTATGCTCAAAAACTCATTGCGTCAGTTTTAAAAAATGCGATAACGCCGATAAATTAAAATCAGCTGAAGCGGCTGTAGCCGAAACTGAAAATAAAATTTTGACATCCGGCGCGGTCCCCGTCGAAATATTTTTTTCGGCTAATTGCGGCGGCTATTCACATACGCCTTCGGAATTATACGGCGCAAATTTTTCTTATCCATATTATCAGGCAAGCGGGCCGAATCGATGCCCTTGCCAGACTGTCGGAAGACGCGAATGGACTTCGCATATATCGAAAAAGTTTCTTGAAAAATTTTCAGGAGTTGAAATCGGTTCCTGTGAAACATTCCAGAACCCTTATCAGATAATAATTAACGGTAAAATAAATATAAATTACGACAAATTGATGCACTTGATAGAAAATTCAAATTACAATCGTATTAAAAGTCCAAATTTTAAAACTACGATAGCGAAATATTCAGGCAGCTTAATTTTTTACGGAACAGGCATAGGGCACGGCATAGGATTATGCCAGAAAGGCGCAGATATTTTGGAGAAAAACGGGTTAAATTATACTCAAATACTTGAATTTTATTATCCCGGCTGTGAAATCACAAAAATCGAAAATACCAGGCGTTGATTTTTTAACGGCAGCCCGCGCACAAAAAATAACAAAAATATTGATTTTTTGCTAAATATTTGATAAATTATGGTATTCAATAATCAGCATATATAGAAAGGTTATCATAAAAATGAAAAAATATTCAAGTTATAATGTCGTATTAACCTCAATTTTATTATCATTAGTGTTGCAATTATCGCCTCTTGGCATAATTTCGGCATCCAGTCAGGAAAAAGGCGCAGACGCAAAACCTGAAGCAGCAAATAATGCGCAGCAGCAGGCCGCTCCCGAAGTCAATCCGGAAACAAAATCTGAAGCCAAACCAGAAACCAAAACTGCAGAAGCTGCTGCGGCTGAAACCGCGCCGGCGCCTAAAAATAAAAGCGCCATAAAAGCGGCCCGCACCAATGTAAACGCCGGAGCGTCCGCCGTAATCGAATGCGTTTCCGGGCCTGTAAACCCTTCAGAAACAGACGTAACATTCAAACTGCCGGACGGAAAAAGCGTAGAAGCGATACTTTCGCCTAAGACCAGATTTTACCCCGAAGATTATATGCCGTGCGAAGGCGATACGGTCATCGTGAGTTATGCCGAACTCGGCTCGGTGCGCAAAAGAAATTACATATATTCGATCGAATTCGTCAAAGAAAATAAAACTCAGGACGAATCAGAAAAAAATGAAAGCAAAAAATAAACCGCGAAAAGTTCAATGGAACTGATAAATACCTTTATATTTTTCAAAATTCGCTGATAATAATAACATTAAGTATTTTTATAGTGCCTCGATCAAAATTAAAAAGTTGGACGGAAAAAAAATGACGGATATGCACATTGGTAAGTTGATAAAATCCGGCAAGGTGACATCGGAAAAGTATTATTTAAACAGCCAGGACCTTACGACGCACGTATTTATATGCGGCTCGACCGGTTCGGGAAAAACCGTTCTGGGAAAAGGAATAATAGAGGAAGCGGTAAAAAAATCGATTCCCTGCGTAATAATAGATTTAAAAGGCGATTTAAGTTCATTAAAAGTGCCGTTATTCGATCTTACCGAAAATGAGATATCAGATTTCATAGAAGGTTACACCGACAGCGAGCAAAAAGAAAACGTAAAAAAAAATATCGCCGAATTTAAAAATGCACTGTCATTATGCGACCTTAAAATCAAGGATATTCAGGATTTCAGAAATAACGCCAACATAAGGATATTCACTCCTAAAAGCCGAATATGCGATCAATTTTCAATATCATTCATAGCGTCGCCGCCGCATGATATCATCCAGCAGCTTCAAAACGAACCCGAGCTCATTTTAAACCAGATAGCCAATCAGGCGTCCAATATAATAAAGCGTCTTTTCGGCGAAGAGGCGGCCAGGAACCTGCACGAGGAAAAAAATCTGATTGAAGCCGCGATTTTATATCTTTATAAAAATAACACCCAGGTAGAAGGCAAAGCCGGCGTTATAGCGCTGATAAAAACGATATACGACACGCCGTTCGACCGCATAGGCATGCTCAAGGTAAAAGAGTTCATATCCGACGAGAAAAAAATGGCGCTTATAAGGCGCCTGAACACTCTTTTAGTCGGCGCCGAATCGTTATGGTATGAGGGCGAATCGATAGATTCAATAATAAACTCGCTCGTCAACTTATCAAGAAAGCCGGACGACAAAACTAATGTGTATATTTTCAACCTGTCGTTTCTCGAAAATTTCGACGACAGGAACTTAATACTTTCCAATATCGCCATGACTCTGTTTAACTACATGAAGCGTCTCGGCGATTCTCGTGAACCTCGGGCGCTTTTTTATATCGATGAAATAGGCGGCGGCAAACTTTCGTTTTTCCCCGACGACCCGATCCAAAATGAAAGCAAGAGCGCGATTAACCTTTTATTGCGCCAGGGCAGGGCATTCGGGCTCTGCTGCGTCCTTTCGACTCAAAACCCAGGAGATATAGATTACCGCGGGCTTACTAACTGCCATACCTGGTACATAGGCAAGCTTTTGACCAAAGCCGACCGCGATAAAGTAATGCAGGGTATTTCAGCATCGCCTTACTTTCTCGAGTCGTTCGATAACTTCTTAAAATCGGCAAGCGGCGGCGATTTTATCGCAAAAACCAAATCCGGAAATGTCGTATCTTTTCACGAGCGCTGGCTCCTCACATTCCATAAAGTCCTTACTTACGACGATTTTTACATGTTAAAGAAAAATTTATACGCGACCGACGATTTCCTGATCGGCACGAATTACCTCGCCAAGAAAGAGTATTCGAAAGCTGTTTCAACGTTCGAAAAAATCTTAAGGCAGACTCCTGACTCGGTAAAAGCGATAGGCCTGCTCGGCGAGGCGTATTTTTACGACAACTCTTTTAAAGAATCGATGCAGTGTTTCGAAAAAATACTGAAAGCGCAAAGCGCCGAATATTCAATGGCGCGCGCTTATTATTTTATGGGCGAAATCGCTAATAAAGGCGGATTTTTAGACAAAGCATCGGAATTATACTCCCGCTCAGTCAAAACCGATCCCGAATTCGCGGATTCGTATTATAAAATATCGGAAATAAAACATAAATTGAATAAATATAACGAGGCGCTGCAAAATATACAGAGGTTCATCGTTCTGCGCTCGAATTCGGATTCCGGATATTATTTAATGGCTTCAATTTATTATTCGGCAAACGATTTTATAGCGGCGGAAAAGGAAGTAAAAAAAGCTTACTCGATAGCGTTGACACCCGAATTAAAATACAACGCAAAACTACTCGAGTCAAAGATCAAATATTCCATGGGACAATACGCTCACAGCCTCGAAATAATCGACGAAGCCAGAAAACTCGCGGATAATTGCGGTTTCGACCATACCGACTGCGACCTCCTGTCAGCTTCGATATTCGCAAAATTCAAAGAAAATGAAAAAGCTGTAATATGCCTCGAAAAAGTCATAAGCCATAAACCTTTAGAACCTCAGGCGATCGTTCAGCTGGCCGAACTTTATTATAAAACACAAAATAATTTCAAATTGAATGAGACTATAAACAGGCTTGAAAAAATAAGGCCGGACGATATAAACATCTATAATTACCGCGCAAGGATTTTATTAAAGGAAAAAAAATTTAAGGAAGCAGCCGAAACTTTGGATAAAACCCCTGAAACATCAGGTTCCAGCGATATCATAGAAACCGTTCGCGGTTTGATTTACGAAGAACAGGGCGATAACGCTTCCGCGGCCAGATCATACCAGAAAGCCGCCGAAATCAATCCGAAAGCGGAAGAAGCAATTTATAATATGTCACGAATTCACTTTATAAATAACGATTTTGAAGCTCAGAAAAAATTGCTGCTGGCACTGCTCGAATTCGCAAGCGACGAAAAATATTATTACGACCTCGGACTCTGCTATGAAAAACTCAATCAGACAGAACCCGCAGTCAAAGCTTTCGAGAATCTTTATCTTATGTCCTATGAAAACCCGGAAATCAACCTGAAAAAGGCGCAATGGTATAAAAAGCTCAAAAATACGATTAAAGCAATAGAATCGATAGATAAATTTGTAAAAGCAAGGCCTGACCTTCCTGACGGATATATTACCAAGGGCGAAATATTCACGGTTGACAGAAAATACGAACAGGCGCTTGAATTTTACGACATGGCTGAAAGAAAGGCGCCAGGCGAAAGGAAAAAAATAATGCTTTCGCGCGCATTCACGTACGAGGAAATGGGTGACTCGCAAAAGGCTGAAGATTGCCGCAGTATGGCCATGGAGTTATAAAAATTTTCACGGCACTTTGTCAATTTTAGTAAATTTTAAGGATGTGCATTTTACAAAAAATGAATAACAAAGTAAAAAAATATATAAATAAGCATCTGGCAAATAAATACCTGGCGCTCGGCATATTAACCATTTCGTTTTTTTTGATGCCGTACGGCGAAAAATACGCTTCGGCCGCCGCCGAAAAAAATGCAGCCTACAATAAAACAGGGATTATCAATTCATCCGAAAAATTGAACGATAGTTCACTAGAGGTCGAAATCGCGGAAAAAATAAAAAATAACAACACGTCAAAAATCAAGGAACAGGCAAAGACAGGCAAATCACAGAACGGCTCTAAAGGGCAATTCTCAAAAGAATTCAAAAAGGGAACCGCCGAAACCGAAATAATAAAAAAATTTTACACTTCATCGCTTACTCCCGACAAGCGTAAAGAGTTTCACGATATTATAACGCAATATAAAAAAAATCGTAAAAAAGCCGAACCTTCTTATTCGCTTTATATCATGGGGCTTATACGTGAAATATCGGGCGAACCCGAAACAGCCATATCGGTTTATGAAAAATTAATCGATCTTTACCCTAAATCGAAAAATGCCAATCTTTCAAAGGAACGGATTTCGGAATGTTATCTGGCGCTCGGCAACAAAGAAAAGGCAATTGAAAACTATCTCGATTATTATAAATGGAAGATATCAGAAGGCAAGCGCGAAGAGATACTTTTTAAAATAGCTAAAATTTATAACCAGACGCTTACCACATTCGAAGCTATAATTAAGGCCTATAAGGCTGCCGCCGAAAATTACGAGTATTCAAAAGGCAAAGCTATCGATTATCTCGTCGGCTATTTTAAAGGGTTCCATCTCCTTGACGCACATATGGCGACTTTTTATTACCGCCGCATCATAAAAGAATACCCGGACGGCCTTTATAAATTCGAAGCTCTCTTGAATATGTCCATAATCTTCGCTTATGACCTGTCCGATATTGAAACTGCAAAAAAGCTTCTTATAAAACTCGATTCTGAAAAATCAGAGTACGTGCCGGAAGAAAGTTCTATGAAGATAAAAAGGCTCGGCAGAATGATATTCGGGCTGCTTTGTCTTTTCCATTCGCCTGAAGCCGCCGCACCGGATTCTTACGCCATATTCAAAAAAATCGTTCTGGACGAAAAAAAAGACAGCATATCCTGCGTTTCTTCATATTACCTGGGATACTATTACGAAAATATGTATTCAGTGGCAATCACAAAAAATACCGGCGAGATAAAGTTCAACGAAAAATCAAAAATAGAAAATTATATTGCTGAACTCGCGAACGATTCAAAAAGAAATTATGTGGATAACGCGATTTCCGCATACATGCTCGGCTTTTTTATAAATAAGGACGATTTTTACGCAGAAGAATCCGCATACCGCGCTTCATTTCTTTTAATAAATTACTATTCGGACATCGATTCGGTAAAAAAAATATATAAAATGGTTAAAAAATCAATAAAATCTGTACGGCGTGAAAAAGATTTCGAAGACTTGATAAATTTAAAACTGCCGCAGTCATTTGACAAAAATTATTCCGCGCTTTACTCTAAAGAAAAAAAATTATACGAAACAAGCCAGTACAAGCAGGCTATTGAAACTCATGAGGAAATAGTTTCAAAATCAGGCAAAGGCGCCGAGGCCGAATTTTCAATGTACGAAATCGCAAGAATTTACGAGGAAGACTTAAAAGACTATGATATGGCGGTAAATACATATAAGAGGTTCATCGAAAAGTTCCCCGGCTCGCCGCGCATCGATAAGGTCATTTACCAGACCGCTAAAATTTATGAAAAAAATCTTCTCGACCTAAACGAAGCGGTTAAATACTATAACAAGCTTATGGACGAAGGCCATGATCAATTATGGATATTTCAGGCCGGCGTTGATTTATGCGAACTTTATACCAACCCGGCATTAAAAAAAGACAAGGAAATAGAAGCGGTGCTTGAAAAACTCCTGACCAAAGTACCTATGCGCGAGGACGAGGTGCTTTACAAAATAGCGGAATTGAAGCAGAAATCTAATAAAAAAGGCGACGCCCAGCTTGAAACATTCGAAAAGATCGTAAGAGACTATCCCGAATCAATTTACTTTGAGAATTCGCTGGATAAGCTTCTTTCATCTGTTTATAAGGATAACCTCAGCGAGCTTTCGCAAAAAATAGCGCTGGCGAAGACGAAAAAAGAAATCACCACCGACGAAATACTCGTAATAATGAACGAAAAATTAGAAAAGGAAAAATTCATAGGAAATCAGCAGGAAGCTTCCGGCACTCTTAACGAAATGAAAAAATTGGCCTCCGGTTCTGACGAAACAATATTAATCGAAAAACAAATCCTCGAGCTTCAGCTCGAAAACGTTAAAGAAAGCGATAAAGCAATAGCCGGTTTAAAGGAACTGGCCCAAAAAGCGGCCGGCTTAAAATCAGAGCCCGAGATATTGTACGCTTATGCTAAAGCGCTCGACGACAGGGAAAAAGATTACAAAAACGCCGTTCGCGAATATGAAAAAATAATAAAAATGAATAAAATTCATTCAAAAACCCAGATGATGGCACTGTTTAAAGCCGGCATAATCTACGCTCTGAATTTCAAGGATTATGAAAATGCGTTCAGGTGCTACAGCCTTATAATGGCTAAATATTCCAAAGAAGCGCGCGAGGAAAAACTAGACGCCAAAATAGCCAATCTGTTAAACGTCGATTTAAGCATACTGCAATCATATTTAGGCTCATATACAGCCCAGGAAAAATCAGATAAAGCGACAAAGGAAACAGAGCTTATAAAAAAAGTGACAGCCGCCACCGAAGAAACCGCGCTTGAAAATGAATCCGGCGGCATAATGGATGTTCTTGGCACTATCAGCAAGACAATTATCGGGGCCGGCAGCACAAGCGAGAACATTCTGGCCTCTGAAGAACCGCTCACAGCGGACGAAACCGACGAAATAATAGAAGAAACCCCGTCATGGTTCAGCAAAGCTTCAAGGCCCGGCTATGAAAGCGCGTCATGGTTTAAAAAAGGCGGTATGAAAGCCCCTGACGCCGATTATTCATGGTTCCAGAAACCCGTAGACTTGAGCGATATAGGAATAACAACACCGACCTGGTTCAAGCAGGGCGGATTAAAAATAAAAAAAGCCGCCGGCAAATCAGATCCGGAGCTCGAAAAATTAAAAGCCGAACTTATGCTGCCGGTCGTAAGAACGTCTAAAACCGGCAAATACTTGAATTATATCGAAAACAATCCAAATTCCCCGAAGCTGCCTATAATTTACTATTATCTCGGGCTTTCTTACGAAGAAAACGAAGATTATAAAAAAGCCGCCGAAAGCTACACTAAAATAATCGACGAATATAACTCGTATGCCAAGATAACAACCGACGCCTACGAACGCCTCGCCGTAATATACGCCGAAAAAAATAAGGATTTCGGACGCGCTCTTTATCTGGTCAGCCAGATGAAGGAAAAAATGCCTAAATCATTCACTCAGGGCGACGCAATAGCGGCCAAAATAAAAAACTATCAAAAAATTTCGGACAACGAAAAATACATAAAAAATCACCTCGGCGATGAAAAATGCCTGGAGCTGATGTATGAAAACGCTAAAATTTATGAAAACTCTCTGAAAGATTACAATAACGCTATTTCATACTTGAATAAATGCACAGCCTATATCAACGGCGAGACCGAAGAAATAAAATATAAACTTGAAATAGTGAGAATTTGCACCGAAAAAACTAAAAATTACGAACTCGCCCTTGACGAATATCAGGACATTTTAGAGCGCTTCCCGAACGCTACCGAAGAAAATGAAATCAGGTACCGCGCCGCTGAAATATTAATAAATAATTTCAATAAAAAAGAGGATGCGGTAGCGCTTCTCGAAAAAGTAAAAACGCAGGGCAAGAAATCTGAAATATATAAGGACGCCATGTTATTGCTTAATTCAGCTTATTCGGACGACAAAATAAATGAAAAGGCTGATACTGTAGCGACATTGAAGCAAGTCATCCCGGAATTGAAATTATCTTCCGACGTGCAAAAACAGATGAAAAAAATCGAGATCGATAAAAAAGCGGCCGATCTTCTCGAAATAATCGAAACAAACGAAGAAAATCCTTCAAATGTACAATATATGTATTATATAGCCCGGCTTTATGAACGCGAAGCCGAAGATTACGAAAGCGCCGCTAAATATTACAAAAAGCTTATTGAAATGAAAATTAACGATTCACTACTGATTCAGGCGATATCGTCGCTCGGGCTTATATACGAAACCAAATTAAAAAAACCGCAGCTTGCGATAGACCTTTACCGCGAATTCATAGTAAAAAACATTCCGGATGATATTGACTTTCTGGCATTTATGCAATTTAAAATAGGCGAAGACTATGAGTTATTGAAAAAACGCAAAGAATGCATCGAAGCTTACAGAAAGGTCAGGTTTTATTTCCCGGTCTCGCGCTGGGCTAAAACCGCCGATGACAGAGTTGAGCAAATATTGGCCATGCCCGATAAGTTCATAACTTTATATGAACGGCCGAAATATGAAGACGATGAAACTACGATGGAAATAGCAGTCGCCGAAAAGAAAGGCACATTCGAAGTCGCGCTCGCGACAGGGGAAATTTCTTTTACATCGGCCGAAATCGAAATAGCCAACGAGAAGGACCCGGAAAAGAAAATCGAAAAACTTCAGGCTTTAATAGACAATTTGCCTGAAAAAGACAAAAAAATACCTATTTATTTGATCGAAATGTCAAAAGTATGCGATCAAACAAAAAAAATTGAAAAATCTACTGAAGCGCTTAAACGGATAATTGACGAGTTCCCGAAATACGAAAGATATTATGACGTCGCTTTAAAATTAGCCGAATCATACAGGGCCGCGGGAAATGTCGAAGAAGCGGCCAGGTATTATAAGCAGATTGTGCAGGAATCACCGCAATATGATAAAACTGAGTACGTAAGGTACATGCTCGGTAAGATGTACATAGAAAAACGCGAGTATGTTTATGCGATCGAGACGTTTCAGGAGCTTGTCGACCGCTATCAGGATTCGATGTACGCCAAGACTGCGCTTTATGAAAAAGGCCTTGTCAACGAACGTTATATGAAAGACTACGACGCGGCGATACGCGATTTCGAACAGATGGTCGACCGCTACTTTGACCATGAAAACGCGCCCGACGCGCAAATTGAAATCGCCTGGATCTATGAAAACGCAAAATACGATCTGCCGAAAGCTAAGGAAGCGTATAATAAAGCGCTTGAAAAATTCCCGAATACTCCTAAGCGCCGTGAAATTATCGACGCTATCGAAAGAATTAATTCGAAACTTCCGAAGTAAAAAAGCTTGGCTTTTGACAAAAACAGGCTTGGCATGTTATAATTCAATATAAATTTTTTCAAAGGAATTTTTATGAAGCTGACTTTCAATACATTGCCCAAAAACAGCCGCGGAGAAAATATTCCTATAGTCGTCGGCGGCCTTATCTCGCTCGGATTTATAGCGTCCGACGAGGTAAGCACCATGACATTGAAAATAGTCGAAAAGAAGATAGAAAATGGCATTATCACAATAATTCTTTCGGATTCGCTGAAAACCGAAGAACAGCAGAGAAGGCAATATTTCAGGCTTTCCACACTGGATGAAATGCAGAAAAACGCTGAAAATATTTATTTTCAGAATAAAATGTCAATAATAGTAACGCAGTTTAATGAAACCGGCGAAACTATAAAATATGACACCAAATTAATAAACTTATCCGGCGGCGGCGCATTATGCGCATTTTATGAATTAATGCCAAGAATCAATAATATGCTTAACCTTGTTATCGAATGCGGAGAAAATCTGAAAATTAAGGCTACCGGAAAGGTAGCGCGAATCGAGCGCAAAGAATACGAAGGGAAACCCGCGTTTATGATAGGCATCGCATTTCTTGAAATTAACGAAAAAGACCGCGAACAGATAATTAATTTTGTGCTTGACCAGCAAAATAATCAAAAGTCTCAATAATTAACGGGAGATAATTTTTGAATCGTTCAAATCGGCATATAGATATCAATGAACAGAAAAAAATCATAAAAAAATACGACATGTTCAAGTGGTTGTTATTCGGAATAGGCATTAAAAGATGGCTTGCTCTGGGTACAATGTTAAGCGTATCGCTCGGTTTTTTTATATTCGCCTACTTTATGAACTTTAAAGTAATTTCAAACGTTCATATTCTCGCGTTGTGCCTTGTGGTCAATATTGTATTAATCATTTTCATATTCATAAAAATACTTATTTTTATCGATAATATTACCTCGATTGCCAAAGAAGGTCACCTGGACGATTATTTTATAGATATAAAACCCGATTCTTATGTTCCTAAAATAGCAATAATCGGCGGCGGTACGGGACTTTCGACGCTGCTTCGCGGAATCAGGGAATACGGCAATATCGATTCGTCGAAAAATTTATCGGCAATAGTGACTGTCGGCGATAACGGCGGTTCCTCAGGAAAATTGCGCGAGGAAATGAACATGCTTCCGCCGGGCGACATACGCAACTGTCTGACCGCGCTTTCAACTGAAGAAGCGCTTTTGACAAAATTATTTCAGTATAGATTTAAAGAAGGAAGCCTTTCAGGACATTCTTTCGGCAATCTTTTCATAGCCGCAATGACAAATATTACCGGCGACTTCGTCAAAGCTATAAAGGAATCATCAAAAATACTCGCCGTATCGGGCAAAGTTTTTCCGTCAACAGTAACCCCGCTTGAATTAAAAGCTATTTACGAAGACGGCACTCACGTTACCGGCGAATCTCAAATTTCACTAAATACAGGGAAAAAAATCAGGAAGATAGAATTGATACCGGAACATGTGGAAGCGCTTCCGGAAGCGGTCAATGAAATAGAAAAAGCCGACGCCATAGTAATTGGTCCCGGTTCGTTATTTACAAGCCTGGTTCCGAATTTATTGATAAGAGACATTAAAAATGCCATCATCAATTCCGGAGCGATTAAAATTTACGTATGCAACGTTATGACGCAGCCGGGAGAAACTGACGGCTTTACCGCCTCTGACCACTTGAAAGCGATTAACAGCGCTCTCGGCCAAAAGGTTATTGATTACATAATAATATCTGACGTTGAAAACGTAGATCCCGAACTGCTGGAAAGATATAAGCAAAAAAAAGCATATCCGGTAAAAATAGATATTGAAAATTTGGCGGTCCAGGGCGCGCGCATAGTGCGGGAAAATATTTCATCATACTCAAATTTTTTAAGGCATGACCCGCCGAAACTTTCAAAATGCCTGCTCAATATAATAAAAAACTCAAGACATCTGAATTAAACTGAAAGGGTAATGCAAAATAATGAGCCAATTCACCGACAAAACCGATTCAATTAATAACACTCATAATAATATTAGCGATATGACACATTTCGACCTGTCGAATTACGATTTCAGCCTCGACGATTCTAAAATCGCAATAAAGCCGTATGAAAAAAGAGATGAAGCAAAGCTTTTAGTTTATTCTAAATCGGACTCGCAAATCAAAAAAACTTTTTTTTCGGATATAATAAATTACTTCAATTCAGGCGATATGCTGGTACTTAACGAAACGAAGGTGTTCAAGGCGCGGCTTTACGGTGAAAAAGAGGGAACAGGCGCGCAGATTGAATTTTTATTGTTAAAAAGGACCGGTGAAACAGAATTCGAATCATTAGTAAAACCGGCACGCCGCGTTCAAAACGGCACCAGGGTCAGGATAAGCGGCGGCGCTCTTTCGGCCGAGATCATTTCAAGACTCGACTCTAAAGGCGCTTTTTTAGTACGATTAATCGATAATACCGGAGAACACGCAGGCAAAAAAAAAGACATATACGAGTTAATAGATGAATGCGGATTCGTTCCGCTGCCGCCGTACATAGTAAAAAATAAAGATGAGAAAAAAGATTTCAAGTCAAAAGATTCCAGCGAAGACATAAACGGTTATCAGACCGTTTATGCGCGCCATACCGGGTCGGTGGCAGCTCCGACGGCAGGATTTCATTTCACCGAGGAGCTTTTGAAAAAGCTTTCTGAAAAAGGCGTGATTATAGAAAAAGTAACGCTGCATGTCGGGCTCGGCACTTTCAAACTGGTCGAAAGCGAAGATATACGCGATCATTCGATGCATTCCGAGCAGATAAAAATATCGGCTGAAAGTTACCGCAGCATAAACGACTTTGTAAATAATAAAAACGGAAAAAAATTATTTTGCTGCGGAACGACATCCGTCCGAACTATAGAAAGCATGAAATCGCTCTCATTTAATTCCGAATCAAATTGCTACGAAGGCGAGACCAGGCTTTTTATTTACCCGGGATATAAATTCAATTTTGTCGACGCCATAATAACGAATTTTCATCTTCCTAAATCAACGCTTCTGATGATGATTTCTGCTTTTATGGGAATAAATGAGATGAAAAAAGCATATCAATTTGCCATAAATAATGAATTCTTGTTTTATAGTTACGGCGACGCCATGTTGATAATATGATTAATAATTCATTGAAAAAGGCTGTGATAATTATGAAGACACCTTGGAAAAAAGGGCTGACTCTTCTGGAATTAATGATAGCTCTTGTAATTATCGGAATCCTGACGGCATTCGCCGCCGAATATTACGCCGACACGCAAGATAGTGCCAGAAAAACCAAAATAAAGGCCGACCTCGAGGCTATAAAAACCGCAATAGTAAATTATACAGCTGACGAATATAACATTGCAAACACCAGGCCGCAGCGTTTATCGGAGCTTGTTAACGCCGAGTTCAGGTACATCGAAGAAGCCGACACCATAACCAATATGATCACTAAAAGACTCCCTGTCGCTTCAGACACCGCAGCATCCATAAAAACAAAAAAAAGGCATTTTTTAGAAAAACTGCCTCATAATCCAATAGGCCCGACTTATTACGCCGATATGTATTATGTGTACGGCGAAATGCCGGGCAGTCAAACCTCTATGAAAGATCCAATCACGGGCAAGACTTTTACATTTCCGTACGCGGTCAAAGTACCGTATAAGAATGCTTCAATTGATGATTTCGCGACTGGAATTTTAACTGCTGATATATATAAAACCTTAGCCAAGGGAGGCGCCAGCGTAACATCAACGACCGGAAGCGTCACATTACTGGCCAATAACTCAACATCGCCAAGCGACACGGCGGTTTTATATACGGTTCCGATAAAATTACCCGGCATGTCGCCGGCAGGCGCAGCGCCGCCGGCCGGTCCGGGGCCTGGGCCTTCAGCGCCTGGAAGCGACCCGCAAAAAATGCCGGACAGCATTTCCAATACGCAAAATAAATATGAATTCGAAATCACATTTAAATATTCTCAGCTATTCGCCGACGATCCGATACTGAATAATCAGGAAAACAGGATACTCGACCCGGCGGCTCTCTCCGAATTCAAGAAAACAAATAACGGCTGCGTTTTCTTTTTTAAAAATGAATTCCCAGCCTCGGAAACGCTGACCGACAACTCATTTAAAACCAAAGCAGGCCTTGGTTTTGTTTTTTCGGCAACACAGTGGGAATTATACGATTCGCCTTCAGGCACTGCGCTTGCCGCCAAACCCTTCGCTTCTGGCGGAATGGATGAAAACGCCACGCACCAGATAAAATTTATTCTAAAACCGTCAAACACGATAGACTGCTATTTAGACGGCGATTATAAAGGCAACGGAAAAATCGGGGCGCCTAATGACTCCGTATCGGCATCATTAGCGATGGCAGCGGATATTTTCGCCGACGCCTCAAAAAACGCTAACTGTAAAATGACTGTTTACCAAATAAAAATGGGCTGCGTCGATTTTTCGCTTTACTATAATGCAAAAATAAGGTAAAATATAGGAACTTAAATTTGATACTTTACATTTAGAAACATTATTTAACGGTTATTACTGGAGGAGGAATTTTAATGGGCTGGTTTTCCAAACTTATAATACCAGACAAAGAAAAATCTAAAAGTCCTTACGGTGTCTGGGAAAAATGCCCAAAATGCACACGGGTTATATATAAAAAGGATCTTGAAAAAAATTTATGGGTTTGTTCTCAATGCTCATATCATTTTAGAATCAACGCTGTTGACAGAATAGAAATGCTCACCGAGCCTGGTTCTTTCAAGGAACTTTTCGAGGGCATAGGCTCATTAGACCCGCTTGAATTCACCGATACTGAAAAATATGTTGAAAGATATCAAAAAGCACGCAAAAAAACCGGATTAAACGATGCCTGCGTAACAGGCACCGGCATGATCGGTAAAAATGAAACCGCATTCGGCGTAATGGATTTTAATTTCATGGGCGGCTCTATGGGGTCAGCGCTCGGCGAAAAGATAACTCTTATAACCGAACATGCTACGCTTAATAAACTGCCGCTGATAATATCCTGCACTTCCGGCGGCGCGCGAATGCAGGAAGGAATTTTATCGTTAATGCAAATGGCGAAAACTTCAGCCGCGCTTGCACGGCACAGCGAGGCCGGCCTGGCTTATATCACGCTGCTCACCGACCCGACTACCGGCGGCGTAACCGCGAGTTTCGCAATGCTCGGCGACATAATAATATCCGAACCAGGCGCTTTGATAGGATTCGCCGGACCGCGAGTCATCGAACAGACCATAAAGCAAAAACTTCCGGAAGGATTCCAACGCGCTGAATTTCTTTTAGAACACGGCATTATAGATATGGTAGTACCGCGCAAAGAATTGAAAAACAAGCTGGAATTTCTTTTAGACCATATTAATTCGCGCCAAAGGAAGGTTAAATAAATTATGGCAGAAAACACCAGAATTAACGATATTATTTCAGTAGAAGAAAAGCTTAACGAGATAGATTCGCAGATAGAAAAATTTAAGAAAATAAGCCGGGAAGAAGGCATTGTCTTATCAGAAGTTATTGAAATACTGGAGAACAAAAAAAATCAACTTTTAGACGGAGTTGACGCCTGGCAGAAAACTTTAATAGCAAGACACAAAGACCGTCCGCAGGCAATCGATTATATAAACGGCATTTTCGAAGGCTTCACCGAATTATCGGGCGACCGGCACGTAATGAACGATCCTTCAATAATAGGCGGCATGGCGTATCTCGAAGGCGAGCCGGTATATGTAATCGGCCAGGAAAAAGGGCGCACCACCGACATGAAAATCATAAGAAATTTCGGCATGCCCAATCCCGAAGGATACAGAAAGGCTTTGAGGATAATGAAATTAGCCGAAAAATTTAAAAAACCGGTCATAACGTTCGTCGATACGCCGGGCGCATACCCTGGCATAGGCGCGGAAGAACGCGGCCAGGCCCTTGCCATAGCGGAAAATTTAAAACAGATGTCGCAGATAAAAGTTCCGATCGTGGTCGTCGTAATTGGGGAAGGCGGCAGCGGCGGCGCGCTCGCGCTCGCAGTCGGTGACAGGATATTAATGCTTAAATATTCGATATATTCAGTAATAGCTCCAGAAGGCTGCGCCTCGATACTTTTCCGCGACGCCGTAAGGGCGCCGATAGCCGCAAATGCCTTAAAAATAACGGCCGACGACCTTTTAAAGGCCGGAATAATAGACGAAATAATACCGGAGCCGTCCGGCGGCGCGCACAGAGACAGCCAGGCGACGCTCGGCAATGTTAAAACCGCCATAATAAAAAATTTAAACGGCCTGATGAAACTGACGCCGGAAGAAATATTGAATAACCGCTACAATAAGTTCAGGAATATGGGAGTTATAACCAAGTATTAAAAAACGGCATTTTATTTTTTTATATTTTTTTAAAAATATGTTGATAAAATGGCATAAAATAATGTAAAATATTATCCTAAAGTATTTTTTTATTTAATTTTTAATATTAACTTTAACAAGTTAATGCCGATTAAAGTAAATATGAATAAATATAAATCAAAAGCGCCCAAAAAAGAAATAAGTAAAAAACTTAATTCTGCAGAAACGAAAAAAACGCGCCCGGCCGCTAAATCAAGCAGCGCAGGTTCGGATGTATCTGATATGCCAAAATCACAAAATAACGCAGGCAAAAAAAACACTGTCAAAAAGGAATCAATAAAACCTGCAACGAAAGCTAAAGAAACTAAAAAAACGGCCGCCAAGAACAAAAATTCGATATTTGAAACCGAAGAAATAAAAATATTCATTCAAATAGCCAAAGACAAAGGCGTAATAAGTTACAAATTCATCAGAGAATATTTCAACGGCGCTAAAGATGAAAAATTTATAAAAAAACTCGCGAATTACTTGAGCAAAGAACAAGAAATCGAAGTTTTAAACGAATCCGGTTACAACTCAAATTCCGGCGACTCAAGAATGGAATTTGACGATATGGTGAAGTTGTACTTAAAGGATATCGGCCATCTTGATCTTTTAAAACATGATCAGGAACAAAGCCTTGCCATAAAGATAGAAGAAGGCGACGAAGACGCCAGGAAGAAACTCATTCAAGCTAATTTGCGCCTTGTAGTTTCGATAGCAAAAAAATATACCAACCGCGGCATATTATTTTTGGATCTTATCCAGGAAGGCAATATAGGGTTGATAAAATCCATAAATAAGTTTGAGTATAAGCTTGGATTCAAGTTCTCGACGTATGCCACATGGTGGATAAAACAGGCAATTACCCGTGCCATAGCCGATCAGTCAAGGCTTATTAGAATGCCTGTCCATATAGTCGAGCTGATTAATAAATTCAAAAAAATATCCAGAAAGCTTTTTAACAAAAACGGTCATGAACCGACTGTAGAAGAGTTAGCGCAGGAAATGGAATGCACGCCGGAAAGGATCGTTGAAATCAAGGATTTAATGTTAGATCCGCTTTCGCTGGAATTAACCGTCGGCGACGACGATTCGAATATAGGTTCATTCATAGAAGATAAAGACGCTAAAAGCCCGGAAGAAGTCGTTTTTACTCAAATGCTCCGCGATCAGATAACAAAAATCTTATCAGAGCTCAATGAAAAAGAGCAAATTGTAATAAAAAAACGTTTCGGCCTTGACGACGGCATTCCGAGAACCCTCGAAGAAATAGGCCAATACCTTCAAATGACGAGGGAGCGCGTGAGGCAAATCGAGGAAAGGGCCATACTAAAACTAAGAAAATTCAGCAGAGAATACGGCCTTACGGAAGACAATAAAATCGATGAAAAAAATAACGATAAAAGTAAATCGATAAAAATAAGACCTATAAAAAAATAAAAATGAACGGCACGATATGATAAAGTTCGTGCCGTTATGATATAATAACATTTAAACATTTTATAAAATAACAAAAAATACGAAATCTCAGGAGGTTTTAAAATTGTATCTATTCTCAAAAAATTCAATCACGGTGGCGATCATAGCGGCCGGATTAATATTAAGCAACATTCCAGGCGTAAACGCTGCGGAAAATAAAATATTTAAGATAAAAGACAAACCGGCGCAAACCCAGGAAAAAGAAGTCAGCGCCGAAGAAACTGTTACAGGCGATCAGGGAACGATTTCTGAAATAATCGAAGAAACAAAAACGGCAAAAGAAACGCCAAAGGCAAAGAAAAATAAAAAAGCTGACGCAAAAGCTAAAAAGAGCAGCAAAAAAGTTGAAGAAAATAAAGAAGCGGAAGCTCCGGCTCCATCAAAAGCAGCAAGCAGCGAAGTAAAGGAAGAAAATGCCCCTTCACAGCCAAAAAGCCAGGAAAGCAAGGCAATGCTTGAAAGAATCGCTAATTTAAAAAAAGAAATGGTTGAAAATACTTCGTCAGGCAAGTCTTCTTCTGTAAAAGAAAAAACAACTGCCTCAAATATCGGCAATGAAAACAGCGCCTATAAATTCGACGAATACGGTATCGCAGTGACGCAGAAAAAATATTCAAAATCATCCGGCGATGTTCCGTTGACGGTAATCAGAGTCGACTTAAATCAGAAAAAAGTTAACCCTAAGATAGTTCTTGCTAAAGGAAAACTCGGCACCAAAGCGGCTTTAAGCGATATTTGCAAGAGTTACAACGCGGTGGCCGGAATCAACGGCTCATTTTTCGACATGAAAACATATGCAGCGGTCGGCTACTTAATGATAGACGGCAAAGCTATCCAGGCGCCTCTTATAGTAAAATCAAGAACCACTTTTGGAATTAACAGCGATAACCACGTAATGATAGGCAAACCGAAATTCAGACGCCGCATCAGACCGCAAAACGATTTTTTCTCGATGATCGACGGTATCAACAAAAAATGCGTCAGCGGCGAGATCGTTATTTACACTTCAGAATACGGTAAAAATGTTACAATACCAAACGGCGCGGTCGGCTTCCAGTTCGACGCTGAAGGCGTAGTAAGCGACGTATTGAAAGGTAAAGTCGCAATACCTGAAGAAGGCGGAATTTTAGTGGTAACCGATTCACACCTTCACAGGTTCAAAAATACCGAAAAAGGCACGAAAATCTTATTTACTCAGACATTAATGGCGCCGTGGGACAAAACCCGCGATGCATTCGGTTCGGGAATGCTTATAGTAGCTGAAGGCAAAGCTGCGTTCGACCAGACACGCGAAGAAGTTGGTAAATACTTAATGGGCGACGCTCCAAGAACCGCTGTCGGAATCACGGCTGAAAACCACTTGATAATGGTAGCGGCAGACGGCCGCGGCAAAGGCTACCGCGGAGTGGATTTCGACGATATCGCACAGATAATGGTTGACGAAGGCTGCACCGACGCAATAGCTTTAGACGGCGGCGGCTCGACAACAGCTGTATATAAGGGCGAAGTATTGAACAGTCCTTCGGAAAAGGGCGGCGCTGAAAGAAAAATTGCCAACGCTCTTGTGCTTTTGCCGGCAAACGAAAAAATAACACCAGAACCAGTTAAATAGACCGGTTTAAAAGAAAAAATGTGAGGTCGATTCATTTTGGATATAACTATGTTTGGCGGCATTATAGGAGCCGTTTGTACAGTATTATTAACACTATTTCTCGAAGGCGGCCATGTCGGTTCATTCATAAACATAGCTTCGATATTTTTGATATTAAGCGGAACGTTTTGCGCTACAATGGGCTGTTTTCCGCTTGAACATTTCAAAAAAGCGCCGTATTTTTTAAAAAAAGCGTTCTTTCATAAACCGGAAGATCCTACAAGCATGCTTCAAACGCTTTTCAGGCTCGCTGAAAAGGCGCGCCGCGAAGGGTTGCTATCTCTTGAAGACGAAAAAGAAAGCGTAGAAAACGTATTTTTTAAAAAAGGCCTGCAACTGGTAGTTGACGGTATCGACCCGCAGTTGATTCAAAAAATACTCGAAAATGAAATTGATTATCGCAACGAAGAAGAAAAAATCGGTTCGGAAATTTTTTTAATGGCAGGCGGATTCTCGCCTACGCTTGGAATAGTCGGAACGGTTATGGGACTTGTTCACATGCTTGAAAGGCTCGGAAGCTCTTCGGGCGCCGGATCACTCGGCAAGGCCGTCGCAGGAGCATTTATCGCTACATTTTTTGGAATATCGACAGCGAACCTTGCCTGGCTGCCTATCGCAACCAAGCTCAAAGCCAGGGCGAAAGAAGAAAAAAATATGCTTTTATGCATTATGGAAGGCGTGCTGGCAATTCAATGCGGCGATAACACCGCAGTTTTAAAAGAAAAGCTGAGGGTTTATTTCCCGAAAGAAATAGACGAGCTCTCTTCATCAAAATAATACAATTCAACTAAAAAAATGAAAGGGATGCTTTGAAAGTGTCCCTTTCTTTTTTTTAGCGAGTCTTATAAAGCAAACAAGCAGGATTAAATTTTTAAGATAAATTAAAGGATAAGGATAATTATGGCAAAAAAGCAAGAACAAGAAAAAGAAATGAATTTTGAAGCGTGGCTGCTGCCTTATTCCGATATGATGACCCTGCTTGTGGCATTTTTCATAATAATGTACGCTCTAGGGATATCCGAAAAAGAAAAATCCAAACAGGTTCTCGAAAATATATCTGAAGCTTTCGGAGTGCCGGGGCTTTCGAATAACGGCGGCGAAAAATTTAAAAACCCGATGACTGCGCCGCTGCCTGGCACGATACGCAAAGGAACGAATAAAAAAGTAAAATATACGGAAGATACCGGGAAAAATCCGACGGTAGGAAATATTCTGAATCTATTGGCGCCTAACACCACCGCGGAAGCGGAATATCTGGGAACAAACCAGGAATTGATAAATAAATTCAAGGCATTCAGCGAGTCGAAATTAGCCGAAAAAAAAGCGAAAATACAGCCTGGCGGCCTTTCCATAACAATAAATGAAACGTCAAAAACTACCGGCGAGATAAATTTTAACGAAGAAAAAGGCGGCAGCGAAGGCAGCGACGCCGATAACTATGGCGCAGGCAATACCGGCGATAAATCCGGCATTAAAGATCCGTATCTTTCGACAATGATTTCAAAAATGTCATCAGTATTTCCAGAGGAAATTCAAAAAGGCAGTCTTGAAATAAAGCTCACTGAGCGCGGAATCGAAATGATACTTCAAAGCGAAGTAATGTTCGAACTCGGTTCGGCCGAACTGCTTCCTGAATCCTTATTTACTCTCCAAAAAATCAGCGCAATTTTAAAAGCGCTCGCAAACATGGGATTTAATTTCAGAGTTGAAGGCCATACTGACAATATTAACGTCCATTCATTCCTTTATCCGTCAAACTGGGAACTTTCATGCGCCAGGGCAGTTTCGGTCGTAAGGTATATGGTCGAAGAAATGGATCTGCTGCCAAATACGATCGCCGCTTCAGGTTATGGCCGATTCAGACCTATAGCGGATAACTCGACGGTAGCCGGGCGCAAAAAAAACCGAAGAATCGAAATCCTGATTT
The DNA here is from genome assembly GCA_041441465.1 of Candidatus Wallbacteria bacterium. Lineage (GTDB taxonomy): Bacteria > Muiribacteriota > UBA9980 > UBA9980 > UBA9980 > JASDSY01. The sequence goes on from JASDSY010000010.1 coordinate 228,468, forward strand.
ATGATCCGTCAAAAACTCTTAATTATAGCGACATCGCTACGAATAAAGGCACCGGCAAAAATAGTAAATGGCAAAAAAACCCAACCCCTGAAGTGCCGGCACAACCCGCCGCTGAAAATAACAAAATTAAACCTGCAAATGAAACAAAAAAAGAAACGCAAAACAAAGGTAAAAACTAAAAATGGCCTCTGAAAACAAGAACGTATTTTTATACGGATATTTCGGCGCTTCAAATTACGGAGACGAACTTATACTCATGGCGTTTTTAAAGCAATATTTAAAACATAAAGCGGCATGCAGATTACCTGAAAACATAATAGCTGCAACCGCTATTCAAAAAAATCCGTTTTTAGAAACATTCAAAAATGAATTCCAAAATTCTAATATATCTTTTGTCAGGCGTTCCAAAAATCCGTTTTCATTTTTAAATATAAATTTATTAAAAAAATCAGAATATTTAGTATTTCCGGGCGGCGGAGTATTTCAGGATTACGGTGTAATGTCGTTTTTGTGCTACTTTACGTTCGCGCTGGCATTCAAATTATTCCATAAAAAAGTATTTTTACTTTATCAGGGCTTCACCGGCGTAAAAAAATCTTTTTTTCAAGAACTGACGCGGTTTATGACGTCAAAATTATGTGATTATCTATCAATTCGTGATAAAGCCTCGCTTAAATACATCCCCAAATACGGTTTAAACAATTCAAAAATTTATGCCGACGCGGTTTTTCTTTTAAATGCCGAAATAAAAGAAATCACTAAAAGCCAAACGGCCATTTCCTATGAGTCACCTGAATCTTATAAAGAGAAAACTGCAGGAATTTCATTGCGCGGCTGGCCCGGAATAAATGAATATTCATTCGCCGGATTGATAAAAAATATTATAAAAGCCACAGGATTCAAAATTATTCTTTATTCTATGCAAAAAGACTCCGATTGCGCTCTAAATGTTAAAATTTACGATGAATTAAAAAAAGATAAAAACTTTAATTCAGAATATCCTGATAAAGTTGAAATTTATGAATTCGAGCCTGACTACAAAAAATTCATCGGCTCGTTATCAAAAAATTATGTAAACTTAGGAATGCGTTTTCATTTTTCCGTGCTGTCGGTCATGGCAGGCGTTCCGGCACTCGGCCTATCTTACGACGACAAGATATTAAATTTATATAGAGAACTTAATTTCAGCGAACTTTGCATTGACATAAGCGAAAAACATACAAACGCAAAACATACACGAAATGAATTCACGGATATTAACAAAATAAGCGATGAATTATTAATTAAATTAAAAACCCTGATACATAATTATGACGCAATTATAAAAAAATTCAATACTTACGCCGAACAGAAAGAAAATGACGCAGCGATATTATTTAATGAATTTACCGCGTTTCTGAATGCTTGATTATAAAACAAGGAAAGACAATAAAATGCGCTTGCAAATATCGAAAAAAATATTTCTCATACAAAACAAAGTAAAAAATAAAATAACTTTATCTATTTCCGAACGGCTTTTTTATTTCTTCTTAAACTTACTGGCAGGAATATATTATGCCGGAAATTTGACGAAATGGTTTTTATATAAGGCCGGATTTTTAAAATCGCATAAGGCGGGATTCAAGGTCATAAGTATCGGCAATATAAAGGTAGGCGGCACGGGAAAATCTCCGCTTGCGATAAAAATGGCCTCACGGCTTATTGATTCGGGATTTGATTGCGCGTTAATAAATCGGGGATATATGGGGCCGACATCAAAATTAAACGTGATATCGGACGGGAAAAAAATTTTAAAAAATATACTCGAATGCTCGGACGAAGCATATATGCAAGCTCTCGCGCTGGCTGGAGGCATCGATAAAGACGGCGTGTTTTACAATTCTTCAGGCAATGTCAAGGCAAGCGATTATTTTACGCCGTTTGGAGAAAATAAAATACACGCATCCTCCGGAGCGTTTGTAATGACATCAAGACAGCGCGTCGATTCGATAAACTTCCTTAAAAAAAATAAATTTGAAGGTATCGCAATACTAGATGACGCTTTCCAATATTACAGACTGCAGCGCGACCTTAATATAGTGATACTTGATTATGCCGATCCTTTCGGAGGCTTTAAAACTTTTCCGGCCGGGATGCTTCGCGACAGGCTGCAGCATCTTAAAGAAGCCCATATCCTGGTAATCTCCAAATGTCCGTATGAAAAATTCGCAGATAACTCCATCGCCGGGTGCGAAAAAATAAATCAAATCAAAAACACAGCATTTATTAACGGCTTCAAGGGAAACTTTTTTTACTCGGCCATTAAAATGACAGGGCTTTATTCGCTGAATGAAGATAAGTTAATTGAATTTTCAGATATTGCCGGCTCAAAAGTTTTTTTATTTTCGGCGCTTGGCGATAATTCAAGTTTTTTCAACTCATTTGCCGGGGCAGTTTCCGGTTATTCCATTTCATGCTCGAGCCTGGGATTTTTAGATCATTATAATTATTCCATTGAAAATCAGAAAGAAATCATTGAAAAATCAAAAAATATCGGTTCGGATATAATAGTCACGACATTCAAAGATGCAGTAAAATTGAACAAAGCGATATTCAAAAATTGCCGGATATATGCCGCTCGATTCGAGGTAATAATGAACGATGAAAATAATTTTTTCGAGGAAATAAAATGCCAGCTAAATCGATAATAATAGGAATAACGATGGGGGATCCCTCGGGAATAGGCCCTGAAATATGCATTAAAGCCGCAGCAGCTCTTTTTAAAAAAAATAAAAGCGCATTTAGAAATATTATAATTTTTGGTAATTATAATATTCTCTCCGCGACTTTAGGGGCATTAAAAAAAATATCGGCGGACGATTATTCTTTCGATTTATTAAAAATCAACGATTCTGAAATAACCGAAAAATCGGCAATTGAAATTAAAACTATTTCAGCACAGGAAAATTTATTAAAAATAATACACATAGACACCGAAAATATTTCATGCCTGAAAAAGAATAGACCTTCGAAAGAATCAGGAATCGCAAGTTATAAATATATAGAAGCCGCCGTGAAATACGCGAAATTAAATTTAATATCAGCGATAACCACGGCGCCTATCTCCAAAGAGGCCCTGAAACTTGCCGGATTTAAATGGCCGGGCCATACCGAAATACTCGGGACGCTTACCGGCACTCAAAATATGGAAATGGCATTTTTCGGACCGCGTCTTAAATTAATATTAGCCACCAGGCATTTAAGCCTTGAAGATGCCGTAAAAAAAATAACGCCTGATAAGGCGTATGATATTATAATAAAGGCGGCTGAATATGCCAAACTTCTCTATAAAAACGACGGAAGCAATGTAAAAATAATAGTTCCCGCTCTTAATCCGCACGCCGGCGAAGGCGGGCTTTTCGGCAGGCAGGAAGAAGATGTATTAAAACCGGCGGTAAAAAAAGCCAATTTAAGTTTAGCCGATTCGAAAGGATATAAATTTGAAGTCATAGGGCCGCTTCCAGCCGATACTGCTTTTTATAAAGCCTATAATGATTATCGGCGGACGATAGTCGCAGCATTGTACCACGATCAGGGGCTTATTCCATTTAAAATGCTTTATTTTAATTCGGGAGTCAATATTACGCTCGGCCTGCCGTTTATAAGAACCTCGCCTGATCACGGCACCGCTTACGATATCGCCGGGAAATTAATTGCCGATGAAAATTCTATGTTGTGCGCCGTCAAATTAGCCTTTAAATTATCAAGGCGAAACCTGGACAGCGATTATAAATTGAAGTTTAACGCCGTTTAAATTTGCGGCTGCGCATCGATTAATAAAACCGACATAAACGAAACGAGGCTTTCCAACTAAATTGACTTAAAAATCAAGACTTTTCTTGGATTTCACTTGACAAAAACAGTAAAATAACTTAAGATTAAGATTAATTGAAAACAAAAATCAACAAAATGACTTTTTATTATTCCCCGCTTTTTAATATTTAAACTGCGAGGTTTTTGATGTTTATAATCAGGTTCATAAGCGATCTTAAACTTGGAATAAAAATGGCACTTCTCGGCGTCGGCTGCGTATTAATAACGGCTGCTGCGCTCGTCATGCTCGCCGTCGACCAGAGCGGCAAATACAATCTGCTTGCGCAAAAAGAAGTTGACGTCCTGATAGAAGCCGACCTGAAACATATCGCTCAGGGAGTATACAACCTGATCCAGACCGAAAACGAAGCAGTTAAGCAGCAGTTAAGCGGCAATCTCAACATCTTAAAACAAATAGTTAAAAAATCCGGCGGGCTAGGCATTTCTTCGGAATATGCCGAATGGACCGCGGTCGATCAATTCTCAGGCAAAACTTTAGAAACAAAACTGCCCAAAATGCTCGTCGGCGGAACCTGGCTCGGTCAGAATAAAAATCCGGCGGTTGAAACAATAGTTATCGATATGATGACACAGCTCGCCGGCGAATCCGCTACTATATTTCAGCGCATGAATGAACACGGCGATATGCTGCGCGTAGCGACAACCGTTCTTGATAAAAACGGGCGGCGCGCCATCGGCACTTATATTCCAGCCGTAAATCCTGACGGCAAACCTAATCCTGTCATTTCAACGATTATGAAAGGCGGCACCTATACAGGCAGCGCCTTTGTAGTTAACACAAAATACCTTACTGCATACGAACCGGTCAGAGATAATACAGGCCGAATTATCGGCATGTTTTATGTCGGCGTACAGCAAAAAGGCGTCGAATCTCGCGTCCGGCATGCAATTTTACAGACAAGTGTCGGAAAAACCGGCTACGTATATGCAATTACCGGACACGGTAACGAGCGCGGAAAATATATTATTTCTCAAAAAGGCGAACGCGACGGTGAAAATTTATGGAACAACCGTGACAGCGACGGCCGGTATGTAATCCGTTCGATCATTGAAAAAGCCACGGCATTAAAACATGATGAATTTGCGATCGAGAAATACCGCTGGCAAAACCCGGGAGAACGTGAACCTCGCTGGAAAATAGCATATTTAACTTATTTCGAACCCTGGGATTGGGTCATAGGCGTAAGCGTTTATGAGGACGAATTGCAAACTTATAGAACGGTATTAAGCGAAGGCCTGACTTTAATGACAAACTTCATGATATTGGCCGGTCTTATAATAACAGTAGTAGCAGGTTTGACAAGTATTTTCATATCTCTGACCATCGCTACGCCGATACGCCGTATCACGCAAGCGGCTAAAATGATAACAGCCGGAGATTTCAGCCAATCGGTAGAAGTAAATTCCAATGATGAAATCGGCACTCTTTCACGCACGTTCAATTTTATGGGCGGTAAAATTAAGGAAAGTATGATTGAAATTCGAAAAAGTGAGGAAAAATACCGAATTATTTTTGAAAACGCCATCGAAGGACTCTTTCAGGTTTCGCTGGACGGCCGTTTTACAAACGCCAATCTGTCGGCAGCAAAAATTCTCGGTTATGATTCTGCAGAAAGGCTTATAACGGCAGTCACTGACTGGCGCGAACAGATATATGCCGACATTAATGATTTTAATGCTTTCAATACTGAAATTTTAGAAAAAAAAGCGGTAGTGGCAAATGAAATACAATTTAAGCGTAATGACGGAAAATTAATATGGGTTTCGATAAGCGCCTGCCTCGTCGGGAATGGAAACGGCGGCAATCTCCATATACAGGGATTTATTACCGATATTTCCAAACGGAAACAAACTGAAGCGGAGCTGCGCGAAAACGCGAGAAAAATACGTGCAGTATTTGACCTGACATTCGAATTTACGGGTTTATTGACTACAGACGGAATCTTACTCGACATAAACCAGAGCGCCGTAAAATTCATCGGACTTAATTTTTCAGACGTAATAGGAAAGCATTTCTGTGAATTGCCATGGTGGAGCCATTCAGCCGCCGAACAAAATAAGCTTAAAGACGCTATTTTAAGAGCGGCGAACGGCGAAATTATAAAATATGAAACTACGCATATAAGCGCCGAAGGCGAAACACATTTTATAGATTTTTCACTGCGCCCTATAAAAAATGAAAATGACGAAGTTATTTATTTGCTTCCTGAAGGTCATGACATTACCGACCGCAAACGCGCAGAGCAAGAGCTTCAAAAACACCGCGAGCATCTTGAAGAAATGATTAAAGAACGCACGGCCGACCTTATTATAGCAAAAGAAATGGCAGATGCAGCGAACAAGGCCAAATCGTTGTTTCTCGCCAATATGTCACATGAACTCCGAACCCCGATGAATGTTATTTTAGGATTCGCCAATATTATGCTTCAGGATTCAAACCTTTCGTCCAGACAGAAAGAAAATATTGACATGATTTTAAAATCAGGCGAACACCTTCTCGATATAATCAATAATATCCTTGATATAGCCAAAATCGAATCAGGAAAATTAGAAATAGAAACAATAGATTTCGACCTTGGCGAACTTGTCACAGACGTTATTTCAATGCTCAGCGTAAGAAGCGAAGCTAAGGGAATCAGCCTGCGCCTGGACCAATCATCGTCATTTCCGAGATATATCTGCACCGATCCGGCAAAGCTGCGTCAAATTATGATTAACATTATCAGCAATGCAATTAAGTTCACTTCTGAAGGTGAAATTTTAATAAAATTAAGCGTTAAGTCATTAAATTTGAAAGATAATCAAAATTTTTTATTATTCGAAATTAAAGACACTGGAATAGGCATTGCCGCCGAAGATCTCGAACGTATTTTCCAGCCGTTTATTCAAATAGGCCAGCATGAAGGGACCGGGCTTGGCCTTGCCATAACGAAACGTTATGTGCAGCTTCTCGGCGGTGATATTTCAGCTAAGAGCGTGCCCGGCGACGGCTCCACCTTCAGTTTTACTATCTCATATAAGCCGGTAAATATTGAAAATTTACATCTTTTATCGACATGCGACGGCCATGTCATCGGCATAGATAATGCCGATAAATACAGGCTGCTTATAATCGAAGACCAGCGCGAAAACAGGATGCTCCTTAAAAATCTCCTGGCCCCGTTCGGATTTCAAATATTTGAAGCCGGCGACGGCCGCGAAGGCGTTAATATGTATAAAGAATGTAAGCCGCATCTTATATTTATGGACCGGCGCATGCCGGTTTTAGACGGAAAAGCCGCAACTTCCGAAATCAGAAACCTCGACGGCGGCAAAAATGTTTTTATCATCGCAGTAACCGCACATGCGTTTCAGGAAGAACGCTACGAAATGGTTAACGCCGGCTGCAATGATTTCATAGCCAAGCCTTTTTCAGTCAACTCCATTTTCAGCATTCTCGAAAAATATCTCGCTATAAGTTTAATAAAAAAAATAGAGGATAAAGCAAGTCAGAAATTAATCTTTGCGCTGAACGAAGACGAGCTGGCCGGAATCGAAGAACAGCTTAGAAATGAGCTTGAAACAGCTCTTGAACGGCTTGACATGAATCAAATTTCAGTGCTGATCGGCAGGATTTCACTTAAAAACGATCAACTCGGCGAAATTTTAAAATACTACGCCGAATTATTCGATTATAAAACTATTTTAAAAGCGCTGAAAAATATAAAAACTAAAATCTAAGCGGCTATAAACATTTTCAATAATCACGCCAATATCTTATCTATAAATATCTGTAATCAAAGAATTTAAATAATGCTTTTAACGGCCTGTTAAATTTCAAAAGCGATTATTTAAAATTAAATTTATTTTTTCTGTCTGAACTTTAATAATATGCTTTAAACGAGCCGTTCCCAAAACAAAAAACTTGTATTTTTTGTTATTATGTATTAAAATACTATCAAATAAAAAACAAGATTATTTTATGTTAAAAATCAAATAGATATTATTAAATTCATGGTTTATTTATCTTAAAGAAATTCAAAATAAACGCTTTTTTCACAACACTTAAAGCTGCTGATTTTAATCACTACAAAAAATTACCGCAATTTAAGTTAACCAGAAAAATGTAATAATAATTAAGCCATAGTTCTGGCATAAAAATATCAGAAGGAGAAATAAATGCTGCCCGACGAGGAAATACTGAAGAAACGAAAAAATCTTGGCAAGGAAAAGCGTTCGCTTGACATGCTTTTCGGCCTTATCACCAAGGAAAAGCAGGAAGGCGTAAGCGCCGAATTTATAGTTGAAAACATTATGAAAATGCGTAATATCAAAGGCGAGCTGTGCCTGAAGCTCGCGCAAACGCATATAGGCGACGACCCGCGCTTTTTGTTTGACGGCCAGATATGCAAATTAAAATCGAAACCGTCGGCACGCGCTCTTTTTTCCGCACCGTCATACTGCGTAACCGATATCGAAACAACCGGGCTTTCTCCTAAAACCGAAGCGATAATCGAACTTGCGGCCGTAAAAATAATTAACGATCAGGTCACTGAAACGTTTTGCTCGTTCGTTAATCCTGACGGACGCGAAATATCACCGGAAATAACGAAAATCACCGGAATAACCAACGAAATGGTCGCAAACGCCCCGGCTCTCGAAGAAGTGATACCGCGTTTTCTAGATTTTATAGGCGACTCTGTTTTTGTAGCGCATAACGCGCCGTTCGACCTTAGTTTCATAAACCGTTATTTGACCGATAAATATTCTCAAAAACTCGTAAATCCGATAATTTGCACGGTAAAGCTGGCTAAAATGATGTATCCGAACCTTGAATCGCACAGCCTAGAATCGCTTATAAGGTTTTTTAAAATTAAAGTCGATAACCGCCACAGGGCGCTCGATGACGCTAAAGCCTGCGGCGTAGTACTGGTGAAACTTCTTCAAATGATGCGGCAATCAGGCGCGCTTAAACAATAAAAATCAAAAGGGTTAGAATATGGAATTTAAAAAAAGTTATGAAATAATTGAACGGGCGACAGCGAATATCGAAAAATCCATAGCGGGCAAACGCCAGATGATTGAACTTGTAATGACAGGGCTTATAGCCAGGTCGCATGTATTGATAGAAGACGTTCCCGGCATCGGTAAAACAACGCTTGCAATGGCGCTCGCCAGAACCATCGGCGGCGATTTCAGCCGTATACAGATGACAGCCGACCTTTTACCGGGCGATATAGTCGGCGGCCTCGCGTTCAACCCGAAAACACAAGATTTTGAAGTACGCTGGGGGCCTATCGTCGGCAATATAATATTATGCGACGAAATAAACAGAACTACTCCCAAAACACAGTCGGCACTGCTTGAATGTATGGCCGAATCGCAGATTACAATCGACAAGCAGACACTTAATTTAAAGGACCCATTCATGGTAATCGCTACTCAAAACCCCTTTGAATATGAAGGCTGTTATAATCTCGGCGAATCACAAAAGGACAGGTTCATAATTTCATTTAAAATGGGCTACCCGGATTTTGAAAGCGAAAAGGCTATATTAAAAAACCATAACCGGGTGAATATCAGGCCAGAAGAACTGACAGCGGCCATAACGACCAATGATGTAATCCACCTTCAAAATACCGCGGAAAAAGTTAAAATCAGCGACGATGTGCTTGAATATATTTTAAATATAGTCACCATGACCCGCAGCGACAAGCGTGTCGAAGTAGGTGCGTCCCCGCGCGGGGCTATATTATTAAAGCTGGCATCATGCGCTTATGCACTTTTAAAAAACCGCAGCTATGTCATTTACGACGACGTTAAATATCTGGCCCCTTTCGTAATCGGCCACAGGCTTCAGCTTAACGCTGATCAGCCTGTCGAAACAGGTTTTTGTGAAAAAATAGTTTCGGAATGCGTAAATATGGTCGCTATAAAGGCATAGTCCGACGCCTTACATTATAAATTTGCCTGAAGACATAAAAAGCGAATAAATAAAATCAAAATAAATAAATTATGATATATTAAAAATGATGAGTCAGGGTTTTAATAAATGAGATTATTTTTCTGGATAATATGGTTTTTTGTTTTCACCGCCGCCATAAATACCGGCAATAATCTTTTTTACCTTGTATTTTCAGTATGCACCGCTTTTATGCTGACACCGCGCTATGCCGCAATGTCAGGACTAAAAAATATAAAAGTTTCAAGGTCATTTCCTTACGTCATAAACGCCGGAAGCGAGTATACGGTTCCTGTCGCAATCGCCAACGGCTCAAAATCGGACAAATTTTTTCTTAAAATCGACGAGTCAATAAACGGCGCCGTCCCGTGCGGGCCTGACACAATCTTTTGCCTGAAACCATTTTCAAGCGTTTCATTTGATTTTAAATTCAAATTCGCATCGCGCGGGCCGGTAAATATAGAGTGTTCAAAAATATATTCCAAACTGCCTCTTTTAATGAAAGAAAAATCGATAACAATTGATAATTGCTGTAAATTAATAGTATTTCCTAAAGTCCCCGACGTCAAATTTAAAATTTCAGGCTCGTTTATTCAAAAACGCAGCAAATTAAAAACCGTAAGTTCTTATTCTGACGACTTCGCAGGTTTTAAAAATTATCAGACTTCCGACACCATAAGAAAAATCAACTGGCATCATTACGTGGTTACCCGTGACCTTTTCGTGGCCAAATATGAGCAGACTCAGGCCACAAGCTACAACGTAATATTATTCCTGCCCGCAGATTCCCAAAATTGCCCCGACTGCTATGAAGCCGCGATAAGCGCCGCCGCGGGCATTATTTCGACGCTTATTAAAAGCAAGATCGAATTCAAGCTTATTACTGTTTCCGGAAAAATCATGTCGATCGATTCCAAATATTCAAATTTAAATAAAATAATGACACACCTCGCGCTTTTATCCGGAACATACAATATCAGCCGCAATACCATTCATAAAGTGCGAAGCCTCGCGCCCGGCCATTCTAAAATGATAGTAGTGACATCTTCGCATTTTAACGGACTCGAAACGTTTTTTAAAATACACGAAGAAACTTTAAGCAGCGCGTTGATATTTAAAAAAACGTCCGAAACAGAAAGTGCAGCGCCGGCCGATACCGCGGAATGTTCAGAAAAATATGCCCGCAGATTTAAAAGCGCTTGCGGAATTTACGAACTGTCTCCCGCGTTTTCAGTAAAGGCGGTCAATTTATGAAAAATATCATTGAAATATTTAAAAATAAAATTTACGTTTCAAGCGTATTAATGACTGTATTCATGATATTTTTGCCGCTTTACGAAAAATATGCGCAGCGGTTTTTCTGGGCGTCGTTATACGCGCTGGGAGTTGTATTTTACGCCGTATGCGTCAAGGACCATAAATTCTCGAAATCTTTCCTTTTCACGGTAAGGGTACTTTCATTTTTATATGTCGGCTTTTTGAGCACACGGTATAATATGGAATTCGCAGTCATAGGCTTTCTGACAATTTACCAGATAACAAGACTTATGGACCGGGCGTTTTTCGCAAATTATATAATGACTTTCTTTATCAATTTAATAATTTTATTCCTCGCGCTTCCAAACCACAGCGGTATTTTAATCATTTTTTATATTTTAGGCTTCATTACGCTGTCAATAAACTTTCTTGCCGTACTCACTCTGGATTTTCATAAAAACAGTTTCTATAATCCTGCGGAAAGTGAAATTACCCGGCTGGAACTTATTAAATTTACAATAAAACACTATGGAAGTTATGTTCTGGTTTTCACTATATTGATTTTCATATTAATTCCGCGTATAAAGCTTGATTTTTTCAGGCCGGGCGCTTTTTATTTCAGCGGTCTGTCATCGGTTTTTAATTTTCAGAGCATCGAAAATATAAAGCAATCAGACACCGTAGTAATGCGCGTCACGCTCGACCATAATTACAGCAGCTATTATAAAATGAAAGCATATAACAGGTACTCCGCGACACGGCGCGAATGGCTCGCGACTAATTTCGGCGGACGCAGGATTTACCCCGACGGCGAAAATAAATTTATAATAAATAATGATACCAAAAGCATTTCGATTTCTAACGGCCGTGAAATCAACGCCGTTTATTATATCAAATATAATCCTGACGGCTTTATCCCGCATATTTATCATCCCTTAAGCATAGAAGCAAAGTTAAGGTCCATCTATACCGATATTACCGAAAATATATATATGAACGAAAACGAAAGCACTATTAAAGTAAAATCATATTTAGTCAACCCGGACGAGGAAATATTAAGAAAATCAGGAAATAAAGACCCGAAGCGGGTATTCTTTTATTTTACTATGTTCGATGAAAAAAAGCTTTACCGAATAAAAAATATCGCCGAACGCGTAACCAGAAACGAAAAAACACGTTATGATAAGGTCGCAGCCATCGAAAATTATTTAAAAAATAATTTTAAGTATTCGCTCAATGTCGGCGATTTATATGATGAATACCGCGAATCGCCTTACGATCCGAATGAAGTATTTTTGACTTTCATAAAAACTGGACATTGTGAATTTTTCGCTTCCGCCATGACTTTGATGTGCCAGTCGCTCGGCATCCCTGCCCGCCTTGTAAGCGGTTACGCCTCGCCCGAATATAACGAAAACGGAAATTATTTCGTAATCAAAAATTCCGACGCGCACGCATGGGTCGAGGTATATTTCCCGGAAATAGGGTTTATAAGTTTCGATCCGACTCCGGCCGGCGACGATTCCGCGAAATCTAAAAACATGATTGCCGCGCTTTTTGGCAAGTATCTCGACAATTTTAATTTTTATATCGAAAATTATGTTTCATATTACAGCAATGAATATGTATTCATGGCTGCCGCGTTTATTTATGACGGCATGAGCTATTATGCGCGCCTGGCCGCCGCACCGTTTAAAAATATCGCCGAAGCTAATGAAGCGGCGTACCGCTTGACCGGCGCTTCTTTTCACGCAAGATTCGGCCGAAAACTTCTGGAACTCTGGTTATTCATGGCATTATTCCTGTGGTTCATACTGGCCGGAAGATTTAAAGCAAATATTTTCAAGGCTCTTTCAGGATTATTCGGCGCCGAAAAAAGCCTGAGGCTCATAAAAATCGCCACACTGAACTTAAATTCAGTCAGCCGGGAAAATTTCTATTCAAGGTTCCTGAAAGTATTCGCAAAGATCGGCATTCAAAAAAACAGCCATGAAACGCCTTATGAATTTTATAAAAAAATATCCGGCTTAAACAAATTCGACTCAAAAATCATGGATAATTGCCTTAAAATATCCGATTATTTTTATTTGGCAAATTGTGCCGGACAAACGCTTAACCGCGAAGAGTTATGGCAAATCGAGACAATGATCATGGAAATATCAGCGAAAATAAAAAATTAAAATTATAAAGAAGGGAGCATTAAATTGAAATCTACTTTAAAAACAATAATTTTTGATATGGGCGGCACGCTTTTAGATTATGATCCCGTTCCGGAGGCTGAAATCAGGATCATTCGAAATAAGCTCATAAGGGACTTTTTCGCGGTGAAAGGTTATCAATTTACCCCGGAACAGATCGATGAACATTTATTGATACCTTATTACGAAACCGACTGCCGGCATGCAGAAAAAACATGCGAAGAAGTAAAACTTATCGAAAGGATAAAAAAGGGAATAAGCGGCTTGAAAGTTTACGAGGATTATTCGCTGTGGATAGTAAAACTGCTTCATAAATCACTGAAGGATAATTTAATAGTATATGACGGCTCGCTAAATACGCTCGAAAAACTGAGCGGCAAATATGAACTCGGGCTAATATCGAACACTACGATCCCCGGCGTTTATTTCGCCGGCGACCTGGAAGAGCTTGGAATGGCAAAATATTTCAAGCACATGCTCTTTACGGCGGACACATATTATAGAAAACCGCACTCGCTCGTTTTCAACCTGATGCTTAACTTTTTAAAAATAAAACAACCGCAGGAAGCTTTATACGTCGGCGATTCTTTTAAAAATGACGTTTACGGCCCGGCCGCGCTCGGCATGAAAACAGCCTGGATTAATCCTAAAAATAAGCCTATACCGGATGAATTTAATGACGTAAAACCCGACCTTATTATAAATTCAGTAAGCGATCTTTGCGGCATATTACTGTGAAATAAACAGCTTTCCTTATTGACTCGAATTTCACGTAATAAATATACTATAAAATCAATAATGTTAGTCGTTTTTCATTCAGTCGACCTGTCAAAGAATATTTTTTATTGCAAAATCAGAATAAACGCTGATAAAAAACGGCCCGCTTAATCTTAAGTCAGGCCGTTTTTTATTTTTATAAAATTAATCGCATGTGCGATTTATTAGTCAGCGTTTTTTTCAGCAAATAGCAGGCGCGGATTATTCTTTTGAGCTGAAGTAAGTGCCAAGAGCCTTTTGGCATATAGTTATCTGATATGTCGCCTCATCTCGCCATTCGCCTTTAGAATTAAGTTTCAGGGCCTTTCTTAATTCAAATTCCGCTTCCGCCCACTTTTCAAGCTTTACAAGCGAGTACCCGTAATAAAAATGAGCGTCAGGGCTTTTAGGCTCCAGCAGCAGCGACTCGCGGATTACCTTGCGCGATTCCTCGTAATTTTTTTCACGTATCTGCAATTTCGCCTTTTCGCGAAGCGTTTCAGCCTGGATCATTTTCTGTTCGCCCTGCTCGACGTTCAATTCATTAACCCAATTGTCTATATCGCTTCTTTTATATTTTAAGAATTCACCCAGTTTAAATGAAGGCGGCGGCGGGAAGAACCCATTGACCGTCTCCATATTTACACCAAGATATTCGGCAAGCTCTTCGACACTCATGTACTCTTTCATAATATTATTTTATCCTTCCGTCTGTTTTTATATCGATTTTTTGCAAGCGTTTTACAGCTTCGATCAAAAGGTCTGAAATTTTCATACCGTCAGTAACCCTGACCGGCGCGTTAGCGAACATATTAAAACCGTCGCCGCCGGCTGCCGTAAAATCGCTCATAGCTATATCATATAATGAATTATCATTCAGCGGCTGCCCGTTAATAAGAAGCTCCTCGACTTTGCCGTCGCGGTATGTCACTTTGACGCTTTTAGAAACCTGTAAAAATCCGCCGAAATTTCCTTTTAATTTCCTTTTCGCCACAAATTCAAATGCGCTTCTAATTATGCTGCCCTTTAAAGTCAATTTAATAATCATATTATCGAAAGGAAAAACATTTATACAATCGGCTACGGTAATTTTTCCCTGATTGATGCTGCTTCTGATTCCGCCGCCGTTTATTATCGCCAGATCCGATTTCGTATGTTCCATCATCGCGTCTGTTATAAAATCTCCGAGGTTGCTTTCCTGATTGCGCGTCTCTTTGCCGCCGATAAGAGGAGTCACCGCTTCGCCGATTACGGTTTTTACTTTTTCATCGAGTTTTAACTTATAGCCGTCAATTATTTTCTGAATCTCAGGATCGCGCGCCACCGATTTATCAAGCCTGATAAGCTGGCCGTTCACCAGGCGCCATTTTTTCTTAGTCTTAGAATACGCCATATTGACTTCGCCTACATATTCCATTTTTTCGTATGCCTGATTAATAACTACCTGTTTGCCTTTTGAAGTCCTCATAACGACCGGCGTAACAAGAAGCGAATGCGAATGACCGCCGATAATCAGATCAATTTCGGGAACCAATTCGGCAAGTTCAAGGTCTTCCTTCAATCCCATGTGCGAAAGGACTATAATTATATCTGCTTTTTCACGAGCCTCGCGGACTATAGGCGAAATAGCCTCGATAGGGTCTACTATTTGAACATCGACAAGGCTTTTTATATTTACAAGCGTAAAAAGATCTTTGGTTATCAATCCGATAACAGCAACCCTTAAACCGCCGACTTCCTTTATAATATATGGTTTTATCTTATTTTGCTCAGCCGGATATGTTTTGCCGAATATGACATTCGAATTGACTACGTCGAAATTCGTTTTGGCAATCGCTTCCAAAAGCCATTTCGGACCGTCATCGAATTCATGGTTGCCTATCGTCATCGCGTCATAACCGATCTTATTCATGCATTCGAAATCAGCGATGCCTTTAAAAAAATTAAAAAACAATGTTCCCTGAAAAACGTCGCCGGCCGATAAAAGAAGAGTATTTTTCTCTTTCGCCCTGATTTCTTTGACAATTGTCGCAAGCCGGGCAAAACTGCCGACCTCTTCGGTTTCCGTGGTAGAATTCGCGGTATTTACGGTAAGCCCGTCGACATGCGCGTGCGTATCATTAGTATGAAGCACTTTCAACAGCACCTCATCGGATTCAAGCGCCGCCTGGTTTTGCGTTTCGGCCAGCGCACTCCGGATATCCGGCGTAAATGCCGGAACCATAAAAGTAACGACTGAAAATATTGATAATGTAAGAAAAAACTTTAGTAAAAAATTATTCCTGCTTTTAGTACGATTCATGAACAATACACCATGCCCCTCTTAAACTTAACTTATATTTTTATTTTTTACATAATGACTTAAAAAATAACATTTTGAGTAAATCGGATAATTTAATTTTCAAACATTGAAAGATAGCGTTCGGTAGCGTCGGGAAATAAAGTAAAAATATTGTATATTCTGCGGTCATCGCAAGCTGCGTTTTGGGCTATTTTGAAAGCAGCGCAAGCAGCCGCTCCGGAAGAAATACCGGCCATTATTCCCTCATTCGCCGAAAGCTTCCGGCAGTATTCAAAAGCCTCTTCGTTCGTAATTTTCATAATTTCATCAATAATTTTAGTATTCAAAACGCCCGGAATAAAACCGGCACCGATCCCCTGTATTTTATGCGGCCCTGGCTGTCCTCCCGAAAGGACCGGCGAACTTGCCGGCTCAACCGCGAAGGTCCTGACACCGGGATAAAATTTCTTTATGACTTCAGAAACACCGGTAAGGGTACCGCCGGTGCCGACTCCAAAAACGAGCGCATCAGGTTTTATCGAATATTGGTTCATAAACGAAAGAAACTCCACGGCAGTTGTCTTGCGGTGTACTTCCGGATTCGCCGGATTATTAAACTGCTGCGGCATGAAATATTTTTCAGAATCGCCATTGCATATACTTTCTGCCGTTTCAACAGCGCCTTTCATTCCCTTGGCACCGTCGCTTAAAATTATTTCAGCGCCGAGATGCTTTAATATTTTACGCCTTTCGATCGACATAGTTTCCGGCATAACCAGCTTGATTTTAAATTTAAGCGCAGCGCATACCAGCGCCAGGCCGATACCGGTATTGCCCGAAGTCGGCTCGATCACAGTCGTATCTGGTTTAATAAGTCCCTTTTCAACCCCGGCCACGATCATTGCGTAAGCGACGCGGTCCTTGACTGAAAATCCAGGATTACTGGACTCGATTTTAGCATAAATATTAACATTTTGAGTTAGCGATGAAAAAATGCGCACAATCGGTGTATTACCGATTCTTGCCAGCACAGGGGCGGATAAGTTCATTGGACACCTCCATTGACGTTTTAAAAAAACCAGCCTTTTATTACTTCGTTCATTTGTGAAATTACCCATTCACCGTTAATCTTGGTAATTGCAAAAACTATATTTTCCTCATGCTTATCAGCCGATGAAAGTTTTATAAATACTTCGCCTGTTTCTTCGCCTATATTTTGGGAAACAAGGTCGAAATCTTTATCCTGCAAGTTAGCCGACAATTCCTTAAGCGTTAAATCTATTATAAATTCAGGAGTTTTCTGAAGATTATCGGCCAGCACCTTTCTTAATTCATTGATTTTGGTTTCATCGGTAGTCGATACATCGATACCTTTGCTTACCGGAGAAGTTTTTATTATCGCCACGATAGCTTCCGCAGGCAAATTTATAACCTTCTGCGAAATATTTTTCGCGAAAGGCACCTTATCGATATAATTTTGAGCATCATTAAAATTGCCGGATTTTATCATTTGAAGAAAAAACACGACCTTGACATCAGGTGATTTTGTATTAACGCAGGCCACAGGAATAGTCATGAAAGCTGCGGAGCAAATTATAATTAAAAATATGATTATTTTTTTTGACATCGGCATTAAACCTCACAAAAATTATTTGCATTTAAAAGCTATACTGTGATAAAATTTAACGAATTATATCATTATTTTAAAAAAAGGTCAATTAAAATGTACGCCGGAATTTTTATAAAAAAACACCTTACAGCGCCTGAAGTTAAAGAAATAGAAAACCTCGAAAAGCTTATAATGGGCATAACCGGCAACAACGCGTTTACGCTCCAGCCGATAGCCCACTACGGCGCCTTTTTTACACTCGAAATATCCGGCGTGCGTCTCAAGAATTTTCAATTGCCGGCCGAAGCGCATGACACTGATTGCGGCCTGCCCTTTGATATCATTACCATAAATAATGAAAGTTTATGTGAAAAATTAAATAAGCTTAATGAATCGGCTTCTATAATAGCTGTCGCGCAATATATTCCGTCAATATATGACGCCGGCCACGCCCATCTCTTCGCATTTTATTCGGTAACTCAAATACGCGCTACAGGCATCACAAGCTTGTTTTTAAAAAGCTGCGAAACATTTCTCTCAAAAAATTTCAAAATAAATAGTATAGATCTGACGGTCGACGGCCAGAATACCTCAGCCGTAAAATTTTATGAAAAAAACGGGTTTTTGTTAACCGCCGAAAAACATGATTTTTACGGCTCTGGTGTTACCCGGTTAATTTTAACAAAACATCTGCCGCCGGTTAACCTATGATTATAATTTTTAAAGCGGTTATAATCGCAGGAATTATTATTTCGATACTGCTCCATATAGTCAGGCGCAAACGGCTTGAATTAATGGAAATTACTGGGTATGAATCGCTTGATTTCGATAATAAAACCGCCGGCCGTGAACTTTCTTTTCTCGATGCCAAAGTCTCATATAACCTGAATGTTTTATTTGAATTTTTAAAGTCGGCCGGATTTGACCAAAATATTATTTTAAAGCCGTCGGCGGATAAGAGCAATGATTTTATTTTCTCGTTCTTAAATAAAAACTACGCTTTATATCTCGATGTTATACTGTGCCGTGGTTTCGTGATAAGGTTTTCCATTTTCAATCAATTTTATGACAGCTATATATTACTAAGCGCCTGGCCTGAAGATTTTGACTTTGAAAACATAAAAAATAACTGGGTCGGTTTTATTAATGTAAAAGCGCAGTTAGAAAATGAAAACAGCATTAGAAATTTCAGCGGGGCCGGGGATTTTTTCAATGATTACTCAGGTATTGACATTTCCAAAAGCGGCGCCGAAAATTTCACTAAATTTGTTTTAAAATTCATAATCGCTATTCACGTAAACCGCGTCCGTGAGTTTTCTCAAAACGGCCGTATCCCTTATTATTCTTTAAAATATGATTATTACAAACTCAAAAATTTTATCGAAACGCTAAAAAATGCCGTCAAAACCGGCGCCGTTCCGGCTGATAATAACCAAGAGATTTGCGGCAAATTATAAATTTAATTTTTCATTCAAAAATTTTAAGCGGCGCTCAAAATTTTCAACTATCGTTCATAAACTACGCCTGACAAAAAAGTATTAAAAAATAATTGCATTTTTATATTTAATGATGTATAATCAACCCCGTAGTCAAAGAATAAGATATTAGTATTTTATAAATGCCAGCGGACGATTTTAAAACTTCAAGGTAAGTTTTTAGAGTCCTTATAAAAATTCAGGAGGAACAAAAATGAAAGACAGAGTAAAAGCCGCAATTGATAAAATCAGGCCTATGTTAAATGCTGACGGCGGCGACATAGAATTAGTCGATGTTGTAGATAACGTAGTAAAGGTAAAATTAACAGGCGCATGCCACGGCTGTCCGGCTGCCGCTTATACGCTTCAAATGGGCGTTGAAAAAACCATAAAAAAAGAAATTCCGGAAATTATCAGAGTTGAAAACGTAGGCTAATTTACATTACAACTAAAGTTAAATCACATTGATTATATTTGTTTTTTATAAAACGGTTTTTCTCTTCCGGGAAGTGCCGTTTTTTTCTTATGTCGCGGCATTCTTTTGCCGGCGCCTGATAATGTAGTGATTAAGTATGTCCGGCCGGCTGATTTTTTTAAAAGGTGCATTACAAGATGGATGAAATTAACTCACAAAGATATTGGTTTGAAAAACACATAGATCAAATAAGCGAGGTAAAAAAAACGCCTTATTTCTTATTAAATACAGAAATTGTCAAAGCGCGGATCGGACGTTACAGATCGGATAAAAATTTTAACGTAATAATGGGCTATCCGATAAAAGCGAACTCATCACGTGAAATTTTGCAATTATACGCAAAAATGGGGCAGATGGCAGAAGTAGTATCAGACGGCGAAATTTACCTTTGCCATTCGGCGGGGTTCGAATATAAAAACCTGATTTTCAACGGCTGCGGCAAAACCGATGATGAGATAATATTTGCCTTAAAAAACGGACTGCATCTAAACATAGATTCAGCGGCCGAATTCGAACGCATAAAATTGATCTTAAAAAACGAATTGAAGGACGGCGGTTACCCGGAATTAAAACTCGGGTTCAGACTTAATTTTGACATCTCAGCCGGCGGGCATAATCTGATCAGAACATCGGAATGCAACTGCAAATTCGGCATGTCAGTCGGCGCTATAATGGCGCTTTTAGAACAAAACAAAGATTTTTTTAAAGATAAACCGATCCTTTTACATTATCATCTGGGTTCGCAAATAATGAATTTTAAGCCTTTCGAAACAGCCCTGTCAAAACTTGCCGAAACCGCAGATAAAGTGTTAAACGCCGGATTTAAAATTTCATATCTCGATGTCGGCGGCGGCCTGGGAATAGCTTATGAAGCCAAAGACCAGACAATCGAACCGGCGCCGGAAGAATATGTAAAATTAATAGCCCGGTATTTGAAAAGGTTTAACGTGCCGGTGATTATAGAAGCAGGCCGTTCGACTGTCGCACCAGCCGAAGTTGTGGTTACAAAAGTATTGCTGCTTAAGGAAAACGGCGGCACCAGCTGGGTGATATGCGATATTGGCGCCAATGCACTTTTACGCGTCGCGTATCTTGACTGGTACCATGAAATTGCAGTGCTTGACAAGGATTTTAAATTAAAAAGCGCAGATAAAAACACCAGAACCTATTCAATCGGCGGACCGTTATGCTTTTCCGGCGATATTTTAGCGCGCGATAGAATATTACCCAAAATCGAGGCAGGCGATCACCTGGTATTAATGCACACCGGAGCATACTGTAAAGCGATGATGAACAATTATTGCGGCAGGCTGTTTCCTGATCAATACGTCGTCGAAAACGGCGAATTTAAACTATCGTCGCGCAGCCAGAAATTAGAGGACCTTACTTATTTAGAAATGAAATAAAAGCAAATTAAAATAAACGAAATAACGCTTCAAATAAAAATATATACTTCAGCCTCAAAATGAGCACTTCACCAAATTACTAACGTGACTGCTCATTTTTTTTATAAATATTTACAGTACATTCATTGACAAAACCTATTTTGCCGATTATAATTGATTTACTAACATTTATGCTGGCAGTTTTTTATGATTATTCATTTCGATATTAAATGAATTCATGCATAAATGAAAGAATTGCGGAGGTGCTTTATTATGAACGCGAAAAGAAATTTAAAAAGATTTTTATCAGGCATATTCTTCATAATCCTTATTTTAGCAGCTCAATTTTCGTATTCAGATATAGCATTCGCCGTAGCTGACGAAAAAAACAATTTTGAGTTATACTTCGGACCTTCCGAAGATAAAACCAAAACGATCGATAATTTTTTTATCGATCTTGTAGATTCTTCAAAAAAATCAATCGACGGATGTTTTTTTGAAATCCGCCTTCAGAGTATAGTTGACGCGTTTATAAAGGCACGCAAAAGAGGCGTTAAAATAAGAATTGTTACTGACACTGACAATTTCAACAATGAATTCGTGCCGCAGCTTCTAAAGGCGGGCATAGAAGTAAAATCCGATAATAACCGTTCCGCGCTGATGCATAACAAGTTTGCAATTGTCGATTCGAACAAAATATGGACAGGTTCATATAACCTCACCGATACATGCAGCTATAACAATAATAACAACGCATTATGCTTCTATTCAAAGGAACTTTGCGAAATATACCAGCGCGAATTCAATGAAATGTTCATCGACGGCCAGTTCGGCGCCACTTCACCTTCTACATTAGAACAACAGGAAGCCGAGGTTCCGATCGCAGGCCAGCAGTCAAAGATAAACGTATTTTTTGCACCTGAGGACAAGCCTAACGAAAAAATAGTCGAACTATTAAAAACTGCCAAAAAAGAAATATTTTTTATGCACTTCGCCTTCACGGCCAATGAAATTTCCGATGTCTTAATCGACAAGGCGCGTAACGATAAAGTCAATGTCGCCGGCATATTCGATTCAAAATTATACCGTTCGACAGGACCTTATTCAGAATTTTTTAAATTGACAAATGAAGACATAAAAATAGTCCTCGCCAACAACCAGAAAGGCAAGCTCCACCACAAAGTATTTATTGTAGATCCAAACAGTGACGACGGTTTTGTAATCACAGGCTCCGAAAATTCATCCAATAACGGCGACGGCACGAACGACGAAAATGTCATCGTCATATATAACGATAAAGTCGCCAAAGCTTATTTTAATGAATTTAAAAAACTGCTGGGACAATTTTCAGATTCATACGCAACAAGCATGAATTTATATTTCAAGCCTGAAGAAAATATTTCCGATGCAAACATCGTATTCAACGCAAACGGCAAGCCGGTAGACAAGATCGAAGTAAATTATCCGGCGCGCTGGCCGCTCAGCGGCAAGGAAAGCGTAAGCATTTATACGCTCGACCAGAAAAAATGGCCTAAAGGCTCGCTGGTATTCAATAAAAAGGGATTCAGCGCAGTTAATCTCGGCATGAAAGCTTTCGGAAAATCGAGCTATATCATATTCAGGTTTAAAAATATGCAGGCGCCGAAAATAAAAGGCGGTTACAACCTTTATATAAAATGCTCGCACCAGCCCGGCAAAGAACTGCTGCCTTTAATGTCACAACCGGGATTTGAAATCACTGATAACATAGCTACCGATGCCGTGGCATCCTTCGACGCTCTTCTTAATAAAATGACAGTTTCATATTCAGAAATGTTAAACATCAGGGAGAATTCCTCAAACGAAGAGGTTTTTGACAATTTATTCGCTCACTGGATGCAAAATTACAATGAAATTACAGAAATGATACTTACCGACGCCAAAAATAAAGATTATGACAAATTTTATAAATTCATGTCTATTTACGATACTCTGGATGCCGATTCCAGGTCAAAACTCGGCGGTTTTTTAAAGGACCTTTCTGAAATTTTAAAAAACAATATAACATCAGGCGACGAAGCGGCAGCCGATGCTTTAAAACTTATAAAAAAATAAAGTATCAAAATTAAGTTGACAAATTGTCAAGCATGAATTAAAATAATTTAAAGGTAAACTAGATCTTTATAAAATTAAAAAAGGAGTAGATTCTAACATGGAATTAAGAATTTTAGGCGTTTATATTTCAGACCGCATAAAAGAAGCCGGTGAAGTCCAGAAAGTATTAACCAAGTATGGCTGCTCAATCAAAACAAGACTCGGCCTTCATGAAGTAAGCGAAAATAAATGCGCTACCAACGGCCTTTTAATACTTGAATTGACCGGCGATCTAAAGGAATGCGACAAGCTGGAAAACGACTTGCTGGGCATAAAAGGCATTGAAGTAAAGAAAATGACATTCAACAAGCAATAATCTACTCGAAATTTTAATCAAAAATAAAAAAAAAGGGTTATCCGGCAAATATATCGGATAGCCCTTTTTTTATTTTAAAATATTTTTGTTTTTATTAAAAACAGCGGCTCAGCTTTCGCAGAAATAAATATATATAAAAAAGTAATATATTTTCTTATAAAGAAATCATAAAAATCAATTCTGAAAAATATTTATTTACGCTGGAATTTTCATCGGCAAAACTTAAAATAAAAGCTCATAGTAGGAGCAAAAGCAGGCTCAGTAATTCGTGGTCGAATCGATAATGCCTCTTGCGCGCGCCGATAAATTGGCAAATTTGAATACAGCCATAGAAATAATAAACAGGCATAGGCTGAAGAATAATTGTTCGTATAAAAGCTGGTCAGAAGTATAATTTTGCCACGTCCGGTCAATAGTGGTCGCCGTTGCCGATATTATCCGGCGTGAAATTTCAAACCATTGGGAAATCGGTATTTTCACAGATATCTGCCGCAAAAATTCCGGCAAATAATGCAGCGGAAATAAGGCGCCGCAAAGTATCATGAAAAAGCCGGCGGCAGTTTCCGAGATTAAAGTCGCATTCCGAGCTGTAAGCAAAGTAAGTGAACCGATTATAACTCCGCAAAAAAATATCGAAGCGACAGCCGCAGCAGATGAAATCACAAACAAGTTAAGACTTTTTAAAACATTAAACGGGTTTAAACCTAAGAATAAATAGCCGCCCCAAAATGAGATAGATACTGAAATTGTCGCAAGCAAGAACCTTATCAGGCCGTATGAAAGAAAATAGGCATAAAAATTCAGAGGCGATATGTAAACATATTTTATCACTTCATAGTGTTCCCTGTCTTCGAATATAACATTTGCCATCGAAGAGAGAATACTTGAGACATAAATATATAAAACCGCGCCGATAAAAAAAAATGAAAAATAATTAACATCAAAAGTTGAACCGCCGATAGCGAATTTGAACATGAACGTAATGATTAAAAGAAATGAAACAGGCTTTATTACGCAGAATAAAATAAATAAAGGCGGCGACGTCCAGTTCGATTCAATTTTCCATGCAAGCCACAGAGCGGCCTTAAACGAGTTCCAGCCGCGGACATAATTTCTTATTGCCATCTTAAAATCAGCCGTCCTTCGCTCCTCGCGATGTGCTCAAGTTTTTCAAGGAATTTTTGGGCGGCTTTGAAATAAATAACGGAAAGAAGCATAAGAAGCGCAAGTTCCATCGGAACCGGCATCAGGCCTGTCTGCGGGCCGATTTTAAAAGCCAGCTGACGCATAGCATCGAGGCCTAAAGTTACAGGCAGCGCCGAAGCCAGAGCGGCAAAAAAATAACCGAGAGTTTTAACTGGAAAGTAAAATCCGCTGAGGAAAAAAACAGGTTCCATAAAAATATTCAAAGTATTCCAGGCGTTCCGGCCGTAAATTAAAAAAAGCGAGGCAAGGGCCATTCCAAGACAAAAAACTGCCGCGAGCGTTATAAAAAAAGTCATTCCAAGCCAGAAATACGAGGAAACGTTCATTGTAACCGAAAATAAAAAACTGCCGGCAGCGCAGATTATAACGATTCTCAGCACGGCCGAAATAATCGAACCAAGCGCCATCCCGAGAAGCACGGACATCATGTTCATCGGAGACATTATGTAAAGCGAAAGATTTCCAGTTTCCCGCTCCCAGTAAAATTGCGCGGCCATAGACCATAAAACATTAAGCCATACCGAAACCATCGCACCGCCGAGCAGGACAAAGCCCTGCGAATCAGCGGGCGCGTTCATCGCCTTATACATATACGCGAAAGCGCATATAGGAAAAAGCGGAAACAGCACTTCGAAAAACAGCCATGAAAATTCGCGGTTAATGACTATAATTCTAACATACGCGCGCGCCCATATTCCTCTTAAATTTATCAGGAAATTCTTCACGCCAAAGCACCCTAATTTCAACATAGCTTTCAAATCATCCAAAAATCAAATAATAAATCGCTGCCATTGACATTTCCAAAATGAACATTAATTTTTGCCGGTAATAATAAACAATAAATTTCAATTCCGCAGGCGCAGCATCACGCCCAAAAATATTCCTAAAAAACTGGCCGCTGAATCTATTTTTTACCTGTCAGGCTTACAAACGCCTCTTCGAGAGTATATTCGTATTTAGTAATATTTATTATCCTGTATTTTTTTTCGGAAATGATTTTTATTATTTCAGAAAGCACGCATTCATTTTCAAGGATAAAAACTAACTCGGACAGGCCGGATGACGCCTCTTCAACCAATGAAATCGATTTTATGCCGCTCATGCCGCCGAATAATTTTGAATCGATATTCATTTCAGAAACCGAGATTTTATAGCGATAGCCTTCTATCTGGGAGCTTTTTATATCTGCCGGCGTACCGGATTTTATAATTTCGCCCTTATCGATAACGGCAATTTCATCGCATAACTCATCCGCTTCCTGCATATAATGGGTTGTGAGGATAACGGTCCTCGCTGCATCCGATTTTTTTACCCAATCCGATACAAATTTTCTTGTCTCACGGGCGGAAACGACGTCAAGGCCGAGCGTCGGTTCATCGAGAAATAAAATCCGCGGATTCGTAATAAATCCTCGTATAAAATTCATTTTCTGCCTCATCCCTGCCGAAAGTTTGTTTATTTGAGTGTGCGCCTTGTCTGCTATTCCGAAAATCTCAAGAAGGTTCATGATTTGCGCAACTGCGGTTTTTCTTTCAATACCGTAAAATTGAGAAAACATCCATAAATTTTCGAGCAGGGTCAAAATTCCGTAACCCGAATTTTCGCCGCCGGTGACCATATTAATAATTGGCCGTATCTCTTTAAATTCGTTTTCCACATTAAAGCCTGCGATTTTGACGGTCCCGGCGGTCGGCAGAAGAAGGGTCGCCATTATATTGATAAGAGTGGTTTTTCCGGCGCCGTTAGGGCCTAAAACGCCGTAAATAATGCCTTCGCCGATATTTAAATTAACGCCGCGAAGCGCCCAGAATAAATCTGAGCCGCTATTTTGAGATGAATTTTTGAAAACCCTCGATAAGTTATTTATCTCGACCGAATACATTTTTCACGCCCATTATAATTTAAGGCGGGAAATGACATGCCCGCCTTAAATTGAAATAATATTAAAACCTTCTTGATTAACTCTTCGAACTAGCCCGGCGGCCACATTAAAAGCCTGCCTGCAAGCACATGGAAATGGATGTGGAATACCGTCTGGCCTGCCGCCTGATTGGTGTTCAAAACTATTCTGAACCCATCCTGCGAATATCCTTTTTCCTGCATAACCTTGCTTATTACTTCGAATATTTTGAATATATAATCTTTATGTTCATCTTTGGCTTCCAAAATCGTCGGAACGTGAATCTTAGGAATCACAAGAGCATGAAAAGGCGCCTGAGGATTGATATCTTCAAACATCAAAACCCTGTCGTCCTCATAAATAACTTTTGTCGGAATTTCTTTTTTTATTATCTTACAAAAAATGCAATCCAAATATTTCCCCTCCTTTTTCCAGTATAGCGCTTAAGATAACAAATTTTTAAATACTTGTCAAATTTTTATTTGTAAATAATTTGTAAATTGACAGTTTGCAATAAATGATTTATAATTAAAATAGCGGTATTATAAAAATCGGTGTTTAAATTTGACAAATAAAGCGAGGTTTTGAATTATGGCTTTTTTTATTATATTTCTCGGACTTTCCGCTTATTATATCCTGATTTATTACTATTCGATAAAACCGCGGCAAAAGGAACTCGAAAAATCTAACAAAAAATTAAAACTGCTTTACGAATTAAGCGTTAATTTCCATGAATCTGTAGCGCTTGAAAACTCGCTTGAAAAAATATTAAGTGAAATTTTAGGGCTTGTGAACGCCGAGGTAGCGTCATTATTTTTGCTTGACAGGAAGAACGGTCATTTTAGCTGCGCGGTGGCTGTAGGACCGACCGCTGACGAAGTATTAAAATTAAAAATTCCTTACGGCGCCGGAATTGTTTCCAAGGTTGAAAAGGAAAAAGCTCCGATATTATGCAATGACGTAGAAACAATGCCTGAACACTTTAAAAATATCGATGAAAAATTAAAATTTAAAACCAAATCAATGATTTGCGTGCCGCTTTTTATTAAAGACGATTTTATGGGCGCAATCCAGATAATAAATAAAAAAAGCGGCAATTCATTTGAAAACTCAGACATCGAAATACTTTCGACCATTTCAAACATTGCCGCTTTAGCGATACATAATGTAAATATTATAAAAAATTATTCCAGGTAATCTTTTTACTTTGATTTTTTGCCGTTAACCATAAATATTGATGAAAATAATATCGTAAGGCATCCCGAACCTGTTATTAATGCAAAGGCCGTTAACAAAATACCGAAGCAGAAAAATATTATATCGCGCAGCAAATAGGAAAATGATATTCCAGCGCTTCCAACAAGCACTTCAGTATAAAAAAACGGCTTTTTTATTTCAGCATCCCTTTTCAAGCCTGCGGTGCCCAAAGGCATCATCAATTCACGTGTCTGGCCCGAAACATCGACTTTAACGTTACAATATTGCACCGAAGTGTTTATCGATTGAATCGGGGTCACTTCGGTGACCTTTCCGGACCACGAACTTAAGTTTTCCGAAAGCCCTATCTTATAATAAACGCCCAAAGTCATAAGCACATATACAAAGAGGATTACTCCCAAAAAAATCGAAGCGCCCTTATACTTTTCAAAATTACCGCGAATGGTATCGATCGGATAGGTCGAAAGCACCCTTAAAAAACTTTTAAATTCCTGCATTTTCTTTTCAAGCAATTTTTCTGTTTTCTTGTCCACTGTAACATCATCTCCATACAAAAGTATATTATATATTAATGATATTTATTCGCCCGGTTTTAAGCAGCCGCAGTTTGCGACGAACTGCCGCCTGCCGCCTGTGTCGAATCGACAATATTATATGCTTCTTCGAGCCTTACAGACAATATTTTTGAAATACCCTTCTCTTCCATCGAAACGCCGTATAAAAGTTCCAGATGCTGCATTGTCTGCTTATTGTGCGTAATAACTAAAAATTGAGTCTTATCCTTAAATGAATTTACCATCTTAATAAATCTTAAGACGTTATATTCATCAAGCGGCGCCTCGACTTCGTCGAGTATGCAAAACGGCGACGGCTTAACCTTGAGTATCGAGAATAATAGCGAAAGCGCAGTTAATGCCCTTTCGCCGCCGCTCATCAAGCTTATGCTCAATAATTTTTTACCGGGCGGCTGCGCTTTTATGTCTATGCCAGATTCGAGCGGCCTTGTTTCATCTTCCAAAACCAGCTTGGCGCTGCCGCCGTCAAAGAGCAGCTGAAAAATTTCGCTTATATGCTGATTTATCTTATCAAAGGTTTCTTTAAAAAGCTTTGTGCATTTGGTATCGATTTCTTCTATTATTTTAAATATCGCGTCACGAGCGGAAAGCAGGTCATCGCGCTGCGCTTTCAATTCGTTTATGCGCCCCAGAAGCGCCTTATAATCTTCTATGGCCGATAAGTTGACCATGCCTAGCATATCTATATTTCTCTGGGTTTCAGCGATTTCCTGGTCATTTTGCTCATAATTCAGATGCTCGTCGCGAAATTGCGCGAATTCTTCCTCACGGATTTTGAAGTCCATTTCAAGTTTATTCAGCACGTTCCGGGCGGATATCTCAAATTCAGTGCGCTGTAAATCGAGTTCATGTACTTTAGTAAGAGCTTCCTCTGCCTGTTTTGTCCTTGTATTAATCAGGTTTTCCTTTATGCGTATTTGAGTGTTTAAATTTTGCTGCTCTTTTTCAATAGCTTCAGATTCGGCCTGGATACCGCTTGTTCTGGATTTTATGTCTGAGAGCTTGTTTTGGATATCGGTAAGCTTGGCGTTATTTTCACGAAACATTTCATCGAGCGTGGCCAGGTTCACTTCGTCGCCTTTCATTTGCTTTCCAATATTAATTATTTCTTCCTGATTAGCTACGAGCGATTTGCGCATGTTATTTAATTTTTGTGTCATCGATGCCATATCGACCTTAAAATTAGTCATCTTGCTTATAAGTTCTTCGCGGTCACGGCGTTCTTTCGAAGAACTGCTTTTGGATTTTTGAACTGTCTCATTATGCTCTTTATTTTTTTCTTCAAGCTCGGCGACCTGCTTACGATCATCGACAATTTGCTTTTCTATTTCAGCAAGCTGCTTCTGATAGCCCGCGAGGTCATCCTGAAGCGCCTGCATTTCGGCGACAGCGTTTTTTAAAGTTTTTTCGTAATCTTCATGACTCTCGCTCGAAACATCGAGAAAAGCTTTTAATTTAGTTAGCTCTATTTTCGCAGCCTCTTCTTCGCGCCTTGCCGCTTCGATAAGGTATCTTAACTGATCGAGTTTCAAATTATCCTGTTTTATCTTATCGTCAAGGTAAACTATTCGCGATTTCAACATTTCCGTATTTTCTGTGTTAGCGCCGAAATGGCTGCCGGTCGGAGCTTTATCCAGCGAACCGCCGGTGATTGTTCCGGCCGACGATATCAATTCGCCGCCTAAGGTTACGATCCTGCCGGTAAATCTTCCGGCCGACATAACGAATTCATTGGCATGCTGCAGCGTGTCGACAATCATTACATTGCCCAGAAGGTAATCGATAATATTTTTAAATTTATCGTTATATTTTACGAGGTCCGAGCCGAGTCCTATAAAACCTTTTAAGTTTGCCGGAATTACTGCGGTAGCGCCGGGTCTTACGGTATTAAGCGGCAAAAATGTAACGCGGCCTGCCTTGTTGCGTTTCAACATATCTATGCAATATTCGGTATCTTTCGAGTGTTCGATAATGATGCTTTGCATGTTTCCGCCGAGCGCAACCTCAATAGCCGTCTCATACTGCGGAATCACTTTAATAATGTCAGCCACTACGCCGTGAATTGCCTTTAATTTATCGGGCTGCTGCTGTTTCATCTGCAGGATGAATTTTACGCCGTATTTAAAATGGTCCATGTTTTTCTTTATCTGATCTTGCATGTTATACTGCGTCTTCGACTGCATTAATTCAGCAGTCGCAGTATTTATATCGGAAACAAATTTTTTCTCGTCGGCCTGATATTTTTTCAGCCTTTCATTTAATTCTAATATTTTTTTCTCAAGCTCGACAATACGGCCGCGGCCTGATTCATTATTCGTAGCGCCTTTTTTTATTTTCGACTCGATTTCGCGGCTGCGCTCTGAAAGTTTATTCATATCAAAGTTCGTCTTTTTTATCTGGTCGTTAATGAATTTAAGGTCGCTTTCATGTTTATTTAACAGGTTTTTGGCAGAAGCGAGCTGATTTATCATATCGTAAGCCGTATCGGTCGACAAATTAACCGTAGTTTCGCTGTTTTGAAGTTTAGCCGTCAATGTCAGAAGATCGTCTTCGGCCTTTTTTTGGCTTTCAGCCAGCGAATTCAGTGATGCTTCGAGCGACTTGATTTCATCTTCCATCATTTTATTGGTTTCTTCAATCGTCTCAACCTTGATTCGCGAATTATCGATATCTTTAGTGTACACCGAGCGCTTGGTGTTAATTTCAGATATTTTCGTAAGAAGCTCTTTTTCTATGTTAGCATAACCTTCCTGCTCGGTAATTGAATCGAGGTTATCTTTTTTTATCTGCGCCATCTTGTCGTTAAGCGTAACAACGCGGGCGCTCATCGCCTCGATTTCAGCTCTGAACACGGTTATTTTTTGAAGGGATTCGTCGCGTTTTTTCTGATATTCATTCACCATCGAACGGTTAAGCGAAATTTCGCGGTTAAAACGGTCAAAATCGCATATAAATTTTTTCTTCTGTTTCATCTTGAGCTGCTCGTCGAGCGTAAGATAGCGCTGCGCCACCTGAGCCTGTACCGATATAGGAGTAATCTGGCGTTCGAGCTCGATTATAAGATCTGAAAGCCTGTCTATATTTCCCTGGGTATCGTTAAGCTTTTTAAGCGCGTCATTTTTTTTCGCTTTATATTTGACAATTCCGGCGGCCTCCTCGATAATGACGCGGCGTTCATTTCCGCGCGAGCTTATAATATTATCGACCATGCCCTGGCCTATTATGGAATAAGCGTCGCGGCCGAGGCCGGTGTCCATGATAAGTTCTTTAATGTCTTTAAGTCGGCAGTTTTCGCCGTTTATGATGTAATCGCTGTCGCCTGTTCGATAAATTTTACGCAAAAGGGTAACTTCATCGCTGTCGACTTTGAAATATTTGGATTTATTATCGAAAACAAGCTTTACTTCGGCATGTTCAGCCGGCTTGGCCGTCGAAGTGCCGCCGAATATAACATCGTCCATGCGTTCGCCGCGCAGCGCTTTAGAACTCTGTTCGCCGAGCACCCACCTTATGGCGTCGCAGATGTTGGACTTGCCCGAGCCGTTCGGGCCGACTATTCCGATTAATTGCGAAGGGAAATCAAGAAACGTCTTAACGGCAAAAGATTTAAAGCCGTGTAAGGTCAAGCTTTTTAAGTACACTTATAACACTCTCTTTCAGAAAAAAAGGTCGTTTTATTAATTATTATTAAATGCTAAGATTTTTAATAATATTATACAAATAAATATTAAAAAGTCAAAAAGAATTTTAAGAAAAATAAAGATTTTTTGCCTGTAATGCATGACAGGCAAAATTATAAAAAACATAAAGCGTTTATTTTAAACTAAACTAAACGAACAACATCTCAAATTTGCCGGCTTATCCAAACAGCCAAGTAATTAATACGCAGCCTTTAATTTTTTAATATCATAAATCAGCTCAGGCCGTCCACCGTGATTAATAAGTACAATACCTGATTATTTAATTGAATTTTTAGCGCGTGACGCACTTTTCCCGTTATCGGCATGAAATTTTTCAGCAATCAGCTTAATCAACGCAGCTTTAGAAAAATAAGAAGGATGAATTTTAATTTTTTTCAAAAGCTTCATAAAATTTTTGCGGTCCTTACGGCGTTTATAGAATTCAAGAAGTTTCACATAAGATGATATAGCGCCGCCGCTCTGGCGTATAGCTTCGATATAATATGTTTCGGCGCTCCTGCAATCGCCGAGCTTTTCGCAGCAGGAAGCGAGAGTATCGAGAAATTCGGCCTGCTGTGCCGTAGCTGAAGCTTTTTTCACAGCCTTGAGGCATAATTTTTTAGCGGCCTTAAGGTCGATATTAAGCTCGAGAAGGCAATAGGCCAGGTTATTATAAAAAAGCGCGATATCCGGCTTTAATTCTATAAGCGAATCGTATAATTTACGGGCCAGTTCGTAGCGGCCGGTTGACGCGTAAATAAGCGCCAGGTTAGAGCAGGTTTGAATGTTATCAGGATCGTATTTTAAAGCGAGTTTATAGTATTTCTCGGCATCGGAATAAAATCCCGATTTAGAGGCTATTGTGCCGAGATTCTGAAAAAGGGTCAGTCCGCATTCATCTTCGAACATTTTATAACAATCGTTCAGTATTTTATACGCCCCGGCATTATTATCGCAAAGGTGGCAGAATATTCCAAATAAGCGGTAAGTTTCAAGATTAAAATATCTTATCAACTCTTTATTAAAATAAAACCGCGAAACAAAATTGGCCGATCTCAAATATTTTATAATATCAGAATCGCTATATTCCAGCGAAGCGCAATTTAAAATCACGAAATGCAAATCTTCGCTTTCTATATTAAACTCCGATTTCAGCTCATCGTTTATTGCCATCAATCTTTCTTCGAGTTCGTAAGCTTTATATTTATCGTTAATTGCCGTTATCAGCTTATCGGAGGAAAGATGATATAATTTTACGCCGCCGTTAAAAGCTGCATTAATAATTTGAACAATTTTAGAATAGAAATTTCTTATCAGGCCTGGTTCGTTATACCGCAAGTAATCAATAACGCTTTTTGAGTTAATCATTACGATATGGCCATAACTTTTGAAAAGCGAAGTTTCATAATTTATTTCAATATAATTATCGATTCTGCATTCACCATAGCTTAAAAAGATATCGTCATTGAAAGTGTCATAACCTTCTGAATTCTTAAGTTTTATAATATCGCCCGGGCCTATTTTCAAGTCATTTTCAGCCGTTATACAGCATACCGCAGTGCGCTCGTGCAATACCGAATCAAATATTTTCAAATTTTTGCTTACTTTCAGCTCGCCCTTTAAATATTTAGGAAATATACCTATTTTTTTTGATGTTTTAGGATTTATAACTTCATTATGGCCGTTATATTTAGAATCATAAACAAGAAAAGTGCTTTCGTAATTCAAGCCGTGTTTAAGGCCAAGGTCGATAAGGACATGCTGCGAGTCGATCCTCGAGATGACGCTGCCGCATTCAAACGCTATATTTTTATAATCGAGGACGCGGTTTTTGCCGAGCTGTTTTGCTCCGTAAAGAGCCGTATCAGCCTTTTCGACGAGCGAAGATATCGCGTAAACTGTATCAAAACTGCCGCTTAAAGCTACATATTCGGAATATATGTCATAAAAAGCAGTACCTACGCTGACCGTAATTCCGGTCAGTTTCATGCCTATTTTATGTTTTGCGGCTATCAGGTTAACGTCCACCGCTTCTATTTCACGCCTTACGCTTTCGGCTATTTCATTCAATGCGTCGTTCGAAATATTCCGGCCTATTATAACAAATTCCTCGCCGCCGTACCTGCACAATTTTAATTCCATATTTTTATTAAGCAGTGCTCTTTCGGCTGCGCGGGCGGCTTCTATTAAGACTATATCGCCGGTTTTATGGCCGTAAACATCGTTGAATTTCTTGAAATTATCGATATCAAAAATAATAAGGCCGATAAAATTAGCCGGCCCGCCAGTATAATGTATCAAATTCTGCGGCTGCTCCACATTTTTCTTCAAATTGGAGAACCAGTCTTTAAGGGTATTCTCGAAATAGCCGTGGTTATATAAGCCCGTCATCGCGTCAAACTTCGAATGATCTTCGATTTCGATAAAATGCCCCGCCAGCTTCAAATCTTTAAAATAATGATAGGCTTCCTTTTCGAAATTTATATTTTTGCTTTTAGAAACATCGAACGCAGCTATTATCAGCATATGGTCACTGACAAGCATTATGAACGAATGATCATCCTCATAAAAAACATAGTATTTGTTCTTATATTTGGTAATCAGATCGTAATTTATATTCTGGATGAACTCCGGCAATTTTATGAAAGGATACGCCGACCAGCAGAAAAAATTTTCGGCGTTTTTAAGGTCGCAGCACGTCATGACCGCGGCTGTTTCAGCGCATATTATTTTCATGCTTTTATAAAGGCTTTTCGATATCTCAACTGTCATAAAGAACACCCCGTTTTATTATAAAGATCAAATAATCAACGGCTCAAATCAGGCCTGAAATTATTCAAAATCCTGAAAAATCTCTCTGATTTCAATAATTTGACGCTTCTGGCAAGGTAGGCGTCATTTTTATTTTCAATGGTTATTATAGGGTTCGCTTTTTTTGAAACCAGGCGTTCGAAACACCTTTCAAAGTCTATATTCCCGTCATCGAGCGCCAGGTGAGCATCGGAATCGCCGAAATTCGAATGAAGATGAATTTCTTTCAAATATGGAGCCGCAGAATCAATCCACTCTTCTAACGACGCTTTTCCGAAAGCCTTGTAATGGCCTACATCGAAGCATAATTTTAATTTTTTAGGAAAAGCGGAAACGGCTGAAAGCAAAACTTCAGGATCAGGTTCGTATGTATTTTCGAGCGAGATCGCCAGACCGAAACTTTCCGAATATTCAAGTATTCCGCCGATGCTGTCTATCATGTTTTTAATCCATTCGTTCTTGCCGCGGGGCAGAAACGCCGTATTAGTATAACCCGAATGAAAGACGACATTTTGAGCGTCAAGGGTTTTGGCCGCGTTCAACGAAGTGATTATGCGCATTACCGAAAGTTTGCGTATCTCGGCGTCAGACGACCCGAGCGAAAGATCCCAGAAAGGCGCATGAACCGTAACAAGCATTTTATTGGAATGAATGACCGAATTAAGCTCGTTCAACTGATCGTTGTTTAATACCGAAAGGTTATCGGCATCAAAATAGACCTCAAAAAATATATTCAATTCTTTGAATAATTTTATTTTATCGTAAATATTCGTATAATTGACAGCGGCAAATACAGGCACATTTAAACCATCTGTAAACATAATAATTTTATTTTCCCTTCAATTATTTATTAATTCCTTATAAAATTTTAATAATAAACATACTTTAAGACTCATAAATTGCATGATAACAATATTTTTCCGCCAACAATAATTTTAAAAATCAAGAGATCGCTTTGCCTTTTTTTCCATTAACGCAGAACCGGCCGCGCTCCGACTTAAAGACGGCATTCGAACCTTTCGAGTATATTTTTTATTGAATGTTTATATTTTCTTTTATTTCAGCTTCCTCTTCGAGCATTATAGGAATGTCGTCCCGAACAGGATACGCGCGTTTACAGTTTTTGCATATAAGCTCGCAGGTCTCCTTTAAATATAATACATCACCCCGGCAAACCGGGCAGCATAATATGTCGATAAGTTCCTTACTCAGCATAACTCTTACGCTCCATTTCTTAAATTATCAATATAATCATAACGCCCGCAGCGGCCGCCCATATTAAATAAAACAGAGTTCTCTTTTTTAACGCATATGATTTCACAAAGATTCGAACACTTCCTGCACTCAAAAGCGCTGGTATTTATTTCGCCGTCTATGCACTGAAATCCTTTAAATTTAGTTGTTTTTTCGCTGTTTTTAATAAACCCGCGAGCCGTTATCAATGCCGCTCCGATAGCTCCCATCACGTCATAATGCTCCGAAACTGTTATCCGCTTTCCAAGTATTTCCTGAAATGATTTCACAATGCCGGCATTCGCCGCTACGCCGCCCTGAAAAATAATCCTGTCGAGTATTTTTTTACCGCGCCCTACGTTATTTAAATAATTATGAACAAGCGCGTTGCAGAGTCCGGCTATTATATCTTCCTTTTTGTGGCCGACCTGCTGCTTATGTATCATATCTGATTCCGCAAAGACTCCGCACCGGCCGGCAATTTTGGTAGGATCGGCCGACCTTAAGGCGTAATTGCCGAATTCTTTTATATCAATCCCGAGGCGCTGCGACTGCTGATCTAAAAACGAACCTGTACCGGCCGCACATATCGTATTCATGGCAAAATCTGTAACTACGCCGTTTTTTATGATTATAATCTTCGAATCCTGCCCGCCTATTTCCAGAACGGTTGAAACATCGCTGTAATAATGCAGCGCGGCGGCGGCATGAGCCGTAATCTCATTTTTTATCTCGTCAGCCCCGAGAAGGTAACCTATAAGATGCCGGCCCGAACCCGTAGTCCCGACGCCGCAAATTTCAAATTTACCGACGGCCTCCTCGCGAAGCGCGCCAAGCCCTTTTTTTACAGCCTCCAGCGGCGCGCCGGCCGTCCTGATATAGCTTTTATGCAAAAGCTCGAGCCTCTCGTTTATTGCCGCGACATTAACAGAAACTGAGCCTATATCTATACCGATGAATATTCGTTCATTAATTTCATTTTTGCGCATTTTCACCACTCATCCTGAGCATATCCACGTAAGCCTCGACCCTTGTAATTACAGCGGCTTCGGAAGTATGTTCGTCAAACGTAAGGTAAAGGCATGGAATTTTATAATCCGAGCATACTTTCGGCAGTATCGTCGTCGCCACGAGTTCAGGCATGCAGGAAAAAGGCGTAATATGAACAAGTCCGTCGGCTTTTTCCTTCGCAAATGTTATGGCCGAAGCGATAGTTTGTATCCCTTTACCGCCGACATCGCTGGCAAGATAGGGCTTCGCAATTTTTTTCAGGGCGCTCTGCGAATTTTTCGTGAAAAAATTCAATCCGGTAAGCCGCAAAATCCATTCTGAAATATAAATAGTTCTTTTCACCCATACATTGAGATTGCCCAGGATTTTTTCGATATTCATATTTACGCGTCCGTCGAGAACCATATATATTTCACCAAGCAGCCCTACTTTTAAAATTTCAGCGGGGTTCAGATCGAGCGGAACCTCAGTTTTATAACGCGCCTTAAGAATTTTCATTAATTTACGGGCGGCGCTGAAACTTTTGGCATTCAAAATTTCAAGCTCGATCTCGCGGTGCAATTTTTCGACTTTATTTTTCTCGCTTGAATATGCCCTAAAATACGCCGCCAATTTATCGTTTTCCTCAACGAGCCTTAATATTTTCCAGGCAAAATAAAAATAAGAAAGAAGTTTTAAATTGCTTTTCCCGGTTACCTTCGAAAGGTCATTTAAAACTTCCATTATATTGTCCTGGTTAAGGATTATCATTTTAGCTCCATAACCGGCATCTTTAAGTATTTTCTCCTGAAGCATGCCGTAAAACCCGAACCTGCACGGTCCGTTTCCGCCGGCCATTATTATCGTATCGGCGCCTTTACTTATTGCCTCGACATAATTTCCGAGACATACTTTAAAAGGCAGGCACACCTGTTCAGGCGCAAGATCAAAACCTATTTCATATGTTTTTTCAGTAATCGCCGGCGGCACCACGTATTCAAGCCCAAACCTCTCGAATAACGCCGAAAGCGCTATATACATATTGCCCATATGAGCAGTCGTAACTTTCATATATCATCCTTATCTTGAAAATAACTGCAAGAGTTTATCTATGAAAGTTAATTTTTTAAGCGAAATGACTTTCACTTTTTCACCGTCAATATACTTAGCTATATTTAAAAATAACTCAGCCGCAAATGCCCTGCCGTTTAATACAACCGGCCTTTTCTTAAAATTCGAAACGGTAATATCGTAATCAAACGGAATCTGTCCTATCAGCGGAAGTTTAAGAACTTTCTGTATCTGTTCAGGTTCGAGCGACAAATTTTCGGCAATAAGCTGCGTTTCGATTTTATTTATTATGAGGCTTATATTCTTGGTTAAAATACCGGCCGATTCCAATAATCCAGTAATTTTATCTGAATTCCGAAGCGCCGTATGCTCGGGCGTCGTTACTACAATCGCATGCGTCGCAGGCGCTACCGCGCAAAAAAATCCATTTTCAATTCCGGCCGGCGCATCGATTATTATATAATCGAAATCTTTCATAAGGCTGTGGCAAAATTCCGCCATTTTTTCAGGGGATAAAGCTTTTTTATCGGCGGTTTGCGAAGCGGTTATAAAATAAAGCGACGATGCCCGGGGGTCCTGAACGCAGGCAGCTGCGAATTTTACTTCACCGTTTATGCACTGAGTAATGTCAAAATTACAATGTTCTTCAAGCCCCATTATTATTTCAAGATTTTTTAATCCGGCATCGCCGTCGATCAACAAAACTTTTTTGCCCAAAAGCGAAAGGCCCATAGCCAGATTAGCGCTTATGGTAGTTTTACCGACCCCGCCTTTTCCCGAAACAATAGTATACACTTTGGCGTATCGTTCTTTTTTCTCGGACGGCTGCGGATTTTTCTCGCCGCCCGCCGCGACGGACGAATTTATATTTTTTAAGTCTTTCATTAATTCATTATTTTCGGGCATTTATATCTTAACACATCCTTTGTTCAATTGCCCTTCCGGATGGGGCCTGATAATGATCTCGCCGTTTTTTAAAATGCAGATTACCTGTCTTCCCGTCAATTCGGAAGGAATGTCTGAAATCAGCATCTGTTGTTCGCCAAGCTTAAATTTAACAGGGGAAAACGAAGAAGCTACTATAAAAAGATTGCCGTCAGAAGGCGTTTCTGAATAGGCCCATAATTCGCCGTTGCAATCGCCCATAATAGTTATCGGGCCGCATGCCTTTATATAGCCGCCGGCATTCAGGCTGCCTATTACAGTAATCGGACCGTTGTGCTCAATTTTCTGGCCGCATCTTACCGGGCCTTTTACATAAAGAACGTTATTAGCCGCCTGCACCTTGTTAATCGCGGTGTCCTGATCATTTTTATGCGACCTGTTAAGCGCATTCCGCGTGTTTGTGTAAACGCTTTTTATCAAGACATTGCATTTTTTTTCGATATCCGATTTTAACGATTCTATTTCCCCGGTCGTAATAGCCCTTGTCATAAGGTCTAATACGACAGGATGATTTTCTTTTTTCACGCTTATCGAAAAAATTTTTTCCGTTATAGCGCCAGCAAGACTGCGCCGTGAAATTTTTTCCGATACTCTTAAAATAAGTTGAGTGGGCGTTTCTTCGACTTTTATATCATTTTTAGAAAACATTAACGGCGACCTTCATCCTGAATTTTAGCTATCATTTTTTTAACGTACTGATTATTGAAATCCATTGACAATGCCTTATTATAATAGTATGCAGATTTCGAAAGGTCATTCTTTTCGAAATAATAAAGATCTCCGAGGTTTATGCAGGCGTTAATATATGTAGAATCCAGTTCTAACGTTTTTTTATACATATCGATAGCCTTGTCAATAAGATTTTCGTTATGATAAATTACGCCTATTTGAAAATAAGCGTCCTTAAAGTTAGGATCGATTTTCAGTATCGCCTGGAACTCTTCAAGAGCGGCATCTTTTATACCTTTTTCAAGGTAATATACTCCGAGGTTATAGTGCGAATAAGGATCGTTCGGAACTAGATCGGCATATTTTTTCATGTAAAGCGACGCCTTCGATGAATCCCCCATTTTCGTATAAAGCTGACTTAAATTAAAATAATACTGAGGTTCTTTCGACTCGAGTTCTATGGCGCGTTTCAGTTCAAATTCCGCTTTATCGTAGATATTTTGCTTGGCGTAAATGATGCCCAGATTAAAATGCGCATGAGCCATGCTTTCGTCAATCGAAAGTCCTTTTTTTATAAATAAAATGGCATTTGGAATATCATTTTTCTTGGCATACGCAAGTCCGAGGCCCGCATAAGATTCGGCCGAAGCGGGATTGATTTCTATGGCTTTTTTAAAGTTAGCGATAGCCATGTCAATTTTTCCGTTCTGCCCGGCGACTGTAGCGAGATTATAATACTCTTCAGCTGTGCGATATTTAGGAAGCAGGTCGATATTTTCCTTTTGTGCTTTGTCGCTGCCGCCGCAGCCGGTATTCAATATGAAAACCAGCACCAATAATAATAACACTGTAAAATTTTTTCTGATTTTCTTGACGCTTAAAACAGTTTTGAGATTAAAAATAAAATCCATCTAAAAATTCATTCCTCCAATTTTATATCGATTAATTAATTTTTTTTGGACCGGCGAACTGACTAAATTAACTAAACTAATTTATTTTTTTTGCAGCTTCAGAGTTTTTATATTTTTTAAGTAATTCAGCTTCAATCAAAGCCGCTTCGTAACTCTTGCCGAGATTTCTGTTGCACTGAGCCATATAATATAACGAGTTCGGATTGGCGATGCCCAGGCGCTGGTATTTTTCAAATTCCACGAGCGCTTCCTGAAAAAGGCCCTGCGAAAAAAGCTGAACCGCATTTTTATAACGGTCGATAACCTTGTATTTAAACATACAAAGATTATCATTTGAAGATGCCAGCACAAAAAAATTATTATCTATGACACGCGCGTCGATGACATAAAAATTCCCTAAAGTAGCGCTCTCTGCGAGATTTATTACCGAATCGACAGTAAAATTTTCATTTAAAGTGGAAAAAACAATACAGCGCTTGTTTTCATTTTCAATTAAAAACGAATAAGTCTTTTTCGAAAGCACGAGAATATCTGGATTCTTTAGCGGCGGCGCAATTACTCCGGCTGAAATATAAGAATTCTGGTATTTGCCGTATTCGTCAAACTTAACTATCCTTTTTTCATCCCTGTCAAGTAAATAAAAATTCCTGAACATATCCGAACAGACATTCATATATGACTGCGGCTGCTTCGGCAGCTTAAACTTAGTAATAATTCTGCCGTTAATGTTCAGTTTATATATATACGGCATATCCTTGCCGAGTCCCAAGACATTTCCCTGCCCGTCATCGCATATGCTTTTTATATATATTTTTTTAGGCTCGGTCTTTTTAGAACTGATTTCATCCGGAACACGCGCGGCCTTTATGTGCGCCATCGGGGAAACCACAATATTTCGCTGGCCGTTAAAATCGAAAAATATGAAATTGGCGGCCTGGTCGATTGTAGCAAAATTCGGCGGATAATTATTTTTGGCCGCAAAAAAATCGTTCAGAATTTTTATGAATTGAAATTCATAAGGTATGGAATAATGAGCATTGCCGGTAAAATCAAAGATATGTATTTTTTCATGAAGATCGACATACATTCCATAATGAGCGAGCGAGTTCGGCCCGAGTATATCGCCGTATGATTCTATGTATTCTCCGTTCGGGCCGAAAACGATAGCCTCGTTACGTTCGCCGTCAAAAATTATTATGCGTTTGAGCTTGTCGGTAATTATATGGACCGGCATTGAAAATTTGCCGGGGCGCTTGCCGTAGCTTCCGAAAGAAAAGCTGAAAACGCCTGATTTATTATATACATTCACTTTGTAATTCTTGTCGTCGAGGATATAAACGCTGTCATCAGGTCCTATAGCGAAGTCGGCCGGAAAAATATTATTAATCGACACATTTCCTTCTTTTACGACTCCGTATTGAGATACCGCTTCTCCGCGTGCGTTCAATTTGTCGATAACCCTGGCATTTTTCCTGAGAATAAACATGTCGCCGTTGGTATTTTGTAATATTTTATTTCCCGAATATTTTAAAAGCTGACATTTAACAGGTCTTTTAGTTTCCTCATCGAACGACGGCACAATTTTTAAAATAGTATTGTTGGCCGAGTCGATCATAAAGTAACCGCCCGCGGGGCCGCGGTAAAAATAAATCTCGTCGGAAAGCTGATCATATGAATATTCAAAGGCTTTTTTGCCGTCCATATAAAAATAAACCTTAGCGGTCCTTATATCGGCGTATATGGTATATTCATCGAATGAAAACCGCTTTGTCGCAAAATTAAGCTTTATTATATCATTTTTTTCAGATTCGGAAATGTCGTTTGAGCAAAGCAGCGCTCCGTTTTTTGAAAAACGGTAAAAACGTCCGAGAATGCTGCAAGTCATTATTATATTGCCGTCGAGGTCTTCAACTATATTACTTGGAGCTAATATTCTGGATTCACTGCCAAAATTTAATTTTACCTTTTCGATAAGATTGCCGAATTTGTTGAACGTATAAAGAATGCCGGTATTTTTATCGTAAGTTATAAAGTTGCCGTCTTTATCAATATCAAAATTCGATATGGGCGCGGCATTAATATATGCAAATTTATCGAGAAAAAAGAATTCTTCCTTGAGATCGAGATAATTCTTAAAATACTTTTCATCGTCATCGAACATAAATTTAGGCTTCAACTTATCTTTTTCGGATAATATTTCCTGCTTTTTCGCTTCAGCCTGTTTAATCGCCGATTTCGTGTTATATTTTCCCTTGAGCAGGGCGTCCGTCAGGTCGCATCCTGAATTAACCGCGGAAGTAATCATAAGAAGCGTAAAGATGGCCGCAGCCTTTAATTTAATTCCTATCCGTTCGTGACTGTTAATATTTTTAGCGTCCGTGCTATTTAAAATCATTTTCTTAACTCCGTAATTTTCAAATAATGACTGCTTGCGGTATTTTCAGAAGCAAGTTTAATTATATTGCTGCGCCCGGCATCCGAAATAAAAATATCGCCGTCTTTATTCGTAGCTATAGAGCTTATTTGTTCATATTCGCCGCTCAGATACTCGAGAAAAACCCCTGCCGGTGAAAATGCTGCAATTTTATATGCCCTATCGATTTTTACGCCGACGAGTATCATCTTGTCAAGATACGTCGCAAGCGCGCTTACACCTTCTATTTCTTTGTTTTTTATATTTATTTCGCCGTGATTATTGCCGTATTCGTCAAAAACCGCGATTCTTTTATTTTGCGAGTCAAGTATATAAATCTGATTTTTAGAGTCTATCGCGATATCGGTAGGCTCGTTAAATTTGCCGCTGCCATAGCCAAATCCGCCGATTTCAAGCATAAAGTTACCGTTAGTGTCAAATTTTTGAACGCGGTCGTTTTTAGAATCGCACACCCATAAGTAATTTGACGAATCGGTGGCGATTCCGGCCGGCGAGCTTAAACGTCCTGTAGCGCGGCCTTCGCCTCCGAATATTAAAACAAAATTACCGTCTTTATCGAATTTTTGGATCCTGTTATTGCCTTTTTCCGAAACAAATATATTTTTATTCGTAACAGCCACTCCGACAGGCTCGTTAAATGTCACGGCGTTAGAAGTACCTACAGTGTTTTTTGAAGTATCGGTTTCATCCCAGGCAAATGTTCCGAATTCATATATAAAATTACCATTCCTGTCGAACTTTTGAACACGGTCATTACCATAATCAGCCACATAAATATTACCGGTCGAATCGCAGCAAATGCCTCGCGGCGACGAAAGCAGCCCGCTCGCCCTTCCCTGCATTCCAATTTTAAGCGTCTCCTTCGGCAAAACTGTTGTAATATCAAAGCGGAGCAGGTATTTCTCGGCTTTCGCCTTCGAGTACTTATATTCAGGATTTTCAGAACTTTTATTCGCCC
The DNA here is from genome assembly GCA_041441465.1 of Candidatus Wallbacteria bacterium. Taxonomy (GTDB): domain Bacteria; phylum Muiribacteriota; class UBA9980; order UBA9980; family UBA9980; genus JASDSY01. The sequence goes on from JASDSY010000010.1 coordinate 272,768, forward strand.
CAGGGGCCCCTTCGTCATCAGAAATTTTTTCGATTATACCGTATTTTTTAAGTGCTTCCGTCAAATTTATTTCGACAGGCTCAGAGCCGTCTTTATAAAAGAACTTATTGGCAAATAATTCATATATTTTTTCTTTTTTTTCATTGTTAGATGCGAGATAGACAGAAATAACGGAATTTTGTAAAATATTCAAATAAAATTTATAATTATTGTTTTCATCTTTATCAAATTTTTTTAAAAAAGAGGTTTCACCCGAAAGATTTGCCGCCGCATCAGCCGCAGACTCATTCGATTTTACCCGTTGTTTTATTTTTTTCGCTTTTTCTTTTTCAAGCGTATCCATAAGGCTGAATTGTTTTTTTTGCGGCTGCCGTTCATTTTTTTCCGCTGCCATTACAGATGAAACCGGCTGTATAACAGGTAAAATAAGCATTATTAGAAGGACAAGTTTATTTATTATTTTTAATTTACGGCGGATAAATTTATATACATTCATTTAACTATTCTCCCGAAAATGGAAAAATATAACATGGCCTTTAATTTTTAAAAGCCAGATATTACTATAATTTTTTATTATAACAAATATAAAAATATAATTCAACAAAAAAATAATTTAAAAATGGAAAATGAGTTTGATTTTAAAATTCAAACAAAGAATTTTAATTTTGAGAATTGTTTTTATTTAGGTAAAAAAGATTATATTTTCGAGAATAAAAAATAATATTAAGTAAAAATGAAAAAGCCTGAAGTTCATATTGAACCTCAGGCTTTAAATTTAGAGCGGAAGACGGGATTTGAACCCGCGACGTTTACCTTGGCAAGGTAACGCTCTACCACTGAGCCACTTCCGCATTATAAAAGCAAAAATTATTCAAGTATCAAATCATAAATAACAATAATAACTCAATAAATTTTGCCTATGAGCCATACTGGAATCGAACCAGTGACACCATGATTAAAAATCATGTGCTCTA